>NZ_PHSN01000005.1 GCF_002871005.1 Acidimangrovimonas sediminis
TTCAGGGAGGAGGAGGGGCGTCGAAACGCGCGCTACGGGGCGTTGAGCGGAGGGGGGCGACAGGCTATCCTTCGCCATGGCCTGACGATCCGGGGAGGGGATCCGATGCGCATCCTCCTGATCCTCGGCGCGGTGCTGGCGCCACGGGTGGCCGTTGCTGCGGCTACGGTTGCGGCCCCGGGCGGGGTGCCGGACGGTATTCCCGCGGGTTTCTGGGGCTTCAACCCGGTGATCGTGGGTGCGCTGGCGCTGGTGGCCTGGACCTACATGCAAGGGGTAGAGCGGCTTGAGCGGCGCGGACGGCCCGTTGCCTGGGGACGGCAGGCGGCGGTTTACGCGGGGCTCCTGACGCTGTGGGCGGCGCTGCAATCGCCGCTGGCGTCCTGGGCCGGCGACAGTTTCGAGGGGCAGGCCTGGCAGGGGTTTGCGCTGCGCCTTCTCGGCCCGCTTCTGTTCTTTCTGGGCACGCCGCAATCAGCGTTGATCGCGGGGCTGCCACGGTGGGGACGGCGGGCATTGGCGCGACGTCTGCCGCACCGTGGGCGCATCCGGCGGGGTCTGCGGGCGGCGGCGCGGCCAGTCCCGGCGACACTGGGGCTGATCCTGGGACTGGGGGTCTGGTGTCTGCCGGCGATGCAGGCCGTGTCGGGGCAGGCCGTGGCGGGGCAGGCGGTCGGGGGAACGTTGATGCAGGCCACCTGGCTGGCCTCTGGCCTTCTGTTCTTCGCCACGCTGTTCCACCCGCAGGATGCGCCGCATGGCCCGCCGCATGCGCGCCGGCAGGCGATGCTGATCGCAGCGGCGCTTGCGCAGCTTCTGATCGGTGCGGCGCTGACGATGAAACCGATGCTGCTCTACCGCTTCGGTCGGGGGCTGGGCGACGAGGCAGCGGGGGGCTACGTCATCTGGACGCCCTCGTGTTTCCTGCTGCTCGCCGCTATCCTGATCGTCGTGCACCAGTGGAATGCCGCGGAGGAGCGCCGCTGGGCCCGGGCACAGCGCGGCGGCCTGTCCAACGCGGAGATGATGGCGCTGATGCCGCAGACGGCGGAGGAATTGCGGCTGGCCGTCGCCCCGCGCAACCGCCGCACCGCCTATGGCCTTGGGCTGATCCCGCTCTTGATGTTCGTCACCCTCTTCGCCACGGTCGAGACGGTGCGGATGATTGGCTGAGCGGACGATGCGCGGGCACGCAGCCCGCACCACGTCGCCGCAAGGGCGGAGATCCGCCCGGGCCGCAATCAAAAACCGCCGCGGGGTTTCCCTCGCGACGGTGTTGTCTTTCGGGACGGGCAGGGGCCGAAAGTGGCCTCAGCGCCCCCGGATCCGCGGGTCGAGCGCGTCGCGCAGTCCGTCGCCGATGTAGTTGACCGACAGCACGGTGAGCGAGATCGCCAGGCCCGGCCAGATCACCAGCCCCGGGGTCTGCTGCATGTACTCGATCCCGTCGTAAAGCAGGCGCCCCCAAGTCGGGAAGTCCGGCGGGAAGCCGAGGCCGAGGAACGAGAGCACCGATTCCGTGATGATCGCCTGCGCGATCCCCAGCGTCGCCGCCACCATCACCGGCGACAGCACGTTGGGCAGGATGTGGCGCATGATCATGCGGAAGTTCGGCGTGCCGATCGAGCGGGCGGCGAGGACGAACTCGCGCTCCTTGATCGCCAGCACCTCGCCGCGCACGATCCGCGCGGCGTGCATCCAGCTCGTCACGCCGATCGCGGACACGATCAGCGCGAAGATCCCCATGTTGACGCCCATGATGGCCGAGAGCGGCTGACGGAAGAGCATGACCATGACCAGCAGGAGCGGCAGCACCGGCAGCGCCAGAAACAGGTCGGTCAGCCGCATCAGCGGCCCGTCCAGCGCCTTGGAATAGCCGGCAAGCACCCCCACCAGCGTGCCGAGGAAGATCGAGATCACCATGGCCACGATGCCCACCGCGATCGAGATCCGCCCGCCGGTCATCATCCGCGCCAGCATGTCCCGGCCCAGCGGATCCGTGCCCAGCGGGTGGGACAGACTGGGGCCCGCGCTCATCGCCTCGAAGTCGATGTAGGAGGGCGAGAAGGTCCAGACATAGGGGCCGAAGACCACCATCACGAAGATCACGATGAAGACCGCGGCGCCGGACATGGCGCCCTTGTGGGTCTTGAACTGGTCCCAGACGTCCCACCACTGGTTGCGGGGCGGGGCGATGTGCTGCGCCAGATCCTCGGCGGGGGCGTGATCCGGGCCCAGGGTCGCCTCGGCGTTCAACCCCTCGGCCACGGCGCGCGGATCCTTCTTGTTCGGTTCAGTCATAGCGGATTCTCGGATCGAGAACGCCGTAGAGCAGGTCGGCGATCAGGTTGAAGACGACGATCAGCACGGCGAAGATGAAGGTCAGGGTCTGCACCATCGGCAGATCGTTCGAGTAGATGGCCGAGATCAGCAGCTGGCCGATCCCGTTCACCAGGAAGATCTGCTCGGTCACGATGGCGCCGCCGAAGATCGCGGGGACCCCCAGCGCGATCACCGTGATCACCGGGATCATTGAGTTGCGCAGCACGTGGGTCATCACCACGACCCACTCGGTCATTCCCTTGGCCCGCGCGGTGCGGACGTAATCCTGGGAAAGGTTGTCGAGCATCGACGAGCGCAGGTAGCGGCTGATCTGGCTGGTGGTCTGGATCGCCAGCACGAGGACGGGCATCACCATCTGCCGGAGCTGCTCGACGAAGCTGTGCCAGTCGTTCACCTGCAGGTTGGTATCGTAGATCGCCGGGAACCAGCCGAGGTAGACCGAGAAGACGAGGATCACCAGCACGCCCGAAAAGAACGGCGGCACGGCGAGGCCCAGCATCGAGGCGAAGGTGCCTACCTGGTCGAAGACCGAGTATTGCCGGTAGGCCGACAGGATCCCGATCGGCAGCGCGATCAGCACGCCCACGACATAGGCCAGGCCGACGACCCACAGCGTCTGCGGGATCCGCTGCGCGATGATGTCGAACACGGGAGAGCGCGTCTGCCACGAGATGATGCGCTGCATCCCGTCCGAGAAATGGGTGCCGAAGAGCACGTCGAAGAGGTGCAGCGGCTCGACCCAGAAGAATTCCTTGAGCCACAGGATGTATTGCACCAGCAGCGGCTTGTTGACGCCGAGGGCCTCGCGCATCTTGGCGCGCACCTCCGGCGGAATGGTCAGCGGCAGATCGCCCAGCGGGTTACCCGGCGCAAGCTTGAGCAGCGCGAAGATGATCAGGCTGATGAACAAAAGCGTCGGGATCGCGAGTATCAGCCGTCGGATCGTGTAGTTGAGCATTGGCTGCCCCTGTCAGGTGCCCTGGTATGACCCAGCCCGCGGCGGCTGCCGCAAGGACCGGTCGGGTTGAGTGGGCGCGCCCCGCGCCGAAAGGATCGGTGGGGCAGGGCGCGCCGCGGGCATCGTTACTTCTTGCGATACCAGTCCTGGATGTTCCACATCTCGGAATCCCAGGTGTTCAGGATGTCGCCGCCCAGCGTGTTCGACACGGCCGAGTCACGGCCACGCCAGACCAGCGGAAGCATCGCGTACTGGCTGTCGGGCTGGCCGACGGTCAGGATGGCGTTCAGCTTCTTGACGATATCGCCGCGCTTCGCGATCTCCGAGGTCTTGCCGAGTTCGGCGATCAGCTCGTCATACTTCTTCGAGCAGAAGCGGGTGATGTTCTCGCCCTGCCACTGGGTCGCCGGACGCGGAGCCTTGTCGCAGGTGTATTGCGCGACGTAGGAGCCCGGATCGGCGCCCGAGAAGTTGTTGGCGTACATCTCGGCGTCGGCATAGAACTTCTGGAACGTGTCGGGAGACCCCGCATCGCCGCCGAAGAAGACCGAGCCGTTGACGTTCTTCAGCTGGGTGTCGACGCCGATCTGCTTCCACCACTGCTTGATGACAGCCTGGAACTGCTGGCGGACCGAGTTGGTCGAGGTCTGGAACAGCAGCGAGAGTTTCTTGCCGTCCTTGTGGCGGAAACCGTCCGAGCCCATTTTCCAGCCGGCTTCATCCAGCAGCTTCTTGGCGGCCGGGATGTCCTGCTTGAGGCAGGCGGTGTTCTTGGCATCGGCGAATGCGGCGGGTGCGGGCACCCAGTTGCAGGTCGCGCGGCCCATCTCGCCATAGCCGATCTTGCTCAGCACGTTGCGGTCGATCGCCAGCGACAGCGCCTTGCGCACCTTGATGTCCGACAGGATCGGGTGCGGCTTCTTCGCGGTCGACCGCTCGTCCGACGGCAGGTTCGGATCGGGGTCGGTCAGGTTGAGCTGGATACGCTCGACCAGCGTACCGAAGCCGACCTTGAGCTTGCCCTTGCCGTTTTTCTCCATGTCCGACAGGACCTTGGGCGACAGCTGCAGGTTCCAGCCATAGTCGTATTCGCCGGTCTGCAGAACGGCGCGCGCCGCGGCCATGGCGTCGCCGCCACCCTTGAAGTTGATGTGGGCGAAGTGCGGCTTGTTCGGGTCGCGGTAGTTCGGGTTCACGTCGAACTGGATGGTGTCGTTCGGCTTGAACTCGGCCACCTTGAACGGGCCGGTGCCGATCGGGTTGAAGTTCTGCTGGGTGCAGCTCGAGGCGTTGGCGCCGAGGCAGTCGGCGAATTGCTTGGCCTGAAGCACCGGGCTTTCCGAGGTGACGAACGGGCCATAGGGCACCGGCGTCGGTTCCTTGAAGGTGATCTTCACGGTGTAATCGTCGATCTTGTCGATCGATTTCACGCCCTCGAAGTGGCTGAGCTGCGCGCAACCGCCGTTCGGGTCCATGCAGTACTTGCCGGTGAAGACGACGTCGTCAGCGGTGAAGGGGGTACCGTCCGACCACTTGATGTCCTTCTTCAGGTGCCAGGTGATCGAGGTCAGATCCTTCGCGATGCCGCCGTTCTCGACCGTCGGGATCTCCGTCGCGAGGCGCGGGAACATCTTGCCGTTCTGGTCGTAGCCGGCCAGCGGCTCAAGCACGATCGACGAGGATTCGATATCCTTGGTGCCGCCCGAGAGGTACGGGTTCAGGGTCGACGGCGCCTGCCAGTAGAGGACGTTGGCGGTGCCATCGGTCCCGCGTCCCTCTGCCGCGTGCGCCATCGGGGCCGCGGCCAATGCGGCCGCCGCGCCCAAAAGGGCCATTCTGAGTTTCATTAAGTCCACTCCTCGTTGGTTGAGCTCTTCAGCCTCATGGCTTTTTTGAGGGCGGTTGATCCGCCGCTATCTTGTTGTCTCGCCGTACAGGTGGCAGGCCACGAAGCGGCCGGGCCGAACCTGCCGGAACTCGGGTTCCACGTCCTTGCAGACGTCCATCACCTTGGGGCAGCGGGTGCAGAAGTTGCAGCCCTTCGGCGGGTTGGCGGGCGAGGGGACGTCGCCGCGCAGGATGATCCGCTCGCGCCGGGTCTCGGTCGCCGGGTCCGGGTCGGGGACCGCGGACAGGAGCGCCTCGGTATAGGGGTGCAGCGGCTCTTCGTAGAGCGCGTCGCGCGGCGCGAGTTCCGCCATCTGGCCAAGGTACATCACCGCCACGCGGTCGGCGATGTGGCGCACCATCGACAGGTCGTGGCTGATGAACAGGTAGGTCAGGCCCAGCCGGTCCTGCAATTCCTCGAGCAGGTTCACCACCTGCGCCTGGATCGACACGTCGAGCGCGGCGATCGGCTCGTCGCAGACGATGAACTTGGGGTTCAGCGCCAAGGCCCGGGCAATCCCGATCCGCTGCCGCTGGCCGCCGGAAAATTCATGCGGATAGCGGTTGGCAAAGCGGCGGTTCAGACCCACCGCATCCATCAGCTCGTAGATCCGGTCGAGCTTTTCCTTCTTGGAAAGCTTGGTGTGCTCGTCCAGCGGCTCGCGGATGATCGAGGCCACGGTCATGCGGGGATTGAGGCTTGCCTGCGGATCCTGGAACACCATCTGCATCGTCGGGCGCATCTTGCGCACGATGCCGGCGTCGGCCTTGGCAATCTCCTGCCCGTCGATCTTCACCATGCCGTCGGTGACGTCGTAGAGCCGCAGCACCGCGCGGCCCGTCGTCGACTTGCCGCAGCCCGATTCGCCGACAAGGCCCAGCGTCTCCCCCTCGTAGATGTCGAAGCTGAGGTTATCCACGGCCTTCACGTCGCCCACCTTGCGGCGCAGCACGCCCGCAGTGATGGGGAAGTACATCTTCAGTCCGCGCACCTCGACCAGCTTGCGGCCACGGTGAACCTCGTGGTGGACCAACACCTCGCCGCCGTCCTGGTGGTCGTCGCCGTCAAGCATCGCGCTCGCTCCCCGTATCGGGATTCCAGAAACAGGCCACGTCGTGGCCGGTGGTGCCGACCGGCACGCGCTGCGGATTCTCGGTGGCGCAGCGTGCGAAGGCATGGGCGCAACGGTCGCGGAAGGCGCAGGCAGACGGCTCCGACATCAGGATCGGCGGCTGCCCCTCGATCACGTTGAGCTTGGGGTCACGCTCCCCATGCACCTTCGGCACGGTCTTCAGCAGTGCCCGGGTGTAGGGGTGCTGCGGGTTGGCGAACAATTCGCGCGACGGCGCCTGTTCGACCACCTGTCCGCCGTACATCACCATCACCCGGTCGGCGATCCCTGCGATCACGCCAAGGTCGTGGGTGATCCAGACGATCGCCATGCCCAGCTTCTCGCGCAGGTCCTTCACCAGCTCGAGGATCTGCGCCTGGATCGTCACGTCGAGCGCGGTCGTCGGCTCGTCCGCGATCAGCACCTTCGGGTCGCAGGCCAGCGCGATCGCGATCATCACGCGCTGCCGCATACCGCCCGAGAACTGGTGCGGGTAATCCTTCAGCCGGCGCGCGGCATCCGGGATGCCCACCAGCTCCAGCAGTTCCGCCGCCCGCTTGCGCGCCTGGCCCTTCTTCATCCCCATGTGCTTGCGCAGCGGCTCCATCAGCTGGAAGCCCACGGTGAACACCGGGTTGAGCGAGGTCATCGGGTCCTGGAAGATGAACCCGATCCGCGCGCCCCGGATCTCGCGCAGAGTCTCGGCCGAGGCGGTGCGCAGGTCATGACCGTCGAACAGGATCTGCCCGCCCGATACATCCGCGGGCGGCGAGGGCAGCAGCCCGATCAGCGACATCATGGTGACGGATTTGCCCGAGCCACTTTCGCCGACAACGCCCAAAAGTTCACCAGGGCGTAGTTCGAAGCTGACCGAGTTCACCGCGTGAACCTGGCCGCCACGTGTCTTGAATGTGGTTTTCAGGCCCTTGACTTCAAGGACTGGAAGCGCCCCATCGGGCATATGTCACTCCCCAACCTGTTGGTTTTGTTGGTATTTTTATAAGGCGCGGGGTCGTTGCCCTGCCGCGTTCTTCGGTCAGTGATAACAAATTCCATCCCATGGGCAAGAACCTTTCTGGAGATGGTCCGCCTTCCGAGGCGAGTGCCTAAGGATAGGGCAGACCTCTTGACCTTTGGTCATGCGGGTCGCAGGTTCGAAAGCGAAACCGCCAAGGATCCCCCCATGCCCACCCGCCTGTCCGCCCGCGAGCTCCTTGAAAAGCTTGTGTCCTTTCCGACCGTGAGCCGCGACTCGAACCTCGATCTCGTCCAGTGGGTGGAGGGATATCTGGCGGACTGGGGCGTCACTTCGACACGGGTCTACAACCCCGAGGGCAACAAGGCCGCGCTTTACGCCAACGTGGGGCCCGAGGTCGAGGGCGGGGTGGTGCTGTCGGGCCACACCGACGTGGTGCCGGTCGATGGCCAGGCCTGGGACAGCGACCCGTTCACGGTGGTGGAGCGCGACGGCAGGCTCTTCGGCCGCGGTGTCTGCGACATGAAGGGATTCGATGCGCTGGCGCTCTGGGCGGTGCCGCTGGCCATCGAGGCGGGGGTGAAGCGCCCCCTGCAGATCGCGCTCAGCTACGACGAGGAACTGGGCTGCATCGGCGCGCCGCCGATGATCGACGAGATGGTGAAGCACCTGCCGAAGGCTGCCGCCGTTGTGGTGGGTGAGCCGTCGATGATGAAGGTGGTGTCGGGCCACAAGGGGGGCTTTGGCTTTCACACCCATGTGCAGGGTTTCGAAGTGCATTCCTCGATCCTGCACACCGGCGTCTCGGCGATCATGGAGGCGGCGAAGCTGATCGACTGGGCCAACGCGAAGAACGCGGAAAGCGCGGCGGCCACGCCCTCGCCGCTGGCCGAGGCCTTCGTGCCGCCCTACACCACGGCCCATGTCGGCACGATCCAGGGCGGCACGGCGAACAACATCACTGCCAAGGACTGCCGCTTTTCCATGGACTTCCGCCTTGTCCCCGGCGACGACCGCACCACGTGGGAGGCCGCCTACCGCGACATCGTCGCCAAGGTCGAAGCCGGGATGAAGGCGATCCGCCCCGAGGCCGCGATCACGCTCAACCTGCGCATGGGCATCCCGCCGCTGAAGCCCGAGGCCGACGGCGCGGCCGAACGCCTGGCACGGCAACTGACCGGCGACAATGCGCCGAACGTCGTCAGCTACGGCACCGAGGCGGGTCAGTTCCAGCAGCGCGGCTATTCCGCCATCGTTTGCGGCCCCGGCGACATCGCCCAGGCGCACCAGCCGAACGAGTTCCTCGACCTCTCGCAACTGGCCGCGGGAGAGGACTTCATGCGCAAGCTCGTCGCCCATCTGGCGGCCTGAGCCCGCAGACTGATTCTGGAGACAGGACATGGACTTTCCCTTCTCGCTGCCGCCGGTGGCCGAACATGACGTGATCCCGCCCGCCAAGACCGACGTTGTGGTGATCGGGGGCGGGGTGATGGGGGTGATGACCGCCTGGTTCCTGCGCGAACGCGGCCTCTCGGTCGTGCTGTGCGAAAAGGGCCGCGTCGCGGCAGAGCAATCCTCGCGCAACTGGGGCTGGGTGCGCCAGCAGGGCAGGGATCCGGCCGAGCTGCCGATCATGATGGAGGCGATGCGGATCTGGCAGGACCTGCCCGCCCGGACGGGCGAGGATCTGGGGTTTCGCCAGACCGGGGTCCTCTACATCGCCAACCGGCCCGAGGAAATGGCCCGCCACGAGGCCTGGGCGAAGATCGGCGCGGCGCACGGGACCGATACCCGCGTGCTGTCGGCGGCCGAGGTGCGCGGGCTGATGAAGGACCCGGGCGATTGGCCGGGCGGCATCGCCGGCGGTATCTGGACGGCATCGGACGCGCGGGCGGAGCCCTGGGTCGCGGTGCCGGCGCTGGCGCGTGCCCTGGTGGCAAAGGGCGGCGTGGTGGCGGAACGCTGCGCGGTGCGGGCGCTCGACATGGTGGCCGGCCGGGTCGCGGGCGTGGTGACCGAGCGGGGGCGGATCGCCTGCGATTCGGTCGTGCTCGCGGGGGGCGCCTGGTCGGCGCTGTTCCTCGGGCGGCACGGGGTGATGCTTCCGCAGCTGTCGGTGATCTCGACCGCGGCGGCGACGGTGCCGCTGCCCGAACATTTCGCAGGTGCAGTGGCCGACGGGAACTTCGCCTTCCGGCGCCGTGCCGACGGCGGCTACACGCTGGCGCCCGGGGAATTCCGCGAATTCACCATCGGGCCGCATGCCTTCCGCAGCCTCAGGGCCTTCCTGCCCCAGGTGCTGAAAGATCCCTTCGGCTCGCGCTACCTGCCGGCGGCCCCCGCGGGCTACCCGGACGCCTGGGGCCTGAAACGCCGCTGGGGCACCGAGGAAGAAACCCCGTTCGAGCGGATGCGCATCCTGAACCCGCGGCCCAACCTCAAGGAGCTGGGCAAGGTGCAGGACAGCTTCGCCCGGGCCTTCCCGGCGGTCGGACGGCCCGCGCTGAAGGCTGCTTGGGCCGGCATGATCGACACTATGCCCGACGTGGTCCCGGTGGTCGATCACGTCCCCGCGCTGCCGGGGCTGGTGCTGGCCACCGGACTCTCGGGCCACGGCTTCGGCATCGGGCCGGGCATGGGCCGGGTGGTGGCCGACCTCGTGAATGGCGGGCAGGTGGGCCACGACCTGAACCGCTTCCGCTGGAGCCGCTTCTCGGACGGATCGACGCTCGACCTCGGCCCGGCGCTCTGACGAGGGGCCGCGCGCCTCCTGCCCTTTCATTGTTCCCGAAATACGCACCCCCCGTCTCCGCCGGCGCGGCGGCGGGGCTGCACCGGCGGGGCAACGGAGGGGGGCAAAAGCGGGGGGGGGGCAGCAGGCCGGCGTGCCGGCCACCACACCCCCTTGAAGCCCCCCGGAATTCGCGCCACGATCCGCGCCAGTGGCGACACTCGTTCGCCTGCAAACAAATCCGCCGATCTCGCCCCCTGCGTCCCGCCTCCTGCGACCGCAAGGCCCGCGCGGTCGGCCCGCCAGAGAGGTCCGCCATGCCCGTCAAGAACCGCTTCGCAGAGCTGCAGCCCGAGATCGCCGCCTGGCGACGGGACTTCCACGAGAACCCGGAGCTGCTGTTCGACACCTACCGCACCTCGGGCCTGGTGGCCGAGCGGCTGCGGGAATTCGGCTGCGACGAGGTGGTCGAGGGGATCGGCCGCACCGGCGTGGTGGGCGTGATCCGGGGCCGCACCGACAGCGCCGGGCGCGTGGTGGGCCTGCGCGCCGACATGGACGCGCTGCCGATCAACGAGATCACGGGCCTGCCCTATGCCTCGAAGACCCCGGGCAAGATGCATGCCTGCGGCCACGACGGCCATACCGCGATGCTGCTGGGTGCCGCCAAGTACCTGGCCGAGACGCGCAATTTCGACGGCACGGCGGTTGTGATCTTCCAGCCCGCGGAAGAGGGCGGCGGCGGCGGCCGTGAGATGGTCGAGGATGGCATGATGGACCGCTTCGGCATCCAGGAGGTCTATGGCATGCACAACATGCCTGGCATCCCCGTCGGCACCTTCGCGATCAAACCCGGGCCGATGATGGCGGCGGCGGACCAGTTCGAGGCGGTGATCACCGGCCGCGGCGGCCACGCGGCCAAGCCGCATACCACGATCGACCCGACGCTCGTGGCCTCGCATGTCGTGGTGGCGCTGCAATCGGTGGCCAGCCGCACCATTGATCCGCTGCACGAGATCGTCGTCTCGGTCTGCACCTTCCGCACCGAATCCGAAGCTTTCAACGTGATCCCGCAGACGGTGCTCCTGCGCGGCACGGTCCGGACGCTCGACCCGAAGGTGCGCGACCAGGCCCGCACGCGGATCACCGAGATCATCGAGGGCACTGCCGCGACCTTCGGCGCCACGGCCGAGGTGAACTACATGAACGGCTACCCGGTGACGATGAACGCCGAGGAGAACACCGCCTTCGCGCTGGCGGCGGCCGAGGCGGTCTCGGGCAAGGTCGACACCTCGATGAACCCGATGATGGGGGCCGAGGATTTCAGCTACATGCTGGAATCCCGTCCCGGCGCCTACATCTGGCTGGGCAACGGCGATACCGCGATGGTCCACCACCCGGCCTACAATTTCGACGACGAGGCGATCCCCTTCGGGTCGAGCTGGTTCGCCGAGATGGTCGAAAGCCGGATGCCCGCGGCCTGACGAAGCGGCCTGACGGAAGGCGACGGAAAGCATGGGGGAGGGGCGGTGCGCTCCTCCAGCCCTCCGGGCACTCGTCGCAGCCACGATGAGCGGCCGCAGGGCCACGAAGAGGGGTCAGGGGCCTGCCAGCGCCTCGGTGGTCAGCGGGCAGGGCGCGCCCCCGTAGAACCGCGTCAGCACCGGCTGCATCCACGGCGCGCCCGCCGCGGCGAAGAGCGTGGCCGAAGAGCGCAGCTTCAGGGCATCCACAGCGCCCAGGATCTCCTCGGCCGATCGCCCATCATGCGCGGCAACCGCCGCGGCCGCCTCTTCCAGCCGCGGCCCGAGGGTCGGATGGGCAAGGTAGGCGCGCGCCTCCGCGAGGTCGGCAATGCCATAGAACTTGGCCGTGCCCGAGCGGCCGAGCACCGCCAGCTGGGGAAACACGAACCACATCCAGTGGGTGACCTTGCGCCCGTCCTTGAGCTCCGCCAGCGCCTGGGGCCAGACCCCTTCCTGCGCGTGGACGAAGCGGCCGAGATCCATGGATCAGCCGCCGGTATGGCTCATGTGGCGCAGGGTCTGCCCGGCGATGGTCTGGCGCGAATAGTCGAAGTCGTGGCCCTTGGGCTTGCGCGCGATCGCCGCGCGGATCGCCGAGGCCAGCACCGCGTCATCCTCGCTCGCGCGCAGTGGTGCGCGCAGGTCGGCGCGGTCCTCCTGGCCGAGGCACATGTACAATTCCCCGGTGCAGGTCAGCCGCACCCGGTTGCAGCTTTCACAGAAATTGTGGCTGAGCGGGGTGATGAAGCCGATCTTTTGCCCGGTCTCCTCCAGCTGCACGTAGCGGGCGGGGCCGCCCGTCCGCTCGGCCAGGTGGATGAGCGTGTAATGTTCGGCGAGCCGGCTGCGCAGATCCTCGAGCGACCAGTACTGGTCGAGGCGGTCCGCCTCGCCCATGTCTCCCATCGGCATGACCTCGATGAAGGTCAGGTCATGGCCCTCGGCCGCGCACCATTCCACCATCCGGAACAGCTCGTCCTCGTTGAAGCCCTTGAGCGCGACCGCGTTGATCTTGACCTTGAGGCCTGCGGCCTTCGCCGCCTCGATCCCCTTGAGCACCTGGGGCAGCCGGCCCCAGCGGGTGACGCGGGCGAACTTCGTCTCGTCCAGCGTGTCGAGCGAGACATTGACCCGCCGCACCCCCGCTGCCGCCAGGTCCTTGGCGAAACGTCCCAGCTGCGAGCCGTTCGTCGTCAGCGTCAGCTCCTTGAGCGCGCCGGTCTCGAGGTGCCGCGACATCGCCTGGAAGAAGGTCATGATGCCGCGCCGCACCAGCGGCTCGCCCCCGGTGATCCGAAGCTTCTCCACCCCCATCCGCACGAAGGCCGAACACAGGCGGTCCAGCTCCTCCAGCGTCAGAAGCTCCTTCTTCGGAAGGAACTCCATGTGCTCGGTCATGCAATAGGTGCAGCGGAAATCGCAGCGGTCCGTCACCGAGACGCGCAGATACGAGATGGCTCGGGCGAAGGGGTCGATGAGCGGTGTCATGAGGCGAACCTAGTGTGCCGGTGCCCGCGCGGCAAGCCGCTGCGCGCCAGACCGGTGCCGGGGAGGACCCCGGACCGGGTGGGTTGGCGGTGAGGGCGGCGTGCGTATTTGGGGAACAATGAAAGGAAAGGGGCAGGTGCATCGGCGGTCAGGGGCCGGGCGGGTGGACCAGTTGGGCCGGAGGGCTAGGTTGCGGGATCAAACAGACGGAGTTTTCGATGCGCCCGGCCCTTGCCCTCGTTTCCCTTTCCGCCACGCTTGCCCTTGCGGGCTGCGGCCACCTTCCCTGGCAGGCACGGCAGTCGGCGCCGCCGCCGAAGGTCGGGCCGGTGGGGCCGTCGCAGGCGTCGCAGGCAAGCGCGCTGGACACCACCACCGCGGCGCAGAAGCAAGCCGCGCTTGCCGCTGGATCCAAGGGCGCGCTGCATCGGCTTGGCGCGACCACGGCCAGCCTTGGCGCGGATGCGCGGCAAGGGTTCTGGCTGCGCACCGCCCTGGTGACGCAGCCCGAGAAGGGCCGGGTCGAGCTGGGCTCCAAGCGCCTTGCCGTCGACCTTCTGCCCGGCACGGGGCCCAAGGACGGCGGCAGCCAGCTGTCGCTGGGGGCCTATCGCGCGCTGGGGCTGAGCCTGACCGACCTGCCGAAGCTGACGGTCTACGGCCCCTGAAAGCGCGCGGCCCAGGGGGGCGGCGCGCCCGGGCCGCGTGGCTTTTGGCGGCGGCAGGGGGGATCTGCCCCCCGCGAGGTTTGGCGGGACGATGAGGCGGAGCGCCTTGGTCGCCCTCCGGCGGGCGGAGGGCGCGTTGTCGAGATATTTTAGGGAGGTGCGGCGGGGAGAGGCACAAGCTGGCCGCCCCGCCGCAGCCCTCAGAATTCCTGCGCCTGGTCCTGTTGGTAGGATTTCGCGAGGTTGCCGAAGCGGGTGAAGCGGCCCTCGAAGCTCAGCTCCACCGTGCCGATCGGCCCGTGGCGCTGCTTGCCGATGATCACCTCGGCCTTGCCGTGCAGGCGCGCCATGCGCTCCTGCCAGGCGGCCATCTCGTCGAGACGGTCGTCCGAGGGTTTTTCGCGTTCCACATAATATTCCTCGCGGAACACGAACATCACCACGTCGGCGTCCTGCTCGATCGAGCCGGATTCGCGCAGGTCCGAAAGCTGGGGCCGCTTGTCGTCGCGGCTTTCCACCTGGCGCGACAGCTGGGACAGCGCGATGACCGGGATGTTCAGTTCCTTCGCGATCGCCTTCAGGCCCATCGAGATCTCGCCGATCTCCTGCACCCGGTTGTCGGCGGTGCCGCGCAGAAGCTGGAGGTAGTCGACGATCACAACGTCGAGGCCATGTGTCCGCTTAAGCCGCCGGCAGCGCGCGGCGACCTGGCTGATCGGCAGGGCGGGGGTGTCGTCGATGTAGAGCGGGCAGCTTTCGAGCGATTTCGCGGCCTCGACGAAGCGGCGGAACTCGAACTCCTCCATGTCGCCGCGGCGGATCTTTTCCGACGCCACCTCGGAGGCCTCCGACAGGATCCGCGAGGCAAGCTGCTCGGCCGACATCTCGAGCGAGAAGAAGCCCACGACGCCGCCCTGCACCGCGCCTTCCGACCCGTCGGGCTTGCGGCCGCGCTTGTAGGCCTTGGCGATGTTGAAGGCGACGTTGGTCGCGAGCGAGGTCTTCCCCATCGACGGACGGCCCGCAAGGATCAGAAGGTCGGACGGATGCAGCCCGCCCAGCTTCTTGTCCATGTCGATCAGGCCGGTGGAGATGCCCGAGAGGCCGCCGCCGCGCTGGTAGGCCGCGTTGGCGAGGTTCACCGCATCCGTCGCGGCCTTCAGGAACGACTGGAAGCCGCGCTCCGCCGTGCCCTGCTCGCCCAGCTTGTAAAGCCGCTGCTCGGCCTCGACGATCTGGTCCTTCGGCTCGCTCTTGACGTCGACCTTCTGCGCCTTCTGCGAGATCTCGGTGCCCAGTTCGATCAGCTCGCGCCGCACCGACAGCTCATAGATCATCTGGCCATAGTCCCGCGCCGCATGGGCCGAGATCGCGGCCCCCGCGAGACGGGCGAGGTAGGCCGGGCCGCCCAGTTCCTTCAGCCCCTCGTCCTCTTCGAGGAAGGCCTTGAGCGTGACCGGCGAGGCCAGCGCGTTCTTCTGGATCCGCGCGGCGGCGACCTCGAAGATGCGGCGGTGCACCGGGTCGTAGAAATGGTCGGCCTTCACTGTGGCGGCGATCCGGTCGAACACGTCGTTGTTGGTCAGGATCGCACCGAGAAGCTGCTGCTCGGCCTCGATGTTGTGCGGCGCGACCTGCGCCGCCAGGGCGCCTCCGCCCTGGGCCGGGGGCTGGCCCTCGGATTCGGGGTCGTGCCGGGCGGGCGACAACTCGTTCATGCTCGAAACCTCCGAAACTGCGCCGGTCGGGCGCGGCGGCGCCCGGGGCGGTTTTGCCTGTATGATGCCGGGCCCTGGTGTGGCCGGTCCCGGTCTGCTGCCGTGATCCCCCGTCATAGCCGAAACCGCCGGGCTCTCAAAGTGGACAGAGCTGTGGGCGGTTTCCGGGATAAGCCTGTGGGCGACTCGGGGGCGCTGCGGCGCCTTGGCGGGCACCCTACCACATATTGATGCACTTCGCGAAACACCCCCAGCCCTGCGCGATTCGCGCGGCTCAGCGGGCGAACTTGTCCCCAGCGCTATCCACAGGAATCTTATCCCTGCCGGGCCAGTGGGTTAGCCGAAGCGACCGCCGGACACGGACGAGGAGGCGCCGGAGGGCGCCCGAGGAGGGCGCTCCGCCGCCGTCCGGGTTGCGCGGTGCCTGCGGCGACCTCAGGTCTTCCGGCGGGCCTCCTGCCAGGCGCGCGGCTGGGTCAGGAACGCCTCGACCTCGCGCAGTGTGTCGGCGTCGAAGGCCTCCTGCGCGCGGGCCTCTTCCAGCACGTCCCACCAGGTGCAGAGGTGGTGCAGCTGCACGCCGTGATCGCCCAGCGTCTTCACCGTCTCCGGGAAGATCCCGTAGTAGAAGATTACCGCCGTATGCGCGCAGCTCGCCCCGGTGTCGCGGATCGCGTCGACGAAGCTCAGCTTCGACCCGCCGTCGGTTGTCAGGTCCTCGACCAGAAGCACCCGCTGCCCCTCGGTCATCGCGCCCTCGATCCGCGCGTTGCGGCCGTAGCCCTTGGGCTTCTTGCGCACATAGGTCATCGGCAGGCCCAGCCGTTCCGCCATGAAGGCGCCGAAGGGGATGCCGGCCGTCTCGCCGCCTGCGACGTTGTCGAAGGCCTCGAACCCCGCCTCGCGCATCACCGTGCAGGCGAGGAAATCCATCAGGGTGGAGCGGATCCGCGGGAAGGAGATCAGCTTGCGGCAGTCGATGTAGGTCGGCGACGGCAGGCCGGAGGCCAGCGTGAAGGGTTCGTCGGCGTTGAAATGGACGGCCTTGATCTCCAGGAGCATGCGCGCGGTCAGGCGGGCGATCTCTTCCTTCGGCGGGTAGGTGGCGGGCAGCATCATCGGCGGGCTCCTTCGGGCATTTGTGCGGACAGGATCAGGCGGGTGGTCGGGTCAGGATCAGCACCTCGGGCGCGCCCGAGAGATCGAGCGTGAACCCCAGCTCGAAAAGCGCGGCAAGATGCGCGGTCAGCGTCGCGGGCGGCAGCCCCGGCCGGGGTTCGGCGATCAGCCGCGACAGCGGGGCAGGGATCGCAGGCAGGGCCTCGCCCAGCGGGGTGATCAACACCTCCACGGGGGGCAGGTCCGCGCCGGACATGGTTGCCGCGCCGGGCAGCCCATTCGCGGCAAGGTTGCGCGCGACCAGCCCGCATAATGCAGGGTCGGGATCGGAGGCGGTCACATCGGCGGCCGGGGCCGCGCGGGCGATCTGCAAGGCCAGCACGCCCGATCCCGCCCGGGCATCGTGAAGGCGCCAGGATCCCGGCAGGTCCGTGGCCAGCGCCGCGGTGCGCGCGGCGGCGCGGTGGCGTCCCTGCAGCGTGGCCAGCAACATGTCGGGCTCCAGCAGATCGGGCGGAAGCTCCACCATCAGCGGGCCCAGCGTCACCGCCTCGCCCGCGAGGGCGGCACGCAGCCCGCGCACCCAGGGCGGCTGGATCGGGTCGGCGTCGAGGCCGCGGTCAAGCTCGGCCAGCGCGGCGGCGCGGTCGCCCGCCGCGTTCAGCAGCCGGGCACGATGGGTGGCGAAGGCGCCGGAGTGCGGATAGGCGCGCACCGCCGCCGCGAGGACCGGCAGCGCGGCCCCCGGTTCCCCCAGGGTTTCCAGCGCTTCGGCCTGACGCAGGTATTCCCCGGGCCGCTTCCTTGCGCCCTCGGCCCAGCCGGCAAGCAGGTCGATCGCCATCGCGTGCCGCCCCTGTGCCGCGAAGGCGTGGGCAAGGCTCACGGGCAGCGGCACGGCGGCCTGAACCGCATGGGCGGAATGATAGAGGACCAGCGCCTCCTCCGTCCGGCCCGCCTCGACCAGCCAGTCGAGGGCCGGGCCGATGGCGCCCGCGGGAAGATTGGTCAGCGCCTGGCCGGGCAGGTCGATCAGCGCCTCGGCCAGGTCGGCGGTGCGTCCGCCGAGGATCAGGGGCACGACATGGTCGACGCCCGCCACGCTCAGTCGACCCGCCAGTGCAGCGGATAGCCCGGGTCGAACACCGTGACCGGCCCGGCGCCGGTATAGATCTTGGCGGGGTAGGCGACCGGGTCGCCCTTCGTCAGGGTGATCGTCTCGTCGTTCGGCGCCATGCGGTAGAAGGCGGGCCCGTTGAGCGAGGCGAAGGCCTCCAGCCGGTCGAGCGCGCCTTCCTGTTCGAACACCTCGGCCAGCACCGACATCGTGTTGGTCGCCGTGAAGCAGCCGGCGCAGCCGCAGGCATGTTCCTTCAGGTCGTCCACATGCGGGGCCGAGTCGGTGCCGAGGAAGAACCGTCCCTCCCCCGAGGTCGCGGCCGCCCGCAGCGCCAGCCGGTGTTCCTCGCGCTTGGCGACGGGCAGGCAATAGTAATGAGGCTTGATCCCGCCGACGAGGATATGGTTGCGGTTGATCACCAGGTGATGGGTGGTGATCGTCGCGGCGAGGTCCTCGCCCCCCGCGCTGGCATAATCCACGCCGTTCTTGGTGGTGATATGCTCCATCACCACGCGCAGCCCCGGCGTCGCCCGGCGGATCGGGTCAAGCACGGTGTCGATGAACACCGCCTCGCGGTCGAAGATGTCGACGTCCGCAGTGGTCACCTCGCCATGCACGCAGAGCGGCAGGCCGATCTCGGCCATCTTCTCCAGCACGCCCCGCACCCGGTCGAAGTTCCGCACGCCCGAGGCGGAGTTGGTCGTCGCCCCCGCCGGGTAAAGCTTCACCGCCGAGATCAGTCCCGAGGCCGCGGCCTGCGCCAGGTCCTCCGGGTCGGTATCTTCGGTCAGGTACAGCGTCATCAGCGGGGTGAACGCGGCGCCCTTCGGCATCGCCTTGAGGATGCGTTCGCGGTAGGCCGCCGCATGTGCCCCGGTCACGACCGGCGGCACGAGGTTCGGCATGATGATGGCGCGGGCGAAATGGCGCGTCGTTTCGGGCAGGATACCCTCGAGCATGGCCCCGTCGCGCAGGTGCAGGTGCCAGTCATCGGGGCGGCGGATCGTGAGGCTCTGTGTCATGCGACCGCGTTAGCCGAAAGCGCGGGTAATATCCAGATGGCTTGGCGGGCTGGCGGTGCCGATGCGGAGCGGCCGATGTTGGGCAGGGCTTCCGAGGACGCGTCAGTGGGGACGGCCAGGTCAGGGCCAGATCATTCGCGCAGCTGCGAGCTTGGCACGGAGGGCGGCGCCCGGGGAGGAGGCGAGGAGGTTGCGTGGCAGGGCTGGCCCCCGAGACGCGTGGCGCAAAGCACGGGGGGGCGGCGCCCGACCCTGGGTGGGTGCATGTGCTTCGGTCGTGGTCATGGATTTATCGTTTCACTACCTTCCGGCGATTGAGTGCGCGGCGATGTCGCAGTTGCGCGACCGCGTGGGGCGTGCGCCACCCGGGCTGGCCGCCCGGGAAAGAGCGACGGCAATGCCTGTCCTTAGGGCCCGAGGTCCCGCCACCTGTCGCCGCGATCCACATTGCACGCCGCCGCCGCGCCTGCGCGCCTCCCTCCTTCTTTCTTGTGCAAATACTCGCCTGACCGGCGGGCCACGGGGCGCGCGGCCCGGATCCCCCGCGCAACCCGCCCCATTGACTTTCCCACGAAATTGCCCCATTTGCCCGTCCAGAGGTGTTCCCTGCCGCGTGAGCAGGTCCGGGCCGCAGCGGTCCGTCGACTATGGAAACCTCGATCCAATGGTTCCCCCACACGCACGGGGCCGACGCGGTTGACGGCCAGGGGGCAATCCGGTCCCACGGTCAGCGTATCCGCGCCCCCGATCCGCGACCGCCCCCACGCCGGGCGGCGGCGCTGCATTTTTCCAAGCCCCCGCCGGAACGGCCGGGGCGATCAAGGACACGACATGAGCTTCGACCAGATGGGGCTGCGCCCCAACCTTCTCGCCAACCTCAAGGCCGCCGGCATTTCCGAGCCGACGCCGATCCAGACCCGCGCCATTCCGCCCGCGCTCGACGGCAAGGACGTGATGGGCCTCGCCCAGACCGGCACCGGCAAGACCGCGGCCTTCGGCCTGCCGATCGCCAACGCGCTCCTGGGCGAGGGCCGCGCGCCCGAACCGAAAAGCGTGACCGGCCTGATCCTCGCCCCCACTCGCGAACTGGCCGCCCAGATCCACGAGAACCTCAACCTCTTCCTCAAGGGAACGCATCTGCGCGTGGGCGTTGTCGTCGGCGGCAACTCGATCAATCCGCAGATCAACCGCCTGCACAAGGGCTACGACCTGCTCGTTGCCACCCCCGGCCGCCTGATCGACCTGATCGAGCGCAAGGCGGTGCGGCTGGACCGCACCCGCTTCCTCGTGCTGGACGAGGCCGACCAGATGCTCGACCTCGGCTTCATCCACGCGCTGCGCCAGATCGCGAAGCTCTTGCCGAAGGATCGCCAGACGCTGCTGTTTTCCGCCACCATGCCCAAGCAGATGGCCGAGATCGCAGGCGCCTACCTGACCAACCCGGTGCGGATCGAGGTGAACCCTCCGGGCAAGCCCGCCGACAAGATCGACCAGCGCGTACACCACGTCTCGCAATCCGAGAAGGCGCCGCTTCTGGCCGAGATGCTGGACAAGCACCGTGACGAGCTGGCGCTGGTCTTCACCCGCACCAAGCACGGCGCCGACCGTCTGGCCCGCGGGCTGGAGAAGCAGGGCTTCGCGGTCTCGGCGATCCACGGCAACAAGAGCCAGGGCCAGCGGACCCGCGCGCTGCAATCCTTCAAGGAAGGCGATCTGCGGATCCTCGTGGCGACCGATGTGGCCGCCCGGGGCCTCGACATCCCCGAGGTGCGGCACGTTTACAACTTCGACCTGCCCAACGTGCCCGACAACTACGTCCACCGTATCGGCCGCACCGCGCGGGCCGGGCGCGAGGGCACGGCCGTGGCCTTCTGTGCGCCCGAGGAGGTCTCGGACCTCCGCGCGATCGAGAAGGTGATGGGCCGCGCGATCCCGGCGGTCGGCAACGTGCCCGCAGCGGCGCAGGCGGCGCGGTCCGGAGGGCAGGGCCGTCCGGGCGGTCGCCCCGGCGGCAAGCCGGGTGGCCGTGCGCATAACGGCGGCGGCAACGGCGGTGGCGCCGGGGCCGGTGCGGGCAAGCCGGGCGGCGCCCGTCGTCGTCGCCCCGCGCGTCGCGGCCAACGCTCGGAAATGGCCTGACGGAGAGCTGGTAGGGTGCGCTTGAACGCACCCTACGCACCGGACCGTCAGGGTCGTCCCTCTGCTGATCACTGACCCGGCCCGGTACGCGGCAAAGCCGCAGGGCCAGCGCCGGCCCGCCTCCGCGGTCTGGCGCTTTGTCATTTGCGCGATGCTCCTTCGATGAAGGGGTATGGCCGGGCATGAAGCGCCTGTCTCCGAGGACAGACTGCGCCATCCCACGGGAAGGCGCTGTCCCCGCTCCCGTCGGGGCATTCTGCGCGGGCGTCTGCCACCGTCACCGAACCGTCGCAAACCGGCTTGAAGGCCCGTCGGCGTTCTGGCACCCCAACCGGATTGCCATTCCGGACGGGAGATCCCCATGCCCCTCGACCACGTCACCGAACCCGCGCGCGAAACCCCGGTGATCCACCGTACCGGCGTCCTCGTCGTGGGCTCCGGCCCAGCGGGCCTCGCCGCCGCACTTGCCGCCGCCCGCGCAGGCGCCGAGGTCTGCCTTGTCGAGCGCTTCGGCTGTTTTGGCGGCAACATCACGGTGGTCGGCGTCGAGGGGTTCGCCTGGTACCGCCATGAGGCCACGATCGAGGCCAACGGCATCGGCCGCGAGTTCGAGGAACGCGCCAAGGAAGCCGGCGCCGCCGTCCCCGAAAGCCAGTCGCTGAGCTACGAGATCGACAGCGAGGGTTTCAAGCTGGTCGCCGACCGGCTGGTGGAGGAGGCGGGGATCCACGCCATGCTGCACCGCCAGGTGGTGGCGCCGATCATGGATGGCGACCGCATCGCGGGGGTGATCGTCGAATCCAAGGCCGGGCGCGAGGCGATCCTCGCCCGCGTGGTGATCGACGCCACGGGCGACGCAGACATCGCGCATCGCGCCGGCGCCCCCACCCGGAAGACCCCGGTCGAGGAGATGCAGGCGGCCTCCGTCATGTTCCACCTCGCGGGGGTCGACAAGCGCGCCTTCATGACGGCGGTCAAGGCCGATCCCCAGACCTACCGCGACTGGTCCACCGGCGAATGGCAGGTGGAGACGGATGGCAAGGAGGACGCGATGTTCTCGCCCTTCCTGCGCAAACCCTTCGCCAAGGCGATCGAGGAGGGGCTGATCCCCGCGCAACTGTCCACCATCGCGGGCACCTGGGGCGCAGCGCATGACACGGGCGAGCTGACCTACATGAACCTCGTCCACCTTGCCGAGGTGGACGGCACCGACCCAGACAGCCTGACGAAAGGCGAGATCGAGGGCCGTCGCCAGGGCATGCTCGCGGTCGAGGCGCTCAGGCGCTACATGCCGGGCTGCGAAGGCGTGCGCCTGCGCAACTTCGGCATGTCGATCGGCATCCGCGACACCCGCAAGATCCTTGCCGCCTACGACATGACCGAGGCCGACGTGCGCCACCAGGGCCGGTTCGAGGACACGATCGGCATCTATCCCGAATTCATCGACGGCTACGGCATCCTGATCCTGCCCACCACCGGGCGCTACATGCAGATCCCCTACCGCTCGATGCTGCCGCGGAAGGTCCGTGGCCTGCTCGTCGCGGGCCGCGCCACCGGGGGCGACCGCATTGCCCACGCCGCCACCCGCAACATGGCCTGCTGCGCCGTGGCAGGGCAGGGGGCCGGCATTGCCGCCGCGCAGGCCGTGGCCGAGAGCCGGGAGGTTGACGCCGTCGACATCGGCGCGGTGCAGGCGGAATTGGAACGGCAGGGCGTGCGGATCCGCTGACATCGGAGGGTGCGCCCCCGGTAGTGGTACCGGTGGCGGCTGTCGCGCCGGCGGGGGCGCTGCCCCCTGCCCCGACAGCAGGTAGCGGGTGCGATGGGCGGCGCGGGCATTGCCCACCGCCTTCGCCTTTTCCGCACTCTCGAGGATCCGGGCCTGGGCCGCATCCCAGTCTTCCTGCGGCACGATCCTGAGCTCGGGGATCGGAACTTCGATGACCTCCTCCTCCGGCGTGATGGTGACCTTGCGCTTGCCGGTCTCGGGATCGTCCTGGCGATGCGTCTGCCCCAGCCGCGCGATCCCGATGTAGAGGGTGTTGCGCAGGAGGCCGTCGTTGCGGGAGATGTTGCCGCGCAGCACGGACTCGCTCCACTTGGAGCCTTGCGGCGAGGGGATGCCGTCGCGGTTGAGGCCCTTGACGATGTCCGTCGCCGACTTGCCCGCGGCGGTCTCGCGGAAGATCCGGCGCACGATCTCGGCCTGCTCCGGGTCGATCTCGCGGTTCACGCCGGTCTCGCACTCCTTCCGGCGATAACCATAGGCGAGGCTGTGGAGCCGCTGGCGGGTCTCCAGCGCGGCGCGGCGCCCGCGTTCGGTATGGATCGCGATCGACTGGCTGTAGAGCTGGGCGCCATAACCCAGAAGCAGGACCTTCATGAAGTCCTGCTCGCCCTCGGCGATCGAGAAGAGCTTCACACCCTGAAACTCGAACATCTCGAACTCGCTCAAGGCATCGACGACGCGCCGGGTCATGCGGTCGATGGACACGATGACGACGACGTCGGCACGTCCCTTTCGGATCTCCTCCCGAAGGGCCTGAAAGCCGGGACGGCGGGCGTTCTTGCCGGTCATCTCGGCGTCGGAATGAACGGCGACGACGGTCCATCCCTTGTCCTCGCAAAGCCTGCGAGCCATTGCGATCTGATCGTCGAGCGAGGTCGCCTTCTGGCGGTCGCTCGAGTAGCGGGCATAGATCGCGGCGCGGGTCATTGGAGCGCTTCCTTGGTCTGGTTGGCGGCGGTCTCAACCGCCTTGGCTGGGGCGGCGTTGATGTTGGCAGCGCGGCGGATCTCGGCGCGAACGAGCAGCGTCACGAGACCGATGAGCGCGGTCTGCGCGGCACCGTTCGGGGTGTCGTTGGCGGCGGTGAGCGTGGTGGGGGTGGGTGCCTGCATGGTCTGTCCTCTTGGTCTGGGGCTTCGAATGCAGGGGTAGCTCGTTGGGGTCGGGAAAAGTCCGCGTGAGATTCTTGAAGTTTCTTGTGTCGCCCCGAATAAGCCTCTGAAGTAAAACGAAAGAAACTTCTTCTTCACTATCAAACCTTCCGGTGGACGAGCGCTGGTCGGACGAAGATGGGCCGCGGCTCCTGTTCTGAAACCGCGACCCGGGGCCGGCTCGGTCTGGCTTAGGTGTAGTTCCACCGCAGCCGGGTGAACTAGGGGGCGTCGTCCTGCGACGGAACAATGGAGGTCGTGTGGAACATGGTGTTCTCCAGGTTTGGGATACGACACGCTCCCGCCCGGGTCCGTCAGGGCATCCGGTTCGCGATCGCGCGTCACCCTGACCGCGCGATCGCGAACCGGAGGGTCTGGCGGCCACCTCTCGCATCGATCATCGGGCGCAGGCCCGCAAGCAGCTCATCCGCCGCGAAGAGGCTGGAGGCGGTTCGGGGGAGGCGCGCCCAAGCGGCCTACCTCGCGGGCCTTCCTGGGGCGGTGGGCGGTGTCGAGCACGTGACGGCCACTGACCAGCGCACCGCATCGCCTGAAGGCGAGAAGCGCCCGGTCCCGGCTTCGCAGGAGGACTGAGCCCGCTCGAGGCAGGGGCGGCTCGCGCCCGTCTCTCACATCAGCTTGCGAAAGCCCGCCCCCCCTTTGGGAGGCGGGCTTTCTCATGTCTGGTGGCTGTTTCAGTCTGAGCGCAAACGTGGGCGCAACTAACGGCCGGGTCAGGCCCCTGCACCCCCGGGATATTTTCGAGCAGAAAGTGGAGGAGGACCTGTCTTCTTCTGAGTGGAAATATCACACGGGGGTGCGGGGGTGTGAAACCCCCGCGTATGCGGTGGGTGCGGGGGTGTGAAACCCCCGCGTATGCGGTGGGTGCGGGGGTGTGAAACCCCCGCGTATGCGGTGGGTGCGGGGGTGTGAAACCCCCGCGGGCACTGCGGCCGCGTCCCGCGTGTCGGCGGGGTCTTTCGGCCCCTCGGCCGCATGCTCAGAGGCCGAGGGCTGCCAGCGCCTCTTCTGCCGCGCGCCGGCCGGTGATCAGCGCGCCATGGGCAGTCGAGAAATCGGATCGGTGGGTTGCCTCGCCGGCCAGGAAGATCCGCCCCTCGCAGGGTGCCGCCAGGGTTTGGCGCGCCCCGGCGTGGCCCGGCAGCGCGTGGCTGTAGCCGCCGCCGATCGACGGCGTCCTGGTCCAGTCGGAGGAGACGAGGCGGGTCAGATGCGGCCGCATGTCCTCGCCGAAGAGCGCGGAAAGCTGTGCTTCGGCCCGGGCGAAGGCGGCGTCCGTTCCTGCTTCTGCCAGGTGGCGTGCGCCGGCGCCGCCCAAGAAGCATTCAACCAGGGGCTTGCCCAGCGGGCGCAGGTAAAAGCTGCCCGGCGCCTGGTCGCTTGGCAGGCCGTGCAGGTGGGTCTCGGGCTGGAACGGCCCGTCCTCGGCGACCTGCCAGTAGAGTTTCTCGTCCTGGCCGAGGGGGAGGAGGGCCGCCGCCGCGCGCCAGGCGTCCATCTCGGCGGGCCAGGTGATGGCGTCGCCGGCGAGCACGTCGGTCGCAACGGTCGAGATCACCGCGCGCGCCCGGATCGCGCCTCGGGGTGTCGTCACTTCGACCCCCTCCGCCGTCAGCGCGACCGAGGTCACAGGCGTGTCGAGGTGCAGCGGCACGCCGGCGGGCAGGCTTCTGGTCACCAGCGCGCCATAGCCGCCGGGCAGGCGCCAGTTCACGTCGCTCGCCGCCGCGTCGTAGGCGCCGTAATCCGCGACCGAGATCCGCTCCAGCTCATCGCCGCTGACGTAGCCGCTGATCGCCTGGATGTGCCGGGTCCAGCGCGCATCCGCCGGGTCGAGGAGATCCGCCGCGCAATCGCTGGCGGGGGGTGTTTCGTGGATCCGCGCGGTCCAGGCGTCGAAGGCCCGGGCCGCCGCGACCTGTTCGTCGGGCGTGAAGCCCAGGTCGCGGTACTGCGACAGCCAGGCGGTCGGGCCACGAAACACCTCGACGCCCTGGGCCTCGGCGATCGGTACCCAGGGGTTGCGTTCGGCCGAATGCAGGTAGCCGCAGCCGAGGTCGATGGCCACGCCCGCAGCCTGGACCGTCCAGGCCCGTCCGCCGGGCCGCGCCAGCGCCTCGAGAAGCACGACCTTCAGCCCGCTCTCGGCCAGCCTGCGCGCAGCGCCGGTGCCTGCGGCACCCGCGCCGATGATGACGATGTCCTGATCCATGACCTGTCCCCGTGCTGTTTTCCGTGCCGTTTGCACCGGTGTTAGAACGCCGGGCCGGGAAGGAGAAGGGGGGCGGCGGCCATGGCCGTGTTCACGTTGCCCGGAGCGGGCGCGCGCCTGACCGGTCCGTGCGAGGGCGGTGGACGGTCAAACTGCGTATTTGGGGAACAATGAAAGGGGGGAGGTGGGGCGTCGGCCCGCGCGGTGGGTCGGCGGGCCGGTTCGGTTTGGCAGTCCCTGGCGGCGGGGTCAGGTCGGGGTCAGCGGTCGCGCGGCGGCTTGCCCTTGCGCGGGCCGCCGCGGGCGACCTTGTCGCCGCCGGCACCGGGTTTGGCGCCGAACTTGGCCCCCGGCTTGGCGCCGAACTTGGAGCCCGGTTTCCCGCCGAACTTGCCTGCGGGCTTGTCGCCGAACTTGCCTGTGGGTTTTCCGGTCGGCTTTCCTGCGGGCTTGCCCTTCGGGCGGTCGCCGTCAAAGCTTCCGGGCGCCGCGCCGTATTTCGCGCGGGGTTTGGTGGTGCCCTCGAAATCCTCGCGCGAGAGGCGGCGGTTGGAGAATGCGGCATCGCGCGGCGCGCGGCGCTCGGGGCGTTCGGCCGGGGCCTCGTCGCGCGGCGCGGGGCGTTCGGCGCGGGCGGGCTCCCGCTCGGGCCGTGGGGGCGCGTCCTCGCGCCGGGGTTTCTTCCACGGCTTGTCCGGGCCTCCGCCCTCACCGTCACGCGGGCGGCGGGGTTTGGGACCATCATGGCGGGGACCGCCCTGACGCGGACCACGGTCGCCCGGGCGTCCCGGCTGGCGTTCGCCCCGCGGCGTTCCGGTGCGGGGGCCGAGATCCGGCGCCGCGTCCAGTGCGCTGAGGCGGATGTTGTCGTCCAGCGTCTCGCCGGCCTCGACCAGTGCCAGAAGCTTGGGGGCGGCGGCCTCGGCGATCTCGACGAAGGTCTGGGTGTCCTGCACCCGGATCGCGCCCACGTCCGACCGCCCGAGGTCGGATTTGCGCAGCAGCATCGGCAGCAGCCAGCGCGGCTCCGCCCGGTCGTCGCGCCCGACCGAGAGCGCGAACCAGCGGCTGGGACCGAAATCCACATGCTCACGCTTCGGCCCGGCATCGGGGGGCAGCAGGTCCTCGGGTGCGCCGTTCTTGGCCTGGTGCGACCGCAGCCAGGCCGCCGCGATCGCCTCGGGCGCGTGCACGGCCAGCAGGCGGGCGGCGAAATCGGCCTCGGCCTCAGTGGGCAGCGTGGTCAGCGCCGGGTCGTTGAGCAGCCGCTCCTCGTCCTTCGCGACGATCTCGTCGGCCGAGGGGGGCACGTCCCATTCCGCGTCGATCTTGGCCCAGTTCAGCAGGCGCTGCGCCTTCTTGATTTCGCGGGGGCCCACGATCAGCGCCGAGATCCCCTTGCGACCGGCGCGGCCGGTGCGGCCCGAGCGGTGCAGGAGGCTTTCGGTGTTCGACGGCAGGTCGGCGTGGATCACGAGGCTCAGGCCCGGAAGGTCGATGCCGCGGGCGGCCACGTCGGTCGCCACGCAGACCCGGGCGCGGCCATCGCGCATCGCCTGAAGGGCGTGGCTGCGCTCTGCCTGGCTGAGCTCGCCCGACAGCGTCACCACCGACAGGCCCCGGTTCGACAGACGGGCCGACAGGTGGTTCACCGCGGCGCGGGTGTTGGCGAAGATGATCGCCCCCTCGGCATCGTGGTAGCGCAGGAGGTTGAAGATCGCATGGTCGCGGTCCGAGGCCGCGACACGCAGCGCCCGGTAGCTGATGTCGGCGTGCTGCTGGCCCTTGTCGCGGGTGTCGACACGCTGGGCATCCTTCTGGAAATCCCCCGCCAGCTTGGCGATCATCGGCGAGACGGTGGCCGAGAACAGGAGCGTGCGGCGTTCCTCAGGCGCGGTGCCGAGGATGAATTCGAGGTCTTCGCGGAAGCCGAGGTCGAGCATCTCGTCCGCCTCGTCCAGCACCACGGCGCGGATGTCCGACAGATCCAGCGCGCCGCGCTCGATATGGTCGCGCAGACGCCCGGGGGTGCCGACGACGATGTGGCTGCCACGCTCCAGCGCGCGGCGTTCGTTGCGCGGATCCATGCCGCCGACGCAGGAGGTCACCTGTGCCCCGGTTTTGGCGTAAAGCCAGCGCAGTTCCTGCATCACCTGGAAGGCCAGCTCGCGCGTCGGCGCGATGATCAGGCCAAGCGGCGTGGCGGCGGGGCCGAACTGGTGGTTCTCGCCCAGCAGGGTGGGGGCGAGGGCCAGCCCGAAGCCCACGGTCTTGCCCGACCCGGTCTGCGCCGAGACGAGCAGGTCCTGGCCTTCGAGGGCGGGGGCGATGACGGCCTCCTGCACCGGGGTCAGGGTGGCGTAACCGCGCTCGGAAAGCGCCTCGGAGAGGGGGGGAAGCATGGGAAAGTGTCCGTGGAAGGGGCGGCGACGTGGCCGGGGTGGTGCGGAAAGAGGGCTTCCTAGCCGAAACTGCAGAGAAAGGAAAGGCCGCGTTTCACCGCGGCGGGGGCATGGCGCGCGGCAGGTGCGTTGAAACGCACCTTGCGAAGCCGGACGGGGCAGGGTGCGTTTCAACGCCTTCACGCCTTCACGCCTTCACGCCTTCACGCCTTCACGCCTTCACGCCTTCACGCCTTCACGCCTTCACGCCTTCACGCCTTCACGCCTTCACGCCTTCACGCCTTCACGCCTTCACGCCTTCACGCCTTCACGCCTTCACGCCGCGCCCCGGTGTGCGGTCCCGGTCCGGGCATCCGACCGCTGGCCCTTCGCGGCGGTGCGCCTCAGGTGCCGGGGTCGGGGCGGGCGAGGAAACTTCGGTGCAGCGCCAGCAATTGCATCGCGACCGGCGGCAGCACCCGGTGACGGGCGCGCAGCAGCAGGTAGGGGTCGATCTCCAGCGGGTCGTGCAGCGGCAGACGGGCGAAGCGGGCGCCGACGCGTTCGCTGAGCACGAGGTTCGTCACCTCGCGGCTCATCGCGGCGATGGAATCTGTGTCGGCCAGCAGCGCGATGATCACCAGGAGCGACGACGTGGTCGTCACGTCGCGCGGCGCCGGGCATCCGGCAGCGGCGAAGGCGGCATCCACCGCGGTGCGGATCGGCGCGCCGCGCTGCTGCAGGATCCAGGGAAACCCCGCAAGATCAGGCAGCACGACCGCGCCGCGTCCCGCCATCGGGTGTCCGGCCCGCACCAGCAGGGTGCCGACCTCGTGACGCGCGGGCTCTACCTCGAAATCGGCGCTGTCGTGGTCGGGCGGGATCCGCGCCAGCGCGAAGTCTAGATCGCCCCGCGCCAGTGCCGGCACCAGCGCTGTCGACGGCCCCACCTCGACCGAGATCTCGACCCCCGGGGCCTCCTGCTTCAGGGCCCGGATCGCCGGCACCACGTAGCCGAGCGCGGGCCCCGTCACCGCCCCCACGCGCACCCGACCCGAGCGCCCTTCGCGGAAGTCGCGCATCTCGCGCGCCATGTCGTTGAGCTCCAGCACCACCCGCTCGGCCCGCCGCGCCACCAGCGCGCCAGCGGGCGTGGGCTCCATCCCCTTCGGCGTGCGCTCGAACAGCGGCACGCCGATCATCCGCTCCAGCTCGGCCAGCATGCGCGAGGCGGCGGGCTGGGTGATCTGGCAGCTCTGCGCCGCGATCTGCAATTGCCCATGCGCCGCGATCGCCGCGATCAGCCGGGCCTGGACAGGGCGGAGGTTGGTCAGGTGTTCAGCCATGAGCATACCATTTGGATCATGCAGTGACATGATATTGGTATTTGAATGGTATGTCACCTGGCGCTAATCCTGAGTCGTGCCCGAAAAGCGGGCCCGGGGCGTGGAGGCGTTCCGGACACTGGGAGGACATCTATGAAACTCATGCATTTCGCGGGGGCTCTCGCGATCGGTCTCGGTACGTTTGCGGCCCAGGCGCCGGCGCAGGACAAGGGCACTATCGGCATCGCCATGCCGACCAAGAGCTCGGCCCGCTGGATCGCCGACGGCGACAACATGGTGAAGCTGTTCCAGAAGGAAGGCTACAAGACCGACCTCCAGTACGGCGAGGATGACATTCCGAACCAGCTGGCGCAGATCGAGAACATGATCACCAAGGGCGACAAGGTCCTCGTGATCGCCGCCATCGACGGCACCACCCTGTCGAACGCGCTGGACAATGCCGCCGCCTCGGGGATCAAGGTCATCGCCTACGACCGTCTGATCAAGGACAGCCCGAACGTCGACTATTACGCCACCTTCGACAACTTCAAGGTCGGCGTCCTGCAGGCGGATTCGCTGGTCGAGGGCCTCAAGCAGCGCTTTCCCGACGTGAAGCCGTGGAATGTCGAGCTGTTCGGCGGCTCGCCCGACGACAACAACAGCTACTTCTTCTACAACGGCGCTATGTCGGTGCTGAAGCCGCTGATCGACAAGGGCGACATCAAGATCGTGTCCGGACAGATGGGCATGGACAAGGTGGGCACGCTGCGCTGGGACGGCGCGGTCGCGCAGGCGCGGATGGATAACCTTCTGTCGGCCTATTACACCGACAAGCATGTGAACGGCGTGCTGTCGCCCTACGACGGGCTGTCGATCGGGATCATCTCGTCGCTCAAGGGCGTGGGCTATGGCTCGGGCGATCTGAAGATGCCGATCATCACCGGCCAGGACGCCGAGGTCCCCTCGGTCAAGGCAATCGAACGCGGCGACCAGTATTCGACCGTGTTCAAGGACACCCGTGAACTGGCTGCGGTCACCGTCAAGATGGTCGACGCCATGGAAACCGGCAAGGACGTGCCGGTGAACGACACCAAGACCTACAATAACGGCGTCAAGGTGGTGCCCAGCTACCTGCTGCCGCCCAAGCTGGTGACGAAGGAGAACTACTCCAAGGTTCTCGTCGACTCCGGGTACTACAAGGCCGATCAGCTGAAGTAAGCGATCCGCCGGGCCGGTCCTGCCGAACCTCCTCCTCGTCATCGGCGCAAGAGCGTGGCGCGCACGCGCCGATGACGGCGGGGCCGGTCCCCCTTTATTCCAGGTGAAGTCCAACAAGAGAGGTCAGAATGACCCCGATCCTCGAGATGCGCGGCATCACCAAGACCTTTCCGGGCGTCAAGGCGCTGGATGACGTCAGTTTCAAGGTCATGCCGGGCGAGATCCACGCGATCTGCGGCGAGAACGGCGCCGGCAAGTCGACCCTGATGAAGGTGCTTTCTGGCGTCTATCCGCACGGCACCTACGAGGGCGAGATCTTCTACGAAGGCGAACCGATGGCCTTCTCGGGGATCCACGACAGCGAGGCCCGCGGCATCATCATCATTCACCAGGAGCTGGCGCTGGTGCCGCTCCTGTCGATCGCCGAGAACATCTTTCTCGGCAACGAGCGCGCCTCGGGCGGTGTCATCAACTGGCACGAGACGATGCAGCGCACGCAGGCCCTGCTCAGGAAGGTCGGCCTGACCGAGGCGCCGGGCACGATGGTCGACAAGATCGGCGTCGGCAAGCAGCAGCTGGTCGAGATCGCCAAGGCGCTGTCGAAGGACGTGAAGCTTCTGATCCTCGACGAGCCCACCGCGGCCCTGCAGGAGAACGATTCGCGCAAGCTTCTCGACCTGATGCTGGAGCTGAAGGCGCAGGGCGTGACCTCGATCATCATCTCGCACAAGCTCAACGAGGTGCGTTACGTGGCCGACACCGTGACGGTGATCCGCGATGGCCGCACCGTGGGCACCCGCGACGCCCATGCGGGGCTGAGCGAGAACGACATCGTGCGCGACATGGTGGGCCGCGACATGACCCACCGCTTCCCCGACCGCACGCCCAAGATCGGCGAGCTGCTGCTGGAGGTGGCGGACTGGAACGTCTGGCACCCCGAGCACAAGGACCGCAAGGTGATCGAGGACATCTCGTTCAACGTCCGCGCGGGCGAGGTGGTGGGGATTGCCGGCCTCATGGGCTCGGGCCGCACCGAGCTGGCGATGTCGATCTTCGGGCAGAGCTGGGGCCGAAACATCTCGGGCAACGTGAAGCTGCGCGGCAAGCCGATCGACGTCTCGAAGGTCGACCGGGCGATCGCTGCGGGGCTGAGCTACGTGACCGAGGACCGCAAGGCGCTGGGCCTGATCCTCGACGAGACGATCAAGTTCAACACCTCGCTCGCCCGGCTGGAGGCGGTGTCGAAGAACGGCATCCTCGACGACATGCGCGACACCGAGGTAGCGGAACGCTACCGCAAGGCCATGCGCACCCGCACGCCGGGCGTGTTTCAGAAGGTGAGCAACCTGTCGGGCGGCAACCAGCAGAAGGTCGTTCTGGCCAAGTGGCTGTTCACCGAACCCGAGGTGCTGATCCTCGACGAGCCCACCCGCGGCATCGACGTCGGCGCGAAATACGAGATCTATACCATCATCAACGAGCTGGCCGCACAGGGGAAGGGCGTCGTCGTCATCTCCTCGGAGATGCCCGAACTTCTGGGCATGTGCGACCGCATCTACGTCATGAACGAAGGCAGCTTCGTGGGCGAGATGCCCGCGGCAGAGGCCAGCCAGGAGCGCATCATGTCGCTCATCGTCACCGAGTGAGGGCACGAGAATGACCACCGAAACCCAAACGCCGGCGGATGAACAGACGGGCGGCCAGACGTCGGGGCAGACCACGATGTCGATCGGCAGCTACCTGACGCATCACCTGCGCGACTACGGCCTGCTGTTCGCGCTGATCGTCATCATGGTGTTCTTCCAGGCGATGACCCACGGCACGCTGATGCGGCCGGTGAACATCACCAACCTGTTCCTGCAGAACAGCTATATCATCATCATGGCGCTGGGGATGCTCATCGTCATCGTCGCGGGCCACATCGACCTGTCGGTCGGGTCGGTGATGGGCTTCATCGGGGCATTTGCCGCGGTGATGATCGTCAACTACGACCTCCCGGTGCTGGTCACCGTGCCGGCCGCGCTGATCCTCGGCGGGCTGATCGGGGCGGCGCAGGGCTATTGGGTCGCCTACTGGAAGATCCCGTCCTTCATCGTGACACTGGCAGGGATGCTGGTGTTCCGCGGCGCCTCGCTCCTGCTGCTGAACGGCCAGTCGGTCGGGCCTTTCCCGCGCAACTTCCAGCTGCTGTCGACCGGGTTCATCCCCGACATCCTGCCGCGTGCCGCGACCAAGCCGCTGGCCACCGCCGTGGGCTCGTTCAACTTCAACGTCCTCGCCATGGGCGTCGGGATCATCCTGGCCATGGCGATCGTCTACCTCGGCATGCGGGCCCGCGCCCGCGCCCGGCAATACGGGATGGAGGGGGAGCCCGCCGCCTTCTTCTGGGTGCGCAACATCATCGTCATCGGCGCGCTTCTGTTCCTGACCTTCAAGCTGGCCACCTTCCGGGGCTTCCCGAACGTCCTCGTCACCATGGGCATCCTGATCGCGATCTATGCCTTCGTGACCGAGAACACGACGCTGGGCCGCCGGATCTACGCGCTCGGCGGCAACGTCAAGGCCGCGAAGCTGTCGGGGATCAAGACCGAGCGGCTGACCTTCTTTGCCTTCGTCAACATGGGCGTTCTGGCGGCGCTGGCGGGTCTCATCTTCGCCGCGCGCCTCAACACCGCGACGCCCAAGGCGGGCTTCGGGATGGAGCTTGACGTGATCGCGGCCGTGTTCATCGGCGGAGCGTCGATGTCGGGCGGGGTCGGCAAGATCGTCGGCGCGGTCGTCGGTGCCTTCATCATGGGCGTCATGAACAACGGCATGTCGATCATGGGTATCGGCATCGACTATCAGCAGATGATCAAGGGCCTGGTGCTGCTCGCCGCCGTGATCTTCGACGTCTACAACAAGCAGAAGCAGGGCTGAGCCCTGTCTGCCAACCCGCGCATCCGCGCAAGGGGGCTGCAATGACTTCGCCACTCGAGACCGGGTTCAAGCCCGCACCCTGGCCGCGGCGCCTGCGGTCGCAGGAATGGTACGCCGGCCAGTCGCGCGACACGATCTATCACCGCGGCTGGCTCAAGAACCAGGGCTACCCGCACGACCTGTTCGACGGCCGCCCGATCATCGGGATCCTGAACACCTGGTCGGACCTTACGCCCTGCAACGGCCACCTGCGCGAGCTGGCCGAGAAGGTGAAGGCCGGCGTGTGGGAGGCCGGCGGCTTCCCGGTGGAGGTCCCCGTCTTCTCGGCCTCCGAGAACACCTTTCGCCCCACGGCGATGATGTTCCGCAACCTCGCCGCCATGGCGGTGGAGGAGGCGATCCGGGGCCAGCCGGTGGACGGTGTCGTGCTCATGGTCGGCTGCGACAAGACCACGCCGAGCCTGATGATGGGAGCGGCGTCGTGCGATCTGCCCGCCATCGTGGTCTCGGGCGGGCCGATGCTGAACGGCTGGTTCCGCGGCGAGCGGATCGGCTCGGGCACCCACCTGTGGAAATTCTCCGAGGCCGTGAAGGCCGGCGAGATGACGCAGGACGAGTTCCTCGAGGCGGAGCAGGCGATGAGCCGCTCGTCGGGCACCTGCAACACCATGGGCACCGCGTCGACCATGGCCTCGATGGCCGAAGCTTTGGGCATGGCGCTGTCGGGCAACGCGGCGATCCCCGCGGTCGACAGCCGCCGCCGCACCATGAGTCAGGAAACCGGGCGCCGCATCGTGCAGATGGTCAAGGACGATCTGAAGCCCTCGGACATCATGACCAAGCAGGCGTTCGAGAACGCGATCCGCACCAACGGCGCGATCGGCGGGTCCACGAATGCCGTCGTGCACCTTCTGGCCATCGCGGGCCGGGTGGGGGTGGATGTCACCCTTGACGACTGGGACCGCTGCGGCCGCGACGTGGCCACCATCGTGAACCTGATGCCGTCGGGCAAATATCTGATGGAGGAGTTCTTCTATGCCGGCGGCCTGCCTGCCGTGCTGCGCCGTCTGGGCGAGGCGGGGCTTTTGCACAAGGACGCGCTGACCGTATCCGGCGGCGCGATCTGGGACGAGGTGAAAACCGCGCTCAACCACAATGACGACGTGATCCTGCCGGTCGAGAAGGCGCTGACCCAGCAGGGCGGCATCGCCGTTCTGCGCGGCAACCTTGCGCCGGCGGGTGCGGTGCTGAAACCCTCGGCCGCGTCGCCGCATCTGCTGCAGCACCGTGGCCGGGCCGTCGTGTTCGAGGACATCGACGACTACAAGGCCAAGATCAACGACGACGCGCTGGACATCGACGAGACCTGCGTGATGGTGCTGAAGAACTGTGGCCCCAAGGGCTATCCGGGGATGGCCGAGGTCGGCAACATGGGCCTGCCGCCCAAGGTGCTGAAGAAGGGCATCACCGACATGGTCCGGATCTCGGACGCGCGCATGTCGGGCACCGCCTACGGCACCGTGGTCCTGCACACCTCGCCCGAGGCGGCGGCGGGCGGCCCGCTGGCCGTGGTGCAGACCGGCGACATGATCGAGCTGGACGTGCCGGGCCGGCGCCTGCATCTGGACATCTCGGACGAGGAACTCGCCCGCCGTCTGGCGGCATGGACCCCGCCCGAGGATCCCTCGGCCGCGCTGGCGGTCACGCCGGGGGCAGGGGGCGGCTACGCCTGGCTGCACCAGGCCCATGTGCAGGGCGCCGACACCGGCGCCGACCTCGACTTCCTCAAGGGCTGCCGCGGCGCGCCGGTCGGAAAGGACGCCCACTGATGAAAATCGCACTCGTCGGTATCGGCAAGATCGCGCGGGACCAGCACGTCCCGGCGATCGCGGACAGCCCGGATTGGGAGTTGGCCGCGACCTGTTCCAACCACGGCACGGTCGAAGGCATCGAGGCGCACAAGGATTTTGGCGCCATGCTGGCCGCGCGGCCGGACATTCAGGTCATCTCCCTCTGCCTGCCGCCAGTGCCGCGGTTCGCCTATGCCGCGCAGGCCATCGCGGCCGGACGGCACGTGATGCTGGAGAAACCGCCCGGCGCCACGCTCTCGGAATGTCACGCGCTGGAGGAGATGGCGCGCGCCAAGGGCGTCACGCTTTACGCCAGCTGGCATTCGCGGGCCGCGGCGCAGGTGCAGGCGGCCAAGGCCTGGCTGAAGGACAAGACGCTCCGCAGTCTCAACGTGACGTGGAAAGAGGACGTCCGCCGCTGGCACCCCGGCCAGGACTGGATCTTCGAGGCCGGCGGCCTCGGGGTCTTCGACCCGGGCATCAACGCGCTGTCGATCATGACCGAGATCCTGCCCGACCCGATCCACGTGACCGGGGCCGAGCTGGATTTTCCCGAGAACCGCGAAACGCCTATCGCCGCCCGCGTGGCCTTCTTCCACCCCAAGGGGGCCGAGGTCACGATGGACATGGATTTCCTGCAGACCGGCGAACAGATCTGGTCGATGGAGGCGGTGACCGATCAGGGCACGCTGTCGCTGCACAAGGGCGGCGCGGTGCTGGAAAACGACGGCAAGGATGTGGCCGACGCCTCGGGTGTGAACCTGTCGCTGAAGGGCGAATACCCGGTGCTTTATGCGCACATGGCCGAACTGGTCCGCGCGGGCCGGAGCGACGTGGATCTTGCACCGATGCGCCATGTAGCCGACGCCTTCACCCTGGGGCGCCGCCTTACCGTGGCCCCCTTCGACTGGTAAGCGCCATGGCCGATACCCGCCCCCATGGTCCCCGGACCTTCGGCTTCGCCCCGGACGGCAGCCCCGTGATGCGGACCGCGATCACGGGCGGCGGGCTGAGCGCGCAGATCATCACCTGGGGCGCCGGCCTGCAGGACGTCCGGCGTGCGGGCACCCCGCATCCGCTGGTGCTGGGAAGCCCGGATCTTGCGGCATACCAGGGGCCGATGCGGTATTTCGGCGCCGTCGTCGGGCGGGTCGCGAACCGCATCGCAGGCGGGACGGCGATGCTGGAAGGCAAACGCCTGACGCTCGACCGCAACGAGGACGGGCGCACCACCCTGCACGGGGGCACGCGCGGCACGAGCCAGTACAACTGGCGCCTCGACGGGCAGGACGAGGGGGCGTGCCGGCTCAGCCTGCGGTTGCCGGATGGCGAGGGGGGCTTTCCCGGCGCGATGGATCTTGCCGCCACCTACGCGATCGAAGAGGTCGCGGGGGGCGCGGCGCTGACCCTGACGCTGGAGGCCACGACCGACCGGCCCACCTTCTGCAACCTCGCCTCGCACGCCTACTGGACACTGGACGGCGGGCCCGACCTGTCGGCCCACAGTCTGCGGATCGCGGCCGGAAGCTATCTGCCGGTGGATGCGGCGCGGATCCCCGTGGCCGGGCCGCCGGTGCCGGTCGCGGGGACGGGTTTCGACTACCGCGCCGCGCGGCCACTGCCGGGGCCCGAGCCGCTCGACCACAACTTCTGCCTCGACGTGTCGGGCGAGGGGCTGCATCCCGCCTGCGCGCTGAGCGCCGGCGGCCTCGCCCTCGAGATCGAGACGACCGAGCCGGGGTTGCAGGTCTACGATGCCGCGCGGATGGATACCGGCGCCGCCGCCACCCTGCACGGCCGCCCCTACGGTGCCCATGCGGGCCTTGCGCTGGAACCCCAGCGCTGGCCCGACGCACCGAACCGCCCCGATTTCCCGTCCGTGGCGCTGAGGCCCGGCGAAACCTACCGCCAGCGCAGCCGGTTCATCATCCGCGCGCTGTAAGAGCGACACCCGAGGAGAGACCATGACCGTCCTGACTTCCCCGCTGACCGGCATCCTGCCCGTCGCGCCGACCCCGTTCCATGCCGATGGCCGCGTCGACGAAGAGGGGATGCGCCGCGTCCTCGACTGCATGATCGACCAGGGGGTCGACGCGATCTGCATCCTTGCGAACTATTCCGAGCAGTTCCTGCTGTCGGACGAGGAGCGCGCGGCGCTGACCCGGATCAGCCTCGAGCACGTGGCGGGCCGGGTTCCCGTAATCGTGACCATCAGCCATTTCGCGACCGAGATCGTGGTGGCCCGTGCCAAGGCCGCCGAGGCGATGGGTGCCGCGATGGTGATGATGATGCCGCCCTACCACGGCGTCGGCCTCGTTCCCGCCGAGGTCGGGATCTACGAACATTTCCAGGCCGCGTCGAACGCGATCTCGATCCCGATCATGGTGCAGGACGCGCCGCTTTCGGGGGTGTCGCTGCCGGTGCCGCTTCTGGTGAAGATGGCGCGGGAGCTGGAAAACGTCAGCTATTTCAAGATCGAGACGCCCTTTGCCGCCGACAAGCTGGCCGCGCTGATCGAGGCAGGCGACAAGGATATCGTCGGCCCCTTCGACGGCGAGGAGGCGGTGACCCTGCTGGCCGATCTCGATGCGGGCTGCACCGGTACCATGACCTCGGCGCTGCAGCCCGAACTTATCCGTCCCATCGTGACGATGTTCCGCGACGGTGATAGGGAAGGGGCGTTGGCGCAATGGACGCGCTGCCTGCCGCTGATCAACCACGAGAACCGGCAATGTGGTTTGCGCGCGGCGAAAACGGTCATGATGGAGGGCGGGGTGATCGGATCCGATCACGTGCGCCATCCGTTGAAACCGATGAGCCAGCGCACCCGCGACCGGCTTGTCGAGCTTGCCCGTGCGCAGGACGTGCTCGCCCTGCGCTGGGGAAAATGAGATTGAGGAGACGCGCATGACTTTCACCCCCCATGGCAAAAGCCTGATCGCCGGCGACTGGATGGCGAGCGGGACGACCTTCACCTCGAAACCGGCGTCGGGCCCGGCGCATGATTTCTCGGTCGGCACCGTCGAAATGGTGAACCGCGCCTGCGAGGCGGCGGAAGAGGCGTTCTGGACCTACGGTTACAGCAGCCGCGAAGAGCGGGCGAAGTTCCTCGAGGCGATCGCCGACGAGATCGAGGCCCGCGGTGCCGACATCACCGAGATCGGCACGCAGGAGAGCGGTCTCCCCGCCGGGCGGCTGGAGGGAGAGCGCGGCCGCACCACCGGTCAGCTGCGCATGTTCGCCGACCACATCCGCAAGGGCGACTACCTCGACCGCCGTCACGATGTGGCTCTGCCCGACCGTGCGCCGCTGCCGCGCCCCGACCTGCGCATGATCGAACGGCCGATCGGCCCGGTCGCGGTCTTCGGCGCCTCGAACTTCCCGCTGGCGTTTTCCACCGCTGGCGGCGACACCGCCGCCGCGCTGGCCGCCGGCTGCCCGGTGGTGTGCAAGGGCCATGATGCCCATCCCGGCACCGCCGAGATCGTCGCCGAGGCGATCCACGCCGCGATCAAGTCCTGCGGCATGCCCGCCGGTGTCTTCTCCCTGGTGCAGGGCGGGTCGTTCGACGTGGGTCAGGCGCTGGTCAAGCACCCGCTGATCAAGGCGGTTGGCTTCACCGGCTCGCTGCGCGGCGGGCGCGCGCTCTTCGATCTCTGCGCCCAGCGGGACGAGCCGATCCCGTTCTTCGGCGAGCTGGGGTCGGTCAACCCGATGTTCGTGCTGCCCGAGGCGGCAAAGGCACGGGGCGCCGAGATCGGCAAGGGCTGGGCCGGGTCGCTGACCATGGGTGCGGGCCAGTTCTGCACCAACCCCGGCATCGCCGTGGTGGAAAAGGGCGCGGCGGGCGACGCCTTCGTCGCCGCCGCCAAGGCAGCCCTTGCCGAGGTGGGCCCGCAGGTCATGCTGACCGACGGCATCGCCGCCGCCTACCGCAAGGGGCAGGAGACCTTCGCCGGCCGCAACGCCGTCGAACCGGTGCTGACCACGAAATCCGAGGGTCGCACCGCGCTTCCGAACCTCTATGAGACCGACGCCGACGCCTACCTGCAGGACCACGCCCTGGGCGAAGAGGTCTTCGGCCCCCTCGGCCTCGTCGTGCGGGTCGCGGGGATCGAGGAGATGCGCACCCTTGCCAAGGGCTTCGAGGGCCAGTTGACGGCCACCCTGCAGATGGACGAGGGCGACACCGAGGCCGCCCGCAGCCTGATGCCGATCCTCGAGCGCAAGGCGGGCCGGGTGCTGGCGAACGGGTTCCCGACCGGCGTCGAGGTGGCGGACGCGATGGTTCACGGCGGGCCGTACCCGGCCAGCACCAACTTCGGCGCGACCTCGGTCGGCACGCTGGCGATCCGCCGCTTCCTGCGGCCGGTCAGCTACCAGAACCTGCCGGCGGCGCTGCTGCCCGAAGATCTGGCATGATCCCGGACGTGTCCCGCCCCGCCGCGGGGGAAGGCCAGGTCGTGGCCGACTGGATCGCGGTGGACTGGGGCACGTCCAACCTGCGCCTCTGGGCGCTGGACGCGGGCGGCGCCGTGCTGGCCGAGCGTGGCTCGGACCGCGGCATGGGCCGCCTCTCGCCCGGGGAATACGAGGCCGCGCTTCTCGACCTTGCCGCGCCGTACCTCGCGGAGGGCAGGGTGACCGAGGTCCTCGTCTGCGGCATGGCCGGCGCCCGACAGGGCTGGATCGAGGCGCCATACCAGCCGGTGCCCTGCATCCCCGACGGGCGGGGCGCCGTGTCCGCGCCCACCGCCGACCCGCGCCTCGCCGTGCGCATCCTGCCGGGGATGAGCCAGTCCTCGCCGCCCGACGTGCTGCGCGGCGAGGAGACCCAGATCGCGGGCTTCCTGCGCAGCCGACCTGATTCTGCACCCGATTTCGACGGCGTGCTCTGCCTGCCCGGCACGCATGGCAAGTGGGCGCGGGTCTCGGGCGGCGCGGTGCAGGCCCTTCGCACCGCGATGACGGGCGAGATGCACGCCCTGCTCTCGACACAGTCGGTGCTGCGCCATTCCATGCAGGGCGCGGTCGACGCGGGCACCTTCGACCACGGCGCCTTCGCCGCCGCCCTCGACGAGATCGCGGCGGCGCCGGCCACGTTGACCGCCGCGCTCTTCGGGATCCGGGCGCGGGGATTGCTGGAAAGCGTGGCACCCGGCACGGCCGCGGCGCGGCTGTCGGGCCTGCTGATCGGGGCCGAGCTGGCCGCCATGCGCGACCTCTGGCAGGGGCGGCCGGTGATAGTGATCGGCGCGCCGGAACTGTCGGCACGCTATTGCGAGGCGCTGGCCCGCGCCGGGGCCGAAGCCGAGGCGATGCCCGGGGCGGGCCTTGTCCTCGCCGGGCTGGCCGCGGCGCGCGAGGCCGGACGCAGCGCGGGAAGCGATGCGGGAAACGACACCGGAAACCACGCGGGAAACGATGCCGGAAACGATACCGGGCGGGGCCCGGGAAAGGACAGGACATGAGCCGCAACCTGATCGCCATCCTGCGGGGCATCGGCCCCGACGATGCCCTGCCGGTGGCCGAGGCGCTGATCGCGGCGGGGATCGACCGCATAGAGGTGCCGCTGAACTCCCCCGATCCCTTCACCTCGATCGCCCGCATGGCCGACGCCCTGGGTGATCGCGCCCTGATCGGCGCCGGCACGGTGCTGAGCGTGGCCGAGGTCGCGCTGGTCGCGCAGGCGGGCGGCCAGCTCGTCGTCTCGCCCGACACCAACGCCGAGGTGATCGCGGCCACCAAGGCCGCGGGGATGCAAAGCTGGCCCGGCTGCATGACGCCGAGTGAGGCCTTCCTCGCGCTCCGCTCCGGGGCCGACGGGCTGAAGCTGTTTCCCGGCGCGCTGATCGGCCCGGCCGGGCTGAAGGCCATGCGCGCGGTGCTGCCGGCGGGCACCCAGGTGTTTGCCGTCGGCGGCGCCGGGCCCGCGAACTTCGCCGAGTGGATCGCGGCCGGGGCCGACGGATTCGGCATCGGCAGCGCGCTCTACGCTCCGGGCGACGATGCCGGCGTGGTGGGGGCCCGGGCGCGCGAGATCGTGGCCCAGTATGACGCGGTGACCGCGGGGGAGGGCAGGCCATGAGCGCCGAGATTCACGACCCGCGCCAATGCGAGCTGGGAGAGGGGCCGCTCTGGCATCCAGAACGGGGCCAGCTTTTCTGGTTCGACATCCTGGGCAGGCGGCTTCTGTCGCGGGCGGGGGACCGCACGCTCGACTGGCCGCTGCCCGAGATCTGCTCGGCCGCGGGCTGGATCGACCGCGAGACGCTGCTGCTCGCCTCGGAAACCGGCCTCTACCGCTTCGACCTCGGCTCGGGCGAGCTGGCGCTGGTCGCCCCGCTCGAGGCCGACCGGCCGGAGACCCGATCGAACGACGGGCGCGCCGACCCGATGGGCGGGTTCTGGATCGGCACCATGAGCAAGACGGCAGAGCCGGGGCAGGGCGCGATCTATCGCTACTGCCGGGGCACGCTGCGCCAGGTGCATCCGGGCCTCTCGATCCCGAACGCGATCTGTTTCTCCGCTGACGGGCGCACCGGTTATTTTGCCGATACCCCAACCGGCAAGGTCTGGCGCCAGCGCCTCGATGCGGAGGGCTGGCCGGAGGGTCCCGCGCCAGAGCTGTTTCTCGACTTCGAGGCCGAAGGGCGGCGCCCGGACGGGGCCGTGGTAGATGCCGAGGGGGCGCTCTGGGTCGCGCAATGGGGCAGCGGACGGGTCGTGCGGCACCTGCCGGACGGAAGCTTCGACCGGGCGATCGAGGTGGGCGGACGCAATTCCAGCTGCCCGGCGTTCGGTGGCGCGGACCTTGCCACGCTCTTCGTCACCACCGCATGCGAGGGCATCGAGACCCCGGACCCGGCGCAGGGCGTGCTCTACAGCGCCGCGGCGGGCGTGCGAGGGCGGGCCGAGCCGCAGGTCGTGCTCTAGTCGGGCGCGCCGCGGGCTGGCCAGGCCGCGGGCCGAAGATGCTCCGGGCCGGCCACAGCAAGAGCCGACCACGCCACGGCCCGGGCGCGACTTTTCGCCGAAAAGTCGACCCGGGTCGCCGGTCCGGCGCCTCAGACCAGCACGCCGCCTCCGTCCACCGCCACGGTTGCGCCGGTCATGTAGGGGTTCGCCATGATCGCCAGTGCCTGCACCGCGATCATCTCCGGCCCGCCAACCAGACCCGCGGGCAGCCGTTCCGCCGCGCCCTCGAACATCGCCTTGCGGCCATCGCCGTCCAGCGTATCGACCATCTCGGTTTTCACCAGCCCCGGCGCGATGCAATTGACGCGCAGCGGCGCCAGTTCCACCGCCAGCCCCCGCGTCAGCCCCTCGAGCCCCGCGTTGATCGCGCCCTGCAGCGCGGTGCCGGGCTTCGGCCGGGTCGAGAGCGTGCCCGAGATGAGGGTGATCGAGCCACCCGGCGCGATCCTCGCTGCCCGCGCCAGCCGGTAGGCGCCCCAGAATTTCGACTGCATCGCGGCATAGGCATCCTCGAGCGGCAGCTCGCGCACCGCCGCAACCCGGGTGCTGGCGGCCGAGCAGAAAAGATGGTCGAAGCTGCGGTCGGCAAAGAACGCCTCCAGCCCCGCGGCGTCGGCAGTGTCCAGCGTCACGCCTTCCACCTTGCCGCCCAGCCGGGCGCAGGCCTTTTCCACCTTCTCGGCGGAGCGCGAGGCGATCGTCACGGCCGCGCCGGCCTTCAGCGCGGCCTGGGCAACGCCGAAGCCGATACCCGATGAGCCGCCGACGACGAGAAGGGTGGTCTCGGTTAGGGTCATGCGCTGTCTCCTGTTCGCGTGGGCTCTTCGGGGATTTAGCGCGGCACGGACAGAGGCAAGCGCGCCGCCGGAGGCGAATGGTCGCGGGGGGCTCGGGGACCGGTGCGGTGCGAGCGGAAGGAGCCCGTGCCACGCGGGCCCCCGGGGTGGAGCGCTGTGCCCGCCACGTCGCCGCAGCAAACGAAATCCTTTCGCGGAGCCTCCCGGCGCGGGGGCGCCTTCGCGTGTGCCTTCGTGGCGTCAAGGTCCCCCGGTCGCCCTGCGGCTGCCGCACGGGCGCGCGGCGAACGGGCGCGGGTCCCTCTTTCGCTGCGTCTTGGTGCCAGAAGTCGACGTCTTCCGCCCTGCGACCCCTTTCCCTTTTGTCCGGCCGCCTTAGGTCGGTGCTGGCGCCGGGCGGCGTTGCGTTCCATACTTCGCCCCGCGCCCCATGTCCGACCGCTGGGAGGCCCCCCATGACCGACGCGAAAACCGACGCGACCACCTACGCCCATGACCAGATCCCCGAGATCGCGCTTGCCTGGCACCGCGAGGGCCGTCATTCCGCGCTTGCCACGGTGGTCGAGACCTGGGGGTCCGCCCCCCGCCCCGTGGGCAGTCAGCTGGCCATCTCGGGGGCGAGCGACATCATGGGCTCGGTCTCGGGCGGCTGCGTCGAAGGCGCGGTGGTGGTCGAGGCGCTCGAGGCGCTGTCCGACGGCCGACCCCGGCTTCTGACCTTCGGGGTCTCGGATGACGAGGCCTTTGCCGTGGGGCTCGCCTGTGGCGGCACGATCCGGGTGCTGGTGGAGCCGGTGGGCTCGGCCCTGCCCGAGGCGATGCTGGCCGAGATCTGCGCCGCCCGTGCCGCGCGCCGCCCGCTGGCCCATGTGGTTAACCTGGAGACCTGGGAGGCGCGCGTGAGCGCGGGCCCGGGCGATCCGCTGGAGGCGCAGATCCGCAGCCGTTTCCGGTCCGACAAATCGGGGGTGGAGGAGGGCGGCTGGTTCATCGCGATCCACAATCCGCCGCTCCGTATGGTGGTGGTGGGCGCGGTCCATATCGCCCAGCCGCTGCTGCAGATGGCGCGGCTGACCGGTTACGATCCGTTCCTGATCGACCCGCGTGAGGCCTTCGGCGCGGCCGAGCGCTTCCCCGGCGAGGCGATCAGCCACGACTGGCCGGACGAGGCGCTGAAGGCCTATGGCATCGATGCCCGCACCTGCGTCGTCACCCTGACGCACGACCCCAAGATCGACGACCCGGCGATCGCGGCGACGCTGGCCTCCGACGCCTTCTACCTCGGCTGTCTCGGATCCACCCGGACCCATGCAAAGCGCCTTGATCGCTTGCGCGCGGCGGGGGTCGAGGAGGCGGCGCTGGAGCGGATCCACGCGCCGGTGGGCCTGAACATCGGGGCCAAGAGCCCGGCCGAGATCGCGGTCTCGATCATGGCGCAGATCACCGAAACCCTGAGGATGGGCTAGGCCATGCGGTTCGGCCCGGTGCCGGTGGCCGAGGCGGCGGGCGGGATCCTCGCGCATTCCACGCCGCTGGGCCGGCGCAAGCTGAAGAAGGGGCATGTGCTGGAGGCGTCCGAGGTGGCGGCGCTGGCGGCCGAGGGGGTGACGGAGCTGACCGTCGCCCGTCTCGACCCTGGCGACGTGACCGAGGATGTCGCGGCCGCACGTCTGGCCGCGGCGCTGGTGCCTGACCCGAAGGCGGCTGGGCTCACGCTGTCGGCGGCCTTCACCGGGCGGGTGAACGTCAAGGCGGCGCGCCCGGGCCTCGTGCGGCTGGATCCGCAGGCGGTCGCCGCGCTGAACCTGATCGACCCCGCGGTGACCCTTGCCACGCTGGCGCCCTTGACGCGGGTGGCCGAGGGGACGCTGGTCGCGACCGTCAAGATCATCACCTACGCCGTGCCGGGAGAGACCCTCGCGCGGGCCGAGGCGGCGGCGGGCGGGGCGCTGTCGCTGCATCAGGTCACGCGCAGGACGGCAGGCTTGCTGCTGAGCGAATTGCCCGGGCAGGATCCGAAGATCAGCGCCAAGGCGCGGCGGGTCACCGGGCAACGGCTGAAGGCGCTGGGGGTGGAGCTTGCCGATGTCGCGGCCTGCCCGCACGCGGCGGCGCCCATGGCCGAGGCTCTGGCAGGGCTCGGGGGCGAGATGCTGCTGATCCTCACCGCCTCGGCGACGTCGGACGCGCATGACACCGGGCCCGAGGCCTTGGTGCGGGCGGGGGGCACGCTTGAGCGGTTCGGGATGCCGGTCGATCCGGGGAACCTTCTGTTCACCGGTCGTCTGCCCGGCCCCGAGGGCGCGCGCCCGGTGATCGGCCTGCCGGGCTGTGCCCGTTCGCCCGCGCTGAACGGCGCCGACTGGGTGCTGGAGCGCACGGCTTGCGGCCTCGACCCAACGCCCGACGAGATCGCGGCGATGGGGGTCGGGGGGCTTCTCAAGGAGATCCCCCAGCGGCCCCAGCCGCGGGAGCGGGCCAAGGCGGAGTGAGCGCGTGTCAGGCGGGGGCGGCGGGGGCGCACGTCCCGGTCGCGCGCCGCGAAGGCGCGTCCAGCCCGGTGCGCGGCTGCCCCGGAGGCCGCGGGGCGCGCGCCTGCCCGTACCGGCAGTCAGGCGCTCTGGTCGACGACGCTCGCCGCTCGCGCGGCGCGCGGATGTGGCCGGGATAAAGCGCCCATCTCTGAGGCTGGCCGCACCACCGCACGGACAGGCGCACGCCCTGCTTGCGGTGGGCCGGGTTTGCTCTGCCGCGGCGCTGGTTCGAAGCACCCTTGTCAGAGGCCGACAGCGGCCATCCCGCGGGCGGGCGGGCGCCCCGCTTGCAGACACCGAGATTCCCTGTTTGCGAACTGCGGCCTGCGTGATTTACTCCCCTTGAGTCAGCCAGTTTTTTCCGTGGGAGGAGAACATGCCAAAAGTTTCCATGAACGTGAACGGAAAGGCCGTGTCCGGCGAGGTGGAAGGCCGCACGCTGCTGGTCGAATTCCTGCGCGAGACGCTGGGCCTGACCGGCACGCATGTCGGCTGCGACACCTCGCAATGCGGCGCCTGTACCGTCCATATCGGCGGCAAGTCGATCAAGTCCTGCTCGACCTTCGCGCTCGATTGCGAGGGGGCCGAGGTCACGACGATCGAGGGGATGGCCAATGCCGACGGCAGCCTTTCGACCATGCAGCAGGCGTTCCAGGACCACCACGGCCTGCAATGCGGCTTCTGCACGCCGGGCATGGTGATGGCCGCGACCGCCCTTTTGAAGGAAAACCCCAAGCCCTCGGAAGCCGAGGTGCGCCACTACCTGCAGGGCAACATCTGCCGCTGCACCGGGTATCACAACATCGTCAAGGCGATCCTCGCGGCCAGCGGCCAGGACGTCTCGGCCATCGCCGCGGAGTGATCGCCGCGGACTGAGGGAGTTTCACCAGGAATTTGCCCGGCGGGAGGATGGCCGGGCGTCAGGGAGGACATCATGCCTAAGGACGGACAGATCGGCCCCGCCACGAAACGGCGCGAGGACGTGCGGTTTCTCACCGGCAAGGGGCGCTATACCGACGACATCAACCTGCGCGGCCAGGCGCATGCCTATTTCCTGCGCTCACAGGTGGCGCATGGCAAGATCAACGGCATCGACACCGCGGCCGCCGCGGCGATGCCCGGGGTGATCCGGATCTTCACCGGCAAGGATTTCGAGGGGATCGGCGGTCTGCCCTGCGGCTGGCAGGTGACCGACAAGCATGGCAAACCGATGCTGGAACCCGGGCACCCGGTGCTGGCCCAGGGCAAGGTGCGCCACGTCGGCGACCCGATCGCCGTGGTGGTGGCCGAGACCGAGGCGCAGGCCCGCGACGCCGCCGAGGCGATCGAGGTCGACCTCGAGGAACTGCCCGCGGTGATGGACATGAAGGCCGCGGTTCAGGGCGGCACGCTGGTGCATGACGATATCGGGTCGAACCTTTGCTACGACTGGGGCTTTGTCGAGGAGAACAAGGCCGCGGTGGACGAGGCCTTTGCCAAGGCCCACCATGTCACCACGTTGGAACTGGTGAACCAGCGCCTCGTCGCCAACCCGATGGAGCCGCGGGTGGCGGTGGGCGATTACGACCAGACGATGGATCACCACACGCTTTACACCACCTCGCAGAACCCGCATGTGATCCGTCTGCTGATGGGCGCCTTCGTCCTTGGCATCCCCGAGCACAAGCTGCGGGTCGTGGCGCCCGATGTGGGCGGCGGCTTCGGGTCGAAGATCTTCCATTACGCGGAAGAGGCATTCGTCACCTTCGCGGCCAAGGCGATCAACCGCCCGGTGAAGTGGACGTCGAGCCGGTCCGAGGCCTTCATGTCCGACGCCCACGGCCGCGACCACGTGTCCAAGATCGAACTGGCGCTGGATGCCGAGGGCCATTTCCAGGCGCTGCGCACCGAGACCTACGCCAATATGGGCGCCTACCTGTCGACCTTCGCCCCCTCGGTGCCCACATGGCTGCACGGCACGCTGATGGCGGGGAACTACAAGACGCCGCTGATCTACGTGAACGTGAAGGCGGTCTTCACCAACACCGTGCCGGTCGATGCCTACCGTGGCGCGGGCCGGCCCGAGGCGACCTATCAGCTGGAGCGCGTGGTCGACAAGGCGGCGCGCGAGATGGGCATCGACCCGATCGAGTTGCGCCGCAAGAACTTCGTGACCGAATTCCCCTATGCCACTCCGGTCGCCGTGGAATACGACACCGGCGATTACGTGGCGACGATGGACAAGCTTGAGGAGATGGCCGACATCAAGGGGTTCCCCGCCCGGCTGGAGGCGTCGAAGAAGAAGGGCAAGCTGCGCGGCCTCGGGATCAACTGCTATATCGAGGCCTGCGGCATTGCGCCCTCGCACCTTGTCGGTCAGCTGGGCGCCCGCGCGGGCCTTTACGAAAGCGCGACGGTCCGGGTGAACGCCACCGGCTCGATCTCGGTCATGACCGGGTCGCACAGCCACGGGCAGGGCCACGAGACGGCCTTTCCCCAGGTGGTGGCCGACATGATCGGCATCGACGCCAGCCAGATCGAGATCGTCCATGGCGACACCGCCAACACGCCGATGGGCATGGGCACCTACGGCTCGCGCTCGCTGGCCGTGGGGGGCTCTGCCATCGTGCGGGCCACGAACAAGATCATCTCGAAGGCGAAGAAGATCGCGGCGCATCTGCTCGAGGCCTCGGAAGGGGATATCGAGCTGAAGGACGGCAAGTTCTCGGTCGCGGGCACTGACAAGTCGGTGGATTGGGCCGGCGTCACGCTGGCCGCCTACGTGCCGCACAACTATCCGCTTGAAAGCCTCGAGCCGGGGCTGGAGGAGACGGCGTTCTACGATCCGGCGAACTTCACCTACCCCTCGGGCGCCTATGCCTGCGAGGTGGAGGTCGATCCCGAGACGGGCAAGGTGACGATCGAGAGCTTTGCCGCCGCCGACGATTTCGGCAACATCGTCAACCCGATGATCGTCGACGGCCAGGTGCATGGCGGGATCGGGCAGGGGATCGGCCAGGCGCTGCTGGAAAACACCGTCTACGACGAGAACGGCCAGCTTCTGTCCGCAAGCTACATGGATTACGCCATGCCGCGGGCCAATGACGTGCCGTTCTACAAGGTGGACCACTCGTGTCAGACGCCCTGCACACACAACCCGTTGGGGGTGAAGGGCTGCGGCGAGGCCGGCGCCATCGGCACCCCGCCCGCGGTGGTGAACGCGGTGCTGGACGCGCTGAACCGCGCGGGCCACGACGTTGCCCATATCGACATGCCGATGAGCCCCGCCCGGGTCTGGGCGGCGATGCAGAAGTAAGGAGACGCGCCATGTACGCATTCGAATTCGAACGGCCGAAAACGGTCGAGGACGCTGTCGCGGCGCTCAAGTCCGACGAGGCGCAGGCGCTGGGGGGCGGGCAGACCCTGATCCCCACGCTGAAAAGCCGCCTCGCCGCGCCCGCGAAACTGGTGAGCCTGCAGGGCATCGACACGATGAAATTCGTGAAGGCCGAGGGCGGGGTGCTGTCGGTCGGTGGCGGCACGCCGCATGCCGTGGTCGCGGCCGAGGCCGCGAAGTCCTACCCCGGGCTGGCGGCGCTGGCGGGCAACATCGGCGACCCCTCGGTGCGCAACAAGGGGACGGTGGGCGGCAGCCTTGCCAATAACGACCCCTCGGCCTGCTACCCCTCGGCGGCGCTTGCCTCGGGCGCGACCATCGTGACCGACCACCGCGAGATCGCGGCGGACGACTTCTTCGACGGGCTCTTCACCACGGCGCTGGAGGAGGGCGAGATCATCACCGAGGTGCGTTTCCCGATCCCGGAGGCCGCGAACTACCAGAAGTTCGAACAGCCGGCCTCGCGCTTCGCCCTCGTGGGGGTCTTCGTCGCGAAGTTCTCCGATGGTGTGCGGGTCGCGGTGACGGGGGCCTCGGGTGACGGGGTGTTCCGCTGGACCGAGGCCGAGGAAGCACTGTCGAAAAGCTTCACGCCCGAGGCGCTCAAGGAACTGACGGTCGACGACAGCGACATGATCGAGGATCTGCACGGCTCGGCCGCCTATCGCGCACATCTGGTCAAGGTGATGACCGGGCGCGCGGTGGCCGCGGCGGGTTAGGCACAAAACTCTTCGAAGAGTTTTGCAAATTCCTTCGAAGGAATTTGTCTGGTGGCGCTCCGGGGGGAAACCTTCGGGGCGTTTCCGTTGGCGGGGCGGTTGCCGAACCCCCCCCCCCGGGGTCCGAGCGCCGGTCAGCGCGCGGCGAGATGCGCCTTGAGCCCGTCCGGGAACAGCCGGATCCGGCCGGGCTGGTCAAGGCTGTCGGGCGCGTACCAGCCCGCGTGGCAGGGGGTGCCCTCGTCTTCGTGAAAGGCGATGCGCTCCACCCCGTCAAAGGCGCCCTCGGGAAAGGCCACGTCGAACAGTGCGAGGATCTCGTGCCCGGGCGCGCCCTCGTGCCGATACAGGTTCTCAAGGAAGACCGGCGGGCCCAGCACCTCGATCGCGATGCCCAGCTCTTCCGCGAATTCGCGTCGCACGGCGGCCTCGGCGGTCTCGCCGAAATGCACCGTGCCGCCCAACGGGCGCACGCCTTTCACGCGGCCCGCGTCGTCGGGCACCTCGGCGGCAAGAAGCCGGTCCTCGCGCCAGTGAAGGCCGAGCGCCTTGAAGCGGATCTGCGGTGGGGGGCGCCAGCGTGTCATGCCCCTTGCTAGGCCAGGGGCCGCACCGGGCGCAACAGCCCCGCCAACGGAAAACGCCCCGGGGTTTCCCCCGGGGCGTTTCTGTCTCTGCCGTCGCTGGCGCTTACGACGCCTTGGCGAGGTTACGCAGCACGTAGTGCAGCACGCCGCCGTTCTCGACGTATTCGATCTCGATCGCCGTATCGATCCGGCACTTGATCTGGATCGTCTTCTCGGTGCCGTCCGCATAGGTGATCTTGCACGGCACTTCCGACAGCGGCTTCAGGCCTTCGGCCAGCCCGCTGATCGAGAAGGTCTCGTCGCCGGTCAGGTTCAGCGATTTGCGGTTGTCGCCGCCGGTGAACTCGAACGGGATGACGCCCATGCCGACGAGGTTCGAGCGGTGGATACGCTCGAAGCTTTCGGCGATCACGGCCTTGACGCCCAGGAGGGCGGTGCCCTTGGCCGCCCAGTCACGCGACGAGCCCGCACCGTATTCGATGCCGCCGATCACGACGAGGGGCGTACCCTCAGCCTGGTAGGCCATCGCGGCGTCGTAGATCGAGGTCTGCTCGCCGTCCGGGCCCTTGGTGTAGCCGCCCTCGACGCCGTCCAGCATCTCGTTCTTGATGCGGATGTTGGCGAAGGTGCCGCGCATCATGACTTCGTGGTTGCCGCGGCGCGAACCGTAGGAGTTGAACTCCCGCACCGGGACCTGACGTTCGACCAGGTATTTCCCGGCCGGGGTCGATTCCTTGAACGACCCGGCGGGCGAGATGTGGTCGGTCGTCACCATGTCGCCGAGGATGGCCAGTTCGCGCGCGCCCTCGATGTCCGAGATCGTGCCCGGCTCCTTCGACATGCCCTGGAAGTAGGGCGGGTTCTGCACGTAGGTCGACGAGGCCGGCCAGTCGTAGGTCTCGCTGTCGGTGGTTTCCACCGCCTGCCACTTCTCGTCGCCCTTGAACACGTCGGCGTATTTCGCCTGGAAGGCCTCGCGCGTCACCGTCTTGTGGACGAGATCGGCGATCTCCTTCTGGGTCGGCCAGACGTCCTTGAGGTAGACCGGCTTGCCGTCCTTGCCTTCGCCCAGCGGCTCCGACGTCAGGTCGATGTTCATGTCGCCGGCCAGCGCGTATGCCACGACCAGCGGCGGGGACGCCAGGTAGTTGGCGCGCACGTCGGGGCTGATCCGACCCTCGAAGTTGCGGTTGCCCGAGAGGACCGATACCGCGACGAGGTCGTTGTCGGCGATCGACTTGGAGATCTCGGGCTGCAGCGGGCCCGAGTTGCCGATGCAGGTGGTGCAGCCGTAGCCCACGAGGTTGAAGCCGATGGCGTCGAGATCCTCCTGCAGGCCCGCGGCCTCGAGGTATTCCGACACGACCTGCGACCCGGGGGCGAGCGACGTCTTGACCCACGGCTTGCGGTTCAGACCCAGTTCGCGCGCCTTGCGGGCGACGAGGCCCGCGCCGATCATCACGTAGGGGTTCGAGGTGTTGGTGCACGAGGTGATCGAGGCGATCACGACCGAGCCGTCACGCAGCTTGTAATCCTCGCCCGAGACGGCGCCCGTCTTGCGCGGGTCCGACCCGTTGGTCGAGGCCGCGGTCGGGCCTTCGGCGGCCATTTCTTTGGCTTCGATATCGGCATCGACACCACGATAGTCGCACACGACGTTGTAGAAGGCTTGCGCGGCGTTGGTCAGCGGCTGGTAATCCTGCGGGCGCTTCGGGCCCGAGATCGCCGGCACGATCGTGCCCATGTCAAGTTCAAGCGTCGACGAGTAGACCGGCGCGTAATCCGCGTCGCGCCACAGGCCCTGTGCCTTGGAATAGGCTTCGACCAGCGCGATGCGGTCCTTGTCGCGGCCCGACATTTCCAGGTAGCGCAGGGTCTCGTCGTCGACCGGGAAGAAGCCGCAGGTCGCGCCGTATTCCGGCGCCATGTTGGCGATCGTCGCGCGGTCCGGCAGCGGCAGGCGGTCAAGGCCGTCCCCCCAGAATTCCACGAACTTGCCGACCACGCCGTGCTTGCGCAGCATCTCGACGACCTTGAGCACGAGGTCGGTGCCGGTGGTGCCTTCGACCATCGTGCCGGTAAGCTTGAAGCCCACGACTTCCGGGATCAGCATCGAGATCGGCTGACCCAGCATCGCGGCCTCGGCCTCGATGCCGCCCACGCCCCAGCCCAGCACGCCCAGGCCGTTGATCATGGTGGTGTGGCTGTCGGTGCCGACGAGGGTGTCGGGATAGGCCACCATCTCGCCGTTCTGGTCGGTGTCGGTCCAGGTCGCCTGGGCCAGGTATTCCAGGTTCACCTGGTGGCAGATCCCGGTGCCCGGCGGCACGACGCGGAAGTTCTGGAACGCCTTCTGACCCCACTTGAGGAAGGTGTAGCGTTCGATGTTGCGCTCGTACTCGCGGTCGACGTTCATCTGGAACGCGCGCGGGTTGCCGAATTCGTCGATCATCACCGAGTGGTCGATCACCAGATCGACCGCGTTCAGCGGGTTGATCTTCTGCGCGTCCCCGCCCAGGCCGATGATGCCGTCACGCATCGCGGCAAGGTCGACCACGGCGGGCACGCCGGTGAAGTCCTGCATCAGCACGCGGGCCGGGCGGTAAGCGATCTCGCGCGGGTTCTGGCCGCCCTTGTCGGCCCATTCGGAAAACGCCTTGATGTCGTCGACCGAGACGGTCTTGCCGTCCTCGAACCGCAGCATGTTCTCGAGCACCACCTTCAGCGAGGCGGGCAGGCGGGCGAACTTGCCCAGGCCCGCCTTCTCGGCGGCCGGGATCGAGTAATAGGCGTAGCTGCTGCCGCCGGCCTCGAGGGTCTGGCGGGTTTTCTGGCTGTCGTGTCCGACGGTGACACTCATGGCGGCCTCCTACGTGGATAAAGCTGGCTGTCCCTGCGTCCTCATGCCTCAAGGGGGCAGGGGGTGCAAGGGAATCGTGGGCTTTGTATACAGTTGTATGCCGAAAAAGCCAGAGCGTATTTCCTCCGGCAACGGCGCCTCCCCTGCCAGATGTGGTGATGCACGAATGCGTCAGTTACAGCCGCTCGCAAAACCTTGATTGGTCGCGCGCGCGTAGGCTGATTACAAGCCGTGGCCACGAGGAGATATTAGAGATTGGTTTGATGCGCGGTATTTCAGGCGCTGCCATCTGTCTGTGGCTGGCATTTTCCGGGGCCGCGCTCGCCGATCAGGCAGCGGCTCCCGCCCGGACGGTGGTGGTGGAACTCTACACCTCCCAGGGCTGTTCGTCGTGCCCCCCCGCGGATGAACTTCTGGGGCAGATCGCCAGGCATGATGGCGTGATCGCGCTGGGTTTTCACGTCGATTACTGGGATTACATCGGCTGGAAGGACGAGTTCGGCTCGGCCGACTGGACCCTGCGGCAGAAGAATTACGCCCGTGCCGCGGGCAACCGCACGATCTACACACCGCAGATGATCGTCGAGGGCGAGACCCGGGTCGTCGGCTACAAGCCGATGGAACTCGCCACGCTGATCCACAAGACCGGGGCGCAGCCCGCGCCGGCGACGCTGACGCTGTCGCGCAAGGGCGCGACCCTGACGATCCGCGCCACGGCGGCAAAGCCCTTCGACAAGCCCGCCGACGTGCAACTGGTCCGCTACATCCCCGAACGTCGCGTCGCGATCCGGCGGGGCGAGAACGCGGGCCGCACCATGGATTACCACAACATCGTCACCGCGCTCGACGTGCTCGGCACCTGGGACGGGGCGCAACCGTTCGAGGCGGAGGTGAAGCTTTCCGGCGACCAGCCCGGCGCGGTCCTGATCCAGGCGCCCGGCCCGGGCGAGATCTACGCCGCGGCCCGGGTCTCCGCCGAGTAGGGCGCCGGTCGGCGTCCTTCCCCGGGCTGCGCGCCGCAGCCGCCCTTCGCAACCGCGCCTTGCCGGTTTCGCACTCAGCCGCCCTGTTCGCCGCGCGCGGCGGCGGCCCGCTTGGCGCGGCGCGCCTCCGCGCCCTCGCGGTGCCAGACGTAGATCCCGGCGCCGACGATCACCGCCCCGCCCGCGATCGTCCCGGCATCCGGCCATTCGGCAAAGAACAGCGCGCCCCAGAGCGCGGCATAGATGAGCTCGATATAGGCGAAGGGTGCGATCGCGCCGGCCTCCGACAGGCTGAAGGCCCGGATCAGGAAGAACTGCCCGCCCGAGCCCAGCACCGCGAGCGCGGCAAAGGCCCAGAGGTCTCCCGCCGCCACCGGACGCCAGACCCCAGGCAGGGCCAGGCTGGTCACCAGTGCCCCCAGCAGCGCGGTATAGAGCAGCGAGGTCCAGACACTCTCGGACTGTCCGACCCGGCGGGTGAAAAGGACATAGGCGGCATAGCAGAAGGCGGTGGCCAGCGGCAGCAGGGCCGAGGGGGCGAAGACGCTGCTGCCCGGCCGTATCACGATCAGCGCGCCGATCATGGCGGCGACGATACCGGCGATCCGGCGCGGCCCGATCGTCTCGCCCAGGAACAGCGCGGCCCCGAGGGTGATCAGCAGCGGCGCCAGCTCCGCGATCGCCGTGGCATCGGCCAGCCCGACGTACCTGAGGCTGAGAAAGAAGAACCCCGTCGCACCCAGCTGCGCGATTGAGCGCAGCACCTGCAGGCCGGGATAGCGGGTGCGCAGCACCGTCCGCAGCCGTGGCGCCAGTGCCAGCGCGACCACCGCGCATTGTCCGGTATAGCGCGCCCAGATCACCTGCCATGTCGGGTAGGCCCCGACCAGGTGCTTGGCCGTCGCGTCGAGCAGGGTGAACAGCAGCCCCGCCAGCAGCATCGCGGCGATGCCTTTCGTCGTGACTGCGGTTGACATGGATCCCTCTCTCCTGCGGCGAAAGGCGGACGCTAGGGGCGCGCACGGCGAAAGGCAAGCCGCCCGTTCCGGCGCCTCCTCTCGCGCGATCGGGCTTCCGCCGCGCCATGCCAAGGGCAGATCGTCGGCCACAAGCCGGCGCGGATGCTTTCCCACTTTCTGCTCGAAAATATCCCACGGGGGTGCGGGGGTGTGAAACCCCCGCGGATGCGGTGGGTGCGGGGCTCCCCTGATGGATGCAGCGCGGGCGCCGATCCTGCCTCTCCACCGCGACACACCGCTCGGCCCTCCCCTGTCTTCCCCATCCTTCCCGCCATCTTGCCGCCGCCCCGCCTTGCATGGCCGCCCCGCCTTGCATGGCCGCCCCGCCTTGCATGGGCGCACTGCCGCGTTACGCTGCCCTGAACGAGGGAGGGATGCGATGCGACTGATCGTCAACGGCACGACGCACGAGGTCGACGCGGAAGACCGGATGCCGCTCCTGTGGGTTCTGCGCGACATCCTCGGTCTGCACGGCACCAAGTACGGCTGCGGCATCGCGCAATGCGGCGCCTGCACGGTCTGGCTGGGGGGCGAGGCCGTGCGGTCCTGCCAGACCGCGCTTGGCGATGTCGACCAGCCGGTGACGACGATCGAGGGGCTCGGCGCACCCGGCGCGCTGCATGCGGTCCAGCAGGCCTGGGTGACGCATCAGGTGGCGCAATGCGGCTATTGCCAGTCGGGGCAGATCATGCAGGCGGCGGCGCTGCTGGCCGCCACGCCCGCCCCGACGGATTCCGAGATCGACGATGCGATGCAGGGCAACCTCTGCCGCTGCGGTACCTATCCGCGGATCCGCGCGGCGATCCATGCCGCGGCCGCGAAGCTGAAGGAGGGGTGAACCATGCCGCGAACCGGACGCATTGCCCGCCGCACCTTCCTCGTGGGTTCCGCGCTTGTCGGCGGGGGGCTGGCGTTCGGGATCTGGCGCTACCTGACCCCCGGGCCGAACCCGCTGAAGGCCGGGCTGAAGGCGGGGCAGGCCGCGCTCACGCCCTACGTGCTGATCGCGCCGGGCGGCATCACCGTGATCGCCCCGCGTGCCGCCATGGGGCAGGGGGCGCAATCGGCGCTGGCGCTGCTTCTCGCCGAGGAGATGGATCTCGACTGGGACAGGGTCGCGGTGGCGCATGGTCCGCCCTCGGCCACCTACTACAACGGTGCGGTGCTGGCCGAGGGGCTGCCCTTCGCCCCCACCGACCGCTCGACCCAGGCCGAACTTGCGCGCGAGGCCGGCGATGTCCTGGCAAAGTTCCTCGGGCTGCAGATCACCGGCGGGTCGTCCTCGATCCCCGACGGGTTCGACAAGATGCGTCGGGCGGGGGCGGCCGCGCGGGCGGTGATGCTGCAGGCGGCGGCAGCCCGTTCGGGCCAGCCGTTGGAGGCACTGCGCACCGGGGCCTCGGCTGTGATCCTGCCCGGCGGCGGGCGGATTCCCTACACCGCCCTGATCGCCGAGGCGGCGGGGATCGACCCGCCCGCGGACCCGCCGCTGAAGCCGCGCGGCGACTGGCGGCTGATCGGCCGCGAGGTGCCGCGCAAGGGCATGGTCGCGCGGTCCACCGGGACGGAGCTTTACGGCATCGACATGGTGCTGCCGGGGATGGCTTATGCCACCGTCCGACGAGCGCCGCAGCTCGGCGCCGGGGTGGACCGGATCGACATGACCAGGGCACGGGCGGCGCGGGGCGTGCGCAAGGTGGTCGAGATCCCGGGCGGCTTCGCGGTGATCGCCGACAACACCTGGCGCGCCTTCCAGGCCGCTGACCTGGTCGAGGTGACATGGGCGCCTGCCGCCTATCCTGCCACGACCGAGGCGATGTTCGCCGAGGTGGCGGGCTCGTTCACCGCGGATCGCCGCGACAGCCGGTTCACGGACGTGGGCGACGTCGACGCCATGCTGCGCCAGGACGTGCCGGGGGAGGCCCGCGGGAAGGAAGGCGGAGGGCAGGAAGGCGCGGTTCAGCAGGGCGAATTGATCGCGGCCGAGTACCGCGCGCCCTATCTCGCCCATGCGCCGATGGAGCCGATGAACGCCACCGCCTGGCTGAAGGACGGGCATTTGACGATCTGGGCCGGCTGCCAGGTGCCGCTCTATGCCGCCTCGGCGGCGGCCAAGGCGGCGGGCGTCCCGCCGGAGGCGGTGACGCTGCACGTGTTGCCGATGGGCGGCAGCTTCGGCCGGCGGCTCGAGGACGATTTCATCGCCCAGGCGGCGCAGGTCGCCCGCGCCGTGCCGGGCGTTCCGGTCAAGATGACCTGGTCGCGCGAAGAGGACATGACCCACGATTTCTGCCGCCCCCTCGGCATGGCGCGGGGGCGCGGCCGGGTGGCGCGCGGCAAGGTGGTGGCGATGGACCTGGCGATTGCCGCGCCGTCGACCACTGCGTCGCAGATGGGGCGGCTGGGGCTGCCGTCGGTGGGGCCGGACACGGCGATCGTTGCCGGCGCGTGGGATCAGCCCTTCGCCATTCCCGCGCGGCGCGTGACCGGTTATCGCGTGCCGGAGATGGCGCCGGTCAGTTCGTGGCGGTCGGTGGGGGCCTCGCTCAACGGGTTCTTCCACGAGGGGGTAATGGCCGAGCTGATCCACGCCGCCGGCGCCGACCCGCTGGCCGAGCGTCTGCGGCTGGTCGATGACGACGCCAGCCGCCGGGTGCTGGAGGCGGTGGGGGAGCTGTCGGCCTGGGGGCGCGCCGATCTGCCCAAGGGTTGGGGCCGGGGGCTGGCCTTCACGCTTTCCTTCGGGGTGCCGGTGGCCGAGGTGGTGGATGTCGAGGCGACGGCGGCGGGGATAGCGCTCCGCCGGGTCTACATCGCGGCCAACCTCGGGGTCGTCGTGGATCCGCGCAATGTCGAGGCGCAGATGACCGGCGGGGCGATCTGGGGGCTGGGCCACGCGATGGGGGCCGAGATCACGTTCGATGGTGGCGCGATCGAGCAGGGGAACTTTGACAGCTACCCGTTCCTGAGGATCAATCAGTGCCCCGTGTTCCACACCCGGGCGCTGGAAATGGGCGACCGCGTTCATGGCATCGGGGAGCCTTGCGTGCCGCCCGCGGCACCCGCCCTCGCCGCAGCGATCTTTGCCGCCACGGGCAAGCGGCTGCGGCAGATGCCTTTTTCGAAGGAGGTCGATTTCGCCTGAGACGCTGGGTCGGTGCGGGATCCCCGCGGTGCCGAGTGGCAATATCACGAAAAAGTTACCTGACGCCTCGCCTCATGGTTGCGTGATCGGCCGGCTCGGGGCGGCGCAGACCTTTCCTCCCCCGCTGTTTCCCGCCAGACATGAGGGGACCCTGCGGCGCCTCGGCGCGGCGGGAGGGCGCGGGAGGCGTCCGATGACAGGGAGGATCGCCATGCGCGAGATGAGGGCAGGGGCCGTGTGCCCCGTGACGGCACCATGCTGACCGTTGTGGGCAAGGGCGGCGGCAAGGACGGCGAGCCGGGCAGGCAACCGGGCGGACAGCCGGGCAGCGCGCCGAAGAAGCGGCGCGAGGCTGTGCGCTTCGAGGGCGTGAACATCGAGTTCGGCACCCCCGGCAAGACGGTGTTCCGCGCCGTCGAGGACGCCGACCTGACCATCGCCGAGGGCGAGTTCGTGGCCATCGTCGGCCCCACCGGCTGCGGCAAGTCCACGCTTCTGAACGCGGCGGCGGGGTTGCTCACGCCCGCGGCGGGGCGGGTGTCGATCTTCGGCGCGCCGCTCTCGGGGCTGAACCACGATGCGGGCTACCTGTTCCAGCAAGAGGCGCTGATGCCCTGGAAGACGGCGCTGGAGAACGTGGCGATCGGCCTGCAGACGGCGGGCACGCCCAGGCGCGAGGCCCGGGCCGAGGCCCGCGAATGGCTGCGCCGCGTGGGCCTGCATACCTTCGCCGACCGCTATCCCCACATGCTCTCGGGCGGGCAGCGCAAGCGTGTCGCCATGGCGCAGGTGCTGATCCGCGACCCGCAGATCATCCTGATGGACGAACCCTTCGGTCCGCTGGACGCCCAGACCCGGCTGATCATGGGCGACCTGCTGCTGCGGCTCTGGTCCGAGATGAAGAAGGCCGTGCTGTTCGTCACCCATGACCTGGAAGAGGCGATCAGCCTTGCCGACCGGGTTGTCATCATGTCGGCGGGGCCGGCGGCGCGGATCATCGGGGATTTCCCGATCACCCTCGCGCGGCCCCGCGACATCTCCGAAATCAAGCTGATGCCGGAATTCCAGACACTGCATCGCGACATCTGGCACATGCTGAAGGCCGAGGTGCTCAAGGCCTACCCGGACCTGACCATGGGGGGCGAACAATGAGCCGCGTGACGCTGACGACGCTTCAGGTGCTGGTCGCCGTGGTGCTGATCCTCTGCTGGCAGCTGGCCTCGACCACCCATATCATCGGCGACCCGCAGAACATCGCCTTCTTCTTCTCGACCCCCGTCGACGTGGCGCAGCAGGTCTGGGATTGGTTCGCCTCGGGCTCGATCTGGTACAACCTCTGGATCACGTTGCTGGAATCGATCCTGTCGTTCCTGATCGGTGCCATCGCGGCGGTCATCCTTGGCTTCTGGTTCGCGCGCAAACCCAAGCTGGGCGCGGTGTTCGACCCCTATGTGAAGGGCGCGAACGCCATGCCGCGGGTGGTGCTGGCGCCGATCTTTACGCTGTGGTTCGGGCTGGGGATCTGGTCCAAGGTGGCGCTGGGGTTCACGCTGGTGTTCTTCATCGTCTTCTTCAACGTGGTCCAGGGCGTGAGAGAGGTCGACCGCACGATCCTGTCGAACGGCCGCATGCTGGGCATGTCGGAACGCCAGCTTCTGCGCCACATCTACCTGCCCTCCGCGCTGTCGTGGGTGTTCTCGTCGCTGCACACCTCGATCGGCTTTGCCGTCGTGGGGGCGGTGGTGGGCGAATACCTCGGCTCGGCGGCGGGCCTCGGTTACCTGATCCAGCAGGCCGAGGGGATGTTCGACATCGCGGGGGTGTTCGCGGGGATGTTCGTCCTTGCCGCCTTCGTCATCGCCATCGACTACGGCGTCACCCTGATCGAGCGCCGCCTGCTGGTCTGGCGCCCGCAGGTGCATGCCGAAAGCTGATACAAGACCGCAGACAGCAATCCGCCCCGGGGAGAGGGCGGCCACATGGAGGAGACAGAGATGAAGGCATTGAGAACGCTGATGGTGGCGGGCGCCGCCGCGCTGGCGCTGGCCGGTACCGCGCAGGCCGAGGATGCGCCGACGGTCAAGCTGGCGATCGGGGGCGCGGGCTGCCTGTGTTACCTGCCGACCGTGCTGGCCAAGCAGCTGGGCATGTACAAGAAGGCCGGGCTGAACGTCGACATGGTGAACTTCAAGGGCGGTAGCCAGGCACTGACCGCGGTGATCGGCGGGTCTGCCGACGTGGTGTCGGGTTATTTCGACCACACGGTGGAGCTGGCGGCCAAGCACCAGAAGCTGAAATCCTTCGTCGTCTACGACAAGTTCCCGGGCCTCGTGCTGGTCGTCTCGCCCAAGGAGACGGGCAAGATCACCTCGGTCAAGGACCTCAAGGGCAAGAACGTGGGGGTTTCCGCCCCGGGCTCCTCGACCGATTTCTTCCTGAAGTACGAGCTGGGTAAGGCCGGGCTGAAGCCCGACGCGGCGGCGGTGATCGGCGTGGGCCTTGGCGGCACCGCCATCGCGGCGATGGAACAGGGCCGGATCGACGCGGCGGTCATGCTCGACCCGGCGGTCACGATCTTGCAGGACAAGTACAAGGACCTGAAGCTCCTGTCCGACACCCGGACCGAGAAGGACACCGTCGCGACCTTCGGCGGCAACTACCCGGGCGGGGCCTTCTACGCCCGCGCGAACTGGATCGACGGCCACCAGAAGGAGGCCCAGATGATGACCAACGCCATGGTCGCCACGCTGAAGTGGATCCACAGCCACAAGCCCGAAGAGATCATGGCCAAGATGCCGCCCGAGATGGTGGGCAAGGACAAGGCCACCTACCTCGCCGCGTTGAAGAACACGATCCCGATGTATTCGACCGACGGGATGATGGATCCGAAGGGCGCAGAGGCGGTGCTGAAGGTCTTCTCGCAGGGCGATCCGGAGGTGGCGAAGGCCAATATCGACATCACCGACACCTACACCAACGAATTCGCCAAGAAGGCGACCGGGATGTAACGCGCCCTTTCGGCTTGCACGACAGGAGGGCCCGGCGGTTCGCGCCGGGCCCTTTTCCTTTCAAAGGGAACGCGCGGTCGGGAGGACCGGCCCCGTGCGGCTGCGTGGGTCAGATGGGCCGACCCCCACACACAAGCCTCTACCTTGAAAACACATTCATCTATGTGCATGATGCTTGCAGGCCCGCGGCGCGGGCGGGGCGTCGGGGAGGGCGCCCGGAGGAGGGCGCTCTGCACATGCTCGACAGCACCGAGGCCGGATCGGGGCGGGACTGGACCGCCATCGTGCCGCCGGAACGGCCCTATCCCGGGCCGCTGTTCCTGTATCATTTCGTCCGCAACCCGCTGCGTTGCTTGCCGAAATCGGCCTATGAGGAGCCGATCGTTCCCTACCGGATCGGCGCGCTCAGAACCGCCTGGGTCACCGATCCCGCGCTGACCGAGCGGATCTTCCTGGCCGAGCACGCCAACTTTCCCAAGCCGCCGCTGGAAAGCCGGGTCTTCTCGGAACCGCTCGGCCAGTCGATCCTGACCTCGCAGGGGGAGGATTGGCGCTGGCAGCGGCAGGCCGTCGCGGGCCTGTTCCGGCACGAGGAGATCCTGCGCCGCACCCCGGACATGGCCCGCGCGGCGCGCAACCTGCTGGCACGCTGGCAGGCCGAGGGCGCGCGCGGCCCGCGGCGCATCGACCGCGACCTGACGGGCGCGACCTACGAGGCGATTTCGCACACCCTCTTCGGCGGAGCGGCGATGCCGGAGGCGGGGGATATCCAGACCGCGGTCGACGAATACCTCAACGCGACCAGCTGGGAGATCGCGGCGGCGCTCTCGGGGCTGCCGGGCTGGGGCTGGCACCCGGGCCGCGCCCGGCTGAGCCGCGCCGCGCGGCGGATGCGCGCCGCAGTGGAGCGGCTGGTCGATCGCTGGGGGGCGGGGCCCGACCGTCATGGCAACCATCTGATGGGCAGGCTGCTTGAGGCCGAGGAACCGGGGCGCGGCCCGATCTCGCGCGAGCGGCTGGTGAACAACCTGCTGACCTTTCTCAACGCCGGGCACGAAACCACCGGCAAGGCGCTGATCTGGACCCTTTACCTGCTGTCACGGGAACCGCGCTGGCAGGAACGCCTGCGTGACGAGGCCTTCGCGGTGGCGGGCAACGCGCCGATCGGACCGGAGCATGTGGAGCGGTTGACGCTGACCCGACAGATCTTTGAAGAGGCGATGCGGCTTTACGCGCCGGCGCCGGTACTGACCCGGCAGGCGGTCGAGGCCTGCGACCTGGGTGGCGTCCGCATCGATGCGGGCGAAGTGATCTTCATCCCGATCTGGGCGATCCATCGGCACCGCGCGCTCTGGCCCGAGCCGGAAAAGTTCCGCCCCGAACGTTTCGCCCCCGCCGCCCGCGGCGCGATCCGGCGGACACAATACCTGCCCTTCGGCTTCGGGCCGCGGATCTGCATCGGTGCCACCTTCGCGCGGATCGAGGGCTGCGCGATGCTTGCCACGCTGCTGCGCGGGGCGCGGTTCGACTGGCCCGGAGGCCCCCCGCCGGAGCCGCTGGGCCGTGTCACGCTCTGGCCCCGGGGCGGGATGCGGTTGAACGTGACGCTGCTGCACTAGGGCGGGCCGACGTCCGATGGTGCTCAGCCAGCAGGCGGGGCGCCAAGCTGCTGCTCGGCCCGGCGCAGGCGCAGGACGCTCATCGAGATATGGGCGCGGCGGATCAGCCCGGCCGCCGCCATGTCGCCAATCTTCACTGCGTCGCCGATCGCGGCGATCTCGCTTGCCAGCGTCGCCGCCTCCTGCGCGAGGTCGAGCTGCGACATCGTTTTCAGCCAGATCCGCGCGGTCTGGTAGAACAGCCGTTCGGACATCTCGCGCAGCGGCACACTTTCGGTGCAGCGCATGCAGGCGTGAAAGAAATCCTGGTTGATGCGGGCGAATTCGCGGGACTCGGGGGCCTCGGCCAGCGCCCTTGCCCGCGCCTCCAGCGTCTCGAACGCCGCGATCATCGCGGCGTCCGATGTCGCGGGCGAGAGCCGGCCGATCATCCCGGCCAGCTCCATCCTCAGCTGGTAGACCTGCATCAGTTCCTCGACCGAGACATCGGTCACCATGGTGCCCACGCCCTGGATCGAGACCAGCAGCCCCTCGCTCTCCAGTCGGGCGAGGACGCGGCGCAGGGGGGTGCGGCTGATCCCGAACTCGGCCGCCAGGATCTCTTCGCCCAGCCGGGTGCCGGGCGGGTAGTCGAGCAGGCAGATCCGGTCGCGCAACGCGACGTAGAGTCGTTCGAAACGTTCGCGCGCGGTGGTCGCGGCCGCGACGGAAGCGGCCGGGTCGTCGGGCGAACGGGTTACTGCCGCATGCTGCATCTCAACCCCATCTGCGGGAGAGGAGGCTCCCGGGATGTCCCAGTACATCTTCGCGCCCCGACCGCGTCAATCCTTCACGAACATCTTGCGCGGCCTGTCGCAGAGGCATTCCGCCGGGCCATCTTCGCGGATCAGGATGGTTTCGGTGATCTCGAGGCCCCAATCGTCCATCCACAACCCCGGCATGAAGTGAAAGGTCATGCCCGGCTCCAGTTCCGTCGTGTCCTCGGCCCGGAGCGAGATCGTCCGTTCGCCCCAGTCCGGCGGATAGCTGATGCCGACCGGGTAACCGCAGCGCGCGGCGCGGTCGATGCCCGCCCGCGCCAGAGGCCGGGCCAGCGCCGCGGCGATGTCGCAGGCGCGGTTGCCGGCGCGCGCGGCGTCCAGCCCGGCCTCCAGCCCCTCGACCAGCGCGGCTTCGGCGCGTTTCAGGTCATCGGGCGGCTGGCCGAGATAGACGGTGCGGCACAGCGGCGCGTGATAGCGGCGATAACAGCCCGAGATCTCGAAGAAGGTGGCGGCCTGGTCGGGCAGGGGGCGCCCGTCCCACGTCAGGTGCGGCGCGGCGGCATCCGTCCCCGAGGGCAAGAGCGGCACGATCGCCGGGTAGTCGCCCCATTCGCCATCGGCCCCGACCAGCGCGTCGGTATAGGCCGCGGCGACCAGTTCGTTCTTTGCCAGGCCCGGGCGGGCGCGCGCGACCAGCCCGTCGACGATACGTTCCGAGATCCGCGCGGCCTTGCGCATGAAGGTGATCTCCTCGGCGCTCTTGACGCCGCGGGCACGGTTCACCAGTGCGGTCGCGTCGATCATCTCGGCCCCCGGAAGGGACTCGACCAGCGTCAGATAGGCCTTGGCGGAAAAGTAGTAATTCTCCAGCTCAAGCCCGATCCGGGCCCGTTCGCCGCCCAGTTCGGCGATCAGTTCGGCGAGGTCCTGCATCGGGTGGCAGACCGTCGATTGCACGTAGAAATCGGCATAGAAGCGCACGTCGTCGCGGCCCATCCAGACCGTGCGATAGGCGCCGTTCGCATCCTGCCGGCGGCCCCACCAGACCGGGTCGCGGTCGGGAAACACCAGGACGCCCTGGTGCACGTAGAACGACCAGCCGTCATAGCCGGTCAGCCAGCCCATGTTCGACGGATCCTCGACGAACAATAGGTCTATCCCGGCCTCTTCCATCGACGCGCGGACCTTGGCGAGGCGGCGCTGGTATTCGGCCTGGGAAAACGGGGTGCGGGCGCTCATGTCGTCTCCTGCTGCGGGGTATTGCACCATTGTGCACATGAAGACCGATGATAACCCTGCAAAATCTGCATAATATTCCGGAAATATGGTCAGAAGTTTGCAAATTCCTGCTCAATGTGCACATCTACGCCCCAGTGACTCGGAATAAACCACAGGAGGGAGAACGAACATGAGACGCACTTTTCTGAAAGGTGTCGCCGGCGCGGTCGCGCTCGGGCTTGTGGGTGCAGGCGCCGCGGGCGCCGTGACGCTGAAAGAGGTGAAGGACCGCGGCTACATCCGCGTGGCCGTCGCGAACGAGATCCCCTACGGTTTCGTCGACCCGTCGGGGGCGGCCAAGGGCGCGGGTCCGGACGTGGCCAAGGCGGTGCTGGGCAAGATGGGCATCAAGCCCGACCAGATCCAATGGGTGGTGACAAACTTCTCGTCGCTGATCCCGGGACTTCAGGCCAACCGCTTCGACATGACCGCGGCCGAGATGGCGATCCGCCCCGAGCGGTGCCAGAAGGTGATCTATTCGGATCCGAACACCTCCTACGGCGAGGGGCTTCTGGTGAAGAAGGGTGACCCGAAGGGCCTGCACGCCTACAGCGACTTCAAGAAGGACGGCGCCAAGGTTGCCGTGATGGCCGGTGCCGACCAGCTGCAGATGCTGCAGAAGCTGGGCGTGCCGCAGGGCAACATCGTCACCATCGCCTCGAACGCCGACGCGATCTCGACCGTGTCGACCGGCCGGGCCGACGCCTATGCCGCAACCGGCCTCACGGCCAGCGAGCTCGCGAAGAAGAGCCCGAAGGTCCAGGTCGCCGGCGGCTTCAAGGACCCGGTGATCGAGGGCAAGGAGCAGCGTAGCTGGGGTGGCTTTACCTTCAACAAGGATTCCAAGGACTTCCGTGACGCGTTCGACAAGGAGCTGGACGCATTCAAGAAGACCGACAAGTGGAAGAAGATCCTTTCGGACTATGGCTTCACCGATGCCGACATCATGGGCTCGGGCAAGAAGACCACGGCCGACCTCTGCAAGTGACCGGCCGCGGCCGGATGAAGTGAAAACGGGCCGGGGCGGGGGCGCGGCATCGCGTCCCCGCCCTCCGCCATCCGAACCCTGAACCCGACACATTCGAGGAGGATACCGCTTGGTTTCCTGGACGGATTACCTCGTCCCTCTGTCGCAAGGTGCCTGGGTCACGGTCCAGCTGACGTTCTGGTCCACGATCCTCGGCGCGATCCTGTCCTTCGCGGGCGGTATCGGAAAGCTGTCGCCGATCCGGCCGGTGCGCTGGCTGTCGGTCACCTATGTCGAGGTGTTCCGCGGCACCTCGCTGCTGGTGCAGCTCTTCTGGCTCTATTTCGCGCTGCCGGTCGCGGGGGATGCGATCGGCGTGAACCTGCGCCTGCCGCCCGTCACCGCCGGGGTGCTGGCGCTGTCGCTCAACATCGGGGCCTACGGGGCCGAGGTGGTGCGCGGCGCGATCCAGTCGGTCAGCAAGGCACAGTACGAAGCCGCGAAGGCGATGAACTTCACCCCGCGCCAGACGCTCTGGCGCGTGGCGCTGCCCCAGGCCATCCCCGAGATGATGCCGAGCTTTTCCAACCTTGCGGTGCAGAACCTCAAGGATACCGCGCTTGCCTCGCTGATCAGCCTGGGCGATCTGGCCTTCAAGGCCGAGCAGTTGCGGAACTACTATCAGGATTCGACGACCGTCTACACGATCGTCCTCTTCATGTATTTCGGCATGGCGCTGGTGCTGTCGGTGCTGATGCGCCTTCTGGAACGCAATGTCGGCCGCTGGCGCGGCGCCCGGAGGTGACCTGATGCTGTTCGGACTTCACTGGGATACCGCGCACGGCGACCTTGCCTTTGCCGCCTCGATCCTGCCGATGCTGCTGATCGGCATGTGGGTGACGATCGAGGCCTCGATCCTGGGCTTTTTCGTGGCCCTGATCATCGGGCTGATCCTCTCGGTCCTCAAGGCCGCGCCGTCGCGCCTGATCCGCTGGCCCGCGCTGGCGGTGGCGGAGTTCATCCGCGATACGCCGCTTCTGGTGCAGCTCTTCTTTCTCTATTACGTGCTGCCGGATTACGGCATCGTCCTGCCCGCTTTCCTGACCGGGGCGCTGGCGCTGGGGATCCAGTATTCCGCCTACACCGCCGAGGTCTACCGCGCCGGACTCGAGGCCGTGCCGCATGGCCAGCACGAGGCGGCGCGCGCCCTCGACCTGCCGGCGCGGCGCACCTTCACCCATGTCGTGCTGCCGCAGGCGGTGCCGCGGGTGGTGCCGGCGATGGGCAATTACCTTGTGTCGATCATGAAGGACGTGCCCGTCCTTTCCGTCGTCACCGTGCTGGAGATGCTGAACGTCGCCAAGATCATCGGCGACCAGACCTTCAACTACATGATCCCGCTGACCATGGTCGGCGGTCTCTACATGATCCTGACGATCTTCGCCTCGGCGCTGGTGCGCTTCGCCGACCGGAAACTTCCCAAGAGGGGGATAGCGCTGAGATGAGCGAACCCATGATCCGTTTCGACAAGGTCGAGAAGAGCTTCGGCACGTTCAACGTGCTCAAGGATCTCGATTTCGAGGTCGCCCGCGGCGAGAAGGTCACGATCATCGGACCCTCGGGATCCGGCAAGTCGACCGTGCTGCGCATCCTGATGACGCTGGAAGACATCACCGGCGGCGCTGTCTATGTCGGCGGCGATCCCCTGTGGCACGAGGAGAAGGGCGGCAAGCTGGTGCCCGCCTCCGAGGGCCATCTGCGCCAGATGCGCACGCAGTTGGGGATGGTGTTCCAGTCGTTCAACCTGTTCCCGCACATGACCGTTCTGCGCAACCTGACCGAGGCGCCTCGGGTCGTGCTGGGCCTGTCGAAGGCCGAGGCGAAGGATCGGGCCGAGGAACTGCTGGAGCTGGTGGGGCTGACCGAACATGCGCACAAGTTTCCCAACCAGCTCTCGGGCGGGCAGCAGCAGCGGGTGGGCATCGCCCGCGCGCTGGCCATGCGCCCCAAGGTCATGCTTTTCGACGAGCCTACATCGGCACTGGACCCGGAGCTGGTGGGCGAGGTACTCAACGTCATACGCGGCCTGTCCGAGGAGCACGACCTGACCATGCTGATGGTGACGCACGAGATGAGGTTCGCGCGCGAAATCTCTGATCGCGTGTGTTTTTTCGACGGCGGAAAGATCTGCGAATCCGGCACCCCGGAAGAGATCTTCGGCAACCCGAAGGAAGAGCGCACCAAGCAGTTCCTTCACGCCGTGCTCGAAGGCGACTGATGGCGGCGGTGGCCTGAGGTGCGCCTCGATCGGCGCGACATCGAGATCCTGCGGGTCCTCTCGGCCGAGGGGCGCATCACCAAGGCCGCGCTGGCCGACCGTGTGGGCCTGTCGCCGACGCCCTGCTGGGAACGGCTGAAGAAGCTGGAAAGCGCCGGCATCATCGAAGGGTACCGCGCCGAGATCGCGCTGAAGCGCCTCGGCCCGCATGTCACCGTCTTCCTTGCTGCCGAGCTGGCCGATCACACCGCCGCCCGCTTCCGTGTCTTCGAGGACGAGGTGCGCCGCCGCCCCGAGATCGTGGCGTGCTGGGCGCTGGGGGGCGGCTACGACTATTTCCTGCAGATCGTCGCGCGCGACATCGACGCCTACCAGCGCCTTGTCGACGATCTGCTCGAGGCCCGGATCGGGCTTGCGCGCTATTACACCTACATCGTGACGAAGCCGGTGAAGGGCCCCGCCATGCCGCCGCTCGACCTGATCGCTGGGCTGTCCGACGATCCCTCTGCCTGATCGCGTGTTGGCAGAGGAATCCTCTGCCGGGGCGGTAAAGTTAAGTCCATACTGACGGTGAAAAAGACGGATCCTCTGTCTCAAACGGAGGTTCATCATGCGCGAGACCGCCCTTTCGCTGAGGCAGGACATCACCGACAAGCGCCTTGTGCGCGGCTTTTCCTATATCGGCGGCAAGTGGACCGGTGGTGCCGGCGGCGCGGTGTTCGACGTCACCGATCCCGCCACCGGCGCGGCCCTGGGCGAGGTGGCCAGCCTCGGCCCGGAGGAGGCCACTGCCGCCGTCGATGCCGCCCACGCCGCCTTTCCCGACTGGTCCTGCAGCCTGCCGCAGGAGCGTGCCGCATTGCTGCGGCGCTGGTACGACCTGATGGTCGAGAACCGCGAGGACCTGGCCCGCATCATGGTGCTGGAGCAGGGCAAGCCGCTGAGCGAGGCGCGGGGAGAGATCGACTACGCCGCCTCCTTCGTCGAATTCTACGCCGAGGAGGCGAAGCGCCCCAACATCGAGGGCGTGACCTCGCACCTTCAGGGCGCCGAGATGGAGATCTGGCGCGAACCTGTGGGGGTGGCCGCGCTGATCACGCCGTGGAATTTTCCCTCGGCGATGCTGACGCGCAAGGCTGCCGCAGCGTTGGCGGCGGGCTGCACCCTTGTGGCCCATCCCTCGGCCGAAACGCCCTTCTCCGCGCTGGCACTGGCCGAGCTTGCCGAACGCGCGGGCTTTTTCCCCGGCGTCTTCAACGTGGTCACCGGCGCGGCCCCCACCGTCGTCAAACCCTGGACAGAGGATCCGCGCGTCCGCGTGCTGTCCTTCACCGGCTCGACCGAGGTGGGGAAGCTCCTCTACCGCCAGAGCGCGGGCAGCGTGAAGCGTCTGGTGATGGAGCTGGGCGGCCACGCCCCGGCCATCGTCTTCGCCGCCGCCGATCTCGATCAGGCGCTGCGCGAGGTGCTGGCGGCCAAGTTCGCGACCTCGGGGCAGGATTGCCTCGGCGCCAACCGCATCTTCGTGGAGCGCTCCATCTACGATCGTTTCTGCGACCGCTTCGCGCAGGCCGCCGGCGAGCTCACCGTCGGCCCGGGCATGGACGATCCGGCCATCGGCCCGCTGATGAATGCCGCCGCCATCGCCAAGCAGGAGGCGCAGGTGAAGGATGCCCTCGACCGCGGCGCGCGGCTTCTGTGTGGGGGCGCGCGCCACCCGGCGGGGCCGCTGTTCTATCAGCCCACGGTACTGGCCGACGTGCCCGACGACGCGCAGATCCTGACCGAGGAAACCTTCGGGCCCGTCGCCGCCCTCGTCCCCTTCGACACCGAGGAAGAGGTGGTCGCCCGCGCCAACGCCACCGAATACGGCCTGGTCGCCTATGTCCACGACACCGACCCGCGCCGGATCTACCGCCTGTCGCGGCGGCTGGAATTCGGCATGGTCGCGGTCAACCGCACCAAGGTCACCGGCGCGCCGATCCCATTCGGCGGGATGAAGCAATCCGGCCTCGGCCGCGAGGGCGCGCGCCAGGGCATGGAGGCCTATACCGAGATCAAATACGTCTGCCGCGACTGGGGCTGACGCGCGAACACTCTGAAATGACTGGATGACAAGGAAAGGACGCCAGATGCTGAGAAACGACCAGCTGGAAGCCTGGGATCGCGAGAACTTCTTCCACCCCTCGACCCACCTCGCGCAATTCGCCCGGGGCGAACTGCCCCAGCGCGTCGTCACCGGCGGCTCCGGCGTCTTCATCGAGGACCGCGAGGGCAACCGCCTGCTCGACGCCTTCGCCGGGCTCTACTGCGTCAACGTGGGCTATGGCCGGACCGAGATTTCCGAGGCGATCGCCGCGCAGGCCAGGGAACTGGCCTATTACCATTCCTACGTCGGCCACGGCACCGAAGCCTCGATCACGCTGGCCAAGATGATCCTCGACCGTGCGCCTGCGAACATGTCCAAGGTCTATTTCGGCCTCGGCGGCTCGGACGCGAACGAGACCAACGTGAAACTGGTCTGGTATTACAACAACATCCTCGGCCGGCCCGAGAAAAAGAAGATCATCTCGCGCTGGCGCGGCTATCACGGGTCGGGGCTGATGACCGGGTCGCTCACCGGCCTCGCGGGGTTCCAGAAGAAGTTCGATCTGCCGCTCGACCGCGTCGTCCACACCGAGGCGCCCTATTACTACCGCCGCCCGAACGACGCGATGACCGAGGCGGAGTTCACCGCCTATTGCGCCGCCGAGCTTGAAAAGCTGATCGAGGCCGAGGGGCCTGACACCATTGCCGCCTTCATCGGCGAGCCGGTGCTGGGCACCGGCGGCATCGTGCCGCCGCCGGCGGGCTATTGGGAGGCGATCCAGAAGGTGTTGAAGAAACACGACATCCTGCTGATCGCGGATGAGGTCGTCACCGGCTTCGGCCGCCTCGGCTCGATGTTCGGCTCCGATCACTACGGGCTCGAGGCCGACGTCATCACCATCGCCAAGGGCCTCACCTCGGCCTATGCGCCGCTCTCCGGCTCGATCGTGTCCGACAAGGTCTGGAAGGTGCTCGAACAGGGCACCGACGAGAACGGCCCGATCGGCCACGGCTGGACCTATTCCGCCCACCCGATCGGCGCGGCGGCGGGCGTGGCCAACCTCGACCTGATCGACAAGCTCGGCCTCGTCGAGAACGCGGGCACGGTCGGCACCTATCTGCGCAAGGGGATGACCGATGCCCTCGGGTCGCATGCCAATGTCGGCGAGATCCGCGGCGAAGGCATGCTCTGCGCCGTCGAACTTGTCGCCGACCGCGACTCACGGACCTTCTTCGAGGCCGACAAGAAGGTGGGCCCGCAGGTGGTCGCCGCGATGCTCAAGCGCGGCGTCATCAGCCGTGCCATGCCCGAGGGCGACATCCTCGGTTTCGCCCCGCCGCTCTGCCTGACCGAGGCCGAGGCCGACCGCGTGGTCGCCGCCACGGCAGAGGCGGTGAAGGAAGTCCTGGGCTGATCCCGCCTTCATCTTGGGGAAACTACTCCACAGGGGGGGCGGGGGTGTGAACCCCCCCGCCTCCCTGGCCGGGGCAGGGGCGGTCGCTTACCGCCCCGCCCGCCATTCCGCCAGCGCGGCATTCGGCGCCTCGGGCAGGCGCGCACCCGTTGCCGCCGCAGCACCCGCACCGGTCACCGGTTTGCCCAGCCGGAAGTAATGCGCCTCGCGCGCGCCGAAGTAGAAGCTGACGATCGCGCCCAGCAACCACCAGAGCGGCTCCGGCACCGCCTGAAGCCCGGTCATGCGCAGCCCGAACCCCGCCGGATCGACCATCGCATAGCCGAACAACCCCAACGTCCCCAGCGCCAGCATCGGGCGGGGCAGGCGGTTCAGCGCATTGACGAGATCGTCGAACCGGCCCGACCGCGGCGCGGTGAACTCGGCCCCCGCCTGCTGCAGCGCGGCCGCAAGCGCGGCCTGCGACAGCTCCATCTTGGTGGTCTTGTTGGGGGTGAAGACCTCTGCCATCCCCTTGGCGGCGTTGCCAAGCGCCGTGGTCGCCCCGGCGCTGCCGAGAAGCTTGCCGATCATGCCCATCCCGCCGTCCTTTCCCGAAACGCGGTTTCCGACAGCCGGTAGCGCGGCGCCATGAAACTTTCGGCGCGCAGGATCCAGCCGCCTTTCGACCCGTCGCGCGCCCGGGCGTACTTCCGGCTCGCGGGGCGGGCATCCGCAAGACGGAAGTAGTAGTTCCGCCGGGCGATCGCATAGGCATCGGCGACGTGACCGGGCGCCGCCGCCGCCGCGGCGCGCGCCTGGGCGCGGGTGCGCGGTCCGATCACCCCGTCGTCGTCGCAGGCAAAGCCCATCTCGGTCAGCAGCCGCTGCAGGATCCGCACCGCGTTGGCGCCCGCGTTGACGTACATGTCGAAGACAGACGGCTGCAGCATCCCGGGCAGCCCGTCTAGCCCGGGTTCGCGAAAGTAGTGCCGCACGAAGATGTCGATGGCCTGCGCCTTGGTCAGTCGATCGAGGTCCGAGGTGTCGATGCGCCCGTCGCCAGTCAGGTCGATCCCCAACCGCGTCATCGTCTCCAGCGTGACCCCGTATTTCGTGGCCCCGCCCGGGTCGTCCGGGTCGTCCACATAACCGCCCTCCCGCGCCACGATCTCCGCGGCGATCTCTTCCACTGTGGGCATCGCGCCCTCCCGATCCTGTCCCAGACCGGGCAAGGCTCCGCCCAAAGGGTTAACGCGCCGCCATCAGGGCGCCCGCCGCGCCGCACCTCTTCTTTTCCTTCCGTCCCGCCTTCTTCTGAGCGGAAATATCCCGGGGGTCCGGGGGCTGGCCCCCGGCCGTCGCCCCGCGGGGATCAGCGCCCCCGGCTGGCCTCCAGCGTGTCCTCGAAGGTGCGCAGGCCCGTTTGCGGCGCCTGCACCAGTACCGCCATGTTGCCCGGCTTGTGCTCGTTCCGGCGCATCTTGGTGTGAGCCTTGGGGATTTCGTCCCAGGGGAAGACCTCGGACATCGCCGGGTCGATCCGGCGTTCGATCATCAGCTTGTTCGCCGCCGAGGCCTGCTTGAGATGGGCGAAATGCGATCCCTGCAAGCGTTTCTGGTGCATCCACATGTAGCGCACGTCGAAGGTGCAGTTGAACCCGGTGGTGCCTGCGCAGATCACCACCATGCCGCCCTTCTTGCAGACCAGAGACGAGACCGGGAAGGTGGATTCGCCCGGATGCTCGAACACCATGTCGACGCTGACGCCCTTGCCGGTGATGTCCCAGATCGCCTTGCCGAACTTCCGCGCCTCCTTCAGCCACTCGGCGTATTCGGGAGAATTGACCTTGGGCAACTGGCCCCAGCACTTGAAATCGCGCCGGTTGATCACGCCCTTGGCGCCCAGCGACATGACGAAATCGCGCTTGTCCTCGTCCGAGATCACGCCCACGGCGTTGGCGCCGGCCGCGTTGATCAGCTGGATCGCGAACGACCCCAGGCCGCCCGACGCGCCCCAGACCAGCACGTTCTGGCCGGGCTTCAGGTCGTGGGGTTCATGGCCGAAGAGCATTCGGTAGGCCGTGGCCAGCGTTAGCGTGTAGCAGGCGCTTTCCTCCCAGGTCAGGTGCTTGGGTCGCGGCATCAGTTGCTGCGCCTGCACCCTGGTGAACTGTGCGAACGACCCGTCAGGCGTCTCGTAGCCCCAGATCCGCTGGCTGGGCGAGAACATCGGGTCGCCGCCGTTGCATTCCTCGTCGTCGCCGTCGTCCTGGTTGCAGTGGATCACCACCTCGTCGCCGACCTTCCAGCGGGTGACCTTGTCGCCCACCGCCCAGACGATCCCGGATGCGTCGGAGCCAGCGATGTGAAGGGGCTGCTTGTGGCCGTCGAAAGGCGAAATCGGCACGCCGAGGCCTGCCCAGATCCCGTTGTAATTGACGCCTGCGGCCATCACGAGGACGAGGACCTCGTGGCTGTCGATCTTCCAGGTGGGCACGACCTCGACCTTGAAGCTGTCTTCCGGCTCGCCATGCCGCTCGCGCCGGATCGCCCAGGCGTACATGGTCTTCGGCACGTAGCCGAGCGGAGGCATCTCGCCGATCTCGTAGAGGTCCTTCTCGGGCGCCTCATAGGGGGCGATCTCGGGGGTCTTGTCCTGCTTCCTGTCCAGGGCCATCGCGTGCCTCCATCCATGCCGCACCGCAGAATCGCGGGCTGTCCTGATCCCGGGTTAAAGATGGAGGCGAAACATTGCAACAATTTCCACGCGGTGTTTTGTAATTTTATGTCTCTTCGGATTTCCGGTCGCCGGCAGTTTCCGGGGAAGGCAGGGCCGCGGGTGCGGGCAGACGGGCAAGTTTCGCTGCGTCCGCGTCCAGGTGCTGGAACACCGGGGCGGCGTAGAAGGCGATCAGCGCGGCGCCGGAGGCGGTGGAGGTGATGCGGCCGCGCCGGGCGCGCAGCACGCCACGGCGGATCAGCTCGTCGATCCCCGCCATCGCGGCCGCGCCCGCGTCCGACCCCGGCAGGCGAAGCGGCGCCCCCGCGGCGCGCAGGCGGCTTGCCAGGCGCTCTGCCTCGGCGGTCAGCGCGGGGCGGCCGGTCGCGCCGGAGGAAAGCGCGGCGGCGGCAAGCGGCACCGGCAGGATCGGCACCACGCGCGTGACCTCCTGCATCAGCCGGGCGGCCAGCGCCTCGGTCCGCGTCGTCTCGGCCGCCCCGGCGGTGTCGGTCTCGGCCAGGAAGCGGGCAAGCGAGAGCGGCGGGCCGAAGCTGACCGCAGCATAGCCCAGCCGCATGTCGCGCCCGATCAGCCGGCCCCAGAGGCGGCGCAGCAGGAACTGCACCACGCCGAAGGGCCGGGCGCGGAACCTCCGCCCGCCGGCTTTCGCGGCGCGCAGAAGGAGTTGATCCTCGAGCACCCGGTCGTATCCGAGCGCGACCGGCAGGAATACGACGTCATGCGCGCCCTGCGGCGGGGCGGCGGGTGCCTGTGCCGCCGCGTTATCGGATGCGTTTCCGGATCTTGGCCGGGGGCGGAAACCGGTGACGATGTAGTGCAGAAGGCCCATCTTCGCGGGGCCGACCCTGCCATCGAGGCTGAGCCCGCCCTCGGGAAAGATCGCCTGGGTGACGCCCTCGGCGGTGGCCATCTGGACATAGCGCGCCAGCACCTTGCGATAGAGCGTATTGCGCGAGCGGCGGCGGATGAAATAGGCCCCCATCGCGCGGATCAGGCGGGAAAGCGGCCAGACCCGGGCCCATTCGCCGACCGCGAAGCTCAGCGTGGAGCGGTCGGAGACCAGCCAGGTCAGAAGCACGTAATCCATGTTGGAACGGTGGTTCATCACGAAGACCACCGTGGCGTTCGGGTCGATCGCCGCGATCGCCTGGGTGTCCAGGCGTCCGATGCGGACGCGGTAGAGCGCGCGGGTCAGCCAGCGCGCCAGCCGGATCGCGATACCGAAATAGATCAGCGTGGAGAAGCCCGGCACGATCTCGCGCGCATAGCGCCGGGCCTCCTCGGCCGCGACGGGTTCGGGGATGCCGGTCTCGTGCGCATGCTGGGCGATGGCTTCGGTGACCACGGGGTCGTAGACGAGGCGGTTGATCCGGTCCTGCCGGGCCATAAGCTTGAACGGCTCGATCGGGCGTTGCAGGCGTTCGTTCAGCCGGGCGACGGCACGTTCCATCCGGCGGCGCAGGACCCAGCGCATCGAGGGCGCCAGCACCCGGTCGAGCGCGCCGATGGCGGCGAGCACGAGGGCCAGTGCGACCAGCCAGACAGGTAGTTCCACGGTGCCTCCCATCGGGGCAGGTTTGCAGCATGTGAGGGGGCGCGACAATCCTCGATCTGCCCTAGCTTTGCCCTCGATCTGCCGGCGCGCGGGCGGAGAGGGCGGGGGGCTTCACGCCCCCCACACCCCCCGTGGGATATTTTCGAGCAGAAAGTGGGGGCGCGCGCGGCCGATGCCGCGGTGCGGCGAATTGACGAGATACTTTGTTTTGATTATGAGGTCTAAAGCGCAAGAAAATTGCCGATGTGATTCCGGAGGCCAGATCATGACCGACGACCCGACCCGCTCTGCCGCACCTGTTCGCGAGGTCACGCGGGAGGTCACGCGGGAGGCCGCGCAAGGGGCGGCGACGCGCGACAAGCCGTGGCTGTTTCGCACCTATGCCGGCCATTCCACGGCGGCGGCGTCCAACGCGCTTTATCGCGGCAACCTCGCGAAGGGGCAGACCGGGCTTTCGGTGGCCTTCGACCTGCCGACCCAGACCGGGTATGACAGCGATCACGAGCTGGCGCGGGGCGAGGTGGGCAAGGTCGGCGTGCCGGTTTGTCACTTGGGCGACATGCGGGCGCTGTTCAGCGAGATCCCGCTGGAGCAGATGAATACCTCGATGACGATCAACGCGACGGCGCCGTGGCTGCTGGCGCTCTATATCGCGGTGGCGGAGGAGCAGGGGGCGGATGTCGCAAGGCTCCAGGGCACGGTGCAGAACGACATCATCAAGGAATACCTGAGCCGCGGAACCTATATTTGTCCGCCGAAGCCCAGCCTGCGCATGATCACCGACGTCGCGGCCTACACGCGGGCGAACCTGCCGAAGTGGAACCCGATGAACGTCTGTTCCTATCACCTGCAGGAGGCGGGGGCGACGCCGGAGCAGGAGCTGGCCTTCGCGCTGGCCACCGCTATCGCGGTGCTGGACGATCTGAAGGGGAAGGTGGCGGAGGAGGATTTTCCCGGCATGGTCGGGCGGATTTCGTTCTTCGTGAACGCCGGCATCCGGTTCGTCACCGAGATGTGCAAGATGCGCGCCTTTGTCGATCTGTGGGACGAGATCACGGCTGAGCGCTACGGCATCACCGACGAACGGATGCGGCGGTTCCGTTACGGGGTTCAGGTGAACTCGCTCGGCCTGACCGAGCCGCAGCCCGAGAACAACGTCTACCGCATCCTGATCGAGATGCTGGCGGTGACATTGTCGAAGAAGGCCCGCGCCCGGGCGGTGCAGCTTCCGGCGTGGAACGAGGCGTTGGGGCTGCCGCGGCCCTGGGACCAGCAATGGTCGCTTCGGATGCAGCAGATCCTGGCCTACGAGACCGACCTTCTGGAATACGACGACCTTTTCGACCAGAACCCGGCGGTCGACCGCAAGGTGGCGGCGCTGAAGGATGGCGCGCGGGCGGAACTCAGGCAGATCGATGCCATGGGGGGTGCGGTCGCGGCGATCGAGTACATGAAGGGCCGCCTCGTGGAGGCCAACGCCGACCGGATCGCGCGGATCGAGGCGGGCGAGACGGTGGTCGTGGGCGTCAATCGCTGGACCGAGGGGGCGGAGAGCCCGCTCACCGCCGGGGACGGGGCGATCATGGTGGTGGATGCCGAGGCGGAGGCCGACCAGATCGCGCGGCTGACGGCCTGGCGCGCCGGGCGCGACGAGGCGGCGGTGCAGGCGGCGCTTGCGCAGGTCAGGGCGGCGGCGGAGAGCGGCGAGAACATCATGGGCCCCTCGATCGCCGCGGCGAAGGCCGGGGCCACCACGGGCGAGTGGGGCGACATGGTGCGCGGGGCCTTCGGGCTTTACCGGGGGCCGACGGGGGTCAGCCGGGCGCCATCGAACCGGACCGAGGGCCTGGACCCGATCCGCGCGGCGGTGGACGCGGCCTCGGCCCGGCTGGGGCGGCGGCTGAAGTTCCTGGTGGGCAAGCCCGGCCTCGACGGCCATTCCAACGGCGCCGAGCAGATCGCGGCGCGGGCGCGCGATTGCGGCATGGACATCAGCTATGAGGGGATCCGACTGACACCAGCCGAGATCGTCCGCGCGGCGGAGGAGGAGGCGGCGCATGTGGTGGGGCTGTCGATCCTGTCCGGCAGCCACCTGCCGCTGATCGCCGAGGTGATGGAGCGGATGACGGCGGCGGGCCTTGCCGATGTGCCGGTGATCGTCGGCGGCATCATTCCCGAGGAGGACGCGCACCGCCTGCGCGCGCTTGGCGTCGCGCAGGTCTACACGCCCAAGGATTTCGAGCTGAACCGGATCATGATGGATATCGTGGGCCTCGTGGACGCCGCCCCGGCGGCGGCGGAGTAGCGCGGTGGAACGGCACACGGTCCTGGCCCGGATCACCGGGCGGGTGCAGGGCGTGGCCTTCCGAGCCTGGACCGAGCACCGCGCCCGGGGGCTGGGCCTCGACGGCTGGGTGAAGAACGAGGCCGACGGCTCGGTGACCGCGCTGATCGCCGGCCCGACCGAGACGGTGGCTACGATGCTTGAGGCGCTGCACCGGGGGCCGGACCTTGCCCGGGTGGACACCGTCGCGACCGAGATGGCCGAGGATCCGGGGGACACCGGGTTTGCGATCCTGCGCTAGGGCGCGGGAAGGGGCAGGCCCTGTCCGGGGCCACGGGCAGCCCGGCCGTCACGGCGCGATGAAGGTGACCCCGTCCATTTCCGAGATCTTGACCATGTCGGTGTCGTAGAGCTGGGTCAGCGTCTCCACATATTCCTCATCCCAGCCGGGCAGGTCGAGCTCCATCTCCAGCGCGTCCTCCATGACGTACTTGTCGAAGAAGGCGCCGACGATGCGGCGGTGCTGGGCCGGTGTCTGTGGCGGGTGGCTGGTCAGGTAATCGGTCATCCGGCGCAGCCCTTCCGGCGAGATGATCGGTTCCAGCACCTCGAGAGTGCCGGCCAGCATCGTCGCATCGCCATGCCCCGACACGGCGCGCAGCACGTCGGGCCAGATCAGCGGCGTGTCCTCGTCGCACCAGACGGTCAGCCTGGCCTTGGGCAGGGCCGCCCGGATCCGGCCGATCATCTCGGACCAGCGCAGCCTGTGCGGTTCGATCCCGTCCATGAAGGTCGTGTAGTCGCGCTCCTTCTCGCGCTCGAAGAGGGCGGGGATGAAGGTGGCGGGGTTGCGGATGGCGAAGTGGAATTCCACCTGGTGATCGGGGAAGAGACCGGCCATCCAGCCCACCTTTTCCGCCGCCATGGGGTAGAGCGTGCCCTCGCTCAGCACCTTCTGGCGCTTGCAGAGGAAAGCCTGGTTCGAGAACACGAGCCGGTCGGCCTCGTCCTCGTCCATCACGGCGTCGAGCACGGTTTCCTGCGTCTCGCGGCTGACGCCGGCGCCGCGGGTCGCGTTCATCGTGTCGCGCAGGACAGACCGGTAGCGATCGGGATCGGGGACGACGATCCCCTCCGTGGCCAGCAGCGGGGCATTCGCACGCAGGCAGGTGACGAGCTTTTCGTCATCGGTGCAGTGCAGTCCGAGATGGTAGACGATCTTCATCGTGGGCGTATGTTCCGGGCCGGTCGGCATTGCCGCGATCATAGGGAATTTTTCCGCAAGTTGAACCACTTTCGCGCCGAAGTTCGCACGAACTTCGGCACCTGTGGCCGCGTGGGCGGGGCGAAGGTGCGGCGATGCGCGGGCCGTGGTGCGGGGCGGCTCTTGCGCGACGCCCCCGGCGCGTTTAAACGTCGTGGCGCGTCGCCCCTATAGCTCAGCTGGTAGAGCGCTTGATTTGTAATCAAGATGTCGGCGGTTCAAGTCCGTCTGGGGGCACGCCTGCCGCGACCTGCGCCGCAACCCGATCCCCGCGTTCCGCGTCAATTCCCCTGTTTCGCACCGATTTCCCTGGCGGCATCGCGCTATCCGGCAGCCCGAAGTGTGGGTATGCTGCCGGTCAGGGCAACCTTGCGCAGGGAGGGCCGGGCGCGATGAGAGCGGGGACGGGGAAAGAAGGGACGGGGGGAGAAGGGACGGGGGGAGAGGCGACGGGAGAGCGGCTCGGGGCGGCGCTGGAAGGCGGCTGCACCTGCGGCCGGATCCGCTATCGGCTGACCGAGAGACCGCTTTTCGTTCATTGCTGCCACTGCAACTGGTGCCAGCGCGAAACCGGCAGCGCCTTCGCCCTCAACGCGATGATCGAGGTCGACCGGGTGGTGCTTCTCGCCGGGGTGGTGGACCGGGTGGCGACGCCTTCGGCCAGCGGCAAGGGGCAGACGATTGCCCGTTGCCCCGAGTGTCAGGTCGCGGTGTGGAGCCATTACGCCGGCGCGGGCGAGGCGGTGGCCTTCGTCCGGGTGGGGACGCTGGACACGCCCGCGGCCTGCCCGCCGGACATCCATATCTTCACCTCGACCCGGCTGCCCTGGGTGGCGCTGGAAGATGGCAGGCCGGTGATGGAGGAATATTACCGGCGTTCCGAGCACTGGCCCGCGGCCAGCCTGGATCGGTGGAGGGCGCTGAAGGGCTGATCTCTCTTCCCGGGCCTTCGCCCGCTCATCGCCGCCCCCGCGGCGCGCGATGAGCGGGGTGCCCCGTCCCGCCCCGTTTCACGCTTCCCAGCGGGGCGGCCTTGGGCTACACTTGTCGCCAGACCCGGCAAACGGGCGATCCTGAGGCAGCAAGCGGTAGATCCATGACGGAAATGGTCCATGGCGTCCTTCCGGCGCAGGCGGGCGAGCCCGTTCTTCCCCGGTGGTGGCGGACGATCGACAAGTGGTCGCTCACGGCGGCATTCCTGCTTTACGGCATGGGGCTGCTTCTGGGCCTTGCAGCCTCGGTGCCGCTTGCCACCCGCAACGGCCTGCCACCCTTTCACTATGTCGACCGGCAGGCGGTGTTCGGCCTCGTCGCGATGGTGGCGATGGTGCTGGTGTCGATGATGTCGCCCGCCAACGTGCGCCGCTTCGGTGTCACCGGCTTCATGATCTTCTTCGTGGCCCTTGTGCTTCTGCCGTTCTTCGGGTCGGATTTCGGCAAGGGGGCCACGCGCTGGTTCTCCTTCGGCTTCATCACGATCCAGCCGTCGGAATTCCTCAAGCCCGCCTTTGTCGTCCTCGTCGCCTGGCTGATGGCCGCGAGCCAGGAAATCAACGGCCCGCCCGGCAAGGCACTGTCCTTCGCCGTCGCGGTCGTCGTTGTGGGCTTTCTCGCCGCCCAGCCGGATTTCGGCCAGTCGGCGCTGATCCTGTTCTCCTGGGGCGTGATCTATTTCGTGGCCGGCGCGCCGATCGTCCTGCTGACCTCGGTCGGCGGGCTGGTGGCCGGGGGCGGCTGGCTCGCTTACCAGTATTCCGACCACTTCGCCAAGCGGATCAACGGCTTCCTCGCCTCCGAGGTCGATCCCCGGACCCAGATCGGCTATGCCACCAACGCGATCCAGGAAGGCGGCTTCTTCGGCGTGGGCGTCGGCAACGGCCAGGTGAAATGGTCGCTGCCCGATGCGCATACCGACTTCATCATCGCCGTCGCGGCCGAGGAATACGGCCTGATCCTGGTTATGGTGATCATCGGTCTCTACGCGCTGATCGTGATCCGCTCGCTTATGCGCCTGATGAAGGAACGCGACCCGTTCATCCGCCTCGCGGGCACCGGGCTGGCCTGCATCTTCGGCATTCAGGCCTTCGTCAACATGGGCGTGGCCGCGCGGCTGCTGCCCGCCAAGGGGATGACTCTGCCGTTCGTGAGCTACGGCGGATCGTCGATCATCGCGGCGGGGATAACCATGGGCATGCTCCTGGCCTTCACCCGTTCGCGTCCGCAGGGGCAGATCGGCGATTTCCTCGGCCGCGGCCGGTAGGGGGCGCAGATGGCCACCAAGCCGCCGCTTCTCCTGATCGCCGCCGGGGGCACGGGCGGGCACATGTTCCCCGCCCAGGCGCTGGCCGAGGCGATGGTGCGCAAGGGCTGGCGCGTGCGCCTGTCGACCGATGCGCGCGGCGCGCGCTACACCGGCGGCTTTCCCCACGTGGTCGAGGTGCGCGAGGTCCCCTCGGCCACCTTCGCCCGCGGCGGCAAGCTGGCCAAGCTGATGGTGCCGTTCCGCATCGCGGGCGGCGTGCTGAAGGCTGCGGCCGAGATGCTGGCCGACCGGCCAAAGGTCGTCGTGGGTTTTGGCGGCTATCCCACGATCCCGGCCCTGTCTGCGGCCTGGATCCTGCGGGTGCCGCGGATGATCCACGAACAGAACGGCATCCTCGGCCGGGTGAACGAGATCTTCGCCCGCCATGTCGATGCGGTTGCCTGCGGGACCTGGCCCACCCGCCTGCCCAAGGGGGTGGAGGGCGTGCACACCGGCAATCCGGTCCGCGGTGCGGTGCTGGAGCGCGCGGGCGCGGCCTATATCTCGCCCGGCGACTACCCGATGAGCGTGGTGGTGATCGGCGGTAGCCAGGGCGCGCGGATCCTTTCCGACGTGCTGCCCGAGGCGGTCTCGTACCTGCCCGAGCCGCTTCAGGCGAACCTGCGCATCGCCCACCAGGCGCGCGAGGAGGATGTCGAGCGGGTCATCGCCGCCTATCACGCGGCGGGCGTCCGGGCCGAGGTGAAGCCCTTCTTCCAGGACGTGCCGCGGCGGTTCTCCGAGGCGCAGCTGATCATCTCGCGCTCGGGCGCCTCGTCGGTCGCGGACATCTCGATCATCGGGCGGCCCTCGATCCTGATCCCCTTCGCCGCGGCGGCGGGAGATCACCAGACGGCGAATGCCCGGGGCCTCGTAGAGGCGCAGGCCGCGATCCTGATCCCCGAGCGCGCCCTTGACCCGGAGGCGCTGGCAGGGCAGATGGCGGCGATCCTGACCCAGCCGAAGGCGGCCGAGATGATGGCGCGCGGCGCGCTTGGCTACGCCCGGCCCGATGCGACGGCGCGGCTCGTGGAGATGGTCGAGGGACTGGCCACGGGCGCGGACCCGAAGGCCGCGTCGGGCGTTGGCCCAGCAGCGGCGGATACGAACAAGAAGGCGAAGCAATGAACGCGGCGACGAAACTTCCCGGCGAGCTGGGGGCGATCCATTTCGTGGGCATCGGGGGGATCGGCATGTCCGGCATCGCCGAGGTGCTGATCACGCTGGGCTACCGGGTGCAGGGCTCCGATCTGAAAGGGTCGAAGATCACCGAGCGTCTGGAAAGCCTCGGTGCCCAGATCTTCGTCGGCCAGAAGGCCGAGAACGTGGCCGATGCGGACGTTATCGTGATCTCCTCGGCGATCAAGAAGGGCAACCCGGAGCTCGAGGAGGCGCGCCGCCGCGGCCTGCCCGTCGTGCGCCGGGCCGAGATGCTGGCCGAACTGATGCGCCTGCGGTCGAACATCGCGGTGGCGGGGACGCATGGCAAGACCACGACCACCACGATGGTCGCGACCCTGCTGGACAAGGGCAATTTTGACCCCACCGTGATCAATGGCGGCATCATCCACGCCTATGGCTCGAACGCGCGGGCCGGGCAGGGCGAATGGATGGTGGTCGAGGCCGACGAGAGCGACGGCACCTTCAACCGCCTGCCCGCGACCATCGCCATCGTCACCAACATCGACCCCGAGCACATGGAACACTGGGGCTCGATCGAGCGGCTGCGTCAGGGCTTTACCGATTTCGTCTCGAACATCCCGTTCTACGGGCTGGCGGTGTGCTGCACCGATCACCCCGAGGTGCAGGCGCTGGTGGGTCGCGTCACCGACCGCCGCGTCGTGACCTTCGGCTTCAACGCGCAGGCCGACGTGCGCGCGGTGAACCTGACCTACGAACGGGGCGTCGCGCATTTCGACATTGCGCTGAATTCCGAAGGCGCCCCGGGGGACGAGCCCAGCATGATCGAGGGCTGCACCCTGCCGATGCCCGGCGACCACAACGTGTCGAACTGCCTGGCAGCGGTGGCCGTGGCCCGGCACCTCGGCATGAAGAAGGATGAGATCCGCGACGCGCTGGCCAATTTCGGCGGCGTGAACCGGCGCTTCACCAAGGTGGGCGAGGTGAACGGCGTCTCGATCATCGACGATTACGGCCACCACCCGGTAGAGATCGCGGCGGTGCTCAAGGCCGCGCGTCAGGCGATTGCCGGCACCTCGGGGGCGCGCGTCATCGCGGTGCACCAGCCGCACCGCTATTCGCGTCTGCATTCCCTCTTTGACGATTTCTGCACCTGTTTCAACGAGGCCGACGTCGTGGCCATCGCCGAGGTCTACGCCGCCGGCGAGGACCCGATCGAGGGCGCGACCCGCGACGATCTGGTCGCAGGGCTGATCGCCCACGGCCATCGCCATGCCCGTGCCATATTGAACGAGGACGATCTGGTCCGGCTGGTGCGCGAACAGGCCCGGCCCGGCGATATCGTCGTCTGCCTCGGGGCCGGCACGATCTCTGCATGGGCCAACGCGCTGCCGGCGCGTCTGGAGACCTTGCAGGGAAAAGTTGCATGAATATCCTGTCCGAGCCGCTGCTGTGGGGATGCCTCTGGGTCCTTGCCGCGGCGGCGATCGCGGCGATGCCGTGGCGCTTTCACTGGCGCATGGCAATCCCGCTGATGATCACGGCGGTGCCCCTTGTTGCGCTGATCTTCCGTGCCATGGGGCCGCTGGGCGGTATCGTGGCGCTGGCCGTGGTCGCCTCGGTCCTGCGCTACCCGCTCTATTTTGGCGGCCGGAGGCTCTGGCGCCGGTTCGCCGGTTAGGACGCCGCCGCCGCCGCGTTGCACCTGTCGCCTGCGCGACCTAGAGTGCCCCGGACACCTGCAGGGGAGGGCACCGCATGACCGGCCATCTGAACTGGGGCATCCTGAGCGCCGCCAAGATCGCGCGAGAGTTCGTGGCGCCTGCGCTGGAGGCGGCGGAAGGTTGCCGCATCGCCGCCGTGGCCAGCCGCACCCCCGGCAAGGCCGAGGCCCTGGCAGCCCCTTACGGCGATCTGCGGATCCATCACGATTACGAGGCGCTTCTCGCCGATCCGGGGGTGGACGCGGTCTATATCGGGCTGCCCAACAGCGCCCATGTGGAATGGACGGAAAAGGCGCTGCGGGCGGGCAAGCATGTGCTCTGCGAAAAACCCCTCGCGATGAAGCACGAGGAAATCGCCCGCCTGATCCGCGCCCGTGACGAAAGCGGGCGCTTCGCGGCCGAAGGCTACATGGTCACGCATCACCCGCAATGGACCCGGGTGAAGGCGCTGATCGCGGCGGGAGAGATCGGCACGCTCCGCCACGTGCAATCGGGGTTCTCCTTCGTCAATACCGACCGCGGCAACATCCGCAACGACCGCAGCCAGGGCGGCGGTGCCCTGCGCGACATCGGGGTCTATCCCTCGATCGTCACCCGCTTCGTCACCGGAGAGGAGCCGGGAGAGGTCTCGGCCCGCCTCGACTGGGAGGACGGGATCGACGCCTCGGCCCGGGTCTGGGCCGAGTTCCCATCCTTCACCATGGATTTCTTCGTCTCGATGCGGCGGGCGAAATACCAGCAGATGCTGTTTCACGGCGATCGGGGATGGATCCGCGCCACGGCCCCGTTCAACGCCGATGTCTACGGGCCGGTGATGCTGGAGATCAGCACCGAGGCCGGGATCCGCACCGAGGATTTCAACGGCCACGCCCAGTACCGCCTGCAGGCCGAGGCCTTTGCCCGCAGCGCGCTGGAAGGGGCGGCCTATCCCTGCCCGCTGGAGATGTCCTTCGGCAACCAGCGCATGATCGACGCGATCTACATGGCCGACGAAAGCTGGCGCGAGGAGATGGCCTGAGCCAGAGATAGCCTGAGCCAGAGATCCGTGAGGCTGGGAAAGCCCGGTGAGGGGATAACCTGAGCCGGGGATTCTCGAAGGGGGAGGGGCCGGCGCGGGGGGCCGGCCCGTCAGCCGAGCGGTAGCCTAAGCACATGCTGCGGCCCCGAGCGGCCGCCGTGGTAAAGCTCCCCCCCATCCTGCCAGCCGTTCCGGAGATAGAGGTCGCGCGCCCGCGGGTTGCGCTGGTTGACGCTGAGCACCGCGCCCGCCACCCCGGGGTAGCGCAGGGCCAGCATCGCGGGCAGCGCCTCGAACACCGCGCGCCCGATGCCGCGGCCCTGCTGGGCCGCGTCGATGGCCAGCGCGCGCAGCCCGATCTCGCCCGGCCGCGCGAAGGGATGCGAGGCGGCGAAATCCCGGTCGATCACGAAGAAGCCGACGATCCGGTCGCCGGCGACCACGGCATGTCCGTCTTCCTTGGCCCCGAGCTGCGACAGACGGTCGACGGGGAGGGTGACGAAGGCCTCCTGCCCGGGGGCGAGGACGATGTGGGCGAGGCGCGGGGCATCGGCCGCGGTCACGTCGAGGAAGCTGATCTGCATGTCTGTGCCTGGCTGGCGAGGGGGAGGGGGCGCTGCCCCCCGTCGCCCGGAGGGCGCCTCCCCCCGGGATATTTTCGCTCAGAAGAAGGGAGGGGTCAGTCCTCCATCGCCTCCAGCTCGTCGATGAAGCCCGCGATCATGCTCAGGCCCTTGTCCCAGAAGGTCGGATCCGAGGCGTCGAGGCCGAAGGGGGCGAGAAGCTCCTTGTGGTGCTTGGAACCGCCGGCCTTCAGCATTTCGAAGTACTTCTCCTGGAAGCCCAGGTCGCCCTCGGCATAAACCGCGTAGAGCGCGTTCACGAGGCCGTCGCCGAAGGCATAGGCGTAGACGTAGAAGGGCGAGTGGACGAAGTGCGGGACATAGGCCCAGAAGGTCTCGTACCCGTCCATGAAGGTGAAGGCGTCGCCGAGGGATTCGGCCTGCACCGACATCCAGAGCGCGTTGATGTCGTCCGGCGTCAGTTCGCCTTCCTCGCGGCGGGCGGCGTGCAGCTTGCATTCGAAATCGTAGAAGGCGATCTGGCGGACGACCGTGTTGATCATGTCCTCGACCTTGCCGGCGAGCAGGGTCTTCTTCTCGGCCTTGGTCTTGGCGCCGTCCAGAAGCTTGCGGAAGGTCAGCATCTCGCCGAAGACCGACGCGGTTTCCGCAAGCGTGAGCGGCGTGGCCGACAGCAGCTCTCCTTGGCCCGCGGCCAGCACCTGGTGCACGCCGTGGCCCAGCTCATGCGCCAGCGTCATCACGTCGCGCGGTTTGCCGAGGTAGTTGAGCATGACATAGGGGTGGACGTCGGTCACCGTCGGATGGGCGAAGGCGCCGGGCGCCTTGCCGTGCTTCACGCCCGCGTCGATCCAGCCCTTGTCGAAGAACGGTTCGGCGATCTCGGCCATCTTCGGGTCGAAGGCGGAATAGGCGGAGAGAACGGTATCCTTCGCCTCCTCCCAGCCCACGGTCCGGGGCGTCTCGGTCGGCAGCGGCGCGTTGCGGTCCCAGATTTCCAGCGTCTCGAGGCCCAGCCACTTGGCCTTCAGCCGGTAGTAGCGGTGCGAGAGCTTGGGGTAGGCCGCGACCACGGCATTGCGCAGCGCCTCGACCACCTCGGGCTCGACATGGTTCGACAGGTGGCGCGAGGTCTGCGCGGTCGGCATCTTGCGCCAGCGGTCCTCGATCTCCTTTTCCTTGGCCAGCGTGTTGTGGACGCGGGAAAAGAGCTTGATGTTGCCCTCGAACACCTTGGCGAGCGCGCGGGCGCTGGCCTCGCGCTTCGTGCGGTCGGTGTCGGTCAGCAGGTTCAGCGTGGCCTCGAGGTTCAGAGGCTCTTCCTCGCCGGCCACCTCGAATTCCAGCCCGGCCAGCGTCTCGTCGAAGAGCTTGTTCCAGGCCGAGGCGCCGACCGAGGACTGGTCGTGCAGGAACTTCTCCAACTCGTCCGAAAGCTGGTAGGGGCGCAGCGCGCGCATCCGGTCGAACACCGGCTTGTAGCGCGCGAGATCGGCGTTGGCGGCCAGCAGCCCCTCCAGGTGCGCCTCGTCCAGGCGGTTGAACTCCAGCCCGAAGAACACCAGCGGCGTGGTCGCCGTGGTCATCTTGTCCTGCGCGTCGCCCATGAACTTGGCGCGCGCGGGGTCGATCGTGTTCTGGTAATAGCGCAGGCCGGCGTAGGACATCAGCCGCCCCGCCACCACGTCGATCCGCTCGTAGCGCTTGACGCAGTCCAGCATCGCCGCGGCGTCGAGGCCGGCCAGCTTGCCCTCGTAATCGGCGGCGAAGGCGGCGCATTCGCCCTCGAGCCAGGTCATGTCGCGCGCGACCTCGGGCGCGTCCGGCGCGGCGTAGAGGTCGGTCAGGTCCCACTCGGGCAGCGGCCCCAGCGCCTTCGCCCCCTTGGGATCGGCGTCGAAGACAGGGCGGGAAAGCGGCAGGGTCATGGAAGGTCCTTTCACAGGTTTGACCCCATCTAGGCCCGTTGCCCCCCAAGGTTCAAGCCAAGGCCCCGTGACTCTCTCCCAGCCTGCTGAGGGGGAAGGAAAAATCCCCTCTCCGCCCGGTGCGGATCGCCCCGGGGGGAGGCGACGGTTTGCAACTGGCGCAACCGGCGCGATCGGGCCCCGCTCCGGCGCCTGCCGAAAAAACGGGCAGCGGGCCGGGGTGCCATGACCTTCCGTGGCGGCGCTGGAAACCGCCCCTTCCCATCTTGTTGAAGGGCTGCTTAACTGACCTCAACGAGTACCGGCAGAAAGCGACCCCATAAAAAGCATGTCGCCAAGTTTTTTCAACGAGATGTACGATGGACCGGGGGTACGCGCGCCCTATGCCCGGCTTGAGGATTGGATGCGGGCGATGCCCGCCGAGCTTCGCCAGATGAAGCAGGCCGAGGCGGAGGCGCTGTTTCGAAGGATCGGCATCACCTTCGCCGTCTATGGCGAGGGAGGGGACCCGGACCGCCTCATCCCGTTCGACATGTTCCCGCGGGTCTTCACCGGCGCCGAATGGGCCCGGCTGGAGCGCGGCATCAAGCAACGGGCCCGGGCGCTGAACGCCTTTCTCGTTGATGTCTACGGACGGGGAGAGATCGTGCGGGCCGGCCGCATCCCGGCGCGCCTCGTCTATCTGAACGAGGCTTATGAAAAGGCAGTCGTAGGGTTCGTGCCGCCTCGCGGGGTCTACTCGCACATCGTGGGGATCGACCTCGTCCGTACCGGGCCGGACCAGTTCTACGTGCTGGAGGACAATTGCCGCACGCCGTCCGGTGTCTCCTATATGCTGGAGAACCGCGAGATCATGATGCGGATGTTTCCCGCCATCTTCCGGGAGAACCGGATCCAGCCGGTCGAACGCTACCCCGAGCTTCTGCGCCGCACGCTGGCCTCGGTCGCGCCGGCGAAATGCGACAGCGCGCCGACGGTCGCGATCCTGACGCCCGGCCATTACAACAGCGCCTATTACGAACATTCCTTCCTGGCCGACCTCATGGGGGTCGAGCTGGTCGAGGGGCAGGATCTCTTCGTCGAGGGCGAATTCTGCTACATGCGCACGACCGAGGGTCCGAAGAAGCTCGACGTGATCTACCGGCGGATCGACGATGCCTTCCTCGACCCGTTGTGCTTCCGCCCCGACAGCGCGCTGGGGGTTCCCGGGCTGATGGATGTCTACCGGTCGGGCGGGATCACGATCGCCTCGGCGCCGGGCGCGGGCGTGGCGGACGACAAGGCGATCTACACCTATGTGCCTGAAATGGTGCGCTTCTACCTCGGTGAGGAACCGATCCTTGAAAACGTGCCGACCTGGCAATGCGCCAAGGACGACGACCTGAAATACGTGCTGGAGAACCTGGGCGAACTGGTGGTGAAGGAAGTGCACGGTTCGGGCGGTTACGGCATGCTGGTGGGACCGAAATCCACCAAGGACCAGATCGAGGCCTTCCGCGCCAAGATCGAGGAGGACCCGTCCAACTACATCGCCCAGCCCACGCTGGCGCTCTCCACCTGCCCGACCTTCGTCGAGCAGGGCATCGCGCCGCGCCATGTCGACCTGCGCCCCTATTGCCTGGTGGGCGAGCGGATCGAGCTGGTGCCCGGCGGCCTGACCCGCGTCGCGCTCAAGGAAGGCAGCCTTGTCGTCAACTCGTCTCAGGGCGGGGGCGTCAAGGACACCTGGGTTCTGGCCGAGTGACAGGTGGGGTGATGACATGCTGAGCCGGACCGCAGACAACCTCTACTGGATCGCCCGCTACATGGAGCGGGCCGAGACGATGGCGCGCCTGCTGCAGGTGGGCGAACGGATCTCCCTCCTGCCCAATTCGGGGGGCGAGGGGTTCCGCAACGAATGGGACAGCCTGTTGCATGCCTCGGGCACGGCCGAGGGGTTCGCCAGGAAATACGGCGACCCGGTGCAGCGCAACATCGAGAGCTATTTCTTCTTCGACCACGACAACCCGTCCTCCATCGCCTCCTGCATCGAGCGCGCACGGGAAAACGCGCGGATCGTGCGCACCGCGCTGACGGTCCAGATGTGGGACGCGCTGAACACCGCCTTCCAGGAGCTGCGCCAGCTGGAGCGGACGCCGCGGTCCGAGATCGACATCACCCGGCTTGCGGAATGGACCACGGCCAAGGCCGCCATGGTCAAGGGCACGATCGAGACGACGCACCTGCGCAACGACGGCTGGGATTTCCTCAACCTCGGCTACCTGATCGAACGCGCGGACAACACCGCCCGGCTGATGGACGTGAAATACTACGTGCTCCTGCCGCAGATCGAATACGTCGGATCGGGCTTCGACAATTACCAATGGGCGACGCTCCTGCGCGCGCTTTCGGTGCACCGGGCCTTCTACTGGGCCTATGGCGGCGAGGTGACGGCCAAGAAGATCGCCGATTTCCTGATCCTCAACCCGCGCTGCCCGCGGTCGCTGATCACATGCGCCGGCGGCATCGTCGGCCACCTCGACCGGCTGGCCGAGGATTACAACCGCCCGACCCAGGCCCAGGCCCATGCCCGCCGCATGACCGAGGGCCTTGCGGCACATACCCCCGACATGATCTTCGACGAGGGGCTGCACGAATTCCTCACCCGCTTCGTCGGCGACACCGCGCAGCTCGCCGGCATGGTCCACGAGACTTACCTCAGCGGGGACATGCGATGATTCTCAGCGTCACCCATACCACCCTTTACCGCTACGACGTGCCGGTGCGGGGCGTGGTGCAGAGCCACAGGCTCACCCCCGCCAGCTTTGCCACGCAGCGGCCGCTGCGCTGGCAGGTCTCGGTCTCCGACGGCATCCCGGGCGGCAGCTTCCGCGACGGGGCGGGAGACTGGATCCAGGGCTATTCCGTCGCGGGCCCGGTGAGCGAGATCACCGTGCATGTGGAAGGGGAGGTCGAGACCGAGGATTGCGCGGGCGTCCTGCGGGGCCACCGCGAGACGGTTCCCCCCATCGTCTACCTGCGCCGCACCGATGCGACGCGCGCGGATTCGGCGCTGAAGACGCTGGGCCGCGAGGCGGTCTCGGGCGGGGCCGACACGCTCGACCAGGCGCACCGGCTGATGGGCGCGGTGGCCGATGCCATTCTCTACCGTCCCGGCGCCACCCATGCCGCCACCACCGCCGCCGAGGCGCTGGAGCTGGGCGAGGGGGTGTGCCAGGACCATGCCCATGCGATGATCGCCGCGGCCCGCAGCACAGGCCTGCCAGCCCGCTACGTCTCGGGCTACCTGATGGCCGCCGATGCCGGGACACGGCACGAGGCGGCGCATGCCTGGGCCGAGATCTGGGTCGACGGCCTGGGCGCCTGGGTCGGCTTCGACCCCGCCAACCGCTGCTGCCCCGACGACCGCTACATCCGTCTCGGGTCGGGGCTTGATGCGCGCGACGCGGCCCCGATCCGGGGCACCGCGCGCGGAACGGGCGGCGAAAGCCTCGATGTCACAGTTGCCATACAGGCGGTTCAACAATAGTGTCGTCCGACTCTCTTACGCGTGCGTGACACATGACCTATTGCGTCGGCCTCCTCCTCAACGAAGGCATGGTCCTTCTGTCCGATACCCGCACCAACGCGGGGCTCGACAATATCTCGATCTATCGCAAGACCTTCGTGTTCGAGGCGCCGGGAGAGCGGGTGATCACGATCCTGACCGCCGGCAGCCTGTCGGTCACCCAGACCGCGATCGCGCTTCTGCGCGATGCGATCGACGACCCGGACGCGGATCACAACACCTCGATCATGAAGGCCCCGACCATGCTCAAGGTGGCCGAGATGATCGGCAACACGCTGGCCTCGGTGCGCCAGGACATCGAGGCGAAGATGAGCGCGGCGAAGGTGTCGACCGCCGCCTCGATGATCGTCGCGGGGCAAAGGAAGGGCGGCGGCCCCCGGATGTTCCTGATCTATCCGGAAGGCAACTTCATCGAGGCGACCGAGGACACGCCCTACCTGCAGATCGGCGAGCACAAGTACGGCAAGCCGATCCTCGACCGGGTGGTGACGATGGAGACCACTTTGCAGGACGCACAGAAGGCGGTGCTGCTGTCGATGGATTCGACGCTGCGGTCGAACCTGTCGGTGGGCATGCCGTTGGACCTTACGGTGATCGCGCGCGACGATCTGCGGGTGACCTCGCAGCGCCGGATCGAGGCGGGCGACGACCAGTTTCGCGAGATGAGCGACGCCTGGAGCCAGGCGCTGCGCGACGGGTTCACCCGGATCGCGATCTGAGGTCGCGCGGGCGGTGGGGGCAGAGGCGGGGGCGCTGCCCCCCTGCACCCCCCCGGGATATTTTCGCTCAGAAGAAAGGGAGGGCCCGGCATGGTCCGAGTGTTGATCCATCAGCCGATCCATGCGGCCGGCGAGGCGCTGTTGCGTGACGCGGGGCTGGAGATCGTGCGCGAAGGGCCGATGGCCGAGGCGGATGCGGTGATCGTGCGCACGGGCCGGGTCGGGGCGGAGGCCTTCGGTGGGCGCCTCGGGCATGTCTCGAAGCACGGGGTCGGGGTCGACAACGTCGACCTCGAGGCGGCCCGGGCGGCGGGGGTGTTGGTCACCAACACGCCGGGGGCCAACGCGGTGGCGGTGGCCGAGCATGCCCTGATGCTGATGCTGATGCTGGCAAAGTCGGCGCCCGCGATGGAGCGCGCGGCGCGGGCCGGGTGCGGCGGCATCGGGGTGGCGCCGGTGGTCGACCTGGCCGGGCGGCGACTGCTGATCGTGGGGTACGGCGCCTCGGGGCGGCGGCTTGGCGTCATGGCGCAGGCGCTGGGGATGCGGGTGTCGGTGGTGTCGCGGTCCCTGCGGGGAGAGGCGACCGGGGAGGGCTTTGCCGTCGCGCCCGATCTCATGGCGGCGCTGCCCGAGACCGACGTCCTCTCGCTCCACTGTCCGCTGACGGAGGAGACCCGGGGCATGATCGGCGCCGGGGAACTGGCGGCGTTGCCCGCGGGGGCGTTCCTCGTGAACGTCGCGCGGGGCGGCATCGTCGACGAGGCGGCGCTGCTGACCGGGGCGGGGCATCTTGGGGGCGTGGGCCTCGACGTGACCGAGGTGGAGCCCTTGCCGGTGGAAAGCCCGCTGATGGATTTGCCGAACCTGATCCTCACGCCGCATTCCGCGGGGATCAGCGAGGGGGCGATGCGGCAGATGGCGGTGCAATCGGCGCAGAACGTGATCGACGCGCTGTCGGGGAAATTGGATCCGGCCTGCGTGATCGTACTGCGGTAGACCCGGCGCCTGTTAGGCAGCGCCCTGACCTTCATCTTGGCAGAAGTCCTCCACGGGGGGCCGGGGTGAAACCCCCGGCGCCGTCGCAGATCCCGGGGGCGGCGTCAGGCCCCGAGGATCCCCGGCAGGTTCAGCCCGTGTTCGCGGGCGCAGTCCTTCGCGATGTCATAGCCCGCGTCGGCGTGGCGCATCACGCCGGTGGCCGGGTCGTTCCAGAGCACGCGCTCCAGCCGCCGGTCGGCATCCTCGGACCCGTCGCAGACCACGACCATGCCCGAATGCTGCGAGAAGCCCATGCCGACGCCGCCGCCGTGGTGCAGCGAGACCCAGGTCGCGCCCGAGGCGGTGTTGAGGAGCGCGTTCAGAAGCGGCCAGTCCGACACCGCGTCGGAGCCGTCCTTCATCGCCTCCGTCTCGCGGTTGGGCGAGGCGACGGAGCCGCTGTCGAGGTGGTCGCGGCCGATCACCACCGGGGCCTTCAACTCGCCCGTCCGCACCATCTCGTTGAACTTCAGCCCGGCGCGGTGGCGGTCGCCGAGGCCGATCCAGCAGATCCGCGCGGGCAGGCCCTGAAAGGCGATGCGTTCCCGCGCCATGTCGAGCCAGCGGTGCAGGTGGGCGTTCTCGGGGAAGAGCTCCTTCATCGCCTGATCGGTCTTGTAGATATCTTCCGGGTCGCCCGACAGCGCGGCCCAGCGGAAGGGGCCCACGCCGCGGCAGAACAGCGGGCGGATGTAGGCGGGGACGAAGCCGGGGAAGGCAAAGGCGTTTTCCAGCCCCTCTTCCTGCGCGACCTGGCGGATGTTGTTGCCGTAGTCGAGCGTCGGCACCCCGGCGTTCCAGAAATCCACCATCGCGGCCACGTGGTCGCGCATCGAGGCGCGGGCGGCCTTTTCCACGGCCTTGGGTTCGCTCTCCTGCTTGGCGCGCCATTCGGCGACACTCCAGCCCTTGGGCAGGTAGCCGTGCAGGGGATCGTGGGCCGAGGTCTGGTCGGTCACGATGTCGGGGCGGCCGTTGGGCATCGGCGCGCCGGCCTTCATCCGCGCGACGATCTCGGGGAAGACATCGGCGGCGTTGCCGATGAGGGCCACGGATTTCGCCTCGCCCTTCGCCGTCCACTCGGCGATCAGTGCCAGCGCCTCGTCCAGCGTCTGGGCCTTGGCGTCGCAATAGCGGGTGCGGATGCGGAAATCGGCCCGGGTCTCGTCGCATTCGACGGCGAGGCAGCAGGCCCCCGCCATCACCGCGGCCAGGGGCTGGGCGCCGCCCATGCCGCCGAGGCCGCCGGTCAGGATCCACTTGCCGGTGAGGTCGCCGCCGTAATGCTGGCGGCCGGCCTCGGCGAAGGTCTCATAGGTGCCCTGCACGATGCCTTGCGTGCCGATGTAGATCCAGGACCCGGCGGTCATCTGGCCGTACATGGCGAGGCCCTTCTTGTCGAGCTCGTTGAAATGGTCCCAGGTGGCCCAGTGCGGCACGAGGTTGGAGTTGGCGATCAGCACCCGGGGGGCATCGCGGTGAGTGCGGAAGATGCCCACCGGCTTGCCGGATTGCACGAGGAGGGTCTCGTCCTCTTCGAGCGACTTGAGCGAGGCGACGATGCGGTCGAAATCCTCCCACGTGCGGGCGGCACGGCCGATGCCGCCGTAGACCACCAGCTCGTGCGGATTCTCGGCCACGTCGGGGTGGAGGTTGTTCATCAGCATGCGCATCGGCGCCTCGGTCAGCCAGGACTTGGCAGTGATGTCGGTGCCGGTGGCGGGAAAGACATCGCGTAGGTTGTGGCGGGGGCCGGCGGATTTGGTGCTCATGATCGGGCCTTTCGGTGGGGCGGAGAGCGCCGGGGGTTTCACACCCCCGGACCCCCGTGGAGTATTTGGTCAAGAAAGAAGGGGAAGCGAGGTTTCGGTGGCCTCGGTCAGCGCGCCGATCTCGATCAGCTTTGCGGCCGCGGCGAGGTCGGGGGCGAGGTAGCGGTCTTCCCGGAGGGGGGCGATGTCGTCGCGGAGGCGGGCGATCGCGGCCTGAAGCGGCGTGGACGTCGTGAGCGGGGCGCGGAAGTCGATGCCCTGCGCGGCACAGATCGCCTCGACGCCCAGGATGCTGTTCAGGTTTCCGACCATCTTCGTCAGGCGCCGGGCGCCGTGGGCGGCCATGCTGACGTGGTCTTCCTGATTGGCGCTGGTGGGGGTGGAGTCGGTGACCGTAGGGGTGGCGAGGTGCTTGTTCTCGCTCATCAGCGCCGCGGTGGTCACCTCGGCGATCATCAGGCCTGAGTTGAGGCCGGGCGCGGGGGTGAGAAATGGCGGCAGGTCGTGGCTGAGCGTGGGATCGACCATGAGCGCCACGCGTCGCTGCGCGATGGCGCCGATCTCGGCCACGGCGAGGGCGATCATGTCGGCGGCAAAGCCCACGGGTTCGGCGTGGAAATTGCCGCCCGAGACGATGAGGCCGGCCTCTGAGAGGACGAGCGGGTTGTCGGTGGCGGCGTTCGCCTCGATCTCCAGCGTGCGGGCGGCCTGGCGCAGGACGTCGATCGCCGCGCCCAGCACCTGCGGTTGGCAGCGGATGCAGTAGGGATCCTGCACGCGGGTGTCGCCGATCCGGTGGCTTTCGCGGATTTCGGAACCGTCGAGAAGGGCGCGCATCGATGCTGCCGCCTCGATCTGGCCGGCATGGCCGCGGAGGCTGTGGATCTCGGGCTGAAGCGGGGCGGTGGAGCCCATGATCGCGTCGGTCGACAGCGCCGATGTGACCAGCGACGATTCTGCCGCGCGCCAGGCCGAGAACAGGCCGGCCAGCGCCCAGGCGGTGGAGAATTGCGTGCCGTTGATCAGCGCGAGGCCTTCCTTCGGGCCGAGCGTGATCGGGGTGAGGCCTGCCGTGGCGAGGGCCTCGGCGCCGGGGAGGACCCGGCCCCCGATCTCCGCCTCGCCCGCGCCGATCATCACTGCGGTCATATGGGCGAGCGGGGCGAGATCGCCCGAGGCGCCGACCGAGCCCTGGGCCGGGACAACTGGGGTAACGCCGGCCGCCAGCATCCCCTCGATCAGCTCGATCACCTCCCAGCGCACACCCGAGGCGCCGCGGCCGAGGCTGAGGAGCTTCAACGTCATCATCAGACGGGTGATTGCTGTGGGGCAGGCCTCGCCGACCCCGCAGCAATGAGAGAGGATCAGGTTTCTTTGAAGAGTTTCTGTGTCTTGCGGGGCGATCTTGAGGCTGGCGAGCTTGCCGAAGCCGGTGTTTACGCCGTAGACCGGGGCAGAGCCGGCCGCGGCGGCGGCGATCTGCGCCTGGGCCGCTTCGACCGCGGGCTTGCAGGCGCGGTCAAGCTGTGCCGGAGCGTCAGTGCGCCAGATTTGTTCCAATTGTGAAAGTGACGTGGCGCCAGGCGCGAGGGTTTCAGGCGACAAGCGTGCCTCCGATGATGCGTTTGTGCAAGGGGGTGGGGCCGACGCGATAGGCGAGCTCAGCCGGTTCGCGGGCCTCCCACACGGCGAGGTCGGCGCGGAGGCCGGGGGCGATCACGCCGCGGTCGGAAAGGCCGAGCGCGCGGGCGGCGATGCGGGTGGTGCCGGCCAGCGCCTCTTCCGGCGTCATGCGGAACAGGGTGCAGGCCATGTTCATGGCGAGGCAGAGCGAGGTCATGGGCGCCGTGCCCGGGTTGCAATCGGTGGCCACGGCCATCTCGGTGCCCGCCGCGCGGAGCGCGTCGATCGGCGGCAGCTGCGTCTCGCGCAGGGTATAGAAAGCGCCGGGCAGGATCACCGCGACTGTGCCCGCGGTGGCCATGGCGGCGGCCCCCTCGGCGTCGAGATATTCGAGGTGATCGGCCGAGAGCGCGCCGTGCCGGGCCGCCATCGCCGCGCCGCCAAGGTTGGACAGCTGCTCGGCATGGAGCTTCACCGGCAGGCCGAGGGCGCTTGCCTCGGCGAAGACCGTCTCGATCTGCGCGGGTGAAAAGGCGATGCCCTCGCAAAAGCCGTCGACGGCATCGACCAGCCCTTCGGCATGGGCCGCGCGGAGCGCAGGGATCACCTGTTCGGCAAGGAATTCATCGTCGCGGCCCTTGTATTCGGGCGGGGTCGCATGGGCGCCGAGGAAGGTGGTGACCACGCTTATCGCCCGCTCGGAGCCGATCCGGCGGGCGGCGCGCAGCATGCGAAGTTCGGTTTCGATATCAAGGCCGTAGCCTGATTTCACCTCGATCGTGCCGACCCCTTCGGCAAGCATCTGGTCGACCCGCGGAAGGGCCTGCGCGACCAGCGCGTCCTCGCTTGCCGCACGGGTGGCCGCGACGGTCGAGACGATGCCGCCCCCGGCCTTCGCGACCTCTTCGTAGGAGGCGCCGTTCAGCCGCATCTCGAACTCGCGCGCGCGTTGACCGCCGAAGACCACGTGGGTGTGACAGTCGATCAGCGCCGGCGTGACGAGGCGGCCGCCCATGTCCATCCGCTCGCCCTCCGGCGCCTCGGCGGAGGGGCCGGCCCAGGCGATCCGGTCACCTTCGATCGCCACCGCGGCGCCGTCGATCAGGCCATAGGGTGCGCCGCCCGAAAGCATCGTCGCGAGCCGCAGGTTGTCGAGAATCATCGTCATCGTGCTTGCCTTATGATCATGCTTTTCGATAATATGTCTGTACATATTAATCGCTGTCAAGGACGGGACATGACCGGGAACGTGATCTTTGCCGAGAAGGCGCTCTTGCCCGGCGGCTGGGCGGACAATGTGGCGATCGGCCTGCGGGGCGGGCGGATTGTCGAGGTCACGCCGGGCGCGGCGCCGCAGGGTCTGCACCGGGGCATCGTGCTGCCGGCGCCGGTGAACCTGCATTCGCATGCCTTCCAGCGCGCGATGGCCGGCATGACAGAGCGGCGCGGCCCCGACCCGCGCGACACGTTCTGGACCTGGCGGCGGCTGATGTTCCGCTTCCTCGACCAGCTGACGCCGGAGGATGTCGAGGCGATCACCGCCTTCGTGCAGATGGAGATGCTGGAGGCGGGCTATGCCGGGGTGGCCGAATTTCATTATCTGCACCACCGTCCCGGAGGCGCGCCGCATGACAATCTGGCCGAGATGTCGGTGCGGGTCGCGGCGGCGGCGGCGGAGACGGGGATCGGGCTGACGTTGCTGCCAGTGCTTTACCAGCAGGGCGGCTGCGACGGGCGGGCGCTGGGGCCGGGGCAGGTGCGTTTCGGCAACGACCCGGCCCGCTTCGCAGGTCTATGGGAGGGGGCGAAACAGGCCGTCACGGGGCTTGGGGATGCCACGATCGGGGTCGCGCCCCATTCCCTCAGGGCGGTGAGTCGCGCGGGGCTGGCCGAGGTGGCGGGGCTGGCACCTGACCTGCCCATCCACATGCATCTGGCCGAGCAGGTGGCGGAAGTTGACGAGATTTCAGAGGCCTATGGCGCACGCCCGTCGGAATGGCTGTTGGCCAACCACGCGGTGGACCCGCGCTGGTGCCTGATCCATTGCACGCAGATGGAGCCGGCGGAGACCCACGCGCTGGCCGCCACCGGCGCGGTCGCGGGGCTGTGCCCGATCACCGAGGCGAACCTTGGCGACGGGATCTTCGACGGGGTGCGCTATCTCGACAAGGGCGGACGGTTCGGCATCGGATCGGACAGCAACATCCGGATTTCGCTGTCCGAGGAACTGCGGCAGCTGGAATATTCCCAGCGGCTGCGCGACCGGGGGAGAGCGGTGCTGGCGACGCCGGACCGCTCCACCGGGCGGGTGCTTTACGAGGGGGCGGTCGCGGGCGGCGCGCAGGCGGCGGGGCGGGCCTCGGGCGCCATCGCGCCGGGGATGTGGGCCGACCTCGTCGCGCTGGATGCGGCCCAGACCGACCTGATCGCGCGCCAGGGCGATGGGATCCTCGATGCATGGATCTTCGCGGGCGACGACCGGTTCGTGACCGATACCTGGGCCGCCGGGCGGCATGTGGTTTCCGAGGGGCGGCATCGGCATCACGACACCATCGCCGGGCGCTATCGCCGGGTGATGGCAGCGCTGGGGGACCGGCTGTGACCACGCCCGGGGCGGGCCCGAAGGGGTGGGAGGCGATCCGTGCCGAGGTGCTGCGCCGGATCGACCGGCGCGAATGGGCGCCCGGCGCGGTGATCCCCCCCGAGGCGGAGCTGGCCGAGGAGTTTGGTGTCGCGCGGGCCACGGTGAACCGGGCGCTGCGCGAACTGGCGCTGCAGGGCGTGGTGGAGCGTCGCCGCAAGGCCGGCACGCGGGTGGCCACGCATCCGGTGCGCCGCGCGGTGGTCGAGATCCCGGTGACGCGGCTGGAGGTCGAGGGGCGGGGCCAGTGCTACGCTTTCCATCTGACTGGCTGCGCGCTGGTGGTGCCGCCGCCGCCGGTGCTTGCCCGGCTCGGCCTCGCGCCGGGTAGCCGGATGTGGCATGTCACGACGCTGCATCTGGCCGACGGGCGGCCGTTCCTTTACGAGGATCGCTGGCTCAACCCCGCGCCGTTGCCCGCGGGATTCGATCCTTCGGAACCCGCGCTCAGCATCAACGAATGGCTGGTGAAGAACGTGGCCTATACCTATGGCGACATTGCCTTTTCCGCCGAACCCGCCAGCGAGGGTGAAGCGCTTCAGCTGGACGTGCCCAAAGGCGCGCCGGTCTTCGTGATCGAGCGCACGACCTGGGCCGGCGAAGTGCCGGTGACGCTGGTGCGGCTGGCCTACGGGCCGGGCTACCGGCTGCGGACCGTGCTCTAGCCGAAGGCTGGCGCGGGGCCACCGGCAGGCGCGGGGCCGCCCGCGGCGATCGGTGCGCGCCCAAGGTAGAACCAGTTGCAGCCACAGATGGCGGCGCCAAGCTCGGCTTCCAGCAGGGCCGCGTCCTCTTCGTCGGTAAGTTCGACATGGGTGATGTAGCCGGGCGATCCGGTCGCGGGGTTGTCGTGGATCTCCCACATGCCGGTCGCGCGTGTCTCAAGCAGCGCGATCAGGGCGGGAATGTCAGCCTCGGTCAGCACGGCGCGCAGGCGGTGCGGCGTGGGGGCGGCCCGGGCATGGAGCAGGCCCGAGCGCGGCAATTGCCCGGTGCGCAGCATCTCGCGCGCCCAGAGGTGGAAATCGCCCACCGACCCGTCAAGGCGCCGATGCCGCACGTCGGTTTCATAGCCCGCGACCATAAGGCGCCAGGTTTCGGCCAAAACTCCCGAGATTGCAGCATATTGGCCATCTATCTTCATGTGAGAGCAGAAAAAGGTGACGCCGCCGAATTCCGCCGTGGTCATGGCGCCCAAGGGGTTCAGGGGGCTGTCGTCCTGTCCCGGCGCGCGCTGGACGAACTTGCCGGCGAAGCCGAGCTCGCCGTGGATGCCGGTGATGCGCCAGGTCAGCTCGTACTCGGGCCGAAAGCCCTTGCGGAAGAAATCCCGCGCGTCGCCGGTGATATCGGGCAGGTCGTGCATGAAGATGCCTCCGCATTCATGAAAGCGCATGTGATGCGGCGTGTCGAGGGGGGGGAGGGCCTGCGCCGGCCCTTGGCGCATCCCATCCTTTGGATGGCGGCGCTCTATCCCCGCCACGTCCCTCAGGCGAACGCGCATCACACAGGGGTGACAGCGCGCCCGCCAGGGGCGCGGGCCCGGGCCGGGCGCCGCCGCTGACGCCTTTGCCGTACCCTCAGCCCTCTCCCGCAAGGTTGCGCCGCACGATCCCCAGCAGTCGGCGATTCCGGTGCAGATCAGGGTGGAAAAATCCAGCTTCACGTAGAACGCGGCCTGCGGCAGCGCGCGGCGGAACTCGCTCACCCAATCGCCGATATGGGGGGCGGCAAGGTCGTGCTGCATGGCGATCCGCAGGGTCACCGCCGCCTCGCCGGTCGGATCCATGGCGCGCAGGCTTTCGGTCCAGACCCGGCGCAGCTGACACAGGCGCTGGCCAAGGGCGCGCGCGACATGGGCGCGCGGATCGAACGCTTCTGCCCGGTGACGGGGGTGCGACGGGAGGGCGGCGATTGGGTGGTCGAGACCGCGAAAGGCACGGTCCGCTGCGCGGTGGTGGTGAATGCCGCCGGCTATTACGCGCGCGAGGTGGGGCGAATGTTCGGCCGCGCGGTGCCGCTCCGATGAGGACGCGTTCTGGCTGATCACCGCGACCGCCGCCCAGGCGTATGACGGCGACTGGCTGCGCGACCACCTCTCCCCGGGGCTGACGCTGGTGGAGGAGACCGAGGCGTGGTCGTGCCAGATCGTCACCGGCCCCGCCGCGCGGTCGGTGCTGGCGGGGGTGACGTCTGCCGACCTGGCGCTGCCGCGGCTGAGCTGGCAAGCGGCCCAGCCTGGCGGGGGCCGAGGTGATCCTGATGCGCGTCTCCTTCGCCAGAGAGCTGGGGTGGGTGGTGCATGCCCGGCTAGCCGACATGCCCGGGGTGTGCGCGGCGCTGATGAAGGCGGGGCGCCCGCTGGGGCTGCGGCCCTTCGGCATGTTCGCGCTGGACGCCCTGCGGCTAAGGGCTACCGGACGTGGAAGGGCGATCTGTCGACCGATTACACCGCGCTGCAGGCCGGGCTGGGCCGGGTCATCGACTTCGGGAAGGGCGCGTTTCGCGAGCGTGACGCGCTGCTGGCCGAGCGGGCGGCGGGCCCGGTGAAGCGCTTCGCCATCTTGCGCGTCGCGGCCGGCGAGGAGGACGCGCCCTACATGTCGAGGCTGTGGCGCGGCGACAGGGTGGTCGGCGAGACGACCTCGGGCGGCTGGGGGCACCGGGTGGGGGCCCCGCTGGCGCTGGGGATGGTGCGGGCGGATCTGGTCGAACCGGGCACGGCGCTGGAGGTCGAGATCTTCGGGCGGCGCTATCCGGCGGAGGTGCTGGAGAGCCCGGCCTGGGACCCGCTGAACGCGCGGTTGCGGGGCTGAGAGGGCGGGACCGGGGGTTTCCCACCCCCGGACCCCCGGGGAGTATTTCCACAAGAAAGAAAGGATGTGGGAATGGAACGTGTCGAGCAAGGATATGTGCCGGTGACGGCGGGCCGGGCGGCGCGGAGTGGGGCCCGTGCTGGGGCCCGTGCTGGGGGGCGTGCTGCGCGGATGGCGCTGCGGCAGGCGCCACTGGCCGAGGATCTGCGGCCGATCCGGCCCGGTCTGCGGGGCGGCCAGTACAGGCCGCTGAGCGATGCCTGCGTGGCGCGCATTCACGAGACGGCGTTGCCGGCGCTTTCGGAGATCGGGCTGGCCAATGCGCCCCCCTCGGGGATCGAGATCCTGACCGGTGCCGGGGCGGAGCTGGGCGAGGATGGGCGGATCCGGTTCCCGCGAATGCTGGTCGAGGAGATGCAGGCGGTGGCGGCGCGGGGGACCACCCTGCATGGCCGCGATGCGGCGCATGACCTGCAGCTGGGCGATGCGCGGGTGCATTACGGTACGGCGGTGGCGGCGGTGCATGTGGTGGATCTTGAGACCCGGAGCTACAGCGAATCGACCGCGGCCGATCTTTATACCGCGGCCAAGCTGGCCCAGCATCTCGACAACGTGCATTTCTTTCAGCGCCCCATGGTCTGCCGGGACATCGCCGACCCTTACGAGATGGACGTGAACACGCTCTACGCCTGTCTTTCGGGCACGACCAAGCATGTCGGCACCTCGTTTTCCGATCCGGTCAACGTGGCGGGTCGCCTGGACCTGATCCACCTTGTCCGGGGGAGGGCGAGGCAGCCTGGCGCGCGCGGGCCTTCGTCAGCAATTCCAATTGTTTCGTCGTGCCGCCGATGAGATTCGCCGAGGAAAGCTGTCGCACGATGGAGGCCAGCGTGCGGGCCGGGATGCCGGTTCTTTTGTTGTCGGCGGAACAGGCGGGGGCGACCGCGCCGGCTCCGATCGCCGCCGCGATCGTGCAGGCGGTGGCGGAATGTCCGGCCGGTGTCGTCTATGTCAACGCGATGGCGCCGGGGCATCCGGCGATCTTCGGCACCTGGCCCTTTGTCAGCGACCTGCGCACCGGTGCGATGTCGGGCGGGTCGGCGGAACAGGCGCAGCTGACCGCGGGCTGCGCCCAGATGCACCGCCACTACGGGCTGCCCGGTGCCGCCGCCGCGGGGATGTCGGATGCCAAGCCGCCGGACATGCAGGCGGGGTGGGAAACCGGGATAAATACCGTGATGGCAGGGCTTTCGGGGCTGAACCTCGTCTATGAGGCGGTGGGGATGCAGGCCTCTCTGCTGGGGTTCAGCTTCGAGGGGATGGTGTTGGGTGACGATGTGCTGGGCCAGGCCCTGCGTGCGGTGCGCGGCATCGAGGTGACCGAGGACAGCGTGGGGATCGAGACGATGCGCGAGGTTTGCCTGGGCGCGCCGGGGCATTACCTCGGCCATCCCCAGACGCTGGACCGGATGCAGCGCGATTACGTCTATCCCGCGGTCGGCAACCGGATGAGCCCGAAGGAATGGGACGAAGCGGGGCGGCCCGATCTGCTGGCCGGGGCTGCGCAGCGGCGCGATGCGATCCTCGAGCGGGCGGGCTGTACCCTGTCGCCCGAGGTGGATGCGGCGGTGCGCGCGGGCTGGCGCATTCACTTCGAGGCCTGAGCCGGGGGGCTTGAGGGACAGGGAGAGCGGCATGAAATACGGGTTCATCGGGTTGGGGGAGCTGGGCGGCGCGCTGGCGGCAAGCCTGTTGCGGGCGGGGTTCGGGGTGGTGGTGCATGACCTCGATCTTGGGGCCGTTGACCGGCTGGTGGCCGCCGGGGCCGAACGCGGCGCGGGTCCGGCGGAGGTGGCGGCATGGGTGGAGGCGGTGATCACCTGCCTGCCTTCGCCCAAGGTGTCGAAGGCGGTGCTCTAGGCGATGCTGCCCGCGATGGCGCAGGGCGCGACATGGATCGAGGCGTTGACGCTTGGGCGCGAGGAGATCCTGCGTCTTGCGGCGCGGGCCACGGGCGCCGGGGTCGTGGTGCTGGAATGCCCGGTGACCGGAGGCGTGCACTTGGCCGCGCGGGGCGAGATCACGGTTCTGGCCGGCGGCGGCACGGCGCTGGTCGGGGCGCATCGCCCGGCGCTGGAGGCGATGGGGGGCCGGATCTTTCACATGGGGCCGCTTGGGTCGGCCGCGCTGATCAAGGTGATCACCAACATGCTTTCCTTCATCCACTTGGTCGCGGATGGCGAGGCGCTGATGCTGGCCCGGCGCGGCGGGCAGGACCTGGCGCAAGCCTGGGCGGCGATCGCGGCCTCGTCGGGGTCGAGCTTCGTGCATGAGACCGAGGGGCAGCTGATCCTGAACGGCAGCTATGACGTGGGGTTCTCGATGGATCTCGCGCTCAAGGATCTGGGCTTTGCCTTGGGGTTCGGGCGGGAACTGGGCGTGCCGCTGGACCTGGCGGGCATCGTGCAGCAGACCTTCGTCAGGGGCCGCACAGCCTATGGCGGGACGGCCCAGTCGACGCGGATCGTCCGGCTGCTCGAGGATCTAACGTGGACCGAGCTGCGGGCCGAAGGATTTCCGGCACGGCTGACGTGATCACGCCTCGGTCGGGTCGATCAGCGCGATCTCGCCCTTCGCCTCGAGATCGCGCACGGCCGTGATCACCGCGGTCATCGCCTCCTCCCCGTCCTTTTCCTTCACCTTGCCGCGGGCCGCGACCTCTTCCTTCAGGCCGTTCGCCATGCGCTGGGAAATGTTGTCGAGGATGAAAGAGGCGGCGGCGGCCAGTTCGTCGGTCGTGGCGGCGGCCAGCGCGGTAACGAGAAGGCCCTGCTCCACCTCGCGCAGGATCTTGGGCACGTCGCGCGGTTCCACCCGGGCAGGGAGGTGGGCGAAGGTGAAGATGGTCTTGCGCACCTCCTCGGCGAAATGGCGGTCATCCTGGTCGAGGCCTTGCAACACCTCGTCCCGGGTCGCGGCGGGCGAGATGTTGAGGATCGCACCGACCCTTTCCACCGGGCCGTCGGCGAAGGCCTTGGCCGGCCGCGCGTCCAGCTGGCTGGCCAGCGCCAGGCCGATGCGGCGCACGGTGTCGGGGTCGACGTTGCCGGTGAGCGACATGGCATAGGCCACACGCCGCGCGCGGTCGCCGGGCAGCTGGCCCAGAAGATCGGCAGCCCGCGGCACCGGCAGCTTCGAGAGGAGGACGGCCCCCACCTCGATGCTTTCCTCCTCGATCACCGACAGCAGCGCCTCGGACGGCAGCGCCGCGATCTTTTCCCACGGATCCCCGGCCATCCCCGGGCCGGCGAGACGACGCAGGCGCGTCGCGGCAGACTCGCTCAGATGTCCGTCTAGCATGGTCAGAGCGCCCTCCAGCCCGCCGGGGAAGGACAGGCCGATCCCCTCGACCGCGTCCAGGAACTCTGTCACCACGGCGCCGAGGGTCAGCCGGTCGACCGAGCGCATCGCGCCGATCTGTTCGGTCAGTGCGGTCTGCACCTCGTCGGGCAGCGAGGCGAGCGGCAGGGGCGCGCCCTCGGCAAGGAGGAGGCGCACGATCACGGCAGCCTTTTGCCGCCGTGTCAGAACGGCGCCCCCGCGGCTGGCGGAGTCGAGGGTCAACTGGGCAAGCGCCTGGGTCACGGTCATCCTCCGGGCTGTGTCGGCGGGAGGATCGCAGGCGTGGGTTAAATCGGCCTTACCGGGATCGGTTCGGGCCGTGGCGCGTCAGCTGCCGATCTTCGGCACGCAGGCATCGGCCGCGGCATCCCAGCTTTGGCCATCAGCGCAGGCGCTCGCCTCGTGGCGTTCGCAGGCGAACGCTGGTGTGGCGAGGGCGCCGAGGCCCATCAGGGCCGCGAGGATCAGCGCGGAAAGCTTCATCATCGTCTCCCTCTCTGGTCGGTGGGGAGATGAGAACACGGAAACGTGAGTCGCGGCAAGGCAGCGCTGGTGCGGGGGCGGTTTCCTGCCACCCGCCGGGGCCTCCTTCCGCTGGGGCCTCCTTGTGCGCTTCGCTGCGCGTCGGGGGACGGACGCGGCCGATGAGACGCGGAGCGCCCGAAGAGGGCGCCCGCCGTGTGTCCGCGCAGTCAGGCCGGAAAGAAGGACGTCAGTCCTTGCCGAAGACCCGGGCGAAGATCGTGTCGACGTGCTTGGTGTGGTAGCCGAGGTCGAACTTCTCCTCGATCTCGGCGGGGCTGAGCGCCGCCGTCACCTCGGCATCGGCCAGGAGTTCTTCCTTGAAATCGCGGCCCTGTTCCCAGACCTTCATCGCGTTGCGCTGCACCAGCCGGTAGGCGTCTTCGCGGCTCACGCCCGCCTGCGTCAGCGCCAGCAGAACCCGCTGCGACATCACCAGGCCTTTGAACTTGTTCATGTTGGCCAGCATGTTGTCGGGATAGATCACCATCTTCTCGACGACCCCCGCCAGCCGATTCAGCGCGAAGTCGAGCGTCACGGTCGCATCAGGGCCGATCCCGCGCTCGACCGAGGAATGCGAGATGTCGCGCTCATGCCAGAGCGCCACGTTCTCCAGCGCCGGCACCACGGCGGAGCGCACGAGCCGCGCCAGACCCGTCAGGTTCTCGGTCAGCACCGGGTTGCGCTTGTGCGGCATGGCCGACGAACCCTTCTGGCCCGGCGAGAAGAACTCCTCGCCCTCCAGAACCTCGGTGCGCTGCATGTGGCGGATCTCGGTCGCGACGTTCTCGATCGACGAGGCGATGACGCCCAGCGTGGCGAAGAACATCGCGTGGCGGTCGCGCGGGATCACCTGGGTCGAGATCGGTTCGGGGCGCAGGCCCATCTTGGCGCAGACGTGCTCCTCGACCGACGGGTCGATGTTGGCGAAGGTGCCGACCGCGCCCGAGATCGCGCCGGTGGCGACCTCGTCGCGGGCGCGTTCCAGCCGGGTCTTGTTGCGGTCCATCTCGGCGTAGAAGCGCGCGAAGGTCAGGCCCATGGTGGTGGGTTCGGCGTGGATCCCGTGGGAGCGGCCGATGCGCACCGTGTTTTTGTGTTCCAGCGCGCGTTTCTTCAGCGCGGCCAGCAGCTTGTCCATGTCGGCCAGAAGGATGTCGGCCGCGCGCACCAGCTGCACGTTCAGGGTGGTGTCCAGAACGTCGGACGAGGTCATCCCCTGGTGTACGAAACGCGCTTCGGTCGATCCGATGTGTTCGGACAGGTGCGTGAGGAAGGCGATGACGTCATGTTTCGTCACTGCCTCGATCTCGTCGATGCGGGCGACGTCGAATTCCACGTCCTTGGCCTTCCAGACGGCCTCGGCGCTTTCCTTCGGGATCACGCCGAGGGCGGCCTGGGCGTCGCAGGCATGGGCCTCGATCTCGTACCAGATGCGGAACTTGGTCTCGGGCGACCAGATGGCGACCATCTCGGGGCGGGAGTAACGCGGGATCATGGGGGCCTCTCATGGTTTGCGGACGCGCGCGGCGACTTCTAGACTGGGGCGGACGCAGGGGCAACAGGGCAGCGGGCTGCAGGGTGGAAATGCGGGGATTGGCGGAGTTCGAGGGGGTGTGGCGGATCGACCGGTCGATCGAGGATCGGCTGGCCGGGCAGGCCGGGCGGTTCGAGGGCCGCGCGGTGCTGGCGCCCGACGGGCCCGGCGCGCTGGTCTATGACGAGGAAGGGAGGCTGACGCTGGGCAACGCGCCCGCCATGGTCGCCACGCGGCGCTACTTCTGGCGGGCCGAGGCGGGGCGGATCGCGCTCAGCTTTGCCGACGGCCGCCCGTTCCACACCTTCGATCCGGGCGAGACCGCCCCGGCGGCGTTTCACGATTGTGCGCCCGACGCCTATGCCGTGCGCTACGACTTCTCGGACTGGCCCGTCTGGCGCGCGGTCTGGGAGGTGCGCGGTCCGCGCAAGGATTACCGGATGGAGAGCCTTTACCTGCGCGCCTGAGGATGCGCGAGGTGAGCGTTCGGGGGCTGCGTTCAGGTTCCGGCAGGCGGGCGCTCCGGGGAAAGCCTGCCCGTCGCTCCCCATCCTCGTGACGACGCGACCCGCGTCCTCCACGACACCGGGCTAGGTCTGCCATCCGACAGCCCCGAGCCGCGCCCGATCCTTGCCCCCAGGGGGCATGGCGAGGTTGTCGCGCGCGCAGTCGTTGGCGGAAGGTGACCAGGTAATCCACCGGCCATGGGGCGACGGGCTGGCGCCCACCGGGGGCGGCGCTGCCCTCATCGCTCCTGCCAGCACTACAGCCTCAGGGCCTCTCGCCAACGTGAGGTCCCGTGCGCGATTGTTTCATGTGCAACGAATTTTCTGAACGCTACCGTCACCCCCGGAGGAGGCCGCCGCGGCGGCCATGACATATGGGGGGAGAACATGCGCGACATTGCGACGGACGGCCGGCATACGGCCCGGCACCTGAGGGCGCGGCTGGATCGCTTGCAGGTCTGGTCGATGGCACCGGCCTTCCTGGGGATCATCGGCCTGGGGTTCCTGTTCACCTTCTACGACATCTTCGACATCAACGTGTCGTTCATCCAGACCTGCACGCAGCTGGTGCCGGGCTGCACGCCGGAAAGCACGGTCAACTGGATCGGCCTGCCGGTGCTGCTGAACCTCGCGGGCTATGTCGTGGGAACGCTGGCGCTCAGCCCCGTGGCCGACCGGATCGGGCGGCGCAACATGCTGATGATCACCATGCTGATCACGGGGCTCGGGTCGCTCTATACCGCGCTGGCGCCGACATATGCGCATTTCGTCATGTCGCGCGTCGTGACCGGGGTGGGGATCGGCGCCGACCTCGCCATCGTCAACACCTATATCAACGAGGTCGCTCCGCGCCGCGCGCGGGCGCGATTCGCCACGGTGATCTTCATCATGTCGGCGCTGGGGGCCTTCCTCGGGATCTGGCTGGGCCTGTTCCTGACGACGCCCGCCGCGCCCTGGCCCATGGGCCTGCCCTTCGCGATCGGCGGAGAGGGCTTTGCCGCGGGCTGGCGCTGGATGTACGGGGTCGGCGCGATCCTTGCGGGCGTGGCCATCCTGATGCGGGTGAAGCTGCCGGAATCGGCGCAATGGCTGATCCAGGCCGACCGTCTGGACGAGGCCCACGCGGTCGTCACCGGGATGGAGACCCGCGCCGCCCTGAAGGGCCCGCTGGCCGAGCCGGACACGGCCGCGATGCCCGACGAGATTCCCCGGATGTCGGCGACGCCGTTCCGCGACCTCTTCGGCAACCCGCTCTACCTGCGCCGGCTGATCCTGCTGCTGGGCGTATGGTTCATCGGCTACATCACCGTCTACGGCTTCGCCGCAGGCTTCACCTCGGTGCTGACCTCGCTGCATTACCCGCCGCCCGAGGCCGGCGTGATCGCGGCGGTCGGGACGCTGGGATTCATTGCCGAGGCGGTGATCATGTCGTGGATCGTCGAGCGGATGGAGCGGCGCTACTGGCTGCCGGTGGGCGCGGTGGTGACGCTGGCGGGGGCCGGGCTGATCGCGGTGGCGGGGGTGCATGTCGGCATGGCCTTCGCGGGGTCGATCCTGGTTTTCGCGGGGTTCAACCTCTGGGTTTCGCCGACCTATGCGCTGACGGCCGAGATGTTCCCGACGCGGGCACATTCCACCGGGTTCGCGTTGGTCGACGGGATCGGGCACCTCGGCGGCGGGTTCGGGATCATGGTGATCGCCCCGCTCCTGCCGCGGATGAGCGTGCTGGGCGCGCTGATGCTGGTCTCGGGCTTCCTCGTGGTGGCCGCGGTGCTGGTGCAGTTCACCCTGCACACCCGCAACCGGCACCTGCATGAGGTCTCTCCCTGAGGCGGACGACCGGGGAGGGGGCCGGCTGCCGGGGCGAGACCCTTGCGCGGCGCCCCGATCCGGGGCACAACGCTTGAAAACGCAACCGCGAAGGAGACGCGAGATGGCGCTTGCCGCTTCCCACAAGGTACTTGCCGAGAAACTGCTGCCCGCCGAGGGTTCCGCGCTGCGCCTCAAGCAGGTGGCGCTGGTCGCCGGCGGCGTCGCCGCGATGATCGTGGCGGCCAAGATCCGGGTGCCGATGTGGCCGGTGAATGCCACGATGCAGACCTTCGTCGTGCTGACCATCGGCGCGGCCTATGGCATGCGCCTGGGCCTCCTGTCGATGCTGGGCTACCTCGCGCTCGGCGCACTGGGCTTTGGCGTCTTCACCGGGCAGGGCGCGGGCCTTGGCTACATGCTGGGCGCGACCGGCGGCTACCTCGTGGGCTTTGCCGCTGCGGCGGGCGTCATGGGCGTTCTGGCGCGCCGCGGCTGGGACCGGTCCTTCGGTACCATGGCGCTGTCGATGGCGATCGGCCTGGCGCTGATCTACGGCTTCGGCCTGGCCTGGATGGCGGTGCTGTTCGCCGACAAGGGCGCGGCCTGGGTGCTGCAATACGGGCTGGTGAACTTCCTGCCGTTCGAGGTTGCCAAGGTCGCGCTGGCGGCGCTGCTGTTCCCGGCCGCCTGGCGCCTGGTCGGCCGCGCCCGCGGCTGATCCCGCCCCGACGGCATTCGACAGGATCGAATTCGAAAGGCGCGTCCCCCGGGGCGCGCCTTTTGCCTTGGCGGCGGCGCCCCGGGATGGGCAAGGCAGGGGGGCGCCGCTCCCCTTGGCCCCCCGGGAGTATTTTCGCCAAGATGAAGAGGGGCGCGCGTCCGTCAGCGGCGTGAGAGCGAGACGGCGAGGGTGCGGTAGGGAAAGCGCACCGTGGCGCCCTGAAGCTCGGCGAAGTCGCGCCGGAGCGCGAGGATCTCGTCGCGGACCGTCGCGCGGGTCTCGGGCGGCAGGGCGGCGATGAAGCTGACCGACATCACGCGGTTCAGCACCACGTCCTCGAAGCTGCCGTCGTGGGTGTGGGTCGAATAGGCCTCGTGCATCGCGCCGAATTCGGGATGCGGAAAGACCTTGCGCCAGGCGCCGGTATGAAACCGCGGGGCGTCGCCCTCGTATGGGGTCATGATGCGGGTAAGCTCGGCCACCCAAGGCGTGGTTTCGTCGCGGATGTTCCACACGAGGCCCAGGCTGCCACCCTGGCGCAGGATGCGGGCGATCTCGTCCAGCGCCTCGGTCGTGGCGAACCAGTGGAAGGCCTGGGCGCAGATCACCACATCGGCGGCCCCGCGTGCGAGGCCGGTCTCGTCGGCGGTCCCGCCCTGCACCGTGACCCCGGGGAGGGCGGCAGCGAGGGTGTCGCGCATCTCCGCCACCGGCTCGACCGCGGTGACCTCGGCGCCGGTCCCGGCCAGCAGCCGGGTGAACTTGCCGGTGCCGGCGCCAAGCTCGACCACCCGCATTCCGGGCCCCAGCGCCATGCGGCCCAACAGCCACGCCTCCAGCTCGGGCGGATAGCCGGGGCGGCCCCGGGCATAGGTGTCGGAGGCGGCGGCATAGCCCGTTGCGGCGGCATGGTGCAGGTCGGTCATGGGGGTCCTTTCAATCCGGCGAAGAGGGCGCTGAGACGCCGCGCCTCGGCATCGAGGCCGAAGGGCGGGTTGACCACGAACATCCCAGAGCCGGTCATGCCATGGCCGGGCCGCGCCGGGGGAAAGCCCACCTCGTGGCGCAGCGCCCCGGGAAAGGCCTGTTTCAATGCCGCCAGCATCGGCAGATGTGCGCGGCTGGTCAACAGTGGATACCACAGCATCAGGATACCCACGTTCCACTTGCGGTGCACCTGGGCCAGCATCTTCGGCAGCGTGGCGTAATCGTCCTTCACCTCGTAGCTGGGGTCGACCAGCATCAGGCCCCGCCGCGGCTCGGGCGGGGTCAGCGACAGCGCCATCTCGGCGCCGTCCTGACGGATCACCCGGGCGGGAAAGTCCGACATTGTCGCCTCCAGCGCGGCGTGCTCCTGCGGATGCAGCTCGGCCAGCGTCAGGTTGTCCTCGAACCGAAGCCCGAGGGCCGCGACGAGGGGGGAGCCGGGATAGGCATCCGCGCCGTGGCGCGCCCGGGTTCCGGCCAGCGCCCTGGCATAGGGGTGATCGGGAGGAAACCAGCCCCGGGCCTCGGCCACGGCGATGCCCTGCGCCGCCTCGCCGGTCTTGCGCGCCTCCTCGGCCGTGAGCCGGTAGAGACCGCGCCCCGAATGCGTCTCGAGATAGCTCAGCGGCTTGGGCTTCCGCGTCAGATAGGCGATCGTCCAGGCCAGCAGCGCGTGCTTGTGCACATCGGCCATGTTCCCGGCGTGATAGATATGCTGGTAGGAAAGCATCGGTCCTCCCGCGCCGTATTGCCCCCGCGGCATAGGCGGGGCGGTCCGGATTGGCAAGCGCGCGCCGACATCCCGCCCTGTCCCCGCCGATCCAGATATCCCCGTCAACACTCCCGGGGACATTCCCCTTTCATTGTTCTGCAAATACGCAAGCGACGCCTCCACCCCCCGCCAGCGCCGGGCGAAGGCTCTCCTAGTCCGCCGTGAGGGCCGGCGTCGCTCCGGTCAGCCGGGTCTCGATCTTCGCGCCGCGCGACAGGGTGCGGTGCACCGGGCAACGGTCGGCGATCTCGATCAGCCGCCCGCGCTGCTCGGCGTCGAGCGGCCCGTCGAGGGTGATCACCCGGGTGAACCGGTCGAGCTTGTCGTCCTCGGTGCAATGAATGCAATCCTGCGCATGAACCTTGTCATGGGTCACGTCGACCCGGACATGGGCCAGCGGCCAGCCCTTGCGCCGCGCATACATCCGTATCGTCATCGAGGTGCAGGCACCCAGCCCCGCGGCCAGGAACTGGTAGGGCGACATCCCACGGTTCGTCCCGCCATAGGCCTTGGGCTCGTCCGCCAGGGCATGGTGCACGGCGCCCGCGCTGATGTCCTGCAGGAAGCCGCGCGGATCGGCCTCGGACACCCGGGTCACACCCTCGGGCGCGCCGGGCGGCGGCGCTGGGGGCCTGAGGTCGAGATAGCGCGAGGCCCAGGCCGCGATCACCCCGGCGGCATATTCGGCATCCGCCCCGTCGCTGATCAGGTGATCGGCCTTGTCGAGGGTGACGAAGCTCTTGGGATGTTTCGCGGCGATGAAGATCCGCGTGGCATTCTCGATCCCCACGACCTCGTCCTCGGGCGCGTGCATCACCAGCAGCGCGCGCTTGAGATGGCCGAGGTCGGCGGTGATCGCGTCGCCGCAGACATCCTCGATGAAATCGCGCCCGATGCGGAACTTGCGCCCGGCCAGCGTGACCTCGGCCCAGCCCTCGGCGTCGATGCGTTCCAGCGCGCCCGCGAAGTTGCGCGCCACGTGGCCGGGGTCGTAGGGGGCGCCCAGCACCGCCACCGCCTTGGCCGAGGGAATCGACCGGGCCGCGCGGATCGCCGCCGCCCCGCCAAGTGAATGTCCGATCAGCAGGGCCGGGGGCATGTCCCGGTCGGCAAGCGCCCCGGCCGCGGCGACCAGGTCTTCGACGTTCGAGGTGAAGGTGGCGTTCTCGAACTCGCCGCCAGAATGGCCGAGGCCGGTGACGTCGAACCGCAGCACCGCGATCCCCATCGCCGCAAGGCGCCGGGCGATGCGCCGCGCCGCCAGGATGTCCTTGCCGCAGGTGAAGCAATGCGCGAACAGCGCGGTCGCAAGATGCGGCCCCTCGGGCAGGTCGAGCCGCGCGGCGAGGCGATCGCCCGCGTGGCCCGAAAAGATCATCTTCTCGGTCGGCATCTTTTTCGTCCCCTCTGCCGCGAACGTGCCGCGAAAGCGGCGCACCGGGCAAGCTTTGTGTGCCCATCTGACGACAAGGTGAGTTAGATGAAGACCTGCCGGACCGCCTGTCAACCGGCCTGTCGTCCGGGTAGGAAGGAGCCGGGGCGCGCACGGCCATGCGACACGGTCGCATCTTCGTGTGGTGCGGCTGGCGGGGCGGGAAAGGCAAGGTTCGGCTTGCATCGCGCGGCCTGCCGCGCAAGGAAGGACTGAGGGTTGCGAAGGGAACGGGGAAGCGGGATGCGTGGGCGGGAGGGCCGGAGGGCGGAGACGGGCGTGGCGACCATCTGGACCGCGGGGCGGATCGCCCGTTTCGGGCGCCTGGCGCGCAGGGCGACCGGCGCACCCGCGGGCGGTGCCGCGCTGTGCCTCGGGCTTGCGCTGGGGCTGGCGGTGGCTCCGCTCCCGGGCCATGCCGCGCCCGAGCGGACCGAATCCGTCACCTTCACCTATGGCCCCGACGGGCAGAGTGCGGTCAGCGGCCCTCTGACGGTGCACCTGACGCAGGCCGCGGACGGGCTTGGATGGCACCTCGTGCTGATCAACGCCGAGGCCGCCGCCGCTGCGGCCGCCGCCGCAAAGGCCGCCGCCGCAAAACCGGCGGCACCGGGCACCACGCCCGGCGACGGGGCGGCGACCGATGGCAAGAAGGCCGGGGCGGACGCGCCAGCCCCATCCGGCGCCCCGTCCAGCGCTCCGTCCGGAACTGCGGCCCCTGCACCCGACGCGGGCGTGGCAGGAAAGGAACCGGTGACGGGCGATCAACCCGGGGCGGCCCCGGCGGGGGCGTCCTCATCTTCTGCTGCCGCCTCATCTTCGGCGGCGGCCCGGGCCACGGCCGCTTCGGCCGCCGCGGCGGCGGCTGCGGGGGCGGAACCGGGCACGGCCGAGGCTGATTTCCAGGGGCCGGAACCGGCGGAGCCGCGCCTTTCGGGCTGGAACCGGGTGACCTATTGCGGCCAGGAGGTGCTTTTGATCACGCTCCGCTATCCGCCGCCGCAACTGGCCGATACGCCGCAATATCTTTACGAGACCTTCGCCTTCCTGCCCGCCGTGCCGCGCTATCTCGACCGGGCCGAGGTGCCCTTTGCCGGGATCGCCCCGGCCCCGGCCGGCGGCAAGGTGCCCGATGGGGTGCATTATCCGCAGCCGGTGCTCGTCGCCTGCAAGCCCGGTAGCGGCGATGCCTACGACTTTCATTTCAAGACCTCGGGGAACTGAGGTGGCGCAAGCCGGGGAGCAGGCCAGAGAGCAGGTCGGGGAGCAAGCCGGGGCGCAGGCGGGGGAGCAGGAGGCGCCGCCGGCGATCGTGCAGCGCGCGCTGCCCTTCGCGCCCTGGGCCGATCCGCGCACCCGGCGCCTGCCGGGGATCCTGCCACTGGCGCCGGACGATTGGCTGGAGGCCGACGATGCCTTCGCCGCCCAGATGGCCGAGCGTGATCGGCTGATCGCGGAGACACCTGCGACGGTCCACGCCCTGCTGCCCCGGGCAGAGCCCGCGGCGCGGGAACTGCTCGACACCGTGCTGGAGATCCTCACCGCGCGCCCCGGCTACCGGGTCGGGGCGGCCGAGGTGCTGCGTCCCGACGGAGCCTGCGTGCCCCTCGACCGCGCGGCGCCGCTGCTGACGCTGGGGCGGCTCTGCCAGGAGGATTTCTGCCTGCTCGAGGCCGAGGCGGCGGAGCATGCCCTCACCGGGGCGATCCTGTGCTTTCCCGCAAGCTGGACGCTGGCCGAGAAGATCGGGCGCCCGCTGATCGGCATTCACCGACCCGTCGATGTCTATGATGACGACCTCGCGCGGCGGGTGCAGCGGCTGTTCGACGCGATCCGGCCGGGGCGGGCGCTCTGGCGGCAGAACGCACTGCTCTATGCCGATCCGGCGTTGCACCATCCGCGGCGCGAAGACAGCCCCCGCGCGCGCCCCGCGGCGGATGCCGCCCGCTTTGTGCGGTCAGAGAAGCAATGCCTGGTGCGGCTGCCGAAGACGGGCGCGGTGGTGTTCTCGATCCACACCTATGTGGTCAGGGTCGAGGATCTGACGCCGGAACAGGCGCAGGCGCTGGCCGATCACCCGATCGGCCGGGCCGGCTGACAGCCCGTCGCCTGGTGCTAGGCGGGGTGCGCGTCAGGAAATGATGCTGATGACGGTCTGGGCAAGGGCGCCATGGCCCAGCATGCCGTGGTTCAGCAGGGCATGGCCGATGCCGATCGCGGCGCCGGTCAGGGCGGTCGCGCGCGCGGTCAGCTTGGCATCCTCGCCGCCCAGCACGTTGTAGGTCATCAGCGCGGCACCGACGGGCAGCGCCACCAGCATCAGCGTGGTGTTGACGGCATAGATCGACAGGCGGTGCGCCAGGATCGGTTTGCTGTCCTCCTCCTCTGCCGCCTCGGGGTAGAGCGCGCGGCGGATGCGGTCGGCCTGGGCGATGTCTGCGGGCGGCAGATCGGGGAGATCGTTCGCAGCCAGCGCCGCGAAATCGGCCCGCGCGTCGATCTCGATCTGCTTCGGGCCCTCGGCGGCGGGGGCGTCGGCGGATTCGGCCAGCGGCTCGGGCAGCCGGGGCAGGCGCATCGGTTCGGTCGTCGGGATCTCGGTCACCAGGCGGTCCATCAGCCGGCGCACCGGCAGTCCGCCGAAGCGCTGCTGGCCGCGCGCGTCGACCGCCGGTTCATCGGGCGCCGGGGCGGGGGTGGCCACGGCCGTGGGTGCACTCAGCGCGGCGGGGACGGGTGACTCCTCGAGCGGACGTTGCGCGGTCTCCAGCGCATTGTCGACGAGGTCGTCGAAATCCTCGGGCGTCGCGACGCCCTGGAAATCCTTCCACAGCACGAGTTCGGCCGGGTTCTGATCGAGGATCGCTGCCGCGACGGACTGGCAGAGCTGCTTGCGGAAGCGCGCAAGGCGGGTGCCCGCGCGCCAGTCCGGCCCCGGCCCGACGCATAGCACGAGAACCGCAGCACAGGTATCGGGTGCCGCGGCGATTCCGGCTTCCCAATAGCCCAGCATCACCCGCGATCCATCGACGTCGATCGTGACGATGTCGTCGTGATCCCAGGACAGTTGCATCGTGTCCTCGAAGCTCCCGCGCAGCGCGGTCTCGATTCGCGACACGTACCCGGCGAAATTCAGGGCCGGGCGCTCTGCGAAGAGCAGCGAAACAGATGTGCTGGTAGCGTTCAGGCACGCGGCGTCATACATGACGGTCTCCGAGTCAGTTCCCGTTTACCATTGCGGCGGAATGTGCCGCATTTGCGGCGAATTGTGGAAATTTATGGATAACAACGGGTTGTGACTGTTTCTTTGACTGCGACAATCTTGGAGAAACCGCGTCAAACCCGGCTTATCGTTTCCTGAAGGGGCCCGGGTTGTTGCCGGATCGGCAATTTCCCGCCCTTAACGAAAAAAGGGCGCCGAAGTGGCGCCCTTTCGTTGTTTTCGAACCGTCGCCGCGGCGATCAGCAGCTGTAGTACAGCTGGTATTCGACCGGGTGCGGGGTGTGCTCGTAGGCGTAGACCTCTTCCCACTTGAGCGCCATGTAGCCCTCGAGCTGGTCCTTGGTGAACACGTCGCCGGCGAGCAGGAACTCGTGGTCCTTCTCCAGCTCTTCCAGCGCCTCGCGGAGCGAACCGCAGACGGTCGGGATCGCGGCCAGCTCTTCCGGCGGCAGATCGTACAGGTCCTTGTCCGAGGACGGGCCCGGGTCGATCTTGTTCTTGATGCCGTCGAGGCCGGCCATCAGCAGCGCCGCGAAGGCGAGGTAGGGGTTCGCCGACGGGTCGGGGAAGCGGGCTTCCACACGCTTGGCCTTCGGCGATTCCGCCCACGGAATACGCACGCAGCCCGAGCGGTTGCGGGCCGAGTAGGCGCGCAGCACGGGGGCCTCGAAGCCCGGGATCAGGCGCTTGTAGCTGTTGGTGCCCGGGTTGGTCAGCGCGTTCAGCGCCTTGGCGTGCTTCAGGATGCCGCCGATGAAGTAGAGCGCTTCCTGGCTGAGGTCGGCGTACTTGTCGCCGGCGAACAGCGGCTTGCCGTCTTTCCAGACCGACATGTTCACGTGCATGCCCGTGCCGTTGTCGCCCTTGATCGGCTTCGGCATGAAGGTCGCCGTCTTGCCGTAGGCATGCGCCACGTTGTGGATCACGTACTTGTACTTCTGGATGTTGTCGGCCTGCTCGGTCAGCCCGCCGAAGATCATGCCCAGCTCATGCTGGCACGAGGCGACCTCGTGGTGGTGCTTGTCCACCTTCATGCCCATGCGCTTCATGGTCATGAGCATTTCCGAACGCAGGTCCTGCGCGTCGTCGACCGGGTTGACCGGGAAGTAGCCGCCCTTGACGCCCGGACGATGGCCGGTGTTGCCGGTCTCGTATTCGGTGTCGGTGTTCCAGGCACCGTCGATCGCGTCGACTTCGTAGGCCACCTTGTTCATGGAGACCGAGTAGCGGACGTTGTCGAAGATGAAGAACTCGGCCTCGGGGCCGAAGTAGGCGGCATCGCCGATGCCCGAGGACTTCAGGTAGGCCTCGGCCTTGACCGCGGTCGACCGCGGGTCGCGGTCATAGGCTTCGCCGGTGTCGGGCTCGACCACGTTGCAGTGCAGGCAGAGCGTCTTCTCGGCGTAGAACGGGTCGATGTAGGCGCTGTCCGCATCCGGCATCAGTTTCATGTCGGACTGGTCGATCGACTTCCAGCCGGCGATCGACGAGCCGTCGAACATGAAGCCCTCGTCGAGGAAATCCTCATCGACCTGGTCGGCCATGACCGTCACATGCTGCAGCTTGCCGCGCGGATCGGTGAAGCGGATGTCGACGTATTCGACCTCCTCGTCCTTGAGGGTCTTGAGAACCTTGTTCTTGCTCATGTGACCTGGATCCCTTCTGTTTGAGCAGTGGTTTGGGCGGCGGGCGTCAGAGCGCCTCGTCGCCGGATTCGCCGGTGCGGATGCGGATCGCCTGTTCCACGGGGCTGACGAAGATCTTGCCGTCGCCGATCTTGTCGGTGCGCGCCGCGGCGATGATCGCCTCGACCGCACTGTCGACCAGATCGTCGGCAAGCACCACCTCGACCTTAACCTTGGGAAGGAAATCCACGACATATTCCGCGCCGCGGTAGAGTTCTGTGTGACCCTTTTGCCGGCCGAAGCCCTTGACCTCGATGACCGAAAGCCCCTGGACGCCGACCTCTTGCAGGGCTTCCTTGACCTCGTCGAGCTTGAAGGGCTTGATGATGGCCTCGATTTTCTTCATCGCCGACGACTCCCTGTGCCAGATGCCTCTCCGACCCGTGTCTGATCATGTCCCACCGGGGGCCACAATCGCGTCTCCCCCGGGGGCGGGGGGCGGGGGGCGGATTCCGGTGGTGTCGATTAAAACTTGTGCATCATGGCGCGATAATGGGCTTTTTGAGAACAATGGAGTCAAGGATGCGTGAGCCGGCGGGGGAAACGGTGCTCACGGCGGCCGCGATGCGCGCCGAAGAGGCGGCAGCGATCGGGTCAGGCGCGGTCACCGGGCGTGAGCTGATGGAGCGGGCAGGGGCCGGGGTTGTGGAGGCGCTGCTGTCCCGATGGCCGGAATTCGCGGCGGATCCGGGGCGGGCTCTCGTGCTGTGCGGGCCGGGCAACAACGGCGGCGACGGGTATGTCGTCGCGCGACTGCTTCACGGGCGCGGCTGGGCGGTCGAGCTTTTCGCACTTGGCGATCTGACGGCGCTGCCGCCCGACGCGGCGGCGAACACGGCGCGCTGGCGGGACCTCGGCGATATCCACCCGCTTGATCCGGAGGCCGTGGCTGACCTGGAAACGTTGGCAGGCGGGGCCGTGGCAGGCGGGGCGGGGATCCGCGCGCCCGACCTGGTGATAGATGCGCTCTTCGGTACCGGGCTGAGCCGCCCGCTTTCCGGTGTGGCGCTGGCGGGGCTGCGGGCGGCGGCCGCCTCGGGCGCGCCGCTGGTCGCGGTCGACATCCTGTCGGGTCTGTGTGCCGACAGCGGGCGGGTGCTGGGGAAGGCGACTTTGCCAGAGGCCGCCCTGACCGTTACCTTCCACCGCGCGAAGCCGGGGCATTTCCTTGCCGACGGCGCGGTTCTGTCGGGCCGGGTGGAGGTGGCCGATATCGGGCTTGCTCCACTGGACGACGCGGCGGAGGATTCGGCGGGCGGGTCGCGGCTTGCGGCGCCGGCGGTGGGGCGACTGGGCAAGGCAGTGGCGGCGCACAAGTACGGGCATGGCCACGCGCTGGTTCTTGCGGGCGGGCCGGGCCATGGCGGCGCGGCGCGGCTAGCGGCGCGCGGGGCGCTGCGGACCGGCGCCGGGCTGGTGACGCTGGGCTGCACCAAGGCGGCGATGGCCGAGAATGCGGCACAGCTCACCGCGATCATGCTGCGCGACATTGGCGGGCCCATGGATCTGGGCGAGGTTCTGGAGGACCGTCGGCTTTCGGCGGTCTGTCTCGGGCCGGGGCTCGGGGTGGGAGAGGCGACCCGGGCGCTGGTCGCGACGGCACTGTCGGCGGGACCGGCGGTGGTGCTCGACGCCGATGCGCTGACATCCTTTGCCGAGACGCCGGACCGTCTCTTCGAGGCGGTCGCCTCTCATCGTAGCTCCGGCGGCGTGGTGCTGACCCCGCATGGCGGCGAATTCGCGCGGCTGTTTCCCGACCTGGCCGGGCGGCTGGCGACCCCGGCCGAGACCGGACCCGCGTGGTCGCGGCTGGATGCGGCGCGGGCCGCGGCCAGGCGGTCGGGCGCGGTGGTGCTGCTGAAGGGGGCGGATACGGTGATCGCGGCGCCGGAGGGGCGCGCCCGGATCCACGCCGCCACCGGCGCGCAAGCGGCGCCCTGGCTGGCCACCGCCGGGGCGGGGGACGTTCTGGCGGGGTTCATTACCGGCCTGCTGGCGCGCGGGTTCGACCCGCTGACGGCGGCGGAATCGGCGGCCTGGCTGCACGCCGCCTGCGCGCGGAGTTTCGGCCCGGGCCTGATCGCCGAGGACCTGCCGGAAGAATTGCCCCGGGTGTTTCGCGGGCTGGGCCTCTAGAGTACGTCGGGCTGGAGGGAGGGGCCTCCCGAGAAGGGGCGCTGGCTGCGTGACGAAGGTCGCTACTTTTCTCCCTGCGCTCGGGACGTAGGTGGAAGAAGAGACGGCCCAGCCCGGCGTTAGCTTGAAAGGCGTGCGAGAGAAGGCCGGTGCCCCCCGCACGGCGGGCATTCAGCCACCGCGGCGTTTGGCGGTCATCTCGGCGCAGCGCGACATCGGATCGGCATTACGGCAATGCCGCTGCCGCCGGCCTGTGGCGCGTTCCGTCGGGGCGGCCCGTCACAGCGTTTGCCTGAGGGGCGTGCGAGAGAAGGCCGGTGCCTCCCGCACGGCGGGCATTCAGCCACCGCGACATGTGGCAGTCATCTCGGCGCAGCGCGACATCGGAGCCGCTTACGGCAATGCCGCTGTCGCCGGCCCGTGTCACGATCCGCTGGGGGCGGGCCGCCAGGAGGCGCCCCTCGATTGACACCCCGGGCGCCGGGACGTAGACGAGGACGGCAATTTCAGGCGCCAAGGGACGGGCCGCAGGGTGAAGTCAGTCGCCATCGTCATTCCGATGCACAACGAGGCCGAGGCCGCAGCCCCCCTGATCGAGGGGATCGCTGCCGCCTGCGCCGAGCTTGACGGGTTCGAGATCATCGCCGTCGACGACGGGTCCACCGACGAGACCGCGGCGCGGCTGGCGGCGCTGCGGACGTCGATTCCCCAGCTGCGCGTGCTGCACCATCCCAGGGCGGGCGGGCAGAGCGCGGCGGTGCATTCCGGGGTGCAGGCGGCCGAGGCGCCGATCTGCTGCACGCTGGACGGCGACGGGCAGAACCCGCCCTCGGAACTGCCCAAGCTCTGGCGCCCGCTGATCGCCGATACCGAGGGCCGGGTCGGCCTCGTCGCGGGGCAGCGGGTCAACCGGCAGGACACGGCGTCCAAGCGGTGGGCCTCGACCGCGGCGAACCGGATTCGGGCCTGGGCGCTCAAGGACGGCACGCGCGACACCGGTTGCGGGCTGAAGGGCTTCCGGCGCGAGGCCTTCCTGGCGTTTCCCTATTTCGACCACATGCACCGTTACCTTCCGGCGCTTGCCAGGCGCGACGGCTGGGATGTCGTCCTCGTCGACGTCGCCCACAAGGAGCGCGAGACCGGCTCTTCCAAGTACAACAACCTTCAGCGTGCCTTCGTCGGCATCCGCGACCTGATGGGCGTGGCCTGGCTGATCTCGCGCCGCAAGAAGGCCCGGGCGGTCGAGGTGACCGCCGCTGCGGCCGAGACCGGGGCCGGGGTCACGGAGGGCCGGATCGCCGCCGCAAGGCCGGGCGCCGAGCCCGGGGAGCAGGCGCGATGATCGACACGCTATTGCGGGTGTTCCATGTCGACAGCGGCCTGGAACTGACCTGGGTGATGATCGGCCTCTTCGGACAGCTGCTGTTCACCGGCCGGTTCCTCGTGCAATGGATCGCGTCCGAACGCGCCAAGCGGTCCGTGGTGCCGGTGCTGTTCTGGTACTTCTCGATCGGCGGCGGGCTGATCCTGCTGGCCTACGCGCTCTACCGCCGCGACCCGGTGTTCATCCTCGGCCAGTCGATGGGGGTGTTCATCTATGCCCGCAATCTCTGGCTGATCCGGGCCGAGCGCCGTGTCGGCTGAGACGCGCACCGTCGGCGGCCCCGCCGTGCATCCCTGCGCGCCCGGGGCGCGGGAGGGCTGGCTGGGGCCGGTCCTCGTGCTGGTGGGGGCAGTCACGTTATTGCGGGTGCTCGCGCTGGCGGGGGACCGGACCGACCTCTTCGTCGACGAGACGCAATACTGGTTCTGGGGGCAGCACCTCGCCTTCGGCTATTACTCCAAGCCGCCGCTGATCGGCTGGGTGATCCGCGCGGTCACCACACTGTTCGGCTCGGACGCGCCATTCTTCGTGCGGTTGCCAGCGCCGCTGTTTCACGGCGCGACGGCGCTGATCCTCGGGGCCATCGCGGCGCGTTACCGGGGTCGGGGGGCGGCGCTGTGGGTGGCCGCGGGCTATGCCACGCTGCCGATGGTGGCGGTGGGCAGCCTGCTGATCTCCACCGACACGATCATGTTCCCGTTCCTTGCCGCGTCGCTGATGTTCTGGCTCAGGCTGTGCGAGCGGCCGGAGGAGGGCGAGACCGGCCTCGCCCTCGGTGCGGGAATCGCCCTGGGCCTTGGCTTCATGGCGAAATATGCCGCGATCTACTTCCTGCTCTGCGCGCTGCTGGGGGCGCTGGCGGTGCCACGGTTCCGGCCCTCTTGGCGGGCGGCGGCGCTGGCGACACTGGGCTTTGCCGCGGCGATCTGGCCGAACGTCGTGTGGAACGCCGCGACGGGCTTTCCGACAGTCGAGCATACGGCCGACAACATCGGCTGGGTGCGCGCGCCCGAGGCGCGGGCCGGGCTGCACTGGGCCAAGCTGGGCGAGTTCTTCGTGGCCCAGTTCGGGGTGATGGGGCCGGTCGCCTTCGGCCTTCTGCTGTGGCATGCCGCCCGGCTGCGGCGGCTGGCGCCCGAGGAGCGCGTGCTGCTGGCCTTCGCACTGCCGATCCTGGCGATCGTGATGGTGCAGGCGCTTCTGTCGCGGGCCTATGCGAACTGGGCGGCGGCGGCCTATATCGCGGGCGCGCTGCTGGTCTTCTGGCAGGGCGGGCGATGGATCCGGGGCGCGGCGATCGCGCTCAACCTCGTGGCCTGCGTGGCGCTGCCGGTGATGGCGGTCTGGCCCGACGCGGTGCGCCAGCCTGACGGGCGCACGGTCATGCACCGCTACATGGGCCGCGCCGCGCTGTCGCACTGGATCATCGGGCAGGCGCAGCTTGCCGCCCTTCCGGCGGTCGTGACCCGCGACCGCGGCGTGATCGCCGACCTGTTCTACACCGGGCGCAACTCGGGCCTGGCCTTCTACGCGACCCCTCCGCAGGGCCGCCCGCGCGATCAGTACGAGCTGACCGAGGCGCTGCCCGCCGGAACCTCGGGCGATGTCCTCTTCGTCACCAGCAATGCGGGGGCGGCCTGCGCCCAGGGCCTGACCCCGCTGGCCGAGACCACGCCGAAGGATGGGGCCTACAAGGGCCATACCTTCCGCGCCTACCGCGTGCCGGCCTCGTGCTGGGCAGGCGGCGGCAGCGGCGGCTGACCGCGCCCGGCCCCGACCGGGGAAGCGCCCGAAAGCGCCCGGGGCGCCGCCTTCTTTCCTGCAAGAATGCTCCTCGCGGGGTCACGGCCCCGGTTCCGGATCCGGGGCGCGCATGACTGGCGGGGCGGCCTCTCGCGCCCGGCCCATGACCTGCGAACCCGGCGCGAAAAAGCGGCGCCTCCGGTCACGCAGCCTCTTGCGCAGCCGGTAACCAAGGCGCTATGCAGCGCCCCGGACCCGGGTGATTAGCTCAGTTGGTAGAGCGCCTCGTTTACACCGAGGATGTCGGGAGTTCGAGTCTCTCATCACCCACCATTCCCCGCGCGGCCTCCGCCCTGCGTCGCCTTCCCAACCGCGCGGCCCGCTCAGTCGCAGCGCGCGGTCATGCCGCCATCCACCACGATCTCGGTCCCGGTGATGAACCGGGCTTCGTCGGAGGCGAGGAACAGCGCCGCATTCGCGGTGTCGCGCCCGTCGCCCATGAAACCCAGCGGGATGCGTTTCAGCCGCGACGCCAGCAGCGCATCGACATCGCCCCCCGCGCGTTGCCCGGCAAGACGCGCCTCGACCATCGGCGTGTGCAGCTGCCCGGGGACCACGGTGTTCACCCGCACGCCCCGCGGGGCGTATTCCACGGCCACCACGCGGCCGAACTGGATCACCCCGGCCTTGGTCGCGGCATAGGCCGATTGCGCCGCCCCGGTCCAGCGCAGGCCGGAGGTCGAGGCGGTGTTGACGATCGCCCCCGATCCCTGCGACGCCATGTGCGGCAGCACGCTGCGGCAGGTCAGGTAGACGCTTTTCAGGTTGAAATCGATCTGCCGGTCCCAGGTCTCCTCGTCCATCTCGACCGGGCCACCCTTGGCCGACCCGCCCACGTTGTTCACGAGGATATCGACCCGCCCGAAGGCGTCGAGACAGGCGGTCACCATCGCCTCGACCGACGCGCGGTCGGTCACGTCGCACAGGTGCGGCACGATCTCGCCCCCGGCGGCGCGGGTGCGGGTCAGCGTCTCTTCCATCGGGTCGGGCCTCAGGTCCACGGCGAAGACCTTCGCGCCCTCCTCGGCGAAGCGCACGCAGGCGGCGCGGCCGTTGCCCCAGCCGGGACCTACGCAGCCGGCGCCGGTGACGATGGCGACCTTTCCCTCCAGACGTCCGGCCATCATGCAATCTCCCCGTCCGGAAAGCGGTAAAGGCGTTGCGGATTGCGCACCATCAGGGTCTCCAGCATTTCGGGCGTCGGCGCGATGGTCGACAGAAGGTCGGTCAGCACCCCGTCGTCGGGCGGCGCGGCGCGGTAGTTCGGATGCGGCCAGTCGGTGCCCCAGAGCACGCGGTCGGGGAAATCGGCCACCAGCCGCCGGGCGAAGGGCGTGGCGTCGGCGTAGGGCGGCTCCTGACGCGAGGCGCGCTCGGACCCCGAGACCTTGAGCCAGATGTGGGGATGCTCGGCCAGCTTCAGCAGCGCCGCGAAGGGCGCCTGATCGGGCCCTTCCGATGCGTCGATCCGGCCCATGTGGTCGATCACCACCGGCACCGGCAGCGCGGCCAGAACCGGGGCCAGCTCGGCAATCAGCCCGGCCTCCATGTGGATCAGCAGGTGCCAGCCCCGCGCCGCCAGCCGTGGACCGAGGGCGCGCAATTCCTCGACGCTGGCACCGGGTGCGAGGTGGGACATGTAGTTGAATCGCAGGCCGCGGAAGCCCTGCGCGTCCAGTGTGTCGAGCTCCGCGTCACTGACCGAGGGCGGGGCCAGCGCGATGCCAAGGTAGCGCCCGGGCCGCGCGGCGATGGCGTCGGCCACGACGGAATTGTCGAACCCGTGGCAGCCCGACTGCACGATCACACAGCGGCGGATCCCCAGCATGTCGTGCAGCGCGAAAAGACGTTCCTTCGGCGCGTCTCCGGGGCGGAAGCGGCTGTCGCTTGCATAGGGAAAGCGGCTGGTCGGGCCGAAGACGTGGCAATGGCAATCGGTCGCGCCCGCGGGCAGCGTGATCGCGGGGCGCGAGGGGGCGGGGTTCCAGGTGATCTCGGCGGTGTTTTCCTGTGCCATGATCTCAGCCAAGCTCCCGCGGCGCGTCGTCGGGGGGCGAGACGTGGAAGATGTTCAGGGTCAGCGAGATAAGCGAATAATACCCCAGCAGCCCGACCAGATCGACGAGGCGGTCCTCGCCCAGCACCGCGACCGCCCGGGAATAGAGCGCATCGGGCACCTGCCGCGTCTGGTGCGCGGCAAGGGTGACGGCGTGGACGACCTCTTCCTCCTCGGTCTCAAAGGGCGGCTTCGCCCCGGTGCGGATCGCCTCGATCACCTCCGCGCTCAGGCCGGCGTTCAGCCCGTGGGGCTTGTGCGCGAACCATTCGTATTCGGCCTCCCAGATCCGCGCGATGGTCAGGATCGCCAGCTCCGACAGGCGGGGCGACAGGGTCGTGTCATAGCGGCAGTAGCGCCCCAGCGCTTGCGCGCTGGCGGCAAGCTCGGGCCGGTGCAGCCAGATCGCCAGCGGTCCGCGCACCCCGCCCCGGGGCCCCGAGGCGATGGCGTCGTGGATCTCCTGCTGGCGCGGGGTAAGGGTGGCGGGGTCGGGCGGCGCGAGGCGCTGTGCGGGCCAGTCGGTCATCAGGAGGTCTCCGGCGGTCTTGCGGTGGCGGAAAAGGCGGGCTCGGCCGCGGCGAAGGCGTCGAGCCAGCGCACGACGCCCGGGAAGGCGGGGCGCCAGTCGACCGGGCGGCGCCAGTCGAGATATCCCAGCGCGCAGGCCAGCGAGATCGAAGCGATGTCGGTGCGCCCGGGGTCCGGCGGCGCGGCCTGGATCACCGACAGGGCGCGTTCCACCTTGCCGCGCTGGTGCGACAGCCAGCGGTCCGAGACCTTGGCCTCGTCGCGGAAGCGGCGTTCGTAGACCATGAGGAGGCCCGCGTCGGTGATCCCGTCGGCCAGCACGGCCTGCGTCAGCACGCGGAACCGCTCCGTCCCGGCGCGGGGGCAAAGCCTGCCGCCCCCCGCCAGCGCGTCGAGGTATTCGAGGATCGTGCGGCTGTCGTAGAGCGTCTCGCCGCCGACGATCAGGCAGGGCATCTTGCCCAGCGGGTTCTGCCGCCTCAGGTCGTCTTCGGGGTCCAGGGTGTCGGCATGGATCACCTCGACCTGCCCGTGCAGGCCCAGCTCGTGGAGTGCGATCCGCACCTTGCGGCCATAGGGCGAGGTGAGCGAGCTGCGCAGCGTCATGCGTGGCGGCATGTCCGGAGACGGGGTGTGTATCGGGTCGGCCATCAGTTGCCCATCCTGCTGGGAAGGTAGAGCGCGAGCTCGGGGAAGATGCAGAGCAGGATCAGCATGAAGAAGCCTGCCAGCACGAAGGGGACGAGGCCGCGGAACACGTCCTCCAGCTTCACCCGCCCGCCCGAGGAAGCCTGCACCACGAAACAGTTGATGCCCACGGGCGGGGTGACGGCGCCGATCTCGACCAGGAGCACGACGAAGATGCCGAACCAGATCGGGTCGAAGCCCAGCGACATCATCACCGGGTGGGTGATCGGCAGGGTGATCGCCAAGAGCGCCGGCGCGTCCATCATCATGCCGAGCGCGAGGTAGATCAGCGACACCAGCGCGACGATCACCCAGCGGTTCACCTGCAACCCCGTAAGGAACCCGCCCATCGCGTTCGCCAGCCCGCTGAGCGCGAGGAACTTGGAGAACACCAGCGCGCAGATCAGGATGGCAAAGATCATTGCAGAGGTGTGGATCGTCTCCATCAGCGTCTCGCGCAGCTTCACGCCCTTCAGGCCACGGTGCCGGATGATGGCGAGGACGAAGGTGAAGAGCGCCCCCATCGCGCCCGCCTCGGTGGGCGTGAAGATGCCGAGGTAGAGGCCCAGCACGATCAGCAGGATCACCAGCACGAGGGGACCGGCGAGGCGCAGCGAGGCCAGCTTTTCACGCAGCGTGAATTTCTGCTCTTCGCGCGGGGCAAGGGCGGGGTTGCGTGCCACGGTCAGCCAGATCGCGATGCACAGCACGATCGCGAAGATGATGCCGGGGATGAAGCCCGCGATCAGCAGGCCGCCGATGCTGCTGTCGGTCAGGATGCCGTAGACCACCACCAGAGACGACGGCGGGATCATCACCGCCAGCGTCCCCGCGATGGCGATCGAGGCCGAGGCAAGGCGCTTGTCGTAGCCGCGGTTGAGCATCTCGGGCAGCGCAAGCTTGGTGAACACGGTGGCCGTGCCGACCGAGGAGCCCGAGGCCGCGCCGAAGGCCGCCGCCCCCAGCGTGGTCGAGATCGCAAGCCCGCCGCGCATGTTGCCCAACCACCTTGTGGTGGCCTCGAACATGTCCTCGCCCAGCCCGGCCCGCATGGCGAAGAAGCCCATGAGCAGGAACAGCGGGATCACCGAGAAGTGGAAGGAATGCGTGGTGTCGAAGAACACCGTGCCAAGGATCGAGGTCGCCGCGTGAAAGCCCACGATCGCGGCAAGGCCTGCGGCCCCCACGAGGCCGAGCGCCACCATCACGTTGACCCCCGCGAGGATCGCCGCGAACAGGCAGACGACGCCGATCAGTCCGATCTCGATGCTCATTCCAGCACCTCCGCCATTTCGGGCAACTGCCAGCCCAGAGCGGCCAGAACCGCATCAATAAGGAATTGCACGGCCAGCAGGGCCAGGCCGAAGAACACCACGAACTTCACCGGCCAGAGCGGAAAGCTGATCGCCCCGCGCTCAAGTTCTCCGTAGGAATAGGCCTTCATCGCCATTTCCCATCCGGCCCAGGCGGCCCAGCCGAAGACCACGGCGCCGGCGGCCATGGCAAAGACCTGAAGTGCGCGGCGGGGGATTGGCGACAGGTGCTGGGTCAGCAGCGTCACCTTGATGTGGCCGCCGCCATGCTGGGTCAGCGCGACGGAGAGGAAGATCATGATCGGCAGTGCCGATTCCGTCAGTTCCAGCGTGCCGGGGATCGGCGCGTTGAACGCGTAGCGCATCAGCACGTTGGCGCAGACGAGGCACATGACTGCGAAGGTCATCAGCCCGGCGATCAGCCCGCAGAGGGCCAGCAGCCGGCCATAGAGATGGCGAAGGGAGACGAGTGTATCCATGGGGATCTCGCGGCGTCCGGAGGTGAGGGAAAGGCGGGGCGCGCCGGGCCGGAGGACCCGGGGCCCCGCCGCTGGCGGGCCCGTCTGGCCGCGCTCAGAACTGAAGCGACTTAACGACCTGGTCGATCTGATCCTGGCTCAGACCGGCCGAGCTGGCCTTGGCCATCCATTCCTTGCGCACCGACTGGATGCCCGGATCCTTGACGATCTCGGCCATTTCCTTCTTGGGGAAGGGGATCACGGTGACGCCCAGCTTGCCTTTCCACTCTTGGCGCACGCGCTTTTCGTCCTGTGTCAGCAGGTCGTTGTACTTGATCAGGTAATCCTTGCCGAGCTGGTCGACGATCTTCTGCAGGTCCGGGCTCATCGCCTTGTAGCTGTCGAGATTCATCGCCAGGAGGTGCCCGAACGAGGCGCCGAAGGGGATCTCGATGTAGTACTTGGCGACCTCGTCGTACTTCCAGCCGCGCGCCAGCGCCGGGCCGATAGGGGTGCAGTCGATGATGTGGCGTTGCAGCGCTTCGTAGGCCTCGGCGGTGGAGATCGTCACCGGCGTCGCGCCCATCGCCTTGATCAGCGCGGGGTAGGCGAAGCCGTAGCTGCGGATGCGCAGGCCCTTCATGTCCTTGATGTCATGCACGGGCTTCGAACACAGCAATCCGTAATCCTCGAGCGGGCGGAAGCCGAAGACGTGGATCCCCTGCTTTTCCATCTCCTGCTGGAACTGCGGATCCTCTGCATACCATTTCTCCATCAGCTTGCCGATCTGAAGGGTGGAGTTCGGCTGCGGGATGAAGAAGCCCACGGCGTTGTTCAGCGGGAAGCGGTCGGGAAAATAGGGCGTGATGATGTCTCCGAAATCGCCCACGCCCGAGGCCAGCGCATCGGGGATCTCCTTGGTCTTGGCGACCGAGCCGCCCCAGAAGACCTGGATCTGATCCTTGCCGCCGGTGCGCTTGGCGAATTCCTTGACCAGCCACTTGGTCGAGACCGCCTGTGCGTCGCCCGCGCCCTCGGGCTTGAAGGTGATCCACTTGTAGACCTTGGCCTGCGACGGCGCGGCCGTCATCAGCGCCGCACCCAGCGCAAGCCCCGCCAAGCCGAGAATGCCCTTGATCTTCATCTTTTCCTCCCTTGTTCTTCCGCGCTGCACTCCCCCGTGCCGCCCGGCATGCCAGACCATCCGGCAGGCAGGAGCATAATTCAAATACTATAAAGGGATGCCTTGCATGCCTGTGAGGTATGCCATTGTCTGGGTCCGACTGCAGCGTGCATGTGGCGGCCTGAGCTGGGGCCGGCACGGGCGGGGGCCGGCATGAGAGGGCGGTATGAGAGGGCGGGGCGAAGGGCCATTCGCCGCTCCGCGTGCCGGGCTATTTCCAGATGCCGCGGCGGACGAGGTCGCCGACGATCGCCTCCACGGCCTGTTCGACGATCTGGATGGTGCGCTTGCGGCGCTGGTCGCGCTTGGTGGCGATGCCCAGCGTCCATTCCATCCGCGGATCGACGATCGGGACGGCTTCGAGCGTACCCTGCTGCACCTCGGACATCACGCCGCCGTAGGTGAGCATGGTAAAGCCGTGCCCCTGCCGCACCAGCGCCTTGAGGTGCCATACGCCATCGACCCGCTGCTGCACGTTCAGCGTGAGGCCGAGTGCGTCGGCATGCTTGTCGATCAGGATCCGCAGGAAGTTCGGCCGGCTCGGCATGATCAGCGGCAGTGTCACCGCCTCGGCCAGGGTATAGACAGGCTTCTCGAGCTTTCCCGGCGGCCCGATCATGTAGAGCTGCTCGACCAGCAGGTCGCTGACCTGAACGTCGTCCTGCATCGGGGCGTCATGCATCACCGCAAGGCTGATCTCGCCGTTCGACAGCCAGCGCTCCAGCTCACGGCTGAAGCCCTCGACGAAGCGCAGCTCGATCTCGGGGTAATGCGCCTTGATATGGGCGAGAAGCGGCGGCGCGATGAACTCGCCCGGGGTGGGGGGCATGCCGACCACGACCGTGCCGCGCGGCACGTCGGCATGGGCGGTGACGTCATGGCGGGCCTGCCGGATCTGGCCCATGATCGCGTAGGCGCGGGCCAGCAGAATCTCGCCCGCCTCGGTCAGCTCGACCCCGCGCGGCGTGCGCAGAAAAAGCGGAAAGCCGAGGTCGCGTTCCAGCCCCGAGATCTGGCGGCTGAGCGCGGGCTGAGCGATGCGCAGGGTCCGGGCCGCGCCGGTCACGCTCTTCTCCTCGGCGACGCAGATGAAATAGCGCAGCGTGCGCAGTTCCGGCTGCCAGTCGGGATCGGCAGGTCCCGGGCTCTCGGCAGATTGCATCTGATCCCCTCCGTTGATCCCCTCCGTCCAGACGGCCCCCGTTCTATCCCGCGCGGGCCGTCCTGCTCAACCGCCGAGATCTGGCGCAAGATCCCGGTTCCTTTGCATCTGCCCGGACGGCCGCCCATTTCCTGTGCGCTCGGGCATCAGGCAACAAGTTTCTCAGCGAAAGCCGCGCAGCGCATTGACAGCGGCGTGAACCTTTTTCTGAATGGTCCGTCCAGGCCTTTCACGAGCGATCCCTTTCATGTCCGCCGATTCCCAGAACGCCCTTGTCCAGCTGCGCAAGCTGATCACCTCCAGCGAGCTGGGCGAGGGGGGGCAGCTGCCGACCGAACGCGCGTTGGCAGAGCGGCTGGGCGTGGGACGGCGGGCGCTGCGGGCAGCCCTCGACGTGCTGGAGGAGGAGGGGCTGGTCTGGCGTCGTCAGGGCAAGGGCACGTTCATCGGCCAGCCGCCCGATCCCCATGGCCAGATCGCCGCCGACATCATCGGCGGCGTCGATGGCGCGTCGATCATGGAGGCGCGGCTGTGCATCGAGCCGATGCTGGCAGCGCTGGCGGCGGCGCGGGCGACGGCGACGGATGTCGACCAGATGCGCCGGCTGGTCGATCACATCGGCCTGTCGCCGGTGACCGAGACGGCCGAACTGTGGGACGGCGCGCTGCACCGGCTGATCGCCCGGGTGGCGGGCAACCCGATCCTGCTGACCGCGTTCCAGCTGATCGACGAGATGCGGGTCCGCGAGGATTGGCAGGCGCTGCGCGAGCGGGTCCGCTCGGCCCAGTCGCTGGAACGCTCGGACCGCGAGCACCGCGCCATCGTCGAGGCGATCGAGGCCGGCGACGCGCTGGCTGCGCGGCGGGCCATGACCGCCCATCTCAGCCGGCTGGCCGGGGCCCTCGTCGCCCTGTCCTCCGACAGCGCGGCGGCCGAGGTCACGGCATGAGCGCCGCCTCTTTCGTCCGCGCCCGACCCGAGACACGCAAGGAAATCAGGACCGCCCCATGACATTCACCACCCGCCCCGAGATCCTCGGCACCTTCGGGGTTGCCGCCTCGACCCACTGGATCGCCTCGCAGGTCGGCATGGCCTTGCTGGAGAAGGGCGGCACGGCGTTCGATGCCGCCGCCGGCATGGCCTTTGTCCTGCATGTGGTCGAGCCGCACCTGAACGGGCCGCTGGGCGATCTGCCCGCGCTGATCTGGCCGGCGGGGGAGGACGTGCCCACCGTCATCTGCGCGCAGGGCGTGGCGCCGGCCGGGGCCACCATCGCGCATTACCGCGACCAGGGTCTGACGATGATCCCCGGCTCGGGCCTTCTGGCCACGGTGGTGCCGGGGGCCTTCGACGGCTGGATGCTGATGCTGCGCGACCATGGCCGCCTGCCGCTGCGCGAGGTGCTGGAACCCGCGATCCATTACGCCCGCCATGGCCATCCGCTGCTGCCGCGCGTGGCCGACACCATCGCCGGGCTGGCCGGGTTCTTCCGCGACGAATGGCCGACCTCGGCGGCGACATGGCTGCCCGGCGGCGCCGCGCCCGGCGCCGAGGCCCTGTTTCGCAACCCCGACCTCGCCGACACCTGGGACCGCCTGCTGTCCGAGGCCGAGGCGGCGCGCGGCCGAGAGGCGCAGATCGAGGCGGCGCGGGCAGCCTTCTACAAGGGTTTCGTCGCCGAGGCGATCGACGGCTGGATGCGCGAGGCCTGCGTCATGGATGCCGCAGGAGAACGGCGCCGCGGCGTGCTGACGGGCGCCGACATGGCCGGCTGGCAGGCAAGCTATGAGCCGCCGGTGTCGGTTGACAGCCACGGGTGGGAGGTGTTCAAGCCCGGCGCCTGGTCGCAGGGGCCGAGCCTGCTGCAATCGCTGCGCACGCTGGACTGGACCGGTCTGGCCGACATGGACCCGGGCAGCGCGGATTTCGTCCATACGGTGACCGAGGCGATGAAGCTCAGCTTCGCCGACCGCGAGGCCTATTACGGCGATCCCGACTTTGCCGCGATCCCGATGGAGACGCTTCTGTCGCCCGAGTACGCGGCCACCCGCGCGGCGCTGATCGGCGCGACCGCCTCACTCGACCAGCGGCCCGGCGCGATCGCGGGGCTCGAGGCCTGGGCCAGGGCGGCCGTGGAGCGGGCGGGCCGCGAGGTCGAGGCCGCGGGCGTGGGCGCGGGCGAGCCGACGATGGCGCATCTGTCCGAGAAGCACCCGACCGAGAAACGGGGCGATACCGTCCATATCGACGTCATCGACCGCTGGGGCAACATGGTCTCGGCCACGCCCTCGGGCGGCTGGCTGCAAAGCTCTCCGGTGGTGCCGGGGCTGGGGATTCCGCTGAATTCGCGCGCGCAGATGTTCTGGCTCGACCCGGGGCTGGCGACCTCGCTCACGCCGGGCGCGCGTCCTCGCACCACGCTGTCGCCGTCGATGGCGCGGCGGCCCGACGGCGCGCGGCTGGCCTTCGGCACCCCGGGTGGCGACCAGCAGGACCAGTGGCAGCTGATCTTCCTGCTACGGCTGATGCGGGGCGGGGCGAACCTTCAGGCGGCGATCGATGCGCCGCTGTTCCACACCGCGCATTTCCAGGCCTCGTTCTATCCGCGCGGCGTGCAGCCGGGGCACCTGATGGTCGAGCCGGCACTGGGGGCGGAGGTGATCGACGACCTGCGGGCCCGTGGTCACCGGGTCGAGGTGGCCGCGCCCTGGACTGTGGGGCGGCTGACCGCCACACAGCGCGACCCCTCCGGCCTGATGCGTGGGGCGGCCACGCCGCGGCTGATGCAGGCCTATGCGGTCGGGCGCTGAGCGCCCGCCACCACCATTGCGCGCTGAGCGCCCGCCACCACCATTGCGCGCTGAGCGCCCGCCACCACCATTGCGCGCTGAGCGCCCGCCACCACCATTGCGCGCTGAGCGCCCGCCACCACCATTGCGCGCTGAGCGCCCGCCACCACCATTGCGCGCTGAGCGCCCGCCACCACCATTGCGCGCTGAGCGCCCGCCACCACCATTGCGCGCTGAGCGCCCGCCACCACCATTGCGCGCTGAGCGCCCGCCACCACCATTGCGCGCTGAGCGCCCGCCACCACCATTGCGCGCTGAGCGCCCGCCACCACCATTGCGCGCTGAGCGCCCGCCACCACCATTGCGCGCTGAGCGCCCGCCACCACCATTGCGCGCTGAGCGCCCGCCACCACCATTGCGCGCTGAGCGCCCGCCACCACCATTGCGCGCTGAGCGCCCGCCACCACCATTGCGCGCTGAGCGCCCGCCACCACCATTGCGCGCTGAGCGCCCGCCACCACCATTGCGCGCTGAGCGCCCGCCACCACCATTGCGCGCTGAGCGCCCGCCACCACCATTGCGCGCTGAGCGCCCGCCACCACCATTGCGCGCTGAGCGCCCGTCACCACCATTGCGCGCTGAGCGCCCGCCACCACCATTGCGCGCTGAGCGCCCGTCACCACTGCTGAGATCCTGCCACCGCCGCGCGGTCACAGTACCTCGGCAAAGATCGCCTTCACCCAGTCGAGGAACACCTCGAGCCTGCGCGAGACCATGCGGTCACCGGCATGAAGCGCGTAAAGCGGCAGCGGCTCGGGCGGGGTATCGGCCAGCACCTCGACCAGCGCGCCCGAGGCGAGATCCTCGCCGAACCGGTAGCGGGGTGCCTGGATCAGACCCAGCCCCTGCCGGGCGAGTGCCGCGCAGGTGTCGGAATTGTCGCTGCTCACGACCACCGGCAGGTGCCGGATCACCGTCGCGCCGCCGTGGCGGAATTCCAGCGGCAACACCTCGCCCGTGCGCGACGAGACGAACCCGACCATCCGGTGCCCTTCCAGCGCATCGATATCCTGCGGGGTGCCATGCCGGGACAGGTAGGCGGGGCTGGCGCAGGTGATCTCGGGCAGGGCACCGAGGCGGCGCAGGCGCAGGCTGCTGTCGTCGGGATGCCCCGCGCGCAGGGCGCAATCGACCCCTTCGCGCACGATGTCGACGAAGCGGTCGCTCTGGCTGAACGACAGGGTGAGGCCGGGGTAGCGATCGAGGAAGGCAGGTACCCGTGGCACCAGGAAGGTGCGGGTCAGCAGGCCCGAGGCGTCGATCCTCAGGTGGCCCTGCGGCAGGGCGCCACCGAAGGCGCCGAGGCTGTCCTCGACCTCGGCGAGGATTGCGCGGGCCCGGCGATAGAACTCCTGCCCCTCCGGCGTCGGCGTGACGTGGCGGGTGGTGCGGGCCAGCAGCCGCACCCCGGTCTCGCGTTCCAGTTCCTTGATCGCCTCGGTCGCGGTCGAGCGCGCGACCTGCAGATCCTGCGCCGCGCGCACGAAGCTGCCGCCTTCCACGATGCGGGCGAAGAGTTCCAGCCGGTCCAGCCTGTCCATATCGATTGTTAGTTCTATCCGAATTATGATGTCAATTTCTACGCGATTGTTTGGCGCAGGCGATGGCTCTATCTCACCATCACAACGGAAAGGACATCGCATGACCGACAGACAGAAGACCGCCCTCGTCACCGGCGCCTCGCGTGGGATCGGCGCCGCGATCGCCCGTCAACTTGCCGCCGACGGGATGGCCGTGGCCGTCAACTACGCCAGCAGCCCCGGGCGGGCCGAAGCGCTGGTGGCCGAGATCGCCGCGGATGGCGGACGGGCCGTGGCGCTGCAGGCCGACCTCACCGATCCCGCGGCGCCCCGCGCGCTGTTCGAGGCGGCCGAGGCCGCGCTCGGTGGGGTCGATGTGCTGGTGAACAACGCCGGGCTGATGAAGCTTGCGCCGCTGGCCGAGGCCGACGACGCCATGCTCGAGGCGCATCTGGCGCTGAACCTCGCCGCGCCGGCCAGGCTGATGCGCGAGGCGGCGGCGCGGTTGACCGAGGGCGGACGGATCGTGAACCTGTCCTCCTCGGTCGTCGGCCTGTATCAGCCCGGCTATGGCCCCTATGCGGCGACCAAGGCGGGGATCGAGGCGCTGACCCACGTGCTGGCCAAGGAGCTGGGGCCGAAGGGGATCACCGTGAACGCGGTGGCGCCCGGCCCGGTGGGGACCGAGCTGTTCCTGGAGGGCAAGAGCGAGGCGCTGGTCGAGAAGATCAAGGCGATGAACCCGTTCGGCCGGCTTGGCACCCCCGAGGATGTCGCGCGGGTCGTGGCGTTCCTTGCCAGCGACGCGGCCGGCTGGGTCAGCGGGCAGGTCCTGCGTGCAAACGGCGGCGTGATCTGATCGGCCGGTAACGGGCCCCGCTACCGCACCGTTCCAGACCCGATGCCGGCACCGCATGGCGGCACCGTCACTTCCCCTGAACAGGAGACCCGAGATGCCTTTCATCAACATCAAGACCCCCGAGGCGGCGCTGAGCGCGGGCCAGAAGGCCGAGATCGGCCATCGCGTGACCGACCTCCTGGCCGAATACCTCTCCGAGGCCGCCCGACCGTACACGATGGTGCTGATCGAGGAGGTGAAGGACGGCGGCTACTACCGCGCCGATGAGCTCTTCACCATCCCCGATGCCTATCGCGCGACCGATCGTGCGGGTTGATATCCGGCAGGGACGCGGCGCCGGCACGTCTTTATGATCTGCCGGCCCCCTGAGTGCGGGCGGTGGGGGCTAGGACAGTGGCGAACACTGCCGTCACGCGTCACGCCGATCCTGCGCTTCGTGGGTTGGATCGCCGACCCGGCCCGACGGTTCAAATCCGGCGGCGAGGGTCAGCCCGCCGGTGATGGGACCGGTGACGGGGCCGGTTACGGGGCCCCGCCCAGCCCGGTCACCAGCTCCAGCGCGAACGGCAGCCCGGCGAGCGAGGCGATATCGGCGCGCGGATCCTCCGCCAGCGCGGCTTCGGCGGCGTCGGCCAGGGTCGCGCCCGCCTGCAAGGCGGTGAGGAAGGCGGCCCCGCCCGGCGGCAGGATCCGCAAGACGACCTCGGCGCCGGGGCGGGCGATCACCACGTCCTCGGGACCGACTGGATCAGGAAGCGCCGTATCGGGGAGGGCGCCGGGCGTCGTGTCCTGCTGCGCCTGCCAGATCGACCCGGCCGGATAGGGCGATCGCACCAGCCCGACCGAGGGGTGCAGCACAAGCCGCAGGCCCGGCAGGGCGGCGGGGGCAAGCGTGGCCAGCGTTCCGGGGGCGAGCGGCGCCGCCTCGGGGGCGTGGTAGGCGACGAGCCGGGCCCGTTCGATCCGTGCGACGCAGGCCACGTAGGGATATCCTGCCAGCGGCGGAAACCCCTCGAGGAAGGCGGCGAACCCGGCGCCGTACCGCGCCATCACCGGCCCGTCGGGCGGGTGTGACAGGGCAAAGATCCGGGCCGCGGCGCGGAAGAAGTCCGCCCCTACCAGACGCGCGGCCGCCGGATAGGCCGCGGTCAGGGCGCCGGTCAGCCCCGCGGCCACGTTGTTGCGGTAGACCGCGAAGCGCCGCGCGCTGGGCTGCCCGTCCGGACCGACGAGACCCGGCGGTACTGCCGCCTCCGGGTCGAGGAGGGCCGCGCCGAACTCCGCCAGACGCTCAGCAAAGGGCGGCATCGCGCGTCCCCCGTTCCCCGGATTTCCCTCCCGCCTTCCCGGCATCCGCCCCGGCGCGTGCCGCCAGCAGGCGGCCGGCCCGTGCCGCCTCGGCCATGAGCACGGACCAGTCAGGAACCCCTTCGTCCCATTCGATCAGCGTGGGGCGTGCCCCCGCCCGCTCAAGCGCATAGGCATAGAGGGCCCACACCTTTGCATCGACCGGCCGGTCATGGGTGTCGATCAACAGCGGCCGCCCGGCCTCGTCCGTCTCGGGCGCGAAGCCCGCGAGGTGGATCTCTCCCACCGCCTCCATCGGGAACCGCCCGAGATAGGCGCGGGCGTCGAAGCCCAGGTTCACCGCCGAGAGATGCACGTTGTTCACGTCCAGAAGCAGCCCGCAGCCGGTGCGCCGCGCGACCTCGGCCAGAAACGCCACCTCGTCCCAGGTGCTTTCCACGAAGCGCAGGTAGGAGGTCGGGTTCTCGAGGAGCATCCGGCAGCCCAGCCGGTCCTGCACCTCGTCCACATGCGCCGCCACGCGCGCCAGCGTCGCGTCGGTATAAGGCAGCGGCAGCAGGTCGTTGAGGAAGCCGCTGTCATGGGTCGACCAGGCCAGATGCTCGGAAAAGCTGGCGGGGCGGTAGCGCCTGATCAGCGCCGCCAGCCGGTTGAGGTGATCGCGGTCGAGCGGGCGGTCGGCGCCGATCGACAGCCCGACCCCGTGCAGCGAGAGAGGATAGGCCTCGGCGATGGCCGCGAGGTAGCGGTGCGGCGGGCCGCCCGCGCCCATGTAATTCTCGGCATGGACCTCGAAAAAGCCGATGTCGGGCCGGGTCGCCAGGATCTCGGCGTAGTGCTGCGGCTTCAGCCCGACCCCCGGCCGTGGCGGCAGGGCACCGGGGGCATGGGGGGCACTGGGGGCACTGGGCGCGCCGCCGGGGGGCTGGTGGCTCGGGCCGGTCATCCGGGCGGTCGTGCGGCTGGGCATCTGGGTGGGGTTGGTCATCTGGCTCTCCCTCGGGGCGGCGGGCGGGCTGCCCGGCTACCCAGAAGACCCGTGGGCGGGCGATCCGTTACGCGCGGGGGCGAATGTTACGGTGCGATCACGGATGCGTGGGGCGGCGTAACGTCGGGCCGTTCGCCGGGTCGACCGTTGCGAAGGCGATGTGACCTTCGCATTTTCAAGAGAGGACCAGAGACATGACCATCCACACCCGCAGCCTGATGATCGCCGCCGCCCTGTCCGCCGGTCTGGGCGCCCAGCTTGCCACCCCCGCCGCCGCCGCGGGCAAGGAGAAATGCTACGGCGTGGCGCTGAAAGGCCAGAACGACTGTGCCGCCGGCCCCGGCACCACCTGCGCGGGCACGTCCAAGGTCGATTACCAGGGCAACGAGTTCAAGCTCGTCCCCGCCGGCACCTGCACCGACATGAAGCTTCCGGGCGGGCGCATGGGGTCGCTTAAGCCGCTCGACCGCGACATGCCCAAGGCCTGACCGGCGCGACTGCCGCCGGAACCGCGCGGGGCAGGGCCCCCTGTGCCCTGCGGCGGCGGCCCCTTCGACGGGGGCGCCGCCACCCTCCCGCGCCGCCCACCGGGCTGACACCGACCTTCACGAGATCCCGCCACGAAAGGACGCGGCATGCCGTACGATCCCCTGACCCTGATCTTCCGCTGGCAGCCGCCGGCGCGCCTGCACGGGGCGGGCGCGATGTCGCTTGCCGCGCGCCTTGTCTTTGCGTCGGTGCTGCTGCGCTTCTTCCTGCAGTCGGCGGCGACCAAGATCGGCCCCGGCGGCCTGACCGACGGCGCCTATTACCAGATCCTGCCGAAGATGTTCGAGGCCGCGGGCTACGATGCCGCGGCGCTGGCCTGGCCCTGGCACGTCGTCGTGGCGGCCGGCACGGTGGCCGAGCTCGCCCTGCCGCTGATGCTGGTGACGGGGCTGGCCACCCGCGTGGCGGCGCTGGGGCTTCTGGGCTTCTTTGCCGTGATGTCGCTGACCGACGTCTATGGCCACATGGTCGATGGGGCCACGATCGGCCTGCCGTTCGATGCCGATCCCTATGGCAAGATCCTTGACCAGAGGTTACTCTGGGCGATGATCGTGGCGGTTCCGCTGTGGCTGGGGGGCGGGGCCGTCTCTCTCGACCGGCTAATCGCGCCGCGTCTCCGGCGGTGGGGTGCGCCTCCGGCCCGGGCCTGACCGGGGGCCTGACCTGAGGCCTGATGTGTGGGCCTGATCCATGGGAGCCGATCCGTTTGGGATTTGATCCCGACGCCCGCCCCGTCCTGGAAACACGCCGCCCTTCGCGGGGCGGCGCCGTCATGTCCGGGGGACGAGTTGCCTAACCGTCGGTCGGACGCGTGCGCAGCTCCGTCAGGATCGCGTCGATGCGTGCGCTTTCGGTGCTGTCGGGCAGGAGCGGCGGCAGCGCGGTCTCGGTCAGCATCCGCGTCACCCTCATCTGCGAGACGAACCGCGCGCAGCCCTTGCAGATCGCGAGGTGAAGCTGGATCTGCAGGCGTTCCCACAGACCCACCTCGCCATCAATCAGCGCGCTTGCCCTTTCGGTCACTTCCTTGCAGGTCATCATCGCATCGCGTTCCTTGTCGGGCGCCCGTTCGCGGGGGCCGCGCCGGGAAGACTCGGCACGGCCCGATCCGTTACCGGGCGGGAGGGGCGCTTGCCCTCAAGATAGGTGGCTGTTGCCGACATGCAATCGAGGTGGTGGGCCGGTCGCGTCATCTCCGCCCCCTACATCAGCTGCGCCAGCGCCGCGCGCACCGCGGTGCGGGCACGGTGCAACAGGACGCGCATGTTGCCCTCGGTCAGGTCGAGGATGGCGCAGACCTCGGCCGCGTCGAGCCCTTCCTGCGCACGCAGGATCAGCACGGCGCGCTGGCCTGCGGGCAGGCCGTCGATCGCGGCGGCGACATGGCTTATCACGTCGCGTCCGGCCAGGATGCGCTCCGGCGTGACCTCTTCCCACAGGTCGGGCGGCGTGGCCCAGTGTCCGTGCCCGTCGAAGGCGCCTGACAGGCCGTCGTCGCTTGTTCCCGCGTCGAGGGGCACCATCCGGCCGTCGCGCCGCGCGCGAGAGCGGGCGCGGTTGACGAGGATCGTGAAGATCCATCCCGCAAGCGAGGAGCGCCCCTCGAAGCCCGAGATGTTGCGCAGCACGGCGACCCAGGTGTCCTGCGCCATCTCTTCAGCCACGGCGCGGCTGCCGACGATGCCGGCGGCGACCCGGATCAGCGAGGCGTTGTGCTGGCGATAGACCTGTTCGAAGGCCGCGCGCTCCCCAGAGGCGAGGCGCCGTACCAGATCCGTCTCGTCGGGTCTGCCCTCGGGCATGTTCCTCCCCCTGGCCCGGCGCTAGCGGCCGCAGCCGGCCGGGCGGCGCCCCTGCCGGAAAGCATTGCATGTCGCGGGCATCGGGTGAAGCGCGCGAGGGGCCTGGCGTCTGCTTGGCGCGGGGGCCGGGCAAGGAAGGGCGGTGGCGGTGCTTCGGCGGGCCCGCCTTTCGGGGCGTGCCCCCGACCGGGCGCGGGCGGCGGCCTGCGCGCGGGGGGGAGCGGCGGCAGGCGAACAGGCGCCCGGCTGGGGGGGACCCGATTGGAAGGGGCCCGGCTGAAAAGGCGCGATCAGCGGCTGGCGACCTGGTACTCGCCGCCCGCATGCGCGTTGCGGGTGACTTCGGCGGCGCGGGCGATCTCGGCGCCGGCCCTGTCTGCGGTCTTGTCCGCGGGCTTTGCGTCGCTGGCCGAGGCCATGATCGTCGGGGCCTTCACCGGAACGCCGGGCGACCAGATGAAGCCCATCACCGGGTAGACGCTGCCGAACTGGTCGGGGGTGCTTTCGACCCGGACGCGCGACCAGTCGTTCTTGTCCGACACGTCGATCACCGCCATGCCCAGCGACACGCGGTTGCGGTGCCAGTTCGCCTGATCGACCAGAATCTCGCGCGGGGAGATGACCTTGGAGACGACGGCGACATGACCCAGCGGCAGCGTGTGCGTCGCGCGGAAGGTCATCACTGCGCCGACCTTGGGCGTGTGGCCGCGGTCAAAGCGTTCCGCCGCCTGGGCCCACCAGGTGCGGGCGTTGCCGCGGATGTCGATGCCGCTTGCGGTGCGGGCGAAGGGCACGCACCACACGCGCCTGCCCCTGGCACGCAGCGCCTTGGCGTCCTGCACCGCCTCGGCCCGGCGAGCCGGGTCGATCGTCGAGGGCGTCCCCGGCCCTCGCGTGACGGAGGGCACCTCGGAACAGGCGGCGGTGAAGAGAAGCAATAGGCATACAGAGGGCAACCCAAGCCTGGGCGGTCCAAATAGTCTCAATTTTCAGTCTCCCCAGAGTGTCCGCTTCGGCAGGCTCGATCCGCCGGCGAACTGCACGCACTCTCTCCGATCCGGTCACAAAATCAAGCCGCGGGGCGCCGGAGTGGCGAAATCCCGCTTATCGGGAAGAAAGATCGGAACCTGTTGCCCAAACGATCCGGCCGGCCCGGTTCCCGTGGCGTGCGCAGGCCGGGTGCCGCGCCCGGGGCGGGAGAGCGCGAAGGCCTGATCTCCCCACTCCGTGCCGCTGGCGTGATCGGTGGTGAGGCAGGCCGCGCGGACCGGCGGCCGGGCGCGGACGCCCACCGACCCAGACGGCGGAGAGGCGCCGCGGGCGGCAACCTGTCCGGCGCGCCGACAGCGGGGGGGCGCCGGGGCAGGGGATCGGACCCTTCGGGGGCGCAGAGAGGCGATGGGAGCGCGGCCCCTTGCCCCCGCCGCCACGGCGGGCATGATGGCGCCACATGAAGGGGGGAGCGGCAGAATGCAGAGGTTGCCGGTATCGGCGGGGATCGGGTTTCTCGCTCTGGGCTATGTGCTCAGCCAGTTCTACCGCGGCTTCCTGGCGGTCGTGGCCCCCTATCTGACCCGGGACATCGGCGCCGGGGCGGACAGCCTGGCCTGGGCGTCGGGCCTGTGGTTCGTGGCCTTCGCGCTGGCGCAACTGCCGGTGGGCTGGGCGCTCGACCGGGTCGGGCCGCGGCTGACGGCAGCGCTGCCGCTGGCGGTGCTGGGCGGCGGCGGCGCCTTCCTGTTCGCCGTGGCGCAGGGGCCCGGGGCGATCACCTGGGCGATGATCCTGATCGGCGCGGGCTGCGCGCCGGTCCTCGTTGCCGCCTATTTCATCTATGCGCGCGAGTTTCCGCCCCGGGTCTTTGCCACGCTGGCTGGGCTGACCATCGGCACCGGGTCACTGGGCAACATCGCGGGCACGCTGCCGCTGGCCTGGGCGGTGGCCGCGATCGGGTGGCGCGCCGCCGTGGCGGTGGCGGGCGTCGTCACGCTTGCGGTCGCGGCGGCGATCTGGGTCAACGTGACGAACCCCGCGCCGCTGCCGCATGACGCACCAAAGGGCGGCATGGGCGCTCTGCTGAGGCAGCGGTCGCTGTGGATCATCGCACCGATGATGGTGGCGGGCTACGCGCCGGTGGCCGATATCCGCGGCCTCTGGGTCGGGCCGTGGCTGGCCGATGTCTACCACCTGGACGCGGGCGGGATCGGCTGGGTGAGCCTTGTGATGGGGCTTGCGATGGTGGCGGGAAACTTTCTCTACGGCCCGCTCGACCGGATCGTGGGCTCGCGCAAGTGGGGGGTGTTCTGGGGCAACGGGCTGACGGTGCTGTGCCTCCTGGCGCTGGGACTGTGGCCCGCGGCGGGGCCGGGCTGGGCCGCGCTGGGGTTGGCGGCACTGGGGATCTGCGGCGCCTCCTACCCGGCGGTGATGGCGCATGGGCGCGCGTTCTTTCCGCCGCATCTTGTGGGCCGGGGGGTGACGCTGCTCACGTTGGTAGGGATCGGCGGGACCGGCCTGATGCAGGTCGTGACCGGCTGGATCCACGAGGGTTATTCCGGCGGATCGCCCACCGCGCCTTACAGCGCGATCTTCCTGTTCTTCGCGGGCTTCGTGGCGCTTGTGCTGGTGGCCTATGCCTTCACCGAAGACCGGCTGGACTGAGGTACTCCTCCCATCTCCCGGCCCTGCGCGTCACCGCGAATGAAAAAGGCCGCCCCGGGGGCAGGGGCGGCCAGGTCGCCGTCCCGCACGGGGCGGAACGGCAGCGGGTTTTCTGGATCAGGGCAGGAGAACGGTGTCGATCACGTCGATCACGCCGTTCGACTGCATCACGTTGGGGATGGTGATCATCGCGGTGTCGCCGTGGTTGTCCATGATCATCAGGTTGCCGTCCTTGACCATGGCGGGCCATTCGCAGCCGCCCACGGTCTTGATCATCGCGCCCTTGCCGGCCTTCATCACCGCCTCTTTCAGCTGGTCGACGGTGAACTTGCCGGCGATCACGTGGCAGGTCAGGATCTTGGTCAGCTTTTCCTTGTTCTCGGGCTTGAGAAGGGTATCGACGGTGCCGGCCGGCAACTTGGCGAAGGCTTCGTTGGTCGGGGCGAGCACGGTGAACGGGCCGGGGCCTTCCAGCGTCTTGACCAGGCCCGCGGCCTTCACGGCGGCGACCAGCGTGGTGTGGTCCTTGGAGTGGATCGCGTTCTGAACGATGTTCTTCGAGGCGTACATCGGCGCACCCCCGACCATCGGGTTGGCGCTGGCGGCGCCGGCTCCGGCGAGGGCGATGGCACCGATGGCGAGCGCAGTACGAATGGACTTGGTCATGGCGTTTCCTCTCTGGTTCGGGCCGGGTCTGTCCCGGATCCTGCAGAGAGCTACGGCCGCGCGTTCAAAAGAGTTTCATCGCCCTGCATCATGACGGTGCAAGCATTTGATAAAGAAAAAAAGTTTTTCTGATCCGGCGTTGGCAGCCGATCGGGGTGGCGGCGGCGCCTACGAAGACGGCCCAGGGGCGGATCAGTCCTTCGCGGGGGCCTTGCGCGTCGCGGGCTTGCGTGCGGCGGCGGGTTTGGCCGCGGTCTTCTTCGCCGGCGCCTCGGCCGATTTGGCCGCCGCGGCCTTCTTCGTCGCGGGTTTCGCCTTCGACCTGGGCGCGGCCTTCGTCGCAGCCTTGCCCGTGGGTTTGGCCTTGGCCGCCGGAGCATCTCCCAGCGCGCGCCGGGCGCGTTCCCAGTGCATCTCGTGTCGGCCCTCGGGCTGCCCCTCGGCCAGCCAGATGTAATAGGCCGCGGTGCGGATCGTTTCCTCGTCGTGTTCGCTGGTGCTCATCCGGATCCCCCGTCTGTCAGAAACATGATACCACGACTGGCGCCGTTTCGCAGCATCCTCTGCCGGGCTTGGGGGCGGCCATGTCCGGCAAAGCCGCATTGTGCGGCCACGGCGGTGCCCTGCGCCTGCGCAACGGGCGGAAACGGAACGCTCTGGATGGGCAGTCGGACGGCGGCAGAACGAAAAAAAGGCCCCCACGATGGGGGGGCCTTTCGGTTCGCGCGGGGCGCGGGGGGGGTCAGCGCGGCTCGGCCTTGAGGCCCTTCCAGATCGCCCAGCACATGAGCAGCAGCACCAGGGTGAACGGCAGGCCGGTTGAGATCACCATCGCCTGCAGCGCCTTGAGGCCGCCGCCGACCAGCAGCACGATCGCCACCGCGCCCTCGAACGTCGCCCAGAAAACCCGCTGCGGCACCGGCGCGTCGACCTTGCCGCCGGCGGTGATCGTGTCGATCACCAGCGAGCCGGAATCCGACGAGGTGACGAAGAACACGATCACCAGCACCACCCCGATCACCGAAGTGATCGCTGAGAGTGGCATCCCGTCGAGCAGCGCGAAGAGCGAGAGCGGCGGGTTGTAGCTGTCGATCACGTTGGCCTTCACCGCCGAGGCGGCGGGATCGGCAAGCACCTGGTGGATCGCCGCGCCGCCGAAGACCGCCATCCACAGCACGCAGACGACCGACGGGATCAGGAGCACGCAGGTGATGAACTCGCGCACCGTGCGGCCGCGCGAGACGCGGGCGATGAACATGCCGACGAAGGGCGACCAGCTGATCCACCACGCCCAGTAGAACGCGGTCCAGCCGTCGCGGTAGCTGTCGTCGGTGCGCCCGAACGGGTTCGACAGCGGGACGATCTCCTGCGCGTAGGTCAGCAGGCCCTTGCCGAAATCGGTCAGGATCACCAGCGTGGGCCCCACCAGCAGGACGAAGATCAGAAGCAGCGCGGCGATCCCCATGTTGATCTCGGACAAAAGCTTCACCCCGCCGTCGAGGCCACGCAGCACCGAGAAGAGGGCAACCCCGGTGATCGCGGTGATCAGCAGGATCTGGATCGGGGTCGAGACGGGGATGCCAAAGACGTGGTGCAGGCCGGCATTGGCCTGCTGCGCGCCGAAGCCCAGCGAGGTGGCAAGGCCGAAGAGCGTCGCGAAGACCGCGATGATGTCGATCACGTGGCCGGTCCAGCCCCAGATCCGTTCGCCGAAGATCGGGTAGAAGGCAGAGCGGATCGTCAGCGGCAAGCCCTTGTTATAGCTGAACAACGACAGGGCGAGGGCCACCACGGCATAGATCGCCCAAGGGTGCAGGCCCCAGTGGTAGATCGTGGCGGCAAGGCCCATTTCCTTGGCGCGCTCGATGTTGGCGGGGATCAGGTTGCCGTCGGCGTCGAAGGGCGAGGGGGTGCCCAGCGGGTGCGACACTGCCATGTGATAGACCGGCTCCAGCACGCCGAAGAACATCAGGCCGATGCCCATGCCTGCGGCGAAGAGCATCGCGAACCAGCCGGTGTAGCTGTAGTCGGGCACGGCGTCCTTGCCGCCCAGGCGCACGCGGCCCCAGGGGCTGACGATGAGGAAGAGGCAGAACAGCACGAAGATGTTGGCCGCCGTCATGAAGAACCAGTCGAAGGTCGAGGTGAGCCAGGGTCGCAGCCAGCCGAAGACGGCGCTGGCCTGTTCCGGCAGCGCCAGCGCGTAGAACACGAAGGCGACGATGGTCACGGCCGAAACCATGAACACCGGGTTGTGCACGTCAAATCCGAAGGGCCCGAGCTTGCCTTCGAGGTTGTCCTGACCGATCTGATAATCGGTGTCGATGAGTTCGGTGTGCCCCTCGGGCGCGGGGATGCCGGTGATCTCCTCGGCATTCGCCATGTAAGTCTCCTGTCCGTCGTTCGCGTTTCTTGCTTCCTGTCGTCCGCAATGTCCCGTCTGCCCCTGTGACATCCCGCTAACCCCGGCGTGGCCGGGGGGGCTTGCATGTCAGGGCGTGGTGCGCCTGTCAGCCGCGCACCAGAAAGACCGAGGCGGCGGCATGGGCCGCCATGTGGGCGCCGTGACCGGACCAGATGTAGTCGGTCACGTTCGGGGCATGCGTGGCCATAACCACCAGATCCGCCCCCAGTTCCGCCGCGGCCTCCGTCAGTTTGCCGTCGAGGTCGATCGTCGGGTCGTGGGCGACGATCACATGGGCACGTGCGCGCTGCGATCTCGCTTCGGATTGCGCCTGGGCGAAATCCTGTAGCCGGGCGGCGTATTCCTCGGGGTTGTGGCCGACCTCGCCGGGCTCGGGCGAGGTGACGCCCACGTAGACGACCTCGGCCGCGTGGCTGTGTGCCAGTTCGGCAGCGATGGTCAACGCCTTTTCCTGCGCAGGGGCCTGCGCGGGCGCGTGACGCAAATCCACCGGAACCATGATCGTGTTGAACATTGTCGCGATCCTCACGTTTCCGTGTTGTTCCCAGCCTACGGGACACGGCGCCGCCTGTCCACCCGAAGGGGCAGATCAACCCGGGATGTGCCAAGGCCGAAGATCCCACGGGGGGCTTCGTCGGGGCCGACGTCACGTTCTCGCGCTGCCGGGGCTTTGCCGTGGTCTTGGCGCGATCAGCTCAGCGGCGCGCTACCTCGTGCTGAAGCGCCCGCGCTTGCGCTCGGTGATCTGCGGGAGGCGAAAACGGCGAGGGGGTCGAGGAGCCGGGGCGCACCGATCCTCGGCGAGGGGGGAGCGCGGCACGGATGCGGGCGACCGGTCCGCCCCCCGGCGTCACCGGGATTGCGGGCAGCGTCCATGCGCCCGGCCGCCCGCCCGGGCCGGAAGCGGGCGACCTCGTGGCGGGGACCCTGGCGGAACTGCCGGCGGGCCGAGCGGCCCGGCGGGTGTCGCCCATGCCCCTCGCCATGGGATCAAATCGGCTGCCGGGGCAGTTAAGTGTTGCCTCACGGGGGCGCTTCTGGTTCTCGGGAAGGCAGGAGTAACGGCGGCTCTCGTTCGCGCGAGGCCGGGGAAGGAAGGTAGCCAGTGTCGAATCCCCTGTTTTACGGCGCGGTCGTCGCGCTTGACCGTAACGCCCATGCCGGGCTGCGCCTCAAGGTCGAGGGGCCGCGCTTCGGCTTCGCCCGCGGGGCCCACCTCGTGCCCGCGCTGGCCGAGGAATTCGAGACCGCCTCGGCCGACCTGCCGATCGCCTTCCTGCCCGGGACGAAACGCCCCAGCCCGGTCTTCGTCGCGGGCCTCACGCCGGGCCGCAGCCTGATGGTGACGGAAGAGGGCGCCTGGCGCGGCCGCTACGTGCCTGCCTACCTTCGCCGCTATCCCTTCATCATCGGCGAGACGGCGGGGGAAGGCGACGCGACGCAGGCGCTGCTTTGCATCGACGACAGCTTTGCGGGCCTGCACGAGAAGGGCGGCGCGGCGCTGTTTGCCGAGGATGGCCAGCCCTCGCAGGCGACGCAGGAGGCGCTGGCGCTGTCCGAAGGCTACCGCCGCGGCGCGCTGCAGACCGATGCCTTCTGCGACCGTCTGCAGGAACTGAACCTGCTGAACTCGGTCACGTTGGACATCAAGCGGGCGGATGGCTCCTCGTCCTCGGTGCACGGCCTGCTGACGATCGACCGCGCGGCCTTCGACGCGCTGCCGGACGAGGTGTTCCTGAGTCTGCGCAAGGCGGGCTACCTCGCGCCGATCTACGCACATTTCCACAGCCTCGGCGCGCTTGAACAGCTCAGCGCCCGGCTTGGGGTGGAGGCCGCCTGAACCGCGCCCGCTTCGCGCCCGTGGTGGCTACGAAACCGGGCCTCTGGGGGCGGGCCCATGGGATCCGGTGCGCGGGATCGGGTGCGCGGATGACGGGCGTCAGGCCGCCTCGGCGCGCAGGGTCTCGGCGAACGCAGGGTAGGTCTTGGCCAGCTCGGTCACGATCCGGTCCCGCATAAGCGCCAGCGTCGCGACATCGGGGCCGGGGATGACCGGCGGGGCCGCGTCGCGTTCCGCCAGCGCCTGGCACGGAATCGCCCTGGCCGCTGGAATCCGCGGGGAGGCCCCGACGGCCACATGCCGGATCCCGCCGATGAGGCCGGCGATGGTATGGATCAGGGTCGCGCTCCGTGACGAGAAGGCGGCGGTGTCTCCTGCACCCCCCGGGATATTTTTGCTCAGAAGAAGAACGGGGGCAGAAGAAGGGGGGCGTCGCGACTGGTAGCCCGGTGCGGTGGGCGCCGGGGGCGGTGCCCCGGCGCGCGACGTCGGACGATGAGGGCGCCCGTGGGCGCCGGGCGGCTCAGGGCTTGCCGAAATCGACGACCCAGAAGTCGTTGCCGTTGCCGCCGTGGGCGCGGCCGATGCCCAGTTCGGTGACATGCTTGTTGAGCATGTTCTTGCGGTGATAGGTCGACAGCATCCAGAAGCCGACGATCGTCTTGACCGTGTCGTTGCCTTCGGCAGGCGCGCCTTGGCCGGTGTTCTCCTCGGCGTATTTCGTCGAGTAGCCGATCCGCTTGAAGCGATCCTCGTAGCTCGACCCGTCGAGGCCGGTGTGCGAGTAGATCCCCTGCACCGCATCGTCGCACGATTGCTGTTGCGCGATCTGCTGCAGGTCCGGCGAGACGGTCAGCGCGGGCAGGTCCTTCTTCGCCCGTTCCGCGTTGATCCCGGCCAGGAGGTCGGCACGGAAGGCGCCGATGTCGGTGGGGATCGAGCATTGCCCGGGGGTCGAGGGCACGATCGGCGGCGGACCGGACGGCGTCGGCGCCGGGGCCGGCTCGGGCGCGCAGGCGCTGAGCGCGCCGAGCGCGACGGTTGCGAGGGTCAGCGCGGACAGCGTCCGGGGCAATGCGGTCTTCTTCATGGGCCTGTGGGTCTCCTGAACGGCGTCTCTGTGCTTGGCGTCAGCGGCGGACATTACCATAGCTGACGCGGGCGGCAATGCACTTGCCGGAGATATACGTTACAGGCATTTAGCGGGTTCCCGCGCGGCAGGTGCGCGGGGATCACCCTCGCGTGTGCGGAACGCCGCGGGCGGGTGGGGGCGGCGGAAAGCTACCGGCGCACTCCGTCCCGCCCGGCGGGTCAGCCGTCGGGCCTGCGCCCCGGCGCTGCCAGGTAGCTGCGCAGCATCTCGCGCGTTTCCGTATCGTAACGTTCCATCCACTCCGCCGCGCCGATGTCGACCGAGAAGATCGCGCTGAAGGTATGGCGGTTCGAGATGTGGAACTGCGCATGCGCCACCCTCATGAAGCAGAGCGTCAGCGGATCGAGACCGGGCCGCACGCTACCCTTCGCCTCGCCGCGTTTCAGGAGTTCCGAGATCTGGGCCAGGACCGGCGAGGACAGTGTGCCGATCTTTTGCGATTGCTGCATGTACTGCGCGCAGGATCCGCTCCTCCGTGTCTCGGGGCCGTGTCTCGGGTCCGTGTCTCGGGTCCGTGTCGCGGGCGCTGCGGGGACGGCTGCGGCCGCCTCCGTTTCCCTCCCCGTGGGCGCGGGGCCGATGTAGGGGCTGTGCGGCATCGGCAAGTGCTTCGGCGATTTCGCCGCGCTCGAGGGCATCGAGCTCGGTTTCGCGGCGTGGGAGATCCACTGCTTGCTGGGCGAGAACGGGGCCGGCAGGTCGACCCTGTGCAACTTGATCTTAGGCATTCACGCCCCCTCCGCGGGCGAGATGCGCCTGAACCGCGCCGCATATGACCCCGCCGGGCCGGGCGAGCGCGCGGCGATCGGCGCCATGATGGCCGGGCAGGAGGTGGCATGACACGGATCGGATCCTCTTTCGACGCGCGAGCCCTGGTGCCGATCGCGGCGGTGCTGGCGGCCTTCGCGGTGGGCTTCTGCTGATCGGCACCACCGGCGCCCTGATCTGGACCGCGATGGGGGCCTTCCTCGACGGGGCCTTCCTCGACGGGGCGTTCGGGTCGGGCTACGCGATCTCGGCTTCGCTCAACCGCTGGGCGGGCTGGCCGGGGCCTACATGCTGGAGGGCGACCAATATGCGCTGTTCTCCTCGGGCTACGGCTTCGACGGGCTGGTGGCGGGGCTGCTGGCCCGGGGCCGGGTGACCGGAGTGATCGCCGGGGCGCGGCTCTTCGGGTTCCTGCGCTCGGGGGGGATCACGATGGAGATGGTCTGTGCCCGCGGCTCTGGTGCAGATCGTGCAGGGGCTGATCGTCGTCTTCGTCGCGGGCCCCGCTATGTGGCTCAAGCAAGCGGAGGCCAGATGACCCGGGAGCTTTTCGCCGTCTTCCTCGGATCCTCGATCCGGCTGGCGCCCCCCCTGATGTTCGCAGCGATCGGAGAGCTGATCTCGGAACGCGCGGGTGTCCTGAACAGGAGCGTCGAGGGCATGATGCTGACCGGCGCCTTTGCCGCGGCGGTGGGCGAGTCGCTGACCGGCAGTCCCTGGCTTGGGGTGGTCGCGGGGCTGATCGCGGTGATCCCGGTGGCGCTTTTGCTGGCGGTGCTGACCAACGCGCTCAGGGCCAACCAGATCGTCACGGGGGGCGGGATCAACATCCTGATCCTGGGCGCCACCACGCTTGGTTACCGCGAGCTCTTCGGCAACCGCTCGGAAACCCAGATCCCGGGCTTCGCGCAATGGGCGCCGCCGGGGCTGGGGCAGATCCCGGTCTTCGGGGCGCAGAGCTTCAGCCAGGTCGGCCTTGCCTAACTGCTGATCCCGCTGGCGCTGGCGGTCTGGTTCGTGCTGCAACGCACCGGCCTGTCCGTGGCGCTGCGCGCGTCGGGCGACGCGCCGATGGCGGTGGCGCATTCGGGGCTGGGCGTGCGCGCGCTGCGCTACGGCGCGATCCTGGCGAGGGGGTTCTGCGCAAGTCTCGGCGGGGCATTCATGTCGGTGGGCGACATCCACACCTTTACCGACGGCATGACCAACGGCGCGGGCTACCTCGCGATCTCGGCGGTGATCTTCGGCAACTGGCGGCTCGGGCGGACCATCGGCGCCTGCCTGATCTTCGGCGCGGCGAAGGCGCTGCAGTTCCAGCTGCCCGCGATGGGGATCGGGGCGCCGAGCGCGCTGCTGATCATGATGCCCTACCTGCTGGCCCTGATCGCGGTGGCGGGCCTCGTCGGCCGGCAACGTCCGCCGGCGGCGCTGACGCGGCCCTGGCCCTGAGCTGGCGCCGGGTTGGCGCTGACCTGGCCCCGAGCGGAGGGGCCCGGCGCCGGGCGCACCGGCCCAAGAGTTTTATCTAAAACTCTTGGCAAATCCTTGATCAAGGATCTTGATCCCCACCGTTCCGGCGTCCCGCGCGGCCGCCGCGGCGTTTCGCGATCAGCGGGGCGCGGGCGGGGAGGGTTGCCATGATCCGCCGCCGCTCGTCCGGGCTCATCCGTGACCAGGCGCCGATCTCCTCGGCGGTGCGGTGGCAACCGACGCAGATCCCGGCCCCGGGGTGAAGCACGCAGATCTTCACGCAGGGGCTCTCGATCTCGTCGCGTTTCCAGACCTCGTCGTCCATCGTCGATCCTCGGGTGGGGCTCAGCCGGCCCTCAGGTTGCGCAACCGGTCGAGCGCGCCTTGCAGGATATAGCCCGCCGCGACATGGTCGATCACCTCGGCGCGACGCTTTCGCGACGTATCCGCCTCCAACAGCGCACGTTCGGCGGCGACGGTCGACAGCCGCTCGTCCCAGAAGGTGATCGGCAGGTCGGTCAGGCCCGAGAGGTTGCGTGCGAAGGCCCGGGTCTTCTGGCAGCGTGGCCCCTCGCTGCCGTCCATGTTGCGCGGCAGGCCGAGGACGATCCCGCCGATCTCGCGCTTGGCGAGGATCGCCAGCAGCGCCTCGGCATCCTTGGTGAACTTCACCCGGCGGATCGTCTCCAGCGGCGTCGCGACCGAGAGCAGGCCATCCGAGACCGCGACCCCGATCGTCTTGTCGCCGAAGTCGAGCCCCGCCAGCGCCCGGCGCGGGGGCAGGGCGGCGGCGAATTCCTCGATCGCCTCGATAACGCTCATGACGCCACCCCGGCCTTCTTCGCCGCCGCGCGGATGATCGAGAGCTCGTCGGGGTGGTCGGCAAAGCGCGTTTTCGCCTCGTTCCAGATCGCCGTGGCGCGCTCGGTGTTGCCCAGCACGCCGTAGGCCCCGATCAGCTGCGCCCATTCCGGCGCGGTGCCGCCCTCGGTCGCCAGCTTGTCGTTCAGACGCTGGACCATGCCCGCGATCATCTTCTGGCGCTCGGCCGGGGTCATCTTCTGTGCCGCCGCGATGTCGCCGGCCGAGGGGCCGGGCAGCGCCGGCGCGGCGCCCGGGGCCCCCGTTCCTTGACCAACCGTTCCCTGATCAGCCGGACCCTGGTCCGCCATGCCCTGAGCTGCTGTACCCTGACCCGCCGCATCCTTCGCCGCGTTCTCGATCAGCTGAAGTGCCTGGGGCTTGTCCTTGTAGGCGGCGCGGGCCTTGGCGATTGCGTCGGCTCGCTTGGCGGTCTCGCCCAGAACGCCGTAGGCGCCGATCAGCCGTGCCCATTCGGCGGGGCTGCCCCCATCCTTGTCCAGCCGTTCCGCCAGCCCCTGAACCATGCCGCGGATCATCTCCTGCCGCTCTGCCGGGGTCATCTTCTGCGCAGCCGCGACGTCGCCGGCCGAGGGGCCGGGCAGGGCGCCTTTGCCGCCCCCGGAGGGCGGGCCCTTCTCGGGTGGCAGCTGGTAGCGGACGCCGGCCAGCGCCGCCATCTGCGGCAGCTGGGCGCGCAGTTGCGGCACCCACGACGCCCCCGCCGGGCTGTCGTCGAGCAATGCCGCCCAGATCCTGAAACCGACGTCGGGCCGGCCGATCTGTGCCATCATCACGCCAAGGTAATAGCGCGCCTCGCCATTCTTCGGATCCATCTTCAGGGCGGTGTTGATCGCGCTCTCGGCCTCGGGTGAGATATAGCCGTTGGTCGCGTCATACATCAGCGCGGCCAGCTCGACATAATCCGCGGCCGTCGCCGCGTCGCCCTTCAGCCGGATCACCTGTTTCTGGGCGTCGACGGCGGCCTCGAACTTGCCGAGCTGCGGCTCATAGGTCACCAGGAGCTTCTGGCCGGTCAGGTCGTCGGGGTGCGCCTTGACCACCGCGCGCAGCTTTTCGATCATCGCAAGCGAGGTGGCATCGGGTGGCGGGAACAGCGGTGGTTGCCCCGCCGCGGCGCGGCGCTTCTCCTCGGCCGCCAGCGCCTGCTGGAACTGCTCAGATATCGCCTTCTGACTGGGCCGCTCCATCGCCAGCTTGCGCGATTCGGCCAGACGGGCGGCCATCGGGTCGTCCTGCATCCCCGGCACGCCCACGTCGCGATAAAGCAGGACGGACCCGGCCAGCAGCAGGACGACGACGATGCCCGCGGCCCAGCTTGCGGCCTTCGGTGCGGCGCGGGGCGGGGTGCCCGCGGCCAGCGCCCGGTCGGCCTCCAGCACCCGGCGCGACACCTCGGTGCGCACCCGGCGCGCCTCTTCCTCGGTGATCGTGCCGCGGGCCAGGTCGCGCTCCACCTCCTTGAGCTGGTCGCGGTAGATCTGCAGGTCGTAGGCCGCCGCAGGGGTTTCCAGTCGCCGTCCGCGCCACAGGGCAAGCAGCATCAGCCCGGCCACCACCGCGATCATCACGCCGGCCGCAAGCCAGAAGCCCGCGTCACCCCAGTCACTCAGGACGTCCATCGTCTACCTCCGCGCTCGCGCCCCCCGTGTAAGCCCTACGTTCGCGCGAAAAAAGCTGAAAATCCGCCGCAGGGGGGAGGCGGGGCCTGCCCCGTCCTGCGTCATCCTGTCCCGGTTTGCCCCGTTCCGGCCCCACGGCGGGCCCGATGTCGCATTCCCGCCGATTTGTGCCGCTCGCGGTGGCGGCCGCCCCCCAAGGGCGATTAGAACCCGGGATAGGACGCCAGACGCCGGGGAGTCGCCGCCGATGAAACGCTATTCCGTCTTCGCCATCGCCCGCGAGGCCATGCGCCACCACACCGGGTGGGAACGCGCCTGGGCCTCGCCCGAGCCGAAGGCAAACTATGATGTGATCATCATCGGCGCCGGGGGGCATGGCCTCGCCACCGCCTATTACCTCGGCAAGAACTTCGGCATCACCAATGTCGCGGTGATCGAGAAGGGCTGGCTGGGCGGCGGCAACACCGGGCGCAACACCACGATCATCCGGTCGAACTACCTTCAGGACCCCTCGGCCGCGATCTACGACAAGGCGCTGAAGCTCTACGAGAACCTTAGCCAGGACCTGAACTACAACGTCATGTTCTCGCCCCGCGGTCTGCTCATGCTGGCCCAGACCCACCACGAGGTCCGCGGCTACCTGCGCACGGTCCATGCCAACAACCTTCAGGGCGTCGCGACCGAGTGGATCGAGCCCGCCAAGGTCAAGGAGATCGTGCCGATCATCAACATCGACGGGCCGCGCTACCCGGTGCTCGGCGCGCTCTGGCAGCGCCGCGGCGGCACCGCGCGGCACGATGCCGTGGCCTGGGGCTACGCACGTGCCTGCTCCGACATGGGCATGCACATCCTCCAGAAGACCGAGGTCACGGGCGTGCGCCAGGAAAACGGCGCGGTCACCGGGGTCGAGACCTCGCGGGGCTTCATCGGCACCAAGAAGCTGGGCATCGTCGTCGCCGGCCATTCGGGCCAGGTCGCCGGCATGGCGGGCTTCCGCCTCCCGCTCGAGGCGGTCGCGCTTCAGGCGCTGGTGTCCGAGCCGATCAAACCCTGCATGGACGTAGTCGTCATGGCCAACACCGTGCACGGCTACATGTCGCAATCCGACAAAGGCGAGATGGTCATTGGCGGCGGCACCGACAGCTTCAACAACTTCACCCAGCGCGGTTCCTTCCACCATATCGAGGAAACCCTGCGCGCGCTGGTCGAGACCTTCCCGATGATCTCGCGCCTCAAGATGCTGCGGCAATGGGGCGGCATCGTCGACATGACCGGCGACCGTTCTCCCATCATCTCCAAGACGCCGCTGGGCAATTGCTTCATCAACTGCGGCTGGGGCACCGGCGGCTTCAAGGCGATCCCGGGTTCGGGCTGGGCGATGGCGGAGCTGATGGCCCGCGGACACGCCCCGCTCGCCGCCGAATTCGGCCTCGACCGCTTCCGCGAGGGCCGCTTCATCGACGAAAGCGTTGCCGCCGGGGTGGCCCACTGATGGTCGTGCCTTCCCTTCATCTTGGCGAAAATACTCTCGGGGGGCTCAGGGGGGCAGTCATGCCCCCTGCCTTCGCCCCCCGCCGTACTGCAAAGGTCTGCCCATGCTGATCCTCGAATGCCCCTATTGCGGCGTCAAAGCCGAAGAATCCGAACTCGCCGCCGGCGGAGAGGCGCATCTGAAGCGCTTCGGCGCGGGATCTACGGACGAGGATTTCGAGGGCTACCTGTTCGCCCGCAAGAACCCCAAGGGCGTGCATTTCGAACGCTGGCGCCACGCCTACGGCTGCGGCAAGTGGTTCCTCGCGGCGCGCTGCACCGCCACGCTCGAGGTGTTCGGGACCTATCCAGCCCAGACCGCCGAGCCGCCCGCCGACCTTGTGGCGAAGATCAAGCAGAAACGCCCGGAATGGGAGGGCTACAAATGAGCACCCGTCTTTCCTCGGGCGGCCGGCTGATCGACCGGGCGCGCACCGTCGAGTACAGCTTCAACGGCAAGCGCCTGCGCGGCTTCAAGGGCGACACGCTGGCCTCGGCGCTGCTTGCCTCCGACCAGATGCTCGTCGGCCGGTCGTTCAAGTATCACCGACCGCGCGGCATCGTGGCCTCGGGCGCGGAAGAGCCCAACGCCCTCGTGGGCCTGGGGACCGGTGCGCGGTTCGAGCCGAACCAGCGCATGACCACGACCGAGCTGTTCGACGGCCTGTCGTCGGCCAGCCAGAACCACTGGCCCAGCCTCGAATACGACGTGGGCGTGCTGAACAACGCGGTGGCAAAGTTCCTGCCGGCCGGCTTCTACTACAAGACCTTCATCCACCCCCGCGCCGCCTGGAAACACGTGTTCGAGCCGGTGATCCGCCAGTCCGCGGGCCTGGGCCGCGTACCGAAGGAACGCGACGCCGACCGCTACGAATATTTCTATGCCCATTGCGACCTGCTGGTCGTGGGCGGGGGGATCGCCGGGCTTCAGGCGGCGCTGGTGGCCGGGGCCGCGGGTGCCCGCGTGCTGGTGCTGGAACAGACCGCGCATTGGGGCGGACGTGCCCCCGTGGACGGGGTGGAGATCGACGGAAAACCTGCCGAGGCCTGGATCAAGGCTTCCGTGCAAGCCCTTGAAAAAATGTCGAATGTCATGCTGCGTCGCCGCACGATGGCGTCGGGTGTCTATGACCACGGCTATGTTCTTGCCGATGAGAAGGTGGCCGATCACACCCCCGGCGACGGGCGTCCGCGGCACCGGCTGTGGCGCATTCGGGCGGGGCGCATCGTCACCGCGACCGGCGCGATCGAACGGCCGCTGGCCTTTGCCGGCAACGACATCCCGGGCGTCATGCTGGCCTCGGCGGTGCGCGACTACGTGGTGAACTGGGCGGTCAGCCCGGGCGACCGCACGGTCGTCGTGACCAACAACGACGATGCCTATCGCACCGCGCTGGCGCTGAAGGCGGCGGGGCTTCAGGTGCCTGCCGTCGTCGACGCGCGTGACCGTGCCGACGGCGCGCTGCCGCAGGCCGCGCGGGCCGCGGGGATCCGCGTGCTCACCGGCTCGGCCATCGCCAAGGCCCATGGCGGCAAGCGCCTGTCGGGCGTCGCGATCTGCGCCCAGGGCGGCGAGGGCAATGCCGTCACCGAAGAGATCCCCTGCGAAGCGGTTGCCATGTCGGGCGGCTGGTCGCCAGTTGTCCACCTCTACAGCCATTGCGGCGGCAAGCTGAGCTGGGACGAGGCACATGCCATGTTCCGCCCTGACGCGGCCCGCCCGCCCACCGGCGCCGATGGCACCGGCTTCGTCTTTGCCGCCGGGGCCGCCAATGGCGCGCTTTACGTGCAGGACGTGCTGGGCGACGCGACGAAGGCCACCATCGCCGCACTTCAGGCCGCGGGCGTGGCCGAGGTCGAAACCGTCGTCCCCGCCGTGAAGGCCGAGGTGGAGGCGCCGATGATCCCGATCTGGGTCATGCCGCAGGGCGCGGGGCCGGATCTGCGCATGAAGATGTGGCTCGACTACCAGAACGACGTGAAGGTCTCGGACGTGCAGCTGGCCGCGCGCGAGGGCTATGAAAGCGTCGAGCACACCAAGCGCTATACCACGCTGGGCATGGCGACGGATCAGGGGAAGCTAAGCAACATCAACGGCTTGGCGGTACTTTCTAATGCTTTGAACGCACCGATCCCAGAGGTGGGTACCACCACCTTCCGCCCGCCCTATACCCCGGTCACCATCGGCGCGCTTGCCGGTGAGGCGCGGGGCGAGATCTTCCAGCCGCTGCGCCGTACCGCGATCCACGACTGGCACGAGGCACATGGCGTTGAGTGGGAGCCCGTCGGCCACTGGCGCCGGCCCTATTGCTACAAGAACGGGGCCGAGATCGCCTCGGCCGCCGTCAACCGCGAAGTTCTGGCGGTGCGCGAACGGGTCGGCCTGCTCGACGCCTCGACGCTGGGCAAGATCCTGGTGAAGGGGCCGGATGCCGGGCGCTTCCTCGACATGCTCTACACCAACATGATGAGCAACCTGAAACCGGGCAAATGCCGCTATGGTCTGATGTGCTCGGAAAACGGCTTCCTGATGGACGACGGCGTCGTCGCCCGGATCGACGAGGAGACGTGGCTGTGCCACACCACCTCGGGCGGGGCGGACCGGATCCATGGCTGGATGGAAGACTGGCTGCAATGCGAATGGTGGGACTGGAAGGTCTACACCGCCAACCTGACCGAGCAATATACCCAGATCGCCGTGGTCGGCCCGAAGGCCCGCGCTGTTCTGGAAAAGCTTGGCGGGATCGAGGTTTCCGGCGAAGAGTTCAAGTTCATGGAATGGCGCGAGGGCACGCTTGGCGGCCTGCCTGCGCGGATCTTCCGGATCTCGTTCTCGGGTGAACTCAGCTACGAGATCGCCACCCCCGCGGGCCATGGCCGCGCGCTGTGGGATGCGCTTCTGAAAGCGGGCGAGGAGTTCGGCATCACCCCCTACGGCACCGAGGCGCTGCACGTCATGCGGGCCGAGAAGGGCTTTATCATGATCGGGGATGAAAGCGACGGCACCGTCATCCCGCAGGACCTGAACCTGAACTGGGCAATCTCGAAGAAGAAAGAGGATTTCCTCGGCAAGCGGGGGCAGGAGCGCAGCTACCTAGCCGATCCCGGGCGGTGGAAGCTTGTCGGTCTGGAAACCCTTGACGGCACGGTCCTGCCCGATGGCGCCTATGCGGTGGCCGACGGCTTCAACGCCAACGGCCAGCGCAACACGCAGGGGCGGATCACCTCGACCTACTGGTCGCCGACCCTGCGCAAGGGCATCGCGATGGCGCTGGTGCACCGCGGGCCGGAGCGAATGGGCGAGGTGCTGGAATTTCCGAAACCCGACGGGTCGAGCGTGAAGGCAAAGATCTGCGACCCGGTCTTCTATGACAAGGATGGGGAGAAGCAGAATGTCTGAACCCGTTTCGATTTCCGCTTCGGCCCCCGCTGCGGCCCAAGCTTCGGCCCCGGCGCCCGTGTCGGCACTGAACGGGGCAAGCTTCGAGGGGATGGTGAAGATCCGCGAGGCCGGGGCCTGCGGCATGATCACCCTGCGTGGGAATTTTGCTTCGGAAGCTTTTGTATCAGCGGTGAAATCCGCTTCCGGCCTCGATCTGCCCGGGATCCGGCAGGTGGTGCGCGCGGACGGCATGACGTTGGGCTGGATGTCGCCCGACGAGCTGATGCTGATGCTGCCCTATGCCGAGGTGCCGGGCGTGCTGGCCCGGCTGAACGCGGCGCTGGCGGGCGAACATGCGCTGGCGGTCGACGTGTCGGATGCGCGGGCGGTGTTCGTGCTGACCGGCACGCGGGCGCGCGAGGTGCTTGCCAAGCTGTCGCCGGCGGACCTGGCGCCTGGCCATTTCGCGGAGGGCGAGCTGCGGCGGACCCGGCTGGCCCAGGTGCCGGCGGCATTCTGGATGACCGGCGAGGCGGAGGTCACGCTGTTCTGCTTTCGCTCGGTGGCGGGCTACGTCATGGGCCTGCTGACCACCGCCGCCGCGCCCGGGGGCGAGGTCGGCGCCTGGTGAACCGGGGCATCGTCGCCGGCACAGTCGCGCTGCTCCTCGCCACGCTTCTAGGCGGTGCCGAGGGAGCCCGCGCCGGGACCGCTGAGGTCTACCGATGTGGGCTGACGAAGGCACCGCCCGGCGGCGGGATCGCGGCGCCCCTGCGCGTCGTGCTGAACCCGGCGGCGGACAGGGCGCAGGTGTCGGACCCGATGACCACCTTCTACGCCGGCGGGCCCGTCACGGCGCGGCTGACGCCTCGGGGCGCGGGCTGGCGCCTTGACTGGCGGATCGACGGGGTCGGGGGCGACGGTGCGGCACCGCACCCGGTGGATTACCGGGCGGAGATCGCCGCGGACGGGGCGCTGACGGTCCGCGCGACGCCCGTGGGCGGCGGCAAGGTCCTGCGCGCATCGGGCACTTGCTACGCCGGCTGAGGCTTCACGCGAAAATGTCTGGACCGGCGGGCGAAGGGCGGCAACGCTCCCTCCCGCGATGTCGTGGTGTCGTATTGAGGGCGGGGGGCAAGGACAGGATGGGACGCAGGATTTCGGAACGGCTGGTGAGCGCGGCGGCGGTTCTGATGCTGGGCGGCGGTGGCGCGATGGCCGCGCCCCTGCGCTATGACTGCCAGCTGAACGGTCGGCCGGCGCGGAGCTTCATGTCACCCACCCTGTCGATCGTGCTGTTCGATCGCACGGACCGGGCCAATGTGCTGGACGGCATCATCTGGAAGGCCAAGCACCGCTGGATCCCGGCACATGTGCAGGTGGACAATCCGCGACGGGCCACACTGGTCTGGGTCGTGAACGGCGTGCCCGCGCGACATGCCAGCAAGTACACCACCGTGTCGGTGCGCGAGACGGCGACGCTGATCAAGGGGGCGGGACGGATCCAGCTGAGCCAGCAGGCGCTGGGGGCGGACAACAGCTTTTCCGCCGCGGGAACCTGCACCGCGCGCGTCCCTCCCTTCATGGAAAAGCGCGGCGCGAGGCGCGGTTGAAGGCACGGCCCGGGGCAGAGGCGTCGCTGCCCCCCGCATCTGTGCCGCAAGACAGGACGCCAAGACAGGGTGCCGATACTGGCATCGAGGTGGGCATCGAGTTCGGGCATCGAGTCTGGGCATCGAGTCCGGGCATCAAAACTGGGCGAAGCGCCCGGGAACGCGGGGGCGGGGGCTTGCGTTATCCGGGTGGCCGGGCGCCGCCCGAAGGTGTCGCCTGACATATCGGCCCTTGACCTCTGCGCCCTACGCGCTCTTTATCCGGTCGAGACCGCAACCTGACCATGCGCGAAAGGAGAAAGCGATGGCTTTCGAACTCCCCGATCTTCCCTATGCCCACGATGCACTTGCCGCGTTCGGCATGTCGAAGGAAACGCTGGAATATCACCACGACCTGCACCACAAGGCCTATGTCGACAACGGCAACAAGGCGATCGCCGGCACCGAGTGGGAAGGCAAGTCGGTCGAAGAGATCGTCAAGGGCACCTACCAGTCCGGCGCCGTGGCGCAGAACGGCATCTTCAACAACGCCTCGCAGCACTGGAACCACACCCAGTTCTGGGAAATGATGGGCCCGGGCAGCCAGTCGATGCCGGGTGAGCTGGAGAAGGCGATCACCGAATCCTTCGGCTCGGTGCAGAAGTTCAAGGACGACTTCGCCGCCGCCGGCGCCGGCCAGTTCGGTTCGGGCTGGGCCTGGCTGGTGAAGGACAGCGATGGTTCGCTCAAGGTCACCAAGACCGAGAATGGCGTGAACCCGCTCTGCTTCGGCCAGACCGCGCTTCTGGGCTGCGACGTGTGGGAGCACAGCTACTACATCGATTTCCGCAACAAGCGTCCGGCCTACCTCACCAACTTCCTCGACAACCTGGTGAACTGGGAAAACGTGGCCTCGCGCCTGTAATCCTGTCGGCTGCGGGGCGCCGGGGCGAGGGCCCGTGGCCCCCGCGCGGGACATCATGAACAAGGCAAGGCCGGGACAGGACGTCCCGGCCTTCGTCGTTTCGGGGATCGGTGAGGGCCGCCCACGGGGTGTGGCGCCGCACGGGTCAGGGCGCGGGACAGGGTGTCGGGCAAGGCGCGACACGGTTTCCTGAGACTTCCGCGATCGGCTGCGATCCGCCGAGGAACAGCGCCCCCGGCTCGCGCGTTTTATCCATGCTTTCCAATACGAAGGAGGAAGACATGGCAGAGCGCCTGAGATCCAGGGACGGCCACCGCGAGACCGACGACATCCTCGGCGAGAGCGGCACCATCTCGCAGGCGGGGCGATCGGGGGGGCAACCGGCCCGCCGCGTGGCCTCCATCGACGAGAAGAAACGCGCGTTCGAGCGGCCCGCCGGCGCCACCCGCGTGACCGAGTCGCTCGAGAAGGGGCGCGACGGCGGGGAGGGTCAGCGATGACCCTTCTGAAGAACGGCACCTGGCTGCTGGTCGCCGATGGCGAGAAGGCCCTGCTGATGGAGAACATCGGCGACGAGGATCTGCCGGTGCTCGAGGTGCGCCGCAAGGACCAGCAGGTGAACCCGCCCGATCACGAGCAGGGCGCCAACCGCCCGGGCCGCAAGGCCGACAACGGCTTCGGTCAGCGCTCGGCGATGGACGATACCGACTGGCACGAGCTGGCGAAGGAGCGCTTCGCCGACGATCTTGCGCAGATCCTATATCTGCGGGCGCATCGTGGCGATTTCGACCGTATCGTGCTGGTCGCGGCGCCCTCGATTCTGGGGGAGATGCGGCGCAAGCTGCATAAGGAGGTGTCCGAGCGCGTGATCGGCGAGGTCCCCAAGACCCTCACCAATCACGAGACCGACCGGATCGGCCATATCGTCAAGGATGCGCTGGCCGAGGCGGCCTGAGTCTCCCGGGCCCGGCAGGGGCGCGGCGGGCCGGCTGCCGCGCCCCTCGCCATCATCGGCCGTGGCCCGACTGCCGGGCTCGGCCCGATCCCGTTTTCGTTCCTTGCATCTGCCGTTCCGCGGGGCCGGGCCCCAGGGTGGATTGCGGCCCGTCGGGCGCCTCTGTAGCGTGGCGCCGCAATACGGGACGCAGGATCAGGAAAGGATCAACGCGGTGCTCAATCACATCATGATCGGTACGAACGACATTGACCGGTCGCAGAAGTTCTATGACGCGGTGCTGGCGGTGCTGGGCGCGGGCGCCCCGGTCCGCAACACCAACGAAACCGGACAGGAACGGCTGTTCTACCGCCACGACGGCAGCACCTTCTCGGTCTCCGAACCGATCGACGGCGCGGCGGCGACCATCGGGAACGGCAGCACCGTGGGCTTCAGATGCACCTCGGCCGAACAGTTGCAGCAGTTCCACGATGTTGCCGTGGCCCATGGCGGCACCTCGATCGAGACGCCGCCGAGCGCCCGGTCGAACGGCATGTGGCTGGCCTATTTTCGCGACCCCGACGGCAACAAGATCTGCGGCGTCTACCGCCCCGCAACCTGACATTCGCCGCGCCCGGGCGGGGGAAGCCTGCCCGGGCCACGCGCCCGGCGTCGTCGTACCCCGGGATCCTTCGCCCACCCCCTTACCTCCGGCGGCTGGACGGGCTAGAGCAGGCGGGCGAACGGGAGAGGACAGATCCATGAGCGGCAGCCGATGAACGAGTCGCTGAAAGGCGTGCTGGCGATGATTGCCGCCTGCGCGATATGGGGTCTCTCCAGCCTTTACTACAAGTTGCTGGAACAGGTGCCCCCGCTTGAAGTGCTCAGCCACCGCACGCTGTGGTCGGCACTGTTCTTCGGCATCGTGCTGGCGTTCCAGGGGCGGCTGGGGCAGGTGCCCGCGCTTCTGGGCGGGCGGCGGGTGCTTCTGGTGACGCTGGCGGCTCTCTGCATCTCGGCGAACTGGTTCATGTTCATCCTGTCGATCCAGATCGGTCACGCGATGCAGGCGAGCCTTGGCTATTACATCTTTCCGCTGGTGGCGGTCGTCCTGGGCATCGTGGCCTTCGGCGAGCGGCCGAACGCCGCGCAGGCGGTGGCGGTGACGCTTGCGCTGCTGGCTGTGGTGGTGCTGACCTGGGGGCTGGGGGTCACGCCGTGGATCTCGCTTACCATCGCGGTGACCTTCGGATTCTACGGGCTCCTCAAGAAGCGGCTCGACGCGGGGCCCGTGGTGTCGGTCACGGCCGAGGTTCTGGTTCTGTCACCGATCGCGCTGGTCTGGCTGGCCGGCCTGCAGATTGGGGCGTGGCCGGGCCAGCCGCCGGCGCATTTCACGCTCTCCGATCCGCGGACGGCGGCGCTGCTGGCGCTGTCGGGCATCCTGACCGGCGGGCCGCTGGTTCTGTTCTCCTACGCCGCGCGGCGGGTCAACATGGCGACGGTGGGGTTGATCCAGTACGTCAACCCGACGCTGCAGTTCCTGATCGCCACCTTCATCTTTGCCGAGCCTTTCACCCCCTGGCACCTGGCGGCCTTCGCGCTGATCTGGGCCGCGCTGGTGATCTACTCGGTGGCGACGGTGGCACGCGACAGGGCGGTGCGCAGGGCCTCGACCAGGCTGTCGACATCGGGGATCAGCCCCACGTAATCCTTCAGCGAGGCATCGGCGAAGCCCTCGGCGATGACGTGGTCCATCAGCCCTTCCAGCGGCTGCCAGTAGCCCTCGGTGTCGAGCAGCAGCACCGGCTTCGCATGCAGGCCCAGCTGGCGCCAGGTCAGCACCTCGAAGAACTCGTCAAGCGACCCGGCCCCGCCGGGCAGCACCACGATCGCGTCCGAGTTCATGTACATGACCTTCTTGCGCTCATGCATGTTCTCGGTGACGACGAAGGTCGACAGATCGCGCTTGCCGACCTCGCGGTTCAGCAGGTGTTCGGGGATCACGCCGAAGGTCGCGCCACCGGCGGACTGGGTGGCGCGGGCGACCTCTCCCATCAGGCCGACGTCGCCGGCGCCGTAGACCAGGCGCCAGCCCTCGGCGGCGATCCGGGCGCCAAGATCGCGGGCCGCGGCGGCATAGGCCGGGCGGGCGCCGGGACGCGAGCCGCAGAAGACACAGACGGAAGCGGGAATGAGGGGCATGGCAGGGTCCGGGCACGGGTTTCTTTGACCCGTGATATCGGGGTTGCTATTGTCTCTCAAGCGCGCTGCCCGACAAAAATCCCGGGAGAAACCCGGAGGGGCGGCGACCGCACCGGGGAGACGGAATGGCTGGTTGGAACGAGATGGGGGCGGGCAAGCGCGCCGCCCTTGGTGGCGGGGTGGCTCTGGTCGTCCTGGGGCTTGTCGGTGGCGTCTGGATGGTCTCCGGGCCGCACCCGGGGGGCGGGGGGATGAAAACCGTGCCGATGCTGTCCCAGGCCGGAAGGGAGGAGAATGCCGCGACGGCGGCGGCGTCATCCACGGCTCCTTCCTCCGTGCCCTTGTCTGCTGCGGCGCCCTCCTCGTCTGCGGCGTCCTCCTCCGCGACCGGCGCTGGCGCCCCGTCTCCGGTGGCGTCGTCCTCTGTCACCGGCGGGACCGGCGCGGCGGGAGACACGGCCAGGACCCCGGCGATGCCTACCAGCCCCGGCGCCCCCTCGTTCGACGTGGTGCGGGTCAGCCCCGACGGCCAGGCCCTTGTCGCAGGGCGTGCCAGCCCCGGCGCGAAGATCGAGATCGAGATCGCCGGCAAGGGCGTGGCCAGCACCGCGGCGGATGGAGAGGGCCGCTTCGTCTCGATGTTCGATCTGCCCCGTGCCGACGCACCCCGGTTGATGCGGCTGCATGCGACCGGCGCCGACGGCAAGCGCGTCGCCTCGTCCGATGACGTGATCCTTGCGCCCACGCCCGCTGCGCCGGCGGCGCCCGGGATGGGGCAGGGCGCAGATGCGGGCCCGGGGGCGGAGCTTGCCACCACCGACGCCGCACCGCTCCCGCCGGGTGGAGCCTCTGGCGCGGCGGGGCGCGTCCCCGGGGCCGCCTCGGCGCCGGGTGGAGAGGGCATCGCGCCCACGGCGATGGCTCCGGGGCCACAGGCGCGCCCGACCTCCGGCCCCGCCGTGGCCGCCGCCGACGGGCAGGCCCCCGCCGTGCTGCTGGCCGGCAAGGACGGGGTCAGGGTGCTTCAGGGTGGTGCCGCCTCGGCGCCGCGGCCGAAGGGAGAGGTTGCGATCGACGCGATCTCCTACGGGGCGAAGGGCGAGGTGCAGCTTTCCGGCCAGGGTAGGGAGGGCGAGGCCGTGCGCCTCTACCTCGACAATCGTGAAGTGGCGACTGCGCCGGTCGGGCCCGGCGGCAGCTGGGCGGTCACGGTGCCGGGCGTGGGGCAGGGCCTCTACACCCTGCGCGCCGATCAGATCGACGCCGCGGGCAAGGTCGTCTCGCGGTTCGAGACGCCCTTCAAGCGCGAGGCACCCGAACTCGTCGCCGCCGCCCCCGGCCAGGGGGAACCGGCAGTGGCGGGCGTCGGCACGACCGCCGGGGTCAGCGCGGCGATCATCACCGTCCAGCCCGGCTATACCCTGTGGGGCATCGCCAAGCGCAATTACGGCGACGGCCTGATGTACGTGAAGGTCTTCGCCGCCAACAAGGGCCAGATCCGCGACCCGAACCTGATCTATCCCGGCCAGGTCTTCTCGGTCCCCGCCGCGAACTGAAGCCGAACCTCCCACCCCTGCAATCCGGACCGATGGCGCGTCCCCCCGGGCCACCGCGCCGCCCGGCAACTGCCGGCCCCCTGTTCCCTTTCTGCTCTCAAATATCCCGGGGGGTGCAGGGGGCAGCGCCCCCGCCGGCCCGCCCTTTCCACGCCGACCGCCCCTCCGATCCGAGCCCCCGCCCCGCCACACCCGCCCCGCCACACCCTTCGCGCCACACCTGATCCACCGCACCCGCCTCTCTCCACCTGCCTCTTTCCGACATCCCCGCTCCGGTCTCCTTGCTCTGGCCAAGACATGCGTCCCGCCCTATGTGAGGTGCCACACGAAAGGGACGGTGCATGACCGATACGACAACGAAGGCCGACGCGAAGCACGACGCCGCGCGTGAACGCGCCAGCGGATTGCGCACGATCCGCCGGGTGATCCCCTACCTCTGGCCCGAGGGCGAGGCGTGGGTGAAACGCCGCGTCGTGATGGCGCTTGGCGCGCTGGTACTGGCGAAGCTGTTCTCGCTGATCATCCCGTGGTTCTACAAGGCCGCGGTCGATGCGCTGGCCCCCAGCCAGCCCAGCCCGGCCTGGACGCTGGGGGCGGGCGCCGTCGGCCTGACCGTGGCCTACGGCATAGCGCGGCTCGCCAACGTGGGGTTCGGCGAGCTGCGCGATGCGGTCTTCGTGCGGGTGGGGCAACGGGCATTGCGCAAGCTGGCGCTGGAAACCTTCACCCACATGCATCGGCTCTCGATGCGCTATCACATCACGCGCCGCACCGGTGGCCTGTCGCGCATCATCGAACGCGGGGTGAAGGGGGTCGACTTCCTGTTGCGCTTCACCCTGTTCTCGATCGGGCCGCTGCTTCTGGAACTGATCATGGTGACCGTGGTCTTCCTCGTCGTCTTTAACGTCTGGTACGCCGCGGTCGTGGTGGTGACGATCGTGCTCTACATCGCCTTTACCTTCAAGGTGACCGAGTGGCGGGTCCAGATCCGGCGCGAGATGAACGCGCAGGATACCGATGCCAACCAGAAGGCGATCGACAGCCTGCTGAACTTCGAGACCGTCAAGTATTTCGGCGCCGAGCTGCGCGAGGCAGAGCGCTACGACAGCGCGATGGCGGGGTATGAGCGCGCGGCGGTCAAGACCGGGCAGTCGCTGAGCCTGCTGAACTTCGGCCAGTCGCTGCTGATCACGACGGGCCTCGTCCTCGTCATGGTGATGGCGGCGGTGGGGGTGCAGCAGGGCAAGCTGACAGTGGGCGATTTCGTCATGGTCAACGCCTACATGATGCAGATCACCCAGCCGCTGGGCTTCCTCGGCACGGTCTACCGCGAGATCCGCCAGGCGTTGACCGACATGGCCGAGATGTTCGACCTGCTGGAGCAGCCGGCGGAAGTGAAGGACAAGCCCGGGGCGCCGGCGCTGAAGGTCTCGGGCGGCGAGGTCCGGTTCGAGGGGGTGAAGTTCGGCTACGACCCGGCGCGCCCGATCCTCAAGGGGCTGAGCCTGACCGTGGCGCCGGGGCAGAAGGTGGCGATCGTCGGGCCTTCGGGGGCGGGGAAATCCACCATCGGCCGGATCCTCTTCCGGTTCTACGACGTGACGGGCGGGGCGCTGAAGATCGACGGGCAGGACCTGCGCGACGTGACGCAGGACAGCCTGCACGCCCAGATCGGGGTGGTGCCGCAGGATACCGTGCTGTTCAACGACACGGTGCGCTACAACATCGCCTACGGCCGCCCCGACGCGACAGAGGAGGAAATCGTGGCGGCGGCGAAGTCGGCCCATATCCACGAGTTCATCCTGTCGCTGCCCGAGGGCTACGACACGGCTGTGGGCGAACGCGGGCTGAAGCTCTCGGGCGGAGAGAAGCAGCGCGTGGGGATCGCGCGCACGATCCTCAAGAACCCGCCGATCCTTCTGCTGGACGAGGCGACCTCGGCGCTCGACACCCAGACCGAGCGCGACATCCAGGACGCGCTGCACGAGGTGGGCGCGGGGCGCACGGTGCTGACCATCGCGCACCGCCTGTCCACGATCGCCGACAGCGACCGGATCGTGGTGCTGGAGAAGGGCGAGATCGTGGAGGAAGGCCGGCACGAGGATCTTCTCGCCCAGGGCGGGCGCTACGCCGCGATGTGGGCCCGGCAATCGGCCGAGGAAGAGGACGAGGCCGCCTGAGCTATCCCGGCCGGGGAACGATCCTTCGCCGAAGGATCGCGGCCCTGACCCCTGGGGTCTGGGCCCAAGGGGCGCGCGCATGTCTTCCGCGCCCCACGCCGCGCTCTATGTGTCGCCCCGCCCGATCCCGCGACGGAAGGGTGCAGCCCACCGACGCGGGCGAGGGCCCATGCAGGCGTACGGCCCACCTCGTATTCCACGCAAAGAAAAACGCCCCGGCGCGGCCGGGGCGTTTTCATCTTCCGACATCGGGCCGGTCAGGCGTAGTCGGCCGCTTGTGTCTCGTCCAGCGCTCGGTCGTTGGCGACCGCGTTCAGGATCAGGCTCAGGATCGCGGCCACGATCAGGTTGAGGATCAGCGTCGCGAAGGCGATGTAGCTGGGCACCTCGTAGCCGAACAGGTGGAAGGTCCAGAGCGAGCCGGCAAAGTGGTTCTCGGCCACCATCCAGGTCGCGGTGACGATCCCCACGGCCCAGCCGACAAGCAGCGCCCAGCCGTTGAAGAACCGGGTGAAGACCGACAGCGCCACCGAGGGGAAGATCTGGATCAGCCACATCCCGCCCAAGAGCTGCAGCTGGACGGCGTAGGTGTTGGGGATCACCACGATGAAGAAGATTGCGCCCGCGATCATGATCATCGCGAAGACCTTGGCCACCAGCGTTTCGGCCTTCGTCCCCGTGCCCGCGTTCTGCCCCTTCACGAAGGGTCCCCAGATGTCGCGGGTGAAGATGTTGGCCGCCGCGATCGCCATGATCGCTGCGGGCACCAGCGCGCCCACCGCGATCGCGCCAAAGGCCACGCCCGCGAACCACGACGGGAAGGCGTGCAGGAACAGCGCCGGCACGGCAAAGCTGGTGTGGTACTTGGCAAAGCCCGCTGCGAATTCCGGCATCTTCTGCAGGTCCATCGCATAGGCCATGAAGCCCAGAAGGGCGAGCAGCCCCAGCACGATCGTATAGGCCGGCAGGAGCGCCGCGTTGCGCTTGATGATCCGCGAGCCCGAGGACGACAGGATCGCCGTCGTGGTGTGCGGATAGAGGAACAGCGCCATGGCCGACCCCAGCGCCAGCGTGGCGTAGCCGGTGTAGGACCCGGTCGAACCCGCGGGCGGGGTGGGCAGGGTCAGCATCGCGGCCGGGATCTTGTCGAAGATCTGGCCGAAACCGCCAAGCTCGATCGGCACCACGATCACCGCCACGATGACGGTCAGATAGATCAGCAGATCCTTGACGATGGAGATCATCGCCGGCGCCCGCAGCCCCGATGTCCAGGTGAAGCAGGCCAGCACCACGACAGCCACGGTCAGCGGCATGTACCCCGGCAGCCCCAGCGCCCCGATCACCGTCTGCATGCCGACCAGTTGCAGCGCGATGTAGGGCATGGTGGCGACGATGCCGGTCACGCCGACCGCCAGCGCCAGCCAGCGGTTGCCATAGCGCCCACGCACGAATTCCGGCCCGGTGATGTAGCCGTGCTTCTGCGCGACCTTCCACAGCTTCGGGAAGACGATGAACAGGATCGGATAGCAGACCACGGTATAGGGCACGGCGAAGAAGCCGAGCGCCCCCTTGCCGAACATCAGCGCCGGGATCGCGATGAAGGTGTAGGCGGTATAGATGTCTCCGCCCAGCAGGAACCAGGTGATCACGGTGCCGAAGCGGCGCCCGCCCAGCCCCCATTCCTCGATATTGTCCAGATCCGCGCTCTTCCACCGGCCGGCGGCGAAGCCCATGACCAGCACCAGCGCGACCAGCACGATGAAGACGACGATGGCGACGGTGTTCATTGCTCGTCCTCCGAGGTGTCGAGGCGGAGGGCGATGTACAGGAGCAGCGCCGAGATCGGCACGGCGACCATCTGGTACCAGTAGAAGAAGGGGAACCCGAACAGGGTGGGTGTGGTGTGGTTGTAGAATGGTACCCACAGGTTGATCACGAAGATCAGTATCAAAAGCAACGTCTTCACGCGACTCTCCTCTCGTTTGCGCGCACTACCGGAGGGGATTTCGCGAAGAGACAACGGCAGGTTTCCGCCCGTCGCTGTTCACATGTGCACATATGATGCGCCGCAGGTGCGTAATTTATCGCTGCGGCGCGGCGTCGCCTTTGGGCGGGCGGCCATACGCCAGCGGCGATGTGCGACAATCGCGCGCGGGAACAAACGGTTGATCTGTCTTGATGCCGTGGGAAAGCACGGCCCGGCCATGCTGCGCCGCGGCAAAGTCAGGCAAAGGCAAACCCGCCGGCACCCTCTGCGGCGGCGCCGCCACGGCAGTCACGTTGTCGCGACCCGAGGGTGAAGCGCACCGCGCAGTCGGCTTGCGCCGCCTTGCGCGCAATCCGGCGGCGATGCCGTTGTCCACTTTCTGCTCGAAAATATCCCACGGGGGTGCGGGGGTGTGAAACCCCCGCGGATGGGGCGGGTGCGGGGGTGTGAAACCCCCGCGGATGCGGTGGGTGCAGGGGTGTGAAACGCCCGCAGATGCGGTGGGTGCGGGGGGGCGCCCCCACACAGATGTCTCGCTCTCAGGCAGCCTCAGATCAGAGATCCAGCTCCACCCAGACCGGCACGTGGTCCGACGGCTTGTCGCGGCCGCGCACGCCCTTGTCGATGCCCGCGCCGGTCATCAGGTCGGCGGCCTGTGGTGTCAGCAGCAGGTGATCGATCCGGATCCCGTTGTTCTTCTGCCAGGCCCCGGCCTGGTAATCCCAGAAGGAATAGAGCCCCGGCGCCGGGTCGCGGCTGCGGACCGCCTCGGTGAAGCCAAGGTTCAGTACCCGGCGGAACGCCTCGCGGCTTTCGAGGCGGAAGAGGGCGTCCTCACGCCAGTCGTCGGGGCGGGCGGCATCCTCGGCCTGCGGGATGATGTTGTAATCGCCCGCCATCAGCGCTGGCTCCTCGGCCGCCAGAAGCGCCTCGGCCCGGGCCTTCAGCCGCGCCATCCAGCCAAGCTTGTAGGCATATTTCCCGCCCTCGACCGGGGCGCCGCCAGCGTCGATCTCCACCGGGTTGCCGTTGGGAAGGTAGAGGCCGCAGAGGCGGATCGCCTGTTTCCCGACCACCGTCGCCTCGATCCAGCGGGCCTGGTCGTCGGCCTCGTCGCCCGGCAGGCCGCGCACCACGTCCTCGAGCGGCAGCTTCGACAGGATCGCCACGCCGTTGAACGACTTCTGGCCATGGGTCGCGACGTTGTAGCCGCGGTCCTCGAACGGCTCGAGGGGAAAGCCCTCGTCGACCGACTTGATCTCCTGCAGCAGCACGACGTCGGGGCTGGCCTCGTCGAGCCAGTCGAGGAGCGCCTGCGCCCGTGCCTTGATCCCGTTGATGTTGAAGGTGGCGATCTTCACCCGCGCCTCCCTGGCCCGTTGCTGCGCCACTGGTAGCGCGTCGCCGGGCAGGGGGCAAGCGGCGGGGTCGGGACGAACGGCCCGGGTCGGGCGCCGCGGGCCGGGCGCCGCGGGCCGGATCCCGTGATCACAGAATCGAGTAGAAAAATGAATCCAAATTGCTACCTTTGGTTGAGTTGGCAGTAGGCCGACCGATTCCATTTTCAGAAAGAAACAGGAGCCAGAGATATGGAAGATCGCATCATCAACACCTTCGCCGCCAAAGCTCATGCCTTCCCGGACGCGCGCGCCATCGCGCAGCCGGTCCCGAAGATGGCCCCGCAGCCGGGCGCCAGCCTGCTCTCGGGCGACGACACCGCAGTCTCGACCTCGTCCTTCGCATGCTCCGGGGGCAGCGTGCTCTCCGGCGCGGGTACGTCCTTCGCCACCTCGTCCTTCGTGACGGCCGAGACGGGGCTTTCGATGGGTGATGGGGCACACTTGGCAACCTCGTCGTTCGAGGCGGGCCGGACGGATGTGACGGGCGGTGCGGGCACCTCCTTTGCCACCTCGTCCTTCGTGACCGGCGAGACCGGGCTTTCCTCGGGCGACGGGTCACACCTGGCAACTTCGTCGTTCGAGGCGGGCAGAACCGATGTCGCGGGCGGCGAGGCGACGCAGCTTTCGACCTCGTCCTTCGCCCCCTGGGGAACCACCACGGCGGATGGCGCCGCGACCGAGCTTTCCACCTCGTCCTTCGACATGCGGGGTGGGCGCGGCGCGGCAGCCAGCATGTGCACCTGGGACGAGATCGACACCTTTGGAAACGCCTGAGGGAGGGAGGTCATGCTCCCCCTCCCGCTCTCGGGTGGTCCCGGCGTCCCGCTTCTCGCGGGGCGCCGGTCGACCGCCGGTCTTATGGCGGCCAGCGCTGGTGCGTTTCTCGACCACCGGCGGGGCCGTCACGACGTGATGTTCCTAAAGGAGAATGCCGAGCTTCTGAACATCGCCGAATGCACCGGGCTGGGCCGCGCCGCCGCGCTGGCCCGACCCTACCGCCGCCTGCTGGCGGACCTTCCGGGCTTCTTCGCCCTGTTCCCGCAATATTACCGGTTCCTGCTGTCGATCGCCTCGGATGCCGAGGCGATGGGCCTGCCGCCGGGGGCCGCCCGCGGGATCGCGGTCGAGGTAGCGCGCCGGGGCCTCGCCGAGGGCGAGATCTCGGACCTGCACCGGATGGAGGCGCGGCGTCTCTGCGCCCGCCACGAGGTGGAGGTCCTGGCGCAGGACACCACGCTGGAGGAACGGGTGCTGCGCTTCATGACCCGCCACGCCGCCTTCGCCGTTCCGAACCGCAAGGCGGCCTACGACCTCACGCATTTCGTCTTCTACTTCTCGGAATACGGGCGCCAGCCGCCGGACCTTCCGGCCGCGGTGGAGAAAAGCCTGCTCAACACCGGCCTGATCGCCTTCCTCGAGGAGGATGTCGACCTGATCTCGGAGGTCTGCATCGCGCTGCGCTACATGGGCTGTACGCCGCCGCCCGCGTGGGAGGATTTCGTGACCGCGGAGCTTGCCGATTTCACGATCACCACCGAGGAGGCGGACGAGACCGGCGCGCTGGGGGACGATTACCATCCCTGGCTGGTCGCCAACTGGCACCAGGCGGTCGCGGGGCGCCCGGCCTTCGCCGGCAGGGCCCGGCCCGGACGGCTGGTGTTTCGCAGGCGCGCGGCGCGGCGCGGCGCGCTGGTGGAACTGACCGAACTTCTGATGGCGATGTCGTGCGCCCGGCGGCTGAGCGTCGGCGCGCTGATGGAGGCGGCGCCGGCGCTGCTGACCGACCGGTCGCGCAACGTATTGGCGAGTGCGGCGCGCTCCACTCCACAATTCGATGAATTCATAACGGGTTTCTGCTATAGAGGCCAGGTACAGGAGGGCAAGGCATGACGGATGCGGACCGGCGGCAGATCCTGTGGGGGGTGGCGTTCGCGCTTCTCGCCGTGGGGTTGACCGCGACGACCGACCTGCTGGCCAAGCTGCTGGCGGCGGGCTTTCCGTTCCAGCAGGTGAATTTTCTCGCGGCGCTGGTGGGCATCGCGGGCTCTTGGGTGATGAGCCTGAAACGTGGTGGCGGGGCAGGGCTGCGCACCGCCTATCCCCGCGCGATGGCGCTCAGGGCATTCACCACGGTCGGGGCGGCGGTGGGCTTCTTCCTGGCCTACAAGCACCTCATGCTGACCGAGGTCTTCGTGCTTTCGGCGACGCTGCCGATCTTCGCGGGTCTCATGTCGGGCCCGATCCTGGGCGAACGGGTCGCGCTGCGGCACTGGCTGGCGCTGGCCGCCTCGTTTCTCGGCGTCGCGCTGGTGCTGCCGGCGCCGGGCGGCGGGCAGGCGCTGTGGTACGGGGTGGGTCTGGGGGCAAGCTTCCTCGGCGCGCTGTCGCTGACACTGGCGCGGCGCATCGGGCGGCATGAACGCAATGCCGCGGCGCTGGTCTTCTACCCGCAGATCGCGCTGGCGCTGAGCATGGCCTTCCTGCTGCCGGGACACATGCGGCCGATGTCTCCCGCGGATCTCGGGCTGACGCTGCTCTTCGGGCTGGGGTTCCTCTGGGGCAAGATGGCGCTGGCCGCGGCGTTTTCACGCGCGCCGGCGATGGTGGTGACCCCGGTGGTGAACCTGCAGTTCTTCGCGCTGCTCGGTCTCGGCTGGCTGGCCTTCGGCAATGTGCCGGGCCCGGCAATCTACCTCGGCGCGGCGATCGTCACCGCTGCGGGGCTGTACCTCGGGCTCGCCGCGCGCGCCCCGGCACAGGCCTCCGCCCGGCCCCTGCCGCTCTCCGCCGCCCGCAGATCGCGGAAACCGCGCACCGCGCTGATCCGGGGGCGCCGCAAGGCCGTCGCCTGAGGCGCCGCGCGCCCCGCCGCACCCTTCCGCCGCGCGGACCGCCGCCGCGCGCATGTCCTGCGGTGCCAGTTCTACCTCAGGCCCAAGGGGGGACGCCCCCCTGACCCTTTCATCGTTCTCAAAATACGCAAGCGACACAACCGCCCCCGCCAACGGCCGGGACAGTGCGCCCACCCGCCTTCCCCGCCGTTCTCACATTGGGGCTCACACGGAGGTCCTCCCATGGAGGTCCTCACATGGAGAAGGAGGTTCCGCAGCCGCAGGAGGAGGTGGCGTTCGGGTTCTCGACCACGAAGCGCGCGCCGATCAGGTCATCGGTATAGTCGATCACCGCATCCGACAGGAACGGCAGCGACACGCTGTCGACCAGCACCCGCGACCCGTCCTTCTCGAGCACGAGGTCATCCTCGGATGCCTCGTCAAGCTTGATGTCGTACTGAAAGCCGGAACAGCCGCCGCCTTCGACCGCGACGCGAAGCGCGTGCGGACCCTCCACTTCGGCGGTGATCTCGGCAAGCCGCGCAAAGGCGCGGTCGGTAACTCGGGGGGGCAGGGTAAGGCTCATATCAAGACCCGTATCATTCTGGTCATGCCTATCATATAGAGGCAGGGCATGGACCCGACAAGAACAGGCAGAAATATGCTCGCGCCCTATGCGTGCCTTCCAGAACAAAGCCGCGGCAGGCGGTATCCCGAAAAATATTCCACCTTCCGCTCCGCGTTCCAGCGTGACCGCGACCGGATCATCCATTCCTCGGCCTTCCGACGGCTGAAGCACAAGACCCAGGTCTTCGTCGAGCATGAGGGCGATTACTACCGCACCCGGCTGACCCACACGATCGAGGTGGCGCAGGTCGCGCGTACTATCGCCGGCACGCTTGGCCTCAACACCGATCTGGCCGAGGCGGTGGCGCTGGCGCATGACCTTGGCCACCCGCCCTTCGGCCACACGGGCGAGGATGCGCTGCACGTGCTGATGGCGCCCTACGGCGGGTTCGACCACAACGCCCAGGCGCTGCGCATCGTCACAAGGCTGGAAAAGCACTACGCCGATTTCGACGGGCTGAACCTGACGTGGGAAACGCTCGAGGGGATCGCCAAGCACAACGGCCCGGTCACGGGCCCGCATGCGCAGGGCTCGCATTCCGTGCCCGAGGGGGGCGAGCTGCCCTATGCCCTGGCCGATGTGCAGCGCGACATCGACCTGGAGCTGTCGACCCACGCCAGCGCCGAGGCGCAGGTGGCCGCCGTGGCCGACGACGTCGCCTACAATCACCACGACCTGCATGACGGTCTGCGCTCGGGCCTCTTTACCGAGGACGATCTGATGGAGCTGCCGGTGACGCGCCCCGCCTTCGAGGCGGTGGACGCGATGTACCCGGGGCTGGAGCCGATGCGGCGCCGGCATGAGGCGTTGCGGCGGGTGTTCGGGGTGATGGTCGAGGACGTGATCCAGGTGGCGCAGCAGCGGCTGGAGGCGGCGCAACCCCAGAGCGTGGACGAGATCCGCGACATGGGCACCACGATCATTCGCTTCTCGAAGCCGCTCTATCAGGACCTCAAGGCGGTGAAATCCTTCCTGTTCAAGCGGATGTACCGCGCGCCCACGGTGGTCGAGGAACGCCGCCGGGTGACGGCGGTGGTCAACGACTTGTTTCCGCTCTTCATGTCCGATCCCGCGCTCTTGCCCGCCGAATGGCGCGAGGACGTGGCCGGTGCCACGGACGAGACGCAGCTTGCGCGGATCGTCGTCGATTACGTCTCGGGCATGACCGACCGCTTCGCGCTGGCCGAACACGCCCGCCTCTGCGGGGGGGCGGGTTGAGCGCGGCCGAGACCGCGATGAGCGGGGCGGCCGGGATGGGCCCGGTGGCGGCTTTCGCGCTGGTGGGCGCGCTGGGTGTGGGGTCGCAATGGCTGGCCTGGCGCCTGCATATGCCGGCGATCGTGGTGATGCTGGTCGCGGGGGTTCTCATCGGCCCGGTCGCGGGCCTCTTCGACCCTGCCGCCGAGTTCGGCGACCTGATGGCGCCGATGATCCAGCTCGCCGTCGCGGTGATCCTGTTCGAGGGCGGGCTCTCGCTCGATTTCGCGAGGCTCGGGGATGCGCGGGCAGGCGTGCGGCGGCTGATCTGGATGGGCGCGCCGATCGGCTGGCTGCTGTCGGCACTCGCGCTGCACCTCGTGGCGGGGCTGAGCTGGCAATCCTCGGCCGTGTTCGGCGGCATCCTGATCGTCACCGGCCCCACCGTGATCGCCCCCCTCCTGCGGCAGGCCCGGCTGTCGCGCCGTCCCGCCGCGCTCCTGCAATGGGAGGCGATTGTCGGCGACCCGCTGGGGGCGCTGGCGGGGGTCCTGGCCTACGAGGGCGTGCTGGTCCTGACCACCGCCGCCTCGCCGCTGGGCGCGGTGGGGGAATTCGCGCTTGGCATCGTCTTTTCCGGCGCTCTGGGGGCGGTGTCGGGCCGGGGCCTCGTCTGGGCGTTCCGTGCAGGGCGGGTGCCGGAATACATGAAGGTGCCGGTGCTCTTTGCCACGCTTCTCGCAGTCTTCGCGCTGTCTGACGCGGTGCTGCATGAAAGCGGGCTCCTGACCGTGACCGTGATGGGGGTGGTGATCGCCAATGCCGATCTGCCCTCCTACGATGAGCTGCGCCGGTTCAAGGAGCACGCGACCGTGCTGCTGGTCTCGGGGGTGTTCATCCTGATGGCGGCCTCGCTCGACCTCGGACAGGTCCGGGCGCTGGACTGGCGGGCTTGGGTCTTCGTGGCGGCGGTGATCCTCGTGGTGCGGCCGCTGACCGTGGGGATCGCGCTGGCCGGCGCGCCGGTGCCCTGGCGCGAGCGGTTGCTGATCGGGATGACCGCGCCGCGCGGCATCGTGCTGGTGGCCGTCGCCGGGCTGTTCGGCACGCGGCTTGATCACCTCGGCGTGGCGGACGGGCACCTGCTGGGGCCGATGGCCTTCGTGCTGGTGGCGGTGACGGTGGTGCTGCACGGCTTCGGGTTGAAGCCCCTCGCGCGGGCCCTGGGGCTGGGCGGGGACGGCATGCCCGGGGTGATCGTGATCGGCGCGTCGCGCTGGGGCGTGGCGCTGGCCGAGACCTTGCACAAGCTCGAGGTGCCGGTGCTGGTGACCGACCCCAACCACCTGCGCCTGCGCCGCGCGCGCCGCGCTGGCCTGCCGGTCTTCATGGGCGACATCCTTTCCGAGGCGGCCGAGCACTCGGTGGAGCTGGTGGCATTCGGCACGGCTGTCGCCGCCACCGACAACGATGCCTACAACACGCTGGTCGCCACCGATCTGGGCCCCGAGTTCGGCCGCGACAACGTCTACCAGACCGCGCGCGAGAAAGAGGACAAGATCCGCCACGCGCTGCCCGCGACGCTGGGCGGCCGCGCCTTCGGCGATGGCGAAACCGCCGAGGCGCTGGAGCAGCGCATGATCGACGGCTGGACCCTGGGCACCACCCGGCTGACCGAGGAGTTCGGCTACGCCGACTGGCAGGAGAAGCGCCCGGGCGCGGTGCTGATCGGCTGGGTCGGCCCGGGCGGGCGGCTGCGCTTCGTTCCGGCCGACGCCGAGGTGAAATCGGCCCCCGGTACGCGCCTGATCGCCATGCTGCCGCCGGAGCCCGCGGAGGTGCGGCCGAAGATGGAAGGGGCAAGCGGCCTGCCGGGCTGACGCGACGCATGTCCTGCCTGCCCGGCCGTGGCGCGGGGGGCGGCGAAGGCTGCGTATTTGGGGAACAATGAAATGCAGGGAGGTCTCTCCTTTCATTGTTCTTCAAATACGCAAGGCCGTTTTCCACCCGGGGTGCGGCCGGGCAGGGGGGCGCCCTGCCATTGACGCGGACACGGCGCGTGGTAAACCCCGGGCCAACGAAGGATGGACCCGATGAACCTGTTTTCCCAGATCCGCGCGCAGGTGATTGCCGCGCTCGACGCGCTGGTGGCCGAGGGCGCGCTGCCCGCGGGCCTCGATACCGCCAACGTCACGGTCGAGCCGCCGCGCGATCCGGCGCATGGCGACATGGCGACCAATGCCGCGATGGTGTTGGCGAAACCCGCCGGCATGAAGCCGCGCGACATCGCCGAGGCGCTGGCCGTCCGGCTGACGGCCGATCCGCGGATCGCCTCGGCCGAGGTGGCGGGGCCGGGGTTCCTCAACATGCGGGTGGCGCCCGAGATCTGGCATGACCTGCTGCGCTCGGTCCTGACGCAGGGTACCGATTACGGCCGGTCCGTGCTGGGCGACGGTATCAAGGTGAACGTCGAGTTCGTTTCGGCCAACCCGACCGGCCCGATGCACGTGGGCCATACCCGCGGTGCGGTCTTCGGCGACGCGCTGGCCGCGCTTCTGGATTTCGCGGGCTATGACGTCACGCGGGAGTATTACATCAACGACGGCGGCGCGCAGGTCGACGTTCTCGCCCGGTCCGCGTTCGAGCGGTACCGCGAGGCTTGCGGCCTGTCGCCCGAGATCCGTGAGGGGCTTTATCCCGGCGATTACCTGATCCCCGTCGGTGCCGCCCTGAAGGAGAAATACGGCGAGAGCCTGCTCGACCAGCCGGAATCCGCCTGGCTGGAAGAGGTTCGGGAGTTCTCGACCGAGGCGATGATGGCAATGATCCGCGAGGATCTGGCGCTTCTGGGCGTGAAGATGGACGTCTACTTCTCGGAGAAGTCGCTTTACGGCACCGGCCGGATCGAGGAGGCTCTCAAGAGCCTAGAGGACCGCGGCCTGATCTATACCGGCGTGCTGGAGCCGCCGAAGGGCAAGACCCCCGAGGATTGGGAGCCGCGCGAGCAGACGCTGTTCCGCTCCACCGATTTCGGCGACGATGTCGACCGGCCGGTGAAGAAATCCGACGGGTCGTGGACCTATTTCGCCCCCGACATCGCCTATCACTATGACAAGGTGACCCGCGGCTACGATCAGCTGATCGACATCTTCGGGGCGGACCACGGCGGTTACGTCAAGCGGATGAAGGCGGTGGTGGCGGCGCTGGGGGGCAATTCCGTCTCGCTCGACATCAAGCTGATCCAGCTGGTGAAGCTCTTCAAGAACGGCGAGCCCTTCAAGATGTCGAAGCGCGCGGGCACCTTCGTCACGCTGCGCGACGTGGTCGAGCAGGCGGGCGCCGACGTGACCCGCTTCGTCATGCTGACCCGCAAGAACGACGCGCCCCTCGATTTCGATTTCGACAAGGTGCTGGAGCAGACCAAGGACAACCCGGTCTTCTACGTGCAATATGCGCATGCCCGGGTCTGTTCGGTGTTGCGCCGGGCGGAGGAGCTGGGCCTGGATACTTCGGACGCGGCGCTGTCCGGGGCAGCGCTGGAGCGTCTGGACCATCCGGCGGAGCTTGACCTAGCGCGCAAGGTGGCCGAATGGCCGCGCCTTGTCGAGATCGCGGCGCGGGGGCATGAGCCGCACCGGATCGCCTTCTACCTCTATGACCTCGCGTCGGATCTGCACGGACACTGGGCCAAGGGCAACGACGAGATGGGCCTGCGCTTCATCCAGGAAGACGATCTTGGCGCGACGCAGGCGAAAATCGCGCTGGCGCGGAGCGTCGCGGTTGTCATTTCCGCAGGCCTTGCTATCCTAGGGGTCACGCCGGTCGAGGAGATGCGCTGAAGAACAAGCGCCCCGCCGGAACGTGACGCAGGCAATGGGTCCTCCGGGGCCCCGAGGCAGAGCAGAGCATGGCGGGCATCGAATACGATCACCAGGACGCATCGCGTCCCGGCATCCAGCCGGGGGCGCTGCAGGGTTACATCAACATCGCCGGTGCGGTCACGTCTCTGGCGCTGATTATCGGCGTCGGCATATGGGGCTACAAGCTGGTCCGGCGCGACGCCGCCGGCGTGCCGGTGATCCAGGCGCTGAAGGGGCCGATGCGGATCGCGCCCGAGGATCCGGGCGGCCAGATCGCCCGGAACGAGGGCCTTGCCGTCAACGCCGTCGCCGCCGACCAGCCGCTGCCGCCCGCGCCGAACCGTGTTGTGCTGGCGCCGAAGCCGATCACCCTGTCAACGAACGACACCGCGCCGGTGGACACCAAGACCGACGGTGTTGCCGCCCAGGTGGCGGGGCAGGGTGCGGGGCAGACCGCCGGCCAGGTTGCCGACCAAAGTGCCAGCCAGTCGGCCGACGCGACTGCTTCCGATGGGGCGGACGGGTCTGACGCGGCCGGTGCCGCCGATCAGCAGGACGCGGCCCCCGCAAAGCCCACCGACCCGGTCGAGGCCGCGCTGATGGCCGCCCGCGCCGCGACCGAGCAGGTCACCGGCGAAGGGCCGGGCGCGGCCGACACCTCGGCACCGGTCACCGGGGGCACCGCGCAGGCGGTTCGTATGTCGCCGCGTCCGGCGCTGCGCCCCGCGCAGCTGCATGTCGCGATCGACAAGGTCGCGACCGAGGCGCCGGTGACCAAGATGATCGACCCCGCCACGCTGAAGCCGGGCACCCGCCTTGTGCAGCTTGGCGCCTATCCCGACACCGACACCGCCAAGGCCGCCTGGACCCGCATCGCCGAGCAGTTCGGCGCGCTGATCGACGGCCATGGCGAGGTGATCCAGCAGGCCCAGAGCGGCGGGCGCACCTTCTATCGCTTGCGCGCGGCCGGGTTCGAAAGCGACAGCGACGCGCGGGCCTTCTGCGCCGCTCTGACGGCCCAGAACGCCGGCTGCATTCCGGTGACGCTGCGCTGATGGCGGCCCATGGTGCCACGGTGCTGGGCTGCGAAGGCGCGGCCCTGACAGAGGCGGAGCGCGCCTTCTTTCGCGCGGCCGACCCCTGGGGTTTCATCCTGTTCAAGCGCAACATCGAGGATCCCGCGCAGCTGCGCCGGCTGACGTCGGACCTGCGCGAGGCGGTGGGGCGCGACGCGGTGGTGATGATCGACCAGGAGGGCGGCCGCGTCGCCCGCTTGCGCCCGCCGCACTGGCGCGCCTGGCCCGATCCGCGCGCCCAGATCGACGCGGTGGGGCCGGAGCGGGCGGCGCGGGCCATGTGGCTGCGCTACCGCCTGATGGCGCATGAGATGCGCGCTGTCGGCATCGACTGCGACTGCGCCCCGGTGGCCGATCTGCGCGGGCCCGACACCCATCCGTTCCTCGACTACCGCTGCTACGGCGACACGGTCGAGACGGTGGTCGAGATCGCCGGCGCGGTGGCGCAGGCGCTGCTGTCGGGCGGGGTGCTGCCGGTGATGAAGCATCTTCCCGGCCACGGCCGCGCCAATGCCGACACCCACCATGACCTGCCCGAGGTCACGGCGGCGCCCGAGGTGTTGGAGGCGACCGATTTCGCCACCTTCCGCGCCCTGAACACCCTGCCGATGGCGATGAGCGCCCATGTCATCTTTCCGGCATGGGATCAGACCCGCCCCGCCACCCAGTCACCCGAGATGATCCGGGTGATGCGCGAGGTGATCGGCTTCGGCGGCCTGCTGCTGACCGACGACCTGTCGATGGAGGCGCTGTCCGGAACCATCGCCGACCGTGCCCGGTTCGCGGTCGAGGCGGGCTGCGATATCGCGCTGCATTGCAACGGCGTGCTGGCCGAGATGGAGGCGGTGGCCGAGGTCTCGGGCCGGCTCTCGCCCCAGGGGGCCGTACGGGCCGAGGCGGCGCTGGCCGCGCGCCAGATCCCCGATCCGATTGACATCCGCGCCCTCGAGGCCGAACTTGAAGGCCTGATGACAGGGCCGGGGAATGTCTGACGACCGCTGGGACCAGACTGACACGGAAGAGGACAGCGTCGCCGCCCGGCTTGCCGCCGAGGCGCTGATCGTCGATGTCGACGGCTTCGAGGGGCCGCTGGACCTTCTGTTGACCCTGTCGCGCACCCAGAAGGTGGACCTGCGCAAGATCTCCGTCCTGCAACTGGCCGAGCAGTATCTGTCTTTCGTCAACAAGGCCAAGGCCTTGCGGATCGAACTTGCGGCGGATTACCTGGTGATGGCGGCCTGGCTCGCCTTCCTGAAATCGCGCCTTCTGCTGCCACCTGACCCCGAGGACGAGGGCCCGAGCGCCGAGGATCTGGCGGCCCACCTGGCCTTTCAGCTGGAACGTCTTCAGGCGATGCGCGAGGCTGCGGCACAGCTCATGGCGCGCGACCAGAAGGGGCGCGACTTCTTCGGCCGTGGCGTGACCGAAGACGTGCAGCGCATCCGGGTGGTGAAATACACGGCTTCGCTGCTGGACCTGATGCAGGGCTATGCGCGGATCCGTACCCGCGATGAATTCCGCCCCTTCGTGATGGACCGCGACCACGTCTTCACCATGGAGCAGGCGCTTGACCGGATGCGCGGGTTGATCGGCTATGCGGGCGAGTGGACCGACCTCGTCAGCTATCTGCCCGACGGCTGGCAGTTGGACCCCGGGCGCCGCCGCTCCGCCACGGCCGCGCATTTCGCGGCGATCCTCGAACTCGCCAAGCGGGGCCAGATCGAGGTAAGACAGGGCGAGACCTTCGCCCCCATCGAGATACGGAAGAAGACCGAGTGAGTGACGCCTCAGACAACGCAACCGGCCGGGGCGCGGAACGGGAGGAACCCCTCTTCGACGCCCCACCGATGGCCGAGCAGGAACGCATGGTCGAGGCGATCCTGTTCGCCTCGGCCGAGGCGGTGACCCTGCGCGAGCTGGAGGCGCGGCTGCCTCTGGGCGCCGACCCGGCCGAGGCGCTGGTCAGCCTGCGCACCCGCTACGAGACGCGGGGCGTGCGGCTGGTACGGGTGGGCGATGCCTGGGCCTTTCGCACGGCGCCCGACCTCGGCCACCTGATGCACAAGGAAACGGTCGAGACGCGCAAGCTCAGCCGTGCCGCGATCGAGACGCTGGCGATCATCGCCTATCACCAGCCCTGCACCCGCGCCGAGATCGAGGAGATCCGCGGCGTGGCCGTCAGCCGCGGGACGGTGGACCAGCTGATCGAGCTGGAATGGATCCGCTTCGGCCGCCGCAGGATGACCCCGGGGCGCCCGGTGACCTTCGTGGTGACGGAAAGCTTCCTCGATCACTTCGGTCTGGAAAGCGCCCGCGACCTGCCGGGCCTGAAGGAGCTGCGCGCTGCGGGCCTTCTCGACAACCGGCCGCTGCCCGTGGGCATGGGCGGACCGCAGGTCGAGGAGGAGGAAGAAGACGAGGGCGGCGGTCAGAGCGAGCTCTTCGAGGATTGACCGGCCCCGCCGCCCGCGCGCCTTGGTTTCGCCATCCGCGCGTGCGAGGGTACCCCGGCAAGGACATGGGAGACCCGCGATGGACCGGATCCTCAACATGGTCATGAAGATGGTGATGCGGCGGCTGATCAACACCGGCGTCAACAAGGGCATCGACATGGCTTCACGCCGGGGTTCCGGACCTGCCGGACCGAAGAAGGCCAACCGCGACATGACCCCGGAGGAACGCGCGAAGGCGCGGCAGACCGCCGAGACCACCAAGCGCGCCCGCCAGGCGATGCGGGTTGCGCGGCGGATTGGACGGTTCTGACCGGCGGGGCCGGGGACCCAAGAAAATTCGAATTTTCTTGCAAATTCCTTCGAAGGAATTTGGCCTGCGTGGGCGGGGCGTTCGGCAATCGGTCCTTTGCGGTGTGTGCAGAGCGTGCAAGGGTGCGGGGCCCCGGCCTGGTCGCGGGGCCCGTTCGACAGGCAGGGCCGCGCCCGTGACACCGCGTCTTTTCACTCGCTTTCAGAATTCCGCCCGACAGCGGGTGCGGATCGTCCTGCATCTCAAGGGGATCGACTACGCCTATGTCCCGGTCCTCGATGCGGCGGACCCGGCCTACCACGCGCTGAATCCCCAGGGCCTCATGCCCGCGCTCGAGATCGGGGGCCGGGTGGTCGCCCAGTCATCGGCGATCGTGGAACTGCTCGAGGATCTCTGGCCGGTGCCGAGCGTGTTGCCCGCCGATCCGTTCCTCAGGGCGGAGGTGCGGGCCTTCGCGCAGCACATCACGGCCGACCTTCACCCCGTCAACAACAACCGCGTGCGCCGCTATCTGCGCGATCCGCTGGGGGTCGGCGAGGCGGAGATCCTGGGCTGGTACAGGCATTGGGTCGCGGTGACCTTCGCAAGCCTCGAGGCGCAGCTGGCCCGGCACGGCAGGGACAGCACATATTGCTTCGGCGACCGGCCGGGCCTTGCCGAGGCCTGCCTGGTGCCGCAGATGGACAATGCGCGCCGGTTCGGCTGCGACCTCGGTGCCTATCCGCGGCTCCTGGCGGTCGATGCCGCCTGCCGCGGTCTCGACGCCTTCCGCCGCGCCGCGCCCGAGGCCCAGCCCGACTATCCGGGCGGCTGAGGCGTTACTTCGCCTTCGCGTCGAAGGTGGCGCCGAAGATCTGCCTCTGCACCGCCTCGATCGTCTTGGGCAGGTCGGCCATCTTGTAGGCGGCGATCCCCTCGGCATAGCCGGTATCCTGCGAGAAGTGCCATTCCACGGTGACGTAGGGCATCGCCAGCTTGGGCGCCTGGTCGAGGGTCAGCGCCTTCATCCGGTCGAGGATCGCGGCGTCGACCAGCTTGCTCTCGGCCTCCGTCGTGGCGTGGGTCGCGGTCTTGTAGCCGGCCTTTCCGTCGGTCTCGACCTCGGTCTTGCCCTCGGCGATCGACAGGTATTGCGATTGCGTCGGCGCGCCGTCCTCGCCGTGGGTCCAGAGGTAGATGCCCAGGGTCAGCACCCGCCCGGCCCGGGCCGCGGCGGGCAGGGCCAGGCCGACGGCGAGGGCGGCACAGAACAGGATGGCAGCGGGGGCGGACAGGCGGGTCTGGCGCATGGGTCTCTCCGGGTTCGGGCCGGCGGGTGGCTGAGTGCACCGCCGGGCGCGCGGGCGCTGGCCCCGAGGTCTACCGCGCGCGGAAATGTTTTGAAAGCTTCAGCCCCTGGCCCTGGTAGTTCGAAGCGATTCCCGCACCGTAAAGCGTGGCCGGGCGGGCGGCCATCCGCTCATAGACCAGCCGCCCGACGACCTGGCCGTGCTCCAGCACGAAGGGGGCCTCGTGGCAGCGCACTTCGAGCACTCCGCGCGAACCCGCGCCGCCGGCCTCGGCCCAGCCGAATCCCGGGTCGAAGAAGCCCGCGTAATGCACCCGGAACTCTCCCACCATGGCGAGGTAGGGGGCCATCTCGGCGGCGTGGTCTGGCGGGATCGTCACCGCCTCGCGGCTGACGAGAATGTAGAAGGCGCCGGGGTCGAGGATGATCCGCCCCTCCCGCGTGCGTACCTCTTCCCAGAAGTCGGCGGCGTCGTACTGGCCGATCCGGTCGAGGTCGATCACCCCGGTATGGGGCTTGGCGCGGTACCCCACGAGGTCGCCCTCGGCCGGTTGCAGGTCGACGGAGAAGCCCAGCCCGTCGGAGATCACCGCGCGGCCGGAGACAAGGCCCACGTCGGCGTGCAGGGCGGCAAGTTCGGTGTCGTCGAGCACCGCCTGGCCGCGGCGGAACCGGATCTGGTTCAGCCGCATGCCGGGGCGGACGAGGACGGAAAAGGAGCGCGGGCAGATCTCTGCCCAGAGCGGGCCATCGTAGCCCGGCGCGATACGGTCGAACTCGGTCCCGCCGTCGGTGATGGTGCGGGTCAGGAGGTCGAGGCGCCCGGTGGAGCTTTTCGCATTGGCGACGGCCTGGATCCCTTCGGGCAGTGCCAACCGCTCCATCAGCGGAACGAGGTAGACGCAGCCCTTTTCCAGCACGGCACCGGGACGCAGGTCGATCTCGTGCATGCCGAATTCGGCGATCCGGTCCGCCACGCTCCGCCCCTCGCCAGCGAGGAAGGAAGCGCGCACGCGGTAGGCGCGGGTGCCGAGCCGCAGATCGAGGCTGGCAGGCTGCACCTGCCCCTCGGTGAAGGGGGTGTCGGCCGAGATCGCGCCATCGGCGATCAGGGCCTTGAGGTCCTGCACGGGCAGCACGCCGGTCGTCATCTCGGTCCTCCGGTCATCGCTGGGTCCGGGTGGTGGTTTCGGCCGGCGTGGATGCCGGCGACGTCGGGGTGGCCTGCTGTGGACGCGGGGCCTGCGGCGGATACAAGAACGCCCGCACCCCGAAGGGTGCGGGCGGTTCCTTGTTGGTCGGGCCGGCGAGATTCGAACTCGCGACCTTCCGCCCCCCAGACGGACGCGCTAACCAGGCTGCGCCACGGCCCGACGGGGAGGACACATAACGGATTTGACGGCGGGAGCAAGGGCCAATCCGCACCTTTCCGACCGCTTATTTCTGGCTGCGCCGGGCGTGGCCGGCCATCTTGGACCGGAGCCCGCGCAGGCGGTCGGCAAGTGTCGCCAGATCATCCCGCACGGCCCCTGCCTGAGCAGGGTCGATCGCCCGCAGGCGCGTGGCGAGGGTCGGGTGGCCGTCCTTTTCCTCGTCCGCCTCAGGGGGCATGTCCGCCGGGGCGAGGGGATCCGATGTCGCTTCTGCCGCGGCCTCCGGCGTCGTGTCTGATGGCACGTCCGCCGTCATGTCCTCTGCCGTGTCAGCGGGAGATTCCGGCTCGGGAGATTCTGGCTCGGGAGATTCGGGGACGGGAGATTCGGGGGCAGAGGCGGGGGGCTGCTCTGGCTGGTCCGACCCGGCGCGGGACTCGTCCGCGGTGGCTTCGTCCCGGACTGCCGGCGCCGGCGTGTCATCCAGTGTGCCATCCAATCCCGGGGCGTCCGGAACGGATCCGGCTGCGTCGGACGGCATGGTCGAGGGCGAGTCGAACAGGAATTCGTGCTGCGTGACGGAAGGGCCGGCAGGGGCGCCGGTCAGATCCTGGGCCAGATCTGCGGCCAGATCCTCATCGCGCGCCTCGTCGATCGTCTCTGCGATCTCCTCGTCGGCCACGCCGGGCGCATCAGCCTCAACTTCTGCGGCCCCGGCCTCGGCGGTTACGGAGGTCGTGGGCATACCGGGCGGGGCGGCCCCCGTGTCGGGCTGTACCGCTTTGGTTTCCGCCGACGCATCTTCCTCCGGCTCCGCCTCAGGGGTCGGGCGGGGGCGCTTCATGGGCACCACGTTGTCGACGGGGACCGGTCGGGGAGTAGGGGCGGTCACGGCATCCGCAAGGATCACGTCGCCCGCGCCGTCCTCGGCGGGACTGGTGCCCAGTTCGGCGACGTGACGGATCCCCTTTTCGCGCAGGATCTTCTGCACGCCGCGGATCGTCATGCCCTCGTCATGCAGAAGCTGTTTGATGCCACCCAGCAGCGCAACATCGGCAGGGCGGTAATAGCGCCGCCCGCCGGCGCGCTTCACCGGCTTGATCTGGCTGAAACGGCTTTCCCAGAAGCGCAGCACATGGGGTGGCGTGTCCAGCCACTCGGCGACCTCGCTGATCGTGCGGAAGGCGTCGGGCGACTTCTTTTCCATACGCCTCGGCGCCTCAGCCCCTGTTGCCGGCGGCGACCCGGTCCTTCATCAGATGCGACGGGCGGAACGTCAGCACCCGGCGGGGATGGATCGGAACCTCTTCCCCGGTCTTGGGATTGCGGCCGACGCGGGCCGCCTTGTCGCGCACCGAGAATGTGCCGAAGGACGAGATCTTGACCGTCTCGCCCTGCGCCAGCGCATCCGACATGTACTGCAGCACGCTTTCCACGAGCTGTGCGGATTCATTCCGTGAGAGTCCCACCTCACGAAAGACCGCTTCGCTCAGGTCCATCCGCGTCAACGTCTTGTCGCTCATCCTGTCCCCCCGGGTGACGGGCGCCCTTCACCGTGGCGCGCCCTGCGTTTGGCCAAAGGATGGGCGAGAAGAATTTCCGAGTCAATGTCAATGGCTTGCAAGCGGTGCTTGATACGCGATTACCAGCGCAAAACCACCGAACCCCAGGCCAGGCCGCCACCGATCGCCTCGATCACGATCAGTTCCCCCGGCTTGATCTGACCGCGCGCGCGGCCGACCGAGAGGGCGAGGGGAATCGAGGCCGCCGAGGTGTTGCCATGGTCGGCCACGGTCTGCACCACGCGGTCCATCGGTACACCCATCTTGCGCGCGGTCGCGGTGATGATGCGGATGTTGGCCTGGTGCGGCACGATCCAGTCGATGTCGTCGCCGCTGAGCCCGAGGCTTTCCAGCGCGGCATGCGCGGTCTGGGCGAGCTTTTCCACCGCGTGGCGGAACACTTCCTTGCCGTGCATGCGCAGGTGACCGGCGGTGCCGGTCTTCGACACGCCGCCATCGACGAAGAGGATGTCGCGGAAGCGGCCGTCGGAATGCAGGTCGGTCGCGAGGATGCCGCGGTCGCTGGCATCGCCCTTGCCCTCGCCGGCCTCGAGGATCAGCGCACCCGCGCCGTCACCGAAGAGTACGCAGGTGGAGCGGTCGGTCCAGTCCATGATCCGGCTGAAGGTCTCGGCCCCGATCACCATGACGCGTTTTGCCTGCCCCGCCACGATCAGCGCGTTGGCATTGGCCAGCGCATAGACGAAACCCGCGCAGACCGCCTGGACGTCGAAGGCGAAGCCGTGGGTCATGCCCAGGCGTTCCTGCACCATGGTGGCGACGGAGGGAAAGGTCAGGTCCGGGGTGGAGGTGGCGACGATGATCGCGTCGAGGTCTTCCACCTCAAGGCCGGCGTCGGCCAGGGCCGCCCGCGCGGCATGCGCCGCGAGGTCCGAGGTGGTCTCATCCTCCGCCGCGAAATGGCGCCGCTCGATCCCCGATCTGGTGCGGATCCATTCGTCGGACGTGTCCAGCGTCTCTTCGAATTCGCTGTTCGGCACGATGCGCGCGGGAAGGTAATGCCCGACGCCCTTGACCACGGCGCGTGTTGTCATTCCGTCCCACTCTTGCTGCCGCCCATACCGGTTGACCCGGTGGCTGCGGCGCCCTCATCCTGCCCCTCAGGGGCGGCATCCTGCATCGGCCCGGCGGCGGATGCAACCCGCGCCGCCAGCCGGTCGCGGAAGTTCGACCGCGCCAGCTGCGAGGCCAGATCCAGTGCCGCGGCGATCCCGGTCGCGTCGGCCGAGCCGTGGGATTTCACCACCGTGCCATTGAGCCCGAGGAACACGCCGCCATTGACGCGCCGGGGGTCGATCCGGCGCTGGAACCGCCTGAGCGAGGTCAGCGCCAGAAGGGCCGCGATCCGGCTGAGCGGGGTCGCCCTGAAGGCGTCGCCCAGGAAATCGGCGATCAGCTTGGCCGTGCCCTCGCCGGTCTTGAGCGCGACGTTGCCGGTGAAGCCGTCGGTCACGATGACGTCGACCCGGTCCGAGGGCAGGTCGCCGCCCTCGACGAAACCTACGTAGTCGAAGCTGCCCGCCTCGGTCGCCGCCGAGATCAGCTCCTGCGCTTGCTTGAGCTCGGCGCGGCCCTTGTGTTCCTCGGTGCCGACGTTCAGCAGGCCGACGCGGGGGCGCGAGAGGCCCATCCCGTTGCGGGCGTAGGAGGCGCCCATCAGCGCGTATTGCAGGAGGTCTGGCGCATCGGCCTTGATGTCGGCGCCGACGTCGAGCATCAGGTTGAACCCCTGCGGGTTGCGCGACGGCCACATGCAGGCGATGGCAGGGCGGTTCACCCCCTCGAGCTTGCGCAGGCGGATCATCGACAGCGCCATCAGCGCGCCGGTATTGCCGCAGGACACCGCCGCACCAGCCTGGCCCTCGCGCACGCTTTCGAGCGTGCCGTACATCGAGGTGCCCTTGGCGTTGCGCACGACCTGGCTGGGCTTTTCGTCCATCGTCACGACGCCGGTGGCGGGGCAGATCGTGACCCGCCCCTCAAGGTGGCGCCGCTTGTGCAGCAGCCGCGTCAGCTCGGTCTCGTCGCCATGCAGAAGGATATGGACGTCGCTGGTGCGGGCCGCGAATTTCTCAATCCCGGCCACGACTGCGGCGGGGCCGCGGTCGCCGCCCATCGCGTCGACCGAGATCACGATCGGGTGTCCGGCCGTCTGGCTGGCCTGCCGAGACTCGGTTCCGGTCATGCCGGCCTCCCTACGGGCATGCGGTACGACCCGGGCCGCCGCGCGATGGCGGTGCCGGAGGGTCGAAAAAGGCCGACGGGCCCCGCGGGCCGGCCGGCCATCCATCGCGTGTCGGAGCGGGCGGGCTTACGCCGCGTCGTCGTCCAGGTCGGCTTCGTCCACCGACGCGATGACTTCGCGCGAATCGTAGTGGCCGCAGGACGGGCAGACGTGGTGCGGGCGCTTGAGCTCGCCGCACTCCGCGCATTCGTGCGGGTTCGCTGCGACCAGTGCATCATGGGCGCGGCGCATGTTGCGGCGGGATTTCGTAACGCGGTTCTGCGGGACAGCCATGTGTCAACCTCGGGTCTGTCGTGGGGGCGGGCCCCGGTGTCTTTTTGTGCGGAAATCAGGGTTGCGGCCGCTGCCGCGACATGCCGAGTCCCGCGATGTAAACGAGGCGCGGAACATACTGGGATTCTGATCCGGTGCAAGTCTTTTCTAACCCCTGTCCTTGCGGCCGCCTGGCCGCCGTCGCGCCGCCTGTCGTTCTGGCGGCTGCGCGACCTGGTCGTGCGGCCCCGTGATGCGGTTCCGTGATGCGGGCCTATGCGTTCCCCTCGCCGTCACCCTCCAGTTTCTTGCGCAATGCCGCAAGCCCTGCGAACGGCTTGACCGCGTCGTCGGTCAGCGGCGCCGTTCCCGGCGGGCCGTAGTCGGCGGTGTCCAGCGCGGCGTCGTCCGCGCGGGGGTAGAGGGGCATCGCCAGCGCCAGCGCCTCGATCATCACGGCGGCGGGGTCGATCACCTCGGGCAGCGGCTCGGCGCTGTCGTCCTCCGGCATCTCGACCTCGTCGCCCATATCCGAGGGGGCGGGCATGTCTGCGAGGTAGCGCCGGAACACCTCTTCCTCGATCCGGGTCGTGACCGGGGCGAGGGTGACGACGCAGGGCTGCACCACGGTCGCGCCCAGCCGCCCCTCGAGCACGAAGTCGTGACGGCCCTCGGCACGCAGCTCTCCGGTGAACGACAATTTGCGCACCGCGTCAGCCCCCACCAGCCGCGCGACAAGCTCGAGGTCGGCCCCCTCGGGGCGCAGGTCGAAACGCTTGGGTTTGCGTGCCGGCAGATCGGCCACGCGCAGCGGCAGCGATACGGGAAGCGGTTCTGTCATTGGCGTGTCCTTCCTTCGCGGTCGCCGCGCCGGCCCGCATCGACCCGCCGTCGCGCGCGTTCTGCGCGGCTGCGACGTGGCCGCGGGCGGCATGGGGGTATTCCCCCGGCGGCCGCTTTCCCCGGTGCGGAGCGGGTTTCTCCCGCCTCAATATAGGGCACGCGTTCCTTCCTTGAACCCGCGCCGTTCCTTCTGTAAGCCGGATAAAAGGCTTGAGGCGGCAAGGCAAGAGGTTGGGATGAGAGTGGCGCTTGACCGGATGCGCGGCGGCTTGGTGGGCGTTGCGCTCATCATGCTCGGGGCCTGTACCCCCATCTACACCAACCACGGCTATGCCCCCGACGCCCAGCAGCTTTCGGACATCAAGGTCGGCAAGGATACCCGCGATACGGTGCGCCAGAAGATCGGCGACCCCTCTACCGCCGGGCTGATGAAGCCGGCCGAATGGTTCTATGTCCAGAGCCGGTTCAAGACCGTGGGGGCCGGCGCGCGCAAGGAAATCGACCGCCAGGTCGTGGCGATCAGCTTCGACAAGGCCGGCCGGGTCGAGAACGTCGAGCGATTCGGCCTGGCGCAGGGCAATGTCGTGACGCTGAGCCGTCGCGTGACCACCCAGAACGTCAAGGGCACGACCTTCCTGCGGCAGCTGTTCGGCTCGATCGGCAACTTCTCGGCCCAGCAGTTCCTCGACCAGCAGAAGTGATCCGGTCCCGGGTCGCCGCCCCGCAGGGCGGCGCAGCCCGGCGCGCGGCCTCGGCCCGCACTGCGGGGCGTGGCCTTGTTGCCGGGCCCGGGCGCGTCGCCGGGTTCCTGCTGCCTGGATGCCACCGCCCCCCGACTTGCCACCGCCCCCCGACTTGCCACCGCCTTGCCGCGCCCCTGCCGCGGTGGCGTCTTCGCGACGTCATCATTGCCGTGCTAGACTGTGGCGGAGGGCAGAGGGCCGGGACGGGCCCGCGCCGGACGGGGCTCGCACGGGGAACGCGCCATGTTGCCACTTCGCAAGGGCCGGTTCGAGGCCCGCATCGCCGGGACGCCCGAGGATATCGGCGCGGCGCAGCGGCTGCGCTGGCTGGCCTTTCGCGGCACCGCCGCGGCGGGTGAGGCGGGGCTCGATGCCGACGCCTTCGATCCGCGCTGCACCCATGTGCTGATCGAGGAGCGCGGCACCGGCACGCTGGTGGCCTGTTTCCGCATCCTGCCGCTGGCCGGCGGGCGCGAGATCGGCCAGAGCTATTCGGCGCAGTATTACGAGCTGTCCGCGCTCGAGCGGTTCGAGGGAAAGATGGTGGAGATGGGGCGGTTCTGCCTGCATCCGGCGTGGCACGACCCCGATATCCTGCGCGTCGCCTGGGCGGCGATGACGCGTTACGTCGATCAGCAGGGGGTGGAGATGCTGTTCGGCTGCTCGTCCTTCCATGGCACCGAGGCGGAAGAATACCTGGACGCCTTTGCCATGCTGAAGGAAAGCCACCTTGCGCCGCGGCGCTGGCTGCCGCGGGTCCGCGCGCCCGAGGTGTTCCGCTTCGCGCGCGTACTGCGCCGGCGCAAGCCGGATGCGAAGCGCGCCATGCTGAAGATGCCACCGCTCCTGCGGACCTACCTCGTGATGGGCGGCTGGGTGTCGGATCATGCCGTGGTCGATCGCGACATGGGCACGCTGCACGTCTTCACCGGGCTGGAGATCCGGGCGATCCCGCCGGCGCGGGCGCGGCTCCTCCGGGCGGTCGCGGGCTGAGGCGGCGCGCCTTTTTTCGTCGAAAAAAGGCAGGTTCGGGGGCGCTGCCCCCATCGCCGGTGTCGCGTGCGACACCGGCGATCCCCCCGGGATATTTTCGCTCAGAAGAAGGGGCGGGTGCGCGGCCGGAAGACAGGAGCAGGGGGCCGGGCAAGCCCCTTACCAGATGTGTTGAAAAATGCTTCTGGTCGCCGCAGAACGGCCAATCCTTCCTTTGCAGGCTTGCGTGGCTTAAACTCGGAGTGGGGGGTGTCAGGTGACGCCAATCTCGCAAGAATCTGCGACAGTGGCTAACCTCAGGCTTCCGCAACCGCCTATGAAAGTGACGAGTATGAAAGTCCAGGTTCTTGGGTTGGCGATGATGATCCTGCTGCAAGGCATCGCTTCATCATGGGCCAGCCCTGCGGTCACCGACCAACTGTCCCCAGCAAAGACCGCCCCGGTCGCGCGCGATTCCTGCTGGACATTCGCTGAAACGAAGCAGTTCATCCATGCCAACATGGTCATGAAGCTCGAACGCACCGCTGTTCGGCTGCGCATTCCTCTGGTCGACATTGTGAACCCGTGGGACCGGCGCAACGGGGACTTCCAGGCCCTGTATTTCGAGATGGAATACGGTAGCTTCCGCCCCCTCACCGCGCCGGAAACTGCCGGCAAAGACACCATTGCCTTTCTCATCCACGACACGATTCCGCTGGAACAAACAGCGCAGGTCTTCCTTGAGGTGATGATGCGCCAGTCGTCGTTGCCGTTGTCCAGATACCCGACGCGTCTTGCCCAATTCGGCCTTACAGAGGTTGTCGCCGATCAAACCAAAGGGCTGAAGTGGGACCTCTTTCTGCAAAGGTCCGATGAGGGAACACTGGAGACATATGTCGGATGCAGTCGTCCCGATCCGCTCTGGGGACCATTCCCGCGGTGCCAGCAGTATTTCCGCGCGGCGGGGCTTGATGTCGAAGTTGGCTACGCGCGGGAGCATCTGGCCCAGTGGCGCGAGATGAAGGCCGCAGTGAGCCAGTTTCTGGCTTGCGCGAAATCCGGGGATCAAAGCGGGGAATGAGAAAGGCTCTGCCACCTCGCCGATGACGGGACAGCGCAGACCTGGGGAAAATCAAAACGAAAGCGCGCCGCCTCAGCGACGCGCAATCTGCAACACATCTGGTAAGGAGCAGGGGGCCGGGGAGGCGGTTATATTTCGTGGCGGATGCGGCCGGGGCGTTGACGGCGGCGGGGCGCGCGGTTAGCTCGCCCTCATGGCACGCGCACCTCTTCTTCAGCTCTCCTCGATCCAGCTCACCTTCGGCGGGGATCCGGTCTTCGATGGCATCGACCTTACGGTCCAGGCGGGCGACCGGCTGGCGCTGGTCGGGCGCAACGGTTCGGGCAAGTCGACCTTGATGAAGCTGATGGCCGGGCTGGTCGAGCCCGACGCAGGGGCGCGTGTCGTGCCCGCCGGCGTCTCGGTCGGCTACATGGAGCAAGATCCGGACCTCTCGGCCTTCGCGACGCTCGGCGATTATGCCACCCATGGGCTGGCCCCGGGGGAAGAGTACCGGGTCGCGATGGCGGCCGAGGGGTTGAAGTTCGACCCGGCCACCCCTGTCGAGGCGGCGAGCGGCGGGGAGCGGCGGCGCGCGGCGCTGGCGCGGCTGATGGCCGAGGCGCCGGAGCTCATGCTGCTGGACGAGCCGACCAACCATCTCGACATCGAGGCGATCGACTGGCTGGAGGAGCAACTGCGCGAGACCCGGGCGGCCTTCGTGCTGATCAGCCACGACCGCGCCTTCCTGCGCAATCTCACCCGCTCGACGCTCTGGCTTGACCGGGGCGGTCTGAGGCGGCGCGAGTTGGGGTTCGAAGGGTTCGAGGAGTGGCGCGACAAGGTCTGGGACGAGGAGGATCAGGCGCGCCACAAGCTTGACCGCAAGATCAAGGCCGAGGCCCGCTGGGCGGTGGAGGGCATCTCGGCCCGGCGCAAGCGCAACCAGGGCCGGGTGCGGGCGCTGGCGGCGCTGCGCGAGGAGCGGGCGGGCCAGATCCGGCGCCAGGGTGCTGCCGCGATGGCGCTGGAGGAGGGGCCGAAGTCGGGCAAGCTGGTGGTCGAGGCGGTGGATATCACCAAGGCCTTCGGTGCACGTGTGATCCTTCGCCCGTTCTCGCTCAAGGTGCAGCGCGGCGACCGGGTGGCCTTTGTCGGTCCGAACGGCGCCGGCAAGACCACGCTTCTGAAGATGCTGACTGGCGAGATGGCGCCCGACAGCGGGACGATCCGGCTGGGCACCAACCTGGAGATGGCGGTGTTCGACCAGACAAGGGCGCAGCTGGATCCCGACGCCAGTCTCTGGGACAACCTGACCGGCGATCCGACGATGCGGGTTTCCGGGCGGTCGGACCAGGTCATGGTGCGTGGCCAGCCGCGGCACGTCGTGGGTTACCTCAAGGATTTCCTCTTCGATGAGGCGCAGGCGCGGGCGCCGGTGCGGTCGCTTTCGGGCGGCGAGAAGGCGCGGCTTCTGCTGGCGCGACTGATGGCGCGGGAATCGAACCTGCTGGTGCTCGACGAACCGACGAACGATCTGGATGTCGAGACGCTGGATCTCTTGCAGGACCTGCTGGGGGATTACGACGGTACCGTGCTGCTGGTCAGCCACGACCGGGATTTCATCGACCGGGTGGCCAGCCTGACCATCGCGATGGAGGGGGACGGCCGCGCCACCGCCTATGCCGGCGGCTGGAGCGATTACCGTGCCCAGCGGGCGGGGGGCATGCAGGAGGCGCCGAATGCGGCACCGGGGCCGGGGACGAAGGCTGACGCCAAGGCCGGGGCGAAGCCGCGGGCCGGAGACGGGGGCCGGTCGGAGGCGGCGCAGAAGCCGGCCCCGAAGCCCGCCACGAAGGCGCCCGGCGGTCTCAGCTTCACCGAGAAGCACCGGCTGGAGGCGCTTCCCGGCGTGATCGAGCGGCTCGAGGCCGAAATCGCCAAGCTCGGGGAGTTGCTGGCCGATCCCGAGCTTTTCACCCGGGAGCCGGTGAAGTTCAGGAAGGCCACCGAGATGCTGACCGAGCGTCAGACGACGTTGGCGGCGGCCGAGGAGGAATGGATGACGCTGGAGGAGAAGGCCTCGGGCTGAGGCCCTTTCTCCGCCGGCGCGTTGGGAGGAGGCGCCATGGGCGGACCGCTGACGGGGATCCGGATCGTCGAGATCGCGGGGCTGGGGCCGACGCCCTTCGCCGCGATGACGCTGGCCGACATGGGGGCCGAGGTGATCCGCATCGCGCGGCCTGGGGCGCGGCACCTGCTGGGGCTGGACTATGACATCCTGAACCGGGGCAGGGGTTTCGTGACGCTCGACCTCAAGTCCGACCCGGGCAGGGCGGCCGCGCGGCGGTTGATCGCCGGGGCCGATGGCCTGATCGAGGGGATGCGGCCGGGGGTGATGGAGCGGCTCGGCCTCGGCCCGGACGATTTTCCCGACACCCCGCGGCTCGTCTATGGCCGGATGACCGGCTGGGGGCAGGCGGGGCCGCTGGCCTCCTCTGCCGGGCACGACATAAATTACATCGCCCTGACCGGCGCGCTGCACGCGATCGGCGGGGCCGAGGGGCCGGTGCCGCCCCTGAACCTGCTGGGCGATTTCGGCGGCGGGGGGATGTACCTGGCCTTCGGCATGGTGTGCGCGCTGTTGGAAGCGGCGCGGTCGGGTCGGGGGCAGGTGGTGGATGCGGCGATCACCGACGGCACGGCGCATCTGATGGCGATGATCGGCTCGATGGCGGCGGCCGGGCAGTGGCAGGACCGGCGCGCGGCCAATCTGCTGGACGGGGCCGCGCCCTATTACACCACCTATCGCTGTGCTTGTGGCGGCTTTGTCGCCGTGGGGGCGCTTGAGCCGCAGTTCTATGCCGAGCTGCTGCGGCTGACCGGGCTGGAGGACACGGAGCTGCCGGACCGCGCCGATCGCGGCAACTGGCCCGCGCTGCACGCCCTCTTTGCCGAGGTCTTCGCGACCCGGCCCCGTGACGACTGGGCGGCGGAGATGGAGGGAACGGACGCCTGTGTCGCCCCCGTCCTGACCCTCGCCGAGGCTCCCTCACACCCCCACAATCTGGCCCGTAGCACCCATGCCGAAATTGACGGGATCGTGCAGCCGATGCCCGCCCCGCGTCTCTCGCGCACACCGGGAGAGGTCGCGGCGGCGTCGCAGGCGGAACCGCTGGACCTTGAGGACTTGCTGGGCCGCTGGGGCGCGTGAACGACGCGGCGAAGGCGGCGCCTGACCCGCGTGGGCGCTTCTGCACATGCCTGGTCTGCACTTTATCCTGTCGCGCCCCTCCAGCGCGCCAACGCGCGATGAGCCCGCCATGGGTCCGCCCGTGGGGCGGCCGGGCGCGGCCTGGGCTGATCGCCGGGGCCAGGCATCATCGTTCGCGAAAGTGCTTACCGTTGTCCGCGCGCCATGAAGGCGAGGCGCTCGAACAGGTGCACGTCCTGCTCATTCTTCAGCAGCGCGCCGTGCAGCTTGGGCAGGGCGTTCTGGCCCTCGGCCTTGAGGTCGGCGGGATCCATGTCTTCGGCCAGAAGCAGTTTCAGCCAGTCCAGTACCTCGGAGGTGGACGGCTTCTTCTTCAGTCCCGGCGTCTCGCGGATCTCGTAGAACCGGGTCAGCGCGGCGGTCAGCAGGGCACCCTTGATGCCCGGATGATGCACCTCGACGATCTTTTTCAGCGTCTCGGGATCGGGGAAGCGGATGTAATGGAAGAAGCAGCGGCGCAGGAAGGCGTCGGGGAGCTCCTTCTCGTTGTTCGAGGTGATGATGACGATCGGCCTTTGCCGCGCCTGCACGGTCTGGCCGGTCTCGTAGACGTGGAACTCCATCCGGTCGAGTTCCTGCAAAAGGTCGTTCGGGAACTCGATGTCGGCCTTGTCGATCTCGTCGATCAGCAGGACCACGCGCTCCTCGGCCTCGAATGCCTGCCAGAGCTTGCCGCGGCGGATGTAGTTGGCCACGTCATGCACCCGCTCGTCGCCCAGCTGGCTGTCGCGCAGCCGGCTGACGGCGTCATATTCGTAAAGCCCCTGCTGGGCGCGGGTGGTCGACTTGATGTGCCATTCGATGATCGGCAGGCCGAGGCTGGTGGCGACCTGCCGGGCCAGTTCCGTCTTGCCGGTGCCGGGCTCGCCCTTCACCAGCAGCGGCCGTTCCAGCGTCACCGCAGCATCGACGGCAAGGCTCAGGTCCTCGGTCGCGACATAGCTTTCCGTCGAGGTGAATTTCATAGCGCTTCCCGGGACTTCTAGGCAGGACATTGCCTTGCTGTATCGCAGCGACCATAACACGCGGGGAATTTGCCGCAACCCGCCCCATGCCCTAGTGACATCGCTCCCCCGGGGCGATATAGGGACGCCCGAAGGGGTGCGTGATGCCGATGAACGACGATCCTGACACCGATCTCGCCGCCGGCGATCCCGTTGACATGGAGGGTAGCAAGATGAAGGCCGAGGCCTTTCTTCCCGAGGATTATCGTCCCGCCGAAGACGAGCCGTTCATGAACGACCGGCAGCTCGAGTACTTCCGCCGAAAGCTTACCGCGTGGAAGAACGAGATCATCGGCCTCAGCGCCGAAACCATCGAAGGGCTGCAGGACAGCGCCCGCAACGTTCCCGACATCGCCGACCGCGCGAGCGAGGAAACCGACCGCGCGCTGGAACTGCGCACCCGCGACCGCCAGCGCAAGCTGGTGTCGAAGATCGACGCGGCACTGCGGCGGATCGAGAACGGTGAATACGGCTATTGTGAAGTGACCGGCGAGCCGATCAGCCTCAAGCGCCTCGACGCCCGGCCGATCGCCACGATGACTCTTGAGGCGCAGGAAAAGCATGAGCGCCGTGAGAAGGTGCACCGCGACGACTGAACCGGCGTCCGGTCACTGTGTGAGGAGAGGGGGCGGGCCCGGCCGGGTGGCGCCCCTTTTTTGTTTCCGCCGGGACCGGGGCGTAGGTTGGGGTGCAGGTTGGGACCGGAGCTCCCGTAGGGTGCGTTCGAACGCCCCCGCCGATGCCTGACAACCGGAAGACCGCGTGAAACCTCTCCGGTGTGACCTTGATCCGGGTCAAGACCCGGGGCGCGCGGATGTGCGATGGTCTCGCGGCCGGCGGCGCTCCGGCCGCCGAACGCCGCAAGATCCCTCGAAAGGAGGACCCATGGCTCTCAACGGACGCAAGGTCACCATCGCCGGCGCGGGTGTCGCGGGGCTGTCGGCGGCGATCGCGCTGGCACGGCGCGGTGCCGAGGTCGAGGTGCTGGAGCAGTCCGACGCGATCCGCGAGGCGGGCGCCGGGCTGCAGATCAGCCCGAACGGCGCCGCGGTGTTGCGGGCGCTGGGGCTGAAGGAACGGCTGGCGGCGATCGGCGACCGCTCGTCGGGGGTGGTGCTGCGCAACGGCAACGATGGCGATAGGGTGCTGCGGCTGGATCTGCGCCGTCTTCGCCCCGACCAGCCCTATTACTTCATTCACCGCGCGGACCTGATCGACATGCTGGCCGGCGCCGCGCGGGCGGCGGGCGTGCATGTGACGCTCGGCGCCCGGATCGCGCAGGTCACGCTGGGCGATCACCTGCCGCGGCTCACGCTGGCCGATGGCCGCGGCATCGAGGCCGGCCTGCTGATCGGCGCCGACGGGATTCATTCGCTGGTGCACAGGGCGCTGAACGGCAAGGTGGTGCCGTTCTTCACCCATCAGGTCGCTTGGCGCGCCATCATTCCGGCGGAACCGCACGCCGAGCCGGTGGCGCAGGTCTTCATGGGGCCGGGGCGGCACCTTGTCAGCTATCCCATGCGCGGCGGCACCCTGCGCAACATCGTGGCGGTGGAAGAGCGTCACCGCTGGGCCGACGAGGGCTGGTCGCAGACCGACGACCCGATCGCACCGCGTATCGCCTTTCAGGACTTCATCCCCGAGGTGCGCGGCTGGCTGGACCAGGTCGAGGTGCCGCATCTCTGGGGGCTGTTCCGCCATCCGGTGGCCCTGCGCTGGCATGGCCACGGCGCGGCGATCCTCGGCGATGCGGCGCACCCGACGCTGCCCTTCCTCGCCCAGGGCGCCAACATGGCGCTGGAGGATGCCTGGGTGCTGGCCGATTGCCTTGACCGCGCGGGGGAGAGTGCGGTGGGCCTTGAGGCCGGCCTTGCGTCCTACCAGGAGGCCCGCCTCGGCCGCGTGTCCCGCGCGGTGGCCGCGGCGAACGGCAATGCGAAGGCCTATCACCTGGGTGGGCTGACCCGGGCGGCGGCGCATCTTGGGCTCAAGATCGGTGCCGCGCTTGCGCCCGAGGCACCGCTCAGGCGCTTCGACTGGCTCTACGGACATGACGTGAGCGGCGGGGCGACGGCCTGACGCCCGTGTGCCGCCGGCGTGGCGGTTGCGGCGCGGCGGGTGGCGGGGATCGGGGCAGGAAAGAGGCCGGGGCAGGGCGCGGGGGCCAGGGGTGCCCTGTGGCCCCGAGGGAGCAGGCAAGGAAGCAGGCACGGGACGGATCCGCAGTTCCTCTTTCCTTTCGGGCGATCCGCGCCTATAGCGGACCGCGCGGGACGACCCCGTGGCCACCCTTAGCCCGGACCAGGCATGAAGACGATCACAACCACCGAAGAGCTGGCGCGCTTTTGCGATGCCGCCAAGACCGCCCCTTACGTCACGATCGACACCGAGTTCCTGCGCGAACGCAGCTACTGGTCGAAGCTCTGCCTCGTGCAGATGGCGCTCCCAGAAGCGAAGGGGGGCGAAGCGGTGCTGGTGGATCCGCTGGTCGAGGGCATCTCGATGGAGCCGATCTACGATCTGTTCCGCCACGAGGCCACGGTGAAGGTGTTCCACGCCGCCCGGCAGGACCTTGAGATCTTCTTCGTCGAGGGCGGTGTCTTTCCGGTGCCGCTGTTCGACACGCAGGTGGCCGCGATGGTCTGCGGCTTCGGCGAGCAGGTGGGATACGAGACGCTGGTGCGGAAGATTGCGCGCCAGTCGCTCGACAAGACCTCGCGTTTCACCGACTGGTCGCGCCGTCCGCTGACCGATGCGCAGAAGACCTATGCCATCGCCGACGTGACGCACCTTCGGGTGATCTACGAACACCTCGCGGCGGAAATCGCGAAATCCGGGCGGGACAAGTGGGTGGCCGAGGAGCTGGGCGTGCTCACCGATCCCGACACCTACATCACCGATCCGGCAGAGGCCTGGAAACGGGTCAAGACGCGTACCCACAGCCCCAAGTTCCTGGCGCTGGTGAAGGAGCTGGCGCGGTTCCGCGAGGAATACGCCCAGGGCCGCAACGTGCCCCGTTCGCGCGTCTACAAGGACGACGCGCTGCTTGAGCTGGCCTCGACCAAGCCGCAGTCGATCGAGGATCTGGGCCGTTCGCGCCTGCTGCTGCGCGAGGCCCGCAAGGGCGAGATCGCCGAGGGCATCCTTGCCGCCGTCGCCGCGGGCCTTGCCATGCCGGCCGACCAGGCGCCGCGGGTCGAGAAGCATGACGTCCAGTTGCAGGTGAACCCGGCGCTGGCCGACCTGCTGCGGGTGCTTCTGAAGGCCAAGTCGGATTCGGCGGGGGTGGCGGCGAAGCTGATCGCCTCGGCCTCCGACCTGGACCAGATCGCCGCTGGCCAGCGTGACCTGCCGGCGCTCAGCGGTTGGCGCGCCGAGGTCTTCGGCGACGATGCGCTCCGGCTCTGCCAGGGCGAGATCGCGCTGGGGGCGAAAGGCAACCACGTGCGGGTGGTGAAGCTCTAGCAGCGCCCTGACCCGGCCCGATCATCGACCTTGTGCCCGCCCAGAGGCGGTTCCCGGAGTCGATTCCCTGCGGGCGACTCACCCATACGACGAATCTACCCAGGATATAGCTCCCTGATTGATTGCAATTTGGGGTTGTGATTGCGCACAGCAATTTCCGAATTTGGCCACATTTCAGACCCTCTTTGCGCACAGAAAAGTCAGAATCTCACTTGTTGAGACGTTTGCTCGATCGTATTTTGGTCGGGTTAGAACACAAAAACTTTTCGGGAAGCGCGTAACGGGGATTTATTCCCCGGTTCTTCTAGGGGGATTTATAATGAGACTTTCTACCACGCTTTTGAATGGCGTCGCAGGCGCCACCGTGGCTGTCGTTTTCGGTCTTGGCAGTGCCCCGGTCTGGGGCAAGGAAATCAATCTTTGCAAACTGGGCGGAGTCTCCGCCGGTGAGATTGCCCAGATCCGGGCCCGCAGCGATTTTCCGCAGTTGCTTCAGCAGGTCGCCGCGGTCTGTCCGGTCAGCATCGACCTTCTGACCGCGGGGGCGCCGGCGTCGATCGCGCCGGGCATCACTGGGGATGCCAAGGGCGAGCCGAGAGACCGCTCGCGGTCTTCGGGGCAGCAGACGGCGTCCAACTCGGGCACGCAGGCGGATACGCCCTCGTCCGACACGCCCTCGACCGATACCCCGTCGACGGATACGCCCACGGCCGACACGCCCGCGACCGATACCCCGTCGACGGAGACGCCCACGGCCGACACGCCCTCGACCGATACCCCGTCGACGGATACGCCCACGGCCGACACGCCGCAAAGCGATCCGCCGACCGCGGACGACCCGACCACCGACACGCCAACCACCGACACGCCCAGCGATCCGGGGACCGGGGGGGCGCCTGGTGGCGGGCATGGCGGCCATCGTGGTCACGGCGGGCATCATGCCGGCAAGGGCGGCGACCATGATCACGGCGGCTGGAACGGTGGCCGCGGCGGTCATGATCGCGGCGGACGGCACGGAGACCGCGACCATGGCGGGAAACACGGCGACCGCAGCCACGGTGGCTGGGACGGCGGCCGGGATCACCACGGTGGCAAGGGCGGCGACCGCGACCATGGCGGCTGGGACGGCGGCCGGGATCACCACGGTGGCAAGGGCGGCGACCGCGACCATGGCGGCTGGGACGGCGGTCGGGATCACCACGGCGGCAAGGGCGGTGATCACGACCATGGCGGCAAGCACGGTGACCGTGGCCACCGTGGTGGCTGGGATGGCGGCTGGGATGGCGATCGCCATCACGGCAACCGGGATGCGGGCCGCGGCCAGCGGGGCGACGGTCGTGGACAACACGCCGGGGGCGGTCAGCAGGGCCACCAGTCAGGGAACGGCGACCGGAGCAGTCGTGGCGGCTTTGGCGACAACCGTGGGGGCGGCCAGAACAACGGTGGCAACCAGGGGCAGGGCCAAGGTCAAGATCAGGGACATGGCCAGGGCGGCGGCCGCAACAGGTAGCGTTCTGCCTCTTTGAAAACGGCGCGCCCGGCTGACGGGCGCGTCGGACAGCCAGGCGCTCTGCACCCCGAGGTGGGACGCGCCGGTCTGCCCGAACCGTTACGGATCAGTTCGACGCGACCTGCATCGCCAGCATGCCGCCCTGCAGCAGCCGATCCCAATGGGCCGGTGTGGCAGGGTCCTGCATGGCAAGGAAGGTGTAGCCGGTCTGTGCCCAAGGCAGCAGCGTGTTGTCGAGGTTGTCGAGCACGTAATCGCCCTGCCGGGTGCGCAGCACGAGGACTGCGTGGTTCTCGCGCTGGCGGTCCAGAACCGTGGCAAGCAGCAGGGATTGGGGCGGCACGCCAAGCGCGACCAGTTCCTTCTTCTTCAGCATGGCGAGGTCTTCGCAATCCCCCCCGCGGGCGGTGGGCAGCGCCCAATGGTCGGCCACGCCATACTGCACCGCATCGTCGATCTGCGGGACGCCGCGGTTGACCCGAAGGTTGATGCGCTGCGCCAGCGCGAGGGTCCGGGTATCCGGCGCCGCCGGGCCACGCGTCACGGCGCAGAGCCATGGGTACTGCCCGCAGAGCCCGGCAAAGCCGCGCGGCGTGGGCGCCCGTTCGCGCAGGATCAGGTGACCCGGATCCACGGCATGGGCCGCATCGGGGGCAAGGATCGCGGCAGGGGCCGCAAGCACGAGCGCCAGGCAAAAACTCATCTTGCGCACCATCACAGACAGCCGCATTTCAATCGACGAGAGTCGTATTGCCTTCATCCTGCGAATCTCTCCATTGCGGGACCGGAAAGGCCGGCTGCCGCGACAAGACTTTCACGACAACAGAATTGTCTGTAGCCGCGTCGAATTGAGGGCGGAATAAGGCCGGAATTGTGGCCAACCGTCCGTATATCGTTTAGCCCGTCAATCGACGGGGCGGGTAAATATTGCCCGGCGCCTCGAATGAGGAAATACCACGCCGGTTAATATTCTAATAACGCCTGTCAATTCGGGGCTATTGAGTTCCGGATACCTTTTCCAATTGCCGGCCCGGCCGCCCCTTTTGTAATTGGCGCGATTGTACCCCGGGGGGGCGGGCCGGACAATGTCAAAGGATCGGGGTCGGCAAGGGCTCGCCGGTCAGCCAGGCCCAGCCGTTTGGCGGAAGCGTCAGCGACGTGCCGATCAGCGCGGCCTGCCCGGGGCCCGTCAGCGTGGCCGGACCGGAGAGTGTGACGCTCTGCGCCACGGGAGAGAGATTATAGAGGCACAGCAGCGGCGCGTCCTCCGGACCGGGCGCCGCCCGGACGAACCCCAGCAACGGCGCGGGAAGATCGAGGAAGGTGGTGGCCCCCTGCCGAAGCGTGGCCGACCCCCGCCGATGATCGAGGACCGCCCGGTAATGATCGAGGACCGACCCGGGCCCCTGCGCCGAGACGGCACGCGCGGCCTGTTCCGGCTTCACCGGCAGCCAGGGCGTCCCGGTCGAGAAGCCGGCGTTCGGCGCCTCGGCCTCCCACACCATCGGCGTGCGGCAGCCGTCGCGGCCCTTGTTGTCGGGCCAGAAGGTCAGGCCCACCACGTCGGTCAGTTCGTCATACGCGAGATCGGTCTCGGTCTGGCCCAGTTCCTCCCCCTGGTAGAGGCAGAGTGTGCCCTGGAACCCCGCCAGCAGCGCGATCGCCTGTCTTGCGATGGCGTCTGCGCTGCCGTGCTTCGGCGCCCAGCGGCTGACGTGCCGGTTCACGTCGTGGTTCGAGAACGCCCAGCAGGGCCAGCCGTCGGGCGCGGCCTCGAAGATGTCCTCGATCCGCTGGCGGAAATGTCTTGGTGTGTAGGCCGGCCCCAGCATGTCGAAGCTGTAGGCCATGTGCAGCCGCCCGCCCGAGGTGTATTCCGCCATCAGCCGCTCGGAATGCAGGGCGTCGCCGATCTCGCCCAGCAGGATCCGGTCCTCGTATTCGTCGGTCACCGCGCGCATCCGTTCGAGGAAGGCAAGGTTCTCGGGCCGGTTCTTGTCGTGCAGGTGGTCTTGCATGTTGTAGGGGTTGTCGGGCGGCCAGCCGCCGTCGGCCTCCGGGTCGTTCGGGGCGGGGGCGGGCGGGTTGTCGGTGAAGTCCGGGTCGTGGATGTAGTAGTTCACCGTGTCCAGCCGGAACCCGTCGACGCCCCGGTCCAGCCAGAACCGCATCACGTCCAGAAGCGCGTCCTGCACCTCGGGGTCGCGCACATTCAGGTCGGGCTGCGCGGCCAGGAAGTTGTGCAGGTAATACTGCCGCCGCCGCGGCTCCCACGTCCAGGAGGAGCCGCCGAAGACCGACAGCCAGCGGCTTGGCGGGGCGCCGTCGGGGCGCGGATCGGCCCAGACGTACCAGTCGGCGCGCGGGTTCGCCTTGTCAGCGCGGCTTTCGGCGAACCACGGGTGGACATCCGAGGAATGGTTGAACACGAGGTCGATGATCACCTTGACGTCCAGCTCATGCGCCCGCGCCACCAGCGCGTCGAAATCTGCGAGCGATCCGAACATCGGGTCGATACCGCAGTAATCGGCCACGTCATAGCCCATGTCGGCCATGGGCGAAGGGAAGATGGGCGACAGCCACACCGCCTCGGCCCCCAGGTCCGCCACGTGGTCGAGGCGGTCGAGGATGCCCCTCAGGTCGCCTACGCCGTCGCCGTCGCTGTCCTGGAAAGACCGCGGGTAGATCTGGTAGATCACCGCGCCGCGCCACCATTCGCTCATGCCGTTCTCCCGTCCTGCCGGTTGATCCCCCCGTGCAGGTCAGCCTAGCCGCGCCCATTCCCTGTGCAAGCCCGTCCGGCACTCAACTTCACGCGGGCAGGCGGTGCCTTGCCGGGCCGGCAAGCCGCCGCGGGCTGCCTTGGGCCTTGACGTGGGCGCGCGCTGTGGCGACGAAGAACGGGGGGAGATCAGGCCGGGGCAGACATGGATACGCGCGTGTTCGATGAAGAACTGACGAAGGAGGGCCTGCGCGAGCGCGTTCTCCAGCACCTCACCTACGGCATCGGCAAGGATGCGCCGCATGCCAGCCTGCACGACTGGCGCATGGCGCTCAGCCTGGCGATCCGCGACAAGGTGGTGAACGCCTGGTTCGCCTCGACCCGCCGGACGTGGGCCGAGGGGCGCAAGCGGGTCTATTACCTGTCGATGGAATACCTGATCGGCCGGATCCTCGAGGATGCGGCGATCAACCTCGGGCTCGAGGAGATGGCGCGCGGGGTGGTCGAGGATCTCGGCCTCGACTGGCGCCAGCTGGTGGAGGAGGAGCCGGATGCCGCGTTGGGGAACGGCGGGCTTGGTCGGCTTGCAGCTTGCTACATGGAATCCATGGCGACGCTGGGGTGCCCGGCCTATGGCTATGGCTTGCGCTATGAACACGGCCTCTTCCGCCAGCGGTTCGAGAACGGCCAGCAGGTCGAGACGCCGGAAGACTGGCTGACCTCGCTGAACCCGTGGGAATTCGACCGGCCCGAAAGCGCCTACACAGTGGGCTTCAAGGGGCATGTGGAGACCAAGGGTGGCCGCGACGTCTGGGTGCCGGGGGAGACGGTGATCGCCTCGGCCTTCGATACGCCGGTGGTGGGTTGGCAGGGGCGGTGGGCCAACACCCTGCGCCTCTGGGCCGCCAAGCCCACGACGCTGTTCGATCTGGAGCGTTTCAACCACGGCGATTACGCGGCCGCAGCTGAGCCCGAGGCGCTGGCGCGCACGCTTTGCCGCGTGCTTTACCCCGACGACACGACCTATCAGGGCAAGGAGTTGCGGCTGAAGCAGGAGTTCTTCCTGACCTCCGCCGCGCTGCAGGACATCCTGCGCCGCTATCTGACCGAGCATTCCGACCTGCGCCGCCTGCCCGAGAAGGTGGCGATCCAGATGAACGACACCCACCCGGCGGTGGCGGGGCCGGAACTGGTACGTCTGATGATGGATGACCACGGCGCCGATTTCGCCGACGCGATGGAGGTGGCGCAGAAGGTTCTGGGCTATACCAACCACACGCTCTTGCCCGAGGCGCTGGAACGCTGGTCGACCTACCTGTTCGGCAACGTCCTGCCGCGCCACATGCAGATCGTCGAGAAGATCGACAGCTGGCACCGCCATGCTCACCCCTCGCGCCCGCATTATGTTGGAATTGTGAAGCATCACGAGGTTCGTATGGGCGAATTGGCCTTCGTGATGTCGCATAAGGTCAATGGCGTTTCTGCGCTCCACAGTGATCTCGTGAAGGAGACATTGTTTCCTGAACTGAACGAATTGCATCCCGGGCGGATCGTCAACCAGACCAACGGCGTGACGCCCCGGCGCTGGCTGAACCTGTGCAACCGGCCACTGGCCACGCTGATCGACGCCACCATCGGCACCGGCTGGCAGGCCGATCTGGACCGTCTGGCCGAGCTGGAGCCGCATGTCGAGGATGCGGGGTTCCGCCAGGAATTCATGGCGGCCAAGCGGGCCAACAAGCTGGCGCTGGCGGGCTGGATCAAGGAGCGCTGCGGCGTGACGGTCAGCCCCGACGCCCTGTTCGACGTGCAGGTGAAGCGCATCCACGAATACAAGCGCCAGCACCTGAACATCCTGCAGACCATCGCGCATTGGCACGCGATCCGGCAGACCCCCGATGCCGAGTGGGTGCCGCGGGTCAAGATCTTCGGCGGCAAGTCCGCGCCGGGCTATTGGGTGGCCAAGGAAATCATACACCTTATCAACGACGTGGCGCAGGTTGTTAACAACGACCCGGTGGTCGGCGACCGGCTCAAGATCATCTACCCGGCGAATTACAACGTCTCGATGGCCGAACACCTGATCCCGGCGGCGGACCTCAGCGAACAGATCTCCACCGCGGGCAAGGAGGCCTCGGGCACCGGCAACATGAAGTTCATGCTGAACGGCGCGCCGACCATCGGCACACTCGACGGCGCCAATGTCGAGATCCGCGAGCAGGTGGGGGAGGAGAACTTCTTTCTCTTCGGCATGACCGCGCAGGAGGTGATGAATCGCCGCGAAGATCCCGACCACGCCCGCCACGCGATCGAGGCGAGCCAGCCCTTGCAGGACGTGCTTCAGATGATCGTCGAGGGGCGATTCTCGCCGGGTGATACGTCGCGCTACAACGGGTTTGTCGACCGGATGTGGAATTCCGACTACTTCCTCGCCGCCTCGGATTTCGCGGCCTATGATGCGGCGCAGGCACAGGTGGATGCGGCCTTTGCCGATCCCGACCGTTGGGCGCGAATGGCTGCGCTGAACACCGCGCGGGGCGGGTTCTTTTCCTCCGACAGGGCTATCCGGGGCTACATGAAGGACATATGGTACACCGAGTCCGCCTTGTAACCTGAGGTTTTTCAATGCCCAAGCGCGCGACATCCCAAGGGTCGGCCCCGATCGACCCGCAGGCCGCCCGCGCGATCCTGACCGGCGCCCATGCCGATCCCTTCGCGGTGCTGGGCCCGCATCGGCGGGGCGATGCGGTCGTCGTCACCGCCTTCGTGCCGGGCGCCGAGACGTTGCAGGTGGTGCAGGACGGCACGGCCACGCCGCTCGCTCCGGTCGGACGCGAGGGGCTGTTCGCGGGGCCGATCCCGCAGGATGCCGCCTATCGCCTGCGGGCCGAGGGGGGCGGCGAAAGCTGGGAGTTCGACGATCCTTACCGCTTCGGCCCGGTTCTGGGCGAGATCGACGAATACCTTCTGGGTGAGGGTACGCATCAGCGCCTCTGGCATGCACTTGGCGCGCATCTGATCACCCACGGCGGGGTCGAGGGTGTGCATTTCGCCGTCTGGGCGCCCAATGCCGAGCGTGTCTCGGTCGTGGGGCAGTTCAACTTCTGGGATGGGCGCCGCCACCCGATGCGCCTTCGCGGCGCCAGCGGCGTGTGGGAGATCTTCCTGCCCGGCGTCGAGGAGGGCGCACCCTACAAGTACGAGATCCGCGGCAAGGGCGGGGAGAAGCTGCCGCTCAAGGCCGACCCGGTGGGCTTCGGCGCCGAACACCCGCCCGCCACCGCCTCGGTCGTGCGCCGTATCGACCGGCCGCACTGGTCCGACACGGCGTGGATGGAGGCGCGCGCCGCCCGCAACCACGTCGACGCGCCGATCTCGATCTACGAGGTGCACCTGGGGTCCTGGCGCCGGGCCGATGATGGGCAAAGGCCGCTTTCCTACCACGAATTGGCGACGGAGCTGGTCGATTACGTGGCCGACATGGGCTTCACCCATATCGAATTGCTGCCGGTGACGGAGCATCCCTTTGACGGGTCCTGGGGCTACCAACCACTTGGGATGTTCGCACCCACCATCCGCCACGGCACGCCGGACGAGTTCCGCGCGCTGGTGAACGCGGTGCATGCGAAGGGGCTGGGCCTGATCCTCGACTGGGTGCCGGGGCATTTCCCGACCGATGCCCATGGCCTCGCTCGCTTCGACGGCACCGCGCTTTACGAACACCAGGACCCGCGCGAGGGCTTTCACCGCGACTGGAACACGCTGATCTACAACTATGGCCGTGCCGAGGTGGCCAACTACCTGATTTCAAACGCGCTCTACTGGCTGGAGGAATATCATGCCGACGGCCTGCGGGTCGATGCCGTGGCCTCGATGCTCTACCGCGATTATTCCCGGCCCGAGGGCGAATGGGTGCCGAACGAACATGGCGGGCGCGAGAATTACGAGGCGATCGCCCTGCTACGGCAGATGAACACCATGGCCTATGGCCAGCACCCGGGCATCATGACGGCGGCGGAGGAAAGCACCTCGTTCCCCGGGGTCACGCGGCCGGCGGATCAGGGGGGCCTCGGCTTCGGCTACAAGTGGAACATGGGCTGGATGAACGACACGCTGTCGTACATCCAGAAGGATCCGGTGCACCGCAAGTATCATCACCACCAGATGACCTTCGGCCTGCATTACGCCTTTTCCGAGAACTTCATCCTGCCGATCAGCCATGACGAGGTGGTGCATGGCAAGGGATCCATGATCCAGAAGATGCCGGGCGGCAATGACGGCGGGGTGATGCAGTTCGCCAACCTGCGCGCCTACTACGCCTTCATGTGGGCGCATCCGGGCAAGAAACTGCTCTTCATGGGCTGCGAATTCGCGCAGGGCGGCGAGTGGGCGCATGCGCGCGGCCTCGACTGGGATCTGCTGGACCGGCCGCAACATGCCGGGGTGCAGGCGCTGGTGCGCGACCTGAACCGTCTCTACCGCGAGATCCCGGCCCTGCACGTCAACGATTGCCGGCCCGAGGGATTCGCCTGGCTCGAGTCGAACGACGCCGAAGCCTCGGTCTACGCTTTTGTGCGAAAGGGCGGGCCGGAGGAGGAACCGGTCGCCGCGCTTTTCAATTTCACTCCGGTGGAGCGGGAATATCGCATCGGCCTGCCCAGGGCAGGGCGGTGGGAGGAGATCCTGAACACAGACGCTGCGGCCTACGGAGGGCAAAACCGGGGCAACATGGGCGGGGTGAAGGCCGATGGGCCGGCGCTGCACGGCCAGCCGCAATCGGCGCGGGTCGTGCTGCCGCCGCTATCGGCGGTCTGGCTGCGGCCGGTCCAGGCAATCGGTCTGAGTGGGCCGGTCTGAGCGGCAGGGTTCGGGGCAACGGGAGGAGGAGGAACGGAAGATGCCAAGAGGAGCAAGCGGCCAACGGCTGTCGAACCAGGCGATGGCCTTCGTCCTGGCCGGCGGACGCGGCAGCCGGCTGAAGGAGCTGACCGACCGGCGTGCCAAGCCCGCGGTCTATTTCGGCGGCAAGACCCGGATCATCGACTTCGCGCTGTCGAACGCGCTGAACTCGGGCATCCGCAAAATGGCGATCGCGACCCAGTACAAGGCGCATTCGCTGATCCGTCACCTGCAGCGCGGCTGGGGTTTCTTCCGGGCGGAGCGCAACGAATATCTCGATATCCTGCCCGCCTCGCAGCGGGTGTCGGAAAACAAGTGGTACATGGGCACCGCGGATGCCGTGACCCAGAACATCGACATCGTCGACGATTACGACGTGAAATACGTGGTGATCCTTGCGGGCGACCACGTCTACAAGATGGATTACGAGGTGATGCTGCGTCAGCACGTGGAAACCGGCGCCGACGTCACCATCGGCTGCCTCACCGTCCCGCGCGAGGAGGCCTCGGCCTTCGGCGTGATGGATGTGGATCCCACCGGGCGGATCACTGCCTTCCTCGAGAAGCCCAAGGACCCGCCGGGCATGCCGGGCGACCCCACGCATTCGCTGGCTTCGATGGGGATCTACGTCTTCGACTGGGCCTTCCTGCGCGACCTGCTGATCCGGGATGCGGAGGATCCGAACTCCAGCCACGATTTCGGGCACGACATCATCCCCGACATCGTCAAGAACGGGTCGGCCATCGCGCACCGCTTCTCGGAAAGCTGCATCATGACCGGGCTGGAGACGGAGCCCTACTGGCGCGACGTGGGCACGGTGGATGCCTTCTGGCAGGCCAACATCGACCTCACGGATTTCGTGCCGAAGCTGGATCTCTACGACAATGAATGGCCGATCTGGACCTATGCCGAGATCAAGCCGCCGGCGAAGTTCATCCATGACGAAGACGGCCGGCGCGGCAACGCGGTGTCGTCGCTGATCGCGGGCGACTGCATCGTCTCGGGGTCGGAGATACGCAACTCTCTGTTGTTCACGGGGTGCCGGACCCATTCCTTCTCGTCGATGGAATACGTGGTGGCGCTGCCCTACGTGCGGGTCAACCGCTCGGCACAGCTGAGCCGCTGTGTGATCGACCGCGGGGTGGAGATCCCCGAGGGCCTTGTCGTCGGAGAGGACCCTGAGGAAGATGCGCGCTGGTTCCGGCGGACCGACGACGGGGTGGTGCTGATTACGCAGGACATGCTGGACATGCGGGCGGCGAAGCTCGGCTAGGGCGGGAAGCGGGGGCCAGCCCCCGCGCCCCCGCCGGGGGGGGCAGCGCCCCCCCGGGACCCCCGCCATCTTTTCGAGTATTTGGGCCAAGATGAAGTTGGAAGGATCGAGGCGGGAATGAGCGTGGGGCTGGAATGAGCGTGGGGCGGGTGCTGTCGGTGGCGTCGGAATGCGTGCCGCTGATCAAGACGGGCGGGTTGGCCGACGTGGTCGGCGCCCTGCCGGGGGCGCTTGCGCCGCTGGGGTGGGAGATGCGCGTCCTTCTGCCGGCCTATCCGGGCTTGCTGGCGCGGCTGGGCGAGGGGGCGGCGGAAGTCTGGTCCGACGGCGATCTGTTCGGCGGGCCGGCGCGGGTTATGGCGGGCGAGGTGGCGGGGATCGCCGTCCTGATGCTTGACGCGCCGCATCTCTACGACCGGCCGGGCGGGCCCTATTCGGCCGGTGGTCTGGATCATCCCGACAATGCCGAGCGTTTCGCGGCCCTGGGCTGGGCGGCGGCGCGGATCGCGCTGGAGGGGCTGGCGGATGGCTGGCGTCCCGATGTCGTGCATGCCCATGATTGGCAGGCGGGGCTTGCACCCGCCTACCTGCGTTATGCCGGCGGCGGGGGGTGGGCCGGGGCGCCGCGCTCGGTCATGACGATCCACAACATCGCCTTCCAGGGCTGGGCCGAGGCTGCCAAGCTGGGGGCGTTGCGGTTGCCCTACGAACAGTTTCACAGCGACGGGCTGGAATATTACGGCGGGCTGTCGACGCTGAAGGCGGGGCTGGTGACGGCGGATGCGATCACCACGGTCAGCCCGACCTACGCCGAGGAGCTGATGCGGCCAGCCTTCGGCATGGGCCTGCAGGGCGTGATCGCCGCGCGGGCGGGGCAGATGCATGGCATCCTCAACGGCATCGACGACCAGGTCTGGGACCCCGCGAACGACCCCGCGATCGCCCCGTTCTCTGCCGGGGATCCTGCTGGCAAGATCCCGAACCGCCTTCGGCTGATGGAGGAATTCGCACTGCACGTGCCGGGGCCGCTTGCCATCGTGGTCAGCCGGCTGACCGACCAGAAGGGGATCGACCTGATCCCCGACGCGCTGGAGGATTTCATCGGTGCGGGGGGCGGCCTGGCGGTGCTGGGATCGGGCGATCCGGCGCTGGAGGGCGCGATGCGGGCGCTCGAGACGCGCTACCCGGGGCGGGTCGGCGTCCGGATCGGCTATGACGAGGGGCTGAGCCACCTGATGTTCGCGGGCGCCGACGCGGTGCTGGTGCCGTCGCGGTTCGAACCCTGCGGCCTGACCCAGATGTACGGGCTGCGCTATGGCGCCCTGCCGGTGGTGGCGGCCACCGGGGGCCTTGCCGACACCGTGGTGAACGCAAGCCCGGCCGCTCTCTGGCAGGGGGCGGCGACGGGGGTGGTGTTCCATCCCGCCGATGCGCTTGGCCTGCAGCAGGCGCTGCGCCGGCTGACGGTGCTGCACGCCGATCCCGAGGGGTGGAAGGCGATGGTGCGCCGGGCCATGGAACAACCTCTGGGATGGGGCGCGTCCTCGGCCGCCTATGCCGCGCTTTACGCCCAGTTGAAGGGGTGAGCGCGCGGCCGATCCTTGCGGGGCGAAGCTGGCCCCTGGGGGCGACGCCGGGACCGGAGGGCGTGAATTTCGCCGTCTTCTCCGCGGGGGCGGAAGCGGTGGAGCTTTGCCTTTTCGACCGCGGCGCCGAGACCCGGCTGGCGCTGCCCGAGCGGACCGGGGATGTCTGGCACGGCCTTGTCCCCGGACTTGGGCCGGGGCAGGCCTATGGCTACCGGGTGCACGGCCCGTGGCGGCCCGAGGAGGGGCTGCGCTTCAACCCAGCCAAGCTGCTCATGGACCCTTACGCGAGGGCGCTGGACGGCGACCTGTCCTGGCACGACGCGGTGATGGGCCATGTGGTGCCCGAGCGTCCCGGCGCGAAGGGCGCCGACCTTGCGCGGGACGATCGCGACTCCGCCCCCCATGTGCCGAAATGCCTGGTGGTGGATGACGGCTTCGACTGGCAGGGCGACAGCCCGCCCGACCGGCCGATGGACGAGACGGTGATCTACGAGGCCCATGCCAAGGGCCTGACCATGCGCCACCCTGAGGTGCCGGAGGCGGAGCGCGGCACCTACCTCGGCGTCGCGTCCGAGGCGATGATCGCGCATTACCGCGCGCTGGGGGTGACGGCGGTGGAGCTGTTGCCGATCCATGCCTTCCACGACGACCGCTTCCTCGTGAAGAAGGGGCTGCGCAACTACTGGGGATACCAGACCATCGGCTTCTTCGCCCCGGCCCGGCGCTACGCGCGGCCCGGCCCCGGCGCGGACCCCCGCGCCGAGGTGAAGGAGATGGTCCGCCGCCTGCACGCCGCGGGGATCGAGGTGATCCTCGACGTCGTCTACAACCACTCGGGCGAGGCCGACGAGCTTGGCCCGACGTTGAGCTTTCGCGGCCTCGACAATTGCAGCTACTACCGGCTGGAGGGGGCGGGGCGGCACTACGTCAACGACACCGGCACAGGCAACATGCTGGATCTGACCCATCCCGCGGTCCTGCGCATGGTGATGGACAGCCTGCGCCACTGGGTCGAGGTCTTCCATGTCGACGGCTTCCGCTTCGACCTTGCCACCGTGCTGGCACGCGAAGCGGGCGGGTTCGACCCGCGCGGCGGCTTTCTCGACGCGCTGCGGCAGGACCCGGTGCTGGCGCGGGTCAAGCTGATCGCCGAACCCTGGGACCTCGGCCCCGGCGGCTACCAGCTGGGCGCCTGGCCTCATCCCTTCGCCGAGTGGAACGACCGCTTCCGCGACGGGGTGCGCCGCTTCTGGCGCCGTGACGCAGGCATGGTACCCGACCTTGCCAAGCGGCTTCTGGGGTCCGCCGAACGTTTCGATCACGGCGGGCGGGCGGCGACCTCCTCGGTCAACTTCCTGACCGCGCATGACGGCTACACGCTCGAGGATGTGGTGAGCTACCTGCACCGCCACAACGAGGCCAACGGCGAAGGCAACCGCGACGGCCATGGCGAGAACCATTCCGACAATTTCGGGATCGAGGGGTCGACCGATGACCCGTCGGTGCGCGCGGCGCGCGACGCGCGCAAGCGGGCGCTTCTGGCGACGCTGTTCCTGAGCCAGGGCACGCCCATGCTGCTGGCCGGCGACGAGGTGGGCAACGGGCAGGGCGGCAACAACAACGCCTATGCCCAGGACAACCCGACCGGCTGGGTCGACTGGACCGGAGACCCGGGGCTGACCCGCTGGGTGACGCGGCTGTCTGCCTTTCGCCGGGATCACCCGGTCCTGCGCCAGCGCAGCTTCCTGCATTCCCGCCCGAGGCCCGAGGACGGCAAGCCCGACCTTTCGTGGTATCGCGCCGAGGGGCGTGCCCCCGATGCGGGATTCTGGAACGATCCGTCGAGCGATTGCCTGTGCGTGCTGATCCGCCCGGCGGCGGATGCCCGCGCCCCGTTGCCCCCGGATGCCATCTTTGCCATCTTCAACGCGGGTCCTGCGCGGCCCGTCGCGCTGCCGGCGCCACCGGGTGAGGGCCGCTGGCGCCGCGCGCTCGACAGTGCCGATCCAAGGGCCCCCGAGGCGCCGGTGACCGGCCGCAGGATCGAATGTGCCGTGGGCGCCGTGATGGCGTTCGTGTGCGAACCGAAGGATTGAAGGAGGACGACCGAGCATGGCCGTTGTGACCCACCCGACGCAACCGATCGAGGGCCAGAAGCCCGGCACCTCAGGCCTGCGCAAGAAGACCCCGGTCTTCATGCACCGCCACTATCTGCAGAACTTCGTCCAGTCGATCTTCGACGCGATCGGCGGGGCATCGGGCAAGACCTTCGTGCTTGGCGGCGACGGGCGCTATTTCAACGACAAGGCGGCGCAGGTCATCCTGAAGATGGCCGCGGCGGGGGGCGCCGCGCGGGTCATCGTGGGGCAGGGGGCGATCCTGTCGACCCCCGCCGCCTCGCACCTGATCCGCAAGCGCAAGGCGGATGGCGGCATCATCCTGTCGGCCAGCCACAACCCCGGCGGCCCGAACGCGGATTTCGGGGTGAAGTACAACATCGCCAACGGCGGCCCGGCCCCCGAAGGCGTGACCGAGGCGATCTTTGCCCGCACGCAGGAGATCGCGGAATACCACATCTCCGACGGCCCGCATGTCGACCTTTCCACCCCTGGCGAGACCACGCTGGAAAAGATGGTGGTCGAGGTGGTTGACCCGGTCGCCGATTATGCCACGCTGATGGAGGAGCTGTTCGACTTCGGAGCGATCCGGGCGATGGTGCAGGGCGGCTTCCGCATGCGCTTCGACGCGATGAACGCGGTCACCGGGCCCTATGCGTCCGAGATCCTCGAGGGGCGGCTGGGCATGGCGAAGGGCACCGTCGTCCATGGCGTGCCGGAGCCCGATTTCGGCGGCATGCACCCGGACCCGAACCCCACCTGGGCCAGCGCCCTGATGGAGGAGATGATGGGCGAGGCCGCCCCCGACCTTGGCGCCGCCTCCGACGGCGACGGCGACCGCAACATGATCGTCGGGCGCGGCATCTACGTCTCGCCCTCCGACAGCCTCGCGGTGCTGGCGGCCAACGCCCATCTCGCACCGGGCTACAAGGCCGGGCTGAAGGGGGTCGCGCGGTCGATGCCCACCTCGACCGCTGCCGACCGGGTGGCGAAGGAGCTGGGCATCGGCGCCTACGAGACGCCGACGGGGTGGAAGTTCTTCGGCAACCTGCTGGACGCCGGCCGCGCCACGATCTGCGGCGAGGAAAGCTTTGGCACCGGCTCCGACCACGTGCGCGAGAAGGACGGGCTCTGGGCCGTTCTCCTGTGGCTCAACATCCTCGCGGCCCGCGGCGAGGGGGTGGAGGCGATCCTCCGGGCGCATTGGGCGAAGTACGGCCGCAACTACTATTCCCGCCACGATTTCGAGGCGCTGCCGGTGGACGACGCGAACAAGATGATGAGCGAACTCAAGGCGGACCTGCCGACGCTTCCCGGTACCGAGATCGAGGGCCTGCTGATCCGGGCCGCCGAGGATTTCGCCTATAACGACCCGGTCGACGGCTCGGTCAGCCGGGGGCAGGGCGTGCGGATCCTATTCGAGGACGGATCGCGCATCGTTCTGCGCCTATCGGGCACCGGGACGGAGGGAGCGACCCTGCGGCTCTACCTGGAACGCTACGAGCCGGACAGCACCAGGCACGACCTCGATCCGCAGGAGGCGCTGGCCCCGGTGATCCGCGCGGCGCACGAACTGGCCGCCATCCGCCACCACATCGGGCGCGACCAGCCGAACGTCATCACCTGAGGGGCGGGGCGTTTGAGAGGGCGCGACCCGGGGCGCGCCGCCGCAGGGCGGCGCGATGGCCGGGCGCGCGCCCGGTCACCGTCTTCCGGTCACCGTCTTCCGGGCCACCGTCTTCCCGGCCGCCGTGTCTTCCGGGCCCCGGGAAGCCCCTCAGCCCTGGGAGGCCAGATAGGCGGCGCAGCCCGTCAGCGCGGCGTAATCGTCCTCGATCACCTGGACCGGAAACCCCTTGAGGAACTCCGAGAACCGGCCCTTGTCGGTGAAGGCCTTGAGGAAGCCCAGCGGTTCGAGATGCGGTGCGAAGGCCCGCGCCATGCCGCCGCAGAGCGCGATGCCGCCGAAGGGCAGGTGCTGCAGCGCAAGATCGCCCGCCACCGCGCCGAACAGGCGCACGATCGTCGTCGCGGTCTCGAGCGCGGCGGGGTCCGACCCGTCCTCGAGCGCTTCCATGATCTGGTCCGAGGTCTTGCGCTGCCCGCCCGAGGTGAAGGCGTAGACCGCCTCGACCCCGCGGCCCGAGAGGGCATCCTCGACGCTGGCGAAGCCATGCCTGGCGCCAAGCGCCTCGGCCAGGGCGAGGTCGGCCGCGCTGCGCACCGGAAGGGTGATGTGCCCGGCCTCGGCCGGCGGCACGATCCGCGTGACCGGGGTCACGTGCACCGGCGCCGCGTTGAACCCGGTGCCGACCCCCACGACCAGCCGCGCCGCGTCGGGTTTTGCGGGGGCGCCGGGCAGGATGGTGCGCAGCGCGCCGGGGCCCAGCTGCCCCAGCGCATGGCCCTGCGCCTGCAGGTCGTTCAGGATCGCCACCCGCTCGGCCCTTGTCGCCCGCGCCAGCAGCGCGCCGTCCATCGACCAGTCGAGGTTGGTCAGGCTGGCCGCGCCGTCGCGCACCGGCCCGGCCACCGCGATGCAGGCGCCCGCGCAATCGACGGCGCCCCCACCGGAGCCTCCTCCGGAGCCCGCATCGGCGAGGTAGGTCGTCAGCACCTCTTCCAGCCCGGAATGATCGGCGTTGCGGAAGCGGCGGATCGTCTCCTTGAGGATCGACACCCCCTCGGCCAGGGCGACGCGGGTATTGGTGCCGCCGATGTCGGCGACCAGGACATAGCGGTCGGGCGCGAGGTCGGGCATGCGGGCTCCTCCGGCGGTTTTACCGGGTGATAGGCGGGTTCAGGGAGGAGAGCAAGGCGGGGCCCGGGGTGCCCTTGCCGGGCGTCCGGGGGGTGACTTGCGTCGTGACGCGCGTATTTGGGGAACAATGAAGACAGGGAGGGGGCACCTTGGGCGCTTTCCGGGGTCTCTGTCGGGGCGTTTCCGGGGGCCTGTGGCGGTTGCGTGCGGGGCGGGGGCGGCGTATGGGGGCGCGTTGCCTGCCGGAGGGGTTCATGGACGCGATACAGCCTGCCTTCATCCTCGTGCGCCCGCAGATGGGCGAGAACATCGGCGCCGCGGCGCGCGCGATGCTGAATTTCGGCCAGAACCGGATGCGGATCGTGGCGCCGCGCGACGGCTGGCCGAACCCCAAGGCATCGGCGATGGCCTCGGGTGCGGGGCGGGTTCTGGACGCGGCGGGGCTTTACGACGACGTGCAGGGCGCGATCGGCGATTGCCACTATGTCTTTGCCACCACGGCGCGGGTGCGGGGGCTGACGAAGCCCGTGCTGAGCCCAGAGGAGGCCATGGCCGAGGCCCGCGCCATGATGGCCGAGGGCAAGCGCGTGGGCCTGATGTTCGGCCCCGAGCGCGCCGGGCTGGAGAACGAGGACGTGGCGCTGGCCAACGCGATCATCACGGTGCCCGTGAACCCGGAGTTCCCCTCGCTCAACCTCGGGCAATGCGTGCTGCTGGTGGCCTATGAGCTGGCGCGGCAGGGCATGGCGCCGGACGCGGGGCGCGGGCTGGAGGGCACCGATTTCGCCGAGGCGATCGAGATCGAGAAACTGGGCGACCGCTACGAGGCGGCGCTGGATGACGCGGGGTTCTTCTTCCCCGAGGCCAAGGCCGCCAACATGCGGATGAACCTGCGCAACATGTGGTCGCGGCTGGATCTGACCCGCGCCGATGTGCAGATGCTTCACGGAATGTTGCGCCAGATCCTGCGTCGGGGCCCGGGCGCGGGCGGCTGAGCGGCCGGCCTGCGGCGCCTCGCGCCCTTGCGGACGGGGCGGCGGCGCCCTAGTGTCCGCGCGCCCGTGGAGATGGCCCGTTATGATGGGCCCGTGATCATGGCCCGTGACGGTGGGCCCGTGACGGTGTGTCGACTGGCCCCGACGGGCCGAGAAGGAGGGCTCTGATGGCCGGAAACCGCAGCATCTTCGAGGAGGTCACCACCGAGGGCGCGCCGAAAGCCGCGCCGAAGGGCGGGATGATCGAGGCGGGCCGCCCCAAGGGCGCGCGCCGGGCGATCCGGATCTGGCTGATGGTGATCTTCGCCATGGTGATGGCGATGGTCGCGGTGGGCGGCCTCACCCGGTTGACAGATTCCGGGCTCTCGATCACCCAATGGAACCCGATCATGGGGGCGCTGCCGCCGCTGAACGCGGCCGACTGGCAGCACCAGTTCGACCTGTACAAGCAGTCGCCGCAATATCTGATCCAGAACAAGGGCATGACCCTTGGCCAGTTCAAGTTCATCTACTGGTGGGAATGGTCGCATCGCAACCTCGGCCGTACCATCGGCATGGTCTGGGGCCTTGGCTTCCTGTTCTTCTGGCTGACCCGGCGCATCCCCGCGGGCTATACAAGGCGCCTGTTGTGGCTGGGCGTCCTTGGCGGCCTGCAGGGCGCGATCGGCTGGTGGATGGTGTCCTCGGGCCTGCACGGGCGGATGATCGCCGTGGCCTCCTATCGCCTTGCCACCCACCTTGGCATCGCCTTCATCATCCTGGGCTTCACGGCCTGGTACATCCTGCTTCTGGGCCGCAAGGAGGCCGAGCTGATCCAGGCCCGCCGTGCGCGCTCCGAGACGATGATGACGCTGGGCACGATCCTGATGATCCTCGTCTTCATCCAGCTCATGCTGGGTGCGCTGACCGCGGGGATCGATGCCGGGCGCTACTTCCCCACCTGGCCCGACATGAACGGGCGGTTCTTCCCCGCCGATGCCTTCCAGGTCGCCAACGGCCGCTGGTTCTTTGCCTTCTTCGAGAACGCGGGGCTGGTGCAGTTCAACCACCGCATGATGGGCTACATCCTGGTGATCTTCCTGTGGATCTGCGCCTACGTGGCGCGGAAGTCGCCCCATGCCTCGGTGCGTAGGGCCTTTCTGGTCGCGGCCTGCTGGGGGCTGGTGCAGATGACCCTGGGGATCTTTACCGCGCTCTATGCCGCGCCCCTGCACATCGCCATCGTCCACCAGTTCGGGGCGATCATCCTCTGGGCGCTGGCGATCCGCGCCCGCAACCTTGCACAATACCCCCGGCTGGGGTCGATCCGGAAAGGAACCGCCTGATGTCTGACGCCACCACCGGAAAGAACTCCGCCTCGAATTCGGCGATGAATTCGCTCATGGCCTACCAGCGCGACACCGAGGCCCTGGGCCAGATCGCCGGGCGCCTCGAGTGGGACCAGGAAACCATGATGCCGCGCGGCGCCGCCGAACAGCGGGGCGAGGAGATCGGCGCGCTGGAAGGCGTGCTGCATGCCCGCCGCACCGATCCCCGGATCGGCGACTGGCTGGAGGAGGCGACCCCCTCGGACGAGGAAGAAACCGCCTACCTGCGCCACATCCGCCGCACCTACGAGCGCCAGACCCGGGTGCCCGCCAAGCTTGCGATCGAGCTTGCGCGCACCACCTCGGTCGCGCAGGGCCGCTGGGCCGAGGCGCGGTCGGCCAACGATGTCGCGATGTTCCTGCCGACGCTCCGCCGGGTGGTGGAGCTGCGCCGCGAACAGGCCGCCGCCCTGGCAGATGGCGACGGGCCCGAGGCGCTTTACGATGCGCTGATCGACGATTACGAGGAGGGGGCGAGTGCCGCCTCTCTCGGCGCGATGTTCGACCGGATGCGCCCTCGCCTCGTCGCGCTGCGCGAGGCGGTGATGGGGGCAGATCACCAGCCCCGGGATCTCTCGGGCCACTTCCCGGCGGACGGGCAGATGCGCGTGGCGCGCAAGCTGGCCTCGGCCTTCGGCTACGACTGGAACTGCGGCCGGATGGACCTTTCGGTGCACCCGTTCTCCTCGGGGTCGGGCACCGATACGCGGATCACCACCCGGGTGGTGGAGGCCGAGCCCTTCAACTGTCTCTACGCTGCGATCCACGAGACCGGCCACGCTTGCTATGAACAGGGGGTCGACCCCGACTACCTGCTGACCCCGCTGGGGGCCGGCGTCTCCATGGGGGTGCACGAAAGCCAGAGCCGGATCTACGAGAACCAGCTCGGCCGCTCGCGGCCCTTCACCGGCTGGCTCTACGACCAGATGACCGAGACGTTCGGGCCGCTGTCGGTCGGCGATGCGGATGCCTTCCACGGTGCGGTGAACCGCGTGAACTCGGGCTTCATCCGGACCGAGGCGGACGAGGTACACTACAACCTGCACATCATGCTCCGCTTCGGGCTGGAGCGCGAGATGATCGCGGGCACGCTGGCGGTGGACGACCTCGAGGAAGCCTGGAACACCCGGTTCGAGCGCGATTTCGGCGTCAAGGTCGACCAGCCGGCGCATGGCATGCTGCAGGATGTGCACTGGTCGCTGGGGCTGTTCGGCTACTTCCCGACCTATGCGCTCGGCAATGTCTACGCCGGCTGCCTGAACCGCGCGCTGCGCGAAGAGGTGGAAGGCGTCGACGAGGCGCTGGCACGGGGCGAGGCGACCCACGCAACGGAATGGCTGCGCGAGAACCTGCAGCGCCACGGCGGCCTCTACACGCCCCGCGACACGATCCGCCGCGCCTGCGGCTTCGAGCCGGACGAGGGCCCGCTGCTCGACTACCTCGAGATCAAGTTCGCCGAGATCTACAAGCTGTAGGTGCGTCTGCCCGGCGGCGCCGCGGTTCGGCGCCGTCGGCTGCGTATTTGGAGAACAATGAAAGGGGCAGTGCGCCTCGGCTGACGTGTCGCATGTCGCGGTTGGGGGCGCGATCGGGTAGGGCGCTCAGATCGAGGGTGGGACGGTGGCCAGCAGGTCGCGGATCTTGACCGGCACTTCCGCCGGCTTCTTCAGCCCGCATTCCCGCGCCGCCGCCACGCAGGCGCCCATGTCGCGCGGCAGCCGTTCCAGCACTGCGAAGGTCAGCCGCCGCATCCCCTGGATCCGCCGCCGCGTCAGGAACGAGATCCCGCCAAGGTAATCCGGCAGCCCCCCCAACGCATATTCGAAGAACCCGATCGACACCATCCGTGCCCCGCGCGTGGCGCAATAGAGCGACACGCCGTCGTCGTGCTGAAGGAACACGCCGTGATAGATCGACTGGTGCGGCGAGGGCAGGGCGGCGCGGCTCTGCATCGGGTTCGGCGGTTCGTACCCCTTGAACAGCGTGATCCCCCCCACCGTGTAGATCCGGCACATGTCGGCGATCACCCGGTCGGGGAAATTGTAGGAATTGCGCCAGAACCGGTAGAGCCCGTCCGGCAGCCGCGTCGTGTCGACCCGGAAGTCGTGCGCATCCAGCACCAGCGACCCCAGAGCCCCGCCCAGCAAGGCGCCCGGCCCGGGGCTCTGGTCTTCCAGCGGCTCCAGCAGGATGCGGGCATCGACGCCGAAGTAGCTGCAGATCCGGTGCAGCACGTCGGGGCGGGGGAAGGTCTCGCCCGAAAGGTAGCGGTTGAACTGGGTGCGGTTGATCTCCAGCCGCTGGCACAGCGCGCTCACCGACTCGGCCCGCGCAGCCAGCTGGCGCAGGTTCTGGCCGAAGATCGCCCTTAGCTCAGCCGGGCGCGATTCCAGGGTGGCGCCACCTTCGGCGGTGCCTGTGATGCGCCGATCTCCGCCAGGTTGCACGCTCATCCTCCCGTGACGCTGATTGGCGTCAGTGTGACGCTGTTTGGTGCGAAAATCGAGGGGGAGCGACACAAAAATCCTGCCCGTTAGGGCAAGCTTCCACTTCGGTCCTCTCGCCCCGCGACGTTAGATTCAGAGGGGGCGGGGTTGAGAGGTTACCATGATCGGAATTGTGATCTGGAGATGCGCTGAAAGCCGCAGGCTCCTGCTCTGGTGCGACGACAATGGGCCGCTTGCCTTCACGCGCGGTGGCGAGGACATCGTGATGCCCTCCGGCACCTTTCCCGACGTCGGCGACCTGGTCGCCTTCGCGGTGGGCCACGAGGTGGCGACCTTCGCGGGCGAGGAGGATGCCCCGGCGCGGATCGCCCATACCGTGCGGCTGATCGAGAGGGGCCGCTTCCCCGGTGCCGGTCGTGCCCTGCACGAGGCGGCAGCGGCGGGCGGCGCAGGCGGCGTCGATGCCAGGGCGGCGGTTCCGCCGCCCCGCGTGTCGCTTGGTGCCTTGCCGCCGTCAGGGGGGGCGCGGCAGGGGCCGGGGCTTGGTCAGGGGCGGGCGCCCTATCTCAGGCTGGCCGCAGGAGGCTGACGCACCAAGGTCGGTGCGAGAGGGCGCTGCGGCAGGCCAGGATTTGGCGGGCGGCGGGCGCCCCCGTCATCCGCCGTGCTCAGGCGGCCTGCCTCAGCCTTTCAGCTTCTCGCTGCAGCTGTGCCAGTACTTGGGCCAGGTTTCGCCTGCCTTGATCTTGCCGGCCGCCTTGTCCTTCTGCCACATCGCGCCGCATTCCTTGATGCGCTTGCGGGCGGCGAGCTGCGCAGCCGTCGGCGCCTTCTTCTCGCCCGAAGCTTTCTTCTGGGCGGCTTTTTCGGCTTTCGAGCCCGGTTCCGGCGGGGTGGCGCTTTCGGCCTTCTTCATCGACTTGGCGCAGGAGGAATAATAGCTCTTCCAGGTCTCGCCGGCCTTCAGCTTGCCGGCGGCCTTGTCCGCCTTGTACTGGGTGGAGCATTCCTGCATCACGGTGTTCGCAGCCGCGGCGGGCAGGGCCATCAGGCCAAGACCCAGCGCCGCGCTGGCGCACAGAACGACCTTCGGGAAAACGTTCCGCATTCCGATTACCTTTCATTGGGCGGCGCCGCCCGCGCCGCGGGCCACCGCCAGAAGCCCGCCGCGCCCCGGAAAGTCAGGAATGGAACCGGCGTGATCCAGCGATAGCCGGAAAGCGGGAAATGTCAAAAGCTCCCGCGCCCGCCGTCACACCTATTTGACACGAGGCAACAATTCCCATGGGCATGCCGCGCCTGCCGCTGCCGCTGCCGCTGCCGCTTTTGCTGCCGGCGACTGCGGTGCGGTTCCGCCCCTGGGGCGCGACGCTCAGGCCCCGCGCGCCAGCGCCGCCACCCCGGTCCGCGCCATCTCGCGCAGACCCAGCGGCCGCATCAGGTCGGCGAAGGCATCAATCTTCTCGGCCGTCCCGGTGATCTCGAAGACGAAGCTTTCCAGCGTCGTGTCCACCACGCTGGCACGGAAGATATCCGCCAGCCGCAGCGCCTCGACCCGCGCGTCGCCCTGTCCGGTGACCTTGAAGAGCGCCAGCTCGCGCTGTACCGCCGGTCCCTCGGCGGTCAGGTCGTGCACCTCGTGCACCGGCACCATGCGGCCCAGCTGCGCCTTGATCTGGTCGATCACCTGCGGCGTGCCGGAGGTCACCACGGTGATCCGGCTCAGATGCCCCTCGTGATCGACTTCGGCGACGGTCAGGCTCTCGATGTTGTACCCGCGCCCGGAAAACAACCCGATCACGCGGGCAAGCACGCCCGCCTCGTTGTCCACCAGCACGGCCAGCGTGTGGGTCTCGATCACCTCGGAATAGGAGGCCCGAAGGTCATAGGCCGAATGCGAGGTCGCGCCCTTCTTGATGTTCAGTGCAGACATGATCCGTCTTTCATCTTGGCTGAAATACTCCACGGGGGTGCGGGGGTGTGAAACCCCCGCGGATACGGCGGGTGCGGGGGTGTGAAACCCCCGCGTCCGACCGCTCAGACCAGCGCGCCGCCCTCTCCGGTGATCGCGCCTTCGGTGCTGTCCTCGCCCATCAGCATCTCGTTGTGCGGCTTGCCCGAGGGGATCATCGGGAAGCAGTTCTCGTGCTTCTCGACCAGCACGTCCATCACCACCGGCCCGTCATGGGCGATCATCTCGCGGATCGCATCGTCCAGATCGGCAGGGTCCGACACCTGAATGCCCTTGGCGCCGAAGGCCTCGGCCAGCTTGACGAAATCGGGCAGGCTTTCCGACCAGGATTGCGAATAGCGTCCGCCATGCAGCAGGTCCTGCCATTGCCGGACCATGCCGAGACGCTCGTTGTTGAGGATGAACTGCTTGACCGGGGTGCGGAACTGCATCGCGGTGCCCAGCTCCTGCATGTTCATCAGCCACGAGGCCTCGCCCGCGACGTTGATCACCAGCGCCTCCGGGTGGGCGACCTGCACCCCGATAGAGGCCGGGAAACCGTAGCCCATGGTGCCAAGCCCGCCCGAGGTCATCCAGCGGTTGGGTTCCTCGAAGCCGAGGAACTGTGCCGCCCACATCTGGTGCTGGCCGACTTCGGTGGTGATGTAGCGGTCCATGCCTTCGGTCAGCGCCTGCAGGCGCTGCAGGGCGTACTGCGGCTTGATCACCTTGTCCGAGTTCCGGTAGGCGAGGCAGTTGACCCGCCGCCAGTCCTCGATCTGCGCCCACCAGCGGCGGACGGCCTCGGCGTTGATCCTGGAACCGCGCGCGCGCCACAGCGCCAGCGCCTCCTCCAGCACATGGGCGACGTCGCCGATGACCGGCAGCTCGACATGGATGATCTTGTTGACCGAGGAGGGGTCGATGTCGATATGCGCCTTGCGCGAGCCGGGGCTGAAATCGGCGACCCGTCCGGTGATCCGGTCGTCGAACCGCGCGCCGATGTTGATCATCACGTCGCAGCCGTGCATCGCAAGGTTGGCCTCGTAAAGGCCGTGCATGCCAAGCATCCCGAGCCAGTTCTTGCCGGAGGCCGGGTAGGCGCCCAGCCCCATCAGGGTGGAGGTGATCGGAAAACCGGTGACCTCCACCAGCTCGCGCAGCAGGCGCGTCGCCTCCGGGCCCGAGTTGATCACGCCGCCACCGGTATAGAGCACCGGCCGCTCGGCGGTTTCGATCATCTCGACCAGCGCCTCGACGGCCGTGGGGTCGGCCTTCACGCGGGGGCGGTAATTGTCGGTCCTGGCCTGGCCGGGCGGCATGTAGGGGCCGGTCGCGAATTGCACGTCCTTCGGGATGTCGACCAGCACGGGGCCCGGTCGCCCGGCCGTGGCGACGTGAAAGGCCTGGTGGATGGTTTCGCTCAGCCGAGAGGTGTCCTTCACCAGCCAGTTGTGCTTGGTGCAGGGGCGGGTGATGCCGATGGTGTCGGCCTCCTGAAAGCCGTCGGTACCGATCAGGAATGTGGGCACCTGGCCCGAGATCACGACCAGCGGGATCGAATCCATCAGCGCGTCGGTGATGCCGGTGACCGCGTTGGTCGCTCCGGGGCCGGAGGTCACCAGAACGACGCCGGGTTTGCCGGTCGACCGGGCGTAGCCTTCGGCCATGTGGACCGCGGCCTGCTCGTGCCGGACGAGGATGTGGCGGATGTCGTTCTGCTGGAAGATCTCGTCGTAGATCGGCAGCACCGTGCCGCCCGGATAGCCGAACACCACCTCGACCCCCTGGTCGCGCAGCGCCTGAAGCACCATCTTCGCGCCGCTCATCATGCGCGGCCCGCCCGCCTTGGCCCCTGCCTTGGCTGCCGTCTTCGCGCCTGCCGGCATCGCGCCCGTCATCGCCTTCGTCATCTTTCCATCCTCCGCCGCCCGCGCGGCCGCCTCGTCTCGCTTTCACCGCGTCACGCAAGGGACCCCTGCGCAACAAAAAGCCCCCGAGTTTTGGTCGGGGGCGCATGGGGGTAGATCTGGGGTTCCGTTACCGGCCCATGCACCATGTCCCCAAAATTACCACAAGCTTCGCCACGGATCGGCCCCTTCGCTGTACGGCGGCGACACTAGGCGCGCCCGCCGGATGCGTCAAGCGCAAAACGCGGCGGAAAATGTCGTGAGAAAGTCTATGTCTTACGATTTCTTGCGTCGGCGTGAGGTTTCATGAAATTAACGGAAATATATTCTCCGCCTCGGGATCGTTCGAGGGCGGTTTCGCCCGGACCGAGGCGAAATGGAGGGGCAGTCGGTGACGGGGGCGGTGACGGACGCGACGACAGGGACGGCGACAGGGGCGGCGACGAGGGCGCGGTGGAGGCGCGCGCGCCGTCCCGGAGGCGTTGCGCGTGGCTTGGGCATCTGCTTCAATTTCCGGCGCCAACACATTGCGGTGTTAAGGTTTTGCAACCCTTCCACAGTGACGATTGCGTGATGCTGGACAGGTGAAGATTGGTGTGCAAAAAGCGCCCATGGCCCAGATGTCGGGGAGAACACCCGCACATGGCTTGAGATACATTGTGTATGGGAGGAACCCTATGGATCGTCGTTCATTTCTGACCAAGGCCGCGATCGGTGGCGTGGCATCTGCCGGTGCCACCGCGCTCGCAGCCCCGGCCATCGCGCAGGAAGCACCCAAGCTGAACTGGCGCGTGACCTCGTCGTTTCCGAAATCGCTCGACACGATTTACGGCGGCGCGGAATACATGGCCGAGCAGGTCAGCGCGCTGACCGACGGCAAGTTCAAGATCCAGGTCTTCGCCGCGGGCGAGATCGTCCCGGGCCTTCAGGCGCTGGACGCGACCCAGGCCGGCACGGTCGAGGGCTGCCATACCTGCGCCTATTACTACTGGGGCAAGGATGCCGCCTGGGCGCTGCCGACGGCCGTGCCGTTCGGCCCGAACTTCCGCCAGATGAACGCCTGGTACTACCAGGGCGACGGGCTGAAGCTGACCAACGCCTTCTACAACAAGAACAAGATCCAGGGCTATCCCTGCGGCAACACTGGCGCCCAGATGGGCGGCTGGTTCCGCAAGGAAGTGAACACCCCCGACGACATGAAGGGCCTGAAGTTCCGCATCGCCGGCCTCGCGGGCAAGGTGATGGCCGGTCTCGGCGCCGTGCCGCAGCAGGTCGCCGGTGGCGACATCTACCCTGCGCTGGAAAAGGGCACGATCGACGCGGCGGAATTCGTCGGCCCCTACGATGACGAGAAGCTCGGCTTCTACAAGGTCGCGCCCTACTACTACTACCCGGGCTTCTGGGAAGGCGGTCCGACCGTCTCGTCGATGTTCAACCTCGACAAGTTCAACGCGCTGCCGAAGCAGTACCAGGAAGTGCTCGAGATCGCGAGCGCGGCGGCGAACCAGAACATGATGGCCGCCTACGACATGAAGAACCCGGCGGCACTGAAGCGTCTCGTGGCGCAGGGCACCAAGCTGCGCCCGTTCTCGACCGAGATCATGCAGGCGGCCTTCGAGGTGGCGAACAAGATGTACGCCGACCTGTCGTCGCAGAACGCCGACTTCAAGACGATGTTCGACAGCCAGCGCGCCTTCATGCGCGAGTCGTTCCTCTGGACCCAGCTGTCGGAATACAACTTCGACACGTTCATGATGCAGATGGACAACGCCGGCAAACTCTGAGCCTGTACGGCTGCGGAATGACGAAGGCCCCGGGAAACCCCCGGGGCCTTTGCACATGCCGGGGGCCCGGCGGTGCCGCGGGGAGGGGCCGCGGGAAGGGGCTGCCCCGCGTCGCTCCGGTTGACATGGGGCGCGGCGGGCGATACGCAATCGGGGTCGGGACATCCGGCCGTAAGCGTCTAACGTCAAGCAACGCACCAACGATCCGCTGGGTCGAGGTGCGTTTTTTCGTTCCTTGTGCCGGCGGGAAGAACCGGAGTTCCGAATGCGATCCCGTCCGTTCCGAGACCCTGCCGAGGCGCGCCTGCTGCTTCTGGTCTCGATCCTCTTCCTCTCATACCTCTGTGTCGCGATGGCGCTGTCGACCGTCCCGGTCTTCGTCGCGCAGAGCCTTGGCCTGAACAACGTGCTGGCCGGGCTGGCCGTCGGCGTCGCCTTCCTGTCCACCATCCTCAGCCGCGGGCCGGCCGGAACGCTGGCCGACCGGCGCGGTGCCAAGGCCGCGGTCGTCCGCGGGCTCGTGCTCTATCTGGCGGGCGCGCTGGCGTCGCTTGCGGCCGGGCTGAACCTTGCCGGGACCTGGGGCGCCTTCTCGGCGCTGCTGGCGGGGCGGCTGCTGATCGGGCTGGGCGAGAGCCTCGTCGCGGTCGGCGTGATCGGCTGGGGCCTTGGTCTCGTCGGGCCGCAACGGTCGGGCAGGGTGCTGGCGCTGGTCGGTGCGTCGATCTACGGCGCGCTTGCGGTGGGCGCGCCGCTTGGCCTTGCCGTCATGGCGCGGATCGGCTTCGGCGGGCTGATGGCCGTCGCTGCCGCCCTTCCGGCGCTGGGGCTGCTGGCGATCTGGCCGCTGACCGGCGTGGCGCCGCATCCCGATGCCGAGCGCCCGCCGTTCCGCCGCGTGCTGGGCCGGATCTGGCGCCACGGGCTGGTGATCTGCCTTCAGGGCATCGGCTTCGCAGCGATCGGCGCCTTCTTCACGCTGGCATTCCTGGCCCGCGACTGGCCGCATGCGGGCCTCGGGCTCAGCGCCTTCGGTGGCGGCTTCGTGCTGGTCCGGCTGCTGTTCGGGCACCTGCCGGACCGCATCGGTGGCCTGAAGGTTGCGATCGTCTCGCTGGCAGTCGAAACCGTCGGGCAGGTGCTTGTCTGGGGCGCGGGGGATCCGACGGTGGCGTTGGTCGGGGCCTTCCTCACCGGCACCGGCTGCTCGATGATCTACCCGGCCATGGGGCGCGAGGTGGTGCAGCTGGTGCCCGGGCACCTGCGGGCCACGGCGATCGGCGCCTTTGCCGCATTCCAGGATCTGGCGTATGGCCTGACCGGGCCGCTGGCCGGGGTGCTGGCCGATCGCGCCGGCTATCCCAGCGTCTTCCTGGCCGGGGCGATCGCCGCCGGAGCGGGGTTCGTGGTCGCGCTGCGACTGTGGGCACACCAGGCCGCGCGCGCGGCCTGAGGGAGGCGCCCCATGCGACCGGGGAGGCGCGCGGTCTCCCCCGCCGCGCGACGCAAAACTCTTCGAAAGAGTTTTGCAAATTCCTTCTCAAGGAATTTGACCCGGCCCCGACCGCGCGCTTTCGCAGCCGGGCATGAAAAAGCCCCCACGCGGGGGGCTTTCACGGTATCGGACAGGGTGCGACGGTCAGCGCGGGCCGATCATCATCACCATCTGCCGGCCTTCCAGCTTCGGCATGTTCTCGACCTTGCCGACTTCGGCGACGTCGCTTGCGACGCGGTTGAGCAGATCCATCCCCAGCTCCTGGTGCGCCATCTCGCGACCGCGGAACCGCAGCGTGATCTTCACCTTGTCGCCTTCTTCCAGGAACTTCAGCACCGAGCGCATCTTGACGTCGTAATCGTGGGTATCGGTCCCGGGGCGGAACTTGATCTCCTTGATCTCGATCGTCTTCTGCTTCCTGCGGGCCTCGGCCTCACGCTTCTGCTGCTCGTACTTGAACTTGCCGAAGTCCATGATCTTGCAGACCGGCGGCGTCGCGTTCGGAGAGATCTCGACGAGATCGAGGCCGGCTTCCTCGGCCAGGGCCATGCCGCGCGAGGGGGGCACCACACCGACGTTCTCGCCGTCCGCGCCGATCAGGCGAATCTCCTGAGCGCGGATACGGTCGTTGACGCGCGGTCCGGTGTCGCGGGTCGGCGGGGCGTTGTGCGGTCTGCGGGCTATGGTGGTGCTCCTTTCGGGATATTGCGGTGCGCGAGAAAATAGTCCTGTGACGCGCGGGTTTCAACTGGTTTCGGGCGCAAGCGCTTCGCCATCGCGCGCACGGACATGTCATTGCCTGCGCGGGGGCGTGTTCTTCCCGGTGCCGACCGCGCTGCCTAGATTGCTTGCGCAACCTGGAACGGCGCGGGCCGCCAACGGAGTCGAGCGATGAACCGGAACATCCTTCCCGCCGCGGCGGCGCTTGCCCTGATTCTGGGTCTCGCCGCCTGGCAGGCGTTGCAACCCGCGCCGATCCGCTTTCCGCCCCACGAGACCGCGGCCGACCGGACCGGCCCGTCCGATACCCGCCCGAGCCCGCTCGAATCGGCGGGCGAGGCGGCCGAGCGGGCCGCGGCCGCCGCACGCCGGGCCGCCGGGGCCGCGGCGCAGGCCGCCGCTGAAGCCGCACAGGCGGGGCAGGAGGACAGTGACGGTTCCGGTGGCGGGACTGGCGCGGGCAGCCAAGACGCGGCGCGCAGGGCGACCAGCGCGGCGGACGACGCGGCGCAGGCCGCGACCGGGGCGGCCAAGGCGGCTTCGCAGGCCGCTGCGGGGGCAACCGGCGCCGGAACTGCCGCGGCGCGGGCGGTCGCCGCTGCGGCCAGGACCGCGGCGGATGCCGCCGCGACGGCGGCCCGGGACTCTGCCCTTGCCGCCCGCGCGGCGGCGGCTGCGGTCGTCGCCGCGGCGCAGCCGAAGGCCGCAGCAGCCGCATCATCGCAGGTGGCATCCGCGCCAAAGGCCGCCTCCGGTTCGAAAACTTCGACTGCGGGCACCGACGGCGCCCGGGCAAGGGCCAGCGACGGCACCGGGCAGGGTGGGTCGCGCGCCGCAGGAGCATCGCAATCCACCGATGCCAGTTCCAGTTCGGGAGCCGGTGCCGCAGCCGCATCGGCCCGGGCTGCGGCCGATGCGGCCGATAGCGCGGCACAGGATGCCTCGGCCGCGGCAAAGGATGCCGCGGTGGCCGCAGGCGCGGGGACGGTCCTCGGCGCGGCCGGCAGGACGGCGGAGGGAACGGCGACGGCAGCGGGCGGACTTGCCGGCGATGCCGCCGCCCTTGCCGGTGCCGCGGCCCGGGCCCTGACCGGTGACGCGGACGCGGCTGTTGCCAGCGCGGCCGCCGCCGCGTCGCAGGTCGCGGGCGCAGGGCAGGCGGCCCCGTCGACGGGGGCCGGAAGCAACGCAAGCCCCTGACCTCCTCCCCTGACGCTTCCCCGTGCAGGCCCTCCCGACGGCGGCCCCTCAGGCGCTCTTGTCGTAGCCCACCTTCAGCGCCTCGAGCCCGTGGAAGTGGTAGAGGTTGGCATAGCGCGGGGTGCCCCGCAGGTGCAGCCCCTTCAGCCGCGCGAACAGGATCGGCAGGGCGATGCGCAGCTCAAGCCGGGCAAGCGGCGCGCCAAGGCAGAAGTGCAACCCCGCGCCAAAGCTCAGGTGCGGCCTGACCGGGCGGGACGGGTCGAAGCGGGCGGGGTCTTCCCACGGTCCGGGATCGCGGTTCCCGGCGGCCAGAAGGCAGGCGACGCGCGCGCCGCGCGGCACGGTCCGGCCCATCACCTCGATGTCGTCATAGGCGTAGCGCGTGAAGAGATGCAGCGCCGGGTCGTGGCGCAGGATTTCCTCGACCGTGCCGTCGACGCGGTCGGGGGAAAGCGCGGCCTGCGTGCCGGTCTCCACAAGCGCCTTCACCCCGTTGCCCAGCGTGTGCACCGTGGCCTCGTGCCCGGCGTTCAGCAACAGCACGCAGGTGGCTATCTTCTCGGCCCGCGTCAGCTGCTCCCCCGCGTCGCGTGCCGCGTTGAGATGCGAGATAAGGTCGTCCCGGGGCGCCGCGTGGCGCGCCTCGATCACCGCGTCGATAAAGGAAGCGAACTCCGCCGCGGCGCTTGCGGCGGCATCCTCGAGCGCCCGGTCGCGTCTGGCCTGGTACATCGCGACCATGGCGTTCGACCAGCGCAGCAGGTCGCCCGCGCGCTCCTCCGGCACGCCCAGAAGCCGGGCGATAACGATCACCGGCAATCTTTGCGCGAAGGCGGGGATCAGGTCGCAGCCGCCTTCGGGCAGGGCTTCGATCAGCTGGTGCGACAGCGCCGCGATCTCTGGCTCCAGCGCCGCGATCCGCGCCGTGGTGAAAGCCCGCAGCACCAGCTTGCGTAGCCGGGTGTGCGCCGGCGGCTCCAGCTCCAGAAGCGAGAGGTCATCGAGGGCGTGAAAGGCCGCCAGGTGCGCCGGCGCCGGTACGCGCTCGGGCGGCGGGCGGCCGAAGCGGCGGTCGCGCAGGATCGCGTTCACCGCCGCATGTCCCACCGCACAGGGCATGTCGTACTCGTCCCACCAGACCAGCTTTCCCAGCGCTCGGGCACGGTCGTAGAAAACATAGGGGTCCTGCACGAAGTCAGGCGCCACCGGCGATTGCGAGATGCGGGGAAGCTGGTCCTTCATGGCGGGCATGAAGCCCCGGGGCCGGAGCGGATGCAATCCTTTTCATCTTGGCGAAAATACTCCGGGCGAAGACGCGCCCCCGGCGCGGCGGGGGGGGGAGCGCCCCCCTTTTCGTCCCGCCAGGAACCAGCCCCCGTCCCAGACTTGGTGCGCCACAAAAAAACCGGCGACCCGAAGGCCGCCGGTTCCCATGATCTCCCGCAAGGCTCAGTTCCCGCTTCCGGGCGCCTTGTTCAGGATCCCGAAGTTCGGCGTTCCCACCCCGCCGGATCCGGGCGATCCCGGGGCGCCCAGGCCGCCAAGGCCCGGCATCTTCGGGATCTCGATCTTCACGTCCTTCAGGTCGATCGGCTTTCCCTTGTAATGGGTGACGATGTAGGGGAACGCGATCACGATCGCGACCATCAGAACCTGGATCCCCACGAAGGGCACCGCGCCCCAGTAGATCTGCGAGGTCTTCACCCCGTCCATCCACTGGCCCGTCACGCGGTCCTGGTACTTGCCCCTGGGCGCCACAGACCGCAGGTAGAACAGCGCGAAGCCGAAGGGCGGGTGCATGAACGAGGTCTGCATGTTCACACCCAGGATCACGCCGAACCAGATCAGGTCGATCCCCAGCTTCTCGGCCGCGGGGGCGAGAAGCGGGATGATGATGAAGGCCAGCTCGAAGAAGTCGAGGAAGAAGGCCAGCACGAACACCAGGAGCGACACCACGATCAGGAAGCCCAGCTGTCCGCCCGGAAGCGAGGTCAGCAGATGCTCCACCCAGACCTGCCCGTTCACCCCGTAGAAGGTGAGCGAGAATACCCGCGCGCCGATCAGGATGAACATCACGAAGGCCGAGAGCCGCGTGGTCGAGGCCAGCGCCTGCCGCACCACCGTCAGGTTCAGTCGCCCCTTGGCCGCGGCCAGCGCGAGCGAGCCGACAGCCCCCATCGCGCCGCCCTCGGTCGGCGTCGCCACGCCGAGGAAGATCGTGCCCAGCACCAGGAAGATCAGCGCAAGCGGCGGGATCAGCACCATGATCACCTCCTGCGCGAGGTGGCTCATCAGGTTGATCTTCAGCCTGCGGTCGGCGAGCGCCGCCACGTAGATCACCAGCACCGCGGCACCCGCGCCCAGGATGTCGGCATTGTCGCCATGGGTTGGGGTGAGCCAGTGGATGAAGCCCCAGGCCATCGCCACCGTCAGCACCACCGCCACCAGCAGCGAGGTCACGCCGGATCCCAGCGTACGCGCCTCCTTGGGCAGGGCGGGCACCCACGAGGGTTTCACGATCGACACGACCAGCACGTAGAGCAGGTAGATCCCCGACAGGATCAGCCCCGGGATCAGCGCGCCCTTGTACATGTCGCCGACCGACCGGCCCAGCTGGTCGGCCAGCACGATCAGCACCAGCGACGGCGGGATGATCTGCGCCAGCGTGCCCGAGGCCGCGATCACGCCCGTGGCGACCCGGCGGTCATAACCGTAGCGCATCATGATCGGCAGTGAGATCAGCCCCATCGCGATGACCGAAGCGGCGACGACGCCGGTGGTGGCCGCCAGAAGCGCGCCGACCACGATCACCGCATAGGCAAGACCGCCGCGGATCGGGCCGAACAGCTGGCCGATCGTGTCCAGAAGATCCTCGGCCATGCCCGATCGTTCCAGCACGATCCCCATGAAGGTAAAGAAGGGAATGGCGAGCAATGTCTCGTTCTGCATCACCCCCCAGAAGCGGTAGGGCAGCGAGGCCAGAAGCGGCCAGTCCAGCGTGATGGTCCCCGCCGACATCGGCGCGAGCCAGACACCCAGGGCGAAGAACAGCAGGCCGTTCGCCGCCAGCGAGAACGCCACCGGATAGCCGAACAGCAGAAACAGCACGAGCGAGGCGAACATGATCGGCGCCATGTTCGAGGCGATCAGCTCCATCATTTGCGGATCTCCTCTTGCTGGGCTTCGATGTCGTGGCCCTCAAGGTACGCGGCGCCCTCCATCTCGGCCGCGTCGTGGGACGAGACGAAGGGGGAGGGATCCTCGATCAGGCCGCGCATCACGGCGACCTTCTTGATGATCTCCGAGATCGCCTGAAAGAACAGCTGGACGAAACCGATCAGCAGGAACGACTTGGCCGGCCACAGGATAAGCCCGCCGGCATTGGTCGACATCTCGCCCGACCGCAGGGACAGCATGACCCAGGGCGTGAGGTAGACGATCATCAGCACGGTGAAGGGCAGCAGGAACAGGACGTGGCCGATCAGGTCGATCCAGTGCTGCCGACGGCGCTTCCACAGGCCGTAGACGATGTCGATGCGGATGTGTTCGTTCTGTTGCAGCGTATAGGCCGCGGCGCCCATGAAGGCGGCGCCGAACAGGTACCATTGCAGTTCAAGCCAGGCGTTGGACGAAACGTCGAAGACCTTGCGGACGGTGGCGTTGACGGCGCTGACAAGGATCGCGAGCAGGATCAGCCAGCCCACGAACTTGCCGATCGCCGCGTTCACGCGGTCGATGCCGCGTGAAAACGCGAGGAGTCCCCCCATTGTATTCCCCTTTATTATACTTCTCTTCTCCCCCCGGATGCGCGTGGGTTGGCGCACGCTCCGGGCGGATCACCTATGTCGAAAAGGGGATAATGCGTCAACTCTGCTGGCCACGGCCCCGGGGAACCGGACGCTGCGTCGCGGGTGCAGTGGCAAAAACGCCTGCACCCAAAGGGGGTTCGTGGTCGGAAAACGGGCAGATGCCGCGCCCTTGAGCGGCGCCTTCCGTGGGTCTTCCGGGGGGGGCGTCGGGTGGTCTTGTCTCGCAACGTCCGGGGCTGTCCCGCAGGGCCCGCGCGGCGCGTGGTGAAGGGGGTCAGCCGCGCCGCGGCAGGCTGTCTGGCAGCGAGATCCGCGCCACCTGTTCGGCGATCGGGTCGACCGACAGCGGGTGGAGTTCGGAGGAATGGCTCTCGGGGTCGCCGATCGGCTGCCAGCGGTGATCCTTATAGATCTCCAGCGCCGAGAAGTTCGCCTTGTAGCCCATCTTGCGGCTGCCCGGCACCCAGTAGCCGAGGTAGACGTAGGGCAGCCCCGCCTCGCGCGCCAGCGCCACGTGGTCGAGGATCACGTAGGTGCCGAGGCTGCGCTTTTCCTGTTCCGGGTCGTAGAAGGAATAGACCATGCTCAGCCCGTCATCGAGGACGTCTGTCAGGCAGACCGCAGTCAGCTTGCGCCTGCGCCCACCGTCCTCGGGCGGGGCGCTGTATTCCACCACACGCGACCGCACCGGCGTTTCCTCGATCATCGCGGCGAATTCGAAGATGTCCATGTCGGCCATTCCGCCGTCGGCATGCCGGCTGTCGAGGTAGCGGCGGAACAGCGCGAACTGGTCTTCGGTCGCCCAGGGGCTGGTCGCCTCGCGCCGGAGCGTCCTGTTGCGCTTCAGCGTGCGGGTCTGGCTGCGCGATGGCTCGAAATCCGCGACCCGGATCCGCGCCGAGAGGCAGGCCGAGCATTCCGCGCAGGACGGCCGGTAAAGCACGTTCTGCGAGCGCCGGAAGCCCTGCTTCGACAGTGCGTCGTTCAGCACCTCGGCCCGGTCGCCCTGCAGCGCGGTGAATAGCTTCCGCTCCATCCGCCCGTCGAGATAGGGGCAGGGCTGCGGGGCCGTCACGTAGAACTGGGGCGCAAGGGGCAGGGTATGGCGCATGGCATGGACTGCGAAAAGGGAAATGGGCGCGTCGTGCGAGGGTAACAAGCGCCGGACGTCCCGCCAAGCCCCGAACTGAGCGCACGCGACGTCAGATCCGCCCGCCCGGGCCTCCGGAGGCACCCCGCGACGCCGGGCAATTGTTCCCGGGCCATGAACGCCCCCTCCCTCCGCCGCCCGGATCCGGCCCCACCGCTCCGGCAGCCGATCGCCGGCCCGGCGGTGGCGTGGCTTTGCCGCGGGACTTTCGTTGCGCGCACGTCCATGGTGCGGTCACAAATCATGATTCTCTCAATGGTTGCGTCCGGTCGTTCCGGTGGCCCCCTGCGTCATGCGGCGTACGTGCCGGCGTCTTGGCGGGGGAGAGTTGACGTATGGTCACTTGCCAAAGTCGCGCCAAATGGCCGGCGGAACGGGGATTTTATGTCACAACCTAGGCGGTTACGGGGCGGAATTGAGGTGGATTGTTGCCAGATGGTCAACGGATGTCTACCGTCCATCGCGTTGTTGCTTTCAAAGTGTCGCCGCTTGTGAGTGACGCGGGCAGGGCCCGCAATGTTGTCGGCCAGAAGGGCACGACCTTCCCGCCAGAAGGGCCATCGTTCAGGGGTACGGGTTCCGACCGGGGCTTGTTCCGCATCTGGCCAGTACTGTTTGCGAACCGAAATGGAGGGACTTGTGGGGGTCCTTGAGAACCTGAAACCGACGAAGGGAAGCAGCGTCTTCCCGCAACTCGAGCCGCAACAGGACATCATCGCCGCACACACGTCGCGTGTGAGCGGCGCGTTCGGGGCACCGTCCCGGTCCGGAAACGCGGTGACGCGCCGGATGTCGCGGCTGACCGGTACCGTTGCGCGCGGGCGCGACGCCCGGCCGGACCCGCACGTCAACCGCACCGTGCTGTCGTTCTCGAACATGCACGAGAAGGGTGACCTCTTCATCAACTACCTGCGCGCCCGCAAGGAGGTCTTTATCGACCACAAGGGCTGGCACCTGCCGGAAGAGAACGGCATGGAGTTCGACCAGTACGACACGCCCAAGGCGCGCTGGATCGTTCTGCACGAATACGGCGAGATCCTCGCAGGTGTCCGGATCGCGCCGACCACTGCGCAATGCGGCGCGCACAGCTACATGATCCGCGACGCCCAGCTTGGCCTGCTCGACGGGCTGCCCTATGACGTGCTGTTTTTCGACGCCCCGCAGGACGACAAGATCTGGGAGGCCACGCGTCTCTTCGTCGTGCCCTCGGTGCCGGCGGATCGGCGGATGCGGATCAACGCGCTGCTGCTGCACGCCATGGCGGACGGCGCCCGGGCCGAGGGCGCCGACCACGTGATCGGGATCGTCCCGGCCGTCTTTCGCCGCTGGATGTCGCGGCTGGGGATGAGCGCGACGCCGGTCGGCCCGCCTATGATCATCGACGGCGACAAGGTGCAGGCCGCGCTGATGAAGACCACCTACGAGATGCCGGTGGAAGACCTGCGCGTCGCCTGAGGGCAGGTGTCGCCGGGGTGACAGACGCTGTTCCCTCCGGGGCGATCCGGCCGGTCCCCTGGTTCAGGCCATGCCCCCAAACAGCGCCCCGACCGCCGCGAGCGGCGCGCTCCAGTCGCGGGGCCGTGCCTGGCGGTGAAGGGTGAGGTTGCCGTACCACGGATCGCGGGCGCCCGTGCGGCCCCAATACCACATGCATTCGGCCCCCGCCGGCAACAGGACGTGGGTGTCGCGATGCCCCAATGCGCCCGCGGCATGGGCGGTGGTGTTGTCGATCGTCACGATCCGGTCGAGCGCCGCGATCTGCGTGAGGAACCCGGCGAGATCGGCCATCTGGTCGATGGCTCCGTCCTGCAAGAAGGTGAGGTCGGGGCGCAGGGCCGTCGCAGCGGCGATCTCCTCCGCGCAATCGCCGTATTGCAGGTTGACCACCAGCGCGCCGCGCGGAAGCCGGGCGGTAAGCTCGGGCAGCGGCAGGCTGCGGTGCCAGCCGGTCAGCCGGTCGCCCGAGCGCCAGGCAAGCCCCACCACCGGCGCACCGAGCGCCCGGTCGAGGTAGGATCGCCTGAGCCGCGCCACCCGCGCGGCATCCACCGAAAGATAGCCGCCCAGCGGGGGCGCCGGCGCCTCGGCCGGCAGGTAACGCACGAGGTCGCCGACGAAAAGCGTGGTTCCGCGCGCGCGAACCTCCGGGGCGAAGGCGTCTTCGGGCAGGAAGTCCAGCCCCAGCCGGTTGCCGGCCAGTGCCGGCCCCATCCGCGGATCGCCGACGAAGGTCACTCGGGCGCCCGGGGCCACCGGTGCCCGGGCGATCAGCGGCAGCAGCGCGAACTGATCGCCGATCCCCTGTTCCTGCATCACGAAAAGCTGCCCGGTGGTCGCCAGCGCCTCGGGGGAGGAGGCCCCGTAGGGGATCTTGGCGCGGTTCTCCTCGGGCTGGCGGCGGGCGTAGAAGGCGACGGCCTCGGCATGGCGGCCCTCGGCCAGCAGGAAGGTACCGTAGGCGCGCCCGGACCACATCGCCTCGGCATCGGTCAGGGCGTCGGCGGCGCGGAAGGCATGCCCCGCCGCGCGGCGGTCGCCAAGGTCGAGATGCACATGCGCCGCCACGCCGAGGGCGCGCTTGTAGTAAAGCGGGCTCTGGTACTGCGCGTCGAGCATCGCCAGCGCTTCGGCGTTGCGCCCGAGGTTGCGCAGCGCGGTCATCCGCAGGCTGTGCAACTCGTCCATGTCGGGGCTTTCGGCCCCGAGTTCCGCAGTCAGCGTCTCGGCCCGGGCGAAGTCGTGACGGTAGAGCGCCGCCTTGACCTGCCCGATGCGGGCGTCGGCAGAGCCGGGGTCAAGTGTGAATTCCGCGTCGTAAGCCGCGATTGCCGCAGGAAAATCCTCAATCGCCAGATAGACCTCGGCAAGCATGTGGTAAAGCGCGCCGTCCTGCATCCTCTGCGCCACCGCCTCCAGGGTCGCTGCGGCCTCGGGCAGGCGGTGCATCTCGGCCATCAGGTCCTTGTAGAGGCGGATCATCGGGCGGTCGGTACTGCCATGTTGCAGCGCATCGGTGAACAGCCCGATCGCGCCGAAGGGATCGGCCAGCAGCACTCGCGCCTTGCCGAGCCCCGCCAGCACCTGGGGATCCTTCGGAGCGAAGCGCGCCGCCTCGGTCAGGAAGCGTTCCGCTTTGTCCCCCTCGTGCCGGTCCAGCGCGACGAGACCCAAGAGGACCCAGGCATGGTGGCAATCGGGGTGGCTGCGCGCCACCTCGGCGGCGTGGCGCGTGGCGGTGGCGCCATCGCGGCGGCGCAGCGCAAGATAGGCCGCGTGCAGCGAGAGGGCGGTGGGGCCGTCGATACCGTAGATCCGCGCCGCCTCGGCCGCGAGGTCGGCGGCGGGAAGATCGGGGGCGCGGTGGTCCGAGCCTTGCCCGGCGGTTCCGGAACCGGCACGGTGGGCCGCTTGCATCGTCATGCGGGTTCCTCCGCGCGCAGGGTGTGGGGCGGCCTCGGGCCCTCGAAATCCTCGGGCACGGCAAAGTAATCCATGGTGTGGACGTAGGGCATGCTGTCGGCCAGTCGGTAGCCATTGGCCCGGCACCAGCCCTGGGCGAAGGCCAGGATGTTGGCGCGCTGCACCTCGACCCAGATCACCGGGCGGTCGCGCGCGATCAGGCCCGCCGCACCCTCGAGCACCTCGAGCTCCATCCCCTCGGCGTCGATCTTGAGGAAGTCGACGCGCAGGCCGCCTAGCAGCGTGTCGAGCGTGGCGACATGCAGGTCGCCCCGCGCATCGGGCACCAGCCGCGTGGCGCCCAGGTTGTCGCGGTCGTCGGTCACCGCGCGGAACCGCCCCTCGGCCCGGCCCGCGCCCAGCCCGATCCCGCGCCGGTCGATCACGTGCGCGATGCCGTTGCGGGCGATGTTGGCCTCCAGCAGGTCGATCGCGGCGGGGTTCGGCTCCACCGGCAGAACGGCACGGGGGGCAAGGTGCTGCGCGTACCAGACCACGTGGTTGCCGATATTGGCGCCCACGTCGACCAGCACGCCGCCGGGCCGGATCAGCCCCTTCAGCCGGCGCAGGGACACCGCCTCGAAGAATTGCCCGGCAAGGTGGCGGCGCTGGATCAGGTCCTGAGGATTGGTGACGCGCATCTCGGCGGTCACGCCGTCGTCGCTGATGCGGGCCCAGAGCGGGTGTGCGACCACCGCCTCGGCCCACAGCCGCCCGACCGCCTTGGTCCAGTCCTTCCCCGTCGCGCTCCGCGGGCCCGTGGAATGGGCGCCGCGTCGCACGAGGTAAAGGATCTCGGGCCGCTTCACGCAGCTGAAATCGCGCCAGAGCCGGGTGTAGTAAAAATAATCCTCGCCGGTATCCATCGTCTCGTCGAACGGGATCGCGGCGGCCACCTCGCAGCGCACGAAATGGCCCATCACCACGGCAAGAAACGGGTCGACCGAGAGGAATTCGTCGTAACTGTCGATGGTTGCGGGCTGATCCTCGCGCAGTTCCGGCTCTCCCTCCGGTCCCAGCGTGCAGATCAGGCCGAAGACCGCATCAAGCGCCGGGTTGCCTGCCAGCACCCGCCCGAAGGCCGCGAAGGCGGTGGGCGGCAACACGTCGTCGGCATCGAGGAAGAAGATCCAGTCGATGCCCTGCGCCCGCGCGTCACGGACCGCGGCGTTGCGCCGGTTGGAGCGGCCGTGGCGCCCCTCCGTGTCGTCCATCGGGAACAGGACCACCTCGTCGAAAGGCCCGAGGTCGTGGGCCGCGGCGCGCTGGACCGACGGCAGGCAGCTTTCGGTGAAAAGCGCGCCATGGCCGGGGCCGATCGGGGTGACGATGCCAAGCTTCATGCGCGTCTCACCTTGTCGGCCTCACTTGTCGAGCGTCGCGAAGATCGCGTCGCGCAGGGATTTCCGCGGATGGTCGGTGCCGCTGAATGCGGGCGAGAGCCCGACCTGAAGCGCCAGCAGTAGCGCCGCGGCCAGCGCGCCGCCGCCCAGCCCCCCGCGCAGGATCCGCCGGCGGAGGTTGCGCGGGGCCAGGTTGCGGGGCTGTTGTGCTGCCGGGACAGCAGGCCGTTCGGTCCGTCCGGGCGCGAGGCCCACGAAGAGATGCGCGCCCGAGGCCGTCAGCCGCACCTGCTGCGGCGCCCGCGACAGGGCGGCGACCAGCGCGGCCGGCAGCAGTTCTTCCGCGAGACTGAGCCGGGCGGGCAGAGGCCCCTCCGCCGCAATCACCGCGGTCGGGATGGCAAAGCTTTGCAGGTCGGCCCGGAAATAGACCTCGGTCACCTGCAGCGCCGGGGCGCCGGGGTGGGGTGCGCCGATCGTCAGCCAGACCTCGCCCGAACGACCAAGCGACAACAGCGCATCGGCAAAGATGGAGGCACGCCGCGCCGCGGGGGCGAGCGGGTGGAACCCGGGCGGAAGATCGGCAGGCAGCGGGGCGAGGGCCGGCGCAGGCCGGGGGGCGGGGGCTGGATCCGGGGCGGAGATCGTGGTGAACCGCGGCGGCGCCTCCGGCTCCGGCCGGATCGGGCGGGCCATTGCCGTCATCGCGGGAGAAGAGGCCGGGGCAACGGGCACAGGACGGGCAGGGCCTGCGCGCCGGGCGCGCCCCGCAACGACCGCCTCGACATCCAGCCCCTCCTCGGTCGCGAAGGCATAGTTCAGCGCGTAATCCGCCGCACTCTCGCGCAGCTCAGCGCTTTCGGCGACAAGGCTCATCAGCTTGCGTTCCTCGGAAAACAGCATCCGCCGCGTCGGCAGGCCGGCGCGCGCCGGGACCACGGCAAAGCCGCCCACCGGCCGGTTCAGCGCCTCGCCCACCCGGGCAAGCACGCGGCTGTCCTCGTCGCGGTGGTGCACCAGAAAGGCGCAGCCGCCATCGTCGTCAAGGCAGACCGCCAGGCGAAACCCCTCGGGCCAGCCGTCGAGCATCTGCCCGAGTTCCTCTTCGTCGAGGAATATGGCGACGGCATCGGCGCGGTGGGTCATCGAAAGCGTCCCGTGGAATCGGCCCCTCATGAACCGTCCTGCAACCCTAGAATTACAAGAATTGTCTGTCAACAATCCTTGAAAACCTTCCGTAGATCAATGGATCTTAACGTAACTTAAGAATTGGGACCGGAAATCTTGACTTGGCGGCGCCCAGTTCGGAAGGATTGCACGAAGGTCCCGTCCGCCGGGGCGTGTTGGGAAAGGTGCATGCGATGACGATCCTGATCGGTCTGGTTCTCGTGGGGGGGCTCGTCTTCGGCGGCTTCGTGATGTCGGGCGGCAAGTTCGATGTTCTGATCCATGCGCTGCCCTTCGAAGGCATGATGATCGGCGGCGCCGCGCTGGGATCGTTCATCATCGCCAACTCCTTCGGGCTGATCAAACGTTCGGGCGGGGCGTTCCTCAAGGTCTTCAAGGGCAACAAGTGGAAGACCAAGGATTATTCCGACGTCCTCGCCCTGATGTTCGAACTGAGCCGGCTCTACCGCACCCGGGGGATCCTTGCCCTCGACAGCCATGTCGAAAGCCCCAAGGAGAGCGAGATCTTTCAGCGCTACCCGAAGCTGATGAAGGACCACTTCACGATCGAGCTGATCACCGACAGCTTCCGCATGCTTGCGATGCAGTTCGACGACGCCTACCAGACCGAGGATGTGATCAACCGCAAGCTCAAGAAGCATCATCACGAGGTGCTGGCGCCCGCGAACGCGATCCAGACCGTGGCCGACGCGCTGCCCGCGATCGGGATCATCGTGGCGGTGCTGGGCGTGATCAAGACCATGGGGGCGATCAACGAAAGCCCCGCAGTGCTGGGCGCGATGATCGGCGGCGCGCTGGTCGGCACCTTCCTCGGCGTCTTCGCGGCCTATTGCTTCGTCTCGCCGATCTCGCAGCGCCTCAAGCAGATCGAGGACGAGGATGCCTCGCTCTACGCCGTGATCCGCGACATCTTCGTCGCCATGGTCGCGGGCCACCCGCCGAACATCTGCATCGAGATCGGCCGCGGGTCGATCCCGACCGCGATGCAGCCGAATTTCTACGAGGTCGAGCAGGCCCAGAAGGACCTGACGGCCAAGGCGGCCTGAGCCGGGCGGGGCGGCAGATGGCGGGACGGATCCGGACGCTGGAACTGGTGGCCGACCTGCGCCGCCGCGCGATGGAGGCGCAGGCCGAGACGCTGTCGCGCCTGCGGGCGCGGATCGCGGAACTCGATGCCCGGCGTGCGGCCCTGCTCGCGGCCCTGCGCGGGGGGAGCGGCGCCAGCCTCGAGGCGGCGCCCTATCTTCCCTCCTATCTGCGCGCCATGCGGGCCGAGGAGGCGGCCCTCCTGGAGGAACGCGCGCGGCTGGTGACGGCGCTGGCCGAGGTGGAGGCCGCCCTGCGCCAACGCTTTCGCGAGACCCGTGCGAGCGAGCAGGCCCTCGGGACGGCGCGGCACGCCGAGGTGGCGCGCCTTGCCCGGGCCGAGCGCAAGGAGATGGAAGAGATCGCCCTGCGTCCCTGGACACTTCCGGGCCACGCCTGACCCCTGGTCCTGGCGTCTTCGGTCAAGACCCAGGGGAGGGCGCAAGGCGTCGCCCGGATCAGTCTGCCGCGTGGGAGAGGTCGGTCAGGCTGACCATGGAGTAGGTGCGTTGCAGTGCGCTCTGCTGCGGGGCAGGCGGGGCAGCAAGGCCGAGGTCCGCGGTGCGGCCAGGCGGCGTTGCGGGACGTGCCGCCGGGGAAGGGTGTGCGCCGGCGGTTGCAGCGGCTGCGGGGCGCGGTGAACCGGCCGGTGCGGCGCCAGTGTTCTGCGTGGCAGAGGCCTGCGTGCCTGGGACCAGATCGGCGGGGAGGCTGGACCCGGGCTGATAGCGCAGAAGCACGGTGATCCGGCGGTTGCGCGGGTCGCGCGGGTTGTCGGCGACCAGCGGTTCGGTATCCGCAAGGCCCGAGATGCGCGAGACCCGCGACGGCTCCACGCCCGCCGAAAGGAACACCCGCCGGGTCGCGTTGGCACGTTCCGACGACAGTTCCCAATTGTCGCTGCCGGACCCCGCGGCGTAGGGCACCGCGTCGGTATGGCCCGAGATCCGAAGCTTGTTCGGCAGCCCCGAGATCGCCTTGCCCAGCCGTTCCATCAGCTTCAGCGTCGGCCCGTCGACCGCCGCGCTGCCCGAGGCAAACATCGCGCGCCCCTTCTGGTCGACGATCTGGATCTCAAGCCCGTCGGGCGTCTTGCGGAACATCACGTTGTCGAGGAGCGGTGCCAGGTCGGGTGAGGATTTCATCGCCTGCGTGATCTCCTGCTGCACCGCGTGGAAATGCGCGTCGTCGGCGGCGTGGGGATCGACCTCCTTGATCACCGTGCGCACCGGGCTGTCGGCCCCAGTGGCCTTGGTGGCCGAAGGACCCGCCGCACCAGCCATCTTGTCGGCGCCGGGCGTCACCGTCGGCGCCCTGGCGGGCGAGGCGGAGGCCGCCCTGGTCTCGGCCTCCGTCATCTGCGGCACCGGCTGGTTGTCGGCCACGGCGGACACCGGCACGTCGCGGGTCATGCCGCGGCGCGCGGCGGTGCCGTTCGACTGGCTCAGCACACCCTTCGGCCCGATCGTCGTACCGCCGAGGGCGCCCATCCCGCCCTTGGCCGTCATCGAGACATGCGCCGGGGTGAAATAGTCAGAGATCCCGTTCAGCTGGTCCTTGGTCGCGCTGGAGACGATCCACATCAGCAGGAAAAAGGCCATCATCGCGGTCATGAAATCGGCATAGGCCACCTTCCAGGCGCCGCCGTGATGGCCGTGGTCGTGATCTGCCTCGACCCTGCGGATGATGATCGGCCGGGAGTTGGGACGCGCTGTTGCCATGAGGGCCTCCTTTCCCGCATCGCGGGAGGCTGTCTTCATTCGCGCGAGAGACACCCGATTCTTCGGACAGGACGCCGCACCCGGTCAGCTTCCATGCAAAAGGCGCCCGAAAAGGGGCGCCTCAGGGTCATCTTTGGGGAAATGTGGCGCGGGCCCGCCGGTCAGGCGTCTTCGCGGCTGTATTTGCCGAGGCCCATCTTCTTGGCGTAATCGGCCTTGCGCGCGCTGTAGCTGGGCGCCACCAGCGGCATGTCGGCCGGAAGGTTGTAGAGCGCGCGATACTCGTCCTCGGTCAGGCCATGCTCGGCGCCGAGATGGCGCTTGAGCATCTTGAAACCCTTGCCGCAGCACAGGCAGTAGACCTTGTCCTCGGTCACCGCCTGCTCCGGCGGCATCGCCGGCAGGGCCGAACCTGCACCGGGGGCGCCGGGCGCCCCGGGCGCCATGTTGCCGGTCACGGCAGAGACGCCGCGCGTGGTCTCCAGCTGCCGCGTCAACCGGGCCACCAGCTCGACGATATCGTCGATCGTGGTGTCGGGGCGCGAGGCGAAGGCGGCGGCAATGCTCGCGACCATCTCCGAGCTTTCATTGCTTTTCTGATTGGGCATCGGATCCTTGTCTCCTGCACACTCGCAATGCTTGTGACTTAAGTAATGATCATTACGGACTGTGTCATTTTTCGTCAAGAAACTTGCTCTTTCCTTGATGGATTGCGCGGGAATCCGCGAAGCGCCGCCGCACCTTGAGCCGAACCGAGAGCCGCAAGCGGGCGGGGGCCGCCTCAGCCAAGGGGGATCTCGCCGCTCTCGTCGGGGCCGAGGCCGGCGGCGCCGCGGCCGCGCGCACGGGCCCGGGCACGGGCGTAATCCGGGGCGACCAGCGGGTAATCCGGCGGCAGGTCCCATTTGCGGCGGTATTCTTCGGGGGTCAGCCCAAGCTTCTGCTTCAGATGACGGCCGAGCAGGATCACCTTTGCGCCGGTCTCGAGGCAGACGAGGTGGTCGGGGCGGATGCTGTCCTCGACCGGGACGGAGGGGCGGGGAAGCGGATCCGCCGCCGGGCCCAGCACCGTCGCCTGCAGGCGCAGCGCCAGCCTGATCGCCGCCCCGGCGGCCAGCCCGCCGCGCGCCATCTGCCCTTCGACGAGGGCCGCGATCTCTTCGATCAGGGCGCCGTCGGCGGGCGCCTCCGCGGGCGTCGCCGGGGTCATCCCGCAGCCGTTGCTGATGTTCACCGCTCGTCCTCGTCTCTGCGCGCCGGTCTTCTGCCCGGCAAGACAAGAAATGGATGGAAACGTTAACAAGAGGTCAAAGAAATGAAGAAAACTCTCGTCTTGGATTAATCTTGTTCCCGCCGCGCAGCGCCGGGGCCACCGCAATCTTGCGCGAACGGGGGGCATTTGCTACGCAAGGCGTCTGAGGCGCGAAGGCGGGGGGAGCAGATCGCGCTCCGGGTGTGGTAAGCGGCGTGTCTGCCGCCGGATGTTCATGGTTTTCCCATCAGGTCAACGTTCTCTGTGGGTTGGGGACCCATGCATTCAGAAACTGATTTGGGGCTACGGGGGAGGGACGTGCGGGCTGAGTGCGCGGCACGGCGGGCGATCCTGCACGTCACCGACCCCGAGCTTGGGCGCGACCTCGGCATCTTCCTGCGGCGCAACTGCGGCTTCGACGTGCTGCCCAGCGACGCCGAGACGAGCGCCCCCCCGGTCCGGGGCTTCGCTCCGGGCCTCGTGGTGGTCGAGGGCGGCAGCGCACCGGCCCCCGCGCTCCTGCTGCTGCAGCGCCTGCGGACGGGGTTCCCCGATGCCTTCCTGATGTACATCGCGACCTCCGGCGGGCGCGAGGAGGGCGGCGACGCCTTCGCTGCCGGGGCCGACGACGTGATCCGCGCGCCCTTCACGCTCCGCGAATTCGGGTTGCGGCTGCGGGCACGGCTGGGCAGCGCTCTGGCCGACCCGAACGGGCGCGGCGATGCCGAGGTGCCGCAGGTCCTCCTCGACGGCGACAACCGGCTCTACGCCTCGGGAGAGCGGCAGCCGGTGCACCTTACCCGGGCCGAGGCGGAGGTGATGGCCGTGCTGATCCGGTCCGGCGGCCGGATCGTCAGCCGCAGCGACCTTGCCCGCGAGATCGACGATGCCGAGTGGGAATACGGCGACCGCCGCTTCGACGTCCACGTCGCCAACATCCGCAAGAAGCTGCGCAAGGCCTTCGGTCAGCGCTACGCCGTGCGGTCGATCCGCAACGAAGGCTACGCCTTCCGCGAGGAACGCCAGCCCTGATCCTTCCCCGGGGCGGAATCGGCGCATCGGGCGGCCCGCTCGCAACTCCGGATTGATCGAGAATCCCCCCGGCCCAGGCGCCGGACGCTACGTCAACCCGGTCGAATGTAAAGATCCGGCTGCTGAAGCAAGGCTGTATCTAGGGGCGGCCTTTACAGTTTTCCACAAGGGGAAGTAGTCGAACGCCAGATCGTGACGGCGGAGGCGCCCAAGCAATACAGCCGCTTTCGCCTGACGCGGATGGGGTGCCGGTCACGCTGGCGTGATGCAGCGCCGGGGCCGTTGCCGGTTTGCGGGGGACACAAGAATTAACAAACACAAACTTACCTGTGAACCGCCCCGCGACTAGAGTTCACGCAATGGGGAAGTCTGGGGGTCAAGGGTGACATGACGAAGAAGCTGCTGCTCGAACAGATATGGAATGGATCGGTGAGCGCGTGGCCGACCGGCGAAAAAGGGGACATCGCGAGGGGCATCGCGGCCTTGTTGCCGGTTCAGACGGTCTGTGTCGACAACGCCGCGCCGCATGGCGTGCCGCGGGTTCTACCCGAGGCGACGGAGCTGCTTCCCGGTCTGACGTTGGGGGACGTCCTGGCCGAGGAACTGGGGATAGAGGTGCCCTTTGGGGCCCTCGTGGTGTTCGAGACCGTGGTCAATGCTGCGGTGATCGGGTCAAGCGAGCACGACATCGGGTGTACGTCGGACGAGGTTCTCCGACATATTGTGTCGGGTCTGGACGGCAGGGCCAGCTTGGCCCCCGCGGCGGCACGGTCCGAGGCCAAGCAGCGCAACCTCGGGTTTCGTGACGACGGGCTGAACGCGCGGTTCTTCGGCGCAGGCCGCCGCGCGTCGCCGATGGCCGAGGCGGTGCCCTCCGGTGCCCGCCGACTTGCCCGCGACGACCGAACGGTGTCCTGACGGTCCCGGGCCGCTCTGCACCACTGCGCCGCGATCGCCAGGCGGTCGGACCCGAAGCGGGTTCGGCCGCCTTGTCGTTTGCGAGGGGTGGAATGGCGGCGTCTGCTGGCCGGGGTGTGATCCCGAACTTTCCTTGTTTAATCCTTTCTTAATCAGTTAGTTCTTTGTTATCTGGTTCCCGTTGCTTACTATCCTGCCAAAGGCAAGGATAGGTGTCGGTTTCATGGGGCTGAGTTACAGGGAGGCGGTCGAAGCGCCCCTCCTGAGCGTCGAGGAGGAGCGGGCCGCGCTGCACGACTGGCAGGAACGCGGCGACCAGCGCGCACTGGAGCTTCTTCTGCGCAGCCATGCCCGGCTGGTCCATGCCCAGGCGCAGCGCTGGAGCAAGAACCCGACCGAGCTGGAGGACCTCGTTGCCGAGGGGATGATCGGGCTGATGCGGGCCGCGGATCTCTTCGATCTGGAGCAGCAGGTGCGGTTCTCGACCTATGCGCAATGGTGGGTGAAGACCTGCGTCTCGACGGCGCTGGCGCGGATGAAGTCGATCGTCAACATGCCGTCGCGGGTGTTCATTGACGCGCGGATGGGGCGGCTCGACGGGTCGGACACCGCGGCGCTGCAGGCGGCGCAGGCGCACCTTAGCATCAATGCGGGGATCGGCGAGGCGGGGGGGCTGGGCCTCAACGATCTCCCGGCGACCGGCCTCACCCCCGAGGAACATGCCGAGGCGCAATCGAGCGCGGCCCGGCTGCGCGTGGTTCTGACCGAGGCGCTGATGCAGCTCGACCCGACCGACCGCGAGATCCTGGAGCGGCGCAAGCTGGCACCCGAGCCCGAAAGCGCGGACGACACCGCCATGTGGCTGGGGGTCAGCCCCGACCGGGTGCCGCTGTTCGAGCGGCGGGCCCTGTCGCGGCTGCGTCTGCGGCTGGAACGGATGGGCTGCACGCCCGCGATGCTGGGGTAGGCGATGAACGTGACGACACCCATCGGGACAATCGCGGCGCCGGGAACAGGCGGCGCGGCGGCGCGCGCCGCGAGCGGCGGCGGAGAGGGTTTTGCAGCACTTCTGGGCAGGCCGGGCGCTCGGCAGACAAGCCCCGAGACGGCTTCGGCGGCATCCCCGACCCCCCCTGCGGCGGGAGAGGCGGAGCCGGACGGGGCCGCGCAGGCCCCCCTGGCCGCCCAGGCTGGGCTGTCGCAGGTGGGAGCGAGCGGTGCCGAGCTGCTGACCACGAAGGTGCAGCTGGCGCAGGGCCTCAGGACCTTCGAGGCCGAAACACTGCAGGCCATGCGCAGTGCCGAGGCCGAGGGGGGCGACGCCGCGGCGCATAAGGTGCTGACCGGCGCGGCCCAGGCGCTGGGGGCCTTGCTTGGCGGCGCGGATGCCGCACTGGGAACCGACACCGCCGCGCTGCTGACGACGCTCGCCCAACGGATGGCCGGGGGCGATCAGGGGGCGGCAGGGGCAGGCGGCCCGGGCACGAAGGCCGGTTCGGGGCGCGAAGGCTCCGATACGGACGCGCCGCTTGTCGCCGCGCAGCAGATGTTTTTGCTGGTGGCGCAGGCGCTTGGCCTTGTCGCCCAACCGGCGCAGGGGGCGGTTGGGCCATCGCTTGCCTCGTCGCCTGCCTCGTCGCTTGCCCCCTCGATTTCCTGGGCCTCCGGATCGGATCCGGGCGGCGCGGGGCGGCTGGCCATGCTGGCAGGCGGCACGTCGTCTGACCCGCGCCTTCAGGCGCTGACCGAAGCGGTGGCCGGATCTGCTCAGGCCGCGTTGTCCGATGGCAAGGTCGGCGCCGGCCTCGCCCGGCAGGGGGCGCCTCACGACGGCGCGGCGGGACGGGATGGCGCCGCCGGGCTGACGGCAGCCCTGCCGTCAGACCCGATCGCGCAGCTTCTTTCAGCCGGCGCGGCGCAGGCGCAGACGCCAGTCGCCACCGGCGGAGCAGCGACCGCCGCGCAGGTGCACGTCGGGTCTTCGCCGGGGGCGCAGGCCCCGGCGCCGGCGGCGGCGTTCGCGGGGATGATCGGCCTGCAACTGCGCGCGGCGCAGCCCGACGAGGGGGTGACCCGGATCGCGCTCAGCCCCCGGGGGCTGGGCGAGATCGAGATCGACATGAAGCGCGACGCGGCGGGCAAGCTCAACGTCGTGGTGCGGGCCGAGAACCCGATGGTGCTGACGGCGCTGCGCAACGATCAGGCCCGGCTGGGAGAGATCCTCGGCGGTACCGGGGCGGGCGCGGCACCAACCCTCGATTTCGAATCCTTCGGGCGCGGTGGCGGCAACGCCGGGCGCGATGAGCGTGGCTGCAGCACCCCCGCATCCGCGCTCGAGGCAAGCGACGAGGGCGACGACGTGCCGGTCTGGCAGGACCGGATCGGCCGGGACGCGCTGGATATCAGGACATGAGGCGGCGATGACGACGACAGGTACGACCCCAGCCACGGCGACAGGCACCGCGGCAGCCGCGGCGGCGGCCTCCACGACCGGCAGCGCGGCGAGTTCGGCAGCCGATCAGCTGGGGGTCGATTACAACAATTTCCTGCAGCTCCTGACGGCGCAGATCCAGAACCAGGATCCGCTGCAACCGATGGATTCGACGCAATTCGTCTCGCAGCTGGCGCAGCTTAGCCAGGTGGAGCAATCGGTGCAGACCAACCAGAACCTCGAGACGCTGAACACCACGGTTGGCGGCATCGCCGGGCAATCGTCGATCGGGCTGCTCGGACGCTCGGTCAGCCTTGCCTCGGACCGGCTCGAACTGTCGGGCGGGGTGGCGGCGACGACCTACGAGCTGGCCTCCGCCGCAGCCTCGGTCAGCGCGACGATCACCGACGACAGCGGCAACGTGGTGCGCTCTCTCACCGGGTTGTCGACCGCGGGGGGGAGCAAGGTGGCGCTGGGCTGGGACGGCAAGAACAATTCCGGCGTGACCCAGGCCGACGGCATCTACCACGTGACGATCAACGCGGTGGACGCGTCGGGCGACACGATTTCCTACGACACCTATCCCACGACGACCGTCGAACAGGTGCTGTTCGGCACCGACGGCCAGACCTTGAAACTCCGCAACGGGCAGGAGGTCACCTCGGGCGACATCCTGTCGGCGGGATAGCGCGGCGGGGGGGAGCGCATCCTAAGCGGTGTATGGGGTGCCGTGGGTCACCCACCGGGCGCTTCAATGCGCGGTCGAAGACGCCCCTTGGCCCCTCACTTCCGGGGCGCGGTGGTGCGCACGGCATAGCGGACCTCGACCCCCCTGAGCCCCGGCACGGCCGGGCCGAGGCCCGAGGCCAGCGTGTCTGCGATCGTCGTGGCAAGGGCTGCCGGGGTATCTTCCGCGGCGTCCTGCGGCGTGTGGAAGGCCGGGGTCTCGGCCGCATCGAACAGCACCTGGTAGGCGCGGTCGCGCAGCCGGGCATGGGCGAGGGCCGTCCCCGCCGCTGCCGCGCCGGGGGCGGGAAGGTTCACCGAGACCTCTGTCACCAGCGTGTCGATCCGGCGGGGGCGGTAGACCTGCACCGCGAACTGGCCCGCATCGATGCGGGTTTCGCCCGGCGGTTCGGTCTTCGCCCCCGCCGCCGCCGACAGCGACGACGTCGCCGGGGCGGGCGCGGGGCGTAGCACCCGCCCCCCGGCATAGCCGGCGATCCCGGCCAGCAGGGGCACCAGCACGAGAATGAGGATAGGGACCAGCCGCGCCTTCACCGCGCCACCTCAGTAGGGCAGCACGACGTTCAGGAAATCGTCGCCGTAGCGCGGCTGCTGCACCGAAGAGAGCTGCCCCTTGCCGCCATAGGTGATGCGCGCCTCGGCCATCTTCTCGTAGGGGATGGTGTTGTCCATGCGGATGTCCTGCGGCCGGATGATCCCCGCCACACGCAATTCGCGCAGTTCGTGGTTCACCTTCACCTCCTGCCGGCCGGCCACCACCATCTCGCCGTTGGGCAGCTTCTTGAGGACCATCGCCGCGACCTTGAGGCTGATCGACTCGTTGCGGTCGATCGAGCCCGAGCCGTTCGACGACGACGACGACGACAGATCCGCGATGTTGTCGCCCGTGGGCATGTCGGACTTGTTGACACCTGGCAACACGCTGTGCAGCCGCTTCTCGTAGCCCAGGAACGTTGGGTTGCCGACCGTCTGGCTGCCGTCGCGCGAGCGCTTGGAGGCGTTCGACAGCTTGGCGTTGTCGTCGATGTTGATGTCGACGGTCAGGATGTCGCCCACCTTGGTCGCGCGCTGGTCGCCGAAGAACCCGGTCGACCCGGTGCGCCAGAGCGAGGCCGCCTCGGCCCGCATCGGGGCTGGCTTCACCTCGGGCGGCGGCATCGGCACCTGGATCGAGGCGACCTCGGGCATCGTCTTCGCGCTCAGGTCGATGTCCGAGACCTTGGGGTCGCGGGCGTCCCTGTACTGCTGGCATCCCGCCAGCAGCGCCGTGGCGAGGAGGATGGGAACGGGACGGATGCTCACTTGCTGACCTCCACGATGCCGGCGGCCCTGGCGATGCCGGTGACGGTGCGGTTGGAGACGAGGTTGATCACGCGGACCTCCTGGTCGGCCTCGGCCGAGGTGATGGCGCGGCCCGGGGCCGAGAGCTGCATGTTGCCCTTGCGGTACTCGAGCGAGACCTTGTCGCCCTTGCCGATGACGATGGGTGGGGTCACCGACTGCACCATCACCGGGCGTCCGGCGGCAAGGACCCGGCGCACCTGCATGCCCTGCAACCGGTCGAGGCTGGTGACGGCAAAGCTGCCGAGCTGCCGGTAGGGCAGGGCGACCATCGTGAAATCGGCCTTGGTCAGCAACTCGTCGGGCAGGATCCGGCGCACCGGAACGGGCACCGGGACGGTCAGCGTGGCAAGGCCGGTGACCCGCCAGGTCTCGCCCGCGCCGGTCACCACGTTGGCCGCGAACTGGCCGGTGGAGCGGTCGATCACGAAGGCCGACACGAGCGTTGCCTCGGCCACGTCGCCGGGGGTCAGGGTCACGTCGTAGCGCCCGGCGGGCGGCATCGCCCCGCCGGTGTCGGCCGCGGCCTTCTCGGCGATCAGCTGGGTCACCTGCGCCGCCCGCGCGGGCAGGGCCGCGGGGGCGGCGGCGAGGGCGATCAGGGCGAGGAGAAGGACGCGGCGCATGTCACTTGATCTGGCTGGTGGAGGACATCATCTGATCCGCCGTCTCGATCGCCTTGGAGTTCATCTCGTAGGCGCGCTGGGCGGCGATCAGGTCGGTGATCTGCTGGATGATGTTGACGTTGGAGCTTTCGATATAGCCCTGCCGCAGCACCCCGATGCCGGGATCGCCCGGGTTCGCCGTCACCGCGTCGCCCGAGGCCGTGGTGGCCTTCAGAAGGTTGTTGCCAATCGGCTTCATCCCCGCCTCGTTGATGAAGGTGGCCATGGTCAGCTGGCCCAGCTGCGTGGGAGTGGTGGAGTTGCCCACATAGGCCTGCACGATGCCCTGCTGGCTTATCTCCACCTTCGTGGTGTTGGCGGGGATGGTGATGCCCGGCACCACCTCGTACCCCTCCAGCGTGACGATCTGGCCGGTCGAGGAGACCTGGAAGTTCCCCGCCCGGGTATAGGCGAGAGAGCCGTCGGGCATGGTGATGCCGAAATACCCCTCGCCGTCGATCGCCATGTCCAGCTGATTGTCGGTCTTGGTGAGGCCCCCTTGGGTGTTCAGCCGCACCACGCCCGCGCTTTCGACGCCAAGGCCGATGTCGGTGCCCACGGGGCGCGCCGTCCCGGTGTCCGATGTCAGCGCGCCCTCGCGCCGCTCGGACTGGTAGACGAGGTCCTGGAACGCGGCGCGCGAGGACTTGAACCCCGCCGTGTTCGCGTTCGCTATGTTGTTCGAGATGACGTCGACGTTGGTCTGCTGCGCCATCATGCCGGTCGCGGCGATCCCCAGTGCTCTCATGTGTCCGTCTCCCTGTCGTCTTGGCGGGTCGTCAGCCGATCTGGCCGAGCTGGCTCAGCACCTGCTTGCGCAGGCTGTCCTGGTCATCCATCAGTTTCATCGACCGGTCGTAGGCGCGCTGGATCTCCATCATCCGCGTCATCTCCAGCACCGGCTCGACGTTCGATCCCTCGAGGTAGCCCTGCGCCACCTTCACCCCGTCGTCCTCGGGCGTGGCGGGGGTTGCGCCGGCGGCCGCGCCCTCGGGCGGGATCAGCATGCCGCCGTCCGCGCGCTGGAAGCCCGCGATGTCAGGCACCGTGAAGACGCCGATCCGGCCCAGCGTGGCGCCGGTGCGGTCGGTGATCGTGCCGTCCGCGCCGACCTGAAGCGTGCCGGCCGAGCCCTGCGGAACCGCGATGGCGTTGCCGCTCTGGTCGAGGATCTGCGCGCCGGTCACGGTCACCAGGTTGCCCTGCGCATCGACCGACAGCCGCCCGTCGCGGCCATAGGCCGTGGCGCCCGCCGCGGTGCGGTAGGAAAACCACCCGTCGCCCGAAAGCGCCAGGTCCAGCGGGTTTCCGGTCTTTTGCAAGGGCCCGGGCGTCGGGTCGAGATGCGCCGAGGATTGGTTCACGAAGGAGATGTCGCCGCCTGTCTGCCCATCGGTGCCGCCGCCCGTCTTCTGCACGAGTGAGGCGAAATCGGCCCGCCCGGCCTTGAAGCCCGCGGTGTTGGCGTTGGCGATGTTGTTGGCCGTCACGTCCATCGACCGCTCGAGCGAGAGCGCCAGCGAGAGGGAGACATAGATCGAATTGTCCATCTGGCGCCTCGCGTCCCTCGTCCGGTTTCGCCTGCCTGCCCGCCCGTTCCGCTCACGGATGGACTTGCTTTATTTGCATCTATCCTTATTATTCTTGTTATTCATGATTTGGCAAGAGAATTCATGCGGATCTTGTGGCGGGGTTCAAGGATAGCTGGGGCAATGAGCGGGGGGGCTGCCCCTGCGCTCGTCGCCGTTCTGGCGTCTTTTCCGGCCCCGGCGGCGCCGCCCGGTGCCGCTCCCGCCCCGACCACTTCCACGATCCGTGCGGAGGTGACTGCCCCGGCCTCAGGTGCCAGGCTTGCCCCCTTTGCCTTCGCCCGCCACACCGATGCGCGCTTTCTGGATGAGCGGCGGGCGGGGCAGGAGGCGTTGATCGCCGCCCATACCCCCGAGGGGTTGCAGGAGGCGCGGATGCAGCTGGGGGCGCTCTACCTTGCCCACCTGATGCTGCCCGAGGCGCGCGGGCTGCTGGATGCTGTCGACGCGGGGGCGCTGGATGCCGCGGGGCGGGCGCGGCTTGGGGCGCTGAAGGCCGGGGTCACGATCATGGCGGGGCAGCCGCTTCCTGCGGCGTTCGACCAGAGCCCGCTGGCGCCGGGCAACCTTGGCTGGCCGGATTACCCGTTCTGGGCCGCGCTGAACGCGATCCGCGCGAAGGATGCCGTCACCAGCCGCAACGACCTGGCACAGGCGCTGGCGCGGCTGCCGGCCTACCCGCCGGTCTATGCCCGCGCGTGCCTGCCGCTCTTCTTTTCGGCGGCGCTGGATCTTGGCGACTGGGCGCTTGCGCAGCGCGTTGCCGAGGCCTTCGACGCCCACCCCGGGCTGAAGGAAGACCCGGCCTATTCCTACCTGCTGGGCCGGGCCGCGCTGGGGGTGAATCGCCCCGACCGTGCCGCCGAAGCCTTCGCCCGGGCGGCGGCGGGCCGGGGTCCCTATGCGCGGCGCGCGGTGCTGGCGGCGGTGGACCTCGGGCTTGCGGACAAGAGCTTGAAGCCCCGCGCCGCGCAGGCGCTGCTGCACGACACCCTGGCGCGGTGGCAGGGGGGAGAGATCGGCCTCGGCACCCTCCGTCGGCTGGTGGCGGTCGACCGCAGGCTGGGCGACTGGCCCGACATGCTGCTGACGCTGGGCAGGCTATTGCGCGACCACCCGCAGTCCGAGGATGCGGCCTTGGCGGGCAAGCAGGCGGAGGGGCTGATCGGCGCTTATTACAAGTTTGCCTTGCAGGGAAAGGTGCCGCTGGAGACGCTGTTGTCGCTGCACCGCAGGCTGATCCCGCTCTACCGTTTCGATCCGGCCTTCGAGACGGCGTCCGAGACGCTGGCCGATCACCTGCTGCGCCTTGGGGCGACGGCGATGGCCGCGGATGAATACGGGCGGATCTATGACACGCTGCGGCTGGGCGCCGAGGGAGGGCGCTGGCCGCAGGATCCGGCGCGGCTGGCAGGTCTGAAGCTGGGCGAGGCCGAGGCGCAGGCGGCGGGCGGGCGCTGGGATGCGGCGTCGGCGACGCTTGCGGCGGCGGGGCGGATGCCGGCGCCGCTGGCCGGGCGCGCGGCACTGCTCGGTGCGCGCATCCAGACGGCACTTGGGCAGCCGGGCGCGGCGGCGCACGTCGGGGTAGAGGTCTCCACGCCTGACGACCTGCGGATGCTGGGCCGGGCGGCGATCGACGCGGGCGACTGGTCCGGCGCGGCCCGCCGCTTCGGCGCCCTGCGCCGGGACCATCCCAAGGATTTCACCGAGGCCGACGCGATCAACCTTCTGCTCGCCTCCTGGCGCGACGGCGACCGCGCTACGGCGCGCGACCTGGCGCGGGCCTATCCCGATCTCGGCGGATCGGCGCATTGGGGCCAGATCGCCGCGACCCTGCTGGCCGAGCCGGAGGGACCCGCGCCGCTGCGGCGCGCGCGGGCGCGGGCACAGCTTGACGGCGCGCAGAAGATGATAGACCGCCTGATGCGCGCCGGCGACGGGCCGGACGAGTCCGCCACCGCATCTTCACCGCCGGCGGGCAAGAACAAAACCGGCGGCTGACCGGATAAATCGGCCTTTTCGCCACCCGCGTCCTTGGGATTGGGGCGAAAGCCCGGGAAAAACGTCGCCCGACAAGGATTGGCCGGATTCTTTAACCCTGTCTAAACATCCGCGACACATGTGCTGTCCACGGGCGATCCTGCCCGGTGGGAAAGGAGTTCTTTGATGAGCATCTCGAGCGCGATGGACACCGGGGTCAGCGGCCTCTTGGCGAACTCCACGGCGATCGGGCGGATCTCAGAGAACATCGCCAATGCCAACACCACGGGCTACAAGCGGCGGTTCGACCAGATGGTCACCACCACGTCGAGCGCGACCGCCCCCTCGGGCGTCGCGGCGGTCGAGGACAGCACGGTGGCCGTCGGCGGTGCGCTGACATCGACCAGCTCGGCGACCGACCTCGCGATCACCGGCAACGGCTTCTTCGTCGTCTCGACTTCGCCCAACGATCCGGTGCAATCGCATTACCTGCTGACCCGGGCGGGCAGCTTCACCCCGGATGCCGATGGCAACCTGGTGAACGCGGCTGGCTACTACCTTGCGGGCTATGCCTATGGCGACAGCGGGTCGCTGACCCAGGTCGACCGCAATTCCTTTTCCGGCATGCAGACGGTGAACGTCACCAGCGCCACGATCGCGCCCTCGGCCACCACCGCGATCGGGATCCAGGGCAACCTTCCGTCGCAGGAGAGCGGGGTGGCGACGCCGGGGTCGCCCTTCACCTCGTCGACCGAATATTACGACGCGCTGGGCAACACCGGGCGGATCCTGCTGTCGTGGCAGCCTACGTCGACGCCGAACGAATGGACGGTGTCCATGTCGGACGACACGGGCGCGGATTACGGCTCCGTCACCATGGACTTCTCGGACAGCGGCAGCACGGCGGGCCTGCCCTCGGCCTATTCCAACGCCACCTCGACCGCGGCCTCGCCCTCGGGGTTCGCGTTCGATACGGCAACCGGCACGGCCACGCTGACCATTGCCAACGGCGCCACGCCGCAGACCATCCAGGTCGCCCTCGGCACGCCCGGGCAGTCGGACGGGATGACCCAGTTCTCGGGCGATTTCACCCCGCAGACCTTCGGCAAGGACGGCTCGGCCGCCGGCAAGCTGTCGAGCGTGGAGATCGACAGCAGCGGCAACCTCGTCGGTGTCTTCGACAACGGCACGCGCAAGTCGCTCTACCAGATCCCGCTGGGGCAGGTGACGAACCCCAACGGCCTGACCGCCGTCGACGGCAACGCCTACAGGCTTTCGACCTCGGCGGGGACCTATTCCAATTCGCCCATGGGGTCTGGCGGGACCGGCACGATCAGCGGCAACACGCTGGAATCCTCGAACGTCGATATCGCCGAGGAGCTGAGCGACCTGATCCGCATCCAGCGCGCCTATTCGACCAACGCCAAGATCATCACCACGATGGACGACATGTTGCAGGAAACCACGCAGCTGAAGCGCTGATTTCCCCCGCGCCCTTCCCGCGCCTCCGGAACCGAGAGCCTGAATGAGCAGCCTGAACTCCGCCCTTCTGGTCAGCCGCAGCGGCCTCGACGCGACATCGGTCTGGTCCGACGCCACCTCGCGCAACATCGCCAACGCGAATACCGCGGGCTATGTACGCAAGGACGTCTCCTTCACCTCGCTGTCGCCCTCCTCGGGCGGCGCGGTGACGACCGAGATCCAGCGCGAGGTCGACAGCTCTCTCGACCGGATCTACCGGACCGAGACGGCCAAGATGTCGACCCAGCAGCAGATCTACGAGGGGGTGCAGGCCTATACCGCGATCCTCGGCCAGCCGGACGACGACGCCTCGCCGGTGGCGAAGCTGACGGCGCTTCAGACCAGCTTCGACATGCTGGTGAACGACCCGGGCGACGCATCGGCGCAGCAGGGCGTGCTGGATGCGGCCAGTGCCATGGCGCAATCGCTGAACGACACCTCGGACGCGCTGGCGCAGGTGAAGGGCGAGGTCGAGACCGAGATCAAGTACAACGTCTCGGACCTGAACACCGCGCTTCTGAAGATCGCCGACTTGAACAAGCAGCTCACGGCGACGACCTCGGGCAGCATGGACAGCGCCGAGATGCAGGATGCGATGGGCCGGCAGGTCGAGGCGATCTCGGCCATCATGAACGTGCAGGTGCGCACCGATTCCTCGGGCCGGGTCAGCCTTTACACCGCGGGCGGTACCCAGCTCGTCGACGGGTCGAGCGTGAATGACCTGCGCTACGACCAGTCCGGCGGAAAGCTTTATGCCGGTACGGCCGAGATCACCCCGGGCGCCAGCGGCGTGCGCGGCTTCGACGCGGGCAGCCTGGCCGGGCTCTTCACGCTCAAGGACGACACTTTCCCGACCTTCCAAAGCCAGCTCGACACCATGGCGGCCGCGCTGGTGAACGGGTTCCAGGGCGCGGATACCTCGCTTTCGTCAGGGCAGGCAGGGCTTTTCACCGATGCGGGCGCGGCCTACGACCCGGCCAGTCTTCCGGGGCTGGCGGGGCGGATCTCGGTCAACGCGGCGGTCGATCCGTCGCAGGGCGGCACGCTCAGCCGGATCCGCGACGGGGTGGGGGCCACGAGTGCCGGCGCCGCCTCGGACGCGACGCAGGTACAGGCGTTCCAGGGCGTGTTCTCGCAATCCGTCGCGGTGACTCCGGCCACCGCCCTAGCCGCCGGGATGACGCTTGGGGATTACGCCGCGAACATGGTCAGCTACCAGCAGGCCCAGGGCACGCAGGCGCAGGCGACCTATACCGCGCTCGCCACCTCGGCCCAGACCATCGACGCCTCGCGCCAGAGCATCCAGGGCGTGAACATCGACGATGAGATGCAGAAGCTGATCGTGATCCAGCACAGCTACGCCGCCAATTCCAAGATGATGAGCGCGATCGCCCAGATGATGGACGACCTCATCCAGGCGGTCTGAGGAGAGACAGATGACCAGCATCCTCGCGCCCCTCTCGACGCTGTCGGCCAGCCTCCTGGGCCGCGCCAACGTGGCCCGCACCTCGGCCGCCCTGCAACAGGCGCAAGAGGAGGTCTCGACCGGCCTCAAGGCCGATGTCTACGCCGACCTCGGCCAGACCGCGGCGATCCCGCTGGCGCTTCGGGCGCAGATGGCGCGGACCGAAGGCTTCGTCACCTCGAACGCGCTTCTGGGCAACAGGATGGACGTGATGGCGACATCGCTGACCACGGTGCACGACAGCGCGCAATCGGTGCTTGCCCAGGCGGTGGCGAACCTCACCCAGCCGGGCGCCGACTCGGCGACGCTGCAACAGGCGGCGCAGGCGGCGCTCGACCAGGTCACCACCGCCCTGAACGCGACCTACGCCGGCAGCTACCTGTTCTCGGGGACCGCCAGCGATCAGGCCCCGCTGCAGGCGCAGGAGACGGCGAACCCCGCAACCGGGTTCTCGCCCGACGACGTGGTCACAGGCATCGTGGGGGCGGGCCCGACCGACGCGGCCTCGGCCGCGGTGATGGCGCAACAGCTCGACGCCATCTTCGGCTCCGCCACCGGAACCGGGCAGGATTTCGAGGCCACGTTCTACAATGGCACCCCCGCCACGGACGCGAGCGGCACCCCCGGCGCCCGCGTCACCGGCCAGATCTCCGAGACCAAGACCATCAGCTACGGGGTGCAGGCAAACGACCCGGCGATCCGCAGCCTGTTCAAGGGGCTGACCATGCTCGCCGCGACCGATCCGTCAAAGATCACCGACACCGGCGCCTACCAGAGCTGGATGCAATCCGCGGTCTCGGCGCTTTCCGACGGTGTCGACGGCGTCACCTCGGCTCAGGCGACACTGGGCAGCCAGCAGGCGCTGGTGTCCGACACGGCGACCCGGCAGGGCGATCTCAAGACCGTCTACACCAGCCGCATCGCCAGCTTCGAAGCGGTCGATCCCTACGAGGCCGCAAGCCGCCTGACCGCGCTCCAGACCCAGCTGCAGGCGACCTATGCCGCCACCGCCACGATCGGCAAGCTCTCGATCCTCGACTACCTCTGACGCGCAGGTGTCCGGCTGCGCCGGAGCCTCCGGCGGGGATATTTCACCTCAGAAGAAACGAGGGCGCGCGCTCTTCTTCTGAGCGAAAATATCCTCGGGGGGGCAGGGGGGCAGAAGGCCCCCCGCCTGCGACCGGCCGGGCTTATTCCGCCGCGATGGGTTCGGGCGCCTTCACCTCGGCGGCGCTGAACTTGTAGCCGCGGCCATAGACCGTCTCGATATACTGGTGGCCGCTTGCAGCGGCGGTCGAGATCTTCTTGCGCAGTTTGCAGATGTAGACGTCGATCACCTTGTCGAAGGGCTGGTCGTCGTCCATGCCGTAGACCGCGTCGTAGATCGCCGCGCGGCTGACCACGCGGTTCGCGCTGAGCACGAGGTGCTGGAAGATGGCGTGCTCGCGCCGCGAGAGTTTCACCCGTTCGCCCGAGACCTCGGGGTCGCGGCCGTCGAAGAAGGCGCGCACCTCGCCCACGGTCACGCTCTCGGCGCTGTGGCCATGGGCGCGGCGGTTGATGGCATTGATCCGGCTGACCACCTCGACCCCCTTGATCGGCGCGATCATCACGTCGTCCGCGCCTGCATCGAGCACCTGCGCCGCGTCGCGCGCGTTCTTGAAATCGCGCAGGAGGATCACCGGGTTGCGGCAGCCCTGGGCCCGGATCGCGCGCAGGAAGTCGATGCCGCGCCCTTCGGAGCCGATCAGGATCGCCCGGGTGTCGGCGCCCTTGCGGTTGAGCTGGGTCAGGTCCGAGGTGAAGAATCGTTCCTCCACCGGGATCGGCTGAAGCCGGGCGGCGCGAAGCTCTTCCATGAGCGCGCCGCGGCGGCCCTCGCGGGCCTCGTAGACATAGACATACATGTCTCGCGGGCCTCCCTGCTGCCTGCAACGGTTGAGAGAGACCTTATGAAAGGCAAGAACAGTGGTCAATGATAAAACGCCAATACATGATGGACACAAAGAATAGATATTAGTAATACTTGCTTGAACCGCTGTCCGTTTCTTGCGGACGGCCCCCATGCCGGAGGCTTGCCATGGCGCCCAGTTCCGCCGCCCTGCCGCGTCGTGCCCTGGTGGCGCTTACGCTGGGCCTTGCGCTCATGGTCCCGGGAACGGCGGGGGCCGATGTGCGGATCAAGGATATCGCGCAGTTCGAGGGGGTGCGGGAGAACCAGCTGGTGGGCTATGGCCTCGTGGTCGGCCTCGACGGGACCGGTGACACGCTGCGCAACTCTCCCTTCACCCGCAAGTCGATCGAGGGGATGCTGGAGCGGCTAGGCGTCGGCAACCTCAGCCAGGACGATCTGAAGACGCGCAACACCGCGGCGGTGATGGTGACGGCCAAGCTGCCGGCGTTCTCGCGCCGGGGGTCGACCATCGACGTCACCGTGTCGTCGCTGGGCGATGCCACCAGCCTGCGCGGGGGCACGCTGATCGTGACGCCGCTGACCGGTGCGGACGGCGAGATCTATGCGGTCGGGCAGGGGCCTGTCGCGGTTGCGGGCTACAAGGCGCAGGGCAATGCGGCCAGCGTGACCGAGGGGGTGCCCACCGTCGCGCGCGTGCCGAACGGGGCGATCGTGGAGCGCGAGGTGAAATTCGCGCTCTCGTCGCTGAATTCGGTGCGGCTTGCGCTGCGCACGCCCGATTTCACCACAGCCGAGCGGGTGCGCGACGTGATCGACGACAAGTTGGGCGGCGGCACGGCGCGGGTTCTGGACAGCGGCACGGTCGAGGTCCTGCGTCGCGGCAAGGAGGACGTGCCCGGCATGCTTGCCGCGATCGAGAACCTCAAGGTCAAGTCGGACAGTCCCGCCAAGGTGGTGATCGACGAGAAGACCGGAACCATCGTCATCGGCGAGAATGTCAGGATCGACCGGGTGGCGATCTCGGAAGGGGGGCTCACCGTGAAGGTGAAGGAACATTACAAGGTCAGCCAGCCGGAACCGCTGTCGATCGGCAACACCGTGGTGGTGCCCGAGACCAGCCTGAAGGTCGAGGAGAAGGACACCAAGTTCACCGTGCTGGACGGCGATGTCAGCCTTCAGGACCTTGTCGACGGGCTCAACGCCATCGGGGTGACGGCGCGGCAGACGATTTCCATTTTGCAGGCGATCAAGGCGGCCGGGGCGCTGCATGCGGAGCTGGAGGTGATCTGATGGCGGGGATGTCACCGGGCCCGGTGGGCCCCCGGGCTGCCGCCGCTCAGGTGGGCGGGGCGGCCGATGCCAAAGCTGATGCGAAGGCGGTTTCGGCGGCGCGGGATTTCGAAAGCGTGTTCCTGACCCAGATGGTGGAGCAGATGATGAAGACGGTGAAGCTTGGCAACATGGACGGCGGGCATGCGCAGGAGATCTGGCGCTCCTTCCTGTCGAAGGCGATCGCTGACCAGATTGCCGACACGGGCACCACCGGCATCGCGCAAAGCGTGAACGGCGCGATGCAGGCCTATGACGCGGCCCGGAAGGGCGCGACGGCGGAGGGTGGGGCATGACGCCCGTACCGGGGCGCCTGTCGCGCCGCATCGCCGCCCGCCGCGCGGGGGGCGGGGAGGCCGGCCCCGACGCGCTGATGACCGATGAGGATGCGGCGAACCTCGCCCGGTTCGAGGAGGACATGGAGGCGGTGACCGCCGTCCTTTCCACCGAGATCGCGGCGATCGAGGCCGGACGGATCGAGGAGGTGACGGCGCTCTATCCCGAGAAGGCCGCGCTTCTGAAGCGGATCGAGGTGCTGATGCCGGTGGTAGAGCCCTTCCTGCGCGCCCGGATCGAGACCGACCCGGGGCTGCGCGCGCGGCTTGTCGCGCTCAAGCAGGCGGTGGGGCAGGACGGCGCGCTGCTTGCACGGATGTCCGAGGCGACCAGCCAGATCGTGCGCGAGATCGACAAGATCCGCGATCGCCACAGTCTCAACGGCCTTTACGGCAAGCGCGGGGAACGCCGCGGCGATCCGGCGCGCCCGGCCGCCGGCATCGACAAGACGCTGTAATCGACAAGACGCAGTAATCGGCAAGATTCTGTGACCGCCAACACGCCGTGATCAGGCCCGTGCGCGGAGCCAAGGCCCCTGTCTCGACACGTTCCCGGGGGCTTGCCGAGGGAACTGTGACCCGTTCGACACGCGAACGTTAATCCCGGCTTAATCATCGGAGCAACGTTGTTCTGCATGGCAAAAGCCGGTTCCCGACAGAAGGCGGGAGTATGCGTTCAAGAAATCAAACGGAGAGCAGAAGATGTCTTCGATTCTGACCAACACTTCCGCGATGACCGCGCTTCAGACCCTGAAGCAGGTCAACCAGGGCCTGAACCAGACCCAGGATCGCATCTCGACCGGTCTCAAGATCCAGTCGGCCAAGGACAACGCCTCGTACTTCTCCATCTCGCAGCAGATGAAGGGCGACAGCGGGATGTACAAGTCGATCAACGAGTCGCTGACGATGACCGCCAACTCGGTCTCGACGGCGTCGCTCGGAGCGTCGACCGTTAACGATCTTGCCCAGCAATTCGTTGAGCAGATGTCGTTTGCGCAAGGTACCGCGGTGGACAAATCCAAGATCCAGGACACGCTCGACAGCCTCGTCTCGCAGATGAAGACCACCATCAGCCAGGCGACGTTCAACGGCAACAACCTGGTGAACGGGACCTCGGCGGTGACCGTCGTGACGGGGATCTCGCGGTCGAGCGGCACGTTCTCGACCACGACCATGTCCTTCAACAAGGTCGACCTGTCGGCCATTGCCTCGGCGCTGGGCCAGATCAACATCGCGACGTCGACCGCCACCTCTTCGGTGCTGGCGGCCGGCCTTGCGACGGCGCAGAGCCAGCTGACGGCTGCGATCAACGCGGCGACCACGATGGGCGTTGCGGAAACGTCGCTGTCGACGCAGCAGGACTTCCTGTCGAACCTCACGGACAAGCTCGACACCGGCGTGGGCGACATGGTCGACGCCAACATGGAAGAGGAAGCGGCCAAGCTGCAATCCTACCAGGTGCAGCAGCAGCTGGCGACGCAATCGCTGTCGATTGCCAACCAGCAGCCGCAGAACATCCTGTCGCTGTTCCGCTGACGCGACCCGGACGGGAAACGGACGGGGCGGGGCCTTCGGGCCCCGTCCCACCGGGCCCAGAACGGACCCGGCCGGCCCCCCGCCCGGATCGTGCCGACAGAAGTCCACGTATCCCGTCGCAGATCCCGGAGCATCCTGAATGAGCTACGCCGCCGCCTACCAGCGTACCGTCGCCGATACCGAAACCCCGCGCCAGATCGAACGCCGCCTGATGTCGCGGGTCACCGGCGCCCTCGAACATTTCCAGCCGCGCTTTGACGCCACCGGCGATGCCAACCTCCGCCTTGCCGTGCTGGCCGACGGGCTGGGTGATGCCGTGTGGGAGAACCAGCGGCTTTGGCAGAATTTCCTGGCCGACCTGTCCGATCCCGCGAACGCGCTGCCCGCTCCGCTGCGCGCGGGGCTGATCTCGATCGGGCTGTGGGTCGAGCGGCACTCGCAGCAGGTGCTGCGCGGCAAGGCGGGGGTCGCGGCCCTTGTCGAGGTCAACAACAACATCATCCGCGGGCTCTCGGGGCAGGGGGCGCAGCCCGCGCCCACTGCCGCGGCCGCCGCACCGCGTCTGGCCGAGGGGGTCTGACGATGGCGCTGAAGATCACGCTCAAGGCGAACGAGAGGATGGTGGTCAACGGTTGCGTCATCCGCAACACCGACCGCCGCCACGTGCTGATCATCGAGAACCGCGCCGATGTCGTGCGCGGCGAGGACCTGCTGGAGGAGACGACCGAGGCGACGCCGGTCAGGCAGGCCTATTTCCTGATCCAGACCGCGCTGATCCAGCCTGACCTGCGCGACCGCCTGATCCCGGCGATCCAGGAAAAGCTGGTGGATATCGCGATGATCTACACCGTCCGGCTGGCCGATGGCGTGTTCGAGGCCGCCAACCATGTCGCGGTGCGCGATTTCTACAAGGCGATGGCCGCGCTGCGCCCGCTGCTCAAGCACGAGCGCGAGGTGCTTGACTACATGGCCGATCAGCAGAGGCTGGGCGCGCGCGTTGCCGCCGAAGACGCGGCCGCGGCGATCGAGGCCGCGGCTTCCGTCCCCGCTGTTGCGGAGGGCGATTCCCCCACCGACGCCCCCGCCTTCACCTCCGCCTTCACCCCCGCGCCGCGCGCGGCGGAATAGGCCGCGAGGAGGGGCGCGCGCCATGACCCTCTCGATTACGGGGATGAGCAGCCTGCTTGCGCTCAAGTTGCTCGATTCCACCGAAAGCACCGAAAAGACGCTGATCCGGAGCACGCCCTCGACCGCCAAGGCGATCGAGAAGTTCAAGGACGCGGCCTCGTCGATCACCTCGGCCAAGGATTTCGTCTCGAACTACGATGTCTACAGCTTCGTCATGCAGGCCTTCGACCTGAAGGATCAGATGTTCGGCAAGGCGATGGTGCAGAAGATCCTTGAAAGCGACAGCTCGCAATCCGGCGCGCTGGTGAACCAGATGACCGACCCGCGCTTCACCGAGCTCTACAAGTCGCTGGGCTTTACCGATGGCGGCACGGCGAACACCACCTTCTCAAACAGCGACTGGCAGGACCAGATCGTCCAGCGATTCGTCGATCAGAGCTACATCAACGACGAGGCGGACCAGAATGCCACCGTCGGCGCGGCGCTGGAATTCCGCCAGAAGGCGCCGGAAGTCTCGTCGTGGTACGACATCCTGAAGGATGCGGACATGGGAAAGTTCATGCGTACCGTGCTGAACATCCCCGACGGCGTGGTGAACCAGGACCTCGACAGCCAGGTCGCGCTGTTCGAGAAGAAGTACGATATCACGAAGCTGCAAGACCCTGCCGAAGTCGAGAAACTGGTGCAGAAATACGTCATCATTTCCGATGCACAGGACAGTTCGACCACGCTGGCCAACAATGCGGCGGTGACCCTCATGACGGGGGTTGTGAACGGCTCGTCGGGCAGCTACGTCCCTGCGACACTCGACATCACGTCGATCGACATGAGCGCATTTTCAGCGAGCAGGATATACGGGTAGGGCCCTCTGCCCCGCCCGTCCCGTGGCCATCTGCCAGTGGCCCGGTTCGCGCCCGTCCTCCCCTCGGGGGCGGGCGCGGTCTTTTTCGGGGTGCCGTCAGGCGTCGGCGCTCCCGGGGCTCACCGTGCGGAAGCTGCAGGCAAGGCGCGCGCCCCAGGTCCTTGCCAGCGCCTCCGCCTGGGCCCGGATCAGCCGGGCGATCCCGGGGGAGAGCGGGGCGTCGGAGGTGACCAGCAAGGTGATCACCCCATGCGCGCGCCGCGCATCCAGCCGCAGCTTTCCCCCATCCGGCAACCGCCCGCTCAGCCGGGCGACCTGATCGGCGCCGCCTTCCTTCGGCGGGCAGTCTTCGGTCACGGCGGGCAGCGCCGATGGCACATCTTCCGTGGTGCCGGGTGCGGTATCGGCGGCCTGACCGGCGGCTGAAGAATCGCTCTCTTCAGACGTCTCGACCGGCGCCCATTCGACCACGTCGAGCGGGTCGCGGCGGGCCGGCTCCGGAGGATCGGGTGCGGCGGGAGGGGGCGCGGCCTCGGCATCCTCCGCGAATGCCTCCCACCAGGCCGGGGCGGCGTCGCGTCGTGTCCGCCCGGTCTCCCGGCGCGCGCGCTGGTCGGGTGGAAAGAGCGCGGCAATGAGCCCGTAGAGAGGTGAGCCGGGCGGAGGCAGCGCCGCCCCGAGGGCCCCTGCCGCACCGCCCGGAACCGGCGCGAGGCCGGCGAAGGCCACGGAATTCAGATGTGGGCCCTGTGCCTCCTCGCTGGCGGCGAGCAGCAGGGCGGCCATCGGTGTCGGGGGCAATGGAGTCGAGCTTGCCGCACTCGGGCTCCCAGCGCTTTGAGCTCCTGCAGTTTGAGCCCCCGCAATCGGGGCCGGAGCGGCGGTGCCGGGCTGGCCGAAACCGGATCCGCCCGCGGGCGCCGCGGTGCCGGGGCGCAGTGCTTCGGCCTCGACCTGCCCGGTCTGGGGGTTCATCCGCAGGCGCACCCGGTCGCCCGGCATCAGCCCGGCGCCGGCTTCGGGCGCCACGATCAGGCCCAGCACGGTGGCGATCCGCGCCCCGCCGCCCGGGAGAAGCTGCGAGATCCGCCCCTCGACCCAGCCCGCCTGCGCCAGTTGCCGGAGCGCCGCCGCGCCCGCCCCGGGCAATGGCGGCAGGGCGCCGCCGCCGCCGGTGCCCGTGGGTCCGCCCAGGCTCATGTCGCGCCGCCCGTCATTCGATCAGCTGATCCTCCTCGTCGTCCACCGGCAGGCGGATCGCCTCTTCCGAGGCCAGCCCAAGCGCGCCGTCGATGAGCTGGGCCTGAGCCGCCTGAACGTCGCGCGCACGCACCGGGCCCATGGCATTCATCTCCTCGATCAGCATGTCGCGAGAGCGTTGCGGCAGGGCGGCAAGGAAGTAGTCGCGCACCTCCTTCTTGGCGCCGCGCAGCGCCAGCGGCAGGGTCTGGCCATCGACCGTGCGCATCACTTTCGCCAGACTGCCGGGGTCGAGCCGCATGAGATCCTCGAAGGTGAACATCTTTGCCTTGATCGCGCCGAACGCCTCGGGCTGGCGACGGTCGAGCTCGTGGCTCAGCTCCTCGAACAGGGTGGCGTCGAGCTTGTTGAACAGGTCCGCCATGCGCTGTTGGCTGGAGGTCACGGTGCTGCGGGTGGCGGAGACGAGGAATTCTTGGCTCAGCGTCTCCTCGATCTGGGCCATCGCGTGGCGCGGCACCTGGTCGATCGCGATCATCCGCTCCGTCACCTCGACCATCCGGTCCTGGCCCAGCAGCGGCAGCACCTTGGCGGCGGTGTCGGGTTTCACCTTGGTCAGGATCGCGGCGACGGTCTGGTCATGTTCGCCCTTGATGTAGCCCGCGATCACCTGCGGATCGAGCGCCGAGAAATGCTCCCAGATCGAGCGGCCCATGAGCGGGCCCTGGATTTCCCCCATGATCTCGCCCACCCGGCCCTCGGGCAGGAACGACCGCAGCATCTGTTCGGCCATGTCCATGGAGCCGACCACGGTGGAGCCGGAGGAGGCCGAGGAGAGGAATTCGTTGATCACCTCCTCGACCTGGCCCTGCGGGATGGTGCCAAGGCCGGAAATGGCGCGGGTGATCGCGTGGATGTCGAACTCGTCAAGCCGCTTCATCAGTTCCGAGCCGTGCTCCTCCCCGAGGCAGAGGAACAGGATCGCGGCCTTCTCGGCGCCCGAAAGCTTGCGCGGGCGGCCGGTGTCGGCGCGGTTCAGCGTGGCGACGGCGTTCATCTTCATCTCGTTCACCGGTCTCTTTTCGGGGTCTGTCAGCCCCCGCCGGAATAGGCGAGGTAGGAATGCATCAGGCTGCCCGCCAGCATGTACCAGCCGTCGATCAGCACGAAGAAGATCACCTTGAAGGGTAGCGAAATCATGACCGGCGGCAGCATCATCATGCCCGCGCTCATCAGCACCGAGGCGACGATCAGGTCGATCGCGATGAAGGGCAGATAGATCAGGAAGCCGATGGTGAAGGCGCGGCGCAATTCCGAGATCATGAAGGCGGGCACGAGGACACGCCAGCTGGCCTGATCCGGCGTCGCGGGTGGAGGCGGGGCGGGCTGGGCCTCTGCGCTGCCGGCGGGCTGCGGACGGGTCAGGTCCTCGAACAGCGCGATGTCCTTGGGCCGGGTGTTGACGAACATGAAGGCCTTGAACGGCGCGCCGATCAGGGGAAATGCCTGTTCCTCGGTGATCCGGTTCTGCATCAGGGGCTGGACGCCCCTCGTCCAGGAATCGTTGAACACCGGCTGCATGACGAAGAAGGTCATGAAGAGGGCCATCGCCGACAGCACCATGTTCGGTGGCGTCTGGTTCAGCCCGAGGGCCGAGCGCAGCATGGAAAACACGATGACGAAGCGGGTGAAGGAGGTCATCACGACCAAAAGACCCGGCGCGATGGAAAGCACCGTCATCAGCGCGACGAGCTGAAGGATCCGCCCCGAAAGCGAGGCGGTGGAGGCCGGGTCCGCCTGCGTGCCCCCCAGCGATTGCGACAGCCCGTTCAGAAGCTGCCCGGCGCCGGCGGCGAAACTCCCGTCCGGGCCCGCCGCCGCGGCCTGTGCCCATGCGGCCCCGGCCGCCAGCGAAAGCGGCAGGGCAAGGGAAAGCAGAAGAAGGGGGCGGGCGGGGCGCATGTCAGCCGGCGCGGTTCGAGACGTAATCCTTGACGATCTCGGTCAGGGTCACGCCGATCCGGTTCTCGCCCACCTTCACCAGATCGCCACGCGCGACGAGACGGTCGTTGATCATCACGTCCACTGGCTGGCCGATCTTCTTGTCGAGCTCGATCACCGAGCCGCGCGACAAGGACAGGAGCTGCGAGATCGGCATCCGGGCATGGCCCAGCACGATCTGGACATTCAGCCCCACGTTCAGCATGGCATTGATGTTGTGCCCGCCGTCCTCGGCCGCCTGCGCGCCGACCATCGACTCGATCACCGTGCCGGGAACAGTGTCGGCCACTGTTCCAGCCACTGTGCCGGGTTGGGGGGCGGCCGGCACCTCGAGCGGGGCTGCGGCTTCGGTCTGCTGGGCTGTCTCGGGGGTGTCGGACATCACCTTGTCCTCCTGGTCGACGCGTCGGTGGGTTCGGGCGTTGCGGGGGCGGTCGCGTCGGCGGTCGCCTGCTTCAGCGCGGCGAGGATCGCGTCGCAGACATCGGCATAGCTGTATTCGGCATAGCCGTCGTCCCAGGCGACATGCGCCGCACCGGGGGCGAGCGAGGCGTCGGCGACCACCTCGACCTGCTGGGTGCCCAGCCGTTCGGCGGTCATCGCCTTCAGCTCCGGTTCCATCAGGTCGCGGGTCGTGGGCGCAAGGCGGACGCGCAGGCGCGGGCTGCCCAGCGTGAGCTTCATCAGCCGGCGCACCTCGTCCGCCGCGGCCTCGGCCGAGCGGCGGGCGACGAAATCAGGCAGCACCTTCTCGGCGACCGAGAGCACGAAATCCACCAGCTGCGCCTCGAGCGCGGCGCGGTGGGTCAGGCGCTCGGCCAGGAGCCGGTCGATCCGGGGAGCGAGGGCCTCGTAGGCGTCGGCCCGCCGCGCCTCGATCCGGGCCATGGCGGCGGCCTCGCCTTCGGCGCGCCCGGTCTCCAGCCCCCGTTCATGCGCCAGCTTCGCCGCGGCCTCGGCGGCGGCCGACAGATCTTCGGGGGTGTAGATCGCGGCGCGGACGCGGGCGGCCTCGCGCGCCTCGGCCTCGATCTCGGCGTCGAAATCGCGGTGGAACACGGATGTCATTTCGCCGGAGCCTCCTCTGCCAGCCAGCTGCGCAGGATCTTCATCGCCTCGTTCGGGTCGTCGTCGACGAAGCGGCGGATCGCGTCGACGCGGCGCTTGAGCTTGCCGCCGTGGATCGTCAGGGCGCCCATGAACTCGTCTTCCTCGGGGTCGTAGGCATCCAGTGCGGGCGGTGCGGGCGCGGGCCGGGTGCGGGCCGCAGCCACCGTCGCCGAGGGTTGCACGGGCTCGGGCCGGGGCGCGGCGGGCAGGCCGCCGGGCCGGGCCGGAGCAGCCGGCAATTGCGCGGGAGGCGCACCCGGTTCCAGCGTGGCGGGCGCCTCCTCGGCCGCGGCCTCCTCGGCCTTGCCCAGCCGCGCCAGCATCGGTCGCACGCCGAAGATCAGCGCCAGCGCCACCACCGCCAGCCCCACCAGCCAGCGCAGGATCGCCACCGCGTTGTTCGACAGCCGCTGCATCAGTGTGGGGCCCACGGGTTCGCCCACGTCCATCGAGTAATCCATGAACCTCAGACTATCCACCGACACCGTATCGCCCCGCTTGGCGTCATAGCCGATCGCCGATTCCACAAGGCTTTGCAGGCGCTTGACCTCTTCGGGCGGGCGTTCCTTGTAGGTCACGGCGCCGTCCTTGCCGACGTCGTAGATGCCGTTCACCAGCACCGCGACCGAGATCCGCTTGATCGCGCCCGCCTCGGTCGTGGTCTGGGACCGGGTCGAGCCGATCTCGTAGGTGGTTTGCTCGTTGGTCTTCGACGAGGCGTTCGAATTCGCCGGTTGCTGCCCCTGCGGGCCCTGCAGGGCGGGGGGCAGGTTGGCGCCGACGCCGACTTGCCCGTCGGCCTTGCTGTCCTGCGCCTTCGACTGGCTGGTCGAGGTCGAGCGCACCACCTGCTGGTCGGGGTTGTAGCTTTGGCTCACCGTCACGTTGCGCGAATGGTCGAGGCTGACGGAGACCTGCACCCGCGCATTCCCTGCGCCGACCCGGGCCGAGAGGATCTGTTCGATGTTGCGCGCCATCCGGTCTTCGAGCGCGGATTTCGACCCGTCGAGCGATACGCCATCCTCGCCCGTGCCGTCCTCGGCCAGGATCGTGTCGCCGCGGGCCGAAAGCACCGTGACCCGCCCGGGCGACATGTTCGCCACCGCCGTGGCGATCAGGTTGCGGATCGCCAGCGCCTGCCGACGGCTGACCGTGTGGTTCGCCGCCGCCCGCACGATAACCGAGGCCGACGGGTCCGGCGCGCTGCGCGAGAAGGCCTCGCGCTCGGGCAGGACAAGGTGCACCCGCGCGCTCTGGATGCCATCCAGCGTCTGGATGGAGCGCGACAGTTCCCCCTCCATCGCGCGCAGCCGGTTGATATGCTGCATGAAGGAATTCATGCCGAGGCCGGTGGAATTGTCGAACAGCTCCCACCCCGGTTCGCCGTCCGAGGGCAGGCCCTTCTCGGCCAGCGCCATGCGCGCGCGGGCGACATCGGGGCGCGGCACGGAAACGCTGGCGCCGTCGGTGCTCACCTTGCTTTCGATCCCCGCCTTGTCGAGGGCGTCGACCATCGAGGCCGCCGAGGCGGGCGAGAGCTGGGAATAGAGCACGGTGTAATCGGGCGCGGTCAGAAGCGACAGGCCGAAGACCAGCGCCGCGACGATGCCGAGGCCCGCGCCGCCCAACATCGCAAGCCGTCGTGTGCCCAGGGACCGGAGATTGTCGAGGATCTGATTCACGTTGCCGCTTCCGTCGGGGCCCGGCACCGGCGCGGGCTGCATGGATTTAGGCTAATCTATTCTTGTTTAGAAAGTAAAGATTAAGTTTATACTTGATTTACGGCGCGATTCCAGCGAGATGTGTCCAAGAACAGAAAGGATCCGGGGCTATCATGCCGCTTGCCGCGACAGACGAGGAGTTCCAGCCGCCGCAGCGGGGCGGGCTGCTTGGCGGCCGGCGCGGCATGATGCTGGCGGCGATCGGCGCCGGCGCGATCGCGCTGGGTCTGGGCGGCTGGCTCGGGTTCGCGGGGCGCGGCGGCGCGGGCGCTTCGGGGGATGTGGCCAGCGCCCAGACGGCGGCGCAACATGGCACGGCCACGGCACCCGCGGCGGGTGATCCGCTGATGCTGGCTTTCGACGACATCGTCGTGAACGTCGCGGGGGAGACGGCGCGGGGCCAGCAGACCCAGCGCATCCTGAAGATCGGTTTCGACCTCGTCTATGGTGGCACCGCGCCCGAGGCGATGGCGGTGAACCAGCGCAAGGCCTTCCTGCGTGATGCCTTCATCTCGTACCTGCGCCAGCTGCACGAGTCCGACCTGCGCGGCTCGGATGGGCTGTTCCTGCTCAAGGCCGAGCTTCTCAAGCGTGCCCGGGCCGTGGTCGGCAACGACGCGCCGAAGGAGCTGCTGATCACCGACCTGGTGATGCAATGAGCGGGGTGACGGAAAGCCATGTGGCGGGGAGCGGGGAGGGCGCTGCGGCGGCGCCGCTGGAAGAGGAGATTATCCGGCGCGCCACCCTGAACTATGAGCCGATGCCCATGCTCGAGGTCATCGCGGGGCGCCTTGCGCTGTCCCTCGCGGGATCTCTGAAGACGCTGACGGCGGCCTTGGCAGAAGCGAAACTGGAACGGTTCCAGTATCTTGCATACCGCGATGCGATGGCGGCGCTTCCCGGGCACGGGCTGATCGCGGTCTGTCACGCCACGCCATGGGACGACAGCCTGCTGATCTCGATGGATGCGGGTTTCCTGTTCACTGCGCTGGAACTGATGCTGGGCGGACGCGCCGACCGGGTCACGCCGCGGCCCGCGGGCAGCGGTTTTACCTCGATCGAGCGACGGATGGGGCAGCGGCTGGCGGAGTTGGTGTTGAAAGACCTTGCCGAGGGGATCCGGCAGGTGTCGGAGGTCGCGCTCTCGGTCGAGCGGATGGAGGCGAACCCCGCCTTCGCCATGGTCGCCCAACCGGGCAGCCCGGCGGTGCTGATCAGCCTCGACATCGGGTTCGAGGGCAGCCGCGGGCGCATCGACATTGTCATCCCCTACGACACGATCGACCCGATCCGCCCGCTGCTGACCAAGGTGTTTTACGGTGAGCGGCTGGGCGGCGACGACGCCTGGCGCCGGCACCTGTCGGACCGGATCGAGGATTCGACGGTGACGCTGACCGCGCTGTTGCACGAGCGCGCCTTTCCGATGGCCGATGTGCTGGGCTGGCGCGTCGGCGACACGGTCGACCTTCTCTTGTCCGATGATCAGCCCGTGACGATGCTCTGCGCCGGGCAGCCGATGTTCCTCGGGGCGATGGGCAAGCGGCAGAACGGATCGGCGGCGGTACGGGTGACTGAAGACCTGAACGGACGTAAAGGATTGAAGAATGATCTCGACGGTGATTAACCTGCTGATCCTTGTTTTGCTTGTGGGCGTGATGGGGTATGCGGTGCTTCTGTCGCGCCGCGTGTCGCGCCTGATGGCTGCGCTCGACGCGCTGGGGCCGATGGTGTCTGCCTTCTCGGATGCGGTCGACAAGTCGGAGCGGTCGGTCGCCGACCTGCGTGGCGCCGCCGACGAGGCGACGGCGCGTGCGGCGGGCGAGGGGGGCCATCCGGCGGCGGACCAGGCGGCGGCGCGTGATCTTGCGGCGCGGGCCGCGGTCGAGGCGACCGCCCTGCAGGAGGCAGCCGCGCCGGTCTCGTTCCATTCGGTCCGCCGGCGCCCGGTCGCGGGGATGACCCGGCTGGGCGGCAAGTCCGAGCTGGTGAAAAGCTTCTTCGACCGTGGCCGCGGCCTGGACCGCGCGCCCGACCGTGCGCCCGACCGCGCTCTGGACCGAGGGGAGGAGCGCCGCAGGGACCGCGCCCCCGACTGGGCCCCCGACTGGCCCTCCGACTGGGCGGCCGAACGCCGACCGGCCGGCGCGGTCTGATAAGGGGGGCTGGGTCTTACGATGCTGCGCCTCACGCCGTTGAAGCTGATGATCGGGCTCCTTGCCGCCGCAGGCGCCGCCAAGGCGGCGACCAGCTTGCCCTTGCCCGCCGTCGGACAGGGACCGGAGCGGCTGTTCCTCGCCTCGGCCGCGGCCCCGGCGGAGGCAGCGCCCGCAGGCGCCCCGAATGGCCAGGCGGCGGCCAGTGCCGCGGCCCCCGCCGATCCCGCGACCTGCGCCACGCCGGAGGCGCTGTTGCAGTCGATCCGGCAGGAGCGGGCGCTGATCGCCAGGCAGAAGGCCGCGCTCGACGATCGCGAATCCAAGCTTGCGCTGGCCCGGCAGGGGATCTCGGCCGAGACGGCGCGGCTCACCCGGCTCAAGACCCAGGTCGAGGGCCTTCTGAAGAAGGTGACCGACGCCCATGATGCCGACCTCGACCGGCTGGTGAAGCTCTACCAGGCGATGAAGCCGCAGCAGGCGGCGCAGATCCTCAACACCATGGATCTGGAGGTGACGGTGATGGTGCTGTCGACCATGAACGAGCGTGCGGCGGCCCCGATCATGGCGCAGATGACGCCGGATCGGGTGCAGGCCGTGTCGAAGATCATCCTCGAGCGATCCAAGCTGCCCGGCGACCAGAACGTGGTGCGCGTCAAGCTGGGGAACTGAGCGGCGCCCCGCCGCGGCGCCAGCCGGAGGGGGCTTGCCACCCCCCGCCATGTGGGGGAGAACTTGCCCAGTCGCCGCGCGTCCGCCCGCGGGCCGGCGCGTCGGAGGAGGAAGTTCACGTGGCTCGGGCGCTGCCGGGGCCTCAGACCCTGAGGAGGGAGAGGATGGCGAACGAGTTCAAGGCACTGGTGGTCCGCAAGGATGACGAGGGAAAGACCCGCGCAGGCGTCGAGACCATCACCGAGGATCAGCTGCCCGAGGGCGACGTGCTTGTCCAGGTCGGCTATTCGACGCTGAACTACAAGGACGGCCTTTGCATTGGCCCCGGCGGCGGCCTTGTCCGGACCTATCCGCATGTTCCCGGCATTGATTTCGCGGGCACGGTCGAGGCTTCGACCGACGACCGCTACAAGCCCGGCGACGCGGTGGTGCTGACCGGCTGGCGCGTGGGCGAGAACCGCTGGGGCGGGTATGCGCAGAAGGCGCGGGTGCCCGCCGACATGCTGGTGCCGCTGCCGGACGGGCTTACGACGCGCGATGCGATGGCGGTGGGCACCGCCGGCCTGACGGCGATGCTGGCTGTCATGGCGCTCGAGGATCACGGGCTTACCCCCGAGAAGGGCACGGTGCTGGTGACCGGCGCCGCTGGGGGCGTCGGCTCGGTCGCGGTGGCAATCCTTGCCCGGCTCGGCTACCAGGTTGCCGCGGTCACCGGACGGCCCGAGCAGGCGGATTACCTCAAGGGGCTTGGCGCGGCGGAGATCGTGCCGCGCGACGAACTGACCGAGGTGACCCGCAAGCCGCTGGAAGGCGAACGCTGGGCCGGGTGCATCGACGCGGTGGCGGGCGCCATGCTTGGCCGGGTGCTCAAGCAGATCAGCTATGGCGGGTCGGTCGCTGCGATCGGCCTTGCCGGGGGGGCTGCGATCGAGGGCGCGCTGATCACGCCCTTCATCCTGCGCGGGGTGAACCTTCTGGGCATCGACAGCGTGATGCAGCCCTACGACGCCCGTGTCCGCGCCTGGGGCCGTATCGCCGCCGACCTGCCGATGGACAAGCTGCACGAGATGATCCAGCCGGCCACCCTGGCCGATCTGCCCGACCTCGGCGCCGCCATCCTCAAGGGGCAGGTCAAGGGCCGGGTCGTCGTCGACGTCAACGCCTGACCGCCCTTCGCACTGGGGCGGCCGCCGCGGCAGATGCGGTGGCCGCCCGACGAGTTTCTCAGACCAGCCGGAACCCCTCATGTCCCTTGATATCGACCACGTCCGCAGCCTCTTCCCGGCCTTCGAGGAACCTCTCCTCCAGGACCAGGCATTCTTTGAAAATGCCGGTGGTTCCTATACTTGCGCGCCGGTCCTGAACCGGCTCTTCCGGTTTTACCACGAACGCAAGGTGCAACCCTATGCGCCCTACGCGGCGTCCCAGCTCGGCGGTGCCGAAATGGACGAGGCGCGCGCCCGTCTTGCCGCCCTCATGGGGGTCGAGACCGACGAGGTAAGCTTTGGCCCCTCGACCTCGGCCAACACCTTCACGCTGGCGCAGGCGGTGCGCAAATGGCTTCCCGCTGATGCCGCGATCGTCGTCACCAACCAGGACCACGAGGCGAATTCCGGCCCCTGGCGCCGGCTGGCCGAGGACGGCGTCGAGATCCGCGAATGGCGCATGGATCCCGAGACCGGGCACCTCGACCCGGCTGCGCTGCGGGCGCTCTTGTCCGACGGCAAGGTGAAGCTGGTCTGCTTCCCCCATTGCTCGAACGTGGTGGGAGAGATCAACCCGGTGGCCGAGATCGTGGCGATCGCCCATGACGCCGGCGCCTATACCTGCGTCGACGGCGTCAGCTATGCGCCGCACGGCCTGCCGAACGTGGCGGAGCTGGGCGCCGACATCTACCTGTTCTCGGCCTACAAGGTGTACGGGCCGCACCAGGGCATCGCCGTGATCCGCCGCAAGATCGGCTTCGATCTGCCGAACCAGGCGCATTATTTCAACGGCGACGTGCTTTACAAGCGGTTCACGCCCGCCGGCCCGGACCATGCCCAGGTCGCGGCCTGCGCAGGGATCGCGGATTACATCGACGGCCTGGCCGCCCATCATGGCGCGGGGCACGAGGCGCCGGCCGCGCGGGCGCGCATCGCCCACGACCTGATGCGCGGCCACGAGGTGGCATTGCTCCAGCCCTTGCTCGACTATCTCGCCGCGCGCAACGATGTCCGCCTGCTGGGGCCGCGCAAGGCGGCAGACCGGGCGCCGACCGTCGCGATCGCATGTCAGCGGCCGGGGGCGGCGCTTGCGGCCGACCTTGCGCCGCATGGCATCATGGCGGGCGGTGGCGATTTCTATGCCGTGCGCGCGCTCGAAGGCCTTGCGATTGAACCGGCCCACGGTGTGCTGCGTTTATCATTCGTGCACTACACGAGCGCGGCCGAGGTGGATAAGCTTATTGCGGCGCTTGACGAGGTTCTTTGAAAGGAAACCATGTCCGCCCCGATCCTGTGCTGGTTGCGCCGCGACTTGCGGCTTCATGACCACCCGATGTTGAGGCAGGCCGCCGACAGCGGTCGCCCGGTGATACCGGTCTTCATCCTCGACCCCGAGACCGAGGCGATCGGCGCCGCCGCGAAGTGGCGCCTGGGTGAGGGCGTCGCCTCTTTCGCCAACACCCTTGACGGGATCGGAAGCCGGCTGATCCTGCGGCGCGGCAAGGCGCTGGATGTCCTTCGCGATCTCGTGCAGGAGACCGGCACCGACACCGTATGGTGGGGGCGACTTTACGATCCGGACGCGATCGTGCGCGACACCGCGGTGAAGGAGGGGCTGCGCGCCGACGGCTGCGAGGCCAGGAGTTTCCCCGGACATGTGTTGTTCGAGCCCTGGACGGTCGAGACGACGACGGGCGGGCCCTACCGCGTCTATTCGCCGTTCTGGCGCTCGGTGCGCAACCGCGAGGTGGGCGAGGCCTGCGCCGGCCTGCGCAAGCTGTCCACGCCGGCCAACTGGCCCGGCAGCGACGCGCTGGACGACTGGGCGCTTGGCGCCGCGATGAACCGCGGCGCGGCCGTGGTCGCGAAATACGCCTGCATCGGCGAGGCCGCGGCGCGCCGGAGGCTCGACGATTTCCTCGACGGTCCGGTCGACGATTATGCCGAGGACCGCAACCTGCCGGGGATAGAGGCGACCTCGCGCCTGTCCGAGAACCTGACCTACGGCGAGATCTCGCCGCGTGCCGTCTGGCTCGCCGCGATGGCGCAGCGCGCCGAGGGGCGGGGGGGCAAGGCGCGCGACAAGGGCCTGGAAACCTTCCTGAAGGAGGTGGTCTGGCGCGAGTTCGCCTATCACCTGATCTTCCACTTCCCGCATATCGTGACCGGCAACTGGCGCGAGGAATGGGACGACTTCCCCTGGCGGGGCGACAGCGGCGATGCAGAGGCCTGGCGCCGCGGCCTGACCGGAGAACCCTTCGTCGACGCCGCCATGCGCGAGATGTTCGTCACCGGGACGATGCACAACCGCGCGCGGATGATCGCGGCCTCCTACCTGACGAAGCACCTGATGACGCATTGGCAGGTGGGGATGGCGTGGTTCGCCGACTGCCTGACCGACTGGGACCCGGCGTCGAACGCCATGGGCTGGCAATGGGTTGCCGGTTCGGGGCCGGATGCGGCGCCCTATTTTCGTGTCTTCAACCCCGAGACGCAGGCGGAAAAGTTCGACCGCAAAGGCACTTACCGCCGGACCTTCCTGTACGAGGGGCAGGACGAACCGCCCGAACAGGCGCTGGATTACCTCGCCGCCGCGCCACGATCCTGGCGGCTCGGGCGCGACGACCGCCGGCCGGAAAAGCTCATCGACCTGTCGGAGGGGCGCAGTCGGGCACTTGAGGCCTACGAGTCACGCAAGGGATAGTTCGCGCGCCGCCCCCTTGCGCCGGCGCGGCACGGCGCCAAGACTGCGCGGCGTCACCCTGTCCGGACCTGTGCCATGCCCACCGCCGCCAAGCTTGTCTCTGCCGTGCTGTTCGCCCTGATCGGCTATGGTGCGGCGCGTCAGGTCGAGATCCTGACAGCCGCCGGGGCGTTCGAGCCGATCCTCCCGCACGAGACGCTGTTCGGCAGCTTCGCGCTGATCGTGTCGGCGATCGGCCTCGTCTCCGGCTGGTTGGTGATGGGTGACCTGGTGGGCAAGGGGATGGGCGTCGCCCTCGGTTCGGGGATCCAGACGGTGGTCACGCTGGTTTTCTTCGCGATCGTGCTGTTCTCGATCCGCGAGATGATCCTCCGGGCGATGAAGATGCGCTATCACGGGACGTTCGAGGCGATCCAGGGGATGTTGGGCCTCTCCTATGATTACGCGCATGTCCTGTTGAACCCCGCCGTGTCGGGGCTCCTTGTCGTTGCGGGGGCGGTGGCGGGCCTCGTGGTCGAAGCCACCGCGCGGCGGTGGCGCTGATGGCCGATTACTTCTTCTACGGCACTCTGTGCCATGGCCCGCTCCTTGCCGCGGTGGCCGGGCGCCCCATCGCGACGGAGCCCGCGACACTGGCCGATCACGCCGTCTACTGGGCCGAGGGGCAGAGCTTTCCGGTGATCGTGCCGGAGGCTGGGGGGCGGGCGCAGGGCCGCCTTGCACTGGGGCTGACAGAGGCGGAGGCGGCGCGCCTCGACTATTACGAGGGCGGCTTTGCCTATGCCCACCGGGAGGTGACGCTTGCGACCGGCGCGGGCGCGGAAGAGGGGCGGACGAGGGCCAGGGTCTACCTGCCCGAACCGGGCCGCTGGGCCCCCGGTGCGCCCTGGTCGCTTGACGATTGGGCGGCGCAATGGGGGGCGCTGGTAACTGGTGCCGCATCGGAATTCCTTGCCGGCATGGGGCATCTGCCGGCCGAGCGGATGATGGCGCGCTACGGCAAGCTGATGTCGCGCGCCGCCGACCGTCAACGCGCCGAAGCCGCGCCCAGGCCTGCCGCGCTGCGCCGTCTTCCGGTGCCGGAGGATGTGCAGATCTCGGCCGTCGACAGGCCCTGGGCGGGGTTCTTCGCGGTCGAGGCCTGGCGGTTGCGCCATCGCCGCTTCGACGGCGGGCTGACGCCCGAGATCGAGCGCGAGGTTTTCATCTCGCCCGACGCCGTGACGGTGCTGCCCTACGATCCGGTCCGCGACCGGGTGATGCTCGTCGAACAGTTCCGGGCCGGTCCGATCGCCCGCGGCGATCCCGCGGCCTGGCAGATCGAGGCGATCGCCGGGCTGATCGACCCGGGCGAAACCCCCGAACAGGCAGCCCGGCGCGAGGCCGCGGAGGAGGCCGGGATCGCGCTGCAGGAGTTGCTCCACGCCGCGGGCTATTACTCCGCGACCGGGGCGCGAACGGAATTCGTGCATTCCTACATCGCCATTGCCGACCTGCCGGAGGATGCGGCGGGCCTTGGCGGTCTGGCCTCGGAGGTGGAGGATATCCGCAGCCACGTGGTGTCCTTCGCCATGCTGATGGACCTTGTCGCCAGCGGCGAGGCCGGCAACGCGCCGCTTCTGGTCTCGGCGCTCTGGCTCGCCCGGGAACGCGACCGGCTGCGCGCCGTCTGATCCCGGCCTTTCCGGGGCCACGGGCCAAATTCCTTCGAAGGGATTTGTCTGGTCTCCGGCTGAGCGCGTCGCCCTTACCTCGCGAGGGTGCCGTCCCGATCTGCCGAGCACGGACCACCGGGCATGGGGCTGGTGTGCCCCGCCGGCCCGGTGCGCGGCTTGTTTACCGCGGGCGGCTGGTCATCGCCGCCGCAAGCTGGCATTGAAAGCGCAATCCGCCGCGCCATTTCCTCCGGCGGACCCATTCCGGGACGCATTCATGCCGACAGCCGCCTTTCGCGCCCTGCTGCGGTCGCGGGCCATGCCCCTGATCGTCGCCGTGGCGCTGTTCATGGAGAATCTCGACGCCAGCGTCATCTCCACCTCGCTGCCCGAGATCGCCCGCGATTTCGGCACCAGCCCGATCCACTTGAAGCTTGCGCTGACCTCCTACCTGCTGGCGCTCGCCATCTTCATCCCGGCCTCGGGCTGGATGGCGGATCACTTCGGCGCGCGCCGGGTGTTCCGCTGGGCGATCGTGGTCTTTGCCGCGGGATCCATCGGCTGCGGCGCGTCGAATTCGATGGCCACGCTGATCGCGGCGCGGATCCTGCAGGGGATCGGTGGGTCGATGATGGTGCCGGTGGGGCGGCTGATCGTGCTGCGCACCTTGCCGAAATCGGAACTGGTCACCGGTCTGGCCTGGCTGACCGTGCCGGCACTGGTCGGCCCGGTGATCGGGCCGCTGGTGGGCGGGGCGATCACGACCTGGTGGACCTGGCGCTGGATCTTCTGGATCAACATCCCGATCGCCGCCGTGGGCCTCGTGCTGGTTACCCTGTTCATTCCGCAGATCCGCACCGACCAGGTCCGGGCCTTCGACTTCAAGGGGTTCGTGTTGCTGGGGCCGGGGCTTGCGGCGTTCCTCACCGGGGTGACGCTGGCCGGGCTGCATCTGTCGTCGCCGCTGTGGATGGCGGGGTTCACCCTGGGCGGCCTTGCGCTGGTCTGGGCCTATGCCGGCCACGCGCGGCGCGTGGAGGCGCCGCTTGTCGACCTGCGCCTTCTGCAGATCCCTACCTTCCGGCTGGCCGCGGTGGGGGGCACCTTCTTCCGGGTCGGCGGCGGGGCGCTGCCGTTCCTCCTGCCGCTGATGTTCCAGCTGGGGTTCGGCCTGTCGCCGTTCCAGTCCGGGGCGCTGACCTTCGCCACCGGGGCAGGGGCGATCTTCATGAAGTTCCTCGCCAAGCCGATCCTTGATCGCTGGGGGTTCCGCCGGGTGCTGATCGCCAATGCGCTGCTTTCCTCGGTGGTGCTGATGCTGCCCGGCACCTTCACGCCGGTCACGCCCTGGCTCTGGATGGTGGCGATCCTGTTCCTCGGCGGGATCGGGCGGTCGCTGCAATTCACCTCGATCAACGCGATGGCCTATTCCGAGGTGCCCGATCAGCGGATGTCGTCGGCGACCTCGTTCAACTCGGTGCTGCAGCAGCTGTCGCGGTCGGTGGGGATCACGGTGGCGGCGTTCTCGATCACCGGGGTGCAGGCGGCGCAGGGCGGGCAGATCACCGCCGCCACCTTCCCGCCGGTCTTCGTCATCGTCGGCGGGGTGTCGATGATCTCGGTCCTGTTCTTCCTGCGGCTCGCGCGGGACGCGGGCGGCGCATTGCTGGCGAAATAACCGGGCTGGCGAGACAGCCGGGCGGCACGATCGGCGCGCTCGCCCGGCGCCCTGGCCGACCGGGAAGAGAGCGCGCAGGGGCCTGATGACACAGCCTGTGACCCGTCGGTGCCCCGCCCGAGAGCAAGGCACTTCCTGCCTCCTCGGTGCATTGTCCCGCCCGTCGTGCCTCGCCCCGGCGCTGGCACCGCTGGAACCCCTGCCCAGGGGAGGGGTTGTCAGGGCATCCGGCAACGAGATATGCACACAAGCGCATATAAGGAGGATTTCATGGAGGTTACCGCGACACCCGCCGCGACACCCGTCGTCAAGGGGTTCTGGGACGAGGCGACCGGCAGTTGGCAATACGTGTTCCACGACCCGGCCACGATGAGGGGGGCCATCGTCGACCCGGTCCTCGATTTCGACCCGGCGGCCGCGGCCATCGCGACCACCAATGCCGAGGCGCTGCTGGACTATGTCCGGACGCAGGGCATCACCCTCGACTGGATCCTCGACACGCACCCCCATGCCGATCACTTCTCGGCCGCGGTGTGGCTCTCGGAGCAGACCGGCGCGCCGCGCGCGATCGGCGAGAAGGTGGTGGGGGTCCAGAAGCTCTGGAAGAAGATCTACCACCTTGCCGACGACTTCCCCACCGACGGAAGCCAGTGGGACCGGCTGTTGGCCGATGGCGACAGCTTCATGGTGGGCAATGTGCCGGTCAGCGTGATCTTCTCGCCCGGGCATACGCTTGCCTCGATCACCTATGTCGCGGGGGATGCGGCTTTCGTGCACGATACGCTGATGATGCCCGACAGCGGCACCAGCCGGGCGGATTTTCCGGGCGGATCCTCGGCGGATCTTTACGAGACATTGCAGAAGATCCTGGCGCTGCCCGACAGCACGCGGATCTTCGTCGGCCACGATTACGGCAAGGACGGCCGCACCGCGGCGGGCGAGACGACGGTCGCCGAGACGAAGGCGGAGAACATCCACCTCGGTGACGCACCGGACGAGGCCACCTACCGCAAGCGCCGCGACGACCGCGACGCGACCCTGCCGCTGCCCAAGCTGATGCTCTACGCGCTGCAGGTGAACATCCGCGGCGGGCGGCTGCCCGCGCCGGAGGAGGACGGCCGGTCCTACCTGAAGATCCCGGTGGGGTATTTCACGCCGCCGGCCGGGTAGGGGGCGGTCGGGGCGCCGCCGTGATCCTGCCGTGATCCCGCCGCGCTCTGCGCCGCCACGCACATATTGCCTGCGTGGCGCCCTCCTGACGCGGGGGCGGGGGGGCGCTATCCTGCCCGCGACCCCGAACAGGAGAGCGCCATGAGCTGGAACCCCGCCCTCGATCCCGACATTCCCCTCGGCGATGCCGTCGATGCGATCGAGACCGTCATCGTCCCCCGGGCCCGCGACCTCGGTGGGTTCGAGGTGATGCGCGCGCTGCCCTCGGCGCAGCGCCAGATGGTCGGCCCCTTCATCTTCTTCGATCAGGTGGGCCCGGCCGAGTTTCTCACCGGGCAGGGCATCGACGTCCGCCCGCACCCGCATATCGGCCTCGGCACCGTCACCTACCTTTACCAGGGGCGGCTGCATCATCGCGATTCGCTGGGCACCGACCAGTGGATCGAGCCCGGCGCCGTGAACTGGATGGTCGCCGGCCACGGCATCACCCATTCCGAACGTACCGACGAGGGAGAGCGCGACCACGCCCGTCAGATGATGGGCGTGCAGACCTGGCTGGCGCTACCGGAATCGCAGGAAGAGGGGGCGGCGGGCTTCTTTCACGTGCCCCGGGCCGATCTTCCCATGCTGGAGGCCGAGGGCAAGACGCTGCGGCTCATCCTCGGCACCGGCTGGGGCGAACGCGCGCCGATCGAGATGCCTTCGGAAACCTTCTACGCCGATGCGGAACTGGCACCGGGGGCCGCGCTGCCCTTGCCCGACGATCACGAGGATCGCGGCGTCTACGTGCTGCAAGGCTTGGTTTCCGTGGGCGGCGAAAGCTATGAAAAGGGCCGCATGCTGGTGTTTCGCCCCGGCGACCGGATCGCGGTGAAGGCCGGCGCTCAGGGCGCGCGGATCCTGCTTCTGGGCGGCGCCACGATGGGCGGGCACCGGTACATCTGGTGGAATTTCGTGGCCTCGTCGAAGGAAAAGATCGAGGCGGCCAAGGAGGCCTGGCGTGCCGGCGACTGGGCGCACGGCCGCTTTCGTCTGCCGCCCGGGGACGATGCCGAATTCATCCCCGCGCCGGACCGCTAGGGGGCGCGCGGTGCCGCGGGCGGAGCGCGCGGGGGTCTGCGCGCGGGCCCGCGGGCCGCACCGGAGACGGATCGTGCAGGCAGGTGCGATTTTCCCCGGATCGGTGCTTGACGGCGCCTTCGGCCATGCGTAATACCCCCCTCACGCTTGGACGATCCGGGCGGGGCGAGCGGTTGTAGCTCAGTTGGTTAGAGTACCGGCCTGTCACGCCGGGGGTCGCGGGTTCGAGCCCCGTCAACCGCGCCACCGCCCCGGATCGTCCGCGTGTTTTGCCTGAAAAGGCCCTGCGCGGTTGTAGCTCAGTTGGTTAGAGTACCGGCCTGTCACGCCGGGGGTCGCGGGTTCGAGCCCCGTCAACCGCGCCACCGCCCCGGATCGTCCGAGTGTTTTGCCTGAAAAGGCCCTGCGCGGTTGTAGCTCAGTTGGTTAGAGTACCGGCCTGTCACGCCGGGGGTCGCGGGTTCGAGCCCCGTCAACCGCGCCACGTCTTCCCCTTCTTCACTCCGGTCCGGAGCCGGGCATCCGCAGCGATGGATGGCCTGATGTATCTGGGCCAGGCGCCTCTTTTGCCATGGGCTGGACGTTCCGGCCACTGTGGATGGGGCGCACCGCGAAAGGAGGAGGATGTGAAGATTGCCTCCCGCGGATCTCCTTCGATTATCCGAACCGCGAACTCGACCGAGCGCGCCAAGCTGACGCCTGAAATTTCGTGAGCGTCAGTGCTCCACACCGCGGCTGGAGAAGGAGGCGTACAGTTGTCGCATCGCGCACTCTTCTCTTCGCATTTCACAAGTTCAGGTCTTGTGGGAAATGGTCCGGAATTTATCTTTTGAAATCAAAGGCGAAAAGGGTGTATGGTAGGCCCGGAGGGACTTGAACCCCCAACCAAGGCGTTATGAGCGCCCTGCTCTGACCAATTGAGCTACAGGCCCGGCACAGGTTCTGTGTCAGACGGGCGCGTCAGGGTCAAGCGCCGCCGCGCCGGAGGGGGCACGGCCGTCACTTTCCTGCCCCGTGCCGCCCTCGGCCCGGCGCAGGCGGACCGCGGCCGGGAGGCCGTCGTGGGGGCCGAGATCGCGCGCCGGCGCGTCCTCCCACCAATCGGGGCGGAGCGGCCGGCGCTCGGGGTTCAGCGGGTAGAGGATCCGCGCCCCGGGGACCTCCCGTTCGCCCACCACCAGCAGGCGCACCTCGTCGTCGGTGTCGTTGATGAAGCAATGCGAGAGGCCCGTGCCCGGCGCGAACCCCACGGCATCGCCCGGGGCCAGCCTGTGCAGATGCCCGTCGAGCCAGACATCGGGGGTGCCCTCCAGCACGTAGACGAACTCCTCCTCCGCGCTTTCGGCATGGGGGTAGGATGTTCGCCGTCCGGGGGCGAGGCGCACGTGGTGGATGCCCAGCCTTTCCAAGCCGAGACGCGGGGAATAGGCCGCGTCGAGCTCCATCGCCTCGTCGTCGTTGGAATAGTGGCGGGGCTCCGATGTCTCGATCTCGGACCAGTGGAGGATGCAGTCGGGCCGGTGGGTCATGGCGGGTCTCCCTTTCGGGGGCAGAGTGCGTGGCCGGGCCGGGCGTGGCAAGGGAGGGTGGCGCCGCTGGTCATGGGACCCGGAGGGTGCCCCGTCGGCGGCGCGCACGCGCGTCGTTCTGCACGGCCCGCGTTGCGCGGCGGGCGGCGATCGTCTATGCGGACGTCACTTCGGCGCGAAACCATTGCGAGGCGGCCATGACGGACGAGCAAAAGGGCATCACCTACGCACAGGCGGGGGTGGACATCGACGCAGGGAACGCACTGGTCGAGCGGATCAAGCCCGCCGCCAAGCGCACGGCGCGGCCGGGCACGATGGCGGGGCTGGGCGGCTTCGGCGCGCTCTTCGACCTGAAGGCCGCGGGCTATGCCGATCCGGTGCTGGTGGCCGCGACCGACGGCGTGGGCACCAAGCTGCGCATCGCGATCGACACCGGCCATGTCGGGCAGGTGGGGATCGACCTTGTCGCGATGTGCGTGAATGACCTGATCTGCCAGGGCGCGGAGCCGTTGTTCTTCCTCGATTACTTCGCCACCGGCAAGCTGCAGGTCGAAGAGGCCGCGCAGGTGATCGAGGGGATCGCCGAAGGCTGCGCCACCTCGGGCTGTGCACTGATCGGCGGCGAGACGGCCGAGATGCCGGGCATGTACCATTCGGGCGATTTCGACCTTGCGGGCTTTGCGGTCGGCGCGATGGAGCGCGGCGGCGACCTGCCCGCAGGGGTGGAGGAGGGAGACGTTCTCCTCGGCCTCGCCTCTTCGGGGGTGCATTCCAACGGTTTCTCGCTGGTGCGCAAGGTGGTGGAGCGTGCTGGCCTCGGCTGGGCCGATCCGGCGCCCTTTGCGCAGGGGTCGCTGGGCGAGGTTCTGCTGACGCCGACCAGGCTTTACGTCACCTCCGTCCTTGGCGCGCTGCGGGCCGGCGGGGTGCATGCGCTGGCCCATATCACCGGAGGCGGGCTGACCGAGAACCTGCCGCGGGTGCTGCCCGAGGGGCTGGGTGCAGCGGTCGACCTCGGCGCCTGGGATCTGCCGCCGGTCTTCCGCTGGCTGGCCGAGGGCGCGTCGCTGGACGAGGCCGAACTTCTCAAGACCTTCAACGCGGGGATCGGCATGGTCGTCGTGGTGGCCGAGGACCGGGCCGAGACGATCGCCGCGCATCTTCAGGCAGAAGGTGAGACGGTGCACCGGCTGGGCCGGATCGAGAAGGGGCAGGGGGTGCGCTACAGCGGGTCGCTGCTGTGAAACGCGTCGCCATCCTGGTTTCGGGCGGCGGGTCCAACATGCTGGCGCTGGTCCGCTCGATGACCGGCGATCATCCGGCGCGGGCCGTGCTTGTCGCCTCGAACGACCCGGCCGCAGCGGGGCTTGCGAAAGCGCGCGACATGGGGGTTGCGACGGCGGCGGTCGATCACCGCCCCTTCGGGCGCGACCGTGCCGCCTTCGAGGCCGAGCTGATCAAGCCGATCCTCGCGGCGGAACCCGATATCCTGTGCCTTGCGGGCTTCATGCGGGTGCTGACGCCCGGCTTCGTCGAGCGGTTCGAGGGCCGGATGCTGAACATCCATCCATCGCTTCTGCCGAAATATCCGGGTCTGCACACCCACGAACGGGCGCTGAAGGCAGGCGAGAGCGAGGCCGGCTGCACCGTGCATGAGGTGATCCCCGAGCTTGATGCCGGTCCGATCCTGGGCCAGGCCCGGGTGCCGGTCGAACGCGGCGACACGCCCGAGGCGCTTGCCGCACGGGTGCTGGTGCAGGAGCACCGGCTCTATCCCGCGGTCCTGCGCCGTTTTGCCGGGGGCGACCGCTCCCCGCTCTACCTGGACTGAGGCGCCGCCCGGCGCGGTCTCCGGTGCTTCTGGCGCGCTCCCTGGGCGCAGTTCATCCGTTTCCACCGCTGTCCCCCCTGGCGAGGCCCCGCGCCACGACCCGACGTCGGTGTCGCGGGGGCCTCTCCGGTGCCGCCATGGGACCGGATCGCGGGGCTGCGTCTCAGCCGCGGGCGCTGTCGACGGCCCGTTGCAGGGCCTCGGCATCCATCAGCCCTGGGTAGATCACCGTTCCGATGGCGAAGGCGGGGGTGCCGTTGAACCCGAAGGCCCGCGCCTGGGCGGCGTTCCGTACGAGGAGGGCATCCCACTTCGCCCGTGTCCTGCGGTAGGCGGCGTCGGCCTTGTCGACGTCGATCCCGGCGCCGCGCAGCACACGCGCGACGTCGGTTTCGTTGAGCGCGCCGCGGATCCGCATCAGGGCGTCGAAGGCGGTTTCGTACTGCCCCAGTTCCCGCGCGCCGAAGACGAGGTGGCTGGCCCGGACCGAGGGCGGGCCGAAGATCGGCCAGTCCTTCATCACCAGCCGCACCCCGCCATCGGCTTTCACGAAGCGCGAAACGACCGGGTAGTCCTTCTTGCAGAACGGGCATTGGTAGTCGAAGAACTCGGCGATGGTGACGTCGCCCCGCGCATTGCCCAGCACCGGCGCGTCGGGGTCGCGGTAGACATCCTCCGGCGTCAGCCCGTCGGCCCGCGCTGCCCCCGGCAACACCAGAAGGGCGCCCGCACCAAGGCCCATCCCCAGACCTGCGCCCCCCAGGCCTGCGCTTCCCAGATTTGCGGCCCCCAGACCCGCGGCCCCGAGGAAGCTGCGGCGCGTCATGTCGTTCGGGCGCATCAGTAGAGGTCTCCCCTGGCAGTGATCTGCATCGCGCCGTGCTGCGAAGGCAGCGGGTGGCCGGGCGGAACCGTGCCCTCGCCACTCTGCGCCTGGGTCAGCACGACCACCCGCGTTCCGCTTCGAACCTTCTTCGCGAGGTTGATGACGTCCTGGTTGAAGAGCCGGATGCACCCGGCCGATGTGGCCTCGCCGATCGACCAGGGCTCCATCGTGCCGTGGATGCGGTAGAAGGTGTCGCGGTTGCCCTTGTGAAGGTAGAGCGCGCGGGCCCCCAAGGGGTTGTCGAGCCCGCCGCCGAGGCCGTCCTTGTAGGGGCCGTACAGCTTCGGGTCGTCCTCGATCATGCTCTGGGTGGGTTTCCAGCTGGGCCAGTCGCGCTGATAGGGGATATGGGCGGTGCCGTGGAACGCCTTGCCGGCGCGTCCGACGGCCACGGTGTATTGCATCGCCTTGTTGTCCTTCATGACGTAGTAGAGCTTGCGCGCCCAGGGATCGACGATGATCGTGCCCGGCGGCTCCTTCGTCCAGTAATCGACGATGTGGCGCGCCTTCTCGTCCGACAGGTATGCCGGGTCGATCGCCGGGACGTCGTGACCGTCGTCCTCGGTCGCGCCATACATCGACAGGGTCCTGGTGCTCAGCATCGCCTGCGAGGGGGCGATCGGACGGCCATCGGGCGTCATGTCCGAGCGGGTGACCTGCGGTGCGCAGGCGCCGAGGGCGCCGGCGAGTGCGAGCGCCAGCAGCGGGGTGCGGGTGGGGATCATGTCCTGCCTCCTTGTTCATGTCGCATCGGGCGGCCCCGGCGTCCGGTGCGTGGTCTCTGTCGGTCCAGCGGTCGGGATCTTGGCGGTGCACTCACGCGCCGTCCCCGGGGGCGGGGGCCTGAGCGGGGGCCCGAGTGGGGGTCCGAGCGGGGATCGGCGGCGTGGGGGCGAGGCGGCGGGCGGCCAACATAGGGGCTGCCAGAGTCGCGGCGGCAAGGATCTTGGCGGCCAGAATCTGGGCGGGCAGGCGCCGGAGCGGGCGAAGGGAAAGCGGGGACAGCGGGCACGACGTCATCATGCTTGCGCTTTCGCCCGCGATTCTTAAGTCAGTCTTAAGCTTGGCCGGCAAGTTGGAGGCCGACCGGCAAGCAGCCAGCCCGTGAAGCAGCCATCACGGCAACCATCACGCCAAGGGGGGAGAATGCGCATTCTGGTGGTCGAGGACGACGCGGTGCTGGCCGACGGCCTGCGCGTCGGGCTGCGCCTTGCGGGGTTCACGCCCGACCACGTGGCCACGCTGGCCGATGCTCGGGCCGCGCTCGACACCACGCCGTTCGCGGCCCTCGTCCTCGATCTCATGCTGCCGGACGGCTGGGGCCTCGACCTCCTGCGCGAGATCCGCGCAAGGGGGCGCGACCTGCCGGTCCTCGTGCTGACCGCGCGCGACCGCACGCGCGAGCGGATCGACGGGTTGGACGCCGGGGCCGACGATTACCTCGGCAAGCCCTTCGACCTTGACGAGCTGGCCGCCCGGTTGCGCGCGCTGATCCGCCGCGGGGCGGGGCGCAGCGCCGGCTGGATCGAGCATGGCGCGCTTCGCCTCGATCCGGTGGCACGGCAGGCGATCCATGCGGGCACCGCGCTGAAGCTGTCGCGGCGCGAGTTCGCGGTGCTTCAGGCGCTGGTCGAACGCCCCGGGCGGATCCTGTCGAAACGCGATCTCGAGGACCGGCTCTACGGTTGGGACGACGAGATCGAATCGAACGCGGTCGAGGTGCACATCCACCACCTGCGGGCCAAGCTGGGCCGCGGCTTCATCGAGACCCTGCGCGGCATCGGCTACCGCGCGGCCGAACCGGAGGGGCCGCCATCGCCTTCCCGTCCCCGCGCCTGATCCGCGGGCCGGTGTCGATCCGGCTGCGCCTTTTCCTTGTCCTGGTGGCCGCGACCGCGGCGGTCTGGGTCTCGGCTGTGGTCTGGATCGACCGCTCCTCGCGCACCGAGGTCGAGCGGGTGCTCGACGCGCGCCTGGTCGAGGCGGCCCGGATGGTGTCGTCGCTGCTTTCGGATCACCGGGTCGCCCTTGCGGCCTCGGGGCAGCCGGTCACGGTTGCGGTGCCGCCGACTGCCAGCTATCGGCACGAGTTGTCATGCCAGATCTGGACACTGGACGGCACGCTTGTCGGCCGGTCGCAGGGCGCGCCCGACACCGCCATGGCCGAGCCGCGCCAGACCGGGTTTTCCGACGCGGTGATCAAGGGCGAGCACTGGCGCGTCTACACCGCGGTGAACGCCGCGCTGGGGGTGCGGGTCAGCGTCGGTGATTCCGTGGCGGTGCGCGACAATCTGGTGGGCGGGGTGATCCGGGCGGTGCTGTTGCCGGCGGCGGTGGTGCTGCCGGTGCTGGCGCTGCTGATCTGGTTCGCGGCGGCCGGCGGGCTGGCGCCGCTCGACCGGCTTGCCGCGCAGCTCAGCGCGCGCGGCCCCGCCGACCTCAGCCCTCTGCCCGAGGGCGAGACACCCCCCGAGATCCGCCCCGTGCGCGGGGCGCTCGACGCGCTGCTGGCCCGGGTCCGGGCACACCGCGATCACGAGCGCGACTTCATCGCCTACGCGGCGCACGAGCTGAAGACACCGCTGGCGGGGTTGAAGATGCAGGCCCAGATCGCGCTGCGGGCCGAGGATGCGCAGACCCGGCGCCACGCGCTGGAGACCCTGGACCGATCGGTGACGCGGACCGACCGGCTGGTGCGGCAACTGCTTGACCTCGCCCGGGTCGAGCAATCCGAGGAGGAGGCACACCCGGCCGAGGCGGTGGAGGTCGCGCGCTCCGTCCTCGCCGAACTGCATCCCTTCGCCGCCCGTCGGGGCGTCGCGCTGGAACTGGCCGGAGAGACGGGCGAGGAACGGGCCGGGCACAGGGCCGGTGGGCCGGGCGAGGATCCGCGCGGCGGGGTGGGGCTGCGCGTGGCCGATGGGGGGCTGTTGGCGGTGATCCTGCGCAACCTCGTCGAGAACGCGCTGCAGGCGACGCCCGGGGGTGGACGGGTGGTGGTAACGCCCCGGCCCTGGGGCCTCGACATCCGCGACGGCGGGTCGGGCATCCCCGAGGCCCTTAGCGCACGGGTGTTCGACAGATTCGTGAAGGGCCCGCAGGCCGATGCCGGGGAAGCTGCGGACGCGTCGGGGGGCAGCGGGTTGGGCCTGGCCATCGTCCGGCAGGCGCTTGACCGGTTGGGCGGCCGGCTGGAATTCGTCCGGGAAGAGGACGGCCACCACGCCCGGCTCGTGCTGGACGCGGTGGCCTGAGGGACCGCCCGGCCTCCGGCAGCGGGGGCCGCGGAGCGCGGGGCGGAAAGGGCGGCCCGCTGCCTGGGGGACGAACGGCCTTGCCCGGTGAGGGCCTTGACCGGCCCTTCTGCTGTGTCTTTCCGGCGCCTCCGGCGCTGGACGTGGGCGCCTGCGGCGCCGTCAGTGCGCGGGCGCGCTGCCGCCGCCGCCGGGTTTCTTGAGGAACAGCATGCACAATGCCCCGGCCCCGATCGCCACGCCAAGCACGCCGAAGGCATCGCCATAGCCCATGATGACGGCCTGCTTCTTGATCGTCATCCCGAGCATCGCCTGCGCCTTGGACATCGCGACCGACGGATCGCTGATGCCGTTCGCCATCAGGTTATGCTGCAGGTCCTGCAACCGCTCGCGCGCCAGCGGGTTCAGCTGGCTGACGTTGGAGTTGACGACGAAGGAGTGGAACTGCTCGCGCTTGGAATAGAAGGTCTCGATCATCGCGACGCCGATCGCGCCGCCGAGGTTGCGCAGCATGTTGAACATCCCCGAGGCGTCGCCCGCCTGCTGCGGCGACAGGCTGGCGGTCGCGACCACCATCATCGGGGTCATCGCCAGCGCCTGGCCCACGGCGCGGATCACGTCGGGCCAGAAGAACTGCGGTCCGGCGAAGTTCGGATCGAGGTACATGTTCATGAAGCAGCTCAGCGCGAACAGCCCGAGGCCCAGGCCGACCAGCACCCGCGGGTCGAACTTTTTCATCAGGAGCGGCGAGAACGGGATGATCAGGAGCTGCGGCAGCCCGGTCCAGGCCATCACCTTGCCGCTCTGCTCGGCGTTCAGGCCCTGGCCGACGGCAAGGTATTGTGGCAGCAGGTAGGACGCGCCGTAGAGGGTGAACCCCAGCGCCACGTTGGCCAGCGTCCCCAGCCCGAAGTTGCGATCCAGCAAAAGCCCCAGCGGCAGCAGCGGCTTTTCCACTGTCAGCTCGACCCAGAGGAAGGCATAGAGCGACACCACCGACACCACCGCCAGCGTGATGATCCAGGTCGAGCCGAACCAGTCATAGGTGTTGCCGTCGTTGAGCATGGTCTGGAACGCGGCAAGGCCCACGGCGATCAGGAAGATCCCCAGCCAGTCGCCCTCGGCCAGCAGCTTGTAGTTCGGCTTGGAGGCGGGCAGGGCATAGACCAGCGCGGCCAGCATCACCGCCCCGGGCACGAGGTTCATGTAGAAGATCGTGGGCCAGCCGTAATGGTCGGTCAGCCAGCCGCCGATCGTCGGCCCGATCGAGGGCGCGAAGGTCGCTGTCACCGCGAAGGCGGCGAAGCCCACCGGGCGCTTGGCCGGCGGCAGCATCATCACCACGATGGTGAAGGCCAGCGGGATCAGCACGCCGCCGGTGAACCCCTGGATCGCCCGCAGCATCACCATCTCGCCCAGGCTGGTGGCCTGGCCACAGGCGGCCGAGAAGATCAGAAACAGCACCGTGTTGGCGATCAGGTAGCGGCGCAGGCTGAACACCCGGCTGAGGAAGCCGGTCAGCGGGATCACGATGATCTCGCCGATCAGGTAGGCGGTGGAGATCCACGCGCCGTTGACGCCGCCGGTGCCGATGCCGCCCTCGATATCGGGGAGGGAGGAGTTCGTGACCTGGATGTTGAGCACCGCCATGAAGGCGCCGATCATGGCGCCGCCGACGGCGATCCAGGTCTTCAGCGGCACATGGTCGGGCGCCTGGGCCGGCGCGGCGGGAGCGGTGGCCATGGCTCAGCCCTTCCCGCCCGCAGTGTCCGCGTTGCCTCCGGTGCGGGTGTCGATCACCGGCTCGACCGACATGCCGGGGCGAAGCTTGCCCGCCAGCGGGTCGTTCTGGTCGATCTCGATCCTGACGGGAATGCGCTGCACCACCTTGGTGAAGTTGCCCGTGGCGTTGTCGGCCGGCAGCAGCGAGAATTTCTGCCCGCTCGCCGGAGAGATGCTTTCCACCGTGCCGCGGACGCTCTGGCCCGGGAAGGTGTCGACCGAGATCTTCACCGATTGCCCGGGGTGCACGTCGCCCAGCTGCGTCTCCTTGTAGTTCGCGGTCACGTAGGTGCGCGACATCGGCACCAGCACGAGGATCGGCGTGCTGGAGGTCACGTTCTGGCCGACGCGCCCGGTCAGGTTGCCGACCGTCCCGTCGAACGGCGCCCGGATCGTCGCGTAGCCGAGGTTGAGCCGCGCCTGATCCGCGTCCGAGGCAAGCTGGGTGACCTGCGCCTTCTCGGCGGCAAGCTGGCTTTGCAGGATCGCCACCTGCTGCTTGGCCGCCTCGACCGCAGCGGTGTCGTGGTCGAGCGTCGCCTGCTTGGCGGCAAGGTCGGTGCGCGCCTGCTGCGCGTTCTGGATGGAGCCCGCGCCCTTCTGCGACAGCTGGTCATAGCGCCGGTTCTCGAGTTTGGCATAGTCGAGCTGGGCGCGGTCGACGCTCACCGTCGCCTGCGCCTCGGTGACCGAGGTCTTCTGCTGGGCGATCTGGGCGACCAGTGCCGAAGCGTCGGCGCGGGCCGCCGCCAGCTTGGCCTGGGCCGAGGCGAGGGCGTTCTTCAGGTCGCTGTCGTCGATCCGGGCCAGTATCTGGCCCTTGGTCACGGACTGGTTGTTGCGCACCGCGATCTGTTCGATCTGTCCGCCGACCCGGGGGCTGACCATGACGCTGTCGGCATCGACATAGGCGTCGTCGGTCGAGACCATGAAACGGCCCACGGTCCAGTAATTGTAGCCGTAGACCGCGGCGCCCACGACAAGGACGATCCCGATCCCGCCAAGCACCAGCTTGCGCCCGCGCCCCTTGCGGGCGGGCGGCGTGTCGGCCTCTGCGCCGGGTTGGCTGCCCGCGGCTGCGGGGCGGGCATCGGACGGGGCGTCCGAGGGGGCGGCGGGCGACTTCGCCGGAGCCCTGTCCGGTGCGGTTCCGGGCTTGCCGTCGGGGCCGCGGGCATCCGCGCTCTCCGCCCGGTCTTCGGCCGCGTCCGCCGCCTCGGTTTCCGGGGCGCGGTCGTCCGCGAAGGAGGAGTTCATCTTGTTCATCGCGTCGTTTCCCGATCCGGCGGGGCCTTCGGGACCCCGCTCACGTTTTCTGGCGGCTGTACCGCTTCGTACAGCGGCTCATGTACTGCGAAGTACGAAAGAGTCAAGGCCGGGAACCGCCGCAAGGCGTGTCAAGTGCCGCGGGCGGTCGGAAGTTGTGGGATTTGAGCGGCGGCGTGGCGCCGACAGGGGCGGGAAATTGTCGCGGGCGCATGTCAGCGGCGCTTGATGCACCTATATCTGTACCGTAATGTACAGCGTGCCTTCTGGCAGCAGGCAGGAGCAGACCATGACCGAAGCGAACGAAATTGTCGAAGCGCAGGAAGATGTTGCGCGAAGTCCGCGGCTTGAGCAGCGGCGCAGTGCCTTTCTCGGCGCAGCGGCCGACGTCTTTCTGAAGAAGGGGTTCGCCCGGGCGACGCTGGACGACATCATTCGCCAGTCGGGCGGCTCACGCCAGACGCTTTACGAGTTGTTCGGTGGCAAACAAGGGTTGTTCGAGGCGCTTCTCGAGGAACGCTCCTGCTCGGTCTTCAAGTCGTTTCTCTTCCGCGATCGGATGGACGACCCGCCCGAGGCGTTTCTGGCAAGCCTCGGCGAGACGCTGATCGAGATGCTGACGATGCCTCAGGCGCTTGCGATGTTCCGGCTGATGGTCTCGGAAAGCATGGATGACGACCGGCTGGCGCAGCAATTCTGGGAATCCGGCCCGGGCCGGTCGCGCGAGGCGCTGGCGATCTACCTGCGGCGGCAGCACGACAAGGGCGCGCTCCGGGTCGACGATCCGCAGGCGGCGGCGCAGCAGTTCCTCGGCTCGGTGGTCGCCCACTTCCAGCTTCTGTGCCTTCTGCGGATCCAGGATCCGCCGACCCCCGAACAGCGCCGCGTCTATGTGGCGGGCGCTGTGTCGCGTTTCCTCGACGGCTGCCGCGCGCAGTAGCGGGGCAGGGGCCGCGACCGGCCCCCGCCCAAGGATGGCAAGGGCGTCAGTACTCGACGACCGCGCGGATCGACTTGCCCGCGTGCATCAGCTCGAACCCCTCGTTGATGTCGTCGAGCGCCAGCTTGTGCGTGATCATCGGGTCGATCTCGATCTTGCCGCTCATGTACCAGTCGACGAATTTCGGCACGTCGGTGCGGCCCTTGGCGCCTCCGAAGGCCGTGCCCTTCCACACCCGGCCGGTGACCAACTGGAATGGACGGGTCGAGATCTCGGCCCCCGCCGGCGCCACGCCGATGATCACTGACACGCCCCAGCCGCGGTGCGAACATTCCAGCGCGTCGCGCATCACCTTGACGTTGCCGGTCGCGTCGAAGGAGTAATCCACCCCGCCGATCTGGTCGTCGCCCTTCTTGGTCAGGTTGACGATCTCCTGCACGACCGAGCCCTCGATCTTCGACGGATTGACGAAGTGGGTCATGCCGAATTTCCTGGCCATCTCGGCCTTGTCGTCGTTCAGGTCGACGCCGATGATCATGTCGGCGCCCGCCATCCGCAGGCCCTGGATCACGTTCAGGCCGATCCCGCCGAGACCGAAGACGGCGGCGGTCGAGCCGATCTCGACCCCCGCGGTGTTGATCACCGCGCCGATGCCGGTGGTGACGCCGCAGCCGATGTAGCAAATCTTGTCGAAGGGCGCGTCCTCGCGCACCTTGGCCAGCGCGATCTCGGGCATCACCGTGTGGTTGGCGAAGGTCGAGCAGCCCATGTAGTGGTAGATCGGCGTACCATCGAGCATCGAGAACCGCGTCGTGCCGTCGGGCATCAGGCCCTGGCCCTGCGTGTTGCGGATCGCGGTGCAGAGGTTGGTCTTGCCCGACCGGCACGAGGCGCATTCGCGGCATTCCGGCGTGTAGAGCGGGATCACGTGATCGCCGGGCTTCAGCGTGGTCACGCCTTCGCCCACCTCGATCACGACGCCCGCGCCCTCATGCCCCAGGATGCAGGGAAAGAGCCCCTCGGGGTCTGCGCCGGAGCGGGTGAATTCGTCGGTGTGGCAGATACCGGTTGCCTTGATCTCGATCAGCACCTCGCCCGCCTTCGGGCCGTCGAGGTTCACTTCCATGATTTCCAAGGGTTTTCCGGCCTCAACGGCGACGGCGGCACGGGTGCGCATGTCAGTCTCCCTGATTTGGTCGGGGCGCAGTATCGGGGGGATCGTCGGCAGGGGCAAGGCGGAGGCACGGCACATCGGAACGCATTCGCGACCGGCGCGTCTTTGTCGCGGGGGCGGATGGCCACCAATGCCGCCGGCCGGGGGGGGGGGGCGTACTGGTCGCGTACGGGGAGCGCGTAGCGGGCCACCAGGGAATGCCCGTTTTTTCGGCAAAGGCCCGCGAATTTGTTTGCACACTGCCGGTTCTCCCCTTGACCCGGGACCACAATAGTCTGACCATTCGATCAACTTGCCGTGGAGCAAGGGACTGGAGCCGGGCTTCGAAGGAAGAAAACCGATCTCCGGCAACAGGTTGGGAAGTAAAGTTAATACGAGTTCTCAGGTCCGCGAAAGAGGGCCGCGCAGTGGGGCAGCGATGTCCTGCCGGTGACGGCCCGCAGGCCGGTCGCCCCATCATTCTGCGTAAAGAGACCGCAACAGAGAGGAAGAAGATGAACGCCTTCACACGTTACATGTCCACCGCCGCGATCGGCCTTGCGCTGGCGCTGCCGGGGGCGGCGACCTATGCCAAGACGCCCGCGAACATGCTGGTCATCGCGCAGCGCATCGACGACATGATCACCCTCGATCCGGCCGAAAGCTACGAGCTCTCGTCGGGCGACCTGACGCGCAACGTCTATGACAAGCTGGTGGCCTTCGATCCGGCCGACCTCAAGGCCGGCTACAAGCCCTCGCTCGCGACCAAGTGGGACGTGTCGAAGGACGGCAAGACCATCACCTTCACCATCCGCAAGGACGTGAAATTCCATTCCGGCAACGCGGTGACCCCCGAGGCGGTGGCGTGGTCGTTGCAGCGCGCGGTGATCCTGAACAAGACGCCGTCCTTCATCCTGACGCAGTTCGGCTTCACCAAGGACAACGTGAAGGACATGATCAAGGTGGTCGGCGACGACCAGGTCTCGATCACGACCGACAAGCAATACGCCACCTCGTTCGTCCTCAACTGCCTGACCGCCACCGTCGCCTCGATCGTCGACGAGAAGCTGCTCATGAGCCACGACAAGGACGGCGACATGGGCAACGCCTGGCTCAAGACCAACGACGCGGGGTCGGGGCCTTACAAGCTGGTGACGTGGAAGCCGAACGACAGCTACGTGCTGCAGGCGGCCGATGGCTACTGGGGCAAGGCGCCGGCGATGAAGCGCGTGGTCGTGCGCCATGTGCAGGAAAGCTCCACCCAGCGGCTGATGCTGGAAAAGGGTGACATCGACATCGCGCGCAACCTCAACCCCGAGGATGTGGCGGGCATCAAGGACGACAAGGGCCTGAAGGTGCATACCGAGCTCAAGGGCACGCTGATGTACCTGTCCTTCGGTCAGCAGAACGAGACGCTGGCCAAGCCGGGCGTCACCGAGGCGCTGAAATACCTCGTCGATTACAAGGGAATGGTGAACAGCTTCCTGAAAGGGCAGTGGCAGATCCACCAATCGTTCCTGCCGGCGACCTTCCTTGGCGCGATCGACGACAACCCCTATCACCTGGACGAGGCCAAGGCGAAGAAGATGCTGGCCGACGCGGGCGTCAAGGACGTGACCCTGCATATCGGCGTGCGCGACCAACAGGACCGGCTGGAGATCGCCCAGTCGCTGCAGAACACCTTCGGCAAGGCCGGGATCACGGTGAAGCTGGACGTGGGCACCGGCAAGCAGGTGCTGACCAAGTACCGCGCGCGGTCGCTCGACATGTATCTGGGCACCTGGGGGCCGGACTATCCCGACCCGCAGACCAACGCCGGCACCTATGCCTGGAACCCGACCAACACGATGGAGGCCAAGCTGACCGGGTCGCTTGCGTGGCGCAACTCGTGGGATGCCGGCAAGTTCAACAAGATGGTGGACGAGGCCGTGGTGGAGCCCGACCGCGCCAAGCGCGCCAAGATGTACGAGGACATGCAGCGGGAATGGATGAAGGTCGCCCCCTTCGCCATCCTTTTCCAGAAGATCGAACAGGACGGTGTGGCCAAGGACGTGCAGCATTTCAACGTCGGCGGCGCGATCACCGCGGCCTCCTACTACCAAGTCACCAAGTAAATGACCTCTGTTCCCGACACCAAGGGCCCGGGCCGGCAAACGCCGGCCCTGGTCGCTTTTCTGAAGAAAATGGCGTTCTCGCTGGGGTCGATCCTGGTGACGATGCTGGGCCTTCTGTTCGTGACCTTCGTCATCGGCCGGGTCATGCCCCTCGACCCGGTGTTGGCGGTCATCGGCGAGCAGGCCAGCAAGGCCACCTATGACGCGACCTACCACGCGATGGGTCTCGACAAGCCGATCCTCGTGCAGTTCCTCTATTACCTGAACGACGTGATCCACGGCAATTTCGGGGTTTCCACGCTGACCTCGCATCCGGTGATCGACGACATCCGCCGGGTGTTTCCCGCGACGCTGGAGCTTGCGACGCTGGGCACGATCATCGGCATCGTCGTGGGCGTGCCGCTCGGCGTTCTGGCCGCGGTGAAGCGCGGCAGCTGGATCGACCAGCTGGCCCGCGTCGTGGCACTTGTGGGCTATTCGATGCCGATCTTCTGGCTGGGCCTCGTGGGGCTTCTGGTCTTCTACGGCATCCTCGGCTGGGTCGGCGGCCCGGGGCGCGTCAGCGTGTTCTACGACGGCATGGTGCCGAACGTGACCGGGATGATCCTGATCGACGCAAGCCTTGCGGGCGACTGGGACGTATTCTGGGACGCGATGAGCCACATCATCCTGCCGGCCTCGATCCTGGGCTATTACTCGCTGGCCTATATAAGCCGCATGACCCGCAGCTTCATGCTCGAACAGCTGAGCGCGGAATACATCACCACCGCGCGGGTCAAGGGCATGTCGGAACGCGCCGTCATCTGGCGCCATGCCTTTGGCAACATCGGTGTGCAACTGATTACCGTCATTGCACTTTCCTACGCAAACCTCCTGGAGGGATCGGTTCTGACCGAGATCATCTTTTCCTGGCCGGGGATCGGGCAGTACATCACCAACGCGCTGCTCAGCGCCGACATGAACGCGGTGATGGGGGGCACGATCGTCGTTGGCCTCGTCTTCGTGCTGCTCAATGTCTTCTCCGACCTTCTCTACCGCTTCCTGGATCCGAGGGCGTCATGAGCGTGACCGGAGAAACCCCGCAAATGTCGTGGCGCGACTGGCTTCTGACCGACACGCCCGCGTCGCGCCGCCATGCGCGCGCGGCCTCGTTCTACAAGGGCTGGCTGAGGTTCCGCACCAACAGCCTTGCGATGGTGGGGCTGGGCATCCTCGTCCTGCTTTTGCTGATCGCGGCCTTCGCGCCGTGGCTGGCGCCGCATGACCCGATCGCGCAGGACCTTGGCAAGCGGCTGCTGCCGCTGGGCACCCCCGGGCACCTGCTGGGAACCGACAGCCTTGGGCGCGATATCCTTTCGCGCCTTATCTTCGGGGCGCGCGTGACGCTTTACATCGTCGTGCTCGTGGCCCTCGTGGCGCCCATCGTGGGCCTTCTGATGGGGACGATCGCCGGTTATGCGGGCGGCTGGACCGATACCGTGCTGATGCGGATCACGGACATCTTCCTCGCCTTCCCGCGGCTTGTGCTGGCGCTGGCCTTCGTGGCGGCGCTGGGGGCGGGGATCGAGAACGCGGTGCTCGCGATCTCTCTTACCGCCTGGCCGCCCTATGCGCGGATCGCCCGGGCCGAGACTCTGACCATCCGCAACTCCGACTACATCAGCGCGGTGCGCCTGCAGGGCGCGCGCCCGATGCGGATCATCACGCGGCACATCTGGCCGCTCTGCATCTCGTCGCTGATCGTGCGGGTCACGCTGGACATGGCGGGGATCATCCTCGCCGCCGCGGGGCTTGGCTTCCTCGGCCTCGGCGCGCAGCCGCCGATGCCGGAATGGGGCGCGATGATCTCCGACGGGCGGCGCTTCATTCTCGATCACTGGTGGGTCGCCACCATGCCGGGCCTGGCGATCTTCGTCGTCTCGCTCGGCTTCAACCTGCTGGGCGACGGCTTGCGCGACGTCCTTGATCCGAAGGCCGAGAAATGACCGAACTGCTCGACGTCCAGAACCTTCGGGTGACATTCCCGACCAACCAGGGCCTGTTCGAGGCGGTGCGCGGTGTGTCGTTTAAGCTCGGCCGCGAACGCCTTGGAATCGTGGGTGAAAGTGGCTCCGGCAAGTCGATGACCGGGCGCGCCATCCTGCGGCTGATCCGCAAGCCCGGCGCGGTCGCGGCCGATCACATCAAGCTCGACGGCGAAGACCTTCTTCCCATGACGGAAAAACAGATGCGGGCCGTGCGGGGCAAGCGCATTTCCATGGTGATGCAGGACCCCAAGTTCAGCCTCAACCCGGTGATGCGCGTGGGCGAGCAGATCATGGAGGCCTATCGCCTGCATTCCCGCGCCACGAAATCCGAGGCGCGACGCCGCGCGCTGGAGATGCTGGAGGCCGTCTCGATCCGCGATCCGGAACGGGTGTTCCGCGCCTATCCGCACGAATTGTCGGGTGGCATGGGGCAGCGTATCATGATCGCCATGATGCTGATCCCGAACCCCGAGCTTCTGATCGCGGATGAGCCGACTTCGGCCCTCGACGTGTCGGTGCAGGGGCAGGTGCTGAACATCATGGACAAGCTGGTGCGAGAGCGCGGGATGGGCCTCATCTTCATCTCGCATGACCTTAATCTCGTTGCGCAATTCTGCGATCGGGTGCTGATCATGTATGCCGGTCGCGTGGTCGAGACCTGCGAGGCCGGTCGCCTGCACGAAGCCAGGCACCCCTATACGCGGGGCCTTCTGAACTCCATGCCCCGGATCGACACGCCGAAGGACCGGCTCGAGGTGCTCAAGCGCGATCCGGCCTGGCGCGAGGCGCCCAGCGTCGGCCCCGACGAGAGCCGGGAGGTGACCGCATGAGTGCTGCACTTTCCTTCCGCGACCTCAAGGTCTGGTTCGGCGAGGGGCGCGACCACGTGATGGCCGTCAAGGGCGCGACCTTCGAGGTGGCGCGGGGCGAGAGCTTCGGCCTTGTAGGCGAGAGCGGCTCCGGCAAGTCCACGATCATGCGGGCGCTGACGGGACTTGCGCCGGACTGGTCGGGCGAGATGGCGGTGGACAGCCGGCCCGTACCGCAGGGGCCAAAGCGTGACGCGGCCTTCTACAAGAAGGTGCAGATGGTGTTCCAGGACCCCTACGCCTCGCTTCACCCGCGCCATTCCATCGACCAGGTACTGAGCGAGACGCTGAAGCTGCACGGCTATACCGATATCGAGCGGCGGATCGAAAAGCTTTTGTCCGACGTGGGCCTCGGCCCGGCGTTCCGCTTTCGCTATCCGCACCAGCTTTCCGGCGGCCAACGCCAGCGCGTGGCGATCGCACGGGCACTGGCGCCCGAGCCGGAGATCCTGTTGCTGGACGAGCCGACGTCGGCGCTCGACGTTTCGGTTCAGGCGGAAATTCTCAACCTTCTCAGTGATCTGCGGTCCGAACATGACCTGACTTTCCTGATGGTCAGCCACAACCTGTCGGTTGTGGCCCACATGTGCAGCCAGAGCGCGGTGATGCAGCAGGGCGAGATCGTCGAACTGCTGACGACCGAGGATCTGCGCCGCCATGCCGCGCGCCATCCCTACACCCAGCGCCTGTTGCGCGCGGCCGAGGGCTACGTGCGCGACGAGGATGCCGCGGGAGGCGCGGAGGCGGTGGCATGAGCGCACCCGCACTTCTTGTCGCCCACGGCTCGCCGTCGGATCCCGCGCCACAAGAGGCGGCGATGGCCGCGCTTGCGGCCCGGGTTGCGGCGCTGTCGCCGGGCCGGGTGGTGCGAGCCGCAACGCTTGCCGCGCCGGGGGCGCTGGAGCAGGCGCTGGAGGGGCTGGAGGCGCCGCTGGTCTATCCGTTCTTCATGGCCGAGGGCTGGTTCACCCGGACCGAGCTTCCCCGCCGCCTTGCCGCCGCGGGGGCGGAAGGGGCGACCTGCCTCGCACCCTTCGGCGCGGATCCGGGGTTGCCCGATCTTGTCCTGCATGCGGCGGAGGAGGGGGCAGGCGCCGCCGGTCTCGATCCTGCCGGAACGATCGTCCTGCTGGCGGCGCACGGCTCGGGCCGCACCGGCCCCGGCGCCCGCGCCTCGGCCGAGGGCGCGCGGGCCATGGCCCGAAGGCTGGCGGCGGGACCGTTCGAGGGGATCGAGGTCGGCCTGATCGAGGAGCCGCCCTTCGTGGGCGAAGCCGCCCGCCGGGCCGGGGCCGAGGGCAGGGCGCTTTGCCTGCCGCTCTTCGCGCTGGCGGCGGGGCATGTCACGGGCGACCTTCCGGCGGCCCTCGCCGAGGCCGGTTTTCCCGGCCCGCTGCTCGCCCCGATCGGCGCGCATTGGGCCGTTCCGGGTCTTATCGCGGCTGCCCTGAAGCGCGCCGGATGAAATGCGCCCCGCCGTGACTTTTTGCGCTTGACGCCCCGCCGGGCCTTAAGTATCTCCGCGCCAGTCCGGTGGCGGAGTAGCTCAGTTGGTTAGAGCAGCGGAATCATAATCCGCGTGTCGGGGGTTCAAGTCCCTCCTCCGCTACCAAATTTCCCACGTACTTAGATGACCTTGCGCCGGACACGTTTCAGCGGTCGGGCGAGTGGTCGGGACGTCGTGCTTCCGTTTTATGTGTTTCGAGCTTGCGGATGGCAGATACGCCCAAGGCGGAATCGCGACTGAGATAGTTTGCCTCGAGGATCTACGGGACCTGCAGCCAACTGTGGCCCGAAATGGCGACGATCTCCGGTACGAGCAACCTGCGATCACGAGGCGTGTCACCGCTGTTCCCCGCAGGTCGTGGCAGGTCAGACAGCCTGCGCCACGTCTGGGATCTGATCGCGGCCTGGCGCGTCGACTACAACCATCACCGCCCCTTGACGAGCCTCGACGTGCTCACCCAGTGGAAATATCACCAACGGTCAGGGGAGGATCGAGACCTGAACAGGGCGAACGAACCTGGACTCCATTGGGGCAGGTCAATCTTCCGGTCGGGGTCGGCTGCGCCCCTGCAGGAGGGATGACAGGCCGAGGTGCCGTCAGGTCAGTTGGAAGGGTGGGAGAGGGTGGCGATCCCCGCGCCCCGGAAAGTCATGCCCCGGTGGCCTGACCCGCCAGGTGAGCGGGTCAGGAGGCAGGATCAGGGATGGATCGGCGGCACGTAGGTGAAGGTCTGCATCAGCACCGCGCCGAGGATCATCATGATCGGCAGGTGCACGAAGAACTGCACCGAGGTATAGCCGATCAGGTCGCGCGACTTCAGCCCGAGCAGCCCCAGAAGCGGCAGCATCCAGAACGGGTTGATGAAGTTCGGCAGCGATTCCGCGATGTTGTAGACCATTACGGTCCAACCCAGGTGGGCATGTACCTCGTTCGCGGCGTGCATGACATAGGGGGCCTCGATCACCCATTTGCCACCGGCAGAAGGGATGAAGAACCCCATGAAAGCGGAATAGAGGCTGACCACGAAGGAAAAGCTGGTCTGGCCGATCGACAGGCCCACGAACCAGTGCGAGATCCGGTCGGCCAGCGTCGCGCCATGGCCGTTGGTGACGGTGGTCAGGATCTGCGCGATCCCGGCGTAGAACGGGAATTGCAGCAGCACGCCGGCGGCACTCGGCATGGCGCGGGCGAAGGTGTCGATCAGGTTTCGCGGCCGCCAGTGCAGCAGGATCCCCAGCATGAGGAAGACGAAGTTGTAGGTGTTCAGCCCCGACATGACGATCAGCGGGTTGCCTGAGGAAAAGGTCTCGATGGCCCACCCCGAGGCAAGGACGACGATCAGGATCGTCAGGATCGGGCTGTATTCGAGGAACTCGCCCGGCCGGGTCGGCTTGCGGCTGACCGGCTCGTCCATCTCCAGCGAGACGCCGAGGTCCTCAGCGGTCCGCACGCCCGCGCCCTCGGGAGTGGAGAAATAGCACACCAGCGCCGAGATCAGGGTGATGACCAGGACGATCACCAGGTTCTGCCAGGTCAGGATGGTCTGGCCGAAACCGATCACGCCGGTAATCGGCAGCAGGCTGGAGGGGATGCTGGTGGCGTTGGCCTGAAGCTGTGCGGCCGAGGAGGAGATCCCCAGCGTGAAGCCGCAGCCAAGGCACAGGTAGGCCGCCGCGCCCGCCGCGCGGTAATCGAGGCGGATGTCACTGCGACGGGCGATCTGCTTCACCAGGAGGCCGCAGAAGATCATGGCGATACCCCAGTTGATCAGCGACAGCCCGATGCTGAGAAGGCCGATCATCACCACCGCGCCGCGACCGGTGCGCGGCCAGGTCGCGACCTTGCGCATTACCGTCGCCACAGGGGGCGACATCGCCACGACGTAGCCGCCGATCGCCACCAGCGCCATCTGCAGGGTGAAGGGGATCAGCTTCCAGAAGCCTTCGCCGAAGGCCATCGAGACCTGCGCGGGCGTGCCGCCGTGCAGCACCGCGCCGGCGGCGACGATCACCACGGCCAGCAGCACGAAGACATAGGCGTCAGGGAACCATTTCTCGGCGAAGGCCACCATGAAGGTGGAGAACCGGGTCAGTATGTTGCGCTGGGGCTCATGGTCGGTCCGGCCGGGGCCGTCTTTCGGCAGCGTTCGGCCCGGTTCGGCCAGGGGCGGGGGGGACATTTTCGACATTTCGCGTTCCTCGCTGTTGGGTTTTGTTTTTGAAGTCAGATCGCCAGGGTCACGTCGCTCAGCGGCACGGCCTGACAGGTGACGCACAGGTCTTCGCCCATGTCGTTCGGGGTAAGATGCGCGACCCGGCCCGCAAGGATCCGGCAGACGCAGCTTTCGCATTGGCCCACCCGGCAGCCGGCGGGCAGGGCGACGCCCTGTGCCCGCGCCGCGTCGAGGAGCGAACCCATCTCCGGGCTCCAGTCGAAACTTGCGTCGCTGCCCGCGATCCGCACCGTCTGCGGCGCCAGCGTGGCGGGCACTTCGGGGGGCGAGACGAAGGCTTCGGAAAGGATGTCGAAGGCGGGGACGCCCTGCGCGCGCATGGCGGCGCGGGCATCCTCGGTAAAGCCGGGCCCGCCGCAGATGTAGACCAGCGGGTGCCGATCATGGAGATGCGCCACGGCGGCAATGTCGATCCGGCCCGGCAGGTCGAAGTCGCGGCCCGCGCGGTCGGTCGCAAGCGGGGCGGAGTAATGCGTGATCCGGGTCAGACCGGGCAGGGCGGCGCCAAGTTCGGCCAGGCGCGCGGCAAAGGGATGTTCCGCCCCGCTGCGGCAGCCGTGCAGCAAGAGCACCTCCGTATCGCGCGCCTCCGCGGCCATCCGCTCCAGCACCCCCAGGAAGGGCGTGATGCCGATGCCGGCGGCCAGGAAAACCAGCGGCCGGGGGCTGTCGGCGGGTGGCGTGAAATGCCCCGCGGGGGCCTCCAGCCGCAAAAGATCGCCCGCTGCCATGCGGTGGATCGCGGCCGAGAGCGAGCGTCCGGCCCGGGCGTCTTCCTCGGTGCCCTGCCGCCGTACCGCGATCGACAGGTGGGGCGCGGGCATGCCCGGACCGGTCAGCGAATAGGATCGGGCGGGGCCGCCCTCAGCCGCCGTGACCGTGACGTGCTGTCCGGGCAGGAACTCGGGCAGCGGCCCGCCGTCCATGGGGACGAGATCCAGCGCGACGGTCTCGGCGGTCTCGGCGCGCATCGCTGCGATTCGGAAGTCGCGGGTGCCGGCCCATCGCCCGATATTTGCCGTCGGATGCGGCCGCAGTTCGCACATCACGGCGCGGAGCGGGACCGAGCCGCTGACCGGGTCGCGGCTGGCGTCCGAAAGGATCGCGTTGACATTGGCGGTGCCGGGGCCCGCCACCGGTGTCGCCGCACGGTTGAGCTGCACCGACCCCTGCCACCAGCCGAATTCCGCGACGGCGATCCGCGGGTCGAGCGCTTCGTTCAGCCGGACCCGCAGCGTGGCCTCGCCGCCAGGAGTTGCCACCACCGCCCAGTCGCCGTCGCGCAGGCCACGCACGCGGGCCAGCGCGGAACAGATCTCGACCGCCGGATCGGGGGACTTGCGGCGCAGAGACCCCACCTGCCGGTGCGAGCTGTGGACGTACCAGCCGGACTTCGCGGTGGTCAGCACCAGCGGAAACGCGCGGGACGCGTTCCCGTTCGTGCCCCGGTTCGAGGCCGCATCCGTGCCCCCGTGCGGGCCATCCTCTCCGCTCCGATACGGGCTCTGCTCGGGTTCGACATGCTCGGGCAAAGGGGGCTGTCCGATCGCGTGAAGCTGTTCGGAATAGATCTCGACCAGTCCCGAGCCGGTCGGGAACCCGCGCAAGCGCCCGTCCTCGGTCGGCGCAAGGTACTTGCGGTGCGAGAAGGGCTGACGCAGGCGCAGCCCCTCGGGGTGGGTCCGCAGGTCGTCCACGGTCAGGCCCAGGGGGGCAAGCTGCCAGTTCCAGCCGTCGTGCAGGCTGCCGTCGAAGAACTGCGCGCCATGGCCCAGCCGCCGGGCCAGGTCAAAGGCGATCCGGTAGTCGGGGCGCGCCCCGGGCGGGCCGTCGATCATCTGCGGGCGATAGTGCAGGGTCTCCGCGGCGGCCTGGTCGATCTCGAACCCGATCTTCAGCGCCTCGCGCTCGGGCGGCATGTTCACCGGCAGGACGATGTCGGCGCAATCTGCTGTGGGGTTCAGCACCATGTCGGCATGGACGTGGAAGTCCAGCGCCCGGAGCGCGGCGAGGGTGCGCGCGCCGTCCGCCTGCGACGCCACCATATTGGTGCCGAAGCTCACCAGCGCCCGCACCGGGTAGGGCTGGCCCTCGGTCACCGCGCGGGCGAAGTCGCGCAGCGTGATCCACCCGCGCGCTGGCGGGCCAAGGGGCAGAGTGTCGAGGCCGAGCGCCTTCTCGCGCTGCCCTTCGGGCAGAAGCGAGAGCGCATTCACCGCCCGGGTCGGCGGTGGCACCGGCCAGACATTGCCGCCGGGCGCATCGCAGGCCCCGGTCAGCGCGTAGAGCGTGGCGATGGCGCGTTCGATCGCGGTCGCGTTGGTATGTTGCCCGACTCCGGTCCAGGAATGGTAGGCCAGCCGCGGCGCGTCCTCGAGGAGCGTATAGAAGGCGCGAAGCTCCGGCGCGGGGATCCAGCTCAGCTCGGCCACGTGCTCCGGCGTGTAGGCCGCGCTTGACTTGCGCAAGAGGTGCAGCACGGTCGCCACAGCGATCGGCCCGCGCGGGGTGGCGATCTCGGCGGTGGCGTCGATCTGCCAGCCTGCGGCGGCACGGGCCGTTTCGGTCGCAGGATCGCGGGGATCCACAGCTACGGGCCGGCCGTCGGCGTCAAGCGCAACCAGCGATCCGGCAGATCCTCCGGGCGCCGCAAGGCCCGCGTCGGTCGCGGTCAGCAACCGGCCCGTGGCGATGTCGACCAGCAGCGGCGCATTGGTCCAGCGCCGCACGAAGCCCGCATCATAGGTGCCGGTCTCGATCAGGTGTCGGATCGCGCCCATGGCGACCGCGCCGTCGGCCCCGGGACGCACCCGCAGCCAGTGGTCGGCCTGCTGGCCCGACCCGTCGGGCTTGGGGTCTATCACCACGACCTTCGCGCCACGCGCCCGGGCCTCGGCGATCCTGCTTGCCTGTGCCAGCCAGGTGCGGGCCGGGTTGTGTCCCCAGAGCACGATCACCTCGGCCCGGGCATAATCCGGGAAGCCCACGCCACGGCCGAAGGTCAGCTCGTGCGCGTAATCCTTGTGCCAGCCGCAGACCTCGACCGCGTAGATCAGGTTGGGCGAGCCGAAGCAGCGCACCAGACGCTCTACCCATTCCGAGCTGTCGACCATCGGCGTCCCGCTGGGGGTGGTCATCGCGAAGGCCACCGCCTCGGCGCCGTCGGCCTCGCGGATCGCGCCCAGCCGTGCGGCGATCTCGTCCAGCGCTGCGTCCCAGTGGATCGGCTCCCACTCCACCGGTGTCACGCCCTTGGGCGATCGCCGCCGCAGCGGCGTGGTCAGCCGTCCGGGGGCATGGATCATCTCGGGCAGCGCCCGCCCCTTGGCGCAGAGCGCGCCGCCGGTGGGGTGGCCGGGCAGCGGCTGTACCGCGACGACGCGATTGCCCGCGACCTCCGTGATCGCACCGCAGCGCGACCGGCAGAGCGTGCAGTATCCCGCGATGCGGCGTGTCTCGGTCATGGGTCTGCCTATCTGAATGCGCCTAGGTAACGCACTACATAAATGCGCTACTGTAGTGCGGTGTTCTGCGTGGCCCTGTCAACGGCTTTGTAGTAGGCTCCGGGTGAGCGGTTAAAAATTGAGCAGATACCCATGACGGAAAGCTTGCGCGAACGCGTGCTGAAGCAGCTGAGGGCCGAGATCATCGCGGGGGAATGTCCGCCGGGCATGATCTATTCGGTGCCCAGCCTTGCGGCGGAGCTGGAGATCTCGACGACACCGGTGCGTGAAGCGCTGCTGGAGTTGTCGAATTCGGGGCTGGTGGAGCCGGTCCGTAACAAGGGCTTCCGGGTGACGCGCCCGACGCTGCAGGACCTGCGCGACATCTTCCACCTGCGCGATCTGCTGGAGATCGATGCCGCGCGCCTGATGTTGGCGACGGGGCAGGCGGATCTTGAGCTGCTGCATCACCATGCCGAGGAGATCGAGCGCGCGGTGGAGGCGGGCGACGTCAATGCCTACCTGCTGCACGACCGGGCATTTCATGGCGCGATGTTCACGGCGTCGGGCAATGCCCTGATGGCGCAGATGGCGATGTCGCTGCGCGACCGGATGCGGCTGTTCGGGATCCGCTCGGCCAGCGGGTTGCAGCGGCAGCGCGACTCGGTGCCGGAGCATTACCGGCTGGTCGAGCTGATCGCGGCTGGGGATGCCGAAGCGCTGGTGGTTCTCCTGCGGCACCATATCCTCAGCTGGGAGCCGGTGTTCACCGAGGCCTGGGTCGAGGAAAGCCCGCGCCGCAAGCGGCTGCACGCGGAGAGCGACGCCTCCTGAGCGCGAATTTCAAGGCGCGGCTCGGCGGGCCTGGGCTTATGAGCCAGCGCTTTCTGGCCGCGACCTGCTGACAACGGCGATGTACCGGGGCCTTCTGACCACGGTGTCGCGTTGGGCGGAGGTTCAGCGGGAAAGGGGATCTGTCGGCGCGGGCCCGTTACATGGGGCCCGTTACATGGGGCAGGTGGTCTGGGTAGGTGGGTGCCGCCCGCCCCCGATGGGGCAGGCGGCAAGATCAGAAAGCTCAGAACCGGATGCTGAACAGCGCCGAGACGCTCTGGCTGCGGGCACCCTCGGCGAAGGCGCCGTTGTAGGCGATGCCGATCCGGGCCCGGTCCGAGAGGGCGCTGGACAGGCCCAGCTCCACCAGGGCGGAGTTCCGGGCGATCGGTGCCCCCGTGATCGAGAAGGCCGAGGAGCCGGCGAGGCTGTAGCCGATCTGCGGATCGGTGTCTCCGAAGGCGTGGCGCCAGCCCAGCGACATCGTCGCCGTCATCGCCGCTCCGTCCAGCCGCAGCCCCCGCGCGGTGCTGACGCCGAGCGTGGTGAAGGTCACGTTGCTTTTGCCGCCCTGCGTGGTCAGCGCCGCGGCGCCGCCGGTCTCGGTGAAGGCATCGCCGCGCAGCGCGACATGGGCCAGATCCGCGAAGGGCGTGATCGACGTGCCGTTGCCGGTGTCGATGCGATAGCTCGCATTGCCGAATACCTGCAACGTCCGCGTCGCGTAATGCGCGGTCAGGTTGTCGCTGAAGGTTGGTAGCGACACGTCGCGACGGCTGTCTACCGAGCTGCGAGTGAAGGCCGCGCCCACCCGGATCCCCAGCGGGCCCTGCTGCGTGCCGGCATAGGCCGCGATCGTGCTGTCATCCGAGGTCGCACGCGAGTTGCGACCTTCGAGCGTGTAGGTGCCGTGGCCGTAGCCCGCCATGACCCCCGCGTGCCAATCGTCGCCCAGCCGGGTATCGGCGCCGAGGAACATCCCGCCGGTGCCGTTGGTCAGCCGCGCTGTGCCAGACTTGCCGTTGGTCGTCGTCCAGCCGCCATAGGCGGTGCCCCAGGCGGCGCCGCCGTCGCAGCTGAGCGTCTTGCCGACGCTGACGGTTGTGCCGATGCAGCTGCTGTGATCCAGCCCGCCGCCGGTCGGGCCTGCCCCGCCGGTCAGCACCTCGTTCAGCCGCCGGTTCACCGCGGTCCGGGTGTACTGGCTGTTGTCGATCAGCGCGGTCTCGACCGAGGCCCCGATCTCGCCCGAGAGCTGGTCATAGGCGGTCCGGGTCTCGGCGGTGGTCAGCCCCAGGATCGCGGTGGTCAGTGTCCCCGATCCGATCGTGCCAAGCGCCGTGGCCACGCTTTTCTGGTTTTGTGTGATGGCGACATCGGTCAGCGTGGTGGTGTTGCGGGTGAAGGTCAGGGTGACGTCGTTGCCGGTGCCGCCGGTGTAGCTCACGGCCGCGTTGTAGAAGGCCAGTTCGTTGTCGACCGTGCCGAAGGTGCCCTGCACCGCGCTGGTGCCCTGGTTGTCGATGATCACGCTGGCGGTGCCCGCGTTGGCTATGGTGATCGAATTGTCCGGCAGGCCGGTGATCAGCAGCTCCGAGGCGCTCCCCAGTGTCACCGTGCCGGTGACGGCAAGCTGGTCGGTCGCGCCGGTGGCATCGACCTCGATCGCCAGCGTGCCCTGCTGATCATAGTTGCCGTTCACCGTCAGCGTGCCGATCGAGTTGCCGGGCGAGGCGGTGCCACCGGCATTGACCAGAACGTTGCCGACGATCGTGCCGTAGCCGCCAAGCGTGCCGCCCGACTGCACCGTTACCGGACCGGTGATCACGGTGTCCTTGTGATCGGCATCGCCGACGATCAGCTTGCCGCCGCCGACCAGCCAGTTCTCGGGCGTGGTGTCGATCCCGCTCAGGACCCATTTGCCGGTGCCGACCTTGGAGATCGTGGTGAAGCCGTAGTATTCCACCGACCCGGTGTAGCTGGTGGGCTCAACCGCGACGATCTGCGAGAGGTCGAAGTCGCCGTTCAGGCTGCCGCCGATGACCAGCGTGTCGCCGCCGTTGGTGGTGCCGCTTGTCGAGACGACGTTGCCCGTGAAGCTGTAGCCTGCCTCCAGCACCAGTGTGTTGCCGCCACCCGAGAAGTCGACCGCATCGGCCTGCACGCCGCCGCCGGTTCCGTCGCTGCTGGCGCCCGAGACGCCGCCCGCGATCAGCCCGGCGTTGACCAGCGTGGTGTTGCCGGTGGCGATCACGCCGACGCCGCCGGCGCCGCCCGTGGCAGAGGTGGTGCCAGTACCGGCATCGCCGCCGTTGCCGCCCTGGATGGTGCCGGTGTTGACGATCTGCATCGCCTGGCCGGTGATGCCGGCGCCACCGGCGCCGCCGCTGCCAGCGGTCACGGTGCTCGAAGAGCTGTAAGCGAATTCGACCCCGCCGGCGGCGCCCGCGCCGCCGGTCACGGTGCCGCTGTTGGTCAGGGTCAGGCCGTTCGCCGTGATCCCGGCACCGCCTGCACCGCCCGATACACCCACGTCGGCAAGGCTGCTGTAGAAGAGGCCCGTGCAATCGGCGTCACAGACCGTGCCGCCGGCGCCGCCGGAGATGGTGCCGCTGTTGACCACCGTGAGGCCGGTGCTGGAGATGCCAGTGCCGCCCGCACCGCCGGTTCCGACACCCGCGGCGGTGCGGTAGGCGCGGGAGACGCCCGAGGCGCCGCCGGTTCCGCCGAGGATCTCGCCGCTGTTGTAGACCGTCCCGTCGCTGCCGCTGACCCCGGCACCGCCGGTGCCCGAGGTGCCGATGTAAAAGCTGCCCTCGGTGGCCGCGCCGCCGGTGCCGCCCTGGACGGTGCCTGCGTTGGTCAGCACGAAGCCCGTGCCACTGACACCCGCGCCGCCGGTGCCGCCGGCCCCGCCATGGCCCGACAGGCCGCCAAGGCCGCCGGCGCCACCGGTCACGGTACCGGTGTTGGTCAGGCTCGATCCGGTCAGATAGGCGCCTTCGCCGCCCGCGCCGCCGTCGCCGGCCTGGTTGCCGATGATGTGGTGCGCGAAGCCACCGGTGCCGCCCGCGCCGCCGGTGATGCTGCCGCCGTTGCTGAAGGTCGTGCCGGAAAGGACAAGGCCCTGACCGCCTGCACCGCCTGCACCGCCGGGGACTCCGGTGCCGCCGGTGCCGCCCGCGCCGCCGGTAAGGCTGCCCTGGTTGCTGCTTGCGTAGGCGCCATTCATCTCGACGGCAGTTCCGCCGTCCGCACCGCTGGTGCCGGTGTGGTAGCCGCTGTAAGCGCCGCTGCTGCCTGCGCTGCCGGTGACCGAGCTGCCGGTCGCGACGCTCAGCACGGTTCCGGTCGCGGCGTAGATCGCGGCATCGCTGAGGCCCAGGACACCCTCGGTCGAACCGACAATGGTTGCCGTCGCCGCGTCGGTGCCGACCTGCAGCCCGCCACCGACGACGACCCAGCTGGTGGCCGCGTCGCTCGCGCCGGTCAGCGTCAGGGTTCCCGGCCCGAAGGCGACATAGCCGTTGAAGCCGCTGAATTCTGTGGTGCCGTCATAGGTGGTGGGGGCGGTGGCCACGATGGCGGAAAGATCGAAGCTCTGGTCCGTGTCGCCGCCGAGGGCGAGGATATCGCCGCCATCGGTGGTGCCGCTGGTCGAGACGACGTTGCCCACTAAGCTGTAGCCCGCTTCGAGCGCGAGCACGTTGCCGCCGCCCGAGAGGTCGACCGCATCGGCCTGCACGCCGCCGCCGCTGCCATCGCCATAGCTGCCCGAGACACCGCCCGCGATCAGGCCCGAGGTGAAGATGACAGAGCCGCCGTTCGACACGACGCCGACGCCACCGGCGCCACCAACGGACTGATCGGTATGTCCGCCGGCTGCGCCGCCGTTACCGCCGGTTACCGAACCGGTATTTTTGAGGTAGAAGCCGCTGCCCGAGATGCCGGCACCGCCGGCACCGCCATTGCCGCCAAGCGGGTTGGCAGGCGATCCGCCCGCGAGATAGGGGAAACCCTGGGCCGTGCTGCCCAGTCCGCCAGCGCCACCTGCGACGCTGCCCGCGTTGATGATCGTGCTGGAGCCCGTAGCCAGGATGCCCGCGCCGCCCGCACCGCCCGCGCCGGTGCCGCTTGAATTGGTGGAGTAGGTCGCAATGGACAGCCCGCCGCTGCCGCCGGCAATGTGGCCAGAGGCGGCGTTGTCGATCTTCAGGTCGGCCCCGGCGATACCCGCACCACCGGCGCCGCCATTGCCCGAATCCCTGTAAAAGCCATAGCCGCCGGCGCCTCCGATCCCGCCAGTGATCGCGCCGGTGTTGTCCACCGTGGTGCCAAGGCCATAGACGCCCGCTCCGGCCGCGCCGCCTGCGCCTCCGGAATAGGCGGTCCCGCCTTCGCCGCCGGAGCCGCCGGAGATCGTCCCGGCGTTGGTAACGAGTGCCACGCCGGCCGAGATCCCCGCGCCGCCGCTGCCGCCGTTGCCACCGATTGCGTTGGGGTCTTGATAGGTCGCGCCCGCGCCCCGGCGGCCCGCGGCGCCCGTGACACTGCCCGTGGCGCTGATCGTGCCCCCGGTCCCGTCAGCCAGCGTCAGGCCCACACCGCCCAGGGTCGATGCCGTGAGTTGCACCGTCGCCGTGCCGTCGCCCAGAACCACAGTGCCGCCGTTCACCAGCAGCCCATCCTGCAGGACCGTGCCGTCGCCCGCCAGCACCAGCGAGCCGGTGGCGTCAAGCACCAGCGTTCCCGTGGCGTCGAGCGGGGCCGCGATCGTGACCGTGGCCTGGGTCTGGAGTTCGGTGTACTGGGTGAGCGAGGGCAGCGTCGCGGTCGAGGTGATGGTGCTGCCATCGGGGACGGCAAACTGGATCGTCGAATTCGGTGCCTGGTTCGCCTGGTCGATCGCCCAGCTGAGCGAGCCGACCTCGTTGACGTCGCCGGTATCGACCGTTGAGGTGACGGGCAGCACGGTTCCGGGCACCGGGGCCGCGACGGCCGTGGTCACGGCCACTGTCGCGCCCATCAGCGCACCCGCCGCACAGGCGCGCATCAGGCGCCCGCGTGTCGAACCCTGCGGCGTGCTCCGGGGCAGGGGGAGAAGCGGGGTCATTTCATCTTCACGCATGAGAAACCTGTATGTGTTTTTGTTTGTGGACTGCGCGACGCGCGTGCGGATCAGATGACCGCCACGCGGTGGGGATTGAGATCGGGGTTGCGCCAGAAGGCATCGTTCTCGAACCGCTGGAAGACGTCGGGCGGCAGGACGGTGCGGCGCGGCTCTGCCGCGACCTTGCGGCGGACGTGATGCAGGCCCGGGGTGCCCAGCTTGCGGTCGAATTCGTCGGCGTCGTAGCTGACGTTGTCGAAATCGTGGGTGAAGGGCTCCGTCCCGGTAAAATCGTAGATCGCCTGCAGGACCCGCGCCGGATCGGTGACCAGCGTCTCGTATTGGACCAGCATGAGCTTGTGCGCGAAGGGGCCGAAGAACGCCTCCTTCAGGGCATTGTAGCCAAAGCCCACCATGCCCTCGCCCTTGGCGATGGCCTCGGCACGGCTGTAGACGGTGCCGGTGGTGGTGTAGCCGAAGATCCCCGAGGGCTGGAACACGTTGCGCAGGACCAGCCGCTCGACGCTGTCGATCACCCAGGGCATGTGGCGCACGCAGGCGATCACCTTTGCCTCGGGGAACAGGGCGTCGATCAGGTTCATCCGCGCGCACCAGGCCCGGCTGGTGTCGAAGATCACCGAGGCCTCGCAATCCGCGTAGTAATTCGTGAAGATTCCCTTGAGGATCTTCTGGCGCCGCGCATCGTCAAGAAACACCGAATGCTCGCGGCTGCCTCCCATTTCCGTCAGAAGGCTGCCGATCAGGGCGGCGACCGGGCTGCTCATACCGGCCTCGGTCTTGCTGTTCTGGCGTAGCAGGGCGGCCAGCAAGGTGGAGCCCGATCGTGGAAGACCGGAGATAAAATGTACTCGCTGCATCACATTCGTTTCATAAGACCGTTGCGACGAGTGATAGCCGGGTGTCTTGGCGTCTGTCTATTGACGGTGTGCAACACTTCTTCGGAAGTGGCTGAAACGCTTCACGATATGGTGTTTAGGAGTGAGTGGTCGCCGATGGGCCGGCTGTATGGCACTGCTTCTCAGCGGATCATCGGGGGAACAGGGCGCGACGCCGTCACCTTCACGCCGCGCCGGAGGCCGCGACGCGGAAGCCTTTGACCTGCCCCCCTTGGGTCCCTCGTTCATAACGAGAGTCTGCGGGTTTGAGATTGGTAGGAGTTGGAGCATCCAGCAAGCCTGACCCGGTTCAGCAGGCCTTGTCTTTGTCGATCATCCTTAGAGCTTTGGGGGTTCTCATCTCAGTCTATCTTGCAGCCCCGATCGAGCCGAGATTGGCAGGTGCCAGAGCCGGTGCGTCGTCTGCTTGGGTGCTCTCCAGGATGCTGTGGAGCGTTCCCATCAGGTGCTCCAGGTCGCTTCGTCCCAGTTCCTGCTCGAGATGAGACTGCAACTCTGTCTCGATGGATGAGAGGCTCTTGAAGACCTGGGCGCCTTTCTGTGCCTTGTAGATGAGCACCTTCCTGCGGTCGGTGCTGTCTGGCGCCCGATAGACCAGGGATGAGGTAACCATTCGGTCGACGATCTTGGTCATGGTCGGGGAGTCGACGAACACGGTGGTTGCAAGACTGCTCATCGAGCGCCCGTCGCTGTCGTGCAGCGCCGCGAGGATGCGGTATTGTTCGACCGAAAGGCCGGAGGCCTTCACGCGCTGCGCGATAAAGTCCTCGACGCAGCGATGGGCGCCGCGGATCAGATTCGAAAGGTGCATCACTGGCCTCCAATCACATCGCTTTTCTTTTCAATAATTGAAATATCGACAATTGCCAATTGGCGCTGGAACAAGCGAAGCTGCTCAATAAGTGAGCAACTGGGGCGGGGATCGCGTCCTGCATGCACTCCGGCTCAGTTGGGCTTTCCTTTTCCAGCGCGCCTCGCTGACCTTTACGTAAGTGGTGTCGCGCGCAGGAGATGCCTGCCTTCCATGGCCCACCTCGGAGCTGGATGCCGGGGAAAGCATGAGGATGAGGGGGGAGAAGCTTGAACACGGTGCAGATCGGCCTTCTTATCCAGCAAACCGGGCCGGCCGGCATCTGGTCGCCATCTGCGGAAGCCTGCGCGCGCTTGGCCGTGAGCGAGATCAATCGCCAGAGCGGTATCCTCAAACAGCATGTCGAACTGGTGGTCGAGGATGCGGGCAGGACCGTGGCCGATGCCCGTGCAGCGGCCCGGCGCGTCGTTCGAAGCGGGGCGCAGGGAATCGTGGGCATGCTGCCAAGCTATGCCCGCCGCGCGATCGCCGACTCCACCTTCAATTTGGTCCCCTTCATCTACACGCCTCAGTATGAGGGAATTGCCCCGGAAGCGCAGACGATAACCACCGGGGAAACCGCCGCCGAACTGCTGGCGCCGGGGCTGCGCTGGCTTGCGGACCATCGCGATGCCCGCCGCTATTTCCTGTGCGGCAGCGATTACATCTGGCCTCGGTCCAGCCTTTCACTCGCGCGTTCGATGATCCCGCGGGTCGGCGGCGAGGTCGTGGGCGAGGCCTACATGCCCGTCGATGCCGACAATTACGATTCCCTGATCGAGCGGATCAAACGGGCCAGGCCCGATGTCGTCCTGCCCTACTTTCTGGGCGGGGACGGGATCGCCTTCAACCGTGCCTTCCACGAGGCCGGGCTTTGCCCACATGTTCTGCGCTTCACCTCGGCGATCGACGAGACGATTGTCTACGGCCTGCCGCCCGAGGCGACCGAGAACCTCTTCGTCAGCTCAGGCTATTTCGCCTCGGTGCGGTCACACAACAACGGCGCATTCCTCGAACGCTACCACACCGCCTACGGAGAGGCGCCGCCGCCGGTCAATTCCTTCGGCCAGTCCTGCTATGAGGGGATCTACTGCCTGGCATCGCTCGTCGAGCATGCCGAGGTCTTTGATACGCGGGCGATTCACCGACTCGCCGGACACACCCCGCAGTTGCGTACAGCCCGGGGTTCAAGGGAGTCGGCGGTAGTCGGTGGGCGCCACCCGATCTTTCTGGCGGAGCTGGATGGCTATGATTTCAACATGTTGGCCACCTGATATAGAATTATTGACAATTCAATAATTGCGTATTCAAGTATTGCGGAACCCTCTTGCAGGAGACCATGCAATGAACTTGTCCCGCCGTCGTTTCATCACCCGTTCCACGATCCTTTCCGCCACGGCGCTGGCCGCGCCCGTCGTGTTCCGGCAATCGGCTTTCGCCTCTGACAAGCCCATCCTGCTTGGCAGCCTGCTGGACCTGTCGGGCGGGCTCGCGGCATCCGGTGTGCCGATGAAGTACGCCCTCGAGCTGGCGGTGTCCGAAATCAACGACGCCGGCGGCCTGCTGGGCCGGCCGGTCAAGATCGTGGGCTACGATACCCAGTCCAACATCCAGCTCTATTCGCAATACGCCCAGCAGCTGGCGCTGAAGGACCGCGTCGACGTCGTCCACGGCGGCATCACCTCTGCCTCGCGCGAGGCAATCCGCCCGACCTTCGACCGCTACCGCGTGCTCTATTTCTACAACGTGCTTTACGAGGGCGGCGTCTGCGACCGGAACACCTTCTGCACCGGCACCACCCCGGCCCAGACCGTGCAGAAGCTGGTGCCCTATGCGATGGACCACGCCAAGGGAAAGACGGCCTACATCATCGCTGCCGACTACAACTATGGCCAGATCACCGCAAAGTGGATGACCAAGTACGTACAGGACAACGGCGGCAAGGTGCTGGAGACCGACTTCTTCCCGCTGGACGTGACGAACTTCGGCTCGGCGATCTCCAAGATCCAGGCGGCGAAGCCCGACCTTCTGCTTTCGGCGCTGGTCGGCGGCAACCACACGGCGTTCTACCGCCAGTGGGAATCCGCGGGCATGAAGGGACAGATCCCGATCGCCTCGACCACATTCGGCCTGGTGAATGAGCCCGAGACGCTGGCGCCCGCGGTCAGCAACGACATCGTCGGCGCTTACGGCTACTTCCAGGAACTCGATACGCCGGCAAGCAAGAAGTTCGTTGCGGCGATCAAGAAGGCGCATCCCGACAGCCCCTACATCTCGGAGATGGCCTCGGCGACCTACGAGGGCGTCCATCTCTGGGCCGAAGGCGTGAAGAAGGCCGGCGCCATCGACCGCATCAAGGTGATCGAGGCGCTGGAATCGGGGATTTCCTTCGAAGGGCCGAGCGGCACCGTCACGCTGAACCAGGCGACGCATCATACGACCCGCAATGCGTATCTCGCCAAGGTCGAGGACAAGAAGTGGGATGTCCTGCAAACCTACAAGGACGTCGAACCGTCGGATACCGCGAGCGTGTGCAACCTCGTCAAGAACCCCAAGGACAACAAGCAATACGTCATCAAGCTCTGACGGGCTGATGGCCCCGGCGGACCTGCGCCGGCGGGGCCGCCGCTTTCTTTCGGTCTGAAGTGCGCGAACAAGGGGCATTCCGCGATGGACATCTACCTCATACTGGGTCTCAACGTCCTCAACGGCGTGGCCTCTCTCTTCCTGCTCTGCGTCGGGCTGGCGATCATTTTCGGGATGATGAAGATCGTCAATCTCGCGCATGGCGAGTTCATCATGCTGGGCGCCTACGCCACCGTGGTCGCCACAAATGCCGGCGTGAATATCTGGATCTCGATGCTGGTGATCTCGCCGCTTTTCGTGGGCTTGGTCGGCCTGGTGATCGAACGCTTCCTGATCCGGTATCTCTATGGCCGGCTTGTCGATTCCATGCTGGCGACCTGGGGGCTGAGCTTGCTGATCACCGGGATCGTCACGACGATCTTCGGCAACACGATCAAGGGCGTGCAGACGCCGCTGGGCGGGTTCCAGGTCGGCGGCTACAGCTCCAGCTACTACAACCTCTTCATCTTCGCGATGGCGCTGGTGGTGATCGCAATCGTCCTGGTGGTGATGCGCTACACGCGGCTCGGCCTGATCGCCCGTGCGACGATGCAGAACCCGGGCATGTCGGCGGCCCTGGGGATCAACCCCGACCGGGTGTACATGCTGACCTTCGCCGCGGGCGCCGCGCTGACCGGGCTTGCGGGTGGGCTTATCGCGCCGGTCTCGGGGATCACCCCGGGCATGGGCGCGGCCTATGTCGCCAAGGCCTTCATCACCGTGGTGGGCGGTGGCACGGCGATCCTCTCGGGCTCGCTCGCGGCCTCGTCGCTGTTCGGCTCCATCGACCAGATCGGTTCCTACCTGACGACGCCGGTCTATGGGCAGGTCATCGTATTCACGACGGCGATCATCCTCATTCGACTGTTGCCCCAAGGCATTTCGGGCCGCTTTTTCAAGGGGCAACTCTGATGACCAAGAACACCGCCCTTCTGGCGCAACTGGCCGCTCTGGTGGTCGTGATCGTCCTGATCGCCCTGGTGCCCGGCTATTTCGAGATCTTCACCGTCATGCAGCTCACGCTTTTCGCGTCGATGGCGGTGCTGGCGCTGTCGCTGGCGTTCATCTGGGGCTTCGGCGGGATCCTGTCTTTCGGTCAGACGGCGTTTTTCGGCCTCGGCGCCTATGCCTATGCGGTCGCCGCGATCAACTTCCAGGATTCGACCCCGGCCATCGCCTGCGCGATCCTCGTGCCCGCGCTCTTTGCCGTGGCACTGGGGTATTTCACCTTCTACGGAAGAATCTCGGACGTCTACTTCGGCGTGATCACCCTGACCGTGACGCTGATCCTCTTCAACGTCGCGAACTCCACCTCGGGGCAGGAATACCACATCGGCGACGCGCAGCTGGGCGGTTTCAACGGCATGCCCGCCGTGCCCACCTTCAACGCGCCCTTCGACCCTTCCACGCCGCTCTATCCCGAGCAGGGCTGGTACGTCACCGCGGGTGCCCTCGTCGCGGTCTACATCCTGCTCCGGGTGCTGCTGGCCGGGCGCTTCGGGCGGATTGTCGTCGCCGTGAAGGAGAACGAGACGCGGGCCTCGCTGCTGGGCTACGACCCGCGGCTGATCAAGCTGGTGGCCTTCACCATCGGCGGCGCCATCGCGGGCCTCGCCGGTGCTCTTTACGTCAACTGGGGTGCCTTCATCAGCCCGAACGCCTTCAGCCTGTCGCTGTCGGCCGAGATCATCATCTGGGTCACGGTGGGCGGTCTCGGCACCCTCATCGGGCCGGTGATCGGGGCGGTGCTGATCGAATACATCGTGTCCTCCATCGGCTCGCAGCAGGTGGTGAACGCGAACCTCGTGCTGGGCGCCGTGCTTCTGTTCTTCGTGCTGCTGCTGCGCCGGGGGCTGGTGCCGAGCCTGCAGCTGGTGGTGGTCGAGCTCTGGCATCGCGCCCGCCGCGCGCCGCGCCCGAAGGCAGAGCCCTCCGCCGCCGCAACCCCCGCAGGGAGCAAGTGAGATGAACGAGACGATCCCCCTGATCCGGACCGAGAACCTGACGATGCGCTTTGGCGGCGTGGTCGCGAACGACAACATCACCTTCAGCCTGCGCGAGATGGAGCTGCGCTGCCTGATCGGGCCGAACGGCGCGGGCAAGAGCACCTTCTTCAAGTCGCTTACCGGGCAGCAGATCCCGACCTCCGGCTCGATCTCATTCCGCGGTCAACCGATCGCGGGAAAGCTGCCGCACCAGATCGCGCGGATGGGCATCGGCATCAAGACGCAGGTGCCCAACGTCTTCAACGGTCTCAGCGTCCGCGAACATTTCTGGCTTGCCGCCCGGCGCAAGTCGATGCCGAAGGAGCTGATCCGCACGGTGGACGAGATCCTCGACCTCACCCGCCTGGGCGACGTGGCCGACCGGATCGTCGGCACCCTCTCGCACGGGCAGCGTCAATGGGTGGAGATCGGAACGGTGCTGGCCGCCAAGCCCGAGCTGATCCTCCTGGACGAGCCCGCGGCCGGCATGACCGACGAGGAGACGTTCCGGACCGCCGACATCATCCGCGACATCAACCGCACCCGGGCAATCGTGGTGGTCGAACACGACATGGCCTTCATCCGGCAGATCGCCAAGACCGTCACCGTTTTCCATCAAGGCCGCGTCCTGATGGAGGACACGGTCGACGCCGTCCTGGCCGACCAGCGGGTGCGCGACATCTACCTCGGCAAGAAGGTGGCGGCATGAGCATGCTTCTCGAGGTTTCCGACCTGCGCGCGGGATACGGCCGGATCCCGATCCTCGCGGGCGTCACCATGGCGATGGAGACCGGCGAATACCTCGGCATCCTCGGCCACAACGGCATGGGCAAGACCACGCTATTGCGCAGCTTGATGGGCCAGCTGCCGGCGACCGGCGGCAAGGTCACCTTCGCCGGTACGGACCTCACCAGACGGCGCACCCATGAACGGTCGCGCCTCGGCCTCGGCCTCGTGCCGCAGGGGCGTGAGATCTTTCCCGAGTTGTCGGTGATGGACAACCTGCGCATGGGCCTCGCCGCGGCGCCGAAGGAGGACGCCGCGATGATCGACACGGTGCTGCAGGACTTTCCCCGTCTCAAACCGCTGCTTGAGCGTCGCGGCGGCGCGCTGTCGGGGGGCGAGCAACAGCTTCTGGCGCTGGCGCGCTGCCTTTGCACGAAACCGAAGCTGATCCTGCTCGACGAGCCGACCGAGGGGATCCAGCCCTCGATCATCGAAGAGATGATCGACACCCTGCTCGCGTTGAAGGCCCGCTGGGCTTTGTCGCTGGTCGTGGTCGAGCAGAACCTCGAGTTTCTGACCTCGCTTTCGGACAGGATCCTGAAGATCCAGAAGGGGCGGATCACCGGCGAGACGAGCCGGGAAGAGATCCTTTCCGGGAAGGTCAGCATGGACGCGATCTGAGCCAGGGGCCCGCGCGGCCCCGCCACCAACAGAACATTTCGAACCGAACGCAATCTTGGCTTTTCAGGAAAGGATATCCTATGGCCGTCACTCGCCCCACCGTCGACGATATCGTGGAACTCGCGAAATCGCTTCACATGACCATGTCGCCCGAGCAGGCCGCCGAGTACCAGGCGCTCATGGGCGGCATGTTCGACATGTACGACGTGATCGACGCATTGCCGAACCCGACACCCCCCGTTGCCTATCCCCGCACCCCGGGGGCGAAACCCGCCCCGGCAGACAACAAGTACAATGCCTGGGCCTGCAAGAGCGAGGTCGCGGGCGCGGCGGACGGCAAGCTCAAGGGCAAGACCGTGGTGCTGAAGGACAACGTTGCACTGGCGGGCGTGCCGATGATGAACGGCTCGTCCACGCTCGAGGGGTTCGTGCCGACGGCGGATGCGACCATCGTGACCCGCATGCTGGACGCCGGTGCCACCATCCTCGGCAAGGCGACATGCGAGCATTTCTGCCTGTCGGGCGGCAGCCATACGTCGGACCCCGCGCCGGTGCACAACCCGCGCAAGATGGGTTATTCGGCGGGCGGCTCGTCCTCCGGCAGCGCCGCGCTGGTCGCGGCTGGCGAGGCCGACATGGCGATCGGCGGCGATCAGGGCGGATCTATCCGCATCCCTGCGTCCTATTGCGGGATCTACGGGATGAAGCCGACGCATGGCCTTGTGCCCTACACCGGTGTCATGCCGATCGAGAACACCATCGACCATACCGGCCCGATGACCGCGACCGTGGCCGATAATGCGCTGCTGCTCGAGGTGATCGCGGGCGCCGACGGCCTTGACCCCCGGCAGTACGCGCCCAAGACCGCCGCCTATACCGAGGCGCTCGACAAGGGTGTGAAGGGCTTGAAGATCGGCCTTCTGAAGGAGGGTTTCGAGCTTCCGAACATGCAGCCCGCGGTGGCCGAGAAGGTCAGGGCAGGGGCGGAGAAGTTGGCCGCCCTCGGTGCCGATGTCTCCGATGTCTCGTTGCCCGAGCATTTGACCGCGATCGCCGCGTGGAATCCGGTCACGCTCGAGGGGTTCACCGCGCAGATGATGCACGGCAACGGCATGGGCTTCAACTGGAAGGGGCAGTACGACGTGGGCCTGCTGGACGCTCATGCCACCTGGCGCCAGAAGGCCGACGACCTGTCGGAAACGCTGAAAATCTGCATGTTGGTGGGCGAATGGGGCCTCAGCCATTACCGCGGCCGCTACTATGCCAAGGCGCGCAACGTGGCGATCCAGGTCAAGGCCGCCTATGATGCGCTGTTCGGCGCGTATGACCTCCTGCTGATGCCGACCCTGCCTTGCGTCGCGACCCCGCTGCCCGGCCCCGACGCGCCGCTGGCCGAAATCGTTGGCCGTGCTTTCGAGATGACGAATGCCACCAGCCCGTTCGACGTGACCGGACACCCGGCGATGTCGATCCCCTGCGGTCTGGCTGAGGGCCTTCCGGTGGGCCTGATGCTGGTCGCCCAGGACTATGGCGAGGCCACGATCTATCAGGCCGCGAGCGCCTTCGAGAAGCTCGGCGACTGGACGACCTTCTAGGGTGCTACCCGGCAGGCGGCCCGGCCATTGCGCCGGGCTGCCACCGTTCTGAACTGGCACCGTTTCGATCTGACAGCACAGGAGCGATTGATGCTGACGATAACCGCGGTGATCCGTGCCAAGCCCGGGGCCGAGCAGACCATGCGCGACGCGCTGCTGGAGGTCGCCGACCACGTCCGCGTGAATGAGCCCGACACAATCGGTTTCCACGTTTCGCAAGATCTGGCAGACCCCTGCACCTTCACGACCTACGAGCGGTTCGCGGATGAGGCGGCAATGAACCTGCACAATTCCTCAGATGTCGTGGCCCGCTTCTTCAAGATCGCCCAGCCGATCCTGGATGGCGAGGTCGTGCTTGTGACGAGTTTCGAGATCTCAGCCAAGGATTGAGCGGAAGCGCAACCGCCAGCCCCCCTTTGATAGCCGAGTTTCCGCCGTCGCGCAGATGCACCCGCTGAACGGCACCTACAACGCCATCTTTTCGAAAACGACGCCGCGATCGAAACCGCACGCGACATCGACCGGCGCCGCGCAGCGGGCGCGCCGGTTGGGCCGCTCGCCGGGGTGCCGGTGGTGATCAAGGATCCGATGGATATGAAGGGGTGCCCCACGACGGCGGGCTGGCGCCCGCTCTCCTCGGGGGCCGGAGGCGTCGACCTGATGCCAACGATGACGAGCAAGACCCATTTCGGCGGCAAGCGAAAGGTCTGCCGCGCTGAGAGGCGTGACTTGTCCGAAATCAAGGGGGGATGGCGCGCGCTCGGCTAGGATTCAGAAACGGGAGCAGGCAAGCGACTGGAGCTGGGGTGAAGCGCGAGCGTTCAGATGCCCATCCGTACCATGCACGAACCGTGGGGGAGAGCCTCGACGGATTGCGGGTGCAGCGCGACCGCGGCCTGTCGGAGACGGAGGCCACGACGCGGTGTGAGGAATTCGGGCCGAACGTCATCGCCGCGCGCGAGAGGGCCGGGCTTGTCCGGCTGGTCGTCAACCAGCTCATGAGCCCCGTCGTCGCGCTGCTGGCGGGGGCGGCGGTGCTGGCCGGGTGGTTTGGCGAGTACGAGCAGGCCATCGCGATCGGCATCGTGCTCCTGCTGAATACGCTGATCGGCTTCTTCACCGAATACCGCGCTGTCCGGTCGATCGAGGCCCTCAGGGCGCTGGAGACGCCGATGGCGCGGGTCCGCCGCGAAGGGCACGAGCGCAAGATCCCCGCCGAGCGGCTGGTGCCGGGCGATATCGTGCTGCTCGACGCGGGGGATGCGGTGCCTGCGGACCTTCGGATCGTGGAATGCGCGAACCTGCGGGCCGACGAATCCGTCCTGACCGGGGAGTCGGTCCCGGCCGGAAAGACGGTCGAGCCCGTGTCCGCGCAGGCGCGCCTTGGCGACCGGCGATCCATGCTGTTCAAAGGGACCGCCCTGGTCGCCGGATCGGCGACAGGCGTCGTCGTGCGGACCGGAACCGAGACCGAGCTTGGCCAGATCTCCCGCCTCGTGGCGGAGGCAGGAACCGGCACCTCGCCGATCGAGAAGAAGCTCACGCGGCTTTCTGCCCAGCTGATCTGGGCCACGCTCGCGCTGGCTGCCGGGATCGTTGGCCTCGGGCTGCTGACCGGCAAGGACCCGGTTCTGATGGTGGAATCGGGGATCGCCCTCGCGGTCGCGACCATTCCCGAGGGGCTGCCGATCGTCGCGACCCTTGCGCTGGCGCGCGGCATGGCGCGGATGGCGCGCCAGAATGCGCTGGTCGAGCGGCTCTCGGCGGTGGAGACGCTGGGCGCGACAACGATCATCCTGACCGACAAGACCGGGACGCTGACCGAGAACAGGATGGCCGTTCGCCGGGTCTGGCTGCCGTCGGGCGAGGTCGACTTCGGCCCCGAGGCACCCGCCCCGTTGCCCCCGGGCGACACGCAGCTCTCCGCGCTGATGGAGGTCGCGGTCCTGTGCAACGACGCGGCGCTCGACACGGCGCTCGACACGGCAGGCGGGCAGGGCGTCGGCGACCCGATGGAGATCGCGCTTCTGCGCGCGGGGCTCCGGGCGGGATACGCCCGGGAAGACCTTCTGTCGGCAAGCCCGCTGGTGCTGAAGCACGCGTTTGACGGCCATGCCCGGATGATGGCAACGGTGCACGATCACGCGCCGGGATACCTGTTCGCGGTCAAGGGTGCGCCGGAAATGGTTCTTCCCTGCTGCGATGCCATCTCCCCCGATGGCGCGCCGCGCCCGATGATGGGCAGGGACCGGCAGGCGTGGCTTGATCGCGTGACGGAGCTTGCCCATCACGGGCTCAGGGTGCTGGCCTGTGCGGCGAAGACGGAGGCCACGCCGGACGCCGCCCCCTATGAGAACCTGACCTTCCTGGGGCTGATCGCGCTGGAGGATCCGGCCCGGCTGGACGTGCCCGAGGCCATCGCCGCCTGCCAGGAGGCCGGCATCCGGGTGGTGATGGTCACTGGCGACCACGCGGTGACTGCCCGCAGCATCGGCCGGGCGGTGGGTCTTCGCCACGCGGCGGGGGAGATAGCCGAGGGCGCGGAGGTTGCGGCCCTTTCGGCAGACGGCAGCTTTGATCGCATCGGCATCTTTGCCCGCGTCAGCCCCAAGGACAAGCAGGACCTCGTGCGTGCCTATCAGGCCGCCGGCGAGGTCGTGGCGATGACAGGCGACGGCGTGAACGACGCGCCGGCGCTGCGGCAGGCCGACATCGGCGTGGCGATGGGGATGCGCGGCACAGACGTGGCACGCGAGGCTGCGGCGATCGTCCTGCTTGACGACGCATTCCCCACCATCGTCGCGGCGATCCGCGAGGGGCGGATCATCTTCGGCAACATCCGCCGCTTCGCCTCCTACCTGCTCGCCTGCAACCTGGCCGAGGTGCTCGTGATCGGGCTTGCGGTGCTGTCGTCGTTGCCGCTGCCACTCCTGCCGCTGCAGATCCTCTACCTCAATCTTGTGACCGACGTGTTTCCGGCCTTTGCCCTCGCGCTCGGCGAGGGGGAGGGCGACGTGCTGAAGCGGCCGCCGCGCGATCCTCGGCAGCCCATCCTCGGCCGGCCGCAATGGACACGGATCACGGTGCAAAGCCTGCTTATGACCGGCGGCACCTTCGGCGCGCTCTACCTCGCCGAGACGTGGCTTGGCCTTGAGGCCGGCGCCACGGTTACCGTGACATTCCTGACGCTGGCCTTCGCCCAGCTCTGGCAGGTGTTCAACATGCGCGCCGACCGGTCGGGCGCCCTGGTGAACGAGGTCACCCGAAACCCTTGGATCTGGGCGTCGCTCGCGCTTTGCGCGGCGCTTCTGGCCGTGCCGCCCTACGTCCCGCCGCTGGCGGGGGTTCTGGGGCTCACGCCGCCCGACCCGGCGATGTGGACCACCGTTCTGGGCCTCAGCGCCGCGCCGGCCGCGATCTGGCAGCTTGTGGCGCTGCTGCGCCGCAACCCGGGGGGCTGAGCGATGCAACCCCTCGTTCTTCCCTGGCTCGAACTCGGCCTTTGCGGGGCGGTCATCGCGATCGCGGGCTCGGTGCTGGTGCGCCATGGCGAGATGCTGGCGCAGCTGACCGGACTGTCACGGTCGTGGATCGGTCTGATCCTGCTGGCGACCGCCACCTCCCTGCCGGAACTTTTCACGGGGGTCAGCGCCGTCACCCTTGCCGACGTCCCGAACCTTGCCGTGGGCGACGCGCTTGGAAGCTGCGTCTTCAACCTGCTGCTGCTGGTGCTGCTGGACGAACTCAGCCGCTCCGAGCCGATGTATCGGCGCGTCGATCAGGGCCACGTCCTGACGGCGGGTTTCGGCGTCATCATGATCGGTGCGGTGGGCGCGCTGATCCTGCTGAGTCGCGAGCAGCTGGATCTGAGGCTTTTCCACATCAGCGCCTACACGCCGCTTATCATCGTCGTCTACCTCGTCGCGATGCGCGCCGCCTTCGATTACGAACGGCGGAGCAGGGGCCCCGTGGCGCAGCCCCGGGCCGAAGAGCGGCCGACGGTGCGGACCGCCGTCCTGCGTTACCTGACGGCGGCCGTCTTCGTCGTCGCGGCCGGAACGTGGCTGCCCTTCATCGGCCGTGACATCGCCGACGCGATGGGCTGGAGACCAACCTTCGTCGGCACGCTGCTGGTCGCTGGCGCGACCTCGCTGCCGGAACTGGCCGTCACCATCTCGGCGCTGAGGATCGGGGCGGTGGACATGGCGATCGGCAACCTGCTGGGCAGCAACCTCTTCGACATTCTGATCATCGCCCTCGACGATGTCGCCTATGCGAAGGGGCCGCTGCTGTCGGCCGTCTCGCCCGCCCATGCCATCACGGCCTTCGCCGCGGTGATCATGTCGGGGATCTTCATCGTGGCGATGCTGTTCAAGCCGAAGACCCGCCTGCGCGGCACCGTCGGTTGGGTCAGCCTGGCGATGCTGGTGGTCTACCTGTTCACTTCCTACGCCGTCTATCTGCACGATCTCTGACGCCGTTGCCGAGGAAGAGCGCGGCCAGGCAGCAGGTTCTTGCACGCGAAGCAATGGCCGCAGTTTCTTGCCTTCTGAAGAAGGCATTTGTCGAGCCGACGCATGCCGTGCTCCCGCGTCCGAACACCCATCACTCAGGCAGAGCGCCGAGGTGTCGGCAACTGAAGAAACGGAGGCCGGCTATCCTGGTCCAGGATGGGGCAGGGCGCGCAGCCCGGGGGCATCAAGGCGCAGAAGACCTGACACCCTCGGGGGCAACCTATTCAGGAAGCTCTCCCCCTTCATAAAGCCATCGCACCGCGTCCGCGTCAGGACAGATCCGGCTGCCAACCTCCCGCAGATGTTGCGAAATTTCATCCGTCATCCCGTCGACCTTTGCCTTCCCGATCTCGCCCTGCCGCATCATCGCCCCGGATTTGAGGATCGGAACCTTGCCGGCGGTATTCGCCTCGAACTTGCTCTCGTTCTGCTTCATCCACCGGAACGAGGTGTATTCAAGGATGTCCGCCCACTGATCGTCTGTCGGGTTTTCGCCAAGGAACTCGGCTATCTTGCGGACCGATCCTTCGTGGTCTTTCTTCATGTCTGCGTAGTGAAGGAAGATGACGTTCCGTTCATGGCGGAGCGGCCACCACGCGGCCAGAAAGCCGAAGACCGCCCCCTGCATGCCATTCCTGTCTATGACCTCGTGATAGAAGGACGGGAAGTCCGGGCGGCACATGGCCTCGCGCGGGATGCCCCACAGGCGGAACCACTCGTCCGAATGCTTGTCGAGGAATGGCCGGAAGGACACGAACGCTTCTTCCGGGTTGCGGAACACGACGACATACTTCACGTCCGTGCCCGACCCGACCGCCTGAAACGGCACGGCGGGAGGTGGCGAATGCGTCTTGAAGGCGCGGCGCGCATCGGCAGGCATGGCGCCCACGCGGTCGACGACGTCCTGATGCGATTGTCCGGGGAAGCCCAGAAACTCGATCCAAGGGACTTCCTCGTAGATATCGCGAAAGCCGGGCGTCCCGCCGGTCATCACCTGGTGGACGATATTCATCGTCCAGGTCGTGCCGCTCTTCAGGGGGACCGACACCACGACGTCGCCATCGCGCCAGGCGATCTTGTGCTGGATCTCGGGCTGGATCCACGGAGGGCCCCCGGGCGGTGCGTCGCTTTCAACGGAAACTTCCATCTTCTCCTCCCTGCTGCTGAAATTCGGCATTGATGCCTGATCGTTCAAATGTCGGCCGCGCCCTGCGGCTGGTGCCCAATGGCCTGGCCATGCGCCATTATGCGCTTTGCAGAACGGGAATCTCGTTCAAAAGCACGCCTGGAGGTCGGCTTTTGCCCTTCGGCGCAGGCCGCTGGCATTTGCAGAGAAGGCCGTCTCCCCGCCCGCCCTGGCTCTGCTGGCCGTATCGAACCGCAGCTTTCCGCGGCTGCGCCCGAGGGGCCGGACGCCGGTTTTGGGGCCTCTTTCTGCCCGGGTAGATCGTGGCTTCCATTGGATCATCGGCTTCGGGGCTGACAGGTGGCGCAGGTCATCGCCCGTGATCAAGGCGGGGCTTCCTGTGAGCGTGTCAGCAAACGCTTGATTTCGGGAGCGCTCCGCACAATCCTGTCCGTAGCGAACTCTCAGGCGGCAAGCGCCGAGACGGTTGCCAATCTGCGCGACACCCGTCTTCGACAAGCCGCTCTTCAGGCCCGCTCCTGGCATACCCTGGTCTTGCGATCCATCAGACGGAAGTGACAGGCGATGTTGAAGACGGACACGATGTTCTCGGGCTCGATCCCGGAAACCTACGACCGCCACATGGTGCCGCTGATCTTCGCGCCATACGCCGAAGATATCGCGGCGCGGGTGGCGGCCCTATCGCCCGGCGCCGTGCTGGAAATCGCGGCGGGCACCGGTGTTGTCACCCGCGCCTTGGCGCCGAGGCTGCCACCGGATGCGAGCTATGTCGTGACGGACCTCAACCCGTCGATGCTCGACTACGCCGCCGCGCGGCAGGGCCCTGACACCCGCATCACCTGGCGCCAGGCGGACGCCATGGCGCTCCCATTCGAGGATGAGAGTTTCGACGTCGTAAGTTGCCAGTTCGGCGCGATGTTCTTTCCCGACCGCCCGTCCGCCTACCGGGAGGCCAGGCGCGTGCTGAAGCCCGGAGGACATTTTCTTTTCAGCACCTGGGATCGGATCGAGGACAACGATTTCGCGCACGATGTGACGAATGCGCTTGCCGGGATGTTTCCGAACGATCCTCCGCGGTTCATGGCGCGGATACCCCATGGCTACCACGATACGGCGGCGATCCGATACGACCTTGAGGCTGCAGGTTTCGCACGCGTCGAGATCGAGACAATCCCGGCGCTGAGCCGGGCGGCATCGGCCCGTATGGCGGCGGTCGCCTATTGCCAGGGTACGCCTCTGCGCACCGAGATCGAGGCCAGAGACGCGACGAGGCTGGAAGAAGCGACCGGCCTGGCGGAAGCCGCAATTGCCGGACGACATGGCCGCGGCGAGATCGCCGGCAAGATCCAGGCGCATGTCATCCTGGCGATTGCCTAGGTGGCATTCGTCGGGGCGGTGCCGAGGTTTGGAGTCGCACGAACGATCACAGTCCGCGGGGGCAACGACTTTCTATAATCTGCGCAGACGCGGCTGCGAACATGCGCTTGCGAGCTGTGCCAGTCCATGAGAGCCGCCATTCGGTTTCCGTAACGCCTGCCACGAACCGTGAGCAAGCGGCATGGGGGCGCTATGTTGCCCCATGCGCAGGTCGCGGCGAAGGGCAAATGCCAGGCCCGAGCCGCCGATCCCGAGAGGCGCGGCGATGGGACGTTGCGCCCACGAAAAGGGAGCGCGGGTTTTCAGAGAGAGGGCGTTCGGCGGGGCTGTCTTCGTCGTTGTCGGGCTGCACCTCCTCGGTCACCGGCCTTCAGGCCGCGAGCTGCTCCTCCAACCGCGGGCCGGGGCAGTCGATGAAGCCCGACCCCTCGGCCGAGATGACGGTGCCCTCGGTCACGATCACACCGGCCCAGGTACGCCGGGGTGTAATAACGCGTGGTCTCGGCCGTCGGCACGTTGCGGGCGCTGCGCGCGCGGGTCATCGGGGCCATCGCGGCATGGTTTTTGAGACTGAGCCCGCCAAGGTGCACCGTGTCGAACAGGTCTGTGAAGGGAAACCTCAGCTATAGGCGCCGGCCGAATAGGTCAGTTCGTAGCTATGGGAATAAAGCTCGAAGACGATGCCGAAGGGGTCCTCGACGTAGACCATGCGGTAGGGCTTCTCGCTGGGGAAATATTCGCGCACCGGCATCCGCTGCTTGCCGCCGGCGGCGACGATCCTCTCCAGCAACCCCTCGAGATCGGGATCCTGGATCGCGAAGTGGAACAGGCCCACCTGGCGGTAGGGCAGATTGTTCCCGGGTCTGTAGTTCTCGGGAAATTCGAACAGCTCGAAACCGATACGGTCGGCCGAGGACAGGTGGGCGATGCGGAACTTGCCCCAGCCGGGGCCGAAGACGTCGTCGCACATCACGCCGATATCGCTGTCGTCCTGGGCAATCCCGGTCGGTTCCATGATGACGTAAAAGCCCATGACATCGCGGTAGAAGGCGACAGCGGCGTCGAGGTCGGGCACCGAAAGCCCGATGTGCGAGAAGGTGCGCGGGGTGGTCATGGTCATGGAAGTCTCCTGTGGCGTTGCCGTCGGGCGGGGGCATCCACCCCATCAATTATCATTCGCGCTCATGATGATAACGAAATGAGCGACGAGATGCTGAATGCGACCTGGCTCGAAACCTTTGCCACGCTCTGCGATGTCGGGCATTTCACCCGCGCCGCCGCTGCGCTGAACATGACCCAGCCCGGCGTCAGCCAGCATGTGAAGAAGCTCGAGGCACAGTTGGGGCAACCCCTTCTGTCGCGCGACGGCAAGAGCTTCATCCTGACTCCGGCGGGCGAGGCGGTCTTGGCCATCGCCCGGCGGCGACGGGCGGAAGAAGGCACCCTGCAAGGCGAGTTGCAGCATGACGATCCGGACCGGGGGCAGGTTTCGATCGCATGCTCGGGTTCGCTTGCGCTGCTACTCTATCCGCGCTTCATGGATCTGATTTCAAAGGCCCCCCGACCTGTCCATCCTTCTCTAAGCGATGCCGCAGCCGCGCGTTCTGGAAGAGGTCGTAGCGGGGCGTTTCGATCTTGGGATCGCCGACCATTCGCCCTCGCACCCCCGACTTGAGGGGGAGCGTGTGGGTCAGGATGAGCTCTGCCTTCTCCTGCCTCCGGATAGCGCGGCACCTCAAAGTTTTGCGGCACTTGACGCGCTCGGCTTCATCGCTCATCCCGATGGGTTCGCCCATGCCGACGAACTGCTCGGAGCGAATTTTCCCGAAGCGCATCCCGGAGCGGACCGCCTCCGGCAGCGCAGCTTCGTAAACCAGATCGGCCAGATCCCCGAGCCGGTGCTGCGCGGCATAGGCTATACCATCCTGCCCCGCAGCGGCGTCGATGCCCACCCCGGGCGTAGCCGCCTGCAGGTCATGCCCCTGCCGGTATCGGTCAGGCACGAGCTCTGGTTGATCCAGCGGCGCAACCGCAGCCTCCCGGCGCGAACCCGTCGGATCCGGGCCGAGATCGCAGAGGTGCTTGCCGCATTGCGACGTGGACAAAGAGGACCGGCGCCTTCAGCCTTTCGCCGCCCGAGCGGTTGCGGGAAGCCCAAGATGCGGAAAGAGAAGCTGTCGCCAAGCGCGGGCTCGGGGGCCTGACCGTCATGGATCTCCACGTTTCCCGCGCTCGGATAACAGCCCGGCCAGCGCATCAGGATCGCGAGAATGGGCCAGATGCCGGCGCTGCTCTCCGCGTCCCCGCCATCCGTTCATGCAGGTCGTCATACCGCGCTTGGCGCCACCAAAGGGCGGCAAGCTGTCATTTCTGCACACCGGATAATCTCGGGGCCGGGGCTGGAATACGTAACCTCAAGATCGCGACAACGCCGACCGAAGGGCGTCAGTCGCGCAGCGCTGCGACAGCGCGAATTTCGATCTTGAGTTCGGGCCTGCTCAGCCCGGATATCCCGATGATCGACCAGGCCGGGAACGGCTTCTTTATGAACTTGTGCTTGGCCTCCATGAATTCCGGAAGCGTCGTCTCGATGTCAACGTGGTAGCTGGTGACCTCAACCAGGTCCTGGAGGTCAAGGCCCGCGATCCTCAGAAGCTCCTCGATACGCTTCAGGGACCACTCGGTCTGATCCGCAACACTTTCGGGGGCGCTTCCATCCGGGCGGGCACCCACCTGGCCGGAGATGAAGAGGAAGCCCTTCGATTTCACAGCCGGCGAGAAACCGTAGCGCTCAAACGCCGCGCGGTAGCCCTCAAACATCTCGTTCCCGGGCGGTATCTCAAGCACTTCTGTCGTCATGCACGTCTCCTCGCGTCTGAACCTGATCCGCTAGGCCGAAGCGCAGGCGACGCCGGGAAGCTATCGTTCGGCGGACCATTGGGCAACCAATCCCGTCTGCGGCAACCGGCGGCCCCGGGCAGCATGCGGATCACCTCTACCGGGCCGGATCGGCACCGTGTCACCATCGGTCCCATTCCGGCCCCTGACCAGTCTTTTGCGTAGACGAAGCAATCCCGCAATTCGTCTGAAACATTCGGATGCCTGAGATACCTGCGCAGCATACCTTGCCGTGTCATGCCTGACGTTTCCATCAATCGAAAGCCAACAAGGGCTGCGCCTGCCGATGGGCATGGCAGGCGCAGGTGGGCCCTTCATGCAGCCCGGCGGTGACGTACGGCCTCGGCCAGTCGTTCAAGCTCGGTCAGCGAACCGGGCCAGTCGAGGCAGCCGTCGGTAATGCTCTGGCCATAGACCAGGGGCGCGCCGGGCTTTGCCGATTGCTTGCCGGCCCGCAGATTGCTTTCGATCATGATCCCCTGGATTCGCCGGTCACCCGCCGCGAGCTGGGCGCAGACATCGGCCACGACCTCTGGCTGACGGGCAGGGTCCTTGCGGCTGTTCGCGTGGCTCGCGTCGATCACGATCCGCTGCGGAAGGCCCCGCGCCTCTGCCGCCCGTGCCGTTGCCTCGACATCGGCCGCCGAATGGTTCGGCTCACGCCCGCCGCGCAGGATGACATGGCAGTCGGCGTTCCCCTGCGTCGTGGCGATCGCCGCAAGGCCCTGCTTCGTCACCGCCGGGAAGCGATGCGGCTGCGCGGCCGACAGCATGGCGTCGAGCGCGATGTCGATATTGCCATCCGTCCCGTTCTTGAACCCGACCGGGCAGGAGAGGCCGGAAGCGAGCTGGCGGTGGATCTGGCTTTCCGTCGTGCGCGCGCCGATCGCGCCCCAGCTTACCAGATCGGTCAGGTACTGGGGCGTGATCGGATCAAGGAATTCGCAGCCGGCCGGCAGATGCATCGCATTGATGTCCAGAAGCAGGCGGCGCGCGAGGCGCAACCCTTCCTCGATCCGGCAACTTCCGTCGAGGCGGGGATCGTTGATCAGCCCTTTCCAGCCGACGGTGGTGCGCGGCTTCTCGAAATAGACCCGCATGACGATTTCGAGGTCCCTCGCGTGGCGCTGCCGCGCCTCGGCAAGCCGGGTGGCATAGTCACGCGCCGCGGCGGGATCGTGGATCGAGCAGGGGCCGATCACGACGAGGAGGCGGTCGTCCTCGCCCTGCAGGATGTCGCGCACCGCCTGGCGGCCCTGCATGACTGTGGCGGTCGCGGCGGCTTCGCGCGGCAATTCGGCAAGAATGGCAGCGGGCGAGGTAAGAGGGGTGATCTCGGCAATGCGGAGATCGTCGGTAGTGGTCAGCACGGCTTTCTTCTCCTTCGGGGTCCAGCCGCGCAAATGAAAACGCCGCTGGATGGACCAGCGGCTTTCGGGGTTTTCAGTCGTTTCGGAAAGTCGACTAGGCAGCACCCGGCATCCGCTGGAGACAGCGGAACCAATAAAACGATGCGGCATAGGCGTTCAGGTACGACATGGGCGGAACATAGGCGCGCATGCGCCGGCTGTCACGCGAAATCCGCGCGGCTGGTCAATAGTGCCCGGGTTGTATCCTGCGGGCGAAATGGGACGGGCGCGACCAGACGGGCGGGGCGCGCGGCCATCGACCTGCGTGGCGTGGCGGTACGATTGCGGTGCACGGCCGCTTCTACAAGTCATGCCGCAATCACCGAAGCCGGCAAAACCCGTGACGAGCTTCACTCACGGACCACATAGGTGAACAGGCGCACCCGGCCGTCCTCGCCGGTTTCCCTGTAGACGCCCTGTATTTCGTTCTCGAAGCCCGGGAAAAGGTTCGCGGCCTCTTCGAACATCTTGAGGTAGTCGATCATCGGCTGACTGCGGCGCCCGTAACGTTCCCCCGGAACAACCACCCCGATCCCCGGCGGGTAGACGAGCGAGAGGGTGGCTGCGACGCGCCCCTCCACCTGCGAAATGGGAAGATAGTCGACATCGTTGCGGGTGAGGTGCTGGTTGGCGTCCCGTGGGCTCATCACGATTTCGGGCAGATGCTCCGGCCGGAACTGGGCCCGTTGAAGGCGCGACGTGTCCTTCGCGCGGTAGTACGCGTGCATCTCGCCGCAGAGATCGCGCAAGCGGGTGCCGCAATAGCGCGCGGCGCGGCCTCTGGTGAACGCGGGAAGCACATCTTCCAGCGGGGCATTGGCGTCGTGCAGCCGCTTGAAGGCCACCAGCGCCGAGAGCAGCGTCCCCGCCTTGCTGGCCTCCAGCCCGGGCGTCAGCAGGAAGAGGATCGAATTGAGATCGTTCTTCTCCGGCACGATCCGGTTCTCGCGCAGGAATTGCGCCAGAACGGGTGCGGGCACTCCGTGGTCGGCATAGGCCCCGGCATCGCGGTCGAACCCGGGGGTCAGCAGCGTAAGCTTGTTGGGATCCGTGATCGCGTAGCCGGGCGCGATGTCGGGAAAGCCATGCCACGCGGCGCCGGGCGTCAGTTGCCAGAATTCCTGTCTGCTTGCCAGAAGGTCGGTCGGCACATCCTCCCATCTTGTTTCCTCGGACACGCCGGACCCCTCGTCCAGCCTCACGACATCGGGTACGAAAGGATCGAAGAACCATTGGTCTTCGGGACGCTCCGCCTTTGCCTCGAACTCCCGGGAAAGCTGGCGGATCCGCTTTCGTAGCTCGATCCCCATTCGCACGGTATCGTCCCAGAGGACCTGCCCCGAGCGGCCCTTCATCATCTGTGCCCCCACGTCGAGCGAGGCGAACAGGGGATAGAAGGGGGAGGTGGAGGCGTGCAGCATGAAGGCTTCGTTGAAGCGGCGGTGTTCGACCCTCTGGGGCCGGCCGGCGATATGGGCATCCTTCACATGGACCTGCGAGGCCTGGGAGAACCCGGCAAGCTGCTTGTGCGTGGACTGGGTGGCGATGATGCCCGGGTCATCCTCGGATAGCCCCTCCAGTCCCATCGCATAGTGGCCGCGAAACAGCGGATGGAACTTCATGAAACCGGCCCAGGCCTCATCGAAGAGGATGTATTCGCAAAGCGGGCGCAGCTTCTCCAGCATCATTTCCGCATTGTAGATTGATCCGTCATAGCTGCACTGCTCGATGATCGCGATCCGGAACGGACGCTTGCGGTCCGCCACGCCGGGGTCGGTCACGAGGGGGTGCGCACGGATGGCATCCCGGATGCCGGCTTCGTCCAGCGCGGTCCAGTCGATCGGGCCGATCAGCCCGTGCAGGTTGCGGTTGGTCGGCAGATAGACCGGGATGCCCCCGGCCAGGACCAGCGCGCCGTGATGTGCCGACTTGTGGTTGTTGCGATCGAAAAGCACGAGATCATCCTGGCTGACCAGGGCCCCCAGCGTCAGCTTGTTGGAGGTGGAGGTGCCGTTGAGGACGAAGTAGGTGCGGTCAGCGCCGAAGATCCTGGCGGCCTCTTGCTGGGCCTTGAGTGCCGGCCCCTCGTGAGTCAGCAGATCCCCCATCTCGACCACCGAATTGTCGATGTCGTCGCGAAAGACCGCTTCGCCCAGATGCTCGACGAACAGGCGCCCCACCGGACTTTTCCAATAGAAGATGCCGCCGTTGTGGCCCGGGCAGGTCCAGAGCTGATTGCCGGCATCGGCATAATCGACCATCGCTCCGAAGAACGGGGTCTTCAGCGTGGCAGCGTATTGCTTGAGGTGACTGATCAGGTTCTTGGCGATGAAATCGGGCATGTCTTCCGCCACGAAGAGATAGCCGGTGACCAGTTCCACGGTCTCGGCCGACATGTCCTCGAGATGTTCGTGGTGACCCTGCACGAACAACGGCATGTCGAGCCCGCGCGCGCGGATTGTGCGCAGCAGCGCCCGCGCACCCTCGCGCCAGGTATCGTCTCCCCATTCAAGAATGACACAGCCGATCGTGGCATCGCCGCGCACGGCCGTCTCGGCATCCTCGAGCGTCGTCGTCTCGATGACGTCGAACCCTTCTTCCTCGATGGCGCGAAGGGTGTCGCGCAGATGCTTTCCACCGGTTGTATCGGTCCGCAACAGGCGGCTGCAGACGAGAATCTGGAACAGTTTTTCGAACGCCATGAAGGAGCCTCGATTGCGGCAGGGAGAAAAGAATGTCGGCGCCCCCCCAGGGGGGCGCTCTGCAAGGTCAACTCGCGCTCACGATGCCCATCGCGAAGAGGACGATGGCAAGGACCGCCACCAGAACCAGCACGACGCTTGCCACGGCCTCGGCCCCGGTGAAGGCCGTCTTGCGGCCTTGGGGATTGGAGTGTTCGGCGTACCAGTAGACCGGCAGGCCGATCGCGAACATGATCACTGAAAGCAGGATGAATTCCGGGCCCGCCGCGTACAGCATCCAGACGGCGTAGACCGAGCCGAGGATGCCCGTCCAGATCATGGCCGCGCGCCCCTCGCTGCCCGAGCCGGCGTTCGGATGACCTGCGCCGTATTTCCACAGGTAGGCAGTGCTGGCGAGATAGGCGGGCAGGATCATCACACCGGTCACGCCCACGAGGAAGAGCCATGCGTCATGCGCGTAGAGAACCACGAACATGGTCGCCTGCATCACGATCGTTGACAGCCACAGCGCGGGCGCCGGGGCGTGGTTGGCGTTCTCGTGCGACAGGAAGCGCGGGAAGACACCGTCCTTGGCCGCCTCGAACGGAAGCTCGGCCACCAGGATCGTCCAGGCGAGCCAGCAGCTGAGGATCGAGACGAGCACGGCAAGCATCACCACCGTCGCGCCCCACGATCCGACCAGCGCCTCTATCACGTAGGCCAGCGACGGCCCCTTGAGGCCCGCAAGCTGCTGCTGGGTCATCACGCCGAACGGCAGGATCGACAGGAGCACATAGGCGACAAGGCAGATCGCGAGTCCGATGAAGGTGGCCGCGCCCACGGCCTTCGCGCTTGACGCCCGGCCCGAGACGACGACGGCTCCCTCGATCCCGATGAAGACCCACAGCGTCACGAGCATCGTGCTTTTGACCTGCGAGAGAACGCTGCCCAGATGTGCCTTGGCCCCCCAGATGTCGGCGGTGAAGGGCCCGGCCTTGAAAAGCGCCAGAAGCACCACGATCGCGGCGGCAAGTGCCGCGAGCTTGGTGACCGTCGCAAGCGCGTTGAGCAGGGCCGCGCGTTTCACCCCGGACAAGACCATGAAATGCATCGCCCAGATCAGGACGGACCCGCCGATCAGCGACGCCCAGTTCTGGCCGTTGCCGAGGACGGGAAAGAAATAGCTGAGCGTCTGCATGATGAGCACGGCGAAGGCGACGTTGCCGAAGGCGGAGCTGAGCCAGTAGCCCCAGGCCATCTGGAACCCGGTCAGCCGGCCGAAGCCCTCGCGGGCATAGGAATAGATGCCCGCGTCCAGATCGGGGCGCTTGTCGGCCAGTGTGCGGAATGTGTTGGCCAGAAAGAACATGCCGACGCCGGTGATGATCCAGGCGATCACCTCGGCGCCGAGTGCGGCGCCCTGCGCCATGTTCGAGGGCAGGTTGAAGGCCCCGCCACCCACCATCGAGCCGACCACCATCCCGACCAGCGCGAACAGGCCAAGGCGCCGGGTGACCGGCTGGGATGAGGTAGTGCCGGATGCGGCCCCCGATGTCGGGGAAAAGGTATTGTCGGTCATCTGCGGTTCTCCCTGGGGGCGATCGGTTTTGATGCCGTGACCCTGTCCAGCAGCCGGTTTCCTTTCCTTGACCTTGCTCAAGTTTGCCCGGGCGGTTCGGGCCTTCGGACCGTGGAATACCGGCGCCGAAGACGTGGTCCCGTTGGCCGTTATCTATCATGGAAATTCCGTTGTTATTTGTTTCCAAAAGGCTTTTCGCCTCGCGACCCCGACGCGTGCCAACGTTCGGAAGGCACGCCTCCTGCGCCATCACAACTATTCGTGAGAGCTGATGCCATTCGCGTGAAGCGCCGCGGTGACTTGATCCGGGTCAAGGTTTGTTCGCGCCGGACTGACAGATTGGCCGGGCTCTTCGACGAAACGGAAGGAGGACCGAGTGTCTGACGGATCAGAACGCCCGCTGCGTGTGTTGCTTGCAGACGACGAGGTGGGGCAGCCGACTGCCGCGGGCCGCGCGTTGGCGCAACTCGTGACCGAGCTTCGGGCGCAGGATGTCGAGGTGGTCGCCTCCGCCTCGCGTGAGGATGCCTGCGCCATCGTCGCCTCGGATGCGGCCATCCAATGCGCCATCGTCGATTGGGACCTGGGTCGCAACGATCATGCCGAAGCAGAGGAGATCCTGTCCCGGATCCGTGACCGCAACTTGCACCTTCCCGTCTTCCTGCTGGCCGATCGCAGCAGCCTGTCCACGCTGCCTACCGTCGTCATGCAGCAGACCGATGATTTCATCTGGCTGCTGGAGGACACCGCGGAATTCATCACGGGCCGGATCGTGGCCGCTGCGAAACGCTACCAGACCGAGATCCTTCCGCCGATGTTCGGCGCGCTGATGACCTTTTCGGACGTGCATGAATATTCGTGGCACACCCCCGGTCACACCGGCGGCACGGCCTTTCTGAAATCGCCGGTCGGGCGTGCGTTCCATTCTTATTTCGGCGAACACATGCTGCGCTCCGATCTTTCGATCTCGGTCGGGGAACTGGGGTCGCTCCTCGACCATTCCGGCCCGATCGGCGCGGGCGAGCGCAATGCCGCGCGGGTGTTCGGGGCGGATCGCACCTATTACGTGACCAACGGAACCTCGACCTCGAACCGTGTCGTCGTGATGGCGAGCGTGACGCGCGGCGATATCGCGCTTTGCGACCGCAATTGTCACAAGTCGATCGAGCATGCCATGACCATGGCCGGGGCCGTGCCGACGTATCTTGTGCCCAGCCGCAATCACCTTGGCATCATCGGCCCGGTCCGGCCCGATCGGCTGAGTGCCGAGGGCATTGCCGGTGCGATCGCCGCGAACCCGCTGGTGGACCATGGCACGACGTCGGCACCCCGCCTCAGCATCCTCACGAACTCCACCTATGACGGGCTGTGTTACAACATCGCCCGGGTCGAGGAGCTTCTCGGCCAATCTGTCGACAGGATGCTGTTCGACGAGGCCTGGTACGGCTACGCGCGCTTCAATCCGCTCTACGCCCACCGCTTCGCGATGCATGAGAAAACGTCTGCCGAGCAGGCCGGGGGTCCGACCGTGTTCGCGACGCAATCGACGCACAAGCTGCTGGCGGCACTGTCGCAGGCGTCGATGATCCACGTTCGGGACGGCAAGCGCCCGATCCCGCACAACCGATTCAACGAAGCGTTCATGATGCACGCCTCGACCTCGCCGCAATACGCGATCATCGCCTCCAACGACGTGAGCGCGGCGATGATGGATGGTCCCGGCGGCACGGCCCTGACCACCGAGTCGATCCGCGAGGCCGTGGGGTTCCGCCAGATGATCGCGCGGATACGGGACGAGTTCGCGGAACGGGGTGACTGGTTCTTCGACCTCTGGCAGCCCGCAATGGTGCCGGACGGGGCAGGGGGGCGTGTCGCCTTCCACGCTGCCGACCCCGAGCACCTTGTGGCCGAATCCGCCTGCTGGGAGCTGGCCCCGGGTGCCGATTGGCATGGGTTCGGCGATCTGGAAGCCGGGTACTGCATGCTCGACCCGATCAAGGTGACGGTCGTCACCCCCGGCGCTACGGCGCAGAAAGGGCCCGCGGCGCCGGCCATTCCCGCGCCCGTCCTGTCGGCCTATCTCGATGATCGGGGGATCGTGCCCGAGAAGACGGGAAGCCATACCGTCCTCTTTCTTTTCTCGCTGGGGATCACGCGCGGCAAATGGGGCACGCTCGTCAACGCGCTGCTCGAGTTCAAGCGCGATTACGATGCCAATCTTCCGCTGTCCCGCGCACTGCCCGCGCTGGTGGCGGCGCATCCCGATCGCTACGCGGAAATGGGCCTGCGCGACCTGTGCGCGCAGATGCATGGCACCATGGATGAACTGGCGATGGCAGAGTGCCTGGAGAAGGCCTTTTCAACCCTGCCCGAACCCGCCTGCACCCCGGTCGAGGCCTACGAGCATCTCGTCCGCGACGAGATCGAGCAGGTCGCCCTGTCCGACCTGGCGGATCGCGTCGTCGCGACGGGCATCGTGCCCTATCCGCCGGGCATCCCGCTTCTCATGCCGGGCGAGCGTACCGGTGGGGCTGGTGGACCCGCGCTGGCCTATCTCGCGACACTCGAGGCCTTCGACGGCCGCTTTCCGGGCTTCGAGCATGACACCCACGGAATCGAGGTGATCGAGGGCCGGTACCACGCGCTGTGCCTTCGCACGGACACGGCCGCTGCATCGGCACGAAAAGAGGGAGAGCCCCTATGACCGCGTCTGCCTCCGCATCCAGAGTGCTTGGCGTGCATTCCGAAGTGGGGCGCCTGCACGAGGTCATGGTGCACCGCCCCGACCTCAGCCTGCGGCGGCTGACGCCTGCCAATTGCCATGACCTGCTGTTCGACGACGTGCTCTGGGTCAAGAAGGCGCGCGAAGAACATGACGCCTTCGTCGACACCCTGCGGGATCGCGGCGCCATCGTGCATGTCTTCAGCGCGCTTCTTGCCGACACCCTGGCGCAGGCCGAGGCACGGGACTGGCTGCTCGACCAACGCCTTGCGCCTGCCTTCGTCGCATCGGATCTGGCAGATGAACTGCGCGGCTGGTTGAATGAACTGCCCTCTGACGAGCTTGCGGGCAAGCTCACCGGGGGTGTTGCCCGCGCCGAATTGCCGTTCACTTCGCGCAGCCTGGCCGCGCAGGCGATGCTGCCGGGCGATTTCGTGCTGCCGCCTTTGCCCAATCAGCTCTTTACCCGAGACAGTTCGGCCTGGATCTACGGGACGGCCAACGTGAGTAGCATGTTCTGGCCCGCGCGACGTCCGGAGACAGCGAATATCGAGGCTGTCTATCGCTTTCACCCCCGCTTCATTGGGGCGGGCTTTCCACTGCTGACCGAGGCCGGCGCCGGCACGCTGGAGGGGGGCGACATCATGCCGATCGGGCAGGGCACCGTGCTGGTCGGGATGGGGGAGCGGACCACACCGCAGGCGGTCAGTGACCTTGCGCGCCAGCTTTTCTCCACCGGAACGGCCGAGCGGGTCATCGCCGCACTGATGCCGCGCGACCGCAGCTTCATGCATCTCGATACCGTCTTCACCTTCTGCGACCATGATCTGGTCACGCTCTTTCCGCCGGTGGTGGATCGCATCCGCTCCTTCTCGCTCCGGCCGGGCGATGTCGATGGCCGGCTTCACGTCACTGAGGAGACGCGGCCCTTCACGCAGGTGGTCGCGGAGGCGCTCGGCCTCGATCACCTTCGGCAGGTGGTGACGGGCGGCGACAATTACGAGGCCGAGCGGGAGCAATGGGACGACGGGAACAATGTCGTCGCGGTCGAGCCCGGCGTCGTCATCGCCTATGACCGCAACACCTACACCAACACCCAGCTTCGCCGCGCGGGGATCGAGGTCATCACCATCGAGGGCGCCGAACTCAGCCGCGGACGCGGCGGGGGGCATTGCATGACCTGCCCGCTGGTTCGCGACCCAATCCAAATCTGAGGAGACTACCGATGCCGCTCAATCTGCACGGCCGTTCCGTCCTGGCGCTGGACGATTTCAGCCCCGACGAAATCCGCTACCTTCTCCGCCTCGGTGCCGAGCTCAAGGCCGCCAAGGTGGGGGGGTATGAACGCCAGCGCCTGCGGGGCAAGAACATCGCCCTGATATTCGAGAAGGAATCGACCCGCACCCGTACCGGTTTCGAGGTCGCCGCCTACGATCAGGGCGCGCATGTCACCTTTCTGGGGCCGACCGGCAGCCACATCGGCCACAAGGAGTCGATGAAGGATACCGCGCGGGTGCTGGGCCGGATGTACGACGGGATTGAATACCGCGGCTTCGGCCAGGGCCAGGCCGAGGTGCTGGCCTCTCATGCCGGCGTGCCGGTCTACAACGGCCTGACGGATCAGTCGCACCCGACCCAGATCCTCGCCGATTTCATGACGATGCGGGAATACACCCACAAGCATTTCTCGGACATGACCGTGGCCTTCCTCGGCGAAGGCCGAGACAACGTCGCCCTGTCGCTGGCGCAGGGGGCGATGCTGCTGGGGATGGACATGCGTATCGCGTCGCCTCGCGCCCTCTGGCCGGAGGACGGCTTCGTGGCGCATCTGCACAGCATCGGTGCCCGGACCGGTGGGAAGCTGACCATCACGGAGACGGTGGACGCCGCGGTGAAGGGGGCAGATTTCATCTATACCGACGTCTGGGTGTCGATGGGCGAGAGCGAGGAAGTCTGGGCCCAACGGATCGAGCTTCTGACACCCTATCGCGTCACCGCCGCGACGATGGAGGCGGCGCAGAACCCTTTCGTCAAGTTCATGCACTGCCTTCCCGCGTTCCACAACACCGAGACCACGGTGGGTGCCGACATCGCGAAACGCTTTGGAATCGACTGCATGGAGGTGACCGAGGAGGTCTTCGAATCCGAGGCTTCGATCGTCTTCGACGAAGCCGAGAACCGCATGCATTCCATCAAGGCGATCCTGGTCGCGACGCTGGGGGGCTGAGCATGCGCATCCTGGTCGCTCTCGGCGGCAACGCCCTGCTGAAGCGGGGCGAGCCCATGACGCATGCCCGTCAGCGTGCCAACGTAGCAAAGGCGGCGGCGGTCATGGCGCGTGTCATCGAAGCCGGGCACGACCTGGTCATCACCCACGGCAACGGGCCGCAGGTCGGCCTTTTGGCGCTGCAATCCGCGGCAGGTCCGAAGGCAAGCGCGCAGCCCCTCGACGTCCTGGATGCCGAGAGCGAGGGGATGATCGGTTACCTGATCGAGAGGGAGCTGCGCAGCCGCCTGCCGGGGCGCGAGATCGCGACCTTGCTGACCCAGGTTCGCGTCGATGGCGCAGATCCCTCCTTCGCCGCGCCGACCAAGCCGATCGGTCCGACATATTCGGAAAGCGCCGCGCGCGAACTGGCAGCGGCAAACGACTGGACCATCGCACCGGACGGACATGGCTGGCGCCGCGTGGTTGCCTCGCCCGAACCTGTCGAGGTGCTGGAGGCACGTGCGATCGGGCTTCTCCTCGCCGAGGGCGTCATCGCGATCTGCGCCGGCGGTGGCGGCATCCCGGTCGTCCGGCAGGTGAACGGCTGGTTGACCGGCATCGAGGGCGTGATCGACAAGGACGCGTCGAGCGCGCTTCTGGCGCAGCACGTCGGGGCGGATCTGCTGATCCTCGCGACCGATGTGGAGGGCCTGTTCGAGGCATTCGGCACGCCCCGGCAGCGCCTGATCCCGACGGTCAGGGCGCATGACCTGACCCTCGACGACCTTCCCGCCGGGTCGATGCGACCGAAGGCGAAGGCGGCGGCGGATTTCGTTCGCGCGACGGGACGGTCCGCCGTGATCGGAGCGCTGGACGATGTCGAGGCGCTTGCCGAGGGGGCCCGGGGCACCAGGTTCCTGCCGTGACGGCCGGGCAAACGCCTTGCAAGCATGCGGAGGAGCCGTGCGTCACGCCATCGGCCGCGCCCGAAAGGCCGGAAACGCGCGTGTTCCCGACCTGAAGGGGTATGATTAGGAAACCTGGCAACCCAGCGGAGCACACCGATGAAGCCGTTACACCTCTCGCGCGCCTTCACGCTGATCGAACCCGGGCCGGTGGTCCTGGTGACGACCCATGACGGTAGCAGACCCAACATCATGACCATCACATGGACGATGGTTCGCGGCTTCGACGCCGAGTTCGCCCTTACCACCGGGCCATGGAACCACTCCTGGGAGGCGCTGAGGGGCACGCGCGAGTGCGTTCTCGCCATCCCGACCGCCGACATGATCGACACTGTCGTCGGAATAGGGATGTGTTCGGGCGCCGACACCGACAAGTTTGCGCGGTTCGGCCTCACGCCACTGGCAGCAAGTCACGTCAGGGCACCGTTGATCAAGGAATGCCTGGCGAATATCGAATGCCGCGTCGAGGAGATCGTCGAACGGTTGAACCTCCTGATCCTGAAGGGGGTTGCCGCGCATATGGATGGTCACCGGGCGGATCAGAGGCTGATTCACGCCGTCGGCGATGGAACGTTCACCGCCGATGGCGAGCGCTTCGACCGAAGCGAAGCGATGCGCGCCAAGCTGCCCGTTGGGCTTTAGGGGAGGTCGGGCCCGGCGGCATCTTTCGGCGGTGTCCCGCCCCGAGGCGGGTGGATCGCGCCAGGAGAGAAAAGTGGCCCGTTGCCGCGTTTGTCCTCCAGTGTGGCGCATTTTCGGTGCCGGCCCTTCCTGGCGGTCTCCGCGGACCACATTGAAAGGCGTTATGGGCACCGCTCTGCAGGGGCCGAGCAACCGGACTGAAGGCGTCCACCGGCCGGTCGCGCCCGGTGTGGCGAACAAGGGGGGGCGCGAAACGGTCAGCCATGCGCCGCGCAGCAGGGGGCCGCGTTGTCGAGGAGAGGGACCGAACCGGACCTTCGCCAACCTTGTCACGAATGGTTGCTGTCCGATGCCGCAGACGCTCGGCACCGCGACCGACGTCCGGGTCCAGGCTGCTGCGATGGCGGGAGAAATGGCGTCACCTGCCCCTCCGCTCCGTCCTGAACCGCACGAGCCGCAGCGCGTTCATCGTGACCAGCACGGTCGCGCCGGTGTCGGCCATGACTGCGATCCAGAGGCCCGTGAGACCGATCAGGGTGGTCACGAGGAACACCCCCTTGAGCCCCAGCGCGATCGCCACGTTCTGGCGGATGTTGGCCATCGTCGCCCTCGCAAGCCGGATCTGGCCGGCAACATCCATGACCCGGTCGCGCAGCAAGGCGCCATCCGCAGTCTCCAGCGCGACATGGGTGCCCGATCCCATGGCGATGCCCAGATGCGCGGTGGCCAGCGCCGGGGCGTCGTTGATGCCGTCACCCACCATCATGACATGAGCTTCTCGGGCAAGCGCGCGCACTTCCGCCACCTTGTCTTCGGGCGGCAGGCCCGCGCGGGCTTCGATGCCCAGACCCTCGGCGATCGCATGGGCCGTGACCGGGTTGTCACCCGTCAGCATCACCGAGGTGATCCCCATGCGTTTCAACGCCGCGACTGCCTCGGCGGCATCCGCGCGCGGCTCGTCGCGCAGTGCGATGAGGCCCAGCAGGCGATCCGCCGTGAAGGTGGCGACGACGGTCTTGCCCGTAGTCTCCAGTGCCCCGACGGTCGCACGGTCCACCTCGCCCAGCACACCGGCCTCCGCGGCCATGTGCGGGGCGCCGACGTGCCAGGTTTCCCCTGCGATGTCGGCCCGCGCACCCCGGCCCGGGATCGCTGTGGCCGTGGTGGCCTGCGGAACCGTGACGCCCTCTGCTTCGGCCCGCGCAAGGATCGCCTGCGCCAGCGGGTGGCTGCTTCCGATCTCAACTGCCGCGGCGGTGGCGAGGAGCGTGGCGGCGTCGCCGTGGAGCGGCACGATATCGGTGATCTGTGGCCGCCCCTCGGTCAGCGTGCCGGTCTTGTCGAAGGCGACGAGGGTGGTCTTCGCGGCACTCTCCATCGCCGCACCCCCCCTTCATCAGCAGCCCGTGCCGCGCACCGGAAGACAGCCCGGCGGCGACCGCTGCGGGGACCGAGATCACCAGCGCGCAAGGGCAGCCGATCAGCAGGAGCGCGAGGCCGCGGTAGATCCACGTCTCCCATGCCGCGCCGAAGAGGAGCGGCGGGACGATGGCGGCGAGCAGCGCCACGCCCCCCACCGCCGGCATGTAGGCCCGGCTGAACCGGTCGATGAAGCGCTCGACCGGGGCACGGGCGCTCTCGGCCTCTTCCACGAGCTGAAGGATGCGAGAGATCGTGTTGTCCTCGGCGGTCTTGCCGACGCGGATGCGCAGCTCACCCTCGGTGTTGATCGTGCCGGCGAAGACCTCGTCTCCCGGCTCCTTCAGCACCGGCACGCTTTCCCCCGTGACCGGGCTCTCGTCGATACCCGAGGTGCCGCTGACGATAGTGCCGTCCGCAGGGATGCGGTCCCCGGGGCGGGCCTGCACTATCTGCCCGATGGCAAGGCCTTCGGCCGGAACCTCGCGGATGCGCTCGCCGATGACAAGCCGCGCGGTCCCGGGCACCAGATCGGCCAGCGCCCGGATCGAACCCCGCGCGCGAGACGCCGCAAGGCCTTCCAGCATCTCGCCGACGGCGAAGAGGAAGACGACGAGCGCGGCCTCTTCCGCCGCCCCCACGAAGAGGGCGCCGGTGGCGGCGATGCTCATCAGCATCTCGATGGTGAACGGCATCCGCGCCATGGCCATCAGGGCGGCCCGCTTCGCCACGGGGGCGACGGCGATCAGGGTGGCCAGCACGAAGACCCAATGCGCGACGGGGCCGCCAATGAGCAGCCTGACGATCCAGGCCAGGACGAGCAGTGCCCCGGTGCCGATCAGGTAGCGCCCCTTGGGCGTCGCATACCAGGCCGGATCGGGATCCGGGGCGGCACTGGACCGAGGAGGGACATCAGCCTCTTCCACGGGCGCGCCCGCTCCGGGAAAGGCGCCGTCCGGCAGCACGAAACCGCCCTTGGGCCTTTCCGGAGCGGCGCCGATGGCCGACATGCCGTAGCCAAGGCGCCGCACGGTCTTTTCCACGGCCTCGCGTGATGTCTTGCCGGTGTCCAGCTGCAGCCGCAGCCGCTCGTTCATTAGCGTCACCTCGACCGCGTTGACCCCCGGCAGCACCTCGACGGCGCCGCGCACCTTCGCCGCGCAGGCACCGCAATCCATGCCGGTCACCCGCCATTCCTGAAGCTCCGCCACATCCGTCATCCGCTGCCTTCCATCTCTTCCGTTTCTCGACAGCATACAGGATAGGAGCTGCAGCCAGTGTAGCTTGAAGGGGTGAATTAGGCGGAAGGAAGCGCGCCATGCACACGATCGGAACCCTGGCCCGTGGCACCGGCACCAAGGTGCAGACCATCCGATATTACGAACAGATCGGCCTGATGCCCGAACCCGGGCGCACCGAGGGTGGCCAGCGGCGCTATGGCGATGCCTATCTCGACCGGCTTGCCTTCATTCGCCATTCGCGCCAGCTCGGTTTCAGGAGATCGGCCCCGAACATGATGAAGTCGGTCGCCGTGAGCATTCGCCAGTCACGCTTCGCGATGTCGAAGCGCTTGAGCATCTTGAGTGTCTGGAGTTTGGTTTGTCCGGACGTCTTGTGCAGGCGCTCAAGGTAGGCGTCGATGATGCTCTCGCCGGTTGCGGATTGTGCCGCATCGCTCTTGCGGCGCAGCGAGAAGGCCAAGGCGCCACCAGCTTCGTCCACGAGGATTTCCTGCCGCCTCAACCAGGCGACGGCGAAGCGGCACTGGGCGAAGGTCTTGGCTTCGTTGACGACAATTGCGCCCTGGTGCTTCATCCGGATCTGGGCTGTGTAGCGCTTGCCCCCGGTCTTGCTTTTGCGTTCGGTGATCGTGCCCATCTGGGGTCCTTTCTGTGATCTCTATTCGAGTTGCGTGGTTCTGATCGTTCGCCGCCGGTTTGCCCCGGGTAGACGACGCGATCGGTCGAACGGGAAGAGACAGGAGGGCCGCGAGCCCGTGCAGGAGGATCAAGCCAGAAAGATCGTGTCTGGCCTTGGCGTGCTGGCGCTGGGGGTGCTACACGAGCCGTTTGAGTGCTACACCGTGTAGCACTTTTCGTCGAAATCGCGCCGAACGGGGCCAAATCGGGAAAAATCGGGAAGATGGCCGAATCGAAAATGCCCGAAAAACAAGGGGTTTCGGCTCTCCACGACGCCGCCCGCCTCAGCGTTGCACCGATGATGGATTGGACCGACCGGCATTGCCGGGTGTTTCATCGTATGCTGTCGCGTCAAGCGTTGCTCTATACCGAGATGGTCACGGCGCCTGCGGTTATCCATGGGGATCGCGACCGACTGCTGGGATATGACGCGCTCGAACATCCGGTTGCGCTGCAGCTCGGGGGATCGGATCCGGCGGAGCTGGCGCAGGCGACGCGGATCGCGGCGGCCTATGGCTATGACGAGATCAACCTCAATGTCGGCTGTCCCTCGGATCGCGTGCAGTCGGGATGTTTCGGCGCCGTGCTGATGCAGCGGCCGCAGTTGGTGGCCGAGTGTGTCGCCGCCATGATCGCCGAGAGCCCGGTCGAAGTGACCGTCAAGTGCCGGATCGGCGTCGACGAGCAGGTGCCGGAGGAGGTGCTTCCGGCGTTTCTCGAGACCGTGCGTGCGGCCGGCGTGACGCGCTTCACCATCCATGCGCGCAAGGCCTGGCTGCAGGGGCTCAGCCCCAAGGAGAACCGCGATATTCCGCCGCTGGATTACGATCTCGTGCTGCAGATGAAGCAGGCGTTCCCCGACCTGAACCTCTCGATCAACGGCGGCATTACCTCGCTCGACGCGGTGGAGGGCTTTCTTGAGCAGGGGATGGACGGGGTGATGCTGGGGCGCGCGGCCTACCATGATCCGGGATCGGTGCTGATCGGTGCCGACCGGCGGATCTGGGGGGACGCGCGCGAGGTGTCGCGCGGCGAGGCGGTCGGGCTGATGCGGCCCTACATCGCGGATCATGTCGGCGGCGGCGGGCGGCTGCACCAGGTCACGCGGCATATGCTGGGGCTGTTCCATGGCCAGCCCGGGGCGCGTGGCTGGCGCCGGGTGCTGTCGGAGCGGGCACACGGGATCGCGGCGGGCGATGTGGCTGGCGCGCTCGGGGTGCTCGACGCGGCGCTGGGGCAGGTGGCCGGGGCCCCGGCGCAGGCCGCAGGATGAGGCCGCCCGGCGGGGCGGGTCTGCAGGGCGTGGAGAGGCCTCAGGCCCCCGTCGCGGCCGCCGGGCGCAGCACCGCCGCCGACAGGGTCAGCGCGATCAGGCCGCATAGTGCGATCGCCGCGACCATCGGCAGGGCGGTGGAATCGAAGAATGGCCCCGTTGCTGCGATCATCACGCCGCCGGCCAGCATCTGAAGCGTGCCCCCCAGCGACGAGGCGAGGCCCGCAATGTCGCCATGTTCGTCGAGCGCCATCACCATCGTCGTCGGGATCACGAGGCCGAGGCAGGCGTTGGCGCAGAAGAGGCCGGCCATGATCACGGGCAGGGCGCCTCCGCCCATCGCCACCACGACGAGCAGGCCGATGGTGAAGGTCGCGAACCCCAGCGTCGCACGGCGGATCACGGTGGGGGCGCCGTAACGCTCGCCCAGGCGGGCGGCGAATTGCGACGAGGTGAAGAAGCCGATCGCGTTCAGCGCGAAGGCCAGAGAGAAGCCGGTGGGCGAGAGGCCGAAGCTTTCGGTGTAGACGAAGGAAGCCGAGGCGAGGAAGACGAAGAAGCTTGCCATGCCGAAACCGCCCAGCAGGGTGAGGCCCATGAACGTCCGGTCCATCAGAAGGCGCGCGGTGCCGCGGGTCAGCGCACCGAGGTCGACCGGGCGGCGTTCGGCATGCGAAAGGGTCTCGGGCAGGGCGAAACCGGTGATCGCAAGGCTGACGATGCCCACCGCCACCAGCGCCCAGAAGATTTCGCGCCAGCCGAACAGGGCCATGAGGCCGGACCCGGCCAGCGGCGCCAGCATCGGCGAGACCGAGATCACCAGCATCACGGTGGCCATCAGCCGGGTCGCGGCGGGGCCGGTGTGCATGTCACGGATGATTGCGCGCGGGATCACCATCACCGCGGCGCCGCCCAGCCCCTGGACGAAGCGGCCGATCACCAGCGCGCCGATGTCGGGGGCCATCGCGCAGGCCGCGGAACCGGCGAGGAACACGGCAAGCCCTAGGTAGAGCGGCGCCTTGCGCCCGACGCTGTCGGACCAGGGGCCATAGACCAGCTGCGCCACCCCGAAGGCGATGAAATAGGCGGTCACCGTCATCTGGGTCTCGGCCACGCCGGCCCCCAGCGCGTGGCCAATCAGCGGCATCGCAGGCAGGTAGAGGTCGATCGAGAACGGGCCCACGCAGGACAGTAGCCCGAGGATCAACGCGGCGCGCAGGGTGCCGGTGGCCATGGTCGTCTCCAACTCGCAGGAATGGGCGTCATCGCTGTGACGTGGCGCGGTAAGTGGGGCGGTGACGTCGGGGCCGCGCGTCGCGCCGCCCGTCGGGCGCGATGGTAGCCCGGATCGGCGAAGGCTGCCATGCGAAAGTCGCATAGCCGATACCAGTTTCGCCGCGCTGCGGCATAAGACCACTGGTCCCGGCGCCGCTGTCGGGCTAAGCGTCGGCAAACTTTGGCTGAGTCGGAGAGACACTTGCCCGATACGATGCAACTTGTCGAGATGGCGATCCTGCTCCTCGTGCTGGGCGCCTTTGCCGGGCTGATGGCTGGACTGCTGGGCGTGGGAGGGGGCATCATCCTCGTCCCGGGATATTACTATGCCTTCAGCTATCTCGGCTACGGCGGCGCGGATCTCATGCAGATCTGCCTTGCGACGTCACTGGCCACGATCATCGTGACCTCGATACGTTCGCTCATGGCGCACAACCGCAAGGGGGCGGTGGACTGGACGATCCTGCGGGGCTGGGCGCCGGGGATCGTGGCGGGGGCGATCGTCGGCGTGCTGGTCGTCGACCACCTCCAGACCTGGACGCTGCAGCTCATCTTCGGTGTCGTGGCGCTGGTGGTGTCGGCCTATCTCGGGCTGGGGCGAGACGATTGGCGGCTGGGCGAAGAGATGCCGGGCCGCCGCCCGCGCAACGCATTCGCCACGCTGGTGGGCTTTCTGTCGGTGCTGATGGGGATCGGCGGCGGCAGCTTCGGCGTACCTCTGATGACGCTTTATGGCACGCCGATCCACCGCGCGGTGGCGACGGCGGCGGGCTTTGGCGTGACCATCGCGGTGCCGGCGGTGCTGGGCTTTCTGCTGACGCAGGTGCAGGGCGCGCCGCCCTGGACGATCGGGGCGCTGAACGTGCCGGCCTTCGTGGTGACCATCGCGATGACGCTGCTGACCGCACCCGTGGGGGCACGGATCGCCCATGGCATGGACCCCAAGCCGCTGAAGCGGGTCTTCGCGGTGTTCCTGTGCATCGTCGCGCTGAACATGCTGCGCAAGGTGCTTCTGGGCTAGGAAGCTTCTGGGCGAGGCTGCGCGGGATATGAAAAGGGCCCGCCTGTAAGGGCGGGCCCAACCCGTGCGCAAGCGGTGCGGCGCGTCGCGCGCGGGGTCGTCCTGATCTTCGCCGCGCGCCTCAGTGGCTGTTGAGCAGCACGCTCAGCAGGCCGACCGTCGCCACGATCGCCAGGGTGTCGTTGTTCACGCGCACCACGTGGTTGTTGTACAGCGCGTAGCGCTGGCCGCGGGGCGGCGGCGGCAGGTGGTAGCGGTGGTAATCGCTGATGTAACGGTAATCCCGGTGGCGATGGTGACGCTCGCGGTGGGCATCGCGGCGCGGCGCGTAGCAGCGCCCGTGCGAGGCGATCAGTCCGGGCGGGCAACCGCGGTGATGCCCGTGCCAGCTGTCATGCCGGGGGTTGTCGAAGTGCTTGTCGCCGCGCTCGGCCTGCGCGGGGGCCGCCAGCGTGACGGCCACCAGCGCAGCCGCTGCGCCCGAGGCGAGCATGCTGAATGTCTTGTTCATGCGTTTCATCTCATATTCCTCCGTGGAAGCGTCGGTCGATCGCGCCGGACGGCGGCAAAACGTGACCTAGCCAATGATTGCGCTGATATCGCCAACCGAGGCGACGACCACCCAATCGCGGGCATTCACCGTCAGGATCTGGCGTCCGAGCGCCACATAAACCTGACCCTGCGGCAGGCTGGGAAGGTCGTAGCGCTTCCAAGCTGTCAGCAGGCGAAAGTTATACTGCCCGATCTTGTCACCCGTGCGCCATACCCTCTCGTAGCGCTTGGCACCCCAGGGGTTGAGAACCGGCATTTTCTCGCTGTCGGTCGTGAGGGTTGCTGGCTGCGCCACGGGTTGACTGTCTTGCCCGGCCGCGGGCCGAAGCTCGGGGCGAGGCGTGTTGTCGGGGGCTCCCGCCATGGCGAGCGACCCCAGCGACAGGCACAGCGCGACTGTCACCGGCAGCAAGGTCGGGCGTTTCATCGTATCCTCCAGGTGATGTGGCTGAAGAACCCGCGACCAAGGTCCCGGGTTCCCGCTGTTTTCACGCCGAGGATCGGGAACCACCCCTGTGTGTGACATTTGCCACGTCGGGGGGATTCTGGAAGATCTTTGTTTTACAGTATGTTGAAGGGCGTTCTTTGGGTGGTCAGCCGCGGTGCCGCTTTTCGAACCGTGGCAGCATGGCGGAAAAGTCCATCCCGTGGCCGTCCTCCCGTTCGACGAATTGCTCGTAGAGCGCGGCGGCAAGCTGGCCCATCGGCGTGTCCGCATCGGCCGTTTCGGCGGCCTGCTGGGAAAGCCGCAGATCCTTGAGCATGAGATCGGCGGAGAACCCGGGCTTGTAGCCATTGTCGGCAGGGCTTTGCGGTCCGACACCCGGCGCCGGGCAATAGGCGTTCATCGACCAGCTGTAGCCCGAGGACGTCGAGACCACGTCGAACATTCGCGCGCGGTCGAGGCCCAGCTTGTCGGCCAGTGCGAAGGCCTCGCAGGTGGCGATCATGGTGACCCCGAGGATCATGTTGTTGCAGATCTTGGCCGATTGCCCGGCGCCCGCGCCGCCGCAATGGACCGCCTTCTGACCCATGATGTCGAAGAGCGGCTTGACCGTGGCAAAGGCCGCGTCGCCGCCGCCCACCATGAAGGTCAGCGTGCCGCCCGCCGCGCCGCCGATCCCGCCCGAGACCGGCGCGTCCAGCACGCCCAGGCCGGCCGCCTCGGCCTCGGCAGCGACTGCGCGGGCGCTGTCGACGTCGACGGTGGAACAGTCGCAGAGCACCGCGCCCTTCGCCATCGCCGGAATCACCTCGGCCGCGACCGCACGCAGGATCTGACCGTTCGGCAGCATGGTGATGACCACCTCGGCGCCGTCGCAGGCGGCGGCCGCGCTTGCCGCGGCAGTCACGCCTTCGGGGCAGGGGGCGGCGGTGTCGAACCCCGTTACCTGATGCCCGGCGGCCGCCAGGTTGGCGGCCATCGGCGCGCCCATGTTGCCAAGTCCGATGAACCCGATCCTCATCTCGTCTCCTCCTCGAAAGTCAGCTCGTCCTCCCCCAGCGGGGCGAGGATCGCATCGACCTCCTCCGCCGGCACGTCGTAACCGGTATGCCGCCAGTGCGGCGTTCGGTCCTTGTCGATGATCTGGGCGCGGATCCCCTCGAGGAAATCGCCCTGCGCCATCGCCCGCGCCGTGAAGCGGTATTCCGCAGCCAGCGCCTCGCGCAGCGCGGGCTTGCGCCGCAGCCGGCCGAGAAGCTCCAGCGTTGCCGTCATCGACAGCGGCGAGCCCCGCTTCAGCGTCTCCAGCGTGGCGGTGCCGAAGGCGCCGTCGATCGTGGCAAGCGCCGCAGCGATCTGGGGCAGGGTGCCCGCGCCGAACGCCACGTCGATCTCCATCCGCGCGGGTTCCAGCGCGCCCTCGGGCGGCGGCGTCATGTCGTAGATGATCGCGCCGGGATCGCCGCTCTCGACCAGCCGGGCGCGCAGCTGCGCCCACCGGTCGCCGGGCACGAAGCTGTCGGCAAAGCCCGCGGCGATGGCATCGGCGGGCCCCATGCGCGCCCCGGTCAGCCCGAGGTATTCCCCCAGTCGCCCAGGCGCCAGCGCCAGCAGAAAGGTTCCGCCCACGTCGGGCACCAGCCCGATGCCACATTCGGGCATCGCGATGCGGGTGTCCTCGCGCACCAGCCTGTGCGACCCGTGGCACCCCACGCCGACCCCGCCGCCCATGACGAAGCCGTTGAGAAAGCTGATGATCGGCTTGGGATATTCGAAGATCCGCGCGTTCATGCGGTATTCATCGCGCCAGAAGCGGCGCGCGTAATCATGATCGCCGGCGATGCCGCGGCGATACATCGCCGCGATGTCCCCCCCGGCCGAGAAGGCGCGGTCGCCCTCGGCCTCCAGCAGCACCAGCGCGATGGCGGGATCGTCGCGCCAGCGGATCAGCGCGGCGTCGATTTCAAGGCACATGTCGTAGTTCAGCGCGTTCAGCGCCCCGGGCCGGTTCAGCCGGATCACCCCGGCGCGCCCCTCGGTGCCGATGATGACATCGGGCCCGGTCTTGCCGGATGTTTCTGTCCGTCCCTTGCCGTCATCCGCCATCAGCCGCGCTCCGCCAGAAGGGCGCGGCTGACGATCAGCCGCATTATCTCGTTCGTGCCCTCGAGGATCTGGTGCACGCGCAGGTCGCGCACGATCTTCTCGATTCCGTAATCGGCAAGGTAGCCATAGCCGCCATGCAATTGAAGGCACTGGTTGGCCACGTCGAAGGCCGCGTCGGTGACGTACATCTTGGCCATGGCGCAGAACTTGGTCGCGTCCGGCGCGCCCTGGTCCAGCTTCCACGCCGCCTGGCGCAGGAAGATCCGCGCCGATTGCAGCTTCACCTCCAGCTCGGCCAGCCGGAATTGCAGCGCCTGGAACTGGTCGAGCGTGCGGCCGAAGGCCTGCCGTTCCCCCATGTAGCCCAGCGTGGCGTCCAGTGCGGCCTGCGCGCCCCCAAGCGCCGAGGCCGCGATGTTGAGCCGCCCGCCGTCGAGCCCCGCCATGGCGTAGGAAAACCCGCGCCCTTCCTCGCCGATCAGGTTGGAGGCGGGGATGGGGCAGGCGTCGAACTGCAGTTGCGCGGTGGGTTGCGCCCGCCAGCCCATCTTGTCCTCCAGCCCGCCGAAGCTCAGGCCCCGCGTCCCGTCCTCCACGATCAGCGCGGAAACGCCCTTCGGCCCGTCCTCGCCCGTGCGGCACATCACGACGTAGACGTCGGAATAGCCGCCGCCCGAGATGAAGGCCTTTGTCCCGGTGAGGACATAGCCCTCGTTCGTCTTCTCGGCCCGGCTGCGGAGTGCCGCGGCGTCGGAGCCCGACCCCGGCTCGGTCAGGGCGTAGGAGAAGACCTTGGTCATGCTGCACAGATCCGGCAGCCAGGCGGCCTTGACCTCGGGCGAGGCGAACTTGTCGATCATCCCGCCGCACATGTTGTGGATCGACAGGAAGGCGCCGACCGCGGGGCAGGCCATCGCCAGCGCCTCGAACACCAGCGTCGCGTCAAGCCGCCCCAGGCCCGACCCGCCGTGCGCCTCGTCGACGTAGATCCCGCCAAGCCCCAGCGCCGCGACCTTGGGCCAAAGCTCTCTCGGGATCGTGCCCTGCCGCTCCCATGCCCGCGCGTTGGGGGCGATTTCGGCCTGGCCGAAGTCCCGTGCCATGTCAAAGATGGCCTGCTGTTCCTCGCTCAGTTCGAAATCCATCGTCTCCTCCGGTCGGCTGGATCGCTCGCTTTAATTGAACATGTGTTTAATTCGGGCCCCCGGGTCAATACCCAAGGGAAAGGGTGAGCCATGACGTTTGTGAAGGCAAGGGGCGTCCCCGCTGCCGCGCGGCGCCGGCAGGCCCTGTGCCGCGGCCCCGCTCGGCCCGATCCCGCCGCGTGCAAGACCCCTTCCGCGGCGCGCGGCGCGGGTGTATGAGGGCCGGGCGCAACACCGTCGGTCCCGTAGCCGCCGGTCGGCGCCGGGACCCTTTCGAAATTGACCTCCTCCGCCCTCGATTGCCTTTCGTGCGGTGCCTGCTGCTTCGGCGGCCACGACCGCTATATCCAGCTTTTCGCCGAAGACGAGGCCCGCGCCCTCCCGGCCGACGCCGTGGCCGAGATCGACGGCCGGCGCTATATGCGCATGGCCGGCGGCCATTGCGCGCAGCTCACGCCCTGCGCCGCCGGCCTCGCCTGTGGTGTCTACGAGATGCGCCCGACCGCCTGCCGGGCCTTCCGCGCGGGCAGCTTCGAATGCCTGAAGTCGCGCCAGCATCGTGGCGCCGATGCCGCCCGGCTGCTCATGCTGGCCGGGGTGGGGGGGCCCGACCCCTCCGGTCCGGTGCCGCCGCAACGCCCGCCACGGCCGCGCGCGGCCTGATCCCCGCCCGACCCCCTGTCTGATCGTCCGACCTGACACCGACCTGTCCCGCGCCAGACCTGCGCCTACCCTGCGCTGGCCATCAGCGCGGCGATGCTGTCCTCGGGCTGGCCCAGCAGGTGCAGCGCCTCGGCCTCGGAATGCACGGCACGCACGATGACACCGTCCAGCCCCTCCCACGAGCGGCGGGCCATCTCGGCCATGGCATAGGTGGCGGGGGTCGGGGCGCAATAGACCAGCAGAACTTCTGTCGCCCCGCGCAGGAAGACATCGGCCTTCTGCGCCTGGATCTTGAGAAGCTCGGCATAATCCGGGTCGAACCCGGTGACGCCCGACAGATCCACCAGCTGCCGCTGCCCGGGGCGCCAGTCGGGATGGCGGGCATATTCGGCGAACACGGCGCCTGTTTCTTGCAGCTTCACCTGCCCCTCGTATCGGACGTAGACGAGTCCCCGCCGGGGGAAGATGGTGAAACTGACGGACATGCGTACTCCCTCGAAACTGTCGACCGCTTAAATGCAAGAGGGCGCCGGAAACATCCCGGCGCCCCCGCAGTATCGGAACCGAAGCGGTGTCAGTCCATCTCTTTGAAGTGGAACTCGCCGCCTTCCTTGATGCCCGAGAACCAGCGCTGGGTGACGGTCTTGGTCCGGGTGTAGAACTTGAACGCGTCCGGGCCGTACTGGTTGAGGTCGCCGAAGGCCGACTTCTTCCAGCCGCCGAAGGTGTGGTAGCTCAGCGGCACGGGCACCGGGAAGTTGACGCCGACCATGCCGACGTTGACCTTGGTGGCAAAGTCGCGCGCGGTGTCGCCGTCCGCGGTGTAGATCGCCGTGCCGTTGCCATAGGGGTTGTCCTTCACCAGCTTCAGCGCGTCGTCATAGGTCTTGGCGCGCACCTGGCTCAGCACCGGGCCGAAGATCTCTTCCTTGTAGATGTCCATCTCGGCGGTGACGTTGTCGAAAAGCGAGGGCCCCACGAAGAACCCGTCCTCGTAACCCTGGAGCGAGAAGTCGCGCCCGTCGACCACCAGCGTGGCCCCCTGCTCGACGCCCGAGGAGACGAGGCCGTTGATCCGCGCCTTGGCCTGGGCGGTGATGACCGGGCCGTAATCCACGTCGTTGCCGGCGGTATAGGGGCCGACCTTCAGCTTCTCGATCCGCGGCACGAGGCGCTCGATCAGCGCATCGGCGGTCTTGTCGCCCACCGGCACCGCCACCGAGATCGCCATGCAGCGTTCGCCCGCCGCGCCGAAGCCCGCACCCACCAGCGCGTCCGCCGCCTTGTCGAGATCGGCATCGGGCATGATGATCATGTGGTTCTTGGCGCCGCCGAAGCACTGGGCGCGCTTGCCGTTGGTGGCGGCGCGGCCGTAGATGTACTGCGCGATCGGGGTGGAGCCGACGAAGCCCACGGCCTGGACCGTCTCGTTGTCGAGGATGCCGTCGACCACTTCCTTGTCGCCGTTCACCACCTGCAGCACGCCGTCAGGCAGGCCCGCCTCCTGCAGCAGTTCCGCCAGGCGGAGCGAGGTCATCGGGCAGCGCTCGGACGGCTTGAGGATCATCGCGTTGCCGCAGGCCAGCGCCGGGCCCATCTTCCACAGAGGGATCATGGCGGGGAAGTTGAACGGCGTGATGCCGGCCACCACACCCAGCGGCTGGCGCATCGAATAGAGGTCGATCCCGGGGCCGCCGTCGGTGGTGAATTCACCCTTCAGAAGATGCGGCGCGCCCATGCAGACCTCGATCACCTCGAGGCCGCGCTGCACGTCGCCGCGCCCGTCGGGCAGGGTCTTGCCATGCTCGCGGCTGACGATTTCGGCCAGCTCGTCCATGTGCTTGTTGATCAGGTCACCGAAGGCCATCATCACGCGCGCCCGGCGCTGCGGATTGGTCGCGGCCCAGCCTTCCTGCGCTTTCGCGGCGCTGGCGATCGCGGCCTCGAGCTCGGCCACGGTGGCCAGAGGCACCCGGCCCTGAACCTCGCCGGTCGCGGGATTCATGACATCGGTGAAGCGCCCGGACGTGCCCTTGACGTGCTTGCCGTCGATCCAGTGGGAAAGTTCCTGCATCTTCTCCTCCTCGGAAAGGTCGTTTCAGATTGCGGGCACCATAGGCTTGCGTTTTTGCCGGATAAAGCGCCAAGTTCTCAAAAAGGGTTTTGCAAAAATGCAGGGAGCGACGGCGACGAGGGCCGGGCCGGCGGGGGCGCTGCCCCCTGCACCCCCGGATATTTTCGAGCAGAAAGGGAAGAGAGGCTGTCTTCTTCTGAGCGGAAATATCCCACGGGGGGGCGGGGGTGTGAAACCCCCGCGAATGCGGTGGGTGCGGGGGTGTGAACCCCCCGCGGCGCGACCTCGGTGCCGCGCAAGGTTTGGTGAGGGAGGGCGTATGGCCGACTGGGACGATCTGAAGGTGTTCCTTGCAGTGGCCCGCGCGGAAAGTCTGAGCCGCGCGGGCAAGGCGTTGCGCATCGATCCGGCGACTGCGGGGCGACGGGTGGCGCGGCTTGAGGAGGCGCTCGGGGCGCGGCTGTTCGTGAAATCGCCGCAGGGCTATGCGCTGTCGCCCGCGGGGGAACAGTTGCTGGAGCACGCGATACGGACCGAGCAGGCGGTGCAGGGGGCGGTCGGTGCGTTGCAGGGCGATGCCGGGCGGTTGACGGGGCAGATACGGATCGGCGCACCAGATGGCTGCGCCGCCTACATCCTGCCGCAGGTGGTGGCGCGGATCGCGGCCCAGCATCCCGGGCTTGAGGTGCAGATCGTGGCGCTGCCGCGGGTCTTCAGCCTGTCGAAGCGCGAGGCGGATCTTGCGATCGGGGTCAGCCCGCCGGCGGCGGGACGGCTGAGCGTGCAGAAGATCACCGAGTATCACCTGCATCTCGCTGCCAGCCGCGACTATCTTGCCGCGCATCCGCCGATCCGTTCGCGGGCCGATCTCGGGGCGCACCGCTTCGTCGGCTACATCCCCGACATGATCTTCGACAAGGAACTCGACTATTTCGAGGAGGCGGGCGGCGGGCAGCTGGCGATGGCGTCGAACTCGATCTCGGTGCAGCTGGCCTGGGCGCGGCAGGGGGTGGGCGTGGCGGTGATCCACGACTTCATGCTGCCCGGCGCGCCGGAGCTGATGAAGGTGCTGCCGCGCGAGGTGGGGCTGACGCGCGCCTACTGGCTGATCCGCCATCCCGGCGACCAGCGGGTCGAGCGTCTGAACCGCTTTGCCGAGCTGGTCGTGCAGGGGGTGCGCCGCGAGGTGGCGCGGCTCGAGACATTGGGCGACGGCACAGCGGGCGACGGCACAGCGGGGGACGAAGCAGCGGGGGCGGCACGATTCTAGACGGTGCGGCGGATGGACCTCAGCGGGCGGTGCAACCGGGGTAGGGCGGGCCCTCGCCGGGCGTGATGTCGCAGATCCGCACACCGGAGGCGAGCGTCGCCAGCCGTTCCGCCCAGAGCGCGCGGTCGAAGGGCGGCGGCGCGTCGGAGGGGGCGCCGCGCGCGGCCCATTGCAGCGTGTAGATGTCGCGCGTGCCGATCATCACCACGAAAGTCATCTGTTCCGAGAGGTCCGGCCGTCCTGCGGTGCCGCAGGCCAGCCACCCGGCGAAGACCGCGCGCGCGCCGGAAACCGTGGGCGGTGCCAGCCGCGCGCCGGCAAAGCTGGCCGGGCAGGCGCGCCAGTATCCGTCGCCGATCTGCGCCGCGAAGCGCGCGGCGAGGTCGTCGGGCGTACCGTTTGCGGCCGCGTTGGCGGTGCCGGTCAGGGTGATCATCTGCGACCAGTGCTCGACGTCCTGGTCGCCGGGCACCAGTTCGTGGATGTAGTTCGCGCCCTGCGTCGCCTCGTAGGCCGAGGCGAAGCCCTCTGGTGCCGGGATGGCGACGATCTGCGAGAAGACGGGCTGGACGAGGGTGGCCCCCGTCATCTCTCCGGCCAGGGCGGGGGCCGCAGGGGCGCCGAAGAGGAGCGCGAGAAGCGCCACCATCGCGGCCCGTGCCCCGTGTCGATCCGTGCGGCGGGCGCTGGCACGGGGAGTCGCGCCGGGGGTGGCTGAGCGGGGGAGGGAAGGCCCGCCGGAGGGCGCCGGAACCCGGACGGCGGCGGTGCGGACAGGCGGACGGGCGGGCCGTTCCGCGTGTCTTGCCGGGCGCTGGGGAATCGCGGGCATGGCCCCTCCTTTCGCGGACATTTCGACGCGATCCTGCGCCGGAAGTGGCCCCTCTGCCAGCGTTTTCCTTGACAGGTCGGCGGCCCGGGACGATCTTTTCAGGACTGCAGTTCGGGGTGCGCAGAGGTGACCCAGCCGAAGGAGAAGGCGATGCAAGTCCAGCACATGCTTCAGAACAAGGGCAACGCGCCGGTCGAGACGGTGCCCCCCGATTGCACGGTGGCCAGGGCCGCCGAGATCCTCTCGGCGCGGCGGATCGGGGCGCTTGTGGTCTCGACCGACGGCAAGCACGTGCTGGGCATCCTGTCCGAGCGCGACGTCGTGCGCGAGTTGGGGCGCCGTGGTCCTGCGTGCCTGTCGGACCGGGTCGACCAGCTCATGACCGCCAAGATCATCAGCTGCTCGCGCGATCAGACGGCGCGGGCGGTGCTCGAGGTGATGACTGAAAAGCGGTTCCGCCACATGCCGGTGATGGAGGGCGACGAGATGATCGGCCTCGTGTCGATCGGCGACGCCGTCAAGGCGCGGCTGGAGGAGCTGGCGATGGAGAACGAGGCGCTTGAAGGCATGATCAAGGGCTTCTGAGGCCGGGTGCCCGGTTACGGCCCGGTTGCGGCCGCTCCCCCCGTTCTGATCGACGCAGGTCCGCGGGCCGCGACGCTGCGGTGCGCGGTCTTCGTGCCGCGCCGCAGCGTAAATCGCGTGTTCGGGGCGATCTGCCCTTGCAAAGCCGGGGGCAATATTGTTGCGTGCGGCGTGTGAGCAAGGGGAGGCACACCATGCGTATCGGCCTGTATCCGGGGACTTTCGACCCGATCCACATGGGGCATCTGGATATCATCAAGCGGGCGGCGAAGCTGGTCGACCGGCTGGTGATCGGGGTGGCGATCAACCGCGACAAGGGGCCGATGTTCACGCTCGAGGAGCGGGTCGCGATGGTCGAGGCCGAATGCGCCTCTCTCGGCGCCGTGGATTGCGAATTCGTGGTCCATCCCTTCGAGAATCTGCTGATCGACTGCGCCCGTGACGTCGGCGCTGCGGTCATCGTGCGCGGGCTGCGGGCGGTCGCCGATTTCGAATACGAATTCCAGATGGTGGGGATGAACCGCGCGCTCGACGATCGGGTCGAGACGGTCTTCCTCATGGCCGATGCGCGCAGCCAGGCGATCGCGTCGAAGCTGGTGAAGGAAATCGCGCGGCTGCGCGGCGACGTCTCGAAATTCGTTCCCGCCCGGGTCAACGACGCGCTGTGCGAAAAGCTGCACCCCGGCGGATAAGCGGGAGGCTGGCGCAGGGGGCGTTTCCACGCGCCCCGCAAGCCGCGAATGGAAACGGGCGCCCGAGGGCGCCCGCTTGCGTTTCACGATCTGCGATCGGTTCAGATCAGCTTGCCCATGGCCACGGCGGTATCGCTCATCCGGTTGGAGAAGCCCCACTCATTGTCGTACCAGGTCAGGATCCGCACCATGTTGCCTTCCATGACCTTGGTCTGGTCCATGTGGAAGGTCGAGGAATGCGGGTCGTGGTTGAAGTCGATCGAGACGTTCGGCTCGTCGGTATAGCCCAGGATCCCCTTCAGCGGGCCGTCGGCGGCGGCGCGGATCGCGCTGTTCACCTCGTCCACCGTGGTCGGGCGCGTGCTTTCGAACACCAGATCCACGACCGAGACGTTCGGCGTCGGCACCCGGATCGACACGCCGTCGAGCTTGCCGTTGAGTTCCGGCAGCACGAGGCCCACGGCCTTGGCGGCCCCGGTCGAGGTCGGGATCATCGACATCGCCGCGGCGCGGGCGCGATACAGGTCCTTATGCATCGTGTCCAGCGTCGGCTGGTCGCCGGTGTAGCTGTGGATCGTGGTCATGAAGCCCTTGGCGATGCCGATCGAGTCGTTCAGCACCTTCGCCACCGGCGACAGGCAGTTCGTCGTGCAGGACGCGTTCGACACGACCAGGTCGTCCTTGGTCAGCGTCTCGTGGTTCACGCCGAAGACGATGGTCTTGTCGGCGCCGGCGCCGGGGGCCGAGATCAGGACGCGCTTCGAGCCGTTCTCGAGGTGCACCGCGGCCTTGTCGCGCGCGGTGAAGAGACCGGTGCATTCCAGCGCGATGTCGACGTCGCCCCAGGGCAGTTCCTTCGGGTCGCGGATCGCGGTGACCTTGATCGGCCCGCGGCCGACGTCGATCGTGTCGCCGTCCACCGTGACGGTACCCGGGAACTTGCCGTGCACGCTGTCGTAGCGGATGAGGTGGGCGTTGGTCTCGACCGGGCCGAGATCGTTGATCGCGATCACCTCGATGTCGGTGCGACCCGATTCCACGATGGCCCGCAGCACGTTGCGGCCGATCCGCCCAAAGCCGTTGATGGCAACCTTAACTGTCATTCCTGTCCTCCCTTCGGGGATAGCGGCGATGATGTCGCGCCCCGCCGGGTCGCGGGTCAGATCGCGGGATCCATGCGGGCGCACACCCGCCGTGACCCAGGTGGTTCGGACGGGCTCGTCCCGCACAGGCCAGATTTTCGCGCAAAGATCAACCGGGGGATCAGGCTGTTAGCGCCAGAACTCGAGATAATCGACAAGCTCGGTCAACTTCCTGGCAAGGAACAACGTGGCGTCGCCATGGTTGAAGAGAAAGTCTGCACCGAACATCAGAACCAGGAGAAGGCCGAGAATGAGGGCGAGGCGGTCAGTCATGTCAGGTCCGATGGGCAGCTCGGCGCGCGGTGCGCGTCTTGAACGGGCGCTCCCGCCGGTCGGCGGGCGCGGGCCAGACTAGCCGCGCGGTGCGGCGAAAAGAAGCCATCGTCATGTCGCCGCGTGCGGATCACGCCGGGGTGTGGCACGACGGTGTCCGACCGCGGGCCGGGCGGCCCGATCCGGGACCCCGCCCGCCGCGGGGATAAGCCGGCAGGCAACGGCTATGGCAGGCGGGTGAAAAGGGCAGGGCATGAGCGGACTTCTGGCACTTCTGGACGACGTGGCGGCGATCGCCAAGCTGACGGCGACATCGCTTGATGATGTCGCGGGGCAGGCGGCCAAGGCCGGATCCAAGGCGGCGGGCGCGGTGATCGACGACGCGGCAATGACGCCGCGCTTCGTCGACGGCATCCCGGCTGCGCGCGAATTGCCGATGGTGGCCAAGATCGCCGGCGGGTCGATATTCAACAAGCTGGTGATCCTGTTGCCGGTCGCCCTCATCCTGTCGAGCTTCGCGCCCTGGGCGATCCAGCCGCTTCTGACGCTCGGTGGCCTGTACCTGGGGTACGAGGGGGCCGAGAAGGTGATGCACTGGATCCGCCCGGGACATGGCGAAGAGGCCGCCCCCCGCGCCCGCGACGCGGCAGAGCTGGAGGAACGCCGGGTCTCGGGGGCGATCAAGACCGATTTCATCCTCTCGGCCGAGATCATGACGATCATCCTGTCGGCGCTGACGATTTCCGAGATCTGGATGAAAGGCGCGGCGCTGGGGCTGGCCGGGGTCGGGATCACGCTGGTGGTCTACGGCGGCGTCGCGTTGATCGTGAAGGCCGACGATGTCGGGCTGCACCTGGCGCGGGTCGGGCGGCTGGGCATCACGCGGGCCGCGGGCCGCGCGCTGGTGCGGGGGATGCCGGGGTTCCTGACGCTTCTTGCGACGGTGGGGACGCTGGCGATGCTGTGGGTCGGCGGGTCGATCATCACCCACGGTCTGCACAGCTTTGGCCTGGACCAGCCGGGGCAGTCGATCGAGGCGCTGGCCGAAACGGCTGCCCATGCGGTGCCCGGGGCGGTTCAGGGCGCGGTCAAATGGCTGGTGACGGCGCTCTGCGACGGCGTGTTCGGGTTGGCCGTGGGCTTCGTCGTGCTGGGCGTGGTGACGGGCGTGATGCGGCTTTTCGGCAAGGGCGGTCACTGAGGGCGGCGCCCCACCCTTGGTGGGCGCTGGTGCCGTCGTCGAGGTCCTTGCTTCATCGTGCCACACCCCTCCGACGACTGAGCGTGCGGTGACGATGCAACGCGCCCTCTCATGAGGAGGGGCGGGCGCCGCCCGGACTGGTCGCCTGAGTGCCGCGGGTCTTGGTTGCAGGCTGGCATCGCGCGGGAGAGACGACTTTCACGCAGCCCCCGATGGGGCGGTGTAGCCCACGCAGTGGCTTCCGGGCAGGGTGGGCGCGCTTGCTCGGCGAGCCGATCAAAAGAAAACCGCCCGAGGCTTGCGCCCGGGCGGTTTCCATCAGTCACGTGATCCAGGCCTCAGAGGCCCAGCAGTTCCTTGACCTTGGCGACGGTCGCCTCGGCGGTGATGCCGAAGTGTTCGTACAGCTCGGGTGCCGGGGCCGAGGCGCCGAAGCCCTCCATCCCGATGAAGGCGGCCTTCTGCTCGCGCCCGCGTTCGCCGAGAAGCCAGCGGTCCCAGCCGATGCGTCCCGCGGCCTCGATCGCCACGCGCACGGGGCCCGCGGGCAGCACGCGCTTGCGGTAGGCCTCGTCCTGCTCGGCGAACAGCTCCATTGACGGCATCGACACCACGCGGGTGCCGATGCCGGCCTCTTCCAGCTTCGCCTTGGCGGCCATCGCGATCTCGACCTCGGAGCCGGTTGCCATCAGGATCGCCTGACGCTTGCCGGTCGCCTCGGCCAGGACATAGGCGCCCTGGGCCGTGAGGTTCTTGGTCGTGTGCTTCTCGCGCTGAAGCGGCAGGTTCTGGCGGCTGAGCGCCATGACCGACGGCCGGGTCTTCTCGGTCAGCGCGATCTCCCAGGCCTCGGCGGTCTCGACCGTGTCGGCGGGGCGGAAGACCAGCGTGTTCGGCGTTGCGCGGCTGATCGCGAGGTGTTCCACCGGCTGGTGCGTCGGGCCGTCCTCGCCCAGGCCGATCGAGTCATGCGTCATGACATAGACCACCGGCACGCCCATCAGCGCCGACAGGCGCATCGCGCCGCGGGCATAGTCGGTGAAGCACATGAAGGTGCCGCCGTAGGGACGCACGCCGCCATGCAGCACGAGGCCGTTCATCGCCGCCGCCATGCCGTGCTCACGGATGCCGTAATGCACGTAGCGGCCCTTGCGGTCCTCGGGGCCGAAGATGCCCAGATCGGCCGTCAGCGTGTTGTTCGAGCCGGTCAGGTCGGCCGAGCCGCCGATCGTTTCGGGCATCGCCGGGTTCACGACCTCAAGCACCATCTCGGACGACTTGCGCGTCGCGACCTTGGGCTTGGCCTCGCTCACCTGCTTCTTCAGCGCGCGGATCGTGGCGGCCAGTTTCTTCGGCGCGTCCAGCGCGAAGACGCGGGCGAATTCCGCCTGACGGCTGTCCGACAGCTCTGCCAGACGGCCTTCCCACGCGGTGCGCGCCTCGGCGCCCTGCGACCCGATCTTTTCCCAGGCGGACTTGATGTCGGCCGGGATCTCGAAGGCGGGGGCGGTCCAGCCGTAGATCTCGCGCACCTTGGCGATCTCGTCGGGGCCCAGAGGCGAGCCATGCGCGCCCTTGGTGTCCTGCTTGGCGGGGCTGCCGAAACCGATGTGGGTCTTGCAGTCGATCATCACCGGGCGGTCGGATTTCTTCGCCTCGGTCAGCGCGCGGTCGATGTCCTCGGGGTCGTGGCCGTCACAGGCCAGAACCTTCCAGCCCGCGGCTTCGAACCGGCCGTGCTGATCGGTGATGTCCGAGAGCGAGACCTTACCGTCGATCGAGATGCCGTTGTTGTCCCACATCACGATCAGCTTCGACAGCTTCTGCATGCCGGCAAGGCCGATGGCCTCCTGACTGATGCCTTCCATCAGGCAGCCGTCGCCCGCGATGACGTAGGTGTGATGGTCCTGCACCTTCTTGCCGAAGCGCGCGCGCAGCGATTCCTCGGCCATGGCGAAGCCGACCGAGGTGGCGATGCCTTGGCCCAGCGGGCCGGTCGTCGTCTCGATTCCCTTGGCGTGGCCGTATTCCGGGTGGCCCGCGGTCTTGGCGCCCCACTGGCGGAAATTCTTGATCTCGTCGATCGTCATCCCCTCATACCCGGTCAGGTAGAGCAGGCCGTAGAGCAGCATCGAGCCATGGCCCGCGGACAGGATGAACCGGTCGCGGTCGGCCCAATCCGGGGCGGATGCGTCGAATTTCAGGTGTTTTTCGAACAGCACGGTCGCGACGTCGGCCATGCCCATCGGCATGCCGGGGTGACCGGAATTGGCGGCTTGCACCGCATCCATCGCCAGCACGCGGAGAGCCGCGGCTTTCATCCAGTGGTCGGGGTGCGTCTTGCGCAGCGTCTCGATATCCAAGGGGCTCCTCCACAGCGTTTCGCGCAACTTTCGCGCCTGAAAGGGCGGTGATACCAGTCTTTCGGCACGATTCAAGCGCAGCCGGTGCCGCAGGGCGGGGTTTTCCGCGGGATCGGGGCGTCGGGGCGGGGCATTCCGCATGCCTGCTCGGCGGTCTCTCGCGTCGCGGGCGGGGCAGGGCGAAGGTTGGGGGGCGCATTCGCCGGGCGCTTTGGTCTATCATCGGGCAAGCCCCGGAGAAGGCAGCGATTCGCCCCTTTCGGCCGGGCCCCGCGCGGCCCGGCCCAAGGCAAGGAGAGAGACGAGATGAACGAGATCGCCGAGCTGGAGCGCCGCATCGCCGCCGCGCTGGACCGCATCGGCCGGGGCCTCGAGCAGGGATCCGCGGCTGCCGCGGCGCCCGCGCCCGGCACCGCCATTCCCAACCCCGAGGCCGAGGCGGAGCGCGCTGCCGTGCTGACGGCCAAGGATGACGAGATCGCCCGCCTGTCCGAGGAACTGGCCGCTGAGCGCGACACCAACGCCCAGCTTTCCGAACGCGTGCGCGCCGTGAAGGAGAAGCAGGAGACCGGGGTCAACACGCTGGAGCGCAAGCTGGCCGAAATGACGCGCCAGCTCGACACCCAGGGGCTGGAACTCCAGCGCATGAAGAAGACCAACATCCAGCTGCGCGAGACGATCCGTACCCTGCGCGAGGCGATGCAGGACGGGTTGACCGAACCGCACCTGGTGAACAAGTCGATGCTGGCCGAGCTCGAGGCGCTGCGCGCCAGCCGCGCGGCCGAGATCGCCGAGATGGACGAGATCCTTGCCGGGATCGAACCGCTGCTTGGCCGGATCCCGGCCAGGGCCGCAAGCATGGAGACGCCCGATGCCTGATATCGAGATCATGATCGGCGGCCGTGGCTTCATGGTCGGCTGCCAGGAAGGGGAGGAGCATTTCCTGCGCACCGCGGCGCAGATGCTCGACACCGAGGCGCAGGCGCTGCTGGTGCAGACCGGGCGCATCCCCGAGGTGCGGATGCTTCTGATGGCGGGGCTGATGCTGGCCGACAAGACCGCCGGCGCCGAGGATCAGCTGCGCGACGCCGAGGCCCGGCTGGCCGAGGTCGAGGCCGAGCTGGCCGAGCTGAAATCCCGCCCCGGTCCGCCGCCCGAGAAGATCGAGGTGCCGGTGATCCCGCAGGTGATGACCGACACGCTGGCCGAGATCGCCGCCCGCACCGAGGCGCTGGCCGACCGCATCGAGGAACGGGCCGCCTCGTAGGGTGCGTTTCGACGCACCCTCTGCCGTCTCGTAGCGCGCGTTTCAGGCGAATTCCGTCTCGCGGGCGCGGAGGGCACCGACCACCTGCTCGGCAAAGCGCGACGAGGCCACCGGCAGCGACCGCCCCTTCATCTGACCGAGGAACAGGTTCCCCGCCGGCAGGTCGCGCTCCGGGATGCGGCGCAGGGTCAGCCCCGGCGACGCCTCGAGTCCGACCGGGATGTGAAACCCGACCGCCCCCTCGTGCAGCACGTAATGCCTTATCAGCTCGAACGAATCCGTTTCCAGCACCGGGGAGAGCCGGCGCGAGGTGGGCTTCAGCGCCGCGTCCAGAAGGCTTCGCACCCCCAACTCGGCCCGGGGCACGACATGGGGGAAGTCGACGCAGTCGCGCAGCCGAAGGCCGGGGCGGCGGGCCAGCGGATGATCCTCGGCGAAGATCGCGCAGACCGGCTGTTTCAGCGCGTAGAGGATCTGGAAATCCACCATGTGCACCGGCTCGAACACCAGCGCGAGGTCGGAGTTGAAGCTGGCAAGGTCCTTCTCCGCCTGCGACCGGTCGCGGACGTTCACCTCGAAGGTCACGGCGGGGTGGGCGCGGCGGTAGGCCGCGATCTCGTGCGGCAGGAAATACGGGATCAGCGCCTGCGAGGCGGCGATGGTCACCTTGCCGCGCCGCACCCCTGACAGGTCGGCGGCCTGCGACCGGATCCGCTGCAGGTCCGAGTTCTGGCCGCGGTAATGTTGCAGGACCAGCTCTCCCGCAGGGTTCAGCCGCATCCCCGTCGTCAGCCGCTCGAAGATCTCGTAGCCGAATTCCTGCTCGAACCGCTGGATCCGCCGGTTCAGCGCCGAGGCCGTGATCGCCGTGTCCTCCGCCGCCTTGCGGATAGACCCCGCCCGGGCCACCGCCTCGATCAGGCGGAAGGTTTCCATGTGACGCATCGGGTGCCTCGTGCAAGGTGGTGCAAAAAATGCAACGGGTTGACGAAATATTAGCATTTCCCCGACGCACGGCAATCCGTCATCCTTTCCGGCAAGGCCATTTCAACCGTGCTCCCCGCGACAGGGGGAGGCATTCGCAGGGACCCAGACATGACGCGCTCCTCCTCCTCGCCCATCGCCCTTACCCGCCGGTCGTTGCTGACCGCCACCGGTGCCGCCGCGGCGTCGCTTGCCATGCCGGCGGTGCTTCGCGCAGCGGGGCCCACGCTGCGCATCGGCTATTGGCCGATCTCGGCGGGGCTGCCGTTCTATGCCGCGGTCGAGGAGGGGTATTTCAAGGCTGCGGGGGTGACCGTCGAGGTGCAGCGCTACGCCGGTGCCCAGCAGATCACCGAGGCGATGCTGGCCGGCCGGGCCGACGGCTGCGCCAACGGCACCGGCAGCGCCAACCAGGCGATCGCCGAGCTGGCCCAGCCCGGGCTGATCAAGTTCATCTGCTCGAACCCGACGAACGAGAAATACGTCCTCGACGAGATCATCGTGGCCAAGGACAGCCCCTACAAGACCATCGCCGATCTTGCCGGCAAGCGCGTGGCGGGCGGCCCGGGGATCCAGAACATGACGCTGGCGCGCACGGTGTTCGAAAAGGCCGGCGCCAAGGGCGCGCAGGTGGTCGAACTGCCCTTCGGCCAGCACGTCGCCGCCATCGCCTCGGGCCAGATCGACGCGGCCTACACCCTGGAGCCGCAGGGCACGATCGGCCGCATGAACGGCACCACCCGCACGCTCGAGGCCGGGGTGATCGCGCGCTACATCCTGGGCGACCCGATGGCGCCGTGGCACGGCGGGGCGGCCTCGCTGACGGGTGCCTTCCTCAAGGACCACCCCGATGAGGCCAAGGCCTATATCGCCGCCTACCGAAAGGGCGTGGCCTATGTCCGCGACAACCCCGAGGAAAGCCGCAAGTACTTTGCCAACTACACCTCGATCTCGGGCGACCTGGTGCAGGAAGTGCCGCTGTCGGGCTACACGATGTACGACGAGTTCACGCCGGAATCCGTCGCCTATTTCCAGAAGTTCTTCGACCTCTTCTCCGACGCCGGCATCTTCTCGGCTCCGCTCGACGTGTCGGGCATGATCTACAAGGCCTGACGATGAGCGCGGACATGACCGATCCCGCCCCGCTGGCCGCCCCGCCTGACGCGGGCAGCATCCGGGCGCTGCCGTCCCGGGCGCAGGCCCGCCGCCGCGCCGCGCGCGAACGGGCGGTGGGGCTTCTCCTGCCGGTCGTGGGGGCGGTGGCGCTTTTCGTGATCTGGGCGCTGGTCGCGCAGATGAAGCTCATCACGCCGATCCTGCTGCCGGGGCCGATCCCGGTGCTGGCGACGCTGGTGCAGGGCCTCGCGGGCGGCAAGCTGATGATGGATTTCGCCGTCACGGTGCTTCGCACGCTGGAGGCCTTCGCGATCTCGGCGGTGATCGGCATGCCGCTGGGGGTCCTGCTGGGCAGCAACGAGAAGGCCTATCGCAGCGTCGAGTTCCTGATCGACTTCTTCCGCTCCACCCCGGCCTCGGCAATGATCCCGCTGTTCCTGCTGATCTTCGGCGTGTCGGATTTCAACAAGGTGGCGATCGCGGCCTTCGGCGCGGTGCTGATCGTGATTTTCAACTCGGCCTACGGCGTGATGAACGCCCGCAAGCAGCGCATCATGGCGGCCCGCGTGATGGGCGCCTCCGGCTGGCGGGTGTTCCGAGACGTGCTGATCTGGGAAAGCCTGCAGCCCAGCTTCGTCGGCCTGCGCACCGCCGTTTCGATGGCCCTCGTCGTCGTGGTGGTAGCCGAGATGTTCATCGGCTCCACCAACGGCCTCGGCCATGCCATCCTCGACGCGCAACAGGTGCTAAACGTGAAACTGATGTACGCGGCGATCCTTGCCACCGGCATCCTCGGCTATCTGCTGAACATCCTCTTCCTCTACGCCGAGCGTCGCATCGTCCACTGGAGCGGGAGGTGAGCATGACCATCCTCGACACCCCGACCACCGGCCAGAGCGTGGACAGCCCGCTGATCACCATCCGCGGCCTCGTGAAATACTTCGGCGACGCGCCGCTCTACGACGGGTTCGACCTCGACATCGCGCGGGGGCGGATCATCTCGGTCTTCGGGCCGAACGGCTGTGGCAAGAGCACGCTGATCAACATGATGGCGGGCCTCATCCCGATCGACGGCGGCGAGATCCTGTTCGGCGGCAAGACCCGGCGCGAGACCCGCATCGGCTATGTCTTCCAGAACTACCGCGAGGCGCTGTTTCCCTGGATGCGCACGCGCGACAACATCGCCTATCCGCTGAAGCTGATGGGTTGGTCGAAGGCCCGGGTCGAGGCGCGGGTCGAAGAACTGGTTGCCTCCTTCGGCATCGGCTTCGACCTGAACCGCTACCCCTATGAGCTGTCGGGCGGGCAGCAGCAGACCGCCTCGATCATGCGGGCGCTGGCGCCGGGGCCGGAGGTCGTGCTGCTGGACGAGCCCTTCTCGGCGCTGGATTTCGAGATGACGCTGTTCATCCGCGAGAAACTGCAACAGGTGTTCATGGAGACGGGAACGACGATGATGCTGGTGTCGCACGATCTTGAGGAGGCGGTCTACCTTGCGGACGAGGTGCTTCTCCTGACCAAGCGCCCGACGCAGGTGGCCGAGGTGGTGCGCTTCGATGCCGCCCGCCCGCGCGACCTGGACACGCTGAGCGCGCCGGCGTTCATCGAGGCCAAGCGCCACAGCCTTGAGGTTTTCCAGCGCGAGGTGCGTAAATGATGACGGTGGAGACAGAGGTGACGGCGCCCGAGATCAACCGCCCCGAGGTCGTGGCGGAACTCACCGACCTTTTCCACCGCTATGAGGCAGCGCTTCTGGCAAGCGACACCGTGGTGCTGGACGCGATGTTCCTCGAAGGGCCGGAGACGCTTCGCTATGGCGTGGCCGATACGCAATACGGCAGCGACGCGCTCCGTGCCTACCGCGCGGGGCAGGCGCCCTTCACCCGGACGTTGATGGAAACCCGCATCACCACATACGGCACGGATTACGGCATCGCCTCGACCCTCTTCATCCGCGACGATCTGCCCGACGAGATCGGCCGCCAGATGCAGACCTGGCTGCGCACGCCCGAGGGCTGGCGTATCGTCGCGGCACATGTAAGCTCCGTCCCGGCGGCGCGCATGACGGACAGGTAGCCCCGTGGCGCAGGGTCAGACCGAAACGCTCTGCCGCAGCGTGTCGCGGTCCAGCTCGGCCCTGGTGCCGTGGAGCGTGACCTGGCCGCGCTTGAGTACGCAGAACGCATCCGCAAGGCCGTAGGCAAAGTCGAAATACTGCTCGACCAGCACCACCGCCATGTCGCCGCGGGCCTTCAGAAGCTCGATCACCCGGCCGATCTGCTGGATGATGTTGGGCTGGATCCCCTCGGTCGGCTCGTCCAGCAGCAGGACCTTGGGCCGCGTGATCATCGCGCGGGCGATGGCAAGCTGCTGCTGCTGCCCGCCCGAGAGGTCGCCGCCGCGGCGGTGGCCCATGTCCTTGAGCACCGGGAAAAGGTCGTAGATCTCGTCCGGCACCCGGCGCTCGGCCCGGGGGAGAAGGGCGAAGCCGGTTTCCAGGTTCTCGCGCACCGTCAGCAGGGGAAAGATCATCCGGCCCTGCGGCACATAGGCAAGTCCCTTCTTCGCCATGCCCTGCGCCGGCAGCTTCCCCAGCTCCTCGCCGTCCAGCCTCACCGTGCCGGCGGTACGCGGATGCGTTCCCGCCAGCGCCTTCATCAACGAGGTCTTGCCGACGCCGTTGGTGCCCATGATGCAGGTGACCTGGCCCGCCCGCGCCACGAGGTCGATGCCGTAGAGGATCTGCGACCCCCCATAATGCAGTGTAAGTCCTTGGCATTCCAACATGATCAGCGCCCCAGATACACTTCGATGACCTGCGGGTCGGCGGTGACGTGGTCAAGCGATCCCTCGGCCAGCACCGATCCTTCGTGCAGCACCGTCACCTTGCAGTTCAGACGCCGCACGAATTCCATGTCATGTTCCACCACCACCACCGCCCGGGTTTTTGCCAGCTGTACCAGCAGGGCGGTGGTATGTTCGCGCTCGGCCAGCGTCATGCCCGCCGCCGGTTCGTCGACCAGCAGAAGGCGCGGCTCCTGCGCCAGCAGCATGCCGATCTCCAGCCATTGCTTCTGGCCGTGCGACAGCTCCCCCGATTTGCGCGCCAGCTGGTCGGCAAGACCCACCTCGGCGGCCAGCGCCTCGACCTTTTCATGATCGGCGGGGCCGGGGCGCCAGAAGAGCACGCGGAACGGCCCGCGCGCGGATTTCAGCGCCATCATCAGGTTGTCGGCGACGGACTGATCCTCGAACACCGTGGGGCGCTGGAACTTGCGGCCGACGCCGATGCGGGCGATCTCGGCCTCCGAACGTTTCAGCAGCGAGATGGATTTCTCGCCGAAGAGCACCCGGCCCGCGTCGGGGCGGGTCTTGCCGGTGACGATGTCCATGAAGGTGGTCTTGCCTGCGCCGTTCGGGCCGATCACCGCGCGCAGTTCTGCCGGGCCGATGCTGAAGGACAGGTTGTTGATCGCGCGGAAGCCGTCGAAGCTGACGGAAACGCCGGAAACCTCGAGGAGCGAGCTCATTCCTGCGCCTCCTTCTCCTGAAGCGAGCCTTGGTCGGGGCCCAGCGGTGCACCGTGGCGGCCGGGGTGGCGCAGGCCGGTGACCAGATCGACAAGGCCGCCAAGGCCCTGCGGCGCGAACAGGGTGACCAGCACGAAGGCCAGGCCCAGCAGCACCTGCCACCAGTCAACCCAGTGGATCGTGCCGAAGCCCAAGGGCACGTCGGGCGCCCGTCCGCCGGTGAACCACGACGACAGGAGCGAGACGAACACCGCGCCCATGACCGCACCGTACAATCGCCCGCGTCCGCCGATCGCCACCCAGACCGCAAGGTAGATCGAGGCGATGGGCGCCAGCTCCGCCGGGTTGATGATGCCCGCCTGCGGGTAGTAGAGCGCGCCGGCGATACCGCAGATCACGGCGGTCAGCGCGAAGACGAAGAGTTTAAATCCTTCAACGGGGTAGCCGAGGAACCTCACCCTCTGCTCGTCGTCGCGGATGGCGCGGATCACCGATCCGAACTTGCCCGACACCACCCAGGCCAGCAGGATATAGGCCAGCGCCAGCGCGGCCGCCGAGGCCCAGAAGAACCAGATCGACAGCCAGTCCTGCGACACGCCGCCGAGGCCCGGTATGTTCTGCAGGCCGGAAAGCCCGTTGTTGCCGCGCAATCCGCTGTCGTTCTGGAACAGCCACAGCGACAGGGCCAAGGTCATGGCCTGCGTGAGGATCGACAGGTAAACCCCTGCTACTCTTGAGCGAAATGCCAGCCAGCCGAAGACGAAGGCCAGCACTGCGGGCACGATCACCACCAGCGCCAGCTGCGCCGGCAGCGATCCCGCGAAGGTCCATATCAGCGGCATCTTGGACGACCCGACCACGCCGAAGATCTGCGTGCCGATGCCGTGGAAGATCTCGTCCGGGGTCGGCGGGATCGGGCTTTGCGACAGCGCCTTGACCACGATCTCTTCGGTCCGGGCGTACATCAGCCACATGCCGATCATGTAGCCGCCGATGGCAAAGAACGCCATGTGCCCGAGCGAGAGGATCCCGGTGTAGCCCCAGACCAGATCCATCGCCAGTGCCACCATGGCAAGGCACAGCGTCTTGCCCAGCGTCTTGACGAAGGAGGTGGAGATCATCCCCGATCCGGTGCCGGGCGACATCAGCGTCACGGCCACCACGAACAGGGCGAGGATGGCCAGGAACCACAGGACCGAGGGGTTTTTCCGCAGGTACGCGCTCATGTCAGTCCCCCGCCGCCCGGCCCTTGAGCGCGATGATGCCGCGCGGCCGGACCTGGATGAAGAGGATGATGAACAGGATCATGTAGGTCTGCGCAGCCAGCGTGTTCGAGGGATTCAGCCACTCGATCCCCTTTTGCAGCGTGCCGATCAGCGCGGCGCCTGCAAGTGTGCCGAAGATGTTGCCCACGCCGCCGACCACGACGGTCATGAAGCTTTGCACGATGTAATCCTGCCCCAGCTCGGACGTCACCTTGGCGAACAGGCCAAGCGCGATCCCCGCGATCCCCGCGATGCCGGAGCCAAGGCCGAAGGCCAGCATGTTGATCCGGTCCGGGTTGATCCCCATCGAGGCCGCCATCGCCGGGTTCTGCGTCACCGCGCGCAGTTCCAGCCCCAACCGCGTGCGATTCATCACGAAGAGGAACAGCAGCAGGAACACGAGGCCGAGAACGAAGATCGCGATCCGGATATAGCTGATCGACACCACGTCGTTCAGCACCCAGGCCCCGTCCAGCCAGGCGGGAGAGGTGAGGGGGCGGGCCTGCGTGCCGAAGATGTTCTTGGCGATCTGCTGGAGCGCGATCGACACGCCGAAGGTCGCCAGCAGCGTCTCCAGCGGCCGCTTGTAGAGGTGGCGCACGACAAGGCGCTCCATCGCCACGCCGGCCGCGAAGGTCACGGCAAAGGCCAACGGCAGGGCGACCAGCAGCGACACGGTGTAGTTCGGGATCCACTGCTGGACGACGTAGCCGGTATAGGCGCCCATCATGATGAATTCGCCATGCGCCATGTTGATCACGCCCATCACGCCGAAGGTCAGCGCCAGCCCGATCGCCGCGAGGAAGTAGATCGAGGCCAGCGACAGCGCCTCGAGCAGCAGGTCGAACGCCTCCATTCCGTCGACCTTGAGCGCGATCTTCGACAGCGCGGCCCTCGCCGCATCGGTGACCTCCTTCGAAGGCTCGGCATAGACATCCCAATAGGCATGGGCGGCGACGGCGGCGGCGACCTCTGCCGCGGTGGCGGCCTGCGGCACCTTTCCGGCCTGTTCCAGTGCGCTGTAGGCGCGGTCGCGGGCCTCGGGGTCGGACAGGTCCGGGACGGGCACGCCGCCCACCTTTCCGCCTTCGATGTTCGCCTCCAGCGCCTGCTTGCGCGCGACGGGGGTCAGGCGGGCAGGGGCATCGCCGGCCTTCACCAGCAGGTCATAGGCCGCGGCATCTCCGATCCCCTTGCCGGGGATCAGCTGCCGCGCCACGTTGCCCGGCGGTGTCTCGCCTGCCCTGGTCACCACCCGCTTCGTATCCAGTAGCGGGTTCAGCGCGCCGCGCAGGTCAAGGCCGGTATCGGCGCCGAAACTCTCGATCGCCTTGATGCGTGCGGCTCCATCGTCGCCGAAGCGGATCGTCAGAAGGCGCAACATCCGCTCCTTGCGCGATCTCAGGCCCGGGTCGAACTCGCCCGGGATCGAGGCCTCCAGCGGTTTCAGCTGCCCCGCCTCGGGGTGCCGGTCGATGATGTCGAGGGCGGCGGCGCGGGTGGCGCGCTTCGGTGCGTTCAACTGGAACTGCACCAGCGCCCCGTCGATCAGGCGGCGCACCCCCGCATTGGGGCGCAACGCGTCGATATCGCTGCGCTTTGCCGTGCCCGCCGCCTTGCCGTCCGGTGCAGTCAGCACATAGTCGCCGCCCTTGCGCGTGATCAGGACGAAGGCGCCGTCGGACTTGCGGATCCCGAGATGCTTGTCGCCCCAGGCCTGCAAGACGGCTTCCGCCCGGTCGTCGCCCGAGGTGGCCAGCGCGTCGATCACCGGTCCGATCGTCAGGCGCGAGGATTTCTGGATCAGCGCACGGTTGGTGTCGAGGATCTGGCCGACCGGTTCGGCCCGCAGGCCCCCCGTAGCCAGCAGCAGGGCCGCGAGCACCGCAAGGAAAAGGCGCAACATGTAAATCCCCCGGCAAGATGGAGGCGGGCCCCGGCAAGGGCCCGCCGGCACGCTCAGGTCAGTAGTTCGACTTGATCTGCACGCAGGTGTTGGTCGCGGTGTTGTACATGCCGCACTTCTTGTCGGCCCAGTCCGAGATCAGGTCCTTCGATTCCGGCAGGAAGTCGGACCACGCGTCGCCTGGCACCGGGTCGGTCTTCTTGACCACGTCGAACTGGCCATCCTCGCGGATCTCGCCGATCAGCACGGGCTTGGTCAGGTGGTGGTTCGGCAGCATCTTCGCCGTGGTACCGGTGAGGTTGGGGAATTCCTGCCCGATCATCGCGGCCTGGATCGCGTCGCTGTCCACCGATTTCGCCTGTTCGGCGGCCTGCACCCACATGTTGAAGCCGATGTAATGGGCCTCCATCGGGTCGTTGGTGACGCGCTTGGGATCCTTGGTGAAGGCGTGCCATTCCTCGATGAACTTCTTGTTCTCGGGGGTGTCGACGCTTTCGAAGTAGTTCCAGGCGGCAAGTTGGCCCACCAGGTTCGACAGATCCCCCTTGCCCAGGCCCGACAGCTCCTCCTCCCCGACCGAGAAGGCCACGACGGGGATGTCGTCCGCCGTGATCCCGCTTGCTGCCAGCTCCTTGTAGAAACCGATGTTGGCGTCGCCGTTGATGGTGGAGATCACGCCCACCTGCTTGCCGTCGGCCGTCAGCGCCTTCACGTCCGACACGATCTTGGACCAGTCCGACTGGCCGAAGGGTGTGTAGTTGACGAAGATGTCCTCTTTCTTGATGCCCTTTTGCTGAAGATAGGCCTCGAGGATCTTGTTCGTCGTGCGCGGATAGACGTAATCGGTGCCCAGAAGCGCGAACTTCTCCACTCCCAGCTCGCCCAGGAAGTAATCCACCGCCGGGATCGCCTGCTGGTTCGGCGCGGCCCCGGTGTAGAACACGTTCTTGGAACTTTCCTGCCCCTCGTACTGGACCGGATAGAACAAGAGACCGTTCAGCTCCTCCACCACCGGCAGCACCGACTTGCGGCTCACGGAGGTCCAGCAGCCGAAGATCGCGGCCACCTTGTCGACGGTGATCAGCTCGCGCGCCTTCTCGGCAAAGAGCGGCCAGTCCGAGGCCGGGTCGACCACCACCGCCTCCAGCTTCTTGCCCAGAACGCCGCCCTTGGCGTTCTGCTGCTCGATCAGCATCAGCATGGTGTCCTTCAGCGTGGTCTCCGAGATCGCCATCGTGCCCGAGAGCGAATGCAGGATGCCCAGCTTGATCGTGTCGCCGTCGGCGGCGCGCGCGATGCGGGGCGCGGCCAGAGGGGCTGCCACGGCGGCGGCACCGGTCAGCAAAAGCGTGCGGCGGTTCATCTTGGTCATCGGAAATATGTCCCCTGTCGGGGCCGCCAGGTCCTTCCCCCGGAGCCATTACCCTCGGCCCGGGGTTCGTGTAGGATCGAACGGCAACCCTGTTGCACCCTGCGCGGCGGCCACCCGGTTTCCTAGGCCCGCGGTTGCCGCGCCTCCTTTTCACGACCGTCAAACCGGTCAGTCGAAGGATCGCGGCCCCTCGTGCGCCGCTCAACGCAATTATGGCAGGCAGATGATGGCCCCCCGCGGTTGCCGCTTTCCTGTGCAGATCTCCGCGCGCGCGCTCAATTCACGGACTGTCACGAATCCGTGACACAGGTCGTGGATCCCGCACCCCCAGTCTTTCTTGTGAAAATACTCCGGGGTCCGGGGCAGAGCCCCGGCCGGCGCAGCCGTCAGAGCGGCCCGGTTCTCCAAAGCGTGACCTTCAGGCCGCCATGCGCCACCGGCGGCCCCGGCGGCAGGAACGGCAGCCCCGTTGCCTGCGCCAGCGCACGTTCCGAGGTGACGATGCCCACGCGCCAGCCCCCGAACCGCTCGCGCAGGACCTCCCCCATCCGGGCGTGCAGACCGAAGAGCATGCCCTTGTTGCCGATCCGCGCGCCATAGGGCGGGTTGATGATCACCAGGCCCGGCGGCCCCTCGGGGCGCTGAAGGTCCGAGATCGCGGCATTGGTGAAGCGCGTCACCCCCGCGACGCCTGCGCGCCCGGCATTGGCGGTGCTCATGCGGATGGCGCCCGCGTCGCGGTCCGAACCGTGGAAGGTCAGCGCGGTGTCGCGTGGGGCGTGTGCGGCCTTCAACGCGGCAAAGGCCGCGGCCTCGAAGCCGGGAAAATGCTCAAAGGCAAAGCTGCGTGCCCGGCCCGGCATCAGTCCCATGGCGATCTCGGCTGCCTCGATCGGGAAGGTGCCGGAGCCGCACATCGGGTCGAGCACCGGCTCGGACCCGTCATAGCCGCATTGGCGCAGGAAGAGGGCGGCCATCGTCTCGCGCATCGGCGCCTTGCCGACCGCCTCCTTGAACCCCCGGCGGTGAAGGGCCGCGCCCGAGGTGTCTAGGCTCAGGGTGACAAGATCGTCCTCGATCCGGACCATGAGGCGCAGGAGGTCCTCATCTGGCGCGTCCTCCGGATCCTCGGGCCGTTTCTCGTTCGCCTTGGGGAAGGTCGCGCCGATGGTCTTTTCCAGCGCCTTTTCGACCCGCTGGATCGCGGCGCCCGCATGGTAGATCTTGGACCGGCGGCAGGTCGCCTCGACCTTCATCGCGGCGCCTTGCGGCAGGAAATCGGCAAAGGGAAATTTCGTCGCCCGCTTGTCGAGCTGGGCCAGGTGAAAGGCGCGAAACGCGCCGATCCGCGCCAGCACCCTTCCTGCGCCGCGCAATTCCAGATTGGCGCGCCAGACCTCGGGCCAGCCGCCCCGCGTGGTCACCCCGCCCGGGGTGGCCACGGGCTCCGCAAAGCCCGCCGCGGCGGCCTCGTCCCGCAGGGTGTCTTCGAGCCCCGGGGGGGCGGCGAGGAAGATCTCGAAATCCGTGTCCATGCGCCTCCATACCGTGGCGGCGGGGCAGGGGCGACGGGAATCTGCGGGCGGAGGCGCCGGCGGTCACTGCGTCTTCGCGGGGGTGTAGCCATCCGTCAGCGTCTTGAGGAAGGCCACGATGTCGTCTTCCTCGGCCGGTGTCAGCGCGGGCTTCTGCCCCAGCGTGGCCAGACCGAAAGGCGCATCGAGATAGTCGATATTGCCCCGATAGCGCTTCGGCAGGTCGTCATATCGGTTCAGCTTGCCGTTCCGCATGGGATAGATCGCCGCCGGGTCGGTGTCACGCTTGACGTAGAAATCCACCACCTGCTTCAGGTCGTGGTAGACGCCGTTGTGAAAGAACACCTTCCGGCTTGCCACGTTGCGCAAGCTGGGCGTCTTGAACAGCCCGCAATTGGCCGGGTTCCGCGCGATTGCGTCGTCGCGCAGCGGCCCGCACAGGCCAAGGTCGTGATAGCCCGGATCGGCATTCGCCGGGATCGCCGGGTTGCGCGGCACGCCAAGCGCCTCGTATTCGAAATCGGTGAAGAGGGGCGGCACGCCCGGGGTCTCGGAACTGTCTAGGTGGCAGGCCGCGCAATTCCCCTTCTTCGGGTCGTCGAAGAGCTTCTTTCCCGCCGCTTCGGCCGGGGTGAAGGTCGCCTTTCCCGCCAGCACCGCGTCGAACTTGGAACTGAACGGGTGGAAGGCCGGGTCCTCCCGCTGGTAGCGGCCAAGCGCGAAACCTGCCTCGGAAATGATCAGGTCGTCATCGGTCATCACGCCCTTGCCGAAGAGCATGGCCAGCCTCTTGCCGTACCTGGCGCGGATCGTGGCGGCCAGGGCGGCGCGCGAGGTGTTGGCCATCTCGAAGGGCGACATCAGGACGCCGAAGGTCTGATCCTCCAGCGTGTCGGCGCGCCCGTCCCAGAACAGGCCGCCGCGCGGCACCGGGGCGGCAAGTGTCGTCGTGCCTGCGGTCTTGAGCGGTTTCGCCGTGGTGGCAGGGCCTGCGACGGTGGTCACCCCCTTGGCCGCCGCGCCCTGCTGTGAAACCGCCATGGGCGAGGCCTCGTTCAGCTCTTCCGACGGGTTCGGCGGGCCGAAGGTGAAGGCGGGGGTGAAGATGCGGTAGGTCAGCGAAGGAACGGCGCGGATGCCGGGGCTGGCCAGATGCGCCCCGCCGATCTGCACGGCCCGGGCATTGTCGGGCGCGAAATGGTTCGCTGGATCGTGGCACGAGGCGCAGGACATCCGGCCCGAACCCGACAGCGCCGGGTCGTAGAACATCTTGCGGCCCAGCATGGCGACCACGCTGAGGGAATGGGCCAGCGGGTCGGGCGCGGGGAGGGCGATCCCCCGGGGCGCGGGCTGATCGGCCCGCGCCGGGACCTGGGAAAGGACGCCGGCCAGGGCGAACCCGGCCGGCGCAAGGAAGAGGAGGCGCTTCAATCTGAGCATGTCACGCCTCCCGCGGGTCTTCTGTCGGGTCACGAGTGGGTCGCTTCGCCGGTTTTCGGGTCGAGGATCAGCGCCTTCGCAGCGGGCTTGGCCCAGTCGAACATCGCGTTGATCGGGCCCGAGACCGCGTCGAAGGAACCGCCACCCAGACGGGCGCCGCCCATCCAGTTGTCTTCGATGAAGCGCATCACCGAGGATTGGTCGGTCAGCGTGTGGTCGACGTAGTTGGTCTTGGCGTAGGGCGAGATCACGACGAAGGGCTGGCGGGTGCCGTAGCCGCAGCGGCCCTGCGCGGGCTTGCCGTCGATGCCGGGCAGCGCCACGCCGGTCGAGCCGCACTTGTCGCCGTTCAGCACGTCATAGCCTTTGACCGGGATGTTCGACGGGTTGATGACCGCATGGGCGTGGTCGTACCAGCCGTCCGAGTCGTCGTAGAGGACGATGATCGCGGTATCCTTCCAGAACTTCGATGTCTCCACCGCGTTCACGGCCTTGACGATGAAGTGCTGGCCGTCCAGCGGATCGGAGTATCCTGCGTGGCCGTCCTCGTAGCCCGAGGCCTTGAGGAAGCTGACGGCGGGCATGTTGCCGGCCTTCAGCGCGTCGTACCAGTCGTGGATGTCGTACTGGTGGTTGGCGCCGCCGTCATCCGAGGTGCCGATCGCCGCGACCGATGCGGGGCGCACGTGCTTGGGGTTGGCGGTCGAGGTGTAGTACTGGAACGGCTCGTGGTGCGGGATGTAATCGACCTGGTCCACCTTGGTGATGTCCGAGGTGTGCGAGCGGGCGCAGCCGGTGGTGCCGTTCGCATTGGTCTGGCTCAGGTCAAAGCCGCCCTCGAACCAGCCCCAGGTGATGTCGCGGGCGTTCAGCATGTCGCCGATGTTCTTGCCGCCCATCAGCGCGGTCGGATATTTCGGGTTCGAGCATACGTCATCCGTCGGGTCGAGGTCCGAGATCATCGTCCAGCCGCCGTTGCCGTCGGGCACAACGCGGCCGCGGTCATAGGTGCCGTCCTTCTCCAGCTTGTAGCCCATCGGCAGCACGACGCCGTTGGTCTGGCCCGAGATCAGGTTGATCGCGCCGGGGGTCGAGGGGCCGAAGGTCGACGAAAACGAATTGTCGCTCATCGCGAAGTTCTGGGCGTAGTTCCATAGCGCGGTGACGGTGTTGCCGTCGTAATAGCCCATCACCTGGCCCTTGGTGCCGAAGGATCCGGCGCCGCCCTTCGATCCCTTGCCGGTGTTGGCCGGGAACAGATCCATCTTGTCGCCGTCATAGGCGGCCTGTTCTGCCGTGTAGCCGTGGTTCTGGTCGGCGCTGGCGGACTGGGTGCGGTCCATGCGGAACGGGGCCGCGGCGTTCTCGCCGTTGGCGGTGTTGGTCTTGTTGGGGTTCTGGTCCAGCAGGCCAGCGGCCGCCAGCGTGTTGACCTTGGGCGTGCCGTCCTTGGCGTGGAAGGCGGGTTCGCCCTCGGGGTTGGCGGCCTTCGGGTAGGTGCCGAAGTAATGGTCGAACGACACGTTTTCCTGGAAGATCACCACCAGGTGCTTGATCGGCGTGGCGGTGCTGGGCCGCGCGGTCTCCTGCGCGTGGAGCGGCAGCGCGGCGGCACAGGCCAGCACGAGGGCGCTGACGGCGGTGCGGGGTTGGAAGTGGCTCATGATCTGTCCCTCATGATGAAGCTGGCACGATGTAGCTGGCTATCGCCGCCGGCCCTCGTCCGGACCGGTTGAGGGCTGCGTAGAAAGCTTGTCTGACAGATCGGTGACAGCGCACCTCACGCCGCGTAACCGATGCGTGAGAGTGGCGTGATGAAGGCGCGGTTGCCATTCCCATGGCATGGGCGTCCCGGGGGGAGGGGAGGGCGCTGCCCGGGCCCCGCGCTGGTCTGCGCAGGGGGCCGGGCTGCTGTATCTTCGGAAGGGGGGCTGTTCAGCCGACCGCAGCGGCGCGGGCGGGGGCGGCTTCGACGCGTTCGGCGTCGGCCTCCCAATCGGCATGGATCGCCCGGGCGGCCTTGACTACCGGCGCGGGGGCCATGTCGGCCGGGGTGAGGAACAACGACCCGGTCAGCCGGCGCGAGGACCACGCGATCAGCACCGGGGCCAGCACCATCGGCGCGAAGACCGGGGTCATCCACAGCGTCAGTTCCGGCAGGAAGAAATAGAGCGCGACCAGCCCGACCGCTCCGGTGACCGAGATCCAGCCGCTCGCGGCCCAGCCCTCGACCATCGACAGCCGGCCCTCGCCGCGCTGGTTGGCAGGCCAGCCGCCATCGCGGCCCGACAGCACCTGAAGCACCGCCTTGCCCTGGAACATCAGCATGACCGGCGCCAGAAGTGACGACAGGAGCAGCTCCGAGAAGAACGAGGCGAAGGCCCAGAACGCGCCGCCGAAGCCGCGCGCCCGCCCGTCTAGCGTTGCTTTCACCCAGATCAGCAGCTTCGGCAGGACCAGAAGGCCCACCACCCCGATTGCCAGCCCCACGATCTTCTTGGTCTGGTCGTCGGGGAATACCGGGAACAGCTGGTGCGCCAGCGGGAAGTAGTTCGGCCGGCCGACATACAGCACCGAGAGCGCCGAGACGATCAGGAATGCGCCCCAGATCAGTGACGACAGATAGGCGAGGATCCCCTGGATGAAGACGAACCGGTGCCAGAACCGCAGCCCCGGCGCGTTCACGAGGCGCGAGTGCTGCAGGTTGCCCTGCGCCCAGCGGCGGTCGCGGCGCGCGTAGGAGATGATGTTCTCCGGCCCTTCCTCGAACGATCCCTGAAGGTCGTCGTCCAGCCGCACGATCCAGCCGTTGCGCGCCAGCAGGGCGGCTTCGACGTAGTCGTGGCTCAGCACCGGGCCGCCGAAGGGCGGGGGGCCCGACAGTTCCGGCAGGCCGCAGCTTTCGGCGAAGGCGCGGACGCGGACGATCGCGTTGTGGCCCCAGAACGGCCCCGTGGCGCCCTGCATCTGTGCAAGGCCGCGCGCGAAGACCGGCGCGTAGAACGCGGCCGAGAATTGTTGCGACCTGCCAAAGGCCGACCGCGCCTCGATGATCTTGGGCAGGGTCTGGAGCAGCCCGAGGTTCGGTTCCGCCTCCATCCGCCGGATCATTTCGGCGATGGTGGCGCCCTCCATCAGGCTGTCGGCGTCGAGGATCACCGCGAATTCGTAGGCGCCCCCGTAGCGGCGCACGAATTCCTCGATGTTGCCGGCCTTGCGCCCCTCGTTCGAGGTGCGGCGGCGGTAGAAGATGCGCCCCTCGCCGGAGCCGGCAGCGCGGCACTCGGCCAGAAGACGCGCGAACCAGAAACGCTCGCGCTGGCCCACGGCCTCGTCTCGGCTGTCGGAGAGGATGGCGAAGTGCACCTGCTCCTCAAGTCCCGCCGCGATGATCGAGGCATCCATCGCCGCCACGCGCGAAAAGGTGGCGACCGGGTCCTCGTTGCAGATCGGAACCATCACCACGGTGCGTGACGGCTGCGCCGGCCGCGGACCCTCCGGCGGTGGCGCCGCCGGGCGGCTGACCAGCCCGAGAAGCGCCTGCGCGGCGCCCCAGGCCAGCCAGGACGTGGTGATCAGGATCAGGAAGGCGCGCAGGAGATCGAGCATGTCGATCCCGTCGGTCTCCGACGCCTGCAGGATGAGCCCGCATGCGCCCACACCCATGACCGCGGAAAACGCCAGCGCGACCGTCCGCGCCAGCCGCGACGAGCCGTCGGCGGGCAGGCGTGCGGGCATCAGGGCTGGCCTTGCATCCGGCCGCCGAAGAACGGCAGGCGCAGGCGCTGCGAAGCACCGCGCGCGACCGAACGTTCGATGATCTGTTTAGGCATTGCCATCGGGGCCGCGGGCGGTGCGAAATCCGCCGCGAGGTCCAGATCGCTTGTCATGTTCGTGGAGGTGGCCCCTTGCGCATCGGCCGGGGCAGAAGTGACAGCAGCAGCAGCAATCATTCCTTGATCCATTGATAGAGCCAGGTTTCAGTCAACGTGCGCCCATATCCTTCGATCACCGCGCTAAGCTCGATGATCGTGCCTTTGGACGCTGATACATCAACGACCAAACGCCATGTATTGGTTCCCTCGATTTTTGAGAGGGTCTGCTCTTCTACCTTCCCCTTGGCGACTGCCAGGTTGGTCTTCAGTTGTGCATCGGCCGGCAGATTTCCAAGCAGCCCGCCTTCGAAGTCCACAACAAATTTTCTTGTGTCAGCCTTGGGTTTAGACCCCGCCACGCCACCGTGACCGGTGCGCGTCCGCTTGACATAGGCAAGCGTGTGATCGGACGGCAGGGGCAGCATGCCCCAGTTCAGCCGATAGGCGAAAGTCAGCGCATCGCCGGCCTTCGCCGGCGCGGCCGGGATCCAGAAGGCGACGATGTTGTCGTTGGTCTCGTATTGCGAGGGGATCTCGACCAGCCGGACCATGCCCTTGCCCCAGTCGCCCAGCGGTTCGACCTTGAGCGAGGGGCGCTTCTGGTACTGGGCCTGGGCGTCCAGGTAATCCGGCCAGGCGCGATCGCGCTGCATCAGCCCGAACGCCTTGGGGTTCTCGGACGACAGGTAGGAGCTTGCGAGCTGCGCCGGGTTGTTGAGCGGGCGCCAGTAGCGCTCGTCCCCGCCATCGTCGAGCAGGAGCCCGTCGCTGTCATGAACTTCGGGGCGGTAGTCGTTGAAATCGCCCGGATCATTGCCGCCGAACAGGTACATCGACGTCAGCGGCGCGATCCCCAGCTGCTGGATATCGGCACGCAGGAAAAGCTGCGCGGTCACGTCCATCGTGGTATCGGCGCCGGGCGTCATCACGAAGCGGTAGGCGCCTGTCAGCGACGGGCTTTCCAGCGCGGCGTAGATGGTAACGCTTTCCTGCCCCGGTGCCGGCTTCTCGAGGTAGAAATCGGTGAAGACGGGGAATTCCTCGGAGCCCGAGATCGCCGTGTTCACGGCAACGCCGCGCGCCGAAAGCCCGTAGACGTTGCCGCGCCCGAGGCCGCGGAAATAACTCGCCCCCAGGAACGATACCATCTCGTCGAACTTGTCGGGCCGGTTCATCGGCGTGTTGATGCGAAAGCCCGCCACGCCGGGCAGGGTGCCGGTCTTTGGAAGGTCCGCCTTCAGGCCGGGATAATACTGGAAATCCTGCGCTTCGAAGACGATCGGCCGCGCCTTGCCGGCGTCAACCTCGTAGAGCTCGACCGGGGTCTGGTAGAGCCAGCCGAGGTAATACGCCTCGACCCGGAACAGCTCATCCTTGTCCTGCCAGCGCGCCTTGTCGCGGCGGAACTGGATGTGCTGGTAATCGTCGTAGCTGAGCTTGGTCAGCGTCGTGTCGGTAAGCTTGCGCTCCTGATAGGGCTTGGCGGCGCGCGCCTTCATCTCCTGGGTCAGGATGTCGTAGGAGAACGGCCGCACGCCCGCCACCTGATCGGGCGGCGTCGCGGGTTCGGCCGGCGTCGTGGCGGGCGGATTGGCCGTCGCCGCCGGGGCCGGGGCGGTCTGCGCACGCAGCGCGCGCGGCACGGCCCCCGCCATCACGGTGGTGGCGGCGAGAAATCCCAGAACGCGACGGCGCCCCGGTACGAATTGGCGATCGGGAAGGAACGAATCAGGCAGCGTCTTCAAGGTGTCTATCTTTTCGGCAGCAGGCATTCGCGCCACATTGCGCCAAAGCACGAAAAGGTCAAATGCCGCCGTGCGGCATGGCCGATTTATGCCGAAAGAACGGGGGTTTCCTGCCACACTGCCCGTTTCTTGTGCGTCGGCGCGCCGAACCCGACGGAAGGGGGCCGCCGCGCACAATCGCGTCATCGTCGCGCGATCTACCCTGGGGCGACTCCGCCCTTATGTACCCCGCATCGAGTGCGCCGATGGGCGTTCGGATCTTGCTGCCCTCGTGCAGTGCGGCGCGGGGCTGGCTTCGGGGGGCGGGGTTCCGGCGCCGTCGACCCCGGGCTTGAGGCTGCCCCGCGTGGCTTCTATCGTCCCGGCCGAGAAGGAGGGGCGGTCATGGACGAGGCGAGCAAGGGGAGCGGGGCGGGGATCGACCTGGTGATCTTCGATTGCGACGGGGTGCTGATCGACAGCGAGGTGATCAGCGCGCGAATGCTGATCGCCGAACTGGCGGCGCATGGCGTGACGATCGACATGGCCCATGTCGCGCGGCATTTCCTCGGGCGGTCCTACCCGGTGGTCCTCCAGAACGTGCGCGAGACCTTCGGCATTGATCTTCCTGCCAGTTTCGAGGCCGATTACCGTGCCCGGCTTCTGGCGGCTTTCGACCGCGATCTCAAGGTGATGCCGGGTGTTTCTGAAGTGATCGACGGGCTGCGAGTGCCCTATTGCGCGGCGACGTCCTCCAGCCCGCCACGGGCCCGGCACTCGCTCATGCTGACCGGCCTCGCGGCGCGGTTCGAGGGGCGGATCTTCACGGCGTCCGAGGTGGCGCGGGGCAAGCCGGCGCCGGATCTCTTCCTTCACGCGGCGGCGCGGATGGGGGTGGCGCCCGCGCGGTGCCTGGTGATCGAGGACAGTCTGATGGGCCTGCGCGCGGCCCGCGCGGCGGCGATGCCGGTGGTCCATTTCACCGGTGGCAGCCACATGGCGGGCGTCACGCTGCCGGAAGACGAACCTGACCCGGACGTCACCCTGACTGGATTTGCGGGCTTTTTCGTGCAATTCCCGGAACTGGCCAATCCCGACCTGTCCCGAACGGAGTCCGTCACGTGAACAAGAAACCCGCCCTCGACCCGGAGGACCGTGCGACCGATGCGGCGGCGCGGGCGGGGTGGCTCTATTACGTTGGCGGGCTGACACAGGACCAGATCGCGGCAGAGCTGGGCGTGTCGCGCCAACGGGCGCAGCGGCTGGTGTCGAAGGCGATGTCCGAGGGGCTGATCCATGTCCGGCTGGAACACCGCATTGCCCGTTGCCTTGCGCTCGAGGCCGCGCTGAAGGCGCAGTTCGGGCTGCAGACGGTGCGCGTGGCGCCCTCGCTCGGGCCCGGGGTCGACCCGGTGCGCGGCCTCGCCCCGGTGGCGGCAAGCGTGATGGAACGGTTCCTGCGCCAGCCCGACCCGCTGATCATCGCGCTTGGGACCGGCCGGGCCCTGCGCGCCATGGTCGAAGAACTGCCCAAGATGTCGTGCGAACAGCACAAGCTGATCTCGCTGATCGGGAACATCGCGCCGGACGGCTCGGCCTCGAACTACGACGTGATCATGCGCACGGCCGACACGGTGCGGGCGCCGCATTACCCGATGCCGCTGCCGGTGATCATCGACGACCCCGAGATCCGGCGGATGTTCTATCAGCTGCCGCAGCTCAAGATCGTGGCGCGGCTGGCGGCGCAGGCCGACGTGACCTTCGTCGGGGTCGGCCACATGACCGACAGCGCGCCGCTCTATGTCGACGGGTTCATCTCGGCCCGCGACCTGGCCGAGCAGCGCGCGCTCGGCGCGGTGGGCGAGATCGCCACCTGGTGCTTCGACGACCGAGGCCGCTACATCGAGGAGGGCCTCGCCCAGCGGGTGGGGGGGCTCAAGGCCCAGTGCAAGGCCGGCGGGCAGGTGATCGGAATCGCTGCGGGACAAGACAAGGTTGTTCCGCTGGCGGCTGCACTCGCCGGTAAGTTGCTCGATGGCCTGCTGACCAGCGAAGAGACGGCAGAAGCCCTGCTCGGCTGAGATTTTCCTAACTGATTGATCCTGAAAAGGATTGTTGCGCTCGCCGCAGCGCGGCGGATTTTTGCGTTGACACAGTACCACAGTTTGGTGAGCATATGCCCGCGACCTGGGCATATGCTCAGGACACAAAGTAAATGGGAGGATTCCGATGACCGTACGATTCCGCGCCCTCATGGGGGCGTGCGCCGTCGGCATGTTCGCGACCGGGGCTGCGACCGGGGCGATGGCCGAAACGACGATCACCGTCGCGACCGTGAACAACGGCGACATGATCCGGATGCAGGGGCTGACCAGCGAATTCGAGAAGGCGCACCCCGACATCAAGGTCAAATGGGTGACGATGGAAGAGAACGTCCTGCGCCAGAAGGTGACGACGGACGTGGCCACGCACGCCGGCAACTACGACGTCATGACCATCGGCAACTACGAGGTTCCGATCTGGGCCAAGCAGGGCTGGCTGCTGCCGCTGAACTTCCCCGACAGCTATGACACCAAGGACATCCTGCCGGCGATCCGGGGCGCGCTGACGCTCAAGGACAAGCTTTACGCCGCGCCGTTCTACGGCGAAAGCTCGATGACCATGTACCGCACCGACCTGATGAAGAAGGCCGGTCTGGAGATGCCCGAGAAACCCACCTGGGCCTTCATCGCGAAGGCCGCCAAGGCGATGACCGACAAGTCGGCCGGCGTCTATGGCATCTGCCTGCGCGGCAAGGCCGGCTGGGGCGAGAACATGGCGATCCTGACCGCGATGTCGAACTCGTTCGGCGCGCGCTGGTTCAACGAGAAGTGGCAGCCGCAATTCGACAGCGCCGCGTGGAAGGACACCATGTCCTCCTACCTCGACCTGATGAAGAACTACGGCCCGCCCGGCGCCTCGTCCAACGGCTTCAACGAGAACCTCGCGCTGTTCCAGCAGGGCAAATGCGGGATCTGGATCGACGCCACCGTCGCCGCCTCGTTCGTGACCGACCCGAAGAACTCCAAGGTCGCCAAGGACGTGGGCTTTGCCATGGCGCCGCACAAGGACGGCGTGAGCAAGGACGCCAACTGGCTGTGGTCGTGGAACCTGGCGATCCCGGCGGGCACCAAGAAGGAGAAGGCCGCAGAGACCTTCATCGAATGGGCGACCTCGAAGAAGTACACCGAGCTCGTGGCGTCGAAGGACGGCTGGGCCAACGTGCCCCCGGGAACGCGTACCTCGCTCTACAAGAACCCCGAGTACGCCAAGATCCCGTTCGCGAAGATGACGCTGAAGTCGATCGACGCGGCTGACGCGACGCACCCGACGGTCGACCCGGTTCCCTACACCGGTGTCCAGTTCGTGGCGATCCCCGAGTTCCAGGGCATCGGTACGGCGGTGGGCCAGCAGTTCTCGGCCGCGCTGGCGGGGTCGGAGACCGGCGAACAGGCGCTTCAGAACGCCCAGTCGCTGACGACCCGTGAAATGACGAAGGCCGGCTACATCAAGTAAGCCGCCCGTTACCGCGCGGGACCGGTTCTTCCCTTCCGGTCCCGCGCACCCTTTACGCCATAGGTTCAGGGAGGAAAGAATGGCGACCCAACATTCGCGCGCGGCCGCGCGGCTGATGATTTCCCCCGCGGTGATCTTGCTGCTTCTGTGGATGATCGTCCCGCTGGCGATGACCGTCTACTTCTCGTTCCTGAACTACAACCTGCTCATGCCCGGAGCGCACAACTTCATCGGGTTTGAGAATTACAAGTATTTTGTTACCAATCCTGCCTTCATCACCGCGTTGATCAACACGCTGGTGCTGGTCGGGGGCGTCCTCCTCATCACCACGGTCGGCGGGACACTGCTGGCGCTGCTTCTGGATCAGCCGGTCTGGGGGCAGGGGATCGTGCGCATCCTGGTGATTGCCCCCTTCTTCGTGATGCCCACCGTCTCGGCGCTGGTGTGGAAGAACATGTTCATGAACCCGGTGAACGGCCTGTTCGGCTGGATCGCCACCTCCTTCGGGTTCGCGCCGTTCGATTTCCTGTCGCAGGCGCCGTTGTTCTCGATCATCCTGATCGTGTCGTGGCAATGGCTGCCCTTCGCCACGCTGATCCTTCTGACCGCGCTGCAATCGCTTGACAGCGAGCAGGTCGAGGCGGCCGAGATGGATGGCGCCGGGCCCTTCGCGCGGTTCTTCCATATCACGGTGCCGCACCTGTCGCGCGCCGCGACCGTGGTGATCCTGATCCAGACGATCTTCCTGCTGTCGGTCTTCGCCGAGATCCTGGTGACGACGAACGGCGGCCCGGGCAATGCCTCGACCAACCTCACCTACCTCGTCTATGCCCAGTCGCTCCTGCAATTCGACGTGGGCGGCGGCTCCGCCGGCGGCATCATCGCCGTCATCCTCGCCAACATCGTCGCGATCTTCCTGATGCGGATGATCGGCAAGAACCTCGACGCCTGAGGAGGGGGGAACATGGCCCGCAAGGTAACCACGAAACGCCGCATCACGGTCACGGTGATCGCCTGGATCATCGCGCTCCTGATCTTCTTCCCGATCCTCTGGACCTTCCTCACCTCGTTCAAGACGGAAGGCGAGGCCGTGGCGACGCCGCCGCACTTCTTCTTCTTCCACTGGACGCTCGAGAACTATCTCGAGGTCAGCGAGCGGTCGGATTACGTCCTCTACTTCTTCAACTCGGTGGTGATCTCGGTCGGATCGACGATCATCGGGCTGATCATCGCGATCCCGGCCGCCTGGGCCATGGCCTTCGTGCCGGGCAAGCGGACCAAGGACGTCCTGATGTGGATGCTCTCGACCAAGATGCTGCCCCCGGTCGGCGTTCTGATCCCGATCTACCTGATCTTCAAGAACACCGGCCTGATGGACACCCGCACCGGCCTTGTCATCGTCATGACGCTGATCAACCTGCCGATCATCGTCTGGATGCTCTACACCTACTTCAAGGAAATCCCCGGCGAGATCCTCGAGGCCTGCCGGATGGACGGTGCCACCCTCAAGGAAGAGGTCCTGTACATCCTCACGCCGATGGCGGTTCCGGGGATCGCCTCGACCCTCCTCCTGAACGTGATCCTCGCCTGGAACGAGGCCTTCTGGACGCTGAACCTGACCGCGGCCAACGCAGCCCCGCTGACCGCCTTCATCGCCAGCTACTCCTCGCCGGAGGGCCTGTTCTACGCGAAACTCTCCGCCGCCTCGATGATGGCCATCGCGCCGATCCTCATCCTGGGGTGGTTCAGCCAGAAACAACTCGTCCGCGGCCTGACCTTCGGCGCGGTGAAGTAAGAGGAGATCCCGAACAATGGGTCAGATCACCCTTTCCAAGGTCGTCAAGCGCTTCGGCGACGTCGAGGTCATCCCGCCGCTGGATCTTGAGATCAACGAGGGCGAGTTCGTGGTCTTCGTCGGGCCGTCGGGCTGCGGCAAGTCCACCCTGCTGCGCCTGATCGCCGGGCTCGAGGACGTGACCGACGGCCATATCTCGATCGACGGCCAGGACGCGACCGAATTGCCGCCGGCCAAGCGCCGCCTCGCCATGGTGTTCCAGAGCTATGCGCTTTACCCGCACATGTCGGTGCGCAAGAACATCGCCTTCCCGCTTAAGATGGCGAAGATGGACCAAGCCGAGATCGACAAGCGTGTCGACGGGGCCGCCAAGGTGCTGAACCTCGGCGATTACCTTGACCGCCGGCCGGGGCAGCTTTCGGGCGGCCAGCGTCAACGGGTGGCCATCGGCCGCGCCATCGTGCGCGAACCGGCGGCATTCCTCTTCGACGAGCCGCTCTCGAACCTCGATGCCGCGCTGCGCGTAGGCATGCGGCTGGAGATCTCGGAGCTGCACGCCCGGCTTCAGACCACGATGATCTACGTCACCCACGACCAGGTCGAGGCGATGACCATGGCCGACAAGATCGTCGTGCTTCAGGCCGGAAGGGTGGAGCAGGTGGGCTCTCCGCTGGAGCTTTACCGCGCGCCGCGGAACCTCTTCGTCGCGGGCTTCATCGGATCGCCCCGGATGAACTTCATCACCGGGGCCGAGGCCGAGGCCCATGGCGCCACGACGATCGGGATCCGCCCAGAACACATCTCCATCGTGCCCGAGGGCGGCACCTGGACCGGTAAGGTCGTGGTGTCCGAGCATCTCGGCTCCGACACCTTCCTGCATGTCGACATCGAGGGCCGGGAAGAGCCGATGACGGTGCGCGGCGATGGCGAGGTGCCGGTGCGCCACGGCGACACCGTGCAGCTGAGCCCGGACGAGACCAAGATCCACCGGTTCGACGCGAAGGGCCTGCGGATCGAGTGATCCGCGGGGCCCGTCCCGCCACCGGACTACCGAAACGCGTGCATGCGCGGCCCCCTGCGGAGGCCGCTGCGGAACGGATGAGCTGAGCGATGGAAGGAACTGAACTCATGGACAAACTTTCGCTCGAAAGCCTCGGGGAGCTGAACCCGCAGGTGTCGCGTCCCTCCTACGGGCGCGATGGCCTTTCGCCGGGGATCGTGCATATCGGCGTGGGCAATTTCCACCGCGCGCATCAGGCGGTCTATCTCGACCGGCTGTTCGAGAAGGGCCTCGGCCATGACTGGGCGCTGGTCGGTGCCGGCGTGCGCAGTGCCGACGGTGCGATGCGCGAGCGTCTTCTGGGGCAGGACCTTCTGACCACGGTGGTGGAGCTGGCACCCGAAGGCCACCGCGCCCGGATCACGGGTTCGATGATCGACTTCGTGCCGATCGCGCCCGACAACGGCCCGCTGATCGCCGCGATGGCGGCCGAGACCACGCGGATCGTGTCGCTGACGGTGACCGAGGGCGGGTACTACCTCGACCAGCACGGCCATTTCGATGGCTCCCACCCCGACATGGTGAAGGACGCGGCCAATCCCGACGCGCCCGCCTCGGCCTTCGGCGCGATCCTCAAGGCGCTGAAGATCCGCCGCGCGGCCGGCCTTCCGCCCTTCACTGTGATGAGCTGCGACAACCTGCCGGGCAACGGCCATGTCGCGCAGAACACCATCGTCGGGCTGGCAAAGCTTTTCGACACCGCCTTCGCCGAGTGGGTGGCCGAGACGGTGGCCTTCCCGAACGGCATGGTCGACCGCATCACCCCGGCCACCGGCAACCGCGAGATCGCGCTGGTGGCCGAGGAATTCGGCGTGGACGACGCGGCGCCGGTGCTGTGCGAGCCCTTCATCCAGTGGGTGCTGGAGGACAACTTCCCGCAGGGCCGCCCGCCGCTGGAAGAGGTTGGCGTGACCTTCACCGATCAGGTCCATGCCTTCGAGATGATGAAGATCCGCATCCTGAACGGCGGGCATGCCGTCATCGCCTATCCCTCGGGCCTCCTCGGGATCACCTACGCGCACGAGGCGATGCAGGACGAACAGGTCGCGGCCTTCCTCCACAAGGTCGAGGTCGAGGAGATCGTGCCGCACGTTCCGCCGGTGCCCGACACCTCGATTCCCGACTACCTGACGCTGATCGAGACCCGTTTCGCCAACCCCGACATCGGCGACACGATCCGCCGCCTGTGTCTGGACGGGTCGAACCGGCAGCCGAAGTTCATCGTGCCCTCGGTGCGCGACAACCTTGCCAACGGGCATGTGCCGAAGGGCCTTGCGCTGCTGTCTGCGCTCTGGTGCCGCTACTGCGCCGGGGTCGACGAGAGCGGTGCCGAGATCGCGCCGAACGATCCCGATTGGGCGCAACTTACCGGGCGCGCGATGGCGGCCAAGGACGATCCGGCCCAGTGGCTCGCCATGCGCGAGGTCTATGGGGCGGCGGGCGAGGATGCGGGCTTTGCCGCGGCCTTCGCCGAGGCGTTGACGGCGCTCTGGGCCGACGGGACCCGCGCGGTGCTGGCGCGCTACCTTTCGGACAAGCCGCTGAAAGGCTGAACGCCGCGGGGTCGATCCGGCCGAATCCCACTCACCGGACAACAGAGGGCCCGGTCGCCATGGGGGGCGCCGGGCCTTCGCATTTCATAGGGTGCGGATGCTTTCGGTCGAGCGGGGCGTCAGCTTCCTGCAGAGGCGAGGTGCAGCGTCGCGGGGGCCGTGTCGCCAAGGTCGGCCATGCGCGCCTGCGGCTGTGCCGGGGCCTCCTGGCGGGCCTGAATCCCGGGATTCATCACCGGCGAGGCACCGTCCGAGAGCAGGCTGAGTGTGCCGAGAAGCAGGGTTGTCCCGGTCATGGCGCCAAAGGCTGTGATCATCAGAGCAGCTTTCATAGGTCGTCTCCCCGTTCGGCGGACTATCCAGTCGGCGGATCATGGCCTATCAACGTGCGCCCGCCCGCCGAGGTTCCGTCGCCTGTGGGCGCGTTCGGGTCAGGCCCGTCACCGTGGTATGGAAAACACGCCCGCTACCGGTTCGCGTGACGACGGGCCGGACTGGACGCGCCGTTGGGATCGTCCGCCGCGGCCGGGGGCGGCGGGTGAAGAACCGCACGCTGAAATTCCTGGAAATCTTTCCGATGCCAAGGTGCGGGTCTGGACGGAAGAGATCCGGTATATCGCTCGCATGCACGCGCGCGCGAGGGGCGATCCGCGCGCGCCGCCGGGAAGCGCAGAGGGAACCGCCGGGCCGTTCCGACGTTTACCTGACATCGCAACACCGGGACAAAAGTCCTCGCTGTCAGTCACCTAGAGGAGGTTACCATGCTTGGTTGGGCCGTTACCTTTCTGATCATCGCTCTCATCGCCGCGGCGCTTGGCTTCGGCGGCATCGCCGGCGCCTCGGCCGGGATCGCGCAGATCCTGTTCGTCGTGTTCCTGATCCTGTTCGTCGTCGCAATGGTCGCCCGCGCGGTGCGTGGCCGTCCGCCGGTCTGATCCGGCTTCCCGCGACGCGGGGCAAGAGAGACACATCGCGAAACAGGGCGGCCGCCTCGGCAGCGCCGGGCGGCCGCCTTCGCATCTGCAAACGGGAGTTCTGACATGTTCATCCTCAGCACCATCGGGTCCCTGATCATCCTGATTCTCGACATCGTCGCGATCGTCTCGGTCATCGGATCTTCGGAAAGCTCGCTCTCAAAGCTGATCTGGGTCCTCGTGATCCTGTTCCTGCCGATCCTCGGCCTCGTCCTGTGGCTGGTTATCGGGCCGCGCAGCGGACGCGCCAGCGCGATCTGAACCGGCTTCAGATCCGACACAGGTGAAGGGCGCCCCGCGGCGCCCTTTTACATGTCCGGGATTTCCATGTCCGGGGTTTGCGGGTTCGGGATGTGCATGTCCGCCTGCTGATGCTGCAGCGCGCCCGGGGGCACTCAAGAGAGCCGGGCAGGGCGCAAGCAAAAGGGGCGCCCGCAGGCGCCCCGCAACGTCGGTCAGATCGGGATCGGCTCAGTTGGAGCCGAGCCATTCGTCGATCTGTTTCTCGGCCTCTTCCTTGGTCTTGCCGTACCTCTCCTGGATCTTGCCGGCAAGGACTTCGCGCCGTCCATCGACGCTGGCAACGTCGTCATCGGTGAGGTCGCCCCATTTGGCGCGGACCTTGCCCTTGAGCTGTTTCCAGTTGCCTTCCATCTGGTCCTTGTTCATCGCTTTCTCCTTTCATCAGAGGCGATTGCATGTGCGGGGGATGACGCGCGAGACGTCGGAAAGTTCCGGCCTGCCGGTGGGATTGCCGCCCCTTGGGCCGCTTTTCGCCGGGCCGGAACCGGCGCCGCGGCGCGGACGTTTCACATCATTGCCTCACGCGAGGCGCAGGGAGGAAACCGGGGTGGCACGAACGGAAACGCTGGCGCAGGTCGCGATCATCCTCGTTGGGGTCGTGGTCGTTTTCGCGGCGCTGCACATCGTCGGCGACGTCTTCGCGCCGATCGCGCTGGCGCTGGTCACTGGGGTCGTACTGTCGCCGGTGTCAGACTTATGCGATCGCCGCCACCTGCCGCATGCAGTGGGCGCGACGCTTACCCTCTGCCTCACCCTGGTCGTGCTGTCGTGCTTTGCGCTCCTGTTCCAGCCGGCGATCGAGCAGTTGGTGAAGGAGGCCCCCAAGGTCATGCACGATGTGCGCGACGCGGTCGAGGCGATGCGCTCGCTGCTGCAGGGGCTGGGCGAGGTGTCCAAGGACGTGAGCCAGGCCATCGCCCCCGCCGCCAAGGCGGCCGAGGAGGGCGGAAAGCAGGCCGCCGATACGGGCGTGAAGATGCCCGACCTCAGCAGCGCGCTTATGATGGCGCCGACCATCGTCAGCGGCTTCATGATCTTCGTGGGCGCGCTGTTCTTCTTCCTGCTGACGCGGATGGAGATCTACGACTGGGCCGCCCGCCGGCTGTTCAAGCCCGAGGAGCGGGGGCGCGCGGTCGTCAAGATGCGCGCCGCCGAACGCCGGGTCGCACGGTACTTCATGACCATCAGCGTCATCAACGCGGGGCTCGGCATCTGCACCGGCGTGGCGCTGCAACTGATGGGGCTGCCCCAGGCGATGAGCTGGGGGCTGATCGCCTTTGTGCTGAACTTCATTCCCTACCTCGGGCCGGGCCTGACGCTGGTCGCGCTGATCTACGCGGGGGTTGCCTCCTTCGACGGGGCGAACGCCCTGCTGCCCGGCGGGGTCTACATCCTCCTCATCGTGGTCGAGAGTCAGTTCGTGACGCCGACGATGGTGGGCAAGCATGTCGCGGTGAACCCTCTTCTGGTGTTCCTTGCCCTGATCTTCGGGTTCTGGCTCTGGGGGCCGGTCGGGGGCGTCGTGGCGATCCCGCTGCTGCTCTGGGGGCTGGTGCTTGCCGGCGCGCTGCCGGAGGTGGAGCCGGACCTTGCCGTCCCGCCGAACCGCCAGGCCGCCGAATGAGCGGATCGCGCACGGGCAGGAGCTGAGTGTGCCGCTGTCGCGCGCACGTTCCCAGGCGTCGCCGCCCGATCAGTTCAGGGGATAGGGCCGCATCCGCCCGCCGCCGCTCTCCGCCCGGGCCTTCCACAATGACACCACGGACGTGCCCGCGATCGGCGCTGCGGTTGCGGTGCGGGCCATCCAGTAGGCGCCGACACGGCCCGCGATTTCCCCGATCTCGCGCATCGTGCGGATGTAGAGGCCCGCCTCGGTGTCGACATGGAGCGCCTCGGGCGTGAGGTCGGCCGAGCCGAGGAGCGCGGCGCGCCTGTCGAAGATTGCCAGCCGTTGCCCGGCCGGACTGATCGGCACGGTCGCCTGTCCCGCAAAGAAACGGTTGCCATAGGCCCGCGCGAGCTGACGCAGCGCGTCGGTCTGGGCGGCGGGCGGCGCACCGGCGGGGCCGCCGTTCGCCGCCCCCTCGCCCGGCAGCATCACGATCAGGCCTAGCCCAGGCCGCGCCGCCGCGGCCGCGGCCAGGGCATGGACAAGCTTGGGATCGGTCAGGCGCCGGGTCTCGATATAGATCAGGTCCTCGGCCCGGCGGGCCAGCGCGGCGTGGGCGTTTGCGATGTCCGAGCGCAGCGCGACAAGGCCGCCAGGCCGCCGCGACGGACAGGTCAGGGTGCGCAGCAGGTGGCGATGCGTCCCCGGATCGGCACGCCCGGCGCTGACCTCGGCGAAATGTTCGAGATGCGCCTGCGCGTCGGCGGCGGAGGTGCCCTCGCGCACGAGCCGCAGGCCATAGCCCGCGGCGGCGGGGTCGCTGTCCGGGCCGCCGAGGATCAGGCTGTGCCGGTCGACCACCATCAGCCGGTGATGATGCCGGGCCGCGGCCAGCGGCGGCAGCAGCGTGCGCCGCAGCCGGGGGGCAGGGCCGTCGGCGCCCGTGAGATGGGGCGCCAGCCCCGGCATGTCGAGCAACGCCTCGGCCCGCGCCTCGGGCGTCATCGACCCCAGCAGGGCCAGCGTCGCGCGCATCTGCCGGCGCTGGCCGGCCCAGCGAGCACCGACGCCCCAGCCGGTCCGCGTCACCGCGCCCAGCCGCGCCGGATGCATCAACGTCGAGATCCGGAGCCGCTCTCCCGCCCGCGGATTGGCGGCGCGCAGGCGGCGGGCGCAGGCGTGGGTGCGCTGGTGAGCGCCGGCATCGGCGAACGGGTCGGTGTCCGACAGCAGGAGGTTGACCTGAACCCCACGCCCCAGCGTGTGCGAGACGAGCGCGCCCCAGTCGGTGCCGACCCGCTGCGCCTGCGCGCTCAGAAGGGGAAGATCAGGATCAAGGCGGGGCAGCGCCAGCCACACCTCATGGCGCGCCTGAAGAAAGGCGCGCTCATACGCTTCGTTGGCTTCGTCGCCGGTGAGCATGACCCTCACCACGCCCGGCAGCCTTCTGCACCTGCTAGCACCGTCATTCCCAGTCCATTAGCCCAAACCCTGAACGTGCACAGTCGGCCCCGGGTTCCGCCTCGGCTGGAAAAATCTATCCGTGCCCGGAACGCGCCTGTTTCGTGGCGCTTCCGGTCAGGGCTTGCGTCGGGGGAACACCCCCGAAATATCGGCGGCCGAGGCCCGAAGGCGGGCACGGTCGGCCTCTTCGGTGGTGCTCGATGCGGTGGGCGCATCGGGGCGGCTCTCGGGTGCGGAGGGCGGTCCGGCGGGGGGCTGTTCCTCTGCGGCGGAACTGCTGCCGGCCTCGCCCCGGGTCAGCGGCGTCACCGAGAACTGAAGGTCGAGGCGGTAGGTGCCGTCGCTCTGCCCGGTTTCCATCTTCCCGCCAAGCTGCTGCGCGAAGGCCCGGATCAGGTGCGAGCCGAAGCCCGAGGGGCCGTCGAGCGCGGGGGGCGCTTCCTCGGCGTCGGGGATATCCTCGGGGAGGGAGTTCTCGACAAGCAGCCGGGCCCCCGTTCCCGCTTCGCGGGTGAGCGAGACCGACAGCTTCGGTTCGGCCCCCGGGGCGGCGGCGCCCGCGTATTTCATCGCATTGGTCAGCGCCTCGGTCAGCAGCAGCGACAGCGGCACGGCCTGGTCGGGGGTCAGCAGGATGTCGGCAAAGTCGGTCTCGACCTCGAAGCGCCGCTCGTCCCCGGTGGAGAAGCTGAGCACCTGGTTCACGATCCCCGACAGAAGCTCATCCGCGCGCACGTCGCTGACGCCCGAGGTGAGGTAGAGCCCGCGGTGGATCGTCGCGAGGCTCATCACCCGGTCCTGCAGGTTCTTCATGATGCCCTTGACCTCGGGCGATTTCTCGCGCCGCATCTGCAGGTTCATGATCGAGGCGATGAGCTGGAGGTTGTTCTTGATCCGGTGATGGACCTCGCGCAGCAGCACCTCCTTCTGGTGCACCGCATCCTCCAGCTCGGCCTCGTCGCGCAGGATCGTCTCGGTCATCCGCTCGAAGCTTTCCTCGACCTCGCGGATTTCCAGGGGGGCGGCGCCCTTGCCGGGCAGGGGCACGACGCGGCTGCCGCTGGCGAAGGCGCGGATCGCGTGGCGCAGGCGGCGGATGTGACGCAGCACCAGAACCTCGGCCGCCATCCATGCGGCGAAGAGGCTGACGATGGCCATCAGCGCAGGCAGGATCAGCGGGGGCAGGCGGGTCAGCGCGCCCTCGCCCTGGCCATAGCTTCCGGGCCAGGAAGACAGGGCGTAAAGCTTGCCCACCACGATCGGCACCACGGCGAAGATCCGGCGGTGGCCGTTGGCGTCGGTCGCAGTGAAGGCGATCGACCGGTCGCCCGCCAGCGTCTTCAGCGCCCGGTCTCGCGGCAGGTATCGCTTGTCCTTCTCGTATCCCTTGGTCGAGGTGAGCACGTTGCCGTCGCTGTCGAAGGTGAACAGCCGCAGCGACGGCGGCACGCCCGAACTGTCGGCGGCCCCGGCCTGGCTGACCTCGAGCGCGTGCTGCGGGATCGACAGCACGATGATGCCGCTGCGGCGGCCGTCACTGTGTTCCACCGGATTGACGACGACCAGAACGCCGGTGCCCGAGACCGGCCCCTCGTGGTTCACCTCGAAGGTCGGCCCGGGTTCCTTGATCGCGTCGCGGAAGTTGGAGCTGCCGGTGAAATCATGGGTCAGACCCGAGCCCGAGCAGGTCATCACGCCGTTCGTGGGGATGAAGCCCACCAGCGTGTAAAGCGGGTTGGCGCGGGCGAAGCGGGACAGGATCTCGTGGCACTTCCCGGGGTCGTTGTCGACTTCGGACACTGCCGAGGCAAGTGTCGCCGCCGCGCCCTGGGCCCGCAGGATGTGCTGCAGGACGGGCGAGGCGACGCGCACCGTGTCGCCAAGGATCGCGGCCTCCGCCCGGCTTTGCGCCTCGTGGCTCAGCGTCAGTGTCTGCACCGCAGAAAGCATCGCGAGGGGAAGGATCCCCAGCGCGAGCAGAAAGGTGATGCGAAATCCTAGTCGCCCCGTAAGCCGGCGCAAAGCCGCCAGACGCATCAGGCGGCCGGGATCGCTGCGCGTCCAAGCACCGCAAGGGTCTCGCCCCCGGCGGCCGACAACACGTCCTCGCCCTCTTCGAGGCCCATCAGTTCGGACAGCCGGGCGCGCGCGCGGTTGGCGCGGCTTTTCACCGTGCCCTTGGCAACGCCCATCGTCTCGGCCGCCTCCTCGTAGGAAAAGCCCTCGGCTCCGACCAGGACCAGCACCTCGCGGTGCTCGGGGCTGAGCTGGGCAAAGGCCTTGGAGAATTCGCCGAAGGCCAGTCGGCCGTCATGCGCGGGTTTCTCGACGAGGCTTGCGGCATGCACGCCCTCGCTGTCCTGCACCTCGCGCCGGCGCTTGCGTCGGTCGGAATAGAAGGTGTTGCGCAAGATGGTGAAGAGCCAGGCCTTGAGGTTGGTGCCGGGCTGGAACTTCTCGATGTTGGTCCAGGCCTTGACGATCGTGTCCTGCACGAGGTCGTCGGCGGCGGTGGAATCCCGGGTCAGGCTGACCGCGAAGGCCCTCAGCGACGGCAAGTGGTCGGCAAGGGCGGTGCGGGGGTCTTCGTGACGCTCGCTCGCCGCGGTCATTTCGCAGACTCCTTGCCGGCGGGCATCTTGCCGCTCAATTCGTTCAACAGGTCGCGGAAACGGTCGGGAACCTCGCGCTCGAGTTCGCGCTCATAGACTCGCCGCAGATTTTCGTCGATCTGACGGCGGAGATTTGCCCGTTCCCCGTCGGAGGCCGTGTTCTTTGACATGATCCGCTCTATATTGCTCGATGACACATTATTCTTGGAACCTAACGTCCCCGATGGCGTTCGGTTCCAAGAAAATGAGACGCGGAGGCAACAAATATGAGTTCCGACGGGCAAGACGATCTCGCAGCTGGTGTTGCGGCGAACCTTCCCTATCTGCGCCGTTACGCGCGCGCCCTGACGGGCAGCCAGGATGCGGGTGACCGCTATGCCGCGGCCACCCTCGAGGCGATCCTCGCCGACAGCTCGATGCTTGCGGGCACGCCCGCCCGTGTCGGCCTGTTCCGGGCCTTCCATGCCGTGTGGTCGAGCGCCGGCGGCATGGTCGACGAGCCCCCGGAAAGCCGGGTGATGGACGTCGCCCAGAAACGCATGTCGTCGCTGACCGCCAACACCCGCGAAGCGCTGCTTCTGCATTCGGTCGAGGACTTCAGCCACGCCGAGGTCGGCCAGATCATGCAGGTCACCGAATCCGAGGCGAAAGAACTGATCGAGATCGCCATGCGCGAGATGGAAGGGGCGCTGTCGGGCAAGGTCCTCGTCATCGAGGACGAGCCGATCATCGCCATGGACATCGCCTCGATCGTCGAGAGCATGGGCCACGAGGTGACCGGCAACCCGCGCACCCGTGCCGAGGCGGTCAAGATGGCCAAGGCGAACCGTCCCGACCTGGTGCTGGCCGACATCCAGCTAGCCGACAATTCCTCGGGCATCGATGCGGTGAACGACATCCTGGCCGAATTTCCGGATCTGCCGGTGGTCTTCATCACCGCCTTCCCGGAGCGCCTGCTGACCGGCGAGCGGCCCGAACCGGCATTCCTGATCTCGAAACCCTATTCGGAAGAACAGATCTGGTCGGCCGTCAGCCAGGCCATGTTCTTCTCGTCGACGGAGACGCTCGCGGCCTGAGCTTCGGCCTTCAATCCTCTGTTGCAGAACAAAAAATACCCCCGGTGCCGAAAGGCGCCGGGGGTTTTCAGTTTGGGGGCGCAGGGCCCCCAGGGGATGTTCTATGGTATAGGGGCCGCGCGTTCCGCTGCCGGCACCCTTGTCTGGGCGCTGTCCGGAACGCGCGGCGGGCCGCCGCGTCCTCTCCCCCCGCGGCAGCCGGTGCAGGCCGCGATCAGCTTGTCACGGCCCGCAGGTGCGACATCAGCACGGCGCGGTTGAACGGCCGGCGCAGCACCGGAAGCCGCCCCGGGGGCGCCTCTTCCGCGGCATCGCCCAGAAGGACGACGCTTGCCCCGCGCCGCGAGATCTCGGTTTCAAGGGTCGATCCGGCATAGGCGTCCGGCCCCTGTGAGACAAAGGCCTGTTCCAGCCGCTCGTGGGGCATCAGCCGCGCCTCGGCCTCGTCCGGCGTATTCGCGGCGAGAACCTCGGCGCCGGGGTGCAGTTCGTGGATCGCCTCGGTAAGGTCCATCCGGATCACCATGTCGGCCAGCACCACGAGGTAGATCGGGTTGCGGGCCTTCTGGCCGACCGCGCAGGCGGCTGGGTGTGTCGCCGACGGCGGCAGGGCCGGGGGCGCTGACGTGTCCGGCAGGCCGGCCCCCCGGTAGGGTTCGTCATAAAGTAGCATCGCGCCAAGTCCTGTCTCCTCCCGACGCGAATCGGAAGGGTTTGCGACTGTTTCGGGGATTGGTTCGAGTGCCGAGCATGGAACCATTGAGCCAGGCTGGCAATTACCTGCGACATAGGACCCTCGAAAAGGATTGCCGCCATGAGCAAGGTCGACTGCACCCGCTGCCCGCTGCGCCGACGCAGCCTGTTCGACGAGATGTCAGAGACCGAAGTCGAGTTCATGCGCGGCTTCAAAGCGGGAGAGCTTCAGATCTCGGCCGGCAGCACGATCGTGATGGAGGGGGCGAATTCGCCCCAGCTGTTCACCGTGCTCGAGGGCATGGGGACCCGTTACAAGACACTCGAGAACGGCCGTCGCCAGGTGGTGAACTTCGTCTTCCCGGGCGATTTCATCGGGCTTCAGGCCGGGCTGATGGGCGAGATGAAACATTCCGCCATGGCCGCGACGGAGATGAAGCTTTGCGCCTTCAACCGCGACGAGTTGTGGCGGCTGTTCCGCAACCATCCCGACCGGGCCTACGACCTGACCTGGATGTCCGCGGTGGAGGAGCATTTCCTCGGCGAGACCCTCCTGACACTGGGCCAGCGCGACGCCGAGCAGCGCATCGCCTGGGCGCTTCTGCGGATCTTCCAGCGGTTGCAGGCGGTGGGGCTGGAAAAGGACAGCGTGGTGCCGATGCCGTTCCGTCAGCAGGATCTGGCGGATTCGCTCGGGCTGTCGCTGGTGCACACCAACAAGACGCTGGCCCGGCTGCGCCAGCGCGGTCTGGCGCGCTGGACCGAGGGGTCGCTGAAGGTGGCCAAGCCGGACGCGCTGGCGAAGGTGGGCCTGACGGATGCCGACAAACCCGAGCGGCGCCCGCTGATCTGATCTGCCGGAGGGCGGGCATAGGCGTAAAGCGTGTGTTCGCCGGCGAAGCGGCGCGGAAACACCTGCGCCGGCCTCCGGCCCGGCAGGGCGGTATAGCTGATACGGAACGCCGCCCCCGGCGCAAGTTGCAACCCCAGCGCCGCGTCGGCCCGGTAATGCTGATCATAGATCCGCGCGTTGGGTAGTGCCGCGCGCAGCAGGCTGACCCCCTCGTTCGTGGCAAGCGTGGCATCGGTGGCTGACGCCCATGTCGCGACCCTCTGCGACGGGGCTGCGGCCCGGGGATCGGGCGCAGCCGTCAGGGCAAGACCGGCGGCGCCCAGTCCCATTACCGGCCCCATGACGATCCGCGCCGGAAGGCCGGGCAGCTGCAGCCCCCAGATCACAGGCCCCAGCACCAGAAGCGGCGCAAGGTGGCGCAGGCTCTCGGGGTTCTGAAAGCCCCAGGTCCAGAGCGCATGGCCGACAAAGCCCGCTCCCGTCGCCCATCGCGCAGCCCGATCCTGGTGCCCGCCCCGTCGCAGCGCCAGCAGGGCCCCCAGCGCCAGCAGCCCGAGAAGCAGCCAACCGCCGGGGATCCTCTGCACCGTCTCCGGCCAGGTGGCGGGGCGCGGAAGGTCCGAAAAGGGGGTGTTGCCCCAGATCAGCGCGTGCCCCTCGGTGAAGCGCAGCCCCTCGCGCAGGTAGAGCGGTTCATGGATCAGCAGGAAAGCGGCAACCGGGGCGATCACCAGCGCAAAGCCCGTGCCGAGCCCGCGCCACAGCGCAGGCTGCGCGGCAATCGCCCCTCCGGCCACGGACAGGATCAGAATCGCGTCCGATGGACGGCAGGCCGCCGCCCAGCCGAGCGCGATCCCGGCAGGCAGAGCACTGGAAGGCAGAGCGCTGGAAGGCAGAGCGCTGGAAGGCAGAGCGCTGGAAGGCAGAGCGCTGGCACGAAACCCTCGGGCACGCCAGCCGTGAGACGGCGCGCGCCCGCGCGGCAAGAGGGCCAGGAAGACCAGCACGAACAGGATCCCCGCGCCGTCCGTAAGGCGGCTGAGCGCGAGGTCCGGCATCAGCGGCTGGCCCAGCACCGCGAGGAACACCGCCAACGCGGCCCCGCTGCGCCACGGCGCCACGCCATGCTGCCGGGCCACGACGAGCGCGGAAACGGCCGGCAACGCCAGCGCGATCGCCGCGGCGAGCAGGGCCATCGCGGCCTCCGGAGTGGGTACGAAGGGCAGAAGCAGCCGCCCCATGGCCACCATCCCTGGGTAGCCCGGGAATTGGGGCCGGAACTCCAGCACCGAGAATCGCGTCAGCCCGCGCAGGAGGAACAGCGCGTCATCCGATCCCGGGGTCACCGGGTGGGCCGCGATCCAGGCCGCGGCCGCCAGCCACAGCGCCACAGCCATGGCCCAGCCGAGGCGCAGGCTCATTCCTTCGCCGTGCCTTCCGAAGTGGGGCCTTCCGAAGTGGGGCCTTCCGAAGAGGGGCCTTCCGAAGTGGGGGCATTCGTACCCGAACTGTCCGTACCCTGGCCGGCCGCTGGTTCGGCGGCGGTCGCCCCGGCCGTCCCCCGGATCGGTTTCAGCGCGGCGACGATGCCGGCCTTGGCCTCGTCGAAATCCTGCGGATCGGGTTTCTTCTGGCCGACGCCGAACACCCCGGGGTTGCCGATCGCATCCGCCGCGCGGCTCAGCTCCGCCTGAATTCGCCGGGCGATCGCCGGGTCGACATCGGGCTCGATCGCCGCGAAGAACCGGTTGGCGGTGACGACGAGGGTCTTGGCGACCTGGTAGGTGTCGAGGTTGTCGCGCGCGCCGTTCATTCGCCGCACGATCTCGTCCGCGGCGGCGCGGGTGAAGGCGGCCTGCACCGCCGCCGCATCCTGCGCCGAAAGCGCCGTCTCGAACCGCTGCGAGATGCCGGAATCCTCGAATTCGTCGAGATAGCTGAGGTCGGGCTTCATCACCTTGTACGCCGCCTCGGCCCCGGCCCAGTCGCCCTTGGCCACCGCCGCGAAGAGCGCGGCACGCCCCTGCAGAAGCGGCTCCTCGCCATTCGCCGCATAGGAATAGGCGAACACCGGCGCGGGCATCAGCGGCACCGCCGTCAGCGCGAGCAGAGGGGCAAGGAGGGCCGGGGCAAGGGCCGATGCGATGGATGGGGCAAGAGCCGGGGCAGGCCGCCGCGACAGCAGGAGGCGACGGCGCGCCGCCGCGGTTTTGAGCGGGCTCGGCAGGGGAAGGCGGGTCGGGAGGCTGAACATGGGATCCTCAGGCGATACTCTGCGCTTCGATCACGTTGCGCTCGTTGCGGTGGTCGTGGATCTGGGCCCGCATGTCGCGGCCCGAGATCAGCATTGCGGCGGCCATCTGGCCCATCTCCATCGCGGTGTCGGTGAAGATGTAGCGAAACACCCCCTGCCGTCCGCATTGTACCAGATTGGGCCAGCGCGCGAGATGCGCGAAGGCGCGCGCACGATCCTCGGCATAGCCCAGCGTCATCAAGGGGTAGGCCTGCGCCGCCCGCGCGCCCCAGACTTCGCCTGTCCAGCGGCGCATGTCGATCCCCAGCGCGGCGAGCCCCGGCTTCATCCGGTCCATCAACGCGTGATCGTCCCCAGACCACAGCGGCTGTCCCGGATCGCAGGGGATTTCCAGCATCAGCGAGGTCATCCCCGGCGGCGCCATCTCGGGCGAGCGGCGGCGGGGTTCCTGCAGGCGTGTGGCTGGCAGGGTGTCGTCCGACAGGTACTGCCAGGTGTAGGGCGAGACGTTTTCCATCCGCATCGGGAAGTTCAGGAACCTCAGCCCCCGGAACCGCAGGCCCGACGGCCCGCCGCCCGCCATTTCCTGCATCTGTGGCAGGGGCAGGGTAGAGATCACGCCATCGCAGGGGATCGGCCCCCGGTCTGTCAGCACCGCGCAGACGCCTGCCTCGCCCTCGGCCAGCCCGGTGACGCGGGTGCCGGTCGCAAGGGTCGCCCCCTCGCGTTCCAGCCGCCGCGCCAGCCGCTCGAAGATCACGCCGAAGCCGTGGCGCGGGTAGCGGTAGCGCCGTGCGTAGGTGCGTGGCCCCCTGCCGCCCCCCGGCAGCAACAGGCGCGCCACCTCGCGCAGGTCCATGAGCGAGATCCGCTGCTCCGCCCAGTCGGCCGAGAGCATCTCGGGCGGGACGCCCCAGAGCTTTTGGGTGTAGCCGGCAAAGAAGGTGCGGTAGAGGGTCGGGCCGAACATCGCGGTGGTCCAGCTGGCGAAGTCGTGGCCCGGCTCGGGCCGCTTCAGCGACATCGCCAGCACGTCGCGCGCGGCTCCCGCCAGCAGCCCGGGCGGGGCGTTGCGCAGAAGGTTGCCCAACGACAGCGGGTAATCGTAGGTTCGGCCGCGGAAGCGGATCACGGAATGCCGCTCGGCCGTCAGCAGGTCGTCGCCCAGCAGGTCGTCGACAAGCTGCATCAGGTCGCGGTTCGCGGTGATGAAGCGGTGGCCGCCGAAGTCGAAGCGGTAGGTGCCGTCCTTTCCCTCCCAGGCGGTGGTGCCGCCAAGCCCCCCCAGCGCCGCGCGGCGCTCCACCACCGTGACACGGATGCCGGCGCGCAGAAGCTCCCACGCGGCTGTCAGCCCCGCCGGCCCTGCGCCGAGGACGGCGACATGCGCCGGTCGGGTGTCACGCGCCGCGTGCACGGGCCCGCCCCCAGAAGGTCACTGCGATCGCAAGGTAAGCGGCCCAGCTGGCCAGTTGCAGCCCGGTGGGCGTGGCGTTGTAGCCGAACAATCCGCGCAGGAAGACGCCGGGACCGGTGCTGTCCGGCAGCCAGCCCGAGATATCGAAGACCGGCGCGGTGCCCCCGGGCGCGACGCCCACAACCTGCAGCTGGTTCATCGCTGAGCCCAGCAGACCGGCCGCGATCACGATCAGCAGAAGCGAGGTCCAGCGGAAGAAGGCCGCGATCGGTACCTGCCGCGTGCCCCGGAGCAACAGCCAGACCACGACGATGGACAGGGCAAGCCCCGCGAGGCTGCCCCAGGCCGAGATCCCTTCGCCGCTGTAGCTGAGCGCCGAGAGGAACAGCACCGTCTCGATCCCCTCGCGCAGCACCGACAGGAAGGCCAGCGCCACGATCCCCAATACCCGGCCGGCCGAGACATGCGCCTCCAGCCGGCGCTTTGCCTCGTCGGTATGGGCCTTGGCCTGCTTGCCCATCCAGATCGCCATGTAGGTCAGGATCGCGGTGGCGAGCAGCATGATCGCGGCGGTCAGGACGGTACGGATCGCGTGGCTGGACAGCTGCCCCACCAGCACCTGAAGCACGAAGGCCGCCACTACCGAGGCGACCAGCCCCGCCGCCACGCCGAGGTAGATCCAGCGCGCCTGCCGGCCGGCCCCCAGCCGGTCGAGATAGCTCAGCAATATGCCGACGAGAAGAAAGGCCTCGAGCCCCTCGCGGAAGGTGATGAGGAAGGTCACGAACATCTCAGGGGGTCTCCAGCACTTCGGAAAGCGTCGCCATCTCGACCGGTTCGGGCGGCGGCATCAGGGGAAAGCGGGCGCGCACCACATCGGTCACGGCCTGCGGAAAGGTGCGAAACAACAGCCGGGCCGTCACCCGCAGCGGATAGGCGGTGTCAGCGGGCAGGGCGAAGGCCTCGTCGCGGTGGCCCCTGGCGGGGATCCGGGTGTCGCCCGCGAACTTGCGCAGGCGCCAGAAGGCAAGGCCCACGCCATGCGCGCTCCCATCCGCCAGCACCTTGTTGAAGATCCGCGCATCGGGGTCGAGGTGTCCGCCCGGGTCAAGCTGGCCCGAGCGCAGGACCACCCGCCCCGTGGCATCGGTCGCGGTGATCTGAAGCCACATCTGACGGAAGTCCGATACGCCGGTCGGCAGGTCGTGCCCGGCGCCCGTATTGCTAACCCGCACCACCAGCCGGCCGCCGTCGACCCGCGCGCCCAGCCGCGCCGCGCTTTGCAGAAGCGCGACCGATTCCGCCCGCCGTGCCGGGTCGCGCAGTCCGGCAAGGTGGTACTGCGCGCCGGTGAAGCCGTGGGTGCGCACGTCGGCCTTGAGCGGGCCGCCGTCGGTCGACCGGCCCGGCACCGGTGTGCCGATCTTCGCGACCGTGGCGTGCATGTGGCAATCGGCGCAGTTCCGGTTCGCCGCGGTGCCAGGCGCGTTGTAGGGCGAGGCGGCCCATTCGTCGTAGGTGTCGACGATCACCGCGCCGGTCCCGGGGGCGTATTCCTCGTGGCAGGCGGCGCAGAGCGGTGTCGACCCGCCGCCGAGGTTGCGCATCAGCGAGGTCGCGTGTTTCTCGGGCTTGGCGCGGATCAGCCGCCCCGCGATCTTGCGCAGAAGCGCGCTGTCGGATGTCTCCAGCGGATAGGTCGGCCGGGTGTCCGGGGCGAGGTTCAGGCTTGCGTTGCCGCCGAGCGAGGGCCCCGAGGCCTCGATCTTCGAGACCGCGTGACAGGTCAGGCAGCCGGCGCCCTCATCCGGGGCGTGAAGGGTAAGCGGGGCCGCGGTCTGCCGGAACCGGCCCCCGCGGGTGAAAAGCTCTGCCTGCGCAGTGGTCTTCCGGGCCCCCGAGAGCAGGGCCTCGGGGGCGTGGCAGCCCATGCACCAGGCGCGAAAGGGTTCGCCCTCGGTCTTGGCCGCGAGATCCTCGAGCGTCACGTAATAGGGGTCGGATCCGGCGCCGACGCGGTGCAGCGAGTCCGCCCATTGTCGGGTGATTGCGGAATGGCAGGTGGCGCAGGTCGCGGCGCCGCCCCAGGCGGCGGGGTCGACATGGTCGCCGCCGTCGCCCGCGCGCAGCCATGTCGCCAAGAGCGGGAGGTTGCCCGGGGCGGTGACGTAGTCGTGCAGATCCTCCATCGCCTTGCGCACCTGGGCGGGCGGTGCATCGGGATCAATGTCGGGTGCGGGGAACCGCGTGTCGGCGCCCATCCCGCCCTGGGTGTTCTTCACCATGCGAATGTAATCGCCCACGAAATCACCGGCCACGAGGTGTTTGATCGACCCGTGCCCGGTGACAGAAGAGGTGAACTTGTCCACCGGGGTCGCGCGGAACAGCGCCCGGTTGGTGTAGTTGAACCCGTCAATGTGACAGGATGAACAGCTCATCCAGTTGTCGCCGGTCATCGGCGCATCGGGCATCGCCGCGGTGTTGGCAAGGTGAAAGAGCCGGTCGCCCCGACGCAAGGCGGGCGGCAGCGGATCCTTTCGCTGCAGCACGACCGCGTGATCCTTGACCATCTTGACCCGGGCAAAGGGGCCCGCGCCGCCGGTGGTCGCGCGCGTCAGGTCCAGCCCCTGGGCGTTCTGGATCCAGATGTCCTTGCCCGCGACCACGATCCCGGTCGGCATCTCGCCCGGCAGATGGCGGTAGATCTGCACCGCCGCGGCGCCGTCGGTCGTCCGCGCCTTTTTCGAGTGGCTGTCGATCGGCAGCGCGCGCGACAGGTCGAAGACCACCAGATCCTCGCTGCCCGACATGGTGACATAGGCCTTGGACCCGTCGTTCGAGAAGGCCACATCGGCGGGATTGGACACGATGCGGGTGCGGTTCCCGTCTTCCAGCACGTTGATCTGCTTGAACAGCTGCTTGCGGCGCGAGGGGACCTCGGTGATCTTGTCGGCGCCGATCCGCAGGACCGAGATCGCGGGAAAGACCGTCGACTGGAACTGGAACGGGTGATCGAAATTCCACAGCATGTGCGGCAGCCAGGCCTGCTTGCCGTCAGGGCTGACCGCGATCCGGTCGAGGCCGCGGGGCAGGCCCTGGCTGACCGTCTGGTCCGGGGCCGAGGTTTCCGCCAGCCGGATCAGCTGGGTCCTGACCGGGGGCATCCGCGTCGTGTCGTAGACCGAGACGGCCCCGATCAGCTGGTGGCTGACCAGGAGGCGCCCGTCGGCAAGCAGAGCAAGGCCCTTCGGGCTTTCCTCCGTCTTCAGCGCCTGGCTGACGTGGCCGCCGGGGGTTACGGCATAGAGCCGGTCGCCCTCGGTCGCGGCGATCCAGAAGACGTGGTTGCGCCGGTCCCAGACCACGCCGGAGGGGCGGCCGGGCAGGGGGATCGTGTTGCGGATCTTCAGCGTTCCGGGATCGAGGGTGAACAGCCTTGAGCGCGCGAAATCGGTCGCTGCGATCGTGCCGCCGCCTTCGGCCACCGCGGCGATGTCGCCGCCCGGGGCCGCCTCGGCCAGCAGGGTGCCGGCCTTCGGGTCGATCCGGCTGACCGCGCCGCCATCGCCGGTTGCCGCCAGCAGGGTGCCGCCCGGTTCCATCAGCAGGGTGCGGCTTTCGGTCGTGGCGGAATGGGCCGTCTGCGCCCCGGCCAGCGTCAGCGCGATCACCGCGCCAAGCCCCAGCGCCGTCCGCATCACCGAAAAGCGCCAGGCATGGACCAGCAGCAGCACGACCAGCGGCAGGCCGAGGATCAGGTGCGCCCAATGCGCCGTGCCCCCGGTGACGGTGCCGTTCCAGCCCACGAACAACAGCCAGGCACCGCTGAGGAACACGAGGCCGAGGCCCCATTCCAGCACCCGGCCCGAAACCCGGTGAAAGCGCCGCGCACTGGTCGCGACCCGGCCCCGGTGCGCGCGCCAGAACGGGATCACCAGCAGCGGCACCAGCGCCACCGCCAGCGCGGCGTGCAGTGCCATCGTGCCCCGCACCAGAGCCCAGGGCAGGCCGAAGCCGTCGAACATCGCGGCCCCGCTCAGCAGCAGCAACACCAGCGCCAGTTCCGCCGGTTTGGCCAGCCGCCGCTCGCGCCGTTTCACGCGCGAACGCCGCCCCGGGATCGGGGCGGCGCCGGGAAGGGCCGATGATGCGTGTTCAGTCATCCATTTCGTCTTTCCGTGCCGGGGGCGTCATGTCCCCGGCGTCGTCGTCCATGCCGGTCCGGGGGCGCTCAGCTGCCCGGCGTCACTCGGATCTTCGCGGCCATCACCTGCGCGGTGCCGTACTTGCCGCCCGCGAAGGTCAGCCCCTTGACGCCGTTGCCGTTGATGTCGCCGCTCGTGTCGCCCTCGACCAGATGCTCGCCGGAATCGCCCACCCATTCGGCCAGCTGAACGCCGTAGCCCACGGTGCCGAACCAGGTGGCATAGCGCTGGGTCAGGTTCTGCAGGCCGAGCGTGGGATCGGTCTCGCCCTCGCGGTTGACGAGGACCTGCATCAGCGCGTGCAGTCCGCCCATCACCGCGCCCTGGGTCCAGGGATCGACGTCGAAGGGTTTGCCCGGCGTCGGATCGTAAAGCCCGCTTGCCTTGTCGACCATATGCGCCTCGACCGCCGTGTAGATGCCGCGCGCCGCCGTGCGGTAGGTCTCGTCCCCGGTGGCGGTGAAGGCGGCCGCAAGCCCGCGGATCGCCGCGAACTGGGTGCCGAGAGAGCGGGCCGCCGACGGGCCCTTGCCGATCGTGTAGCTGTCGGCCACGAGGCCGTCCTTGCCGATCAGGGTCTTCACGATGAAATCGGCCTGCGCCTTGATCAGCGTCATCGCCGTCTTGCCCTCGGGCGTGCCCAGCGGCTTGCCCGTGTCACCCGAGGCATAGCCCACCGGCAGAGCCTCGATCGCCCGGGCATAGATGCCGGCGGCGACCAGCGCATAGGCGCTGTCGAAGGTGGTCGCGACCTTGCCGCGTCCTTCGGGCGTCCAGCGGTCGACGAGGGTGCCGGCCTCAGGATCGAAATGCAGCTTTGAAAGGTTCACGAAGGCCATGTTCGACATCTGCTCGGCGACCGAGAAGGGATCGTCGGCCGCGACATAGCCGCTGCGCGCCGTCGCCCGGTTGGCCTCGGGCGCCGAGGGGAAAGGGGCCCCGTCGAACACCGCGAGGAAGGCATTGTTCTGCCCTTTGTTCGCGGTTCGCTGGTCGGTGTAGCCGTACATCTCGGCCAGCGGCCAGAGCATTTCCCAGGTGCCCCGCAGGGTCGAGGCGCCATTGCTCACCTTCAGGTCGGCCAGCGCGTTCATGCCGTTCTTCGGCGACAGGGTCACGGCGGTGGCGGCCGGGATCCAGACCGGTTTCGAACCATCGTAGGACGGATCAAGCTTGGCCCCCAGGGTCTTGCCATCATAGAGGAACTGATCGCGCAGCGTCAGCAGCTGGTCCCAGGCCATCTGGGTCAGGATCACGCCGTTGATGCCATCGGCGGAGGAGACGCCAAGCTTGTGCTTGCCGTCCTTGTCGAAATCCGGCGCGGGGATGTCGTCGATCTCTTCGTCGGACTGCGCGTCATGCATGCCGCCAAGGAAATCCTGCGCCCACATCACGTCCTTGAGAAGCGCGCCGCCCGCCGCGTCGGGCGTCACGGTGCCCTTCGCCTCGGGTTGCCAAGCCAGGCTGCCGTAATCGCGGAAATAGGCGGGGGTGATCGCCTCGATGGTCTTCTGCACCCCGGCCTGCGTGGTGACGTCGAAGCTGTCGGTATTGACCGAAGAGACATCGACGGGGCCGCGGAACTCGGGGGTGCCTTCGGACAGCGGCAGCGCCACGGGATAGAGGTTCAGCGGCAGCTCGTCCGCCGGAAAGCCCACCGAGGCGGCCAGCGTCAGGAACCGCTTGCCCAGATCCGCCATCGTCCCGCCCGCCTTGGCGTTCAGCGGGCCGTTCACCATGTGCGGCCCCAACTGCGACTGGTAGTTCAGTGCGTACATCGCCTCTTCCGAGAACTCGTAGGCACTGATCCCGGCCGAGAAATCGAACCGCGTCGGTTTGTTGGCCTGGTCCGGATCCAGCACGTCGAGATTGAGGCCCAGCCCCTCGGCCAGCGGTTCGCCGGCCAGCTCGTATTCTGTATAGGCGAACATCGCGCCCGCGGTGTGGAAGCTCTTGTCGAGGACCTTCACCCGCGGTCCCTCGGCCATCGCCGTCGTTGCAAGAAGCGTGGCGAGCCCGCCACCCAGGAGCCCCGCGAGCGGGGTCCGGCCAATACGGCGCTTGTAGGATGCGTTCATCGGATGTCCCTCGTCCTGTTTCCGAGTTTTTTAGTCGGAAACAGGTGGGGGATGCAATCCTACTATTTCACTCGGGATATGGTCCGGGCCTTGGACAGACGCGCGTCGACCGCGGCGCGCACGCTTTCTGCCTCGGCCTCGCGCACCGGGCCATAACCGCGGATGTCCCTGGGGGCAGCCAGAACTTCGTGCCACATCTCTTTGGTATCTTGCGAAAACTCTCTCTCGGCGCGGTCGAGGAGCGCCTCGTACCAGCGCAGCAGGTCACGGTCGAGCTTGCGGTCCCTGGTGTGCCGGAACGGGTCGGCCCAGCTGTTGCGCAGCCCCTTGGCACGCGCAAGGCGGGAGAGCACCGGGCGGAACCAGGGGCCGAAGCTCCGCTTGCGCGGGCGCCCGCGGGCGTCGCGGCCAAGCGGCAGCATCGGCGGCGCGAAGTGGTGGACCACCTTGAAATCGCCCTCGAACTCCGCCTGCAGATTCGCGGTGAAGGCCGGGTCGGTCTGCAGCCTGGCGACCTCGTACTCGTCCTTGATCGCCATCAGTTTGAAGAGGGATTTTGATGCGGCCTCAAGGGCTTCTTCGTCGACCTTGCCACGAAGCGCGGCCAACCTGTCGGTGTAGTGCCGGGCATAGGCCGCATTCTGGTAGCCGGTCAGGAACTCCGCCCTACGGGCGATCTGCGCTTCGGGATCGGCGGGCGTGGCGTCCGGCGCAAGGGGGGCCAGCGCCTCGGGCGTCTCGGCCATTACCCGGCCCAGGTCGAAGGCGCGCGCATTGGCCTCCACCGCCACGCCGTTGAGCTGGATCGCCTGTTTCAGGGCCATCTCCGACACCGGCACCAGCCCCTTCTGCCAAGCGTAGCCCAGCATCATTACATTGGCGAAAACACTATCGCCCATGAGCCGCTCCGACGTGAGGTTGGCATTGAAAACGCTCAGGTTTTCCGCCCCCACCGCACCCGCGATCATCCGTTCCCGCGCGCCGATCCTGAGGTCGGCGTCACGGTTGCGCACGAGGTCGCCGGTCGGCATCTCGGCGGTGTTGAGGACCATCCGCGTGCCCTTGCGATAATGCACCGAGGCCTTGGGGGAGGAGCTGACCACCGCGTCGCAGGCGATTGCCGCGTCCGCCGCGCCGTCACCGATCCGCACCTGGTGAAGGGCCTCGGGCCCCCGGCCGACGCGGATGTAGCTTAGCACCGTGCCGAACTTCTGCGCGAAGCCGGTGAAGTCGAGTACGCTCGTCCCCAGCCCCTCAAGATGCGCGGCCATGGTGATCAGTGCGCCGACCGTCACGACGCCGGTGCCGCCGACGCCGGTGACCAGCAGGTCGAAGGGCGTCTCCAGCGACGGCAGGGCCGGCAGGGGCAGGCCCGACTTCAGCGCGGCCACGTCCACCTCGGTGCCCGAACGGCGCCGTCTGCTGGCCCCTTCGAGGGTTACGAAGCTCGGGCAAAACCCCTCCACGCAAGAGAAATCCTTGTTGCAGGAGTTCTGGTTGATGCGCCGTTTCCGGCCGAATTCCGTCTCGACCGGCTCGACGCTCAGGCAGTTCGAGGCGACGGAGCAATCGCCGCAGCCCTCGCAGACCAACTCGTTGATTACCGCGACCTTGGCGGGCTCCGGCATGGTGCCGCGCTTGCGGCGGCGGCGCTTTTCCGTGGCGCAGGTCTGTTCGTAGATCAGCACTGACACGCCCTTCACCTCGCGCAGTTCGCGCTGCACGATGTCCAGGTCGGCGCGGTCGTTGAAGGTGGTCCCGGCGGGGAAATCGGCCTTGCGGAACTTGGTGATGTCGTCGCTGACCAGAGCGATCCGCTGCACCCCCTCGGCGCGACAGGTCTGGGCGATGCCTTGCACGCTCAGCGGTCCGTCGACCGGTTGGCCGCCGGTCATGGCGACCGCGTCGTTATACAGGATCTTGTAGGTGATATTGGTATTCGCTGCCACAGCTTGACGGATTGCGAGGCTGCCGGAATGGTACCAGGTCCCGTCGCCGAGGTTCTGGAACAGGTGCTTTCCGCCGTTGAATTTCGAGGTCGCGACCCAGGGCACGCCTTCTCCGCCCATCTGGGCGAAGCCGCCGGTGTCGCGGCCCATCCAGCTGACCATGCCGTGGCAGCCGATGCCGCTGGCGGCCTGGCTGCCCTCGGGCACGCGGGTCGAGGTGTTGTGGGGGCAGCCCGAGCAGAAATAGGGCGTACGGTTCGCGCCGGGCAGCGAGAGGACCGGCGGCGCCTCGGCGGTCAGTGCAGCGGCGCGGGCGGGCAGGCCTTCCTCGGGGAAAAAGGCGTCGAGCCGTTCGGCCACGATGGGGGCAAGGATCAACGGCGACAATTCCCCGGTCCAAGGCACCAGGTCGCGGGTCGCCTCGGCGTCGTGCTTGCCCACCATCTTGTCCGGCTTGTGCCCGGGCCAGTCGTAGAAATACTCCTTGAACTGGCTTTCTATGATCCCGCGTTTCTCTTCTACGACAAGGACTTCGCGCTTGTTCTTCACAAACGCCAGCGCGTCCCTTCGCGCCAGCGGCCAGACCATGCCCACCTTGTAGATGTCGATCCCCAGGCGCCGACACGCGGCCTCGTCCAACCCCAGCAGCCGAAGCGCCTCCATCAGGTCGAGGTGGCCCTTGCCGGTGGTGACGAAGCCATAGGTCGCCGCCTCGACGTCGTAGATCCGCCGGTCGATCGGATTGGCCTCGACGAAGGCCTCCACGGCGCGCAGCTTGTGGCCCATACGGGTCTCGATCTCGGCGCTCGGCAGGTCGGAGGGGCGGATGTGCAGGTTCGGCGTGTCGATCTGCGGGAGGGTAAAGCTGCGGTCCGCCGGAAGCTCTACCGAGCGGCCGGATTCCACCGTTTCCGAAATCGCCTTGAAGCCGACCCATGTTCCGGAAAATCGTGATAAAGCATAGCCGTATTCGCCAAAGCTCAGGTATTCTCCGACGTCGGCAGGGTTCAGCGTCGGCATGAACCACGCCATGAAGGCGACGTCCGACTGAAAGGGCATGGAGGAAGACACACAGCCGTGGTCGTCGCCCGCCACCACCAGAACGCCGCCCTTCGGCGCGCTGCCGTAGGCGTTGCCGTGGCGCAGCGCATCGCCGGAGCGGTCGACACCCGGCCCCTTGCCGTACCACATGCCGAAGACCCCCTCGACCGCGCAATCGGGGTCAAGCGCGGCCTGCTGGCTGCCCAGCACGGCGGTCGCGCCCAGATCCTCGTTCACCGCGGGCATGAAGGTGACCTGCGCCTCGGCGAGCGGGGCCTTGGCGCGCCACATCTCGAGGTCCAGCGCACCGAGGGGAGAGCCACGATAGCCCGAGACGAACCCCTGCGTCCGCAGCCCCGCTGCCTTGTCCCGCCTGGCCTGATCCAGCAACACCCGCACCAGCGCCTGGGTGCCGGTCAGGAACACCCGCCCGGTGCTGCGGCTGTAGCGATCTTCAAGCTGATAGGGGGCAAGATTGGGGCGCGGCTCTGTCATGGCTGTCTCCTGTTCGCCCGAAAATGATCGCCGCGCGCAGGGGAAATGAGATCCCGTATCCACCATGTTTTTCCGCCACACGCGAATTCCCGTTTCGCCGATTGGAAATAATCTGGTATGTCAGTTCGCATGGACCTGGATGAGAAGGACCGGGCGATCCTTGCCCACCTGGCGCGCGACAGCCGCGTCTCGAACGCCGAGCTGGCGGAGCGGGTGGGCATGTCAACCTCGGCGCTGTGGCGGCGGGTCAAGGCCTTCGAGGAGGCGGGGATCATCGAGAGCTACGGCGCGCGGCTGAACCCGGCACGCATGGGCCTCGGCTTCCACGCCATCGTGCATGTGCAGCTGGTGCGCCACGACCCGGAGCGGCTTGGCACCTTCCTTGCCCGGGTGGCGTCGCGGCGCGAGATCGAGGCGTGTTATGCCACGACGGGCCAGGCCGATTACCACCTTCTGGTGCGCTGCGCCGATATCGAGGCCTACAACCGCTTCCTCGAGGAATTCCTGTTCCAGATGCATGCGGTGCGCAGCGCGCAGACCAACGTCGTGCTGCGGGATCTGAAGAAACGCCCGTAAGCTCTTGTTTTAAGAGGTCAGCTCTTTTCGCCACGGCGGATTGGCACCGGCACGCGACACGGTGACCGCGGCCACCTTGGCGCCGAAGGCCAGCGCGGTGCGCAAAGGCTCAGCCCCGATCACACCCAGGGCGGACTTGGTCAGCGCGCCCTGTTCGGCAAGGCTGGCCAGAACGCCCGCGTTGAACGTGTCGCCGGCGCCGACCGTGTCGACCACCGTGGCCCGTTCGGCCGGCACCGCGATCACCTCGCCCGAGGGCAGGCGAGCGACCGGACCATCGGCCCCGCGGGTGACAATCACCACCTTCGGGCCCATCGCGGCAAGGGCTGCGAGGCCGGCCGCGTCGGGCGTGGCGCCGGGGATCAGCCAGCCCAGGTCCTCGTCCGAGACCTTGACGATATCGGCCGCCGCCAGCATGGCCGCGAGGCGGGCGCGGTAGCGCGCCTCGTCGCGGATGAATCCGGGGCGGATGTTCGGGTCGATCATCACCGCACGGTCGGCGCCCTCGCGCGCCAGAAGTGCGGCGTAGGTGTCTCCGCAGGGTTCGACCGGCAGGGAAATGCCGCCGAAATAGAGCGCCCCGACCGCTGCGGGCAACACGGGCAGGTCGGCTTCGGCGATCATGCGACCGGCGGTGTTTTCATCGTAGAAATGGTAAGTTGCATGGCCATCCTCAAGTTCGACAAAGGCCATGGTCGTGGGTCGGTCGGAGGTGATCACCAGCGAGGTATCGACCTGCGACGCCGTGAGCGTATCGGCCAGGATCTTGCCGAACATGTCGGAGGAAAGGCCGGTCAGCATTCCCGCCGGAACCCCCAGCCGCCCGAGCGCGATGGCGGTGTTGAAGATTGCGCCACCCGCGTGGGGGACGAAACCGGTGGTGCCCTCCGTCGTGGGCCGGGGGATCATGTCGATCAGGGCTTCGCCGCAGCAGAGGATCATGCGTAACTCCGGTTTACTGGCGCCAGTCGAGCATCCGCCGCTCCGCCAGCCCGATCAGCCAGCTGCCAAATAGGCCTATGGCGGAAAGCAGGATGACGCCGGCGAAGAGCTGGCCGAGGTTGAAGAGGGATCCGGCCATCAGGATATAGGCCCCGATGCCGTGCTGGGCGCCGATCATCTCGGCCGCGACCAGCAGCACGATGGCGATCGAGAATGAGATGCGGAACCCCGAAAGGATCGCGGGCAGGGCGCCCGGCAGGATGATCTTGCGCACGATCGAGGACCAGCGCAGGCCGAACGACTGCCCCATCCGGATCAGCCCGCGGTCGACCGCGTCGACGCCCGCGTAGGTCGAGATCACGGTGGGAAAGAAGGTGCCGAACAGGATCGTCGCGACCTTCGATCCCTCGCCGATGCCGAACCAGATGATGAAAAGCGGCAGCAGCGCGATCTTCGGCACCGGGAAGAGGGCCGAGACGATCGGCAGGGCCGAGGCGCGGGCCTGGCTGAAGAGGCCGATCATCAGGCCCACGGCGATACCGAGGAGGGAGCCGAGGATCCAGCCCACCAGAAGCCGGTACAGGCTGACGGACAGGTTGGTCCAGAGCGCGCCGGTGGTCCACAGGTCGCGGAAGGCGTCGATCACGTCCTTCGGCGCAGGCATCGCGATGGGAGAGATCACGCCGGTCGCCGACCCCGCCCACCAGATCGCCAGCAGCGCGGCCAGCACGAGGGGCGCCAGCAGCGGGTGGCGGCGCTGGCGGAAGCCGCCGCCGCGGAACGGCACGGGTTTCGCGTCGGCGGGAATCCGGATCTCGGTTTTCGTGTCACGCATCGGCCAGCTCCCGGTCGGCGGCGGCGGCCTCGTCGCGCATCATGTCCCACAGGTCGCGCTGGATCTTCTCCAGCTCCGCCATGTGGGCGGGGCGGTCGGCCAGCGGCATGTCGATCGTCACCACTTCGCGGATCCGGCCCGGGCGGCGGCTCAGCACCACGATCCGGTGGCCAAGGCGCACGGCTTCGGCCAGGTTGTGGGTGACGTAGGCCGCCGAGAAGGGGGTGCGGGTCCAGAGCTCCACCAGATCGTCCATCAGGAGTTCCCGCGTCTGGCTGTCGAGCGCGCTCAGCGGTTCGTCCATCAGCATGACGGCGGGGCGGACGGCCAGCGCCCGGGCGATCGCCACGCGCTGTTTCATCCCGCCCGACAGCTGCCGCGGCCAGGCCTTGCGGAAATCCGACAGCTTGGTGCGCGCCAGCACGTCGTCGATCACCTCGCGCGCCCGGGCGCCGCGGATCCCGTGATCCTCCAGCACCAGCGAGATGTTTCCCGCGACCGTCCGCCACGGCAGCAGCGCGAAATCCTGGAATATGTAGGTCAGGGGGTTGAGGCAGCCCTGGGGCGCCGCACCCGTCACCAGAACCTGGCCGGAGGTGGGGCGCTCCAGCCCGCCGATCATGCGCAGGAGGGTGGACTTGCCACAGCCCGAGGGGCCGATGATCGACACGATCTCGCCCTTGCCGAGGTCGAGGGAGATGTCCTGCAGGACCTGCGTCCCGTCGTAGGCATGGCTGATCTTGTCGAGAAGGATGCGCATGGTCGGATCCGCGAAGGGGCAGGGGCCGCGGGTGCAGCCCCCGCGAGGCTCAGAGCGTCTTGACGTAACCGGTCTTCACCAGCTGATCGAGGGTCACGTCCTTGGGCGCCATGTTGGCGCCCTGCAGCCACTCCAGCTGGCTTTTCACCGACGACATGGTCAGCGCGGCCCCGGGGTTGCACAGCATGGCGCCGTGCTGGATCCGCGGCGCGGCCTTTTCCAGCGGCTGGTCGGAATAGACGTACTGGTGGATGATCTTGGTGATCGCGTCGACCTCGGCCTGGTCGGCCTTCTTGTAGACCAGCGCGTTGTTGTAATCGTCGATGCCCTTCGACAGCGCGGCGATGTAGCGCTTGGCGATCTCGGGCTTCGTGTCGGCGATCCTGGCCGAGGTGAAGACGGTCGTGACCTGGTAATCGGGGATATAGTCCGAGATCTTGCCGATCTCGACGACCTCGGGCCCCTTGGTCAGCGCATCCGCGATGTTTGGTACGATCGACCAGGCGTCGATCTGGCCCGACTTCAGCGAGGCGATGATCGCGGGCACCTTCTGCAGCGGGACAAGGCGCATGTCCGACGCCGGGAAGCCCGACTTCTTCGCGATCATGTCGGCCATGTAGTTGAACGACGATCCGGCGGTGGTGAGGCCGAAGGAATGCCCCTTGAGGTCCGCGGGCGTCTTCAGCCCGGCGTCATGGGCCTTCTTCGAGGCGAGGATCTTCTGCCCCTCGATGCCCTCGTGCTCCTGCAGGGCGCCGCCGATGATCCGGATGGCACCCTTCTGGGCAAGGCTGACAAGCCCGCCCGAGATCGCCGTCATGCCAAAGTCGATATCGCCCGAGGCAATGGCCACGGCCATCGGCTGCGCGGCCTGGAACATGACCAGCTTCACCTCGAAGCCCTGCTCCTTGAAATAGCCCTTCGCCGCGGCGATCAGCGCTGGCGCGTGCGAGGTGAGCGACAGGATGCCGACACGGATCGTGTCGCTCGCGGCCAGCGCCCGGCGCGGCAGCACGAAGGGCGCGGCAGTGGCGGCGCCGAGGCCGGCCAGCAGGGCGCGGCGGTTGGTCATGGTCATGGAACTCTCCCCCCAATTGCGGCCCCCTCCGGGCCGCTCTGACGCTTGGGAAACGGGGTATGCCGTTCGGGCGGGGGCGTCAACGGCAGAGGAGGCGGCACCCGGGGGCAGCCCCCGCACCCCCCGGAGTACTTGGACCATGATGAAGGGGATGCGCTTGGTCTTCCTCTTGGCTCAAATACGCCACGTGGGTCCGGTGGGAACCCCCGCCGCCGGGGGTCAGCCCTGCCAGTCGGGCTTGCGCTTCTCGATGAAGGCCGAGATCCCCTCGTCGGTGTCGCGCCACAGCATGTTCTCGACCATGACGCCGGCGGTGTGGGCATAGGCCTCGGCCACCGGCATCTCGATCTGGTCGTAGAACGCCTGCTTGCCGATCTTGACGGCGGCGCCCAGCTTGCCCGCGATGGTCTGGGCAAGCTCGATCGCGGCGGTGTCGAGCTCCTCGTGCGGAACCGCGCGGTTGATCAGCCCCATCGCCTCGGCCTTCGCGGTGTCGATGAAGGCGCCGGTGGTCAGCATCTCGAACGCCTGTTTGCGCTGTACGTTGCGGGACAACGCGACCATGGGGGTGGAGCAGAAGAGGCCGATGTTCACCCCGTTCACGCCGAACCGCGTGCCCTCGGCCGCGACGGCGAGGTCGCAGGAGGCGACCAGTTGACAGCCCGCCGCGGTGGCGATGCCATGGGGCGCGGCGATCACCGGCTGTGGCAGCTTCGGGATCATCAGCATGACCTCGGAGCAGCGGGCGAAGAGATCGGCGAAATAGGCCCGACCGGCGTCCTCGGCCTGGCGGCCGGCCTGCATCTCCTTCAGGTCGTGGCCCGCGCAGAACGCCTTGCCCGCGCCTTTCAGCACCACCGCGCGGATGCCGCGGTCTTCCTCCAGTGCGGCGAAGGCGGTCTTCAGCGCGGCCAGCATCGCGTCTGACAGTGCGTTCAGCGCGCCGGGCCGGTTCATCGTCAGCACCGCCACGGCGCCCCGGTCTTCGCGCAGCAGGATCTCTTCGCTCATCTTGCCATTCCTCCTCTTTGCCGGAACTGTAGGCCGGATCCGAGGGAGGGGAAAGCGATGCACGAGGTGGTGATGGACGGGCCGGCGCTGGAGGCGTTCTGCCGCGAGGCCTTTCCGCAGGTGGGAGAGGATTTCGCGGTGGAGGAGGTGGCGCCGATGCGGATCCGGGTCCGCCTCAAGGTGGCCGAGCGGCACCTGCGGCCCGGCGGCACCGTCTCGGGGCCGTCGATGTTCGCGCTGGCGGATGTCTCCGTCTATTTCGCGGTGCTGGCGATGATCGGGCCCGAGGCCCTGTCGGTGACCACGGGCTGTTCGATGGATTTCATGCGCAAACCTGCCGCGGGTACCGACCTGATTGCCGAGGCGCGGCTCTTGAAGCTCGGCCGGGTGCTGGCGGTGGGAGACGTGTTGATCTTTTCCGAGGGCGTGGAGGCGCCGGTGGCGCGCGCGTCGATGACCTATTCGATTCCCCCCGCGAAGCGGTAGGGCCGAGCGAACGGGTAGGGGGCAGGACGACAAGGGCACGGCATCTTCGTCCGCGCCCAAATTTCGTGCTCAAGAAATGTGCCAAAACTCTTGGCAAGAGTTTTGGCTGCGCCCCGCGGCCGGCTCCGGGCTGTTCGGCCCGTGCCGGCCTCTGGGAAACCCACGCCGGCCGCGGGCAAAGACGCGCTACTTCGCGCCGGCGTACTTGAACTTGCCCTCGATCTGGGCGCCGTTCTCGATCGTCAGGCTCTCATAGCTCACCTGCGCCTTGGCAAGCGCGGTGGAGCGCAGCGTCAGGCTGCGGCACGAGACCGAGCCGTCGAGATGGCCCAGGATGTCGACGATCTCGGCCCGCACCTTGCCGTTGACCCGGCCGTCGGTCCCGATCACCAGCTTGCCGGCCTCGATGTCGCCGTCGATCTTGCCCAGCACCTCGACGGTGCCGGCCGCCTTGAGGTTGCCGGTGATCGTCAGGTCCTGCGCCAGCCGCGTCGCGCGGCCGTCGGACGCGCCGCCCTGCAGGGAACCGGTCTGGGGGGCGCTGCTGGCGTCCGATTTGCTGAACATCACTGTCTCCTTGGCTGTCGCGCCCCCGGCGCCCGGGCAACCCGCACGGGCAGGGCCATGTCCTACGCGCTGAAGTTAGACGCGAAAGCCGCCCGAATGGTCAAGAGGCCCCGGCATGTCTTGTGCTTTTGCGCATCCGGCCGCCGGCCCCCCTTTACCCGGCTGCCGGCATGGTTCTACCAATCGAGCAGACCCGATTTCGCGCAGCCGAGGAGCCGCCATGCCCGACCTTTCAGACGACAGTTTCCGCCCGGTCTCGGGCTTCGACCTTCCACGTTTCGCCGGCATCCCCACCTTCATGCGGCTGCCGCACGTGGGCCTCGACGATCCGCGCCTCGCCAGGGTCGACATCGGCATCATCGGCGCGCCCTGGGATGGCGGCACCACGAACCGCCCGGGCCCGCGCCACGGCCCGCGCCAGCTGCGCGACGCCTCGACGATGATCCGTGCCGGCAACGGGGTGACCGGGGTGCGCCCGTTCGACCTCGTGAACGTGGCCGATCTCGGGGATGTCGGGCCGAACCCCGCGGACCTGCACGACAGCCTCGACCGGATGACAGCCTTCTACGCGCGCGTGCGCGAGGCCGGGGTGCTGCCGCTGACCGCGGGGGGCGATCACCTCTGCACCCTGCCGATCCTGCGCGCGCTTGCCAGCGACCGGTCGCTGGGCATGATCCACTTCGACAGCCATACCGATCTCTTCGACAGCTATTTCGGCGGCACGAAGTTCACCCATGGCACCCCCTTCCGTCGCGCGGTGGAGGAGGGGCTTCTGGATCCTGCGCGCGTCGTCCAGATCGGCATCCGCGGCACGACCTACGATCACGAGGATCGCGACTTCGCCAAGGCCGTGGGGATCCGCATCATCCCGATCGAGGAATTCCACGCCCGCACGATGGAAGACGTGATGGAGGAGGCTCGCGCCATCGCCGGCAGCGGCCCGACCTACGTGAGCTACGACATCGACTTCGTCGATCCCGCCTATGCGCCGGGCACCGGCACGCCCGAGGTCGGCGGTCCGACCTCGTGGCAGGCGCTGACCGTCGCGCGGCTGCTCGAGGGGGTCGATATCGTCGGCGCCGACCTGGTGGAGGTGTCGCCGCCCTTCGACCCGTCGGGCGGGACCGCCTATCTTGGGATCTCGATCCTGTTCGAGATGCTCTGCGTAATGGCCGGACGAGTCGCCCAGGCGCGCTGACGGGACGTGCGATCGGTCCAGAGGGGCGGAATCGGTGCGGAGCCCGGGGCGGGGAGGGGGTGATTCCGCCCCGCCGGCGTCGCGAAAGCGTCATGGAAGGGAGTTATCAACAGCTTGTCCACAGGGAACCCGCCCGGCCGCTCGCGCGCGTTTCCATTCTGCCCAGCCAGCAGGCCAACAAAACAAGGGCTGCGGGAAAAATTCGCGATTTTCGCGAAATTTCCTCTTGCGGCCTGACGCGCCGATCCGTAAACACCCCCTCACCGAAGCGGAACACACCGCGGCGGGCGGCGCGACCCGGCGCCGAACAGAAGGGAAGCGGCGCTGCCGTGGAACGGATGATCGGAACGGGCGGCTGACGATATCAGGAGGCAAGGCGGTCGGACGCGTCAGAAAATATGACGCTTCGGTTTGTTTTGTGCTCTGCGCTCTTTGACATTGATGTTTACTGAAGAGATATGCGGGCGGTTCGGTCTTACGATCGATGAGCTTGTATATCGGCTCTCTAGGGTTTCGGCCCGATGATGGGAGTGTCAGCTTCACTGTTTGGCGGCTTCGGTTTTCCGGAGACGACAAGCAGAAGATGTCCGGTCCATTTGGATCGGAAACGATGTGCAAGGTCATCTGTCAAGAACACTGCGTTGCAGTGTTTCAACTTGAGAGTTTGATCCTGGCTCAGAACGAACGCTGGCGGCAGGCCTAACACATGCAAGTCGAGCGAGATTTTCGGATCTAGCGGCGGACGGGTGAGTAACGCGTGGGAATATGCCCTTCTCTACGGAATAGCCTCGGGAAACTGGGAGTAATACCGTATACGCCCTTTGGGGGAAAGATTTATCGGAGAAGGATTAGCCCGCGTTGGATTAGGTAGTTGGTGGGGTAATGGCCTACCAAGCCGACGATCCATAGCTGGTTTGAGAGGATGATCAGCCACACTGGGACTGAGACACGGCCCAGACTCCTACGGGAGGCAGCAGTGGGGAATCTTAGACAATGGGGGAAACCCTGATCTAGCCATGCCGCGTGAGCGATGAAGGCCTTAGGGTTGTAAAGCTCTTTCAGCTGGGAAGATAATGACGGTACCAGCAGAAGAAGCCCCGGCTAACTCCGTGCCAGCAGCCGCGGTAATACGGAGGGGGCTAGCGTTGTTCGGAATTACTGGGCGTAAAGCGCACGTAGGCGGACTATTAAGTGAGGGGTGAAATCCCGGGGCTCAACCTCGGAACTGCCTTTCATACTGGTAGTCTTGAGTTCGAGAGAGGTGAGTGGAATTCCGAGTGTAGAGGTGAAATTCGTAGATATTCGGAGGAACACCAGTGGCGAAGGCGGCTCACTGGCTCGATACTGACGCTGAGGTGCGAAAGCGTGGGGAGCAAACAGGATTAGATACCCTGGTAGTCCACGCCGTAAACGATGAATGCCAGACGTCGGGCAGCATGCTGTTCGGTGTCACACCTAACGGATTAAGCATTCCGCCTGGGGAGTACGGCCGCAAGGTTAAAACTCAAAGGAATTGACGGGGGCCCGCACAAGCGGTGGAGCATGTGGTTTAATTCGAAGCAACGCGCAGAACCTTACCAACCCTTGACATGGGTATCGCGATTTCCAG
>NZ_PHSN01000050.1 GCF_002871005.1 Acidimangrovimonas sediminis
CGATCGTGCCGATGTTGACGTGCGGTTTCGTCCGTTCAAACTTTGCCTTAGCCATCGAGGCTTCTCCTTTTCTCGGTGCGGTGCGCTGGCGCGCACCCTACGGGCGGGTAGGGTGCGCCGTGGCCGGCGCACCGGAAACTCAAGCGTATTTCTTCTGGATCTCTTCCGAGATGTTCTGCGGCACGGCCTCGTAATGGTCGAACTGCATCGTGAAGTTCGCACGGCCCGAGGACATCGAGCGCAGCGAGTTGATGTAGCCGAACATGTTGGCCAGCGGGACGAAGGCGTTGATGACGTTCGCGTTGCCGCGGGTGTCCTGCCCCTGCACCATGCCGCGACGGCTGGTCAGGTCGCCGATGATGCCGCCGGTGTATTCCTCGGGCGTCACCACCTCGACCTTCATGACCGGCTCGAGCAGCTTCGCGCCGGCCTTCCGCAGGCCTTCACGCATCGCCGCACGGGTCGCGATCTCGAACGCCAGGACCGAGGAGTCGACGTCGTGGAAGGCACCGTCGATCAGCGCCACCTTGAAGTCGATCACCGGGAAGCCGGCAAGCGGACCCGAGTCCATGACCGACTTGATGCCCTTCTCGACGCCGGGGATGTATTCCTTCGGCACCGCACCACCGACGATCTTCGATTCGAACGAGTAACCCTCGCCCGGCTCGGTCGGGTCGATCTGCAGCTTCACCCGCGCGAACTGGCCGGTACCACCGGTCTGTTTCTTGTGGGTGTAGTCGATCTCGGTCGGCTTCGAGATGGTCTCGCGATAGGCCACCTGCGGGGCACCGATGTTCGCCTCGACCTTGAACTCCCGCTTCATGCGGTCGACCAGAATGTCGAGGTGAAGTTCGCCCATGCCCTTCATGATGGTCTGGCCCGACTCGAGGTCGGTCTCGACGCGGAACGACGGGTCTTCGGCGGCCAGGCGCTGCAGGGCGAGGCCCATCTTCTCCTGGTCGGCCTTCGACTTCGGTTCCACCGCGATCTCGATCACCGGGTCCGGGAAGCTCATGGTTTCCAGAACGACCGGCGAGTTGGTCGCGCAGAGCGTGTCACCCGTGGTGGTTTCCTTCAGGCCGGCGATGGCGATGATGTCGCCCGCAGCCGCCCAGTCGATTTCCTCACGCGAGTTCGAGTGCATCATCATCATACGACCGATGCGCTCTTTCCGGCCCTTGGTCGAGTTCAGGATCGAATCGCCCTTGGACAGGATGCCCGAGTAGATGCGCGTGAAGGTCAGCGAACCGACGAAGGGGTCGTTCATGATCTTGAACGCGAGGCCCGAGAGGGGCTCTTCGTCCGAGGCGTGACGCGCGATGTTGCGGGTTTCCGTCTCATCGTCCGGCGAGAAGCCCATGTAGGGCGGCACGTCCAGCGGCGAGGGCAGGAAGTCGATCACGGCGTTGAGCAGGGGCTGCACACCCTTGTTCTTGAACGCCGAACCACCCAGCACCGGCACGAAGCTGAGCGACAGCGTGCCCTTGCGGATCAGCTGGCGCAGGGTCGCCTCGTCGGGCTCGTTGCCCTCAAGGTAGGCCTCCATCGCGTCGTCGTCCATCTCGACGGCGTTCTCGATCATCTTGCCGCGCCATTCGTCGGCCAGATCCTTGAGATCGTCGCGGATCGGCTGACGCACCCAGCCGGCGCCCAGGTCTTCACCGGTCCAGACCCACTCTTCCATGGTGATCAGGTCGACGATGCCCTCGAGCTTGTCCTCGGCGCCGATCGGGAAGTTGACCGGAACCGGGGTGGCACCGGTGCGCTCCTTGATCATCTCGACGCAGCGGAAGAAGTCGGCGCCGATCTTGTCCATCTTGTTGACGAAGACCATCCGCGGAACCTTGTAGCGGTCGGCCTGGCGCCAGACGGTTTCGGTCTGCGGCTCGACACCGGCGTTGCCGTCGAGCAGCGCAACCGCACCGTCGAGCACCGCCAGCGAACGCTCGACTTCGATGGTGAAGTCGACGTGGCCGGGGGTGTCGATGATGTTGAAGCGGTACTTCGTGTCCGAAGTGCCCTCGGCGGTCGGATCGTCCTGGCGCTGCCAGAACGTCGTGGTCGCCGCCGAGGTGATGGTGATCCCGCGCTCCTGCTCCTGCTCCATCCAGTCCATCGTCGCGGCGCCGTCATGCACCTCGCCGATCTTGTGGCTCTTGCCGGTGTAGTAGAGGATCCGCTCGGTCGTCGTGGTCTTGCCCGCATCGATGTGGGCCATGATACCGTAGTTGCGGTAGCGTTGGAGAGGATAGTCGCGTGCCATTGGATCGCCTCAGGCTAGAATGAATTTACCAGCGGTAATGGCTGAACGCTTTGTTGGCGTCGGCCATCTTGTGAGTGTCTTCGCGCTTCTTCACCGCGGTGCCGCGGTTGTTCACGGCATCCGACAGTTCGCCGGCAAGACGCTCTTCCATGGTGTTCTCGTTGCGGTTCCGGGCCGCGATGATCAGCCAGCGGATGGCCAGGGCTTCGCGGCGCTCGGGGCGCACTTCGACCGGCACCTGGTAGGTGGCACCACCGACGCGGCGGCTCCGCACCTCGACCGAGGGTTTCACGTTGTCGAGGGCTTCGTGGAAGCACTCGATCGGCTCGCGCTTCAGACGGGTCTGGACCCGGTCCAGGGCGTCATAGACGATACGTTCGGCGACGGACTTCTTGCCGTCGACCATCAGGTTGTTCATGAACTTGGTCAGAACGCGGTCGCCGAACTTGGCGTCGGGCAGGACTTCGCGTTTCTCGGCAGCGTGACGACGGGACATCTGTTATCTCCTCACTTCGGACGCTTGGCGCCGTACTTCGAACGGCGTTGACGACGATCTTTGACGCCCTGGGTATCCAGAACACCGCGCAGGATGTGATAGCGCACACCGGGAAGGTCTTTTACACGACCGCCGCGGATGAGCACGACCGAGTGCTCCTGCAGGTTGTGCTTTTCACCGGGGATGTAGGAGATGACCTCGTAGCCGTTGGTCAGACGCACCTTGGCGACTTTCCGCATGGCCGAGTTCGGCTTCTTCGGGGTGGTGGTGTAGACGCGGGTGCAAACACCACGCTTCTGCGGGCATTGCTCCAGGTGCTGCGACTTGGAGCGTTTGACTTTCGGCTCCCGCGGCTTGCGGATGAGCTGTTGGATCGTCGGCATTCCGGTTCCTCTCTTGGTCCGGTGTCTGTCAATACTCGCCCCCAAACCCAGGGACGCTGCTTCTCGACGGCGCCTTGCCCCATGCAAAACGCCAACACCGCATACGCTCCCCTGCGCGGGGCGCGACGCGGTGGAAATCCAGAGGATCGGGGCAAGCGAGGGCCCGGATCATGACCACTTCCGATACTGAACCCCGCGCAACAAGGCCGTTGCCGCAGCACGGGATGGCGGGCGTATAGGGGGAGTCGCGGGGGTTGTCAACAGCAGGTGAACGCGGCGGGCGCCCCGCGGGCCCTTCCGTCACGCCGCGGGGGCCAGCCCCCGCAACCCCCGGGATATTTGAGAGCAGAAAGTGAACATCCTCTCAGGACTTTCTGCTCTTCAATATCCCGGGGGGTCCGGGGGGCTGGCCCCCCGCCTTGCCCCCATGCGAAAGGGCCCCCGCCGTCGCCGGCAAGGGCCCATCCGTTTCAACAGGCGGTGCGCCTTATTCGTCGCGGCTTTCCGGGGTCTCGACGAGGCCCAGGTCGGCCTCCTCGCCCATCACGCCCTCGTCCGTGGGCGCCGCCAGCGCGGCCGCGGCCTCGGCTTCGGCGCGGGCTGCGTCGATCACCTTCTGGTCGCGATCGGCCGCGATCTTGCGCACACGCGCCGTCGCCCCGCCGGTGCCCGCCGGGATCAGCCGGCCGACGATGACGTTCTCCTTCAGGCCCACCAGCTTGTCGCGCTTGCCCATGACCGAGGCTTCGGTCAGCACGCGCGTCGTCTCCTGGAACGAGGCCGCCGAGATGAACGACCGCGTCTGCAGCGACGCCTTGGTGATGCCGAGCAGGATCGGTTCGGCCGACGCGACACGACGGCCGGCCTTTTCGGCCGCGGCGTTCACCTCGTCGAGCTCCGACTTGTCGACATGCTCGCCCTTCAGAAGCGTGGTCTCCCCGGAGTCGAGGATCTCCCACTTCTGCAGCATCTGGCGGACGATCACCTCGATATGCTTGTCGTTGATCTTCACGCCCTGCAGCCGGTAGACGTCTTGCACCTCGTCGATCATGTAGTTCGCCAGCGCCTCGACACCCATGATGCGCAGGATGTCATGCGGCGCGGGGTTGCCGTCCATGATGTAGTCGCCCTTCTGCACGAAGTCGCCTTCCTGCACCGGGATGTGTTTGCCTTTCGGCACCATGTACTCGACGGCATTCAAGGTCTCGTCGGTCGGTTCGATCGCGATCCGCCGCTTGTTCTTGTAGTCCTTGCCGAAGCGTACATAGCCATCGTGTTCGGCGATGATCGCGTGGTCCTTCGGACGGCGCGCCTCGAAGAGTTCCGCCACGCGGGGAAGACCCCCGGTGATGTCCTTCGTCTTGGCACCCTCGCGCGGGATACGCGCGACAACGTCGCCGGGCTTCACGTCCTGACCGTCCTCGACCGACAGAATGGCGTCGACCGACATCGGGTAGGAGATCGGGCTGCCCTGCTCGTTGCGCATGGGTTCGCCGGTGGCCGGATCCATGATGATGATCTCGGGCTTGAGCTCGTTGCCCTTGGGGGCCGCGCGCCAGTCCGAGACGATCTTCTGGGTCATGCCGGTCGCATCGTCGGTGTCCTCGCGGACCGAGAGGCCCGAGACGAGATCCACGAACCGCGCGACACCGCCCTTTTCGGCGATGATCGGCAGGGTGTAGGGGTCCCATTCGAACAGCTTGGTGCCGCGCTTGACCGACTGGCCGTCCTTGACGAACAGCTTGGTGCCGTAGCCCAGCTTGTGGCTGGCGCGTTCGATCCCGTTGTCGTCGATGATCGCGATCTGCATGTTGCGGCCCATGACGATCTGCTCGCCGGCGGCATTCTCGAGCAGGCTGGTGTGCCGGAACTCGATCTTGCCTTCCTGGCTGGCCTCGAGGAACGACTGCTGGCCACCCTGCGCGATGCCGCCGATGTGGAAGGTCCGCATCGTCAGCTGCGTGCCCGGTTCACCGATCGACTGCGCGGCGATGATGCCGACGGCCTCGCCGACGTTGACCATGGTGCCGCGGGCAAGGTCGCGCCCGTAGCACATGGCGCAGACGCCTTCCTCGGCCTCGCAGGTCAGCGGCGAGCGGATGCGGATCGAAGGGAGCTGCGCCTGCTCGATCGCGTCGGCCTTGCGCTCGTCGATCAGCTCGCCGGCCTGGACCAGCACCTCGTCCGTGCCCGGAACGGTCACGTCCTCGGCCGCGACACGGCCCAGCACGCGCTCGCCCAGCGAGGCGACGACTTCACCGTCGTTGACCGCGGCTTCCGCCGTGATCGACTTGTCGGTGCCGCAGTCGACGGACCGCACGATGCAATCCTGCGCCACGTCCACCAGGCGGCGGGTCAGGTAGCCCGAGTTCGCCGTCTTCAGCGCGGTGTCGGCCAGACCCTTCCGGGCACCGTGGGTCGAGTTGAAGTACTCGAGCACGGTCAGGCCTTCCTTGAAGTTCGAGATGATCGGCGTCTCGATGATCTCGCCCGAGGGCTTGGCCATGAGGCCGCGCATCCCGCCCAGCTGCTTCATCTGCGCAGGCGAACCACGCGCACCGGAGTGCGACATCATGTAGACCGAGTTCGGCTCTTTCTCGGCGCCCGCGTCATCGACGCGCACGGCGGAAATCTCCTTCATCATCTCGGCAGCCACGGCGTCGGAGCATTTCGACCAGGCATCGACGACCTTGTTGTACTTCTCACCCTGGGTGATCAGGCCGTCCATGTACTGCTGTTCGAATTCCTTCACCTGGTCGCGAACGTCGTTCACGATGGTCCACTTGCTGTCCGGGATCAGCATGTCGTCCTTGCCGAACGAGATGCCTGCCTTGAACGCCTCGCGGAAGCCCATGCCCATGATCTGGTCGCAGAAGATCACCGATTCCTTCTGGCCGCAGTAGCGGTAGACGGTGTCGATGACGTTCTGGACGTCCTTCTTGCGCAGCAGACGGTTGACCAGCTCGAACGGCGCCTTGGCGTTGAGCGGCAGAAGCGCCCCCAGACGGGCACGGCCCGGCGTGGTTTCATAGCGCTTGAGCACCTCGTTGCCCTCGTCGTCGATCTGACGGATCCGGCAGGTGATCTTGGTGTGCAGATGCACCGCGCCGGCAGCCAGCGCGTGCTCCACTTCCTCGATCGAGGCAAAGGCCATGCCTTCGCCCGGCATGCCCTTGCGCTCCATCGTGACGTAGTAGAGGCCAAGCACCATGTCCTGCGACGGCACGATGATCGGCGCGCCGTTGGCGGGCGACAGCACGTTGTTCGTCGACATCATCAGGACGCGCGCTTCCAGCTGCGCCTCGAGGCTCAGCGGCACGTGCACGGCCATCTGGTCGCCGTCGAAGTCCGCGTTGAAGGCCGAGCAGACGAGCGGGTGCAGCTGGATCGCCTTGCCCTCGATCAGCATCGGTTCGAACGCCTGGATGCCCAGACGGTGCAGCGTCGGCGCGCGGTTCAGAAGAACCGGATGCTCGCGGATCACCTCGTCGAGGATGTCCCAGACCTCCGGGCGCTCCTTCTCGACCAGCTTCTTCGCCTGCTTCACCGTCGACGACAGACCCTTCGCCTCAAGCCGCGAGTAGATGAACGGCTTGAACAGTTCGAGGGCCATCTTCTTCGGCAGGCCGCACTGGTGCAGCTTCAGCTCCGGACCTGTCACGATCACCGAACGGCCCGAGAAGTCGACCCGTTTCCCCAGAAGGTTCTGGCGGAAACGGCCCTGCTTGCCCTTGAGCATGTCCGACAGCGACTTCAGCGGGCGCTTGTTGGTGCCCGTGATGACGCGGCCGCGGCGGCCGTTGTCGAAGAGCGCGTCGACGGCTTCCTGCAGCATCCGCTTTTCGTTCCGGACGATGATGTCCGGCGCGCGCAGCTCGATCAGCCGCTTCAGGCGGTTGTTGCGGTTGATCACCCGGCGATACAGGTCGTTGAGGTCCGACGTCGCGAACCGGCCACCGTCGAGCGGCACCAGCGGACGCAGTTCCGGCGGAATCACGGGCAGCACCGTGAGGATCATCCACTCGGGGCGGTTGCCCGACTCGAGGAAGTGCTCGACGATCTTCAGCCGCTTGATGATCTTCTTCGGCTTCAGTTCACCGGTGGCTTCCTTGAGGTCCTCGCGCAGCTGCTCTGCGGTCGCTTCCAGGTCGATCGCCGACAGCATCTCGCGGATCGCTTCGGCACCGATGTTCGCCGTGAAGGCGTCGGCACCATAAGCGTCCTGCGCGTCGAGGTATTCCTCTTCGGTCATCAGCTGGCCGTAGGTCAGGTCGGTCAGACCCGGCTCGATCACCACGTAGTTCTCGAAGTAGAGAATGCGTTCCAGATCGCGCAGCGTCATGTCCAGCATCAGGCCGATGCGGCTCGGCAGCGACTTCAGAAACCAGATGTGCGCGACCGGCGCGGCCAGCTCGATATGGCCCATCCGCTCGCGGCGCACCTTCTGAAGGGTCACTTCGACGCCGCATTTCTCGCAGACGACGCCGCGGTACTTCATGCGCTTGTACTTGCCGCACAGGCACTCGTAGTCCTTGATCGGGCCGAAGATGCGCGCGCAGAACAGGCCGTCACGCTCGGGCTTGAACGTGCGGTAGTTGATGGTCTCGGGCTTCTTGATCTCGCCGTAGGACCACGAAAGGATCCGCTCCGGCGACGCGAGCGAGATCTTGATCTCGTCGAACGTCTTGGGCGCCTGAAGCGGGTTGAACGGGTTTGTCGTCAGTTCCTGGTTCATCTTCAAATCCTTGAATTCGGGCGGAAGGAAAGAGGGGGCAGTGGGGTGCGCTCAGACGCACCCCACACGGGCGGCCCTTATTCCTCTTCCTCCGCGTCCAGGAGTTCCATGTTCAGGCCGAGGCCGCGGACTTCCTTGACGAGCACGTTGAAGCTCTCGGGAACGCCCGCCTCGAAGTTGTCCTCGCCCTTGACGATGCTTTCGTAGACCTTGGTCCGGCCGGCCACGTCGTCCGACTTCACCGTCAGCATCTCCTGCAGGGTGTAGGCGGCGCCGTAGGCTTCCAGCGCCCAGACCTCCATCTCCCCCAGACGCTGACCGCCGAACTGCGCCTTACCACCCAGCGGCTGCTGCGTGACGAGCGAGTACGGACCGGTGGAACGGGCGTGCAGCTTGTCGTCGACCAGGTGGTGCAGCTTGAGCATGTACTTCACACCCACCGTGACCGGACGCGCGAACTGCTCGCCGGTGCGGCCGTCGAACACGATCGACTGGCCCGACTGGTTGAAACCAGCCCGGACGAGCGCGTCGTTGACATCGGCCTCTTTCGCACCGTCGAAGACCGGGGTCGCGATCGGCACGCCGCGGGTCACGTTCGAAGCCGCCTCGACCAGGCTGTCCTCGTCGCGATCCGCGATGACCTCGTCATAGACCTCGTCGCCGTAGGCCAGACGCATCGCTTCCTTCACCTCGGTCAGGTCGCCCGAACGGCGGTAGCCCGCCAGAGCCTCGTCGATCTTCACGCCCAGGCCGCGCGCGGCCCAGCCCATGTGAGTTTCGAGGATCTGACCCACGTTCATCCGCGAGGGCACGCCCAGCGGGTTCAGAACGAAGTCGACCGGGGTACCGTCCGCCAGGAACGGCATGTCCTCGACCGGGACCACCTTGGAGATGACGCCCTTGTTGCCGTGACGGCCGGCCATCTTGTCGCCCGGCTGCAGCTTGCGCTTGACCGCGACGAACACCTTGACCGACTTCATCACGCCCGGGGGCAGATCGTCGCCGCGGCGGACCTTCTCGACCTTGTCGTCGAACCGGGCCTCCAGCGTGCGCTTCTGCGCCTCGAACTGATCGTGAAGTGCCTCGACCTCCTTGGCCTCGCTCTCTTCACCCAGCGCCAGCTGCCACCACTGGCCGCGACTCAGCGTCTCGAGCAGGTCCTCGTTGATCTCGGACCCGGCCTTGACGCCCTTCGGCCCCTTCACCGCGGTCTTGCCGAGGATGAGGGTCTTGAGACGCGCGTAGAGGTTGCGCTCGAGGATCTCCATCTCGTCGTCGCGGTCACGCGCCAGACGCTCGACCTCTTCACGCTCGATCTGCAGCGCACGCTCGTCCTTGTCGACGCCGTGACGGTTGAAGACCCGCACGTCGACGATGGTGCCATAGGCCCCCGGCGGCAGACGCAGCGAGGTGTCGCGCACGTCCGATGCCTTCTCGCCGAAGATCGCGCGCAGCAGCTTCTCCTCGGGCGTCATCGGGCTTTCACCCTTGGGGGTGATCTTGCCCACCAAGATGTCGCCCGGGTTCACCTCTGCGCCGATGTAGACGATGCCGGCCTCGTCGAGGTTGCGCAGGGCCTCCTCGCCGACGTTCGGGATGTCGCGCGTGATCTCTTCCGGCCCAAGCTTGGTGTCGCGGGCCGAGACCTCGTATTCCTCGATGTGGATCGAAGTGTAGACGTCGTCGCGCAGGATGCGCTCGGAGATCAGGATCGAGTCCTCGTAGTTGTAGCCGTTCCAGGGCATGAACGCGACGACGATGTTCCGGCCAAGCGCCAGTTCACCCATGTCGGTGCTCGGCCCGTCGGCCACGACTTCGCCGCGCGCCACGGTATCGCCCACCTTCACCAGCGGACGCTGGTTGATGCACGACGACTGGTTCGAACGCGCGAACTTGCGCAGGCGGTAGATGTCGACGCCCGGCTCGCCGGGTTCCAGCATCTCGGTTGCCCGCACGACGATGCGCTGTGCATCGACCTGGTCCACCACGCCGGCACGGCGCGCCATGATCGCGGCGCCCGAATCGCGGGCGACGACGGCCTCGATCCCGGTACCCACCAGCGGCGCCTCGGACTGCAGCAGAGGCACAGCCTGACGCTGCATGTTCGAGCCCATCAGAGCGCGGTTCGCGTCGTCGTTCTCGAGGAACGGGATCAGCGAGGCCGCGACCGACACCAGCTGCTTCGGCGACACGTCGATCAGGTCGACGTTCTCGGGCGGGTTCAGCATGAACTCGCCGGCCTTGCGGGTCGACACGAGGTCGTTCACGAACTTGCCGCTTTCATCCAGCGTCGCGTTCGCCTGCGCCACGGTGTGCCGCATTTCCTCGGTCGCCGACATGTAGACCACGTCGTCGGTCACCTGGCCGTCCGCCACCTTGCGGTAGGGGGTTTCGATGAAGCCGTACTTGTTCACCCGCGCGAAGGTGGCGAGCGAGTTGATCAGACCGATGTTCTGACCTTCAGGCGTTTCGATCGGGCACATCCGGCCATAATGCGTCGGGTGAACGTCGCGCACCTCGAAGCCCGCACGCTCACGCGTGAGACCGCCCGGCCCGAGGGCCGAGAGACGCCGCTTGTGGGTGACTTCCGACAGCGGGTTGGTCTGGTCCATGAACTGCGACAGCTGCGACGAGCCGAAGAATTCACGCACCGCGGCAGCCGCCGGTTTCGCGTTGATCAGGTCCTGCGGCATGACGGTGTCGATCTCGACCGACGACATGCGCTCCTTGATCGCGCGCTCCATCCGCAGCAGACCGACGCGGTACTGGTTCTCCATCAGCTCGCCGACCGAACGCACCCGACGGTTGCCGAGGTGGTCGATGTCGTCGATCTCGCCCTTGCCGTCACGCAGTTCCACCAGCGCCTTGATGCAGGCGACGATGTCCTGACGGTCCAGCGTGCGCTGGGTGTCCGGCTTGTCGAGCGCGAGGCGCATGTTCATCTTGACCCGGCCGACCGCCGACAGGTCATAGCGCTCGCTGTCGAAGAACAGGCTGTCGAACAGGGTCGACGCGGCCTCGACGGTCGGCGGCTCGCCCGGGCGCATGACCCGGTAGATGTCCATCAGCGCGGTGTCGCGGTTCCAGTTTTTGTCCGCGGCCATCGTGTTGCGGATGTAGGGGCCGACGTTGACGCCGTCGATGTCCAGCACCGGGATGTCGGTGATGCCCTGGTCCATCAGGTCCTTCAGCGTGCCGCCCTTGACCTCGCCGTCCTTGTCGGTGTCCCAGGTCAGCTCATCCCCGGCCTCGACGTAGATTGCGCCGGTTTCCTCGTTGATGATGTCCTTGGCGACGTACTTGCCGACGATCCGGTCGAACGGCACCAGAAGCTCGGTCACCGTGCCCTCGTCGAGCAGCTTCTTGACCATCCGGGGCGTCATCTTGTCGCCGGCCTTGCAGATCACCTCGCCGGTGGCGGCGTCGATCAGGTCATAGGTCGGACGGGTGCCGCGCACGCGCTCGGGGAAGAACCTGGTCACCCAGCCCTTGTTCTTCTCGTAGCGGTAGCTGACCGTGTCGTAATACGCGTCCGTGATCTGCTCCTGGGTCATGCCCAGGGCATAGAGAAGCGTCGTCACCGGCAGCTTCCGGCGACGGTCGATCCGCGCGAACACGATGTCCTTGGCGTCGAATTCGAAATCGAGCCACGAGCCGCGGTAGGGAATGATCCGGCAGGCGAACAGCAGCTTGCCCGACGAATGGGTCTTGCCCTTGTCGTGGTCGAAGAACACGCCCGGGCTGCGGTGCATCTGGGAAACGATGACCCGCTCGGTGCCGTTGACGATGAAGGTGCCGTTCGGCGTCATCAGGGGCATGTCGCCCATGAAGACGTCCTGTTCCTTGATGTCCTTGACCGACTTGGCCCCGGTGTCTTCGTCGACATCGAACACGATGAGGCGCAGCGTCACCTTCAGCGGCGCGGCATAGGTCATGTCGCGCTGCATGCATTCATCGACGTCGTACTTGGGTTTCTCGAGCTCGTATTTCACGAACTCCAGCACCGCCGTCTCGTTGAAGTCCTTGATCGGGAACACCGACTGGAACACGCCCTGAATGCCTTCGCCATCGGCGGGCTGGGGCGCGTCGCCCGATTTCAGGAACAGATCGTAGGAGGATTTCTGAACCTCGATGAGGTTCGGCATTTCCAGGACTTCGCGGATTTTGCCGTAGTACCGGCGGATGCGCTTCTGACCGATCGCAGCTTGAGCCATGCTCGTCGTCACCTTTCGTCTTTTCGCTGGCGCGGCAACCGTCGGGGCACCGGTTGCACGCCGCAGGCGAAACGGGGGGCGGGTTCCATTCATGCACGCCGTCCCACCGGCCTGCTCCCGAACCCTGGGGCCTCCCTTGGGCAGGCCCGGATGTGACCGGGCCTCTCCAAGACAGGCGCGGCCAGGCCCGAATTTCTCCGGGCCCGGCCTTGGTGAATTCATCCTCGCGATGCGGATTGCATCACGGGCAGAATTACTTGAGCTCGACTTTGGCGCCAGCCTCTTCGAGCTTTTTCTTGATCTCTTCGGCTTCCGCTTTCGGAGCGCCTTCCTTGACCTTGCCGCCGGCCTCGACGAGGTCCTTGGCTTCTTTCAGGCCGAGGCCGGTGATGCCGCGGACTTCCTTGATCACGTTGATCTTCTGAGCACCGGCTTCGACGAGCACGACGTCGAATTCGGTTTTCTCTTCCTCGGCAGCGGCTTCGCCGCCAGCAGCCGGACCGGCCATCATCACCGCGCCGCCGGCGGCGGGCTCGATGCCGTATTCGTCCTTGAGGATGGTTTTCAGTTCCTGGGCTTCGAGAAGCGTCAGGTTCACGATCTCTTCGGCGAGTTTCTTAAGATCAGCCATTTTTCAGTTCCGTTTTCTAAGATGGGGTCCAACGTCCGGAATTTCCAGTACGGAGGTCTTTTCGGTTGCTTACGCGGCCTCGCGATCCTCGAGGGTCGAGAGGATGCCCGCGATGTTCGAAGCAGGAGCGCCAATGGCGCCGGCGATGTTGGATGCCGGGGCACCGATGCAGCCCACGATCGAAGCGATAAGCTCCTCGCGCGACGGCATGGCGGCCACGGCCTTGACACCGGCCGGATCCAGAGCCGTATCGCCCATTGCGCCACCGAGAACCTTGAGCTTCTCGTTTTTCTTGGCGTAATCCTCGACCACCTTCGCCGCAGCGACGGGATCTTCGGAATAGGCGAGTACGGTCATCCCCGTCAGAAGGTCGGCCATGCTTGCGCAAGGCTTGTCCTGAAGGGCGATCTTGGCGAGCCTGTTCTTGGCGACGCGGACGGACCCACCAACTTCACGCATTTTCGCGCGCAGGTCCTGCATCTCGGCAACCGTGAGACCTTCGTAGTGGGCAACCACCACGACGCCAGAGCTTTCGAAGATCTGGCCGAGTTCCTCGACCACTTTCTCTTTCTGGGCTCTATCCACAGTTTCACTCCAAGTTTGGGGGTTTCCCCCCGGCTCAATTGTGCCCCGCCTTGTGGCAGGGCGTTCGGGTCCGTGAGGGTCCCGAGGCCAAGATCACGAAGGGCAGAAGCACCCCGAAAATCCGTCTCGTTCCCCATCTCGGGAAGGACATTAAGCCGTCACCTTGCGGATCGGGCACCCTCCGTCTCGGACAGGACAGGGCGGTTCCTTGCGGGCCGCCCCGCCATTCGCCGGGTCTCCCCGGCAAATTCTCTTAGTTGCCCGACGCCGACACGAGGTCGACCGACACGCCCGGGCCCATGGTCGAGCTCAGCGACACCTTCTTCATGTAGGTGCCCTTCGCGCCCGTGGGCTTCGCGCGCGACACGGCATCCACGAAGGCGCGGATGTTTTCCGCCAGCTTCGCCGCGTCGAACGAGGCCTTGCCGACGCCGGCGTGCACGACGCCCGCCTTCTCGGCCTTGAACTGCACTTCGCCGCCCTTCGCCGCTTCGACAGCCGCTTTCACGTCCATCGTCACGGTGCCGACCTTGGGGTTCGGCATCAGGTTGCGCGGGCCCAGGATCTTGCCCAGACGGCCGACCAGCGGCATCATGTCCGGGGTCGCGATGCAGCGATCGAATTCGATCGTGCCGCCCTGGATGGTTTCCATCAGGTCCTCGGCGCCAACGATGTCGGCCCCGGCTTCCTTGGCTTCGTCAGCCTTCGGACCACGGGCGAACACGGCGACGCGGACGTCCTTGCCGGTGCCGTTGGGCAGGGTCACGACGCCGCGGACCATCTGGTCGGCGTGGCGCGGATCGACGCCCAGGTTCAGCGCGATCTCGACCGTCTCGTCGAATTTCGCCGAAGCGGTCGACTTGATCAGCTCGATCGCATCCTCGACCGACAGGTTGACCTTGTCGGCGAAGGCTTCGCGCGCGGCGCGGGTACGTTTACCAAGCTTGGCCATGACTTACCCCTTCACCTCGATACCCATCGACCGGGCCGAGCCCAGGATGATCTGCATCGCGCCCTCGATGTCGTTGGCGCTCAGATCCTTCATCTTGGCTTCGGCGATCTCTTTCACCTGGGCAACCGTGACGGAGCCGGCCGAGGCGCGGCCCGGGGTCTTGGAACCCGACTGCAGCTTCGCGGCTTTCTTCAGGTAGTAGGATGCCGGCGCAGTCTTCAGTTCAAGGCTGAACGACTTGTCCTGGTAGTAGGTGATGATGGTCGGCACGGGCGCACCCGGCTCCATCTCTTGGGTGCGGGCGTTGAAATCCTTGCAGAACTGCATGATGTTCAGGCCGCGCTGACCCAGCGCCGGACCAACCGGCGGGGACGGGTTGGCTTGCCCCGCCTTAACTTGCAGCTTCAGCTGCCCGATCACTTTCTTGGCCATGTGGCCTCTCCTTCTGTCACCAGCCCCACGCGGGGCCTTGGTTTAGTGGTCCGGTCCGTCACCCGGGGTCACTGCCCCGCGCGCTCGCCTCCCACGAAGATCACTCAGGCGCCTTTCGACACCTGGGTGAATTCCAGCTCGACCGGGGTAGCCCGGCCAAAGATCGACACCGTCACCTTCAGGCGCGAATGCTCGTCATCGACGTCCTCGACCATGCCCGAGAAGCCCTCGAACGGCCCGTCGGTCACCTGCACCTGCTCGCCCACCTCGAAGCGGATCAGGTTGCGCGGCGCGGCCTCGCCTTCCTCCACGCGGTTGAGGATCTGGTTCACCTCATCGTCGCGCATCGGCATCGGCTTGCCCTGAGGCCCGAGAAAACCGGTCACCCGGTTGATCGAGGAGATCAGGTGATACCCGCGGCTCGACATCTCCATCCGCACCAGCACGTAGCCGGGCATGAAGCGGCGCTCGCTCGTCACCTTCTTGCCGCGCCGCACCTCGAGCACTTCCTCGGTCGGCACCAGCACTTCCTCGATCTCGTCCTCGAGACCGGCATCAATGACGGCCTGCCTGATCGTCTCGGCCACCTTCTTCTCGAAGTTCGAGAGAACGCTTACCGAATACCAGCGTTTCGCCATCAGTCCGTCACCTCGTCTCGCCCGGGGAGCCACCACCATGGGGGCGCCGGAATTCTTCATAAATTCAAGCGGTTCGACCGCCGTCCCGAAACATGAAACGGCGCGCCAAGCGAATCGCCGCGCGCCCTTCCTTCCGGTCCGGGCCTGCGTTTACCCGTACCGCCCCCCGAATTCAAGACTTCGAAAGGAAATTCGGCATCCCGGCGCCGCCGCAATGCCCTGTCCGGTGCCGCCGCCGAACCCCCGCAAGGGGCCCGGCCCTGCGCCCGCCTCAGTGCAGATAGTTCAGAAGCGTCGTCAGACCCGTGCGGATCACGATGTCGATCACCGAAAAGAACGCCGCCGTCAGCGCCGCCATGACGAAGACCATCAGCGTGGTCAGGCCGACCTCGCGCCGCGACGGCCAGGCCACCTTGCCCACTTCCGAGCGGACCTGCTGCATGAACTGGAGGGGGTTCGCCTTCGCCATCTCGTCCGTCCTGTCTTCGACATTGTCGCCCGGCCCGGAACTCTCCGGGTGGCGTACCGGCGGCAGATACGCGGATCGCCGGAGGATTTCAAGGGCGGGGGCCAGTGCCCGTCTGCACCTTTCCCGCAGTGACGCTTCTGTGCAACCGGGCGAACGGATCGTCGGAGCGCAGGAAACCACGGCGCCGCCGACGCTTGCCCCCGCCGCTGGGCGGATCCTCCCCGCCCCCGGCGACCGCCGCGCGGGCGGCGGAGTTCCGCGCGAACCGCCGCGCCAACAGTTCGATCGCCACCACGGCAGCCGGCAGCGCCACCGAGCCGATCACCAGCGCCTGCACACCCACGACCCGCGGCATGGCCCGGGCGATCGCCCAACCGATCGTCGCCGTCGCAAGCCACAGCGCCACATACCTGGCCCAGCGGCCCGCGACCCGGCCGAAGCCTGCGGACCCTGCGCCGCCGTGCGGATCGGCCCCCGGGGGCGCGGCGTGCGCGGCCGGGTTGGCGGCTGCGTCGCGCGCCTCAGCCGCGCGGTCGCCGACGCCGTCTTGCCGGGTGACGATCTGCGAGACCCGCTCGAACGCGGTGTTGCGGGTCTTGGCAAGCGATAGCGGCTCCGGGTCGTCGCGCCGCGCGTTGACCTCCTGCGCCAGCCGGTTGACCGCCAGCAGCAGCAGGCAGACCGCCAGAAGGAAGAACACGCGCGGCAAAGGATTGCTGCGCACCTGGGCCGCCTCCGCCGCCAGCACCTGATCCCGCCGACCGGCATAGGGGGTAAGGAAGACGGGGTCGCGCGCCACCGCCAACCCGCGCGCCCGCATCTCGGCAAGCGCCGCGCTGGCGGCAGCGGGGTGGCGCACCAGCCCGCCCACCGTCATCGCGACCCCCTGCACCGCAAGCTCCGGCCCGTTCCCGGTCACCGCCCACTGGACGAAGGCGTCGCGCGCCTGCCTGGACAGGATCATCCCACCCAGCACCTCGCCTTCGCCGGCCCCTCCGGGCGGGGCGGTGAAGGGAACGAAATAGCTGTTCGGCCCGCCTCCCGCCGCACCGGGAAGCGTGACCTGCGCATCGGTCATCACCGTCACCTGCAGGGCGGCCTCGGTCGGGCGGTGGCCGTTGGGCGCATGGAAACGGTCGATCGCCACGGCGGGCGGCAGCGGCCGCCGCGCCATGTCGAGATAGGGATCCGCCTCCAGCCGCAGGCCATAGCTCAGCCCCGCACCGATCAGCGCGGTCACGACGGCCGCGATCAGCGCAGCCCACGAAGGGCCACGGAGAATCATGCTCAACAGCCTTGCTGTCATCGCGGAAGTTCCGTCGCACAGAGGTCCATTGCGGCAGTTTTCCGGCCCAATCCGGCATCTTTGGGGCGCGAAGACGGAATTCTCTGGAAACCGCGCCTGACGTCACGGCACGGCCATACGTCGCGGCCCCAAGGTTTCATGGCGGAATTTCCCGTCCGCTGAAGGACTTGAGAGGATTCGACGCGCGCCGACCTGCCCCTGCCCGGCGACCCCGACTCAGCGTGCGGGATCGCGCGCCAGATGTGACGGCGGCAGGCCGAAGCGGCGCCGGAAGGCCGTCGCGAAGCTCTCGGCCGAGGCGAACCCTGCCAGCCGCGCCGCCTCTGCCACGCTCTGGACCCGTGCCAGCGAGTCGCGCGTGCGGTCCAGCCGCAGCCCGCGCAGACGGGCCATCGCCGGAACACCGTAGGCCCTGCGAAACAGACGCTGCGCCGACGACAGGCTCACCTCCGGCGAGGTGCTGAAGCTCGACGACATCCGTGTCGAGGGGTCGAGCTACGAGACCGAGGGCACCGACAGCTACCGCACCGACCGCATTTCGGTCGGCGAGAAGGCGGCGATGTCGCCGCGCGAAGTGCCGCAATCGACGGTGGTGATCACCTCACAGCAGATCAAGGACGGCGGCTATACCGCGCTGAACGACGCACCCGGCCTGATGATCCTGAACAACGATATCGGGCGCTCGTCGATCTTCTCGCGCGAGTTCGAGTTCGACTACCTCTATTTCGACGGCTTGCCCGCGCCGGTCTCTTCGATCTACGGCACCCAGCCCGACCTGTCGATCGTGGACCATGTCGAGGTGCTGAAGGGCCCGTCGGGCCTGTTCACGGCGACCGGAGCACCGGCGGGGGCGATCAACATGCGCCTGAAACAGGCCACCCGCACCACCCCCGGCGGATCGGCCACCGTCAGCGCGAACTCGAACGGCCAGGGCCGGGTTGAGCTCGACTACGCCGGCAAGCTGAACAAGGAAGGCACGCTGCGCGGCCGCTTCGTGCTCACCTATGCCGATGGCGGCGGCTTCGTCGACATGACGAAGAACGGGGTCACCGACGGCGTGGTCGCGGTCGAGCATCGCCTTACCGGCGGCACACGGCTGAAGTTCAGCCTGCGCCAGTCCTACCAGTCGGCCGACTTCTTCTATTCCTACGCCGGCAGTACCGCCACCGCGGACAACCAGATCTCGCGCCTGACGTGGCTGGCGCGCGACTTCTCGCAGCACGCCCTCGCCCTCGACGCCCACGCCGAAATCCCCTTCGCCCTCGGCGGCTGGAACGGCGTGGCCATCCTCGGCGCGGATTACCAGCGAACCACCTCGACTACGCTGCAGGCCAACGGGGCGATCTCGGGCATTCGTCTTGGAAATCGCCAGCATCATGGGACCTCACCCGGCTACCAAGGAAAGGACAACAGCTCAGCGCGGCCCACTCGGCAAGGCCGCGCAGCGCTAATCCAGTCTCTGGAAGCTCGAATTTGAATCGGAAAATCCCAACCGAACGCCCAACTGCGCGTCCTGGCCGGTCATCGAAATCCAGATTATCGCGTGATTTCAATGGCAGGGGCAGCAGGACTCGAACCCGCGACCCTCGGTTTTGGAGACCGATGCTCTACCAACTGAGCTATACCCCTAGGCCTGCGCGGGTGCTATGCCAGCCACCTCCCGAAATCAAGCGCCTTTTCACCACTTCCGCGATCCAGCGCCGAATTCGTCTTCTCCGCCTTCCCGTAGCAAGCCCACATGCCGCCCCCTGCCCCGCCGTCTCCTCGCCTTCCGGTCGCGCGGCCGTGTCCGCGTGGATCGGAACGCGGACCCCGGGGCCCGCGTTTCTTCTGCGATCACGGCGGCACCCGGTGCCGCCCCATCGCGAAAGGAGATCCCGATGACCGACATCACCCAAGCGAAGATCCTGATCATGGCAACCAACGGTTTCGAGCAGGATGAGCTTCTCGTGCCGCGCCGCGAGCTTTCGGAGCAGGGTGCGACCGTGCATGTCGCCTCGCTCGACGGCAAGGCGATCCGCGGATGGGACCATACCGACTGGGGCGCCTCGGTGCCTGCGGACCTGAAGATCGCCGACGCCCGCGCCGAAGATTACGACGCGATCGTCCTGCCCGGCGGGCAGATCAACCCCGACCTGCTGCGCGTCGAGAAGGATGCGCTGGACCTGATCCATGCGTTCGACCGGCAGGGCAAGGTGATCGCCGCGATCTGCCACGCGCCCTGGTTGCTGGTCGAGACAGGCATCGCCAAGGGGCGCAAGATGACCTCGTACCCCTCGATCCGGACCGATGTGGAGAACGCCGGCGCCCACTGGACCGACGCGGAGGTGATCGCCGATCAGGGCATCGTCACCTCACGCAATCCCGGCGACCTCGACGCCTTCTGCGCCAAGATCGTCGAGGAAGTCGGCGAGGGCCGCCATCAGCGCAAGGCGGCCTGACCCCGGGGGCCGGTCTCGAAGGCGGGGCCGGCCGCCTATTTCTCCTGCAGGCTCGAGATATATTCGATCAGCCCGAGGATCCGCGCCTGCACGAAGGCGTCTTCGTCCTCCCGCGTGCCGTAGGGGCCCACCATGTCGGGCGCGGCGATCCGGTAGCGCAGCCCCCAGGCCGGCATCTCCGAGGTTCCGTGGGCGCCGCTCAGGCCGTCGCCCTTGATCATGTTGTAGACGTGACTCACCGGAAAGACGCCGCCGTTGGCCTTCTGCAGGCCGGTCAGGTCGGGCGCGCCGGATTTCAAGACGATGGCCATGGGCCCATCCCCCTTGCCGCCGAGGCCATGGCACTGCACGCAGCTGTTGCGATATTCCATCTCGCCGATGGTCATCGCCTTTTCCTCGGCGACCGCGGCCGTCGCGACCCCGAAGGCCAGCCCTACCGCCACCCAAGCGAATGTCTTACGGCCCATGGTTCCTCTCCCTTGCCGCGTTGCGATGCGGCAAAGTCAACGACCGGGACGCCGGCCCCTCATTGACGGCAGACAATTCCGAAAGCGAAAAGGCTGACAAACGAAAAGGGCCGCCCTGAGGCGGCCCTTCCCTCGTGCCCAGCGGGCGCGATTACTTCAGGATTTTCGAGACGACGCCGGCACCGACGGTGCGGCCGCCTTCACGGATGGCGAAGCGCAGCTTCTCTTCCATCGCG
>NZ_PHSN01000051.1 GCF_002871005.1 Acidimangrovimonas sediminis
CGCCCCAATACCCACGATGTAGAGCGAAGGGTCACGCGACGCGGCGCTATCCGCCATGTTCGGGGGCGTGCGAAAGCACATTGTAGAGATCGGACATTTCGGGTCGTTCCGTCGGCTCGGCAGGCCGTTCTGGGGTGAAAGTGACCCATGGAACCCAACGGGAACGATGGTACAATCAATGTCAGCAAAGGCAATCTGACGTTAATGTAGCTAACCTCAGATGAGGTCTGGCGTCAATTACGAGCGTTTTCGGTTCTCCCGAACCACTTATCCCCCTTGTACCCGGGTGAACTTAACACTTGTTAAGCACAGAACGGCACGCACAGCCTGTGGTGCCTTCGGCCATCTCCGCGCGCGATGACCGCGATTTTCACGATATTGGGAGATGGCACAGAACATGGTCTCGGAGCGCCACCCTAAGACCTTCCGCTTTCTGAAGGGACGGATGCGGTCAGCTTTGAGTGAAGCTGAAAAGGACATCCTCGAGAACCTGATCGGGGATGTGCAGCAACTTGGCCATGGGCAGGTGATCCTGTCGCGGGGCGAGATGGCGCAACAGAGCACGATCCTCATCGAGGGGTTCGCCGCGCGCGTGATCTCGCGCAACGGCAGCCGCCACATCGTGTCGTTGCATGTGCCCGGAGACTTCGTGGATCTTCATGGCTATGCCCTGCGGCGGATCGACCATGACCTCGTGACCTTCGGCGTGGCCAAGGTCGGGTACATGGCGCATTCCGACCTGGACGCCATCCTGGCGCGGGAACCGAAACTTTCGCGCATGCTCTGGTTCGCGTCGCTTCTCGACGCGGCGATCCACCGCGAATGGATTCTCAAGCTGGAAACGCTGTCGGCCGACGGCTGCCTCTCGCATCTCATCGCGGAGGTCCTTGCGCGCCTTCAGGCCGTGGGGATCACCCAGCAGGAAAGCTTTGCCTTTCCGTTCACCCAGGCCGAGCTGGCCGACGCCTGCGGGACGACGCCGATCCACATGAATCGCGTGGTCCGGAAGCTGCGCGAGGAGGGGATTCTGGAAATCTCGCGCGGGCAGGTCGCGGTTCTGGACAAGGCGCGCCTTCACGAAACGGGCGCGTTCGACCCGGCCTATCTTTACCACGACCTGTAGTGCCCGCCTGCGGCCCGGGGGGTGTCTGTGGCTAGTCTCCGTCTTCGGACGAGGTGACCTCGTCGGCGATGTAGAGCTCGATCCCTTCGAGGAGGACGAATGCGGCCGTGCCGACGAAGCCCGCAGTCAACCACGCCGACCAGCCCGACATGAGCCGCCCGATCAGATAGGCCACCGCAAGGGCCGCCCCCACGGAGACGAGGTTGAGCATGCGCGCGAGAAGCCGCGTCCTTTCCCCGTCGTCCCGCGGCGATTGCCGGCGCAGCAGAAGCGCCGCGAGTTCGACGAGTATGTAAGCGCAGACCGCGCCCGCCGCGCCGGCGAACAGATCCGCCGGGGTGGCCTTGCCGCCCGTCGCCGTCATCATCGACGTGATCCCCGTTATGGCGATCGAGTATCCGTAGGCTGACGTGTTGTCCTTCACGCTGACGCGGAAATTCTTGAGTAACCTGCTCATCGCGCCCCCGAGCCGTCATGACGGGAGCATCCTAACAGATCGCGAGGGCCATCGTGCGGCGATCGGATGCCTTCTGTTCACGAAGACACGGGATCAATGGAAAGTGCGACATGAGATCAATCAACTTGATTTTAGATTAGTTTTGCACGAACCCGGAACTCCCAGGTTCTTCGAAAGTTGATCTGATGTTCCGCAAATGGGCGGAACGAACAATCTGAACATCCTGCGCCGCAGGGCTTGGAAGGCGCGCATCCCGCGTCGCCCGTGCCCTGGAAAGCGCTCAACAGTCGCCCGACGGCGACCGTTCCCGACCGTGTGGCCGGAAGCGGGGCGATTGGGCCGTCAAGAGGTAGGCCACATGTCCGGCAGATTGATCGTCGTCTCGAACCGCATCCCGACCGAGGAGCCGTCTTCGGGCGGGCTGGTGGTCGCGCTGCACGAGGCCCTGTCCGACCGCGGCGGAGTCTGGGTCGGCTCTCACCCCGACGCGGGCGAAGAGCGCGACCTCTTCGAGATCGGCCACGGAGCCTACCGCCGTCTGGCGTTCCGGCTGAGCGAGGCCGAGTACCGCGATTACTACCTCGGCTTTTCCAATTCTGTGCTCTGGCCGCTGTTTCATCGCCGTGCCGACCTGATCGAGCTGGGGTCGACCTATGCCGAGGGCTACCTGCGGCTGAATGCGCGCCGGGCCGCGATGATCGCGAAGATCGTCGAGCCGGGTGACACGATCTGGATGCATGATTACCACCTGCTCCCGCTGGCGCAGGAACTGCGCGCCCTGGGCGTGACCAACCGGATCGGTTTCTTCCTTCACATTCCCTTTCCCGCGCAGGGCGATCTGTCCGTGCTTCCCGACCCGGATGCCTTCGCCGCATGGCTGGCGGCTTATACCTTGGTCGGCCTTCAGACCCAGGCCGACACCGCGCGCTGCCTCGAGATGTTCCGTGCCGATCCGCGGGCCGAGTTTCTGCACAACGGCGCGGTCAAGTTCGACGGTGGCGTGGTCTCGGTCCGCTCCTTTCCGATCGGCATCGAGGTCGAGGCGTTCCGTGCCCTGGCAGAGCGGAAGGCGAAGAACCCGTTCGGACGGTCCGAGCCCGAGGATCTGATCATCGGTGTCGACCGTCTCGACTATACAAAGGGCCTGCCAAACCGTTTCCGCGCCTTCGAGGCCTATCTCGACACTTACGCGGGCGATCGCCGGCCGACGCTCCTGCAGATCGCCCCGCCGACGCGGGAGCAGGTGGAGGCCTATCGCCAGATCCGCGCCGAGCTCGAGGAGATTTCGGGCATGGTGAACGGAAAGCATGCCGAGCTGGACTGGACACCCATCCGCTATATTCACCGCCCTGTCCCGCGAGAGCAGTTGGCGCCCCTGTTCCGGATGGCGCGCGTGGGGCTGGTGACCTCTCTGGCCGACGGGATGAACCTTGTGGCCAAGGAATACGTGGCGGCGCAGGATCGGGCGGATCCGGGCGTCCTGGTGCTGTCGCGGCTGGCCGGGGTGGCGGAGGAGATGCAGGATGCCCTGCTGGTCAATCCCTACAACATCGACGATTGCGCCCGCGCCATCGACACCGCGTTGAAGATGCCTCTGGCAGAGCGGATCCGCCGCAACGAATCCTGCCTTGCCGTGGTGGAGCGCACGCGCATTTCGACATGGACGTCGCAATTCCTCGAGGCGCTTTCGACGGTGCCCTTGAAAGCCGGAAGCGGGCGTCCGGTCATGCGGGGATGGTCTGCCCCCGTTGGCTGAGGTCGGGCGTGGGGCCGCACAGGGGCAGGACCCGGCCCGGTCCGACAGGCGCGTTCAGGGCTTGTCCGCCGCAACCAGGGCGTCGAGCGCGTCGATGTGCTTCTGCGCAAGCGATTGCGGTTTCGGGATCGCGACGTCGTTCCAGCCACGCTCCTCCGCCTTCGCAAGGCCGAAGACATTCGCCGCGGACAGCGTGGCAAGCTCGTCCCAGCCCACGGGAACGGCCACCGGCGCCCCGGGCCGCGCCCGGGGGGAAAAGGGCGCGATCGCAGTGGCGCCGCGCTCGTTGCGCAGCCAGTCGATGAAGATGCGCCCCGCACGGTGCGCCTTGGACATGGTCGCCGTGAACCGCCCGGGTTGCGTGTCGGCCAGATGCTTCGAGAGGACGCGGGCGTAAAGGGTGACCGCGTCCCAGCCCACGGTCCGCCGCAGGGGAACGACGACATGCACGCCCTTGCCGCCGGTCACCAGCGGCCACGCGCCAAGGCCGAGATCCGCGAGCAGGTCGCGCAGGTCGCGGGCGGCAGAGGTGACTTCGGCGAAATCCAGCCCCTCGCCGGGGTCGAGGTCGAAGATCATCCGTTCGGGACGGTCCAGACGGTCGCGCCGCGCGCCCCAGATGTGGAATTCCAGCGTTCCCATCTGCACCGCGCCGACGAGGCCCGCGGCGTCGGTCACGTACATGTAGTCCGCGGTCTCCCCGTCGCTCTCCTCGATCTCCATCCGCCGGATGACTTCGGGGAACCCCGCGCCCGCGTGCTTCTGAAAGAACCGCTGGCCCTCCATCCCCTCGGGCAGGCGGACGAGCGAGAGCGGGCGGTTCGCCGCGGTTTCCAGGATCGGCCCGGCCATCCTTTTGCAATAGGTCGCGACATCGCGCTTGCGGATGCCGGTGTCGGGATAGACCTCCCGGTCGGGGTGGCTGATCCGGATCCCCGCGATCGTCACGTTCCCATCGGCCATCCGGTCCCCCCCTGATCTGCAAACTGTGCGCCGGCTTGTCGTTGGTCAGGCCAAGGAAGCCCGCTTGGCGCAGTCAGCCTGCACGGTCATCTCGGCGTATCGTACCTCTGCCACCACTTTCGGCGCTACCCGGGCCTTGCCCTCAGGCGCCTTTCCCGGCGTGGTCATGCGGGCGAGGGCCTGCGAGGCGTTCCATCGTGCCTTCATCGAAGCCGGTCCCGATCGTGCCGAGCTAGGCACGCCCCTGAAGCCCCGCGGCCCCGAAGAGCGAGGCGAAGGGGCGGCCGCGCCTGTCGCCCTGACGCTGGCGACCGCGCTCAGATCCGGCGTCCCCCGCGCGCGAGCGTCGCGGCGAAGCCTCTGACAAAGCCGGCCGCCTCTGCCGCGACGCCGATCGCATGCAGCTCGGCGTATCGGATCACTTCCTGCCGCTGCATACGCAACAGGAGCGCCCGCCTGCGCGCCCGCCGCCGTGCAAGCCAGAGGCCGCCAAGCGCGAACAGGGCCAGCATGAGGAAGCCGGCGACAAACAGGCCAAGCGCCACCATCGTACCAAAGGCCTTGATCGCGGCGATTGCCAGCAACGCCAGACCGAACCCCGACGCGCAAACAAGGAACACGCCGAGCAGGGCCGTCAGGAGGCCCTCGACGACGATTCTTCGCCTGGTTCCCGCGAGTTCCTCGCCGATCGTTGCGAACAGGAGAAAGAAGAGCTTCCGCATCGCCTATTTCCGACCGATGAACCAGCCGAGTGCGATCCCGCCAAGCGCCGCGACCCCGACCGCCCGCCACGGGTGCGCCTCAATCTCCGAAAGCAGCCGCGCCTCGACCCCCCGTGCCTCCGTACGGGCCGAATCTCTGGCTTTCCTTCCGGCGCGGATGGCCTCGTCCAGCACCTCGCCCGCCCGCGCGCCGAAGTGCCCCTCGTCGCGGCCAAGTCGCGATACCATGTCGATCACGCCGCTCAGATCGCTGCGCAGCGTTTCCAATTCAGATTCGAAATCGTGCGTCTTCTTGTCGGAGAAGTCGCGGGCTTTCTTCCGGGTGCCGGTGAAAACGTCGTCCATGAGGGGTCTCCGTGGGTCAGGCCACGCTTTGAAAACGTTCCCTGTTCGGGACAGTTCCGGAAATGGCCGGTTCTCCGCTTTCCCCTTCGCGTGATCGTTTCGGCGCAGGGCTTGGTCGCCAGAGGGCGCCGATAGGAGCATACCCGCCTGTTGCGCGCGCGGCCCCGCCGGCAAGCCTGGCCGGACCGGGGCTTCGGGGCCGCCGCCGCACGACCTCGTGCGTTTGTGTGACTGATCCGATCAGGAACGCCAAGCGTAGCGGGGCGTTCTTTTTGTGTCCGTTCACAAGGAGATAGCTTATGACGACCCGTATCCGCCCCCTCACCGCCGGTGCCGCAGCCACACTGATGGGCGTGCTCGCGCTCGGCGCCTCGCCGGCGCTCGCGATGACCCACGCGCAGGGTCTCAAGGCGCGTCCCAAGCTTGACGCGCGGGTGGAGAGCGCGCTGCAGCATTGCGCGACGCTCGACACTTCCTGCAAGTCCGTGGCCAGCAATTCGGCCGCCGTGCTGGTGTTCCCCGACGTGACGACCGTCGACCTTGGCATCGGCGGCAGCGGCGGCGCGGGCGCGCTGATCGAGAACGGGAAGATCCAGGGCTACTACGACGTCGGCAAGGCCTCCGTCGGGTTCCAGCTCGGCGCGAAGCAGGCCAGCCAAGTCTATGTCTTCCCGACCAAGAAGTCCGTCAGCAAAATTCGCCAGGGCGGCGAATGGCACGTCGGCGCGGGGGCGGGGATCACCGTGGTCCGGGCCAACGCCACCGCGAACGCGGAAACCGGCAAACCCCGGGTCTATGTCTTTGACAGCGCAGGGCTCAATGGCGGGGCCAAGGTCAGCGCGTTGAAGATCTGGAAGGACAACAGCTGAGCGCCTCCCATCTGGCCGATGGGCGCGGGGCCGCCTTCACTGGCGTCCCCACGTCTGTTCCCGAGGCCGCCCGCCCTGACGCCGCCGACGTGGAAATTTCGACGGGCGCATCTTGGAAAGACGCGTTCAGGCGGGAGCAATCGCGACGCCATGGGGCAAAGGGTACGCGCGAACATCTGCAATGCCGGTGTTGCAGGTGACCCGTACACCCTCAAGGACACCACTGCCCCGGCTGGCGAAGCCCGATCACCCACCCCTCGACCAACGGCCGGGTCGAGCGGATGAACCGCACCATCAAGCGGCGCCATGAAGTGCTGCGACCACGACAATCATGAGCGGCCCGGTACACGCCTGTTTCATGGCCACGTGCCACTCCGGCCGCAGGCTCAAGGCCCGCAGCGGCCCTTATGCCCCCAGAAGACACCTGCAAAATCTGGACTTCAGAACCGGACGGATTCATCATTGGCCCGGTCCACCGGATGCCCGGATGGAACAGCTCGCCAACGGTGGGAATAAAATTGTATTCCACGGCGAACGACGAAATAAGATTGGATTGACCGGCATGATCAGCGCGCGCCAACTCGAGGTGCTCTGCACGGTGATCGAGGTCGGCACCACCGCCGGCGCGGCAGAGGTGCTGACCGTCAGCCAGCCCGCCGTCAGCAACATGATCCGCCACATGGAAACCCTGATCGGCTTTCCGCTTTTCGTGCGCGAGCGGGGGCGGCTGGAGCCGACGCAGGAGGCCCTGCACATCGCGCAGGAGGCGCAGCACCTCTTTGTCCAGCACAAGCGCGTCGACGCGGTGATCCGCGAGCTGCGCGGGGGCACCATAGGGCGGCTGAACCTGGTGGCCACGCCGTCGATCGGCTACGGCATCCTGCCCCGCGTGCTGGCCGAATTCCTGCGCGACCGGCCCAAGCTGAAAGTGTCGGTGGAACTGGGGTCGGTCGACGAAATCGTTGCCCGGCTGATCTCGGGTCAGGCTGAGCTGGGTCTGTCGATCACCCGGCCCCGGCATCCGGCGCTGACGGTGCGGCCCGTGGCCGAGGGGCGGCTGATGTGCGTCTCGCCCGTGGATCACGAGGTGACGCTGTCGCCGCGGGTCCGGGTGACCGACCTCAACCACGTGCGCCACATCTCCTATGCGCCGGGCACGCCGCTGGGGCAGACGGTCGACCGGGTGTTCTCGGATGCGGGGCTGGAGCGGCGCTATTTCTTCGAGGTGCGCCATACCTCCACGGCGCTGGAGATGGCGGCGGCGGGCCTTGGCGTGGCGCTGGTCGACAATTTCGCGCTGATCGGGCGGGCCCGCGCCGACATCGCGATCCGGCCGACCGAACCGAAGCTGCCGATCACCGTGCATGCCGTCACCTCGAACCTCTTCCCGACGACGAACATCGCGCTGAAATTCCAGACCTTCTTTACCGAGTTCGTCGCCCAGCACAGCGCCGAGTTCGACGCGAATGTATAAGTTGACGTTATTCACTAACGCTGATTTGTAATTTAGAAATGTCGTCGTGCCGTGGTTGGCTGGGTGTCAGGACCAGCACGGGGCGGCAAAGACATGACCTTTTCGATCATCGCGAGATGCGCCGAGACCGGCGCCTTCGGGGCGGCGATCACCACCTCCGACCTTGCCGTCGGGGGGCGCTGCGTGCGGCTGGCGCATGGGCGCGGCGCCTTCCTGTCGCAGCACCGCACCGACAGCCGGCTGGGTGACCTCGGGATCTCGCTGCTGACCCAGGGCATGACCGCGGAGGCCGCGATCACCGAGGTGTCGCGCGCCAGCCCCGAGATCGAGTGGCGCCAACTGGGCGCGCTGGACGGCGCGGGCCGGGCGGCGGCGTTCCACGGCCGGCGGATGTATTCGATCTATGCCCATGCGACGGCGCCCGACTGCCTCGCCCTCGGCAATATCCTTGCCAATGAAGAGGTGCCCGCCGCGATGGCCACCGGGTTCGCCGCCGCTGCGGGTCAGCCGCTGGCCGAACGCCTGATGCGCGCGCTCGAGGCCGGGCGCGACGCGGGCGGCGAGATCCTGGGCCCGCTGCGGTCGGCCGCGCTGCGCGTCACCGGCGATCACGGCATCGACGCCTGCGACCTGCGGGTCGACATCTCGGCCGCCTGCGCCGTCGCCGATCTGCGCGCCCTGCACGAGGCCTATGGCGACCGGCGCGAGGCGCTCCGCCGCGTGGCCCTCATCCCCGACACGGTGCCGGTGCAGCGCGCGCTGTTCGAGGCCAGCCTCGAACGGATCGCCGAACGTGGCCTCGGCCAGCGCTTCACCGCCGCGCAGCACCCCGACAGCTGGACCGTCGCTCCCTGAGCGGGACGGCGCAACGACAACAAGGAACGCATACCTGACATGACACGGCTTCTCCGCCTTGCCGGCGCCCAGATGGGCCCCACCCAAAAAGCCGACACGCGGCGCCAGACGCTGGACCGGATGATCGCCCTTCTCGAGGCCGCCGCGGCGGACGGGGCCACGCTTGTGGTGTTTCCCGAGCTGGCCTTTACCACCTTCTTCCCGCGCTGGCTGCTGACCGAGGAGGAGCTGGACGGCTATTTCGAGGACGGCATGCCCAACGCCCAGGTGCAGCCGCTCTTCGACCGCGCGCGTGAGCTTGGGGTGGGCTTCTACGTGGGCTACGCCGAGAAATCGCCCGAGGGGAAGCGGTTCAACTGTTCGATGATCGTGGCGCCGGACGGTTCGGTCCTGGGCCGCTACCGCAAGGTGCACCTGCCCGGCTCGGTCGAGCCGAAGCCCGGCCAGCGGTTCCAGCAGCTTGAGAAACGCTATTTCGAATATGGCGACCTCGGCTTTCCGGCGTTCCGCGCGGGGCCGGAATGGCAGGGCGCGATCCTGGGCATGATGATCTGCAACGATCGGCGCTGGCCCGAATCCTGGCGCATGCTGGGGCTGCAGGGGGTGGAGCTGGTCTGCGTCGGCTACAACTCGGCCGCCTACGATCCGAACGGCGGCAACACCGAGGACGAGGGGCTGCGCACCTTCCATTCCAAGCTGGTGGCGCAGGCCAACGCCTACATGAACGCGACCTGGGCCGTGGCCGTCGCCAAGGCGGGCGACGAGGACGGGTCGGGCCTGATCGGCGGGTCCTGCATCGTCGATCCGAACGGGTTGATCGTCGCCGAGGCCACGACCAGAGACGACGAGGTGATCATCGCCGATTGCGATCTCGACCTCTGCCGTCAGGGCAAGGGCAAGATGTTCGACCTTGGCGCGCACCGCCGACCCGAACATTACCGCGCCATGACCGAACGTGCCGGCGTGGTGGAGCCGGATTGACCACAAGACCCCACTCACGGAACCGAAACCAAGAAACCGACAACAGGGAAATGGAAGAATGAAAACCGCACTTCTCACCACGGCCTTTCTCGGGCTCATTGCCGGCGCCGCGCAGGCCGCCGACCTGCCGGCGGATATCGCCAGCAGCAAGACCCTGCACCTGACGGTGAACGGCACCTACGCGCCGTTCGAATACGTCGATCCCGACACCAACAAGCTCAAGGGCCTCGACATCGACCTCGCCAACGCGATCGCCGACAAGCTGGGCCTGAAGATCGAGTGGACGAACACCGCCTTTGCCCAGCTGATCCCCTCGCTCGACACCGGGCGGTCGGATTTCGTGATCTCGGGCTTCTCGGACCGGGAGTCGCGCCGCAAGACGCTGGATTTCGTCGATTACCTCGAAAGCGGGCCGCAGTTCATGGTCATGGCCAAGAGCGACATCAAGTCGCCCGAGGAGCTGTGTGGCAAGAAGGTGAGCACGACGCGCAGCACCTCCTACCCGGCCGAGATCGCGGCGTGGAGCAAGGCGAACTGCGAAGCCAAGGGCAAGCCCGCGATCGAATACGTCCCGGCCGAGAACAGCATCTACGCCCGCCAGGCGATGCAGCAGGGCCGTGTCGACGCCGTGGTGCAGGGCAGCACCACCGTGCCCTACGTCATGCAGCAGACCCCGGATACCTTCCGCGGCATCGGCAAGGCGTTTTCCATCGGCTATTACGGCATCGCCTTCCCGAAGAAATCGACCCAGCTGCGCGAGGTCGTGACCGAGGCGCTTGACGGTCTGATCAAGGACGGCACCTACGGCAAGATCCTGACCAAGTACGGTCTTCAGGACAGCGCCGTCGCCAAGCCCATGCTGAACGCGGCGACGCAATGAGCGGGCCCGGCCATTCGGAACCGGGCAGGTTGGAGCCAGGCTTTTCCGACCTGGCCGGACTGCCGGTGGCCCGGCGCCTCCATTGGGGGCGCTGGCTTGCCGCGGTGCTGATCGTGATTGCCCTTGCCTATCTGGTGCGGGCCTTCGCGAAGGGGCAGATCGCCTGGGATGTCGTCGCGCATTTTCTGACCGTTCCGGTGATCCTGTCGGGAATCTGGAACACCGTCCTCATGGCGGTGCTGGCGATGGCGGTGGGGATCGTGCTGGGCATCGTCGTGGCGATCATGCGCCTGTCGTCGAACCCGGTGCTGATCTCGGTCGCCGCGGGCTATGCCTGGCTGTTCCGCGGCACGCCGCTGATCCTGCAGCTGCTTCTGTGGTTCAACATCGCGCTGGTGTTCCCGGTCATGGGCATTCCGGGGATCTGGACCGGCAAGGCCGTGGTCATCATGACCCCCTTCGTCTCGGCGCTGCTGGGGCTGGGGCTGAACCAGGGGGCCTATACCTCCGAGGTGATCCGCGCCGGCATCATCTCGGTCGATGCGGGCCAGCATGACGCCGCCCGCGCCATCGGCATGAGCCGCCTGCACGCGCTGCGCCGGATCGTGCTGCCGCAGGCGATGAAGGTGGTCCTTCCGCCGCTGGGCAATGAATTCATCGGGATGATCAAGATGACCTCGCTCGCCAGCGTGATCCAGTACCCCGAGGTGCTGCACAACGCCGAAAACATCTATTACGCGAACTCGCGGGTGATCGAACTGCTGATCGTCGCGGGGTTCTGGTACCTTCTGGTCGTGTCGATCCTGACGCCGTTCCAGATGCTGCTTGAACGGCACTTTTCGCGCGGCACGGCGAGGCCCGGCGCATGACCCGCCCGATGGTCGCAATCCGCAACGTCGCCAAGACCTTCGGCACGTTCCAGGCCCTCGACGGCGTGTCGATGGATGTCATGCCGGGCGAGGTCACCTGCCTGATCGGAGCCTCTGGGTCGGGCAAGACCACGCTGCTGCGCTGCGTCAACCAGCTCAACACCATCGATTCCGGCGCGATCTGGCTGGACGGGGAATTGCTGGGCAAGGCCAAGCGCGGCGATCGCCTGCACCGCCTGACCGAGCGCGCGGTGTCGCGCCAGCGGCTGGCCACCGGCATGGTGTTCCAGCGCTTCAACCTGTTCCCGCACATGACCGCGCTTCAGAACATCGTCGAGGGGCCGGTCCAGGTGCAGCGCCGCCCCGGGCGCGAGGTCCGCGCCGAAGCGATGGCCCTCTTGGAGCGGGTGGGGCTGGCCGACAAGGCGGGCAACTACCCGTCCGAGCTGTCGGGCGGCCAGCAGCAGCGCGTGGCAATCGCCCGCGCGCTGGCCATGCGCCCCAAGCTGATGCTGTTCGACGAACCCACCTCGGCGCTCGACCCCGAGCTGGTGGGCGAGGTTCTGGCGGTAATGCGCGGGCTGGCCGAGACCGGCATGACGATGATGGTCGTCACGCATGAGCTGGGCTTTGCGCGCGAGGTGGCCGACACCGTGGTCTACATGGATGCCGGCCGCATCGTCGAGGCCGGCGCGCCCCGGGAGGTTCTGGCCGCGCCCAAGGAGGAACGCACCCGCACCTTCCTGTCCAAGGTGCTGAAGTGATCGCGCGGCCCGGCCTTCAAAATCCGGTTTTCTGCGGCCGGGCCGCCCCCAAGGATGCCAATTCACAGGAGACTTCCATGAAGAAACGCCTTCTCTCCACTCGTCTCTCCACCTCTCTGGCGGCCGGTCTTGCCGTCGTCATGCTTGGCGCCGGTGCCAGCCTCGCCGCGGATCTGCCCAAGGCGGTTGCCGACAGCGGCACGCTGCGCCTTGCCATCGCGCCGAACTATCCGCCGATGGAGTTCCGCGACCCCGCGACCAACGCGCTTGAAGGGTTCGATGTCGACCTTGCGTCGGCGATCGCCGGAAAGCTGGGCGTCAAGGTGAAGTGGGAGGAAACCTCGTTCAGCGAGATGCTGTCGGCCCTCAAGACCGGGCGGATCGACGGCATCATGTCGGGGATGAGCGATCTGCCCACCCGCCATGATACCGCGACCTTCATCGACTATCTGAAAAGCGGCCCGCAGTTCTTTGTCCGGGCCGAGGATGCCGCGCAATACCCCGACGTCTCGGCCGTCTGCGGCAAGAAGGTGGGCGCCAGCCGCCGCACCTCCTATCCCAAGGAAATCGCGGCGTGGAGCGATGGGCATTGCGCCGGTAACCCGGTCACCTTTGTCGGGACCGAGGGCTCGGCCGATGCGCGCAACCAGCTGAAACAGCACCGCATCGACGTGGCCGTGCAGGGCAACGAGACGCTGCCCTACGTGATGCAGCAGACGCCCGGCACCTTCCACCCGATCGGCAAGCCGATCTCCTACCAGTACACGGGCCTTGCCCTGCCGATGGAGGAGACCGGGTTTCAGAAGGCGGTGGCCGGCGCGCTGGATGCGCTGATCGCCGATGGCAGCTACGGCAAGCTTCTGGACAAATGGCACCTCACTGAGAGCGGCGTGAAGAAGGCACATATCAATGGCGAAGATTGAGTCCCTGGACGACCTGCCGCGCCGCGCGGCCAACCTTGCGGCGCCGGCGCCTGACTACCCCTGGCCCGGTGACCATGGCGCAGCGATGTTCCTGTCGTTCGACGTCGATGCGGAATCCGCCTGGACGGCCAAGGACCCCGAGAATTTCAACCGCCTGGTGACCATGAGCTTTGGCGGGTTCGAGGCCCGGGTGGGCACGCCGAAGCTGCTGGAGCTTCTGGACCAGCTCGGGCTGAAGGCCACGTTCTTCATCACCGGCTGGACGCTCGACGCCCATCCCGCGATGTGCGAGGCGATCCTGGCCGCAGGCCACGAGGTCGGTCACCACGGCTATCACCACCTGCTGCCCGATCCCGGTTCGACCCGGCTGGTGGAAGAGGTCGACATGGGCCTTGAGGCGCTGAAACGCGTGCTGGGAGTGGTGCCCAAGGGCTATCGCGCACCCTCGGGCGAGTTCTGCCCCGAGCTGCGGCAGCTGCTGACCGAGCGGGGGATCGTCTATACCTCGTCCTTCCGCGACGACGTGCGCCCCTATCGCCACCGGCTTGAGAACGGCCACCCAGGGCCGATCGAGCTGCCGGTGACGGCCAGCTACGACGACTGGATGCTGGGCCTGTCTGCCCGCTTCAGCCCGCGGTCGATCTTTCCGAAGGAGCATGTCCTGTCGATCTGGAAGGACGAGCTGGACGAGACCCGCGACTGGGGCGGCATGGTCACGACGGTACTCCACCCGCAATGTTCGGGCCGTCCGATGCGCCTGCGCCTGCTGCGCGAATTCCTGATCTATGCGCAATCCTGCCCCGATCTGTGGATCGCCACCGGCGAAGAGATCGCGGCCAATTTCCTGAAACACGAAGCGGCAGCCTGACTGCCGCCCCCATTTGCCCAACACGGAGACACCCCCTCATGTTCAGATCCTCAGCCCTCGTGGCCACGCTTGCCATTGCCGCCGCGGCGCAGGTTCACGCCGCCCCCACGACCCTGACCGTGGGCATCTACCCCTCGTACCCGCCGCTTGACGTCAAGGATCCGGCAACCGGCAAGCTGGGCGGGTTCGACGTCGCGCTCGAGGCGGCGCTGGCCAAGCGCATGGGGGTGACGTTCAAGCTGCAGGAAACCAGCTTTTCGCAATTCGTGACCTCGGTGCAGACCGGGCGGATCGACCTGTTCCTCAACGGCATGAACGACACCGCCAAGCGGCGCGAAGTGATCAGCTTCGTCGATTACCTGCAATCGGGCACCCAGTTCATGGTCAGCGCCAAGCAGGCGGGCCAGTACAAGGTGATGACCGATCTTTGCGGCAAGACGGTCGCGGCCAGCCGTGGCACCAACGCGCCGAACCAGATCGCGGAGTGGAGCAAGGCGCATTGCGAGGCTGCGGGCAAGCCCGCGATCAAGGTCTTCGGCGCCGAGAACTCGATCGACGCGCGGCGCGACGTGACCGAGGGGCGGGTGGACGCGATGGCGCAGGACAGCCTGACCATCCCCTACATCCGGTCGCAGGCCAAGGGTCAGTTCGCGACCGTCGGCGCGCCCTTCGACAACACGGTGATGGGCATCGGTCTGGGCAAGGACGACACCAAGCTGGCCCAGTCGCTGAAGACCGCGCTGCAGGCGATGATCGACGACGGCAGCTATGCCAAGCTGCTGGCCAACCACGGCCTGCCCGCGACCAGCGCGGTCGCCAAGGCCACCATCAACCAGGGGCAGTAACCCCCGCGATCTCCGTCCCGCCTCGGGGTTTTCCTCGCGCGGGCGGGACGGACAGAAGGAAGACGACGATGACGACACGCGCGATTTTCGGCTCTCACGTGCTGACCCGCCAGGGCGGCGTCCGGCGGATCGAACGCGACCGCTGGGTGCTGATCGAAGGCGACCGCATCGCCGCCGTGACCGCCACCCGGCCCGAGGCCGACGAGGTTTCCGACCAGCCCGGGCGCTTCGTCCTGCCGGGGCTGATGAACCTGCACAACCACTGCTTTTCCGAGGCCGTCGCCCGCAGCCATACCGAGGACGGAAACGGCCGCAAGAACAACCAGAGCATCGTCTACACCGTGCTTCTGCCGCTGACCCGGAGCGGGCTGGAGATCCTGAGCGCCGAGGAGCGCATGGCGATCGCCCGGCTGGGCATCCTGCAACTTCTGAAGGGCGGGGCGACCACGGTGATGGAGCCGTTCCGCAACGGCCTGCCCGAGATGTTCGATGCCGCCGCCGAGATGGGCCTGCGGTTCTACGGCGCGCCCTACCTCTTCTCGACCGCCGACGCCAAGGCGGGCGCGGACGGCACGGTGACCTATCAGGGCTCGGACGACGCAGCCGACCTGGCCACTTGGAACACGCTGCATGCCAAGTGGGAAGGGGCCGCCAACGACCGGATCCGGCTTGCGATGAGCCCGCACGCCACCGACACCTGCAGCCCGGACCTCTTGCGTGCCTGTGCCGCCCGGGCGCGCGAGCTGGGCGTGCCAATCACCACACACCTGGCCCAGAGTCAGCGCGAGGTCGACGTGATCCGTGCCCGCCACGATGGCCGCAGCCCGGCGGAATACCTCGACTGGCTGGGGCTTCTGTCCGACGATCTGCTGGCCGCGCATTGCATCGCCAGTTCCGACGACGACCTGAAGCTGATGGCGGCGCGCGGCACGACCGTGCTGAACTGTCCGCGCGTCTTTGCCCGCGGTGGGATGACCGCGGCCTTCGGCCGGTTCGAGGCGGCGGGCCTCAACACCCTCGTGGGCACCGACGGCTACAACATGGACCTGTTGGGAGAGCTGAACGCCGCTTCGATGATCTCGAAGATCACGGCGGGCCGTGCCGATGTGGCGGGCTCCGCCGCGCTGATCGACGCGGTGACGCATCGCGCGGCGGCGGCGATCAAACGCCCCGATCTGGGCGCCATCGCGCCGGGGATGCGCGCCGATCTGTCGGTGATCGACATGGGCCATCCGCATCTGCAACCCTTCCACGACCCCGAGCGCACGCTGATCGCCCTTGCCAACCGCGCCAATGTGGACGAGGTCATCGTGGACGGCGAAACCCGGATCGCCGGCGGCCGCTACATCGGGGCCTGCGAGGCGGAGATCACCCGCGCCGGTGCCGCGGCGATCGGCCGTATCTGGGACCTGCCCGAGGCAAGGGCCGCCTTCGAGGGCTGAGCCGCCCGCAACGACACTCCACAACGACAGAGGGAGCGCGACACATGGACAGCTACGATCTGGTGATCCGCGGCGGGCGCATCGTCACCGCGACCGACGATTACACCGCCGACATCGGCATCCGCGGGGGCCGTATTGCCGCCATCGCGGAGGGCCTTCCCAGGGCCGAGGACGAGATCGACGCGACCGGGCGCCTCGTCCTGCCCGGCGGGGTGGAGACGCATTGCCACATCGCGCAGGAATCCTCCTCCGGCATCATGACGGCGGACGATTATTATACCGGCTCCGTCTCGGCCGCTTTCGGGGGCAACAGCAGCTTCGTCCCCTTCGCCGCCCAGCAGCGCGGCATGGGGATCAAGGAAACGCTCGACCTCTACGACAGCCGGGCGGGCGCGAAGTCGGTGATCGACTATTCCTACCACCTGATCGTCTCGGACCCGACCGAGGCGGTCGTGGCCGAGCTTCCGGTGGCGTTCGAACGCGGCGTCACCTCGTTCAAGGTCTTCATGACCTACGACCTGATGAAGATCGGCGACGGCCAGTTCCTCGACATCCTCAGCTTGGCCCGTGCCCACGGCGCGATCACCATGGTCCATGCCGAGAACAACGACATGATCAAGTGGATGTCGGCGCGCCTTCTGGAAGGCGGGCACACGGCGCCGCGCTATCACGCCATCTCGCACCCCGCGCTGGCCGAGGCCGAGGCGATCAACCGCGCGATCAGCCTTGCCCGGCTGGTCGATGCCGCGCTTTTCATCGTCCATGTCTCGACGCCCGAGGGGGCCGAGATCGTGCGCCGCGCCCGGCACGAGGGCGCCAAGGTCTTTGCCGAGACCTGCCCGCAATACCTGTTCCTGACCCGCGACGATCTGGACCGTCCGGGGATGGAGGGGGCCAAGTTCATGTGCAGCCCACCGGTGCGCGACACTGCCACGCAGGAGGTCCTCTGGCGCCACGTCCAGTCGGGGACCTTCGTCGCGGTGTCCTCGGACCACGCGCCCTACCGCTACGACGAAAGCGGCAAGCTGATGGCGGGCGAAAGCGCCAGCTTCAAGCAGATCGCGAACGGCATGCCCGGGCTGGCGCTGCGGCTGCCGCTGCTCTTTTCGGAAGGGGTGCGGCGGGGGCGGATCAGCCTGCACGACTTCGTGGCGCTGACCGCGACCAACGCGGCGCGGACCTTCGGGTTGATGCCGCGCAAGGGTACCATCGCTGTCGGCTCGGATGCCGATATCGCGATCTGGGACCCGGAGGAGACCCGCACCGTGACCGCCGCCGACCAGCATGACGCGATGGATTACACCCCGTTCGAGGGGCAGGAGCTGACCGGCTGGCCGGTGACCGTGCTGACCCGCGGCCGCCGCATCGTCGAGAACGGCGAATTGCGCGCAAGCCCCGGCGACGGCGAGTTCCTGCGCCGCAAGCCGGTGGACCTGACCGGCCTGCCCGGCGCGGGCCTCGGCCCCAGCGGCCCGGCCGAGACCGACCCCGCGCGCAATTTCGGCGCGAGGATCCTGCCATGAGCGGCCCGATCCTCGTCATCAACCCGAACTCCAACCCCGAGGTGACCGCGGGCCTTGACCGGATGCTGGAAGCCTACCGCTTGCAAGGTGGGCCGGAGATCGAGTGCCTGACGCTGGCCGAAGGCCCCTTCGGCATCGAAAGCCAGCGCGATTCCGACAGCGTGATCCTGCCGCTTGCCCGGCTGGTGAAAAGCCGCCAGGACGCCGCGGCGGTGGTGCTGGCGTGCTATTCCGATCCCGGCATCGACGCCTGCCGCGAGGCGACCTCCGCGCCGGTCTACGGCATTCAGGAATGCTCCGTCCTGACCGCGCTGACGCGGGGAGAGCGCTTCGGCGTGATCGCCATCGGCCAGGCCTCGGTCGCGCGGCACCGGCGCTACATGCGGAGGATGGGCCTCATCGACCGGTTGGCGGGGGAGCGGCCGCTGAACCTCTCGGTCGCCGACACCACGAAGGGCGGCGCGGTGTTCGACCGAATGGCCGAGGTGGGCCGGGAGTTGATCGGCGACGGCGCGGACGTGCTGATCCTCGGATGCGCCGGGATGGTGCGTCACCGGCAGCCGTTGCAGGAGGCGCTGGGCGTCGAGGTGATCGACCCGGTGCAGGCGGCGATGGGCATGGCCCTCGGCCGGGTGCTGGCGGGCTGAGCCAACCTCGCCCGGAAGGTGCAGGCGACACCGCCCGGAACTTCGGCCTGCATCCTGCACGGGGTATTGAAGGGTCGGTTCCATGGGTGCGATGTCGACGCCGGCCTTATCGCGTCTCGCGATCCGTTCGGGTGAAAGCTTCCGGCCGATCGCTCAATCCCTCTCGCCGGGCTGATATTGTCGGGGATGTCGGCCCGAGGTGCGCTCCGATCGCATTCGATCGTCGGAACCGGGGGCGGCGGCCGTCGCCTTGAGGGCAAGCGCGGTCACCGGCGCGACGCCAGGGATCGTCATGAACCGCCGGCAAAGCTCTTCGTTCTCGGCCATCCGCAGCAACGCGCGATGGAGGTCGGCAAGCGCCTTCGCCGTCGTGGCCCGTCCCGTGGGGGTGGCCGGATCGGCACGGCAACGCCCGATCATCTCGGGGAGGGGGGCAGGGGCCCGGCGCCTTCGCTGCGGCACCGACGGGCGACATGCGCCCGGTCCGCGGCACAGGCTTTCAGGATGTCATCGAAGGGTGCCGCGTCGGCAGCGGCGTGTCGTCTCGACCAGCCGGCCAAGCGTGCCGGGCCCGGCGACGAGCGAAGATAGGCCCAGATCATCCGGCATGGCTTGCGAGGCCGAGGTGTCTTTCCTATACTCCCATATCATACGTATCTTGCGGGAGGTCATTATGGGAAGAGTCAAGGTCAACCTGACGCTGGATGCAGACGTCGCGGAGACGGCGCGGACGCTCGGCCTCAACATGTCGCGCCTTGCAGAAGCGGCGATCGTCGAGGCAGCCAGGACGGAACGCAACCGCCGCTGGCGCGAGGAGAACCACCAGGCGATCGACCGCTACACCGCGGAAGTCGAGGCCGAGGGACTCGCGCTGTCCCGCTTCAGGACGTTCTGAAGAACATCCGGTATGGCACAGTTCGACCTCTACCGCCTTCAGGGCGGCCAACTTGTCGTCGACCTTCAGACCGACCTGATCGGGATCGAGGCGTCGCGCATCGTCGCCCCCCTGCGCGAGAGCGGGCGCTATGCCGTGCTGCCCGGCCTGACCCCCGTGGTGGAGGTCGAGGGCGAAGTCTGGATCGTCCGGGTGCAGGAACTCGCCGCGGTCCCCGGTTCGGCTTTGAAGGAGCGTGTCGGAACGCTCGCCGATCACAGGGACGCCCTCAAACGAGCTTTGGATATCCTGATCGACGGGGTTTGAGTGCCGCACGACGGCTGCACGAAGCGCCGAATTTCAGCGGTGGGATCGGAACGCGGTGCAATTCTTCGGGAATAAGCTGCTATGTTCGATAATGCGCCGTTGTCGAACATTGAGCGCCTCCCTGAGAATCTGACAGTGATGGAAGCTACGATCTGCCGTCCGCTGGTCTCCAAGAACAAAGAGATCAGACCATGTCGAAACGCAGGAACCATGACGAGGGCTTCAAGGCTCGCGTGGCGTTGGAAGCCGTGAAGGGCGAGCGCACCGAGTTGACACTGGCCTCGGAATACTGCGTGCACGGTGCTGCGGGGGCGGTTGCGGGAACTGACGAACGGGCGCTGGAGGGTCGTGTCGCGCGGGACGAGCTGCTTCTGTAATCGGGGCGTGGCTGTCAAGCGGTCGATCACCCTGGTCCCGTCTGG
>NZ_PHSN01000052.1 GCF_002871005.1 Acidimangrovimonas sediminis
ACGGCGTGACCGTGGCCACGCTGGACTGCAACGGCGCCCAGCAGGCCGATATCGTCGCCTCCTTCGACGGGCTCGACGACGTGGTGCACAGCGTCACGCTGCAACCCCCGGCGAGTGGTTATGCCTATGTCTCGCGCATCGCCTCGCACCGGCCCGGCCGCACCGGCATCGGTGAGATCCGTGCCACCTATGGTGGATCGGCGCTGTACCAGTTGATGAACGTGCGGGCCGCGAACAGTGACACTGAAAACGGAGGCAGCAATGTTGCAGGCGTAGCCATTGACGGCTTCTCCGGGGTCGATGCGGTCTTCGACCGTGATGACGTGGATTTTTACGTCTACGGCGGACCTGCTAACGACGCCGGGAAAGGGACCGGCTCTGTCACCACCTACACGATCCCGGCCTTCGAGCGGATCGTGGCACTGACGGAGGCGGAGAACAAACCGCTCCTCGTGTTCCTGGAGATGCGGGGCCATTACCGCAACGGGCCGAATGCCGATCAGCAAGCGGCCTGGGATCTCTGCGCCCAGGCCTTCTACAAGGCGGCGCGGGAGAACCCGCATGTCTTCATCGGCGATTGGAATGCCGAGACGCTGATCGAGGACGAGGATCTCTACAAGCAGTTCTACTACCCCAATGCAGACGACAACGGCGGCACCGGCAACTACATCCACCCGACGGCCGAGGGCCACCGGGTCGGCTCCGCGATGATCTGCGCCGCCGCCGACCTGCCAATCCCGGATTATTTCCTCGTTGCTGATTTGCAGCACGAGGCGCAGGCCAACGGCTTCTGGGACAAGCTTCCCGGCCATGTGTCCTATTCCGAGTACGGCACCGGGGACATCTCGGATGCCCCCTTTGCCTGGGGCAGCACGCCGCGTGGGGCGGCAGGGGCTGGTGACTTCGAGCCGGTGCCGGTGGTCTACCGCGACGACATCGAGAACAGCCTGCGGTTCGCGACGGACATCGCCGCCAGCCCGCTGAGCGACAAGGACGGGCGCTACGTCGAGTTCACGGACACCAACAACTACTACTTCCTCGGCAACCGATCTGGAAACGCCGATGACCGCTACACGGTCACCATCGCGACGAAGGGGGCCTTCAGCATTCGGGCCGACACCAGCCCGCTCTACGCGCCCGATGGAACTCTGGTGGTGCCCGAGGGACAGAACAGCATTTCGTTCACCACGCCGGACGACCGGATCGGCTACCTGACCTTCCAGATCGACGGCACGGTTCAATACCTGCCGATCACCGGGCGGCTCTACGAGGGCACCTCGGTCACCCGCACCGGTGGCCAGCCGGTCGTCTGCCCGATCACGCCGGTGAAGAACCAGAAGTGGGACGTCTACCCGGACGCGCTCCTGACCACCTCGCCGGTCTTCAATCCGCGCTACCTGCGGCAGGTCTACAGGGACAGCCTGGGCGTGCGGAAGGAGCTGGTCGGCCGGTGCCTCCACTGGGATCCGGCGGGCCAGGTGGCCGTGCCCAGGGGGATCTACCGCTGCCTCGACCGCGACACGGCGAAGTTCGCCCAGGTGGCCATCGGCGGCACGCTGACCTACGGCACCTCGCCCTTCACCGGGGGCGCCGATTACGAAACGGACGCCAACCCGCTGTTCTGGAACTTCGGGGGTCAGGATCTGACCGGGCTGACGCAGTTCACTGCGGCGCTCCAGCTTGTCGGCAGCGGCGCGTTCGGCATCGAGGTGCGGCTGTTCAACGGCTCGACCAATGCCGAGCGGTATCTCCAGCCGGACGGCACCTGGTCGGCCACCCGCAACCGGGGCTTCCCGAATGGTTCCCCGGGGACGGGTGGCAACTCGCCCCACATGGCCGCCGTAAGCTTTGACCCGACGCCGGTGGTCGACAGCGGCAATGCGCTCTACATCGGCCGCACCGATCCGGTGATCTATGTCAGGCCCTTCAGCGGCGGGAACGATGACTACGGCTGGACTGACGCGACCCTGGCCCTCGGGCCGCATGCGATGGTGTGAGGGGGGGGGCGGGCGACTGCGCCGGGCATTGTTCAGTGCGTCGGGGAAGGGAAGTGCGGAAGCGCCCGCGAGTCCTTTGGGGAAGGTTCAAGGCGCCTCCGCAATGAAGGGATCGGACATCCTTCGCCCGGCAGGATAGAACGACAGGGCGGGCGCCGCAAATTTCCCAACGTACTGTCGGCTGCTTCCTGCCCAGGTGCCGGCCCCGTCATCGGTCACCGAAAAGGCTGCGGAAGCGCCTCGGGCGCTTTGGCTCTCGTTGGCGCTTCCGCAATGAAGGCAGTCGGCTCACCTTCCCCCATGCCCTAGCCCCCTGTGGCAGGTGCCGCAATCGGCAGCGCTCCTGGAGGCGGCGACCCGCTCAGACACCAGCCCGCGGGGTCATCTTGAAGGGGGCGTTCAGTCCGGCTTTAACGCACCCTTCACCGGTCCCTTCCGGCCCCCGTCGCCAAAACCGCTCTGCTGCAGGTTTCCGTGTCAAACTCTGCAAGAACCGGTGGCGAGCCACAATAATCTAAGGACATGACACCAGTTTAGAAATGCGTTTAGTAGTCAGAGTTCCCACTTTTCAGGTGTACTCATGAATGGCGACGGCCCCTATCTCTCGCGTGATCAGGTACTAACCCGCACCAATCTGCTTGGGTTTGCGCTGCTTTTGTCCTTTGTATATGAAGAGGCTTATCTCTCTTTTTTCCTAAAAGACCTAATTTACCTGACATCAGTCAAAACACTAATCTTTAACGCAATAATACTTTTTCCCTTTTTGGGGGGAGGCGCCTTTTTGCTTGTCGATGTCGGCCACTGGCTAGCAAAAAGCGTCAAGCAAGGCTCAAGATTCCATGAAAGTTGGTTTTTTCGATTTAACTTGAGGCTTTTACCTTCGGTGATCGTGATATTACCTACATTTTTAGTTTTGCTTTTCGTCCTTGGGGCGAACGGCACGATCCAGTATCTATTGAAAGCGCACGTCTGGACTGCGGCTCTCGCGACCTTTGCGCTACTGTACATAATGCTCATCATCTTTTTCGGACTGGCTTGGCGACTGACCGAGACGATTATCATCTTGGACAGGTATAGCCAGATCAGGCGTGCAGAGCTGATCGAGATGTCCGCATATTTTGTTGTCGCCGCCTTCATCGTTGGCTTAGCTTCTGCCCTTTTTCATCGAGGCGTCGAGTGTAAGTTCATGGTAGATGGACAACAAACTCAGGCGAGGTTGATCCAGTTTCTCGACAACGATGTGGTGGCAAAACAAGGTGATCACGTCGTAGTGTTCAATCGCGCAGCGTTGAAAAGCATCGATTGCCTTGAGCTAGGTCACCGTGATGCGAGCGCCAAAGAATGATGCGCCAACCTTAAGGCCTAAGCTCAAAATTTTCCGTGCAGAAGCTAGAGAACATCTGTGCAGAAGCTGGCGCGCCGCCACAGCAACGCCCCACGATCCGCGACGAAAAGTCATGCAAGATCAACTGGTCGGGCAAGTGGCGGAGCGAGAGGGATTCGAACCCTCGAGACGGTCTCCCGCCTACACACTTTCCAGGCGTGCGCCTTCGACCACTCGGCCACCGCTCCGTGAGCGTTTCTCTAGCGTCCCGCGCCCGGGGCTGCAAGCCCCGGCGGGCAGGCTGGTGCATGTCGATCGAACACGAGGCCCCGAGGGTGCGGTGACCGCCCGGTGACGACCTGGCCGCCGCAGGCGGAGAGGCCCGGCTTCTGGGGGTTGCAGAGGGAGGGTAGTGCCCCCTGCCCCATGGCCCCACGCGGGCGCCAAGGGACGCCCCGCACCGGAGACGCCCGGTCAGAGCTTCATCCGGGTTCCGAACTCGACCACGAGGTTGCGCGGCAGCGAGTAGAACTCGCTGGGATCGGCCGAGAACCGGGCGAGCCCGATGAACAGCCGATCCGCCAGCCGGCGCAGGCCGCGGCGCGCCCCGGGCACAAGCTTGCGGCGGCCGAGGAAGAAGGTCGAGGACATGACGTCGAACTTCAGCCCGGCGCGCCGCGCCTCGATCAGCGCGCGGCCGAGGTTCGGCATCTCCATGTACCCGAAGCTGAGGGTGAGGCGCGAGAAGCTCTCGTCGATCGGGTCGTATTGCGCACGCTCGTCCGGGCGCGCGACGGGAACCCGCAGCGTCTCGACCGTCAGGATCACGTTCTGGGCGTGGAGCACGCGATTGTGCTTGAGGTTGTGCAGCAGTGTCGAGGGAACCGCCGAGGGATCGGAGGTCAGGAAGAAGGCCGTGCCCTCGACCCGGGCGGCAGTACTGTCCGCGAGCGACCCGACGAAGGTTTCCAGGTCGACCTTCTCGCCCCGCTCCCGGCGCGAAACGACCTGCACACCGCGCCACCATGCCGCCATGGCGACGCCCAGCACGACCGCCAGCGTGACCGGAACGTAGCCGCCGTCGGGCAGCTTGGTCAGGTTGGCGGCGAGGAAGGCAAGCTCCAGCGCCAGCAGCGGCACCGCGGCCAGGGCGATCAGCGCGGGATTGACCCTCCAGGCCCTGCGCGCCAGCGTGATGGCCAACGCGGTCGTGACGATCATCGTGCCGGTCACCGCGATGCCATAGGCCGACGCCAGCGCATCGGAGGACCGGAAGCCCAGCACCAGCCAGATCACGCCCACGAACAACAGCCAGTTCAGCGCGGGAATGTAGATCTGGCCCGACTGGCTTTCCGAGGTGTGCAGGATCGACAGCCGCGGCAGGAAGCCCAGCTGGATCGCAGCCCGCATCATCGAGAAGGCGCCCGAGATCACCGCCTGCGCCGCGATCACCGTGGCACAGGTGGCGAGGATCACGAGGAAGGGCAGCGCCCAGCCGGGCACCATGAGGAAGAAGGGGTTCTTCAGCGCGGCCGGATCGGCCATCACCAGCGCGGCCTGGCCGAGGTAGTTGAGCGTCAGCGCCGGGAAGACCACGGCGTACCAGGCGATGCGGATCGGCGCCCGGCCGAAATGGCCGAGATCGGCATAGAGCGCCTCGGCCCCGGTGACGGCCAGGAAGACGGCGCCGAGAACGAGGAAGGTCTTCGGCCCCTCGAAGGCCAGGAACCAGGCCGCGTAGCGCGGGTCGAGCGCCCAGAGCACCCCGGGCCCCTGCGCGACGTGCCACAGGCCGGTCGCGGCGAGCACCACGAACCACAGCGCGGTGATCGGCCCGAAGGCGGCCGAGATCGCCGCCGTACCATGGCGCTGCACCAGAAACAGCGCGGCGAGGATGCCGAGCGTCACCGGCAACACGAACCCGGCCAGCGGCGGCGCGATCAGCTCCAGCCCCTCGACGGCCGAGAGGACCGAGATCGCGGGGGTGATGATCGCGTCGCCGAAGAACAGCGCGGCGCCCGCGATGCCCAGCCCCAGCAGCCAGAGCGAGCGGCGCCCGAGCGCCAGCCGCACGAGGGTGTAGAGCGCCAGCACCCCGCCCTCGCCCCGGTTGTCGGCGCGCAGGAGGAAAGTCACGTATTTCAGGGTGACGATAATCACCAGCGTCCAGATCATCACCGAGCAAAGGCCGATCACCTCGCTGTCGATCATGCCGTTCTTGGCGACGGGGCGAAGCGCCTCGCGCAGGGCGTAGATCGGCGAGGTGCCGATGTCGCCGTAGACCACCCCGATCGCCCCCAGCGCCAGCGCCGCGAGGCCGCCCCGGGCGGGGCCGTGATGTTCTTCGGAGTCGTCGTCGCCGATCAGCAGGGCGATGTCGGCATTGGCATCGGCTGGATCCTCCGGCGGATCTTCGGCTGCCGTCTCGGGTGCCGTCTCGGGTGCCGTCTCGGGGGGAGTTGCGGGGGCGCCCTCCTCCGCGCCCTTCGGCGCATCCTCGGCAAGGACCGTGCCCGTCGCGGGGGTGTCCTCCCGGGGGCTTTCCTGCCCCTCCGAGGCGGGGTTTTCCGGGCTGTTGCGTTCGACCTTCATCTCGACCTGCCGAAACAATTGCGCGATGTAACGCCGGGGGCTGCCCTGCGGGTCCCGCGGTACAGCAACGCTCAGCTTTCGAGGAGGATCGAGACCCGGCGGTTCTGCCGCCCCTTCTTCTCGACCTTGCCGAGGCTGACCGCCCCGATCTCTCCGGTGCGGGCGACATGGGTGCCGCCGCAGGGCTGGAGGTCGACCAGCGCCTCGCGCGGGCCGATCCGGACCAGACGCACCGCGCCCTGCCCGCGCGGCGGCGCCACCGCCATCGTCTTGACCAGGTGCGGGCTGGCGTCGAGTTCCTCTTCGGTGATCCATTCCTCGGCCACCGGCAGGTCACGGTCGATCAACCCGTTCAGCTCTGCCTCGATCGCCGCGGGATCGCCCAGCGGGTCGGGCATGTCGAAATCGAGCCGCCCCTTGTCTGCGCCGATCTGGCCGCCGGTCACCGGCAGCGGGATGACCACCGACAGCAGGTGCAGCGCGGTGTGCATCCGCATGTGGCGGTGGCGGCGCGACCAGTCGAGCTGTTGCGTCACGGTGCTGCCCACCTCGGGCAGCTCGGCCCCGCCCGGCACCAGCACGATCGCGCCGGCATCGCCCTTGACCGTCGTCGCGATCTGCAACCGCCCGCCGGGCCACAGGATGCGCCCGCTATCGCCCGGCTGGCCGCCCCCGGTGGGGTAGAACACCGTCCGGTCGAGAACGATCCCCCCCTCCTGCGTGTGGGCCAGCACGGTGGCCTCGGCCTCCTCGAGGTAGGGATCTTCGCGGTAGAGCATCTCGGTGGTCATGTCATGTCATCCAGATCGGGCTTGGCGGCCTCGGACATCGGCTTCGCTTCGGCCTCCGGGTCGGGGGCCGCAGTGTCCGGGTCGGTCGGTGTCTTCGGCCGGGCCCGGCGATGTTCCCAGATCGTCTCGGGGTTGCGCAACCACAGATCGCGCTGCGCGAAGGGGATCTCGATCCCCTCCTCGGCGAAGCGGCGGGCGATCTCGTGGTTCATGTCCGACTTGACCTGAAGGATGAAGTTGACGTCGCGCAGGATCACCCGGATCTCGAAATCCAGGCTGTCCGCGCCGAAGGCCGTGAACACCACCGCCGGCGGCGGGTTCACGGTGACCAGCGGCTGATCCTGGGCGATCTCCATCAGGATCTTCTCGACCTTGCGGGTGTCGGTGCCATAGGCCACCCCCACCGGAACGATCAGGCGCCCGTTCAGGCTGAACCGCGTCCAGTTCGTCACCACGCCAGTGATCAGGTCCGAGTTGGGCACGATCACGTCGGTTCGGTCGAAGGTCTGGATCCGGGTCGAGCGGACCGAGATGGAGCGCACGGTGCCCATGGTCGAGCCGACCTCGATCCAGTCGCCCTCGCTCACCGGGCGCTCGATCAGCAGGATAATGCCGGAGACGAAGTTCGACACGATGTTCTGCAGGCCGAAGCCGATGCCCACCGACAGCGCGCCCGCGACGATCGCCAGCGACGACAGGTCGATCCCCGCCGAGGTGATCGCGCCCACCGCCGCGAGGAATATGCCGAGATAGCCCATCCCCGAGACGATCGCGTTCTGCCCGCCCTGGTCCATCCGCGTCTTGGGCAGCACGCTCGACCGCAGCGCGCCCTGCACCAGCCGGGTCACGGTGTAGCCGATCGCGAAGACGATCACGAAGACCAGGAAGTTCGACGGCGAGATCTTGGTCGATCCGATGGTGAAGCCGGCCTGTGCGCGGGTCCAGAGCTCGGCCAGGTCGGACACCCGGGCGCCCCAGATCAGCGCGAAGAGCGGTAGCGACAGCAGCACGACGAAGAAGCCCGCAAGCACGGGGATCAGCGATTCCTCGGCCCGCTGCTCGCTGCGCGCGATCGCGGCGTAGAGATCGGTGATCAGTACCTGCAAGATCAGCAGGATCGCCAGCAGCGCCAGCGACACCGTGGCGGGATAGAGCACCGCCGTGGCGGCCGGCACGTAGCCGATTGCGGCGAAGATCGGCGCACCGATCCCCAGCACGATCAGCAACCGCCCCACCAGCCCGGTCACCCAGTCGCGGTAGGTGGTCGTCTCCTCCTCGGCAGCGCCGGCATTCGCCTCGTGACGGCGCAGCAGCTGGCCCAGCCGCACCAGCACGATCCCGGTGATCAGCAGCAGCGGGAAGGCCAGCACCGCGTTCGCCGCGCTGGCGTTCACGCCGTCTGGCGGCACCAGCGCCATCTTGCGCATGGTGTTTAGCGCCAGCATCAGCCCCAGAAGACCGACATGCACCCGGCCCTCGGCCCTCCGTTCCAGCGACAGGCGGAACGGAGGGTTGGCGACGTCGCCCTTTGGGAACACCCGGCCGCCGATCCAGACCGCCGAGAACAGGATGAAACCGGCCACCGGCAGCGCGGAAAGCACCTCGTTGCCGACGCTGCCGATCATGCCGCTGGAACGCACCGCCTCGACCAGGCTGACGAGGCCGATCATCGGCACCACCAGCCCGCCCAGCGACAGCACGATCACCCCCACCTTGCGCCCATGCGCCGAGGCGTTGCGCTGCAGCCGCATCGTGATCGCGTCGAACCAGACCCGGCCGCGTGCCAGCAGGAGCACCGCGAAGAACAGGTAGAACAGGATCAGCGGAATGTTCGACCGCATCTGTTCGCGCAGGCTGGGGCTTTGCCAGGCATCCGCCCCCTCCTGCCAGAGCGTGGCCAGGGTGTGGGTCGTGGTCTTCAGCGCAGCGGGCCAGTTGACCGGGTTTACCGGCGAAGGCCAGAGCTGCATCAGCGCCGCCGCCTGCCGGTCGCGGATGATGCCATCGATCTCGCGGATCAGGCCGTCGGCGCGGGAATAGGCCTCTTCCGCGGTCTGACCGGGCGCCTTGAGCTGGGCGAGCTGCTTGTTCAGCTCATCGCGCCGCTTGGCGACCTCGGGGGCCTCGGTCTTGCCCTCCTTCGGTGCGGGCCCCAGCGCATCGATCTGGGTCTGGAGGGTCTCGATCCGGGTCTTGTTGAGGCTCTGCGCGTCCTGGAACTTGGCCCGCCAGTTGACCAGAAGCTGGCGCTGCTGCTCCAGCCCGACATTGGTCGTGCGCGGGTTGTTGATGATCGACTCGGCCCGCTTGGCGGCCGTTTCCCAGGCCGAGAAATCCGGCGGAGCCTGCGGTTTCTGTTGCTGGGCGGCGGTGGTCGACTGCTGGGTCTGGCCCGGTGCCAGCGCCCCGGGCGCGGGCTGATCCTGCGCGCGGAGCGGCTGAACCCCCGACAGCATCGCCGCCATGAGCACCGCCAGCAGAAGCGCGGCGAGACCGCCGCGGGCACGCCTGCGCATGCCCCGCGGCGCGGGCGTCAGGGCGCGGGTCGGCGCGCCCCTTCCGGGTCTGCGCCAGCGCCGCATCTTCAGCCCTCGAAGACTGTGGGCAGGCTGGCCGGCGCACGGTCGAGCCAGTCCGGCACCGGCAGCCCCTTGCCGCGCAGGAACGCCGGGTTCCAGAGCTTCGACTGGTAGCGTGTGCCATAGTCGCACAGCACCGTGACGATGGTGTGGCCCGGCCCCATCTCCTCGGCCATGCGGATCGCGCCGGCGACGTTCACCCCGGTCGAGCCGCCCATGCACAGCCCTTCTTGCGACAACAGGTCGAAGACGACCGGCAGCGCCTCGGCATCCGGGATGCGCCACGCCATGTCGGGGGTGAACCCTTCAAGGTTGGCGGTGATCCGGCCCTGCCCGATCCCCTCGGTGATCGAATCCCCGGGGTTCTCCTGCCCGGTGTAGAGCTTCAGGAGGCCCGCCCCCTCGGGGTCGGCAAGGCCCACCTTCACGCCCTTGGGCTGCAGCGCCATCGCCGTTCCCGCCAGTGTCCCGCCCGAACCCACGGCGCAGATGAAACCGTCCACGCGGCCCTGGGTCTGTTCCCAGATCTCGGGGCCCGTCGTCTCGATATGCGCCTGGCGGTTCGCAACGTTGTCGAACTGGTTGGCCCAGATCGCGCCCTTCGGCTCGGTCTTGGCCAGGGCCTCGGCCAGGCGCTGCGAATAGCGGATGTAGTTGTTGATGTCCTTGTAGGGCTTGGCCGGAACCTCGACCAGCTCGGCCCCCGCCAGGCGAAGCATGTCCTTCTTTTCCTGGCTCTGCGTCTCGGGGATCACGATCACCGACCGGAACCCCATGGACGCGCCCACCAGCGCGATGCCGATCCCGGTGTTGCCCGCCGTGCCCTCGACGATGGTGCCGCCGGGTTCCAGCGCCCCGCGCGCCACCGCGTCGCGGATGATGTAGAGCGCGGCCCGGTCCTTGACCGACTGGCCCGGGTTCAGGAACTCAGCCTTGCCGAGGATCGTGCAACCGGTCCGCTCGGACGCCGCTTTCAGCTTGATAAGGGGGGTCTTGCCCACCGCCTCGGCCAGATCGTTGCAGATGCGCATCGCTTCTCTCCTGTGCTCCCGCGCCCTGTTGATAGGGGCGCCGCCTCCCGGGCGCAACCGCCCCGCCGTGTCCCAGATAGACAAAGGCGCGGCCCCGCCAAGGACCGCGCCACGATAATCTGACCCTTCCGGCATCTTTCTTGCCGAAATACGCCCGGAAAGTCGCGTCCCGACGCACCGGGACGCGCGCGGAGGGGCCTCGGCTCAGGGGCGCCCTGCCCCTGGCTCACTCCTGGACGGTGACCTTCGCCATGTAGTCCGGGTCGCTCACCTTGCCGTTCTGTGCCTGGTCGCCCTTCTTGATGGCGTCGACCACGTCCATGCCCTTGATGACACGGCCGATCACCGTGTACTGGCCGTTCAGGTTCGAGGCCGGCGCGAACATGATGAAGAACTGGCTGTTGGCCGAGTTCGGATCCTGTGTCCGGGCCATGCCCACCGTGCCGCGCACGTAGGGCACCTTCGAGAACTCTGCCGGCAGGTCCGGCAGCGACGAGCCGCCGACGCCCGCGCGTGCGAGATCGCCACCGTGCTTGCCGTATTCGACATCGCCGGTCTGCGCCATGAAGCCGTCGATCACCCGGTGGAAGACCACGCCGTCGTACTTGCCCTCCTTGGCAAGTTTCACGACCTGCGCCACCGCCTTGGGTGCGACCTTGGGCAGGAGGTCGATCACCACCGTGCCCTTGTCCTTGCCCGAGGCGCCGTCGACCTGGATCACCAGGTTCGGACCGGGGGTGTCGGCGGGGGCGGTGTCGGCCCGCGCGGGCTGCTCGCCACCCAGCGTGACCATCGCGGCCAGCGCCAGCGCGCCGGCCCCCGCGAGGCCCAGGAAGACCCGCCGATCAGACATCCGAGGCGACCTTGACCGAGATCATCTTGTCGGGGTTGGCCGGCGGCTCGCCACGCACGATCGCGTCGACATGCTCCATCCCGTCGATCACCCGGCCGTAGACGGTGTACTGGCCGTTGAGGAAATGGTTGTCCTTGAAGTTGATGAAGAACTGGCTGTTGGCCGAGTTCGGGTTCTGCGAACGCGCGGCGCCCAGCGTGCCGCGGTCATGCGGGATGCGGCTGAACTCGGCCGGCAGGTCCGGCAGGTCCGAGCCGCCGGTGCCGGCGCGGCGGGTGTTGCCGCCGGCCTTGCCATGCTCGACATCGCCGGTCTGGGCCATGAAGCCGTCGATCACGCGGTGGAAGACCACGTCGTCGTAGGCGCCGGCGCGGGCCAGTTCCTTCATGCGCTCGGCATGCTTGGGGGCCACGTCGGGCAGAAGCTCGATGACGACCTTGCCGTCCTTCAGCTCGATGATGACGGTGTTCTCGGGATCCTTGATCTCGGCCATGGGGGGCTCCTCCTGGGTCAGCCTCAGCTTTCGGTCGGGGCGCACCCTAGCCACAGTGCGCGCCGAGGGAAAGGGGCCTTCCGCGGATGCCCCGATCTGCCGGGCAGATCGGGCCCCGGCGGCGTCAGCGGGCGGATCGGGCGCGGGGTCGCGCCGGGTCCCCGCGGATCGCGGGGCGGAGGCGGCGCTTGCGTATTTGGGGAACAATGAAAGCAGGGAGCTGCGCGCGGCCGACCGTATCCGGGCACCCGTGGCGGGGACCTTGTGGGGACCCTGTGGGGACCTTGTGGCGGGTCGGGAACGGGGCGCGCGTCGGACCGGACCGAGGCGAAAGGCGCGGCGCGCGACAAGACCGCCCGTTGACGCCGCCCGGGCAATCCGCTCTCTATGGCCGCGGCAACCCAAGGGAGGCGCAGATGGCCTGGAAGACGCTCGACGACATGAACCTCGACGGCAAGACCGTGCTGGTCAGGGTCGACATCAACGTGCCGGTCGAGGCCGGCCGGGTCACCGATGCCACCCGCATCGAGAAGATCGTTCCCACCGTGAACGACATTCTCGACAAGGGCGGCAAGCCGGTCCTGATGGCGCATTTCGGGCGCCCCAAGGGCAAGGTCGTTCCCGAGATGAGCCTGAAGGTCACCCTTCCCGCGCTGAAGGCGGCCTTTCCCGGCCATGACGTCCTCTTTGCCGAGGATTGCATCGGCGGCCCGGCCAAGGAGGCGGTCTCGGCGCTTCAGCCCGGGCAGATCCTGCTGCTCGAGAACACCCGTTTCCACGAGGGCGAGGAAAAGAACGACGCTATGATGGCCGCCTCGCTGGCCGCGCTCGGGGATGTCTACGTCAACGACGCCTTCTCGGCCGCGCACCGGGCGCATGCCTCGACCGAGGCGATCGCGCAGCTGCTGCCCGCCTGCGCCGGCCGGCTGATGGAGGCCGAGCTTTCGGCACTCGAGGCGGCGCTCGGCGATCCGGAGCGGCCGGTGGTGGCGATCGTCGGCGGCGCCAAGGTGTCGACCAAGCTCGACCTGCTGGGCAACCTGGTCGAGAAGGTCGATCACCTGGTGATCGGCGGCGGCATGGCGAACACCTTCCTGCTGGCCAAGGGGATCGAGGTCGGCAAATCCCTGGCCGAACGCGAGATGACCGACACGGCGACCGAGATCCTTGCGAAGGCGCGCAACGCCGGCTGCGCGATCCACCTGCCGGTCGACGTGGTCGTGGCGCAGGAGTTCAAGGCCAATGCGGCGCATGAGACGGTCGCGGCGGAGGCCTGCCCGGCCGACGCGATGATCCTCGACGCCGGCCCCGAGACGGTGAAGGCGCTGGCCGAGGTGTTCGGCGAATGTCGCACGCTGATCTGGAACGGTCCGCTCGGCGCGTTCGAGATCGAGCCCTTCGACGCCGCCACCAACGCGGCCGCGGCAAAGGCGGCGGAGCTGACCCGCGCCGGCAAGCTGAAATCGGTGGCCGGGGGCGGCGACACCGTGGCCGCGCTGAACAAGGCCGGGGCGGCGGCCGATTTCTCCTATGTCTCGACCGCGGGGGGCGCTTTCCTCGAATGGATGGAAGGCAAGGTCCTTCCCGGCGTCGCGGCCCTGGAACCCAAGGGCTGAGCAGAGGACCGAGGCGCAGGGCTGAGGCGCGGGACTGAGGCGGAAGGCCGCCGGGGGCTGCGCATCGCGCCGCCCCAGCCCGCCCGGACCTTCGCCGGATCGGATCTGCGGCGACCCGGACCGAGCCCCTCAGGATTGCCCGTCGCATTTCGCGGGCGGCCGGGTCTCGGGGGCGCTCCGCTCCCGGCCTGCGCGGCGCATCCCTGCACGTGCGGTCGCTTCCCCCTGCCCAACGCCCCGCCTCTCTGGCATAGTCGGCGCGACAGATTGGAGGGAGGATCCAGGATGCCGATCGGATACAAGCAGATGCTGGCGGAAGCCGAGGCCGAGGTGCGGTCGGTCTCGGCCGGCGAGGGCGCGGAGCTGCGCGCCGACCCGGATGTCGTCTTCGTCGACATCCGCGACCCGCGGGAGCTGGAGCGTGAGGGGATGATCCCGGGGGCGCACGCCGCCCCGCGTGGCATGCTGGAATTCTGGATCGATCCGGAGAGCCCCTACCACAAGCCCTATTTCGCCGAGGACCGGCTTTTCGTCTTCTACTGCGCCTCTGGCTGGCGCTCGCTTCTGGCGGCGCAGGTCGCCGGGCGGATGGGCCTGCGCACGGCCAGCCTGACCGGCGGTTTCGGAGGCTGGAAGCGCGCCGGGATGGAGGTTGCCGAGGGAACCCGCAAATGATCCGCCAGACGGCAGAAAATCCGCCGGGAAAGAGCCATTTTGCGCCAAAATGCAGACCGTTAGCGCAATCGCCGTTGCGCGGTCGCCCGGGGGCTTCTAGACCCCTTTTCCGAGGCCCATGTACCGAAAGGACCGAAGACCCATGAAGGCGACGAGAACTGTCCAGAAGATCCTTGCCAATTACGAGGGCGAGACCCCCGGCGTGAAAGCCAACCTTCATCGCATCCTGATGAACGGCAAGCTCGGCGGCACCGGCAAGATGATCATCCTGCCCGTCGATCAGGGCTTCGAGCACGGCCCCGCGCGCAGCTTCGCGCCGAACCCGCCGGCCTATGACCCGCATTACCACTACCAGCTTGCGATCGACGCGGGACTGAACGCCTATGCCGCGCCGCTGGGGCCGCTGGAGGCCGGGGCCGACACCTTCGCGGGGCAGATCCCCACGATCCTCAAGGTCAACTCGGCCAACTCGCTGATGTCGGACACTGCGGGCAAGAACCAGGCGATCACCGGCTCGGTCGAGGATGCGCTGCGGCTGGGCTGCTCGGCCATCGGCTTCACCGTCTACCCCGGTTCGGACATGGCGCTCGACATGTTCGAGGAAATCGTCGAGATGCGCCGCGAGGCGGCCGCCCTGGGCATCGCCACGGTGATCTGGTCCTACCCGCGCGGCGAGGCCATCACCAAGGAGGGCGAGACCGCGGTGGACGTGGCCGCCTATGCCGCCCATATCGCGGCACTCCTGGGCGCCCATATCATCAAGGTGAAGCTGTCGACCGACCACCTGATGCAGAAGGAGGCCAAGGCCGCCTTCGAGAAGGCGAACATCGACATCTCGACCCAGGCCGCGCGGGTGGCCGAATGCGTGCGCTCGTCGTTCAACGGGCGGCGGCTGATCGTGTTCTCGGGCGGGGCGTCGAAGGGCGCGGATGCCGTCTATGACGACGCCCGCGCGATCCGCGACGGCGGCGGCAACGGCTCGATCATCGGGCGGAACTCGTTCCAGCGCTCGCGCGAGGACGCGCTCGACATGCTCGGCAAGCTGGTGGACATCTACAAGGGCAAGGCCTGAGCTTGCCCGACCGGCTGAGCGCCGACTGGCCGGGGGGCGCAACGCGCCACCTCGGCCTGCGGCTGCTGCCCGGCGAAGACCTGCGGGGGGCGCTGAGCGCGGCCTTCGCCAAGGCCCCGGAGGCGGCGGGATATCTCGCCACCTGCGTCGGCAGTCTGGACGGCGCGCGGATCCGGCCCGCGGGGCGCGACGACGCGCTTGAGATCTCCGGGAACCTCGAGATCGTGGCGCTTTCGGGGACGTTCAGTGCGGACGGGCCGCATCTGCATATCGCCGTGGCAGACAGCGAGGGGCGCGTTCTCGGCGGGCACCTTCTGGCGGGCTGTGCGGTCAGAACCACGGCGGAGGTGGTGATCGGGCTGGTTTCCGGCGTGCGGTTCCTGCGGGAGGCGGATGCGCGGACGGGCTACGCCGAACTGTTCATGGTGCGGAACGACGGCCAGGATTAGAGCGGGCCGGGGTTTGCGGGGACCTCGATTAGAGGGGGCCGCCGGGAATTAACGACGACTGAGGTCAGGGGGGCCAGCCCCCCGTCGCGCGAAACGCGCGACTCCCCCCGGGATATTTTCGAGCAGAAAGTGAGGGGTGCTCAGGCCGCGATACTCAGGCCGGGACACTTAGGCCGACATGCTCAGGCCGGGTCGCCCAGGCGGGCGATCAGGGCGGCGGTATCGAGACCCGGTGCGGTGCCCGCGAGGCGGCCGCGAGGGGCGCCCAACCGGGTGGCGCAATAGCCGTCGGCCACAGCGGCGGGTGCGTGACGGATCAGCGTGGCGGCGGTGAGGAGCGAGGCCAGGCTTTCGGCGAACCAGCGGGCCTCGGCCTCTTCGGGCAGGCCGGGCCAGCGGTCGGCATGGGCCTTGAGGGCCGCGTCGTAGCCGCGGTCGGCGCCGGTGGCGGAGAGGAGCTCGGCCGCGACGGCCTCGGCCGCTGCGGGTTCGCGGGCAAGCGTGCGCAGGATGTCGAGGCAGATGACGTTGCCCGAGCCTTCCCAGATACCGTTCAGCGGCGCCTCGCGGTAGAGCCAGGGCATCGCCGTATCCTCGACATAGCCCATGCCGCCCATCACCTCAATCGCCTCGACCGTGACCAGCGGGCACAGCTTGTTGGAGAGGAACTTGGCGCAGGCAACGGCGAGGCGGGCAAAGGCGCGGGCCTCGGGGGCCGGGTCGTCGAAGGCGGCGGCGACGCGCAGGCCCAGGGCCGTCGCCCCCTCCCAGTCGAGGACGAGATCGGCGAGGACGGCGCGCATCAGCGGCTGGTCGACGAGGCGGCGCTGAAAGGCGGTGCGGTGGGCGACCCAGTGATGCGCCTCGGCCAGCGCCGCGCGCATGAGGCCGGCGGGCGCCACCGCGGTGTCCAGGCGGGTATGGTGCACCATCTCGATGATCGTGCGCACCCCTGCCCCCTCGTCGCCCAGGCGGAAGGCCAGCGCGCCGGCATATTCGATCTCGGCCGAGGCATTGGCGCGGTTGCCGAGCTTGTCCTTCAGCCGCATCAGCCGGATCGCGTTGCGCTCCCCGTCCAGCCAGCGCGGGACGAGGAAGCAGGTGAGCCCCCCGGGCGCCTGCGCGAGGGTGAGGAACCCGTCGGACATCGGCGCCGAGCAGAACCACTTGTGGCCGGTCAGGCGGTAGGCATTCGTGCCGCCGGCCGGGTCGGGCTCGGCCCGCGTGGCATTGACGCGCACGTCCGAGCCGCCCTGTTTTTCGGTCATCGCCATACCGAGGGTGGCGCCCCGCTTTTGCGCCAGCGGCGCGATGGACGGGTCGTAGCTGCGCGATGCGAGCTTCGGCCCCCAGTCGGCGGCAAGCGCGGGGTCGGCACGCAGCGCCGGCACGGCGGCGTAGGTCATGGTCATCGGGCAGCAGGTGCCGGGCTCGACCTGGCTGTGCAGGTAGACCAGCGCGGCGTGGGTGGCATGGCGGCCCCCTGCACCGCCGCCAGTAATGCCCCCAGGTACGCCCTCCCACGGCAGCGCGGCATAGCCCGCGCCGATCCCGGCCGCCATGAGACGGTGATAGGCCGGGTGAAAGACCACCTCGTCAAGCCTGCGCCCGCCGGCGTCGAACAGCCTCAGATCCGGGGCGACGCGCATCGCCTCGCGCCCGAGGGCCCGCATCTCGGCGGCGCCGAGATCGCGGCCATGCGTGGCGAGGTGGCCAGTGTCGGCGCCCTGCGCCGCGGCGGCGTCGCGCAAGGCGGGATCGCCCGCCCAGAGGTCGGCGTCGCCGCGCACGACGGGCTGGTTGGTGACCTCGTGGCCGGCAAGATCGGAGCGTCCGGGCAGCATGGCACCCCCTCCCTGTTCCCCGGCCCTTCCGCCGGGTGTGTCCGCCGCGCAAAGTTCTGCGCGCCTTGGCGAAAACATGGCGGCGCGGGATTCACAAAGCAACCCGGCTGTGCGATTATCGCCCTGCACCGCCCCGGCAGAGGGCGGGCAGAGGCAGATCGAGAGGCACCATGCCCCACAGCCAGAAGCGGCCCACGCTGGGCCCGGTGATCTTCTACTCTCTGGCCTTCGTGCTGGCGAGCTACTTCACCTTCGCCGCGGTGCAGGGCGATTACGGCGTCTTCCGCCGGGTCCGGATCGAGGCCGAGATCGGCGACCTTACGGTCGAACGCGACCAGCTGAAGACCGAGCTTGCCTCGCTCAAGAACAAGACGCACCGGCTGTCGGACAACTACCTCGATCTCGACCTGCTGGACGAGCAGGCGCGCAAGGTGCTGGGCCTGATGCGCGCGGACGAGATCGTCATCCGCTAGGGTCGGCAGGGGCGGCGCATTCGAACGCCCGCCGCAGAGTACCCCCACAGACGACTGCCCTTACAGCCCCCCCCGCCGCAGGTTGCTCGCCGCAGGCTGCCCGTCACGGGCGGCGCGGGCATGTGGACCGCCCTTGAAAATCCCCTCTCGCCATGCCTGAATCGCGCCCGGAAGGACTGGTCCGACCGGGGCTGCGGATTTGCCCTCGCACCCCGGACGGGTTTCCTGTATAGGATAGTTTAATATTGAACTATCGCGAATGAACCGCGGAGGAGGCGCGTATGGCCACCCGGAAAACCACTTCGAAATCAAACACGTCCAAGGAAGAGCTGCTTCAGTTCTACCGCGACATGCTGCTGATCCGTCGATTCGAGGAAAAGGCCGGCCAGCTTTATGGCATGGGCCTGATCGGCGGCTTCTGCCACCTCTACATCGGGCAGGAAGCGGTCGTCGTCGGCCTCGAGGCCGCGTCCGAGGAAGGCGACAAGCGCGTCACCTCCTACCGCGACCACGGCCACATGCTGGCCTGCGGCATGGATCCGAAGGGGGTGATGGCCGAGCTCACCGGACGCCGCGACGGCTATTCCAAGGGCAAGGGCGGCTCGATGCACATGTTCTCGAAAGAGAAGCATTTCTACGGCGGCCACGGCATCGTCGGCGCGCAGGTGCCGATCGGCGCGGGCCTTGCCTTCTCCGACTGGTACAAGGGCGACGACCGGGTGACCTTCACCTATTTCGGCGACGGCGCCGCGAACCAGGGCCAGGTGCACGAGGCCTACAACATCGCGCAGCTCTGGGATCTGCCGGTGGTCTTCGTGATCGAGAACAACCAGTACGCCATGGGCACCAGCGTGAAGCGCGCGACCAAGTCGCCAGACTTCTTCGAGCGTGGCAAGAGCTTCGGCATCTCGGGCGAGGCGGTCGACGGCATGGACGTGCTGGCGGTCAAGGAAGCCGGCGCCAAGGCGGTCGCGCATTGCCGTTCGGGCAAGGGACCGTACATCCTCGAGATGATGACCTACCGCTACCGCGGCCACTCCATGTCGGACCCGGCCAAGTACCGCACCCGCGAGGAGGTCCAGAAGATCCGTGAGGAGAAGGACGCGATCGAGCACGTGCGTGACCTGATCCTGACCGGCAAGCACGCCACCGACGACGACCTCAAGGCGATCGACAAGGACATCAAGAAGATCGTCAACGACAGCGCCGAGTTCGCCAAGGAAAGCCCCGAGCCGGACGTGTCCGAGCTCTGGACCGACATCTACGCGACCGAAGTGCCGCAGGAAGCCTGAGGGGAAGACGAGACATGGCAACCGAAATTCTCATGCCCGCGCTGAGCCCCACGATGGAAGAGGGCACGCTGGCCAAGTGGCTGAAGAAAGAGGGCGACACCGTCAGTGCCGGTGACATCATCGCCGAGATCGAGACCGACAAGGCGACGATGGAATTCGAAGCCGTCGACGAGGG
>NZ_PHSN01000053.1 GCF_002871005.1 Acidimangrovimonas sediminis
ACCAAACTCTGAACAGAGCTAACCTATAAACGCGGACTCCAAGGGGAGCAGGTCATTTCTCTCCTCATGATCAGGTGACACCCCGATGCTACGCCGGGGCGCGGGGCGGGCCATCCCATTAGTGGTGACGCCTGCCGTGAAGCGCGAGGCGGTCGCGCACCTGAAAACCCGGTTCGGGCTCTCGGAACGGCGGGCGTGTCGAATTTCCGGGGCGGACACAAAATGGTCCGCTGGACTGCCGCAGCGTGCGCCGGACACGGTGCTGCGCGGAGGGCTGCGGCAACTGGCCAACGAAAGCCGGAGATTCGGCTATCGACGTCTCTTCGTGCTGCTGCGAGGTGAGGGAGAGGGCGCCGATGCTGTCTCCAATGATGCGGTATACGCCGCCCTTCCGAAGACCTGGTGTGATCAGGATGATCGAGACTTTGGGCTGAACCGGCTCCCGTGACCTGGTTAATGCAATGCCTAAGAGGCGACCATCCCGCACTAGTGGAAAGGCCGTCTCATCTGTCTGACAACACCCGGCTGACGTGCGGCGGCGGTAGAGGTCGCAGCCGACTGCCGGACAAGAGATGCCGGCGCGAGGGGGCCTTGACGCGCGGGGTGGCCGCGGGCGCGGGGATGAAGGGCAGAGCCCCAAGATCAGGTGCAAGACACCGCTCCCACCCGGTCGGCGATCAGGCCCAGCGGGTGGGGTGTCCGGCGTCCGGCTTCGCGCAGGGTCTGGCTGCGGCAGGAGAAGCCTGTGACGGCGGCCTCGGCGCTTGCCGCCATCGGTTCCGCCCAGGACATGGCGTAGAGCCGGGCCGAGGTGGCGCGGTGGCGGGTTTGGTGGCCGAAGGTCCCCGCCATGCCGCAGCAGCCGGTCGCGGGCAGGGCGACCGTCAACCCCAGCGCCTTGAACACGCGGCGCCAGTCTTCGCCGGCGCCCGGAACCGCGCTGCGTTCAGTGCAGTGCAGGAACAGGCTGACCTCTCCGCCCGACAGTTTCGGGAAGACCACGCCGCGCCTGACCTCGCGGGCCAGGAATTCCTGCGGCAGCAACACCTCGGGAAGGTCGGGGTCCCGCCCGGCGTGATCCTGCCGCAGGGCCAGCACGAAGGCGGGGTCGAGGCCGACCATCGGCACCCCCCGCGCCGCCGCGGTACGCAGCGCGCGCTGCAGCCGCGTCGCCATGCGGGCAAAGCCCTCGGGGTCGCCCAGGTCCGCCGCCACCTTGCCCGCGGGCGTCATCTCGACCATCAGCGGGTGATAGCCGAGCGCAGTGAACCCGCGCAGCACCTCGCGCTGGGTCGCGCCGTCGTAGAATGCCGAGAACCAGTCCATCCAGATCAGCACGGTCCGGGGCGGCAGCGGGCGGTGGCCCAGCTCGGCCAGCCGGATCCGCCGGGCGGCGGGTAGCCTGGGCGCCAGCGTCCGCGGCAGGTCGGTCATCCCGAGCGCCCGCCCGACGATCCCGCGCACGGCGGGCCAGAGCGGCCGCACCAGCGGCGACAGGGCCATCAGCACGGGGCTGAACCGTTCGGCCAGGAGGGTCGCCCGCTGCGAAAGCGGCCGCCTGCGCCGGCGGTAGAGATCGGCGTAGAAGGCCGCGCGCATGGTCGGAATGTCGACTTGCACCGGGCAGCTCGTGGCGCAGGCCTTGCAGCCAAGGCAGGTGTCGAGCGCCGAGAGCAGGTCGGTCTCGTCCAGCTCCTGCGCCTGACCTTCCCGCCCCGGCTGTCCCTCCTGTCCCAGCCGCCAGGCCCGCAGCGCGTCGGCCCGGCCCTTGGGTGAGTGCCGCAGATCGCCGCTTGCCTTGAACGAGGGGCACATCGGGGTGGTGGCCGCATAGCTCAGGCACTGGGCGTTGCCGTTGCACTGGAAGGCCTTGGCCAGCGGGTCGCCCTCGGTGGCGTTGAACGGGCGGAATGGGGTGGTGGCGATGCCCATCACCGGGCCGTTGTTCGACACCAGCTTGCCGGGGTTGAACCGCCCCGCCGGGTCGAAGGCCGCCTTCACCCCCTGCAGGGCGCCATAGGCCTCGGGGCCGATCCAGTCCTGCAGGTAGGCGCCGCGCACGCCCTTGCCGTGTTCGCCCCAGAAGATGCCGCCGTTCTCGCGGACCAGCGCATAGATCGCGTCCGACACGGCGACCAGCTTCTGCCGGTCCGCCTCGGCGTCGATGTTCAGCGCGGGGCGGATATGGAGGCAGCCCACGTCAACATGGCCATAGATGCCGAAGCCCAGCCCGTTCTCGCGCAGGATCGCCAGGAACCCGTCGAGGAACCCGGGCAGGCGCTCGGGCGGGACGACGCAATCCTCTACGAAGGCGACCGGTCGGGCAGGGCCCCGGACATTGCCCAGAAGGCCCACCCCGGCGGACCGGATCGCCCAGAGCTCGCGGATCTCGTCCTCGTCCTGCCCGACGTGGACCGCGCGGATGCCGTCAAGCCCGTCCAGCCGCGCGCGGCAGGCGGCGACCCGGTCCGCCAGCGCATCCGCGTCGTTGCCGGTGAACTCGACGAAGGTATAGGCCAGGGCCTCGCCCTCCCTGGGGCGCAGGGGCCGGGGCAGCCGCGCCAGCAGGCCCGCGGCCTCGGCGAGTTGCTGGACCCGCTCGTCCATCACCTCGATCGCGGTCGGGTCGTCGGCCAGAAGCGGCGTCGCGGCGGCGAGCGAGGCGCGGAAACTCGCGAACCCCGCGACCACCAGCCGCCGGTGTGCGGGCAGGGGGCGCAGGCGCAGGCGGATCCGGGTGATCGGCCCCAGCGTGCCCTCCGACCCGGGGAACAGCCGCCACCACTCGAACCCGCCGCCCTCCGGGCAGGCGCGTTCCAGGTCGTAGCCGGTGAAGCGGCGGTTGAGCCGGGGGGTATGGGCGACGAAGGCCGCGCGGCCGGCGCGGGCCGCGGCCTCTGCCGCCGACAGCATCGGCGCGGCCCAGTCCGGTGCCTGCGTGAGACTGGAGACAAGCCCGCGCCCACGCGCGATCTCGACCCCGAGGAGGTTGTCCGAGGTCTTGCCATAGACACGCGATCCCTTGCCCGAGGCGTCGGTCGACAGCATCCCGCCGATGGTACAGCGTGTGGAGGTGGAGGTTTCCGGCGCGAAGAACACCCCGTGCGGCCGCAGTTGTGCGTTGAGATCGTCGAGCACGATCCCCGGTTCCACATCCGCCCAGCTGCCGTCCGGGGCGACCTCCAGAAGCCGGTTCATGTGCCGGCGCATGTCGAGGATGACGCCCCGGTTCAGGCTCTGCCCGTTGGTGCCGGTGCCGCCGCCGCGCGGGGTCAGCGCGATGGCCGCGAACTCGGGGCGCTCCAACACCGCCATCGCGGTCACGACGTCCTGTGCGTCACGCGGCGACAGCACGAGGTCGGGCAGGATGCGATAGACCGAATTGTCCGTCGACATCGCGGCGCGCAGTGCGCTGTCGGTTTCGACCGCGCCGCGAAACCCCGCGCCGGACAGTGCCGCGGGCAGCGCGGCGATCCGGTCGGCGGGGGCGGGCAGGGGGGCGGTGGGGGTATGCAGGGTCACGGGGGTCTCGGTCCGGGGAAAAGGGGTGCGGGGGATATTGACGCCCCGAACGCGTTTCTGAAAATAGAAAGAAATGAAGTCGGATTCGGAAAATACGAACTTTAACCTGCGCCATCTGCGCGCGGTCCACGCGATCTGGTCCGAGGGCAGCTTTGTCCGCGCGGCGGAGCGGCTGGGGGTCGTGCCCTCTGCGCTGACCGAGACGGTGCAGCGGCTCGAGGCGATTGCCGGCGGTCAGCTGTTCGACCGCAAGAGCCGCCCACCGGTGCCCACCCCCCTCGGCCTGGGTTTCCTGCGCGAGACGGAGCCGCTTCTGCGTGATCTCGACGGGGCGCTGGCGCGGCTGCGCGACCAGGCACGGGGTGCCTGCCTGGCGTTGCGCATCGGTGCCGCGCCCTCGGCGATCTCGCCGCTCGTGGCGCCGGCTCTGGCGCGGTTCCACGCGCGTCATCCCGACGTGACCGTCACGATCCACGACGACGTGGCCGAGCGGCTGGCGGCGATGGTGACGGCGGATGAGCTGGACCTCGCGATTGCCGGCAGGGCGCAGACCTCGCCCGATCTCGATCAGACCGAGATCGGCGGCGACTGGTTCGGCCTGGCCTGCCATCGCGACCATCCGCTGGCGCGTCGCGGCGGCCCCGCTACCCTGGCCGAGATCGACCCCGACACCCTTGTCCATCTGGGCACCGACACCGGCAGCGCGCGCCTTCTGGCGTCGTGCCCGGGGCTGCCCGCGCGGCTGCGGAGCGGGCGCCTCAGAACCCATTCGACGATTGCGCAGCTCTGTCTCGTGCGCGAGGGGGCGGGGGTGGCGCTTCTGCCGCGCAACGCCGTGGGCCTGTTCCGCGACCCGGCGATCCGCTTCGTCGAGATCTCGGACCTGTCGCTTCGGCGCAGGCTCTACCTGCTCCGGCCCCGGGCGCGCTCAAACCCCATGGCCGAGGCCTTCGTCGAGGTCCTCGGCCTCGACGGTATGCCCGCCGAGGGGGAGGAGGGGTGAGCCGGGGCATCCACCATCGCAGAAATTTCCATCAAGGGGGTGAACGGCCTCGCAGGGGCGCCGGGCATCGCCTATCAGGGATCCAGGCCCGCCATCGCGGGCCGAGATGAGGGGACCGATGGGACCAGCCGCCTGCCTTTCGTTCGACATGGCCCGCCGCGCCGCGCGACGCCGGCTGCCGCGGGGCCTTTTCGACTACGTCGACCGCGGCGTCGGGCAGGAGGCCGCGCTTCTTCGCCTGCGCGAAAGCCTCGACGCGGTTGAGATCGCCCCCCGGGTTCTGGTCTCGCGCACCGACCGCGACATCGGCTGTACCCTGTTCGGGTGGCAGGCCCGGGCCCCCCTGGTGATCGCCCCCACCGCGATGGCCGGTCTCGTGCATCCGGATGGCGAGATCGTGCTGGCGCGCGCCGCCGCGCGGGCGGGCATTCCGGTTGCGCTTTCGACCCAGTCGATCACCTCGGTCGGACGGCTGCGGGCGGCAGTGCCCGAGGCCGAGATCTGGATGCAGCTTTACCTCTGGCAGGATCTCGACCAGTCCGATGCGCTGATCGCGCGGGCGGCCGAGGCCGGGGTGCGGGTGCTGGTCATGACGGTCGACACACCCTATGGCGCGCGCAAGGAATGGGTGCTGCGGTCGGGTTTTTCGATGCCGTTCCGCCCCGGTCTGCGCAGCGCAACCGACATGGCGCTGCATCCCGGATGGCTCTGGCGCGTGGCGCTCAGGCAGCTCTTGCGGGACGGTCTGCCGAAGATGGAGAACTACCCGGCCGGGCGTCAGCCGCGCCTCGTAGGCGGCCCGCCCGCCCCGCCCGAACTGGCGCTGCGCCGGGATCTGGGCTGGGACGACGTGGCGCGGGTGCGCGACCGCTGGCCGGGGGTGCTGATCCTCAAGGGGATCCTGCGGGATGACGACGCGCTCAGCGCCGCGGACCTCGGGGTGGACGGGGTGGTGGTTTCCTCCCACGGCGCGCGCAACCTTGACGCGGCGCCCGCGCCGGTCACGGTGCTGCCCGGTATCGCGGAAGCAGTCGCCGGCCGGATGACCGTGCTGGCCGACAGCGGTGTGCGGCGCGGTCTCGACGTACTGCGCTACCGCTTGGCGGGGGCCGAAGCGGTGATGCTGGGGCGGTTGCCGCTCTGGGCGCTGGCCGCGGGCGGTGCGGCGGGGGTCGAGGCCGCACTTGACTGGCTGACGGCCGAATACCGCGAGGCGCTGGATTTCTCCGGCGCCGCGCCCGGGGCACCGCCCGCCACCTCAGCGGCCGAGTGAGGCGCAGGCGGTCTCGATCCGGGCCAGGGCCGCGTCGAGTTCTGCCGTCGCCGTGGCAGAGGAGACGCGGAAATAGCCTGGCAGGCCGAAGCCGTACCGGGCACCACCGCCACCCCCACGGCATCCAGCAGCCAGCGTCAGAAGGCACGGTCATCCTCGATCCGCGTGCCCTCGGGCGTGATTGCCGCGATCAGCCCGTCGCAGGCGGCGAAGGCGTAGAAGGCGCCCTCGGGGGTGCGGCATGACAGCCCCGGCACCGTGTCGAGGCGCCCGACTACGAGGTCGCGCCGGGTGCGGAACACCTCGGCCCGCTCGACCAGAAAGTCCTGTGGGCCATCCAGCGCGGCCACCGTCGCCGCCTGGCTGATCGAGCTGGGGGCCGAGGTAGACTGGCTCTGGATCACGGTCATGGCCTTGATCAGCGGCTCCGGCCCGCCGGCATAGCCCAGCCGCCACCCGGTCATCGCGTAGGCCCTGGAGACGCCGTTGATCGTCAGCGTGCGGTCCTTCAGCCGCGGCTCCAGAGCGACCGCCGTGACCGGGCGGAAGCCGTCGTAGACGATGTGTTCATGGATGTCGTCGACCATCAGCCAGATATCCGGCGCGTCCAGCAGCACGTCGAGGAGCGGACGCATCTGATCCGCCCCATAGGCCGCCCCCGACGGGTTCGAGGGGGAGTTCAGCATCAGCCAGCGGGTGCGGGGGTGATGGCCGCGCGCAGCTGCCCGGGGCTGAGCTTGAAGCCCTGCCCGGCCGGGGCAGGGCACGAGCACCGGCACCCCGCCCAGCAGCCTGACGATGTCGGCATAGGTCACCCAGTAGGGCGTGGGGATGATCACCTCGTCGCCCGGGTTCTGCGTGGCCATCAACGCGTTGAAGATGATCTGCCTGGCGCCGGTACAGGCGATGATTTCGGAGGCCGCATAGTCGACGCCGTTCTCTCGCCTGAACTTGCGCGAGATGGCGGCCTTCAGCGCGGGGGTGCCGGGCAGCGGGGTGTCGCGCGTCTCGCCCGCCTGCATCGCCCGCGCGGCGGCCGCGACGATATGGGCGGGGGTGTCGAAATCCGGCTCGCCCGCGCCGAGGATGATGATGTCGCGCCCCGCAGCCTTCAGCGCGCTGGCCCGGGCACCGATTGCAAGGATCTCGGACACGCCGACGGCGGAAAGGCGGTCGGCCGGGCGGAAGGTGGCGGTGATGTCGCCGCGCATGGCGGTTCCGATGGCAAAGGGTCCGGGGCCGGGTTCGGCGGTGCGGTGCCCGGGGACAGGAGCATTGGGAAAGGGGGCGGGGAAATGGGCCCGGGGAAGGGTGGCCGGGACCGGCATCGCCGGCCCCGGACCGTGCGGGGGGAGCCCCCGGCGATCAGTCGATGTCGAACACCACGCCCTGCGCCAGCGGCAGCTCGCGCGAGTAGTTGATGGTGTTGGTCGCGCGGCGCATGTAGGCGCGCCAGGCGTCCGAGCCGCTCTCGCGCCCGCCGCCGGTTTCCTTTTCGCCGCCGAAGGCCCCGCCGATCTCGGCGCCCGAGGTGCCGATGTTGACGTTGGCGATGCCGCAATCCGATCCGCGCGCCGAGAGGAAGGTTTCCATCTCGCGCAGGTCGGTGGTGAAGATCGACGAGGAAAGCCCGCCGCCGACGGCGTTGTGCAGCTCCAGCACCTCGTCGAAGTCGGAATATTTCATCACGTAGAGGATCGGCGCGAAGGTCTCGCGCAGCACCGGGCCCTCATGCGCAGGCATCTCGACGATCGCGGGCTTGACGTAATAGGCGGTGTCGGGGCCGACCGTCTCACGCGTGCCGCCATGGATGATGCCGCCCAGATTCGCGGCTTCCTTCAGCGCGGCCTGCATGCCCTCATAGGCCGCCTTGTCGATCAGCGGACCGACAAGCGCCTGCGTTTCCAACGGGTTGCCGACCGAAACGCTGGCATAGGCCTTCTTCAGCGCGGGCACGATCTGGTCATAGACACTGTCATGAACGAAGAGGCGGCGCATGGTGGTGCAGCGCTGGCCCGCGGTGCCCATGGCGCCGAAGGCGATGGCGCGCAGCGCCATGTCCATGTCGGCCGAGGGGCAGACGATGCCGGCGTTGTTGCCGCCCAGCTCCAGGATGCACTTGCCGAAGCGCGCGGCCACCTTGGGGCCGACGATCCGGCCCATCCGGGTCGACCCGGTGGCCGAGATCAGCGCGACGCTTTCGCTGTCGACCAGCGTCTCGCCCACCGCCGGGCCGCCGACCAGGACCTGGCTCAGCCCCTCGGGGGCGTCGTCGCCGAAGCGGGCAAGCGCGCGCTCCAGCACGGCCTGGCAGGCCAGCGCGGTCAGCGGGGTCTTTTCCGACGGCTTCCAGATCACCGGGTCGCCGCAGACCAGCGCCAGCGCCGAGTTCCAGCACCACGGCGCGCAGGGGAAGTTGAAAGCGGTGATGATGCCCACGACGCCGAGCGGGTGCCAGGTTTCCATCATCCGGTGCCCCGGACGCTCGGTCGCGATGGTCAGGCCGTAAAGCTGCCGCGACAGGCCCACGGCAAAGTCGCAGATGTCGATCATCTCCTGCACTTCGCCCAGACCTTCCGAGGGCGACTTGCCCGCCTCGATCGAGACCATGCGGCCCAGGTCTTCCTTGGACTTGCGCAGTTCCTCGGCAAAGAGACGCACCAGTTCGCCGCGCCGGGGGGCGGGCACCAGCCGCCACTTGCGGAAGGCGGCCCCGGCCCTCGCGATGGCGGCCTCTGTTTCGGCGACCGAATGTTCGGCGAGGCTGGCGACGATCTCGCCGGTGACGGGCGAGACGACGCTCATGCCGCCGGCCACGTCGAGTTTCGCGGCGACGCCGCAGGCGTCCATGGTCTCGGCGGTGACGGCCTTGAGGGGTTTCGTGGACATGTTTTCTCCTTGATATTCGAGGGAAATCCGGTGGATCCGTCTTGGGGGCTGTCAGGCGCCGACGCGCTGCAGCTCGATGAGCGCCCGGGCGAGAGAGGCGGCCTCGGCCTCGGCATAGCGCTGGTGAAGGTCGTGCACCGGCGCGCCGAGATCGGCCTCGAACCGGGCGCGGTTGGGGTTTGCGGCAAAGCCCTGGCCGGCCTCGTCGCCCAGGTTCGACTGAAAGATCCCGGCGGCCGAGACCGGCAGGAAATCCTCGTAGACGATGGGGTCGGCGCGAAGGATTCCGGCGGCGACCAGCGCGGCGGCCTCGCGGCCGAGGTCGGCGCCCGTCGCGGGCTTGCCCGTCGGACTGTAGCGGAAATAGCCCAGCCCCGCGCGCCGGATCTCGTCCAGCGTGTCGGGGAAGGCCGCGAAGGTCGCCGCCAGCGTCTCCCTGTAAAGAGCGGCGTTGGAGCCGTCGGGCGCGGGGCGCACCTTTTCGCGGGTTTCGGCCAGCAGGCGGTCGTACAGCGCCTGGCCCTTCGGCGTCAGGGCGATGCCGCGCTGCTCGATCTCGCCGAAGCGGGCGGTGTGGCTGCCGGCGACGGTGGTGGTGCCGTCCGAATAGGTCACCGGTTCCTCGAGCGCCTTGAACGAGGTCTGGCGCAGCAGGATCGGCACGCGCCGGGTGGGCGGCCCCTCGATCACCGCCTTGGGGGTGATGCCGCGGGCGGGCATTTTCTCCTGGATCGCGTCGATATCGAGGGTGCGGGGCGTCAGGTGGTTGATATGCGGGCCCTTGAAGGCCACCACATCGGCGACCAGCCGGTGCGCGGCGTGAAGCTTCTGGTAGAGCGCATGGCCGACATTCGCTTCAGGGTGCCAGCGGAAGGTTTCCAGGGCGGCGGCGACGAAAGCTTCGGCGTCGGCGGCACTCAGCCCGCCCTCGGCCTCGGATTTCGCGATCAGCGCAAGGCAGGGTGCGGTGAAGATCCGGCGCTTTGCAAGGATCGCGGCGGCCTCGTCGCGCAGTGCCGCTTCGGCGATCAGGTCGAGGCGCAGAAGCGAGGTGAAGACGCGGAACGGGTTGGCGCGAAGCGCATCGTCCTCCAGCGGGCGGAAGGCGGTGGAATGCACCGGCACGCCCGCGACCGACAGGTCGTAATAGCCCACAGGGAACATTCCCATTACCGCGAAGAGGCGGCGGATGGTGGCCAGCTCCCCGGCCGTGCCCAGGCGGATCGCGCCATGGCGTTCCTCGCTGATCCGCTCCAGCTCTCCCAGTTCGGCAAGCCGGGCCTTTTCCGCGGCATCGGCGGAAAGTGTCGCGTCGTTCACCTCGCGCACGAGGTCGAGAAGGGTGCCATAGGCGGGCACCTCGTCGCGGTACATGGCCGACATGGCACGGGAAAAGAGCGTGCGGATGTGATCGGGGCCTACCTGCGTGGCGTGCGGGGCGGGCGTGTCGGCTGAGGGGGCGGTCATGATCCGGGGCCTTGCGTCGTGATCGGTGGCCCGACCCTAGGCCGTCGCAGGCGCAGGATTCCAACGATCGTTGCGACTGGACCCATTCCGATACCGCATGGACTTGCGCCAGAGGAATTACTGTTGAACATGGCGCTACCCCAAACCGGCCGGACAAGACCCATGATCCTGCAACGCCGCATGCTTCCCGACATGCGCCTTCTGCAAACCTTTGAAAGCGCGGCGCGCCACGGCAATTTCACCCGCGCGGGAGAGGAACTGTCGCTGACCCAGAGCGCGGTGAGCCGGCAGATCCGCGAGCTGGAGGACCAGCTTGGCAAGCGCCTGTTCGAGCGGGTGCGCGGACGCGTCGTGGTGACCCAGGCGGGGGGGGCGCTGCTGCCCGAGGTGCAGCGCCTGATGGCGATGGCGGAAAGCACGATGCGCCACGCCGGGGCCGGGGCGCAGGGCGACGGGGTGCTGGCGATCAACGTCCTGCCGACCTTCGCCACGCGCTGGCTGATGCCGCGGCTGCCGGCCTTCTCGGCCCGTCATCCCGAGGCGCGGTTCGACCTTTCGACCCGGCGCGAGGTCTTCGATTTCGCCGAGACCCAGTGCGACATGGCGATCCATTATGGAAAGCCGATCTGGCCCGGTGCAACCTGCACCTACCTGTGCAGCGAGATCATCGTGCCGGTCGCCGGAGGCGCGCTGCGCGACCGCCCGGTCGGGGGCGCCGCCGCCCTTGCCTCGGCCCCCAAGGTGCATTTGACCGAACGCCCCCGGCTCTGGCCGGAATGGTTCCAGCGCCTGGGCCTGGACCTTGCGGATCCGAATGCGGGCCACTGGTTCGATCAGTTCTCGCTGACGATCGAGGCGGTGAAGGGCGGCATGGGCTATGCGCTGCTGCCGCTCTACCTGATCGAGGCCGAGGTCGCGCGCGGCGAACTGACCGTGGTGCTCGACATCCCCTACGCCACCGAGATGGCCTATTACATCGTCACGCCCGAGGGCCGCGACGCCAAGACCGCGGCGTTCCGCGACTGGCTGCTGACACAGGTGCGCGGGCGTCGGTAGCCGATCCTGCGCGGCACGATCGCGATGATCGGATGCCGCCGGCAGGCGGTGGCGCATCTCGATGCCTTCCTGGCGCTTCGCCCGGGCTGCGGCACTTCGTTGCCTTCAGCCGGACCCAGCCTCGGCCGAGGCGCTCGTGGCGCGGGCCAAGGGGGGAGCCTTGCCGCCGAGGTGGCGGAGACTTCCGGATGTGCTCTGGACGGGGCCGCGAAGGAGGGGGGCGTAGCAGGGGAGAGGGAGGAACGGGCAGGGCGCGCGCAGGTCGCCTTCTACCCGATGTTTGCCGCCGGTGCGTCAGGCCTCTGACCTGGCGATGCGCAATGCCTCTTCCAGCACCTCGCTGTCGCCGATGTGGTTGGCGAGGATCAGGATCAGCCGCGCGTTCAGCGCGGCGCTTTCGTCGTCGGTCAGCCCCTCGTGCGCGGCGATGAGGTTGGCATAGAACTCGTCCGGGCGGGGCAGGTTGGGGCTCAGGATCAGATCGGCCATGGCTCAGTCCTTTGCGCAGGCGTGGCGGAGGGCGGTGCGCACGGCAGCCGCATCGAAACGATCCCAGCGGGCCGTGACATGCTGATCGGGGCGCAGCAGGTAGACCGCCGAGGCGGCCCCGCCCAGGTACCGCTCCCTCAGCGCCGGGCCATCCCCGGCCGACAGCGCGAGGCGTGTCACCGTGATGCCGTCTTCCACGAAGGTCTCGGGCGCCTCGGCGTCGATCGTGAGCAGGGTGAAGCCGCCGCCGCCCAGACGGTCGAGCAGGAAGCCCGCCCCCAGCGGTGCGTCGGGGCAGGGGCTGCCGGGCCGGGTGCGGTCAGGGCCCCCGGGGAGTGCATCGGCCCCGGTCAGCGACAGCCCGTCATAGGTGCAGGGCACCGAAAGCCGGCCCGAGTTCACCAGCCCCCGGGCGAAATCGTGATGCTCGGCCAGCTCGAGCACCGCGTTGCGGAAGATGTGGCTCATCTTCGTCTTCGGCGTGATGAACTCGGTCGAGCGGGTGGAATTGAGGATGTTTTCATCGGCACCGTGGCGACGCTCCTCATCGTAGCTGTCGATCAGCCGGTCGGGCGCACGGCCCTCCAGCACGAGGCCCAGCTTCCAGCCGAGGTTGTCGACATCCTGGATCCCCGAATTCGCTCCGCGCGCCCCGAAGGGCGAGACCTGGTGCGCGCTGTCTCCGGCGAAGATCACCCTGCCGTGGCGAAATTTCTTCATCCGGCGGCACTGGAAGGTGTAGATCGAGGACCAGACCAGATCGTATTCCACGCCCGCGCCCAGCATCGCGTCGAGCCTTGCGCGGATCTTCTCCTCCCGCAGCTCCTCCTTTCGGTCGACATCCCAGCCGATCTGGAAATCGACGCGCCAGACGTCGTCGGGCTGCTTGTGCAGAAGGGTGGAGGCGCCGGACTTGAACCACGGTTCGAACCAGAACCATCGCTCGGTCGGGAAGCTTTCGGATTTCATCCGGATGTCGGCGATCAGAAAGCTGTCCTGGAACACCTTCCCCTCGAAATCGAGGCCCATCATCTTGCGCGTGGGCGACGAGGCCCCGTCGCAGGCGATCAGCCAGTCGGCGGTGATGCGGTAGCCGCCCTCTGGCGTCATCACGTCGAGGGCAACCCCGTCGTCCTTCACCTCCACCGCGTCGACCCGGTTCTTGCCGCGGATCTCGATCGGGGCGCCCTTCGCCTGCTCGGCCACGATCTGCTCGTGCAGGAACCGCTCGAAATAGGGCTGCTGGAGGTTGATGAAGGCGGGGAAACGGTGGCCGTCCTCGGGCAGCAGGTTGAAGTCGTAGATCTTGCGGTCGTCGTGGAACACCTTGCCGAGGTTCCAAATGACACCCTTCTCCACGAGCTTGCTGCCGCAGCCGTAGCGCGCCGCGATCTCCATCGTGCGCTTGGCGAAACAGATCGCCTTGCTGCCCTGGCCCACGCCCTCGTGGTCGTCGAGCAGGAGAACCGGATGCCCCTGGCGGCCGAGGTCGAGCGCGGTGGCAAGGCCGATCGGCCCGCCGCCGACAACGACCACCCGGTGATGCGCGGGCGCGGCGGCGTCCTGGTCGACGCTCCGCGCGTAAGGATAGAGCCTGAAGGCGAGCGTGTATCTGTCCTGGAACATCTGGGTCTCCTCCCCGGAACCTTTGTCACCGCCCCGGCGCGGGGCGGGGCGGGCGGGCCGTTTCCGGCCCGTCCGATCTCGATTGGCGGCGCGCGATCCTTCGTCGAAGGATCGGGGGCAGGGGCGCGGCCGGGCAGGCGGTGGAACCGCAACCGGCCACCGCCCGGACCGGTCACCCGGCCCGCCGCTTTCCCGGCCTGCTGTTCTCCCGGGGCTCCTCCCCGACGGCGCTGACGACCTTTCACCGGAAGGTCGTCCGGGCGCGCCTCTCCCGGGGCGCCGCCCGTTCGGTGCTCAAGCACTCCACCGGAACGTCTGCCGGTCCCAGGCCGGAGCGCACCTCACCCCTGAAGCGCCGCCCACATTTCCTTGTCGCGCTCGGCGGTCCAGATTCGCGGCGTCTCGATGCCGCGGGCCTCGTCGAAGGCGCGCGCCACGTTGAACGGCAGGCAATGCTCGTAGATTGCGTAATCGGCGAACTTCGGATCGCAGGCGGCGCGGATCGCGTCCCAGGCTTCCTTCAGATCGCCGCCCCGTGCCGCGATCTTCTGCGCCGGGCGATAGGTGCTCTCGACGAAATCCCGGGTATTCTCGATGGCTTCCGTCACCTTGGCCGTGCCCACCAGCGCATCCCCGCGCCCCGGCGCGATGCTCGCCGGCTGGAACGAGGCGATGTTGTCCAGCGTCTGGCCCCACTCCTCGAAATGCCCGTCGCCGCAATAGCAGGCCGAGTGGTATTCGACGATGTCGCCGGTGAACATCACCTCCTGGTCCGGCACCCAGATTACCGCGTCGCCGGCGGTGTGGGCCCGGCCGAGGTGCATCAGATCGACCCGGCGCTTGCCGAGGTAGACGGTCATCCGATCCGAGAAGGTCATCGTGGGCCAGGTCAGCCCTGGGATCTCCTCATGCCCCTGGAAGAGCCGCGGGAAGCGGGCGAACTCGCTGTCCCAGTCCTCCTGCCCGCGCTCGACCACCTGCGCCCGCGTGGTGTCGGTCGTGACGATCTCCCGCGCACCATAGGCCGAGGCACCCAGCACCCGTACCGCATGGTAATGCGTCAGCACGAGGTGGCTGATCGGCTTGTCGGTCACCGACCGCACGCAGTCGATCACCTTGCGGGCCAGACGCGGGGTCGCCTGCGCCTCGACGATCATCACGCTCTCGTCGCCGATGATCACCCCGGTGTTGGGGTCGCCCTCGGCGGTGAAGGCGTAAAGCCCCTCACCGATCTGGTCGAAGCTGATCTTCTTCTCGCTCATGTCGCCTTGCGACGCGAAGGCCTTTGCCATGTCATCCTCCGATGATTTCGATCCTGTTCCCGACGGGGTCCTCGGTGAAGAACCGCCGCCGCCCTTCGATGGCCGCGTCCCAGCGCACCGGATATCCGGCCGCGCCGAGCCGCTCGGCCAGCGCCTCCAATTCGTCGGTCACCAGGCCCGGGTGGGCCTTCTTCGCGGGGCGAAAATCGGTATCCACCCCAAGGTGCAGCTCCATTCCGGCGCCGCGGAACCAGCCGCCGCCGCGCCCTGCCAGCGCGTCCGGCTTGGCCATTTCCTCAAGCCCGAGGATACCCGCATAGAACGGGCGGCACAGATCCTCGGCCCCCGCGGGAATGGCCAGCTGCACGTGATCTAGACGCATCGTCATCTCACGTCGCCCAATCCGGGAGGTTCATCGCGGGCATCAGCTTTCCGGTGCACGCTCCGAA
>NZ_PHSN01000054.1 GCF_002871005.1 Acidimangrovimonas sediminis
TCTACGTCCGAGCACCCGTAAAAACGGGGGGATTACCGTCCCTTCGGTTCGATCGACGAGATGAACGCGGTGCTGATCCGGAATTTTCGGGACTGTGTCGGTTCTAATGACGATCTCTGGATTCTAGGGGACTTTGCTTTCGTCAAGGACGTGAATCGTGTCAGCAGCTGGTTTCACCAGCTGCCCGGGCGCAAACACCTGATCATTGGCAACCACGACGACGAGGCGATCGTCTCATTGCCTTGGAACAGTATCGCCAACATCACCGAGATGCGCGATGGCGACCAGGCGCTCGTGCTTTGCCATTACCCGATGATCACTTGGAACGGCGCCCGCCGTGGGGCACTACAGCTGTTCGGTCACGTCCACGATCAGTGGAAGGGCTCTCGAAATAGCGTCAACGTGGGCGTTGACCAATGGTCTTTCCGACCGGTTCAGATCGGCGATGTCATCCGCCGTGCTCGAAAACTGCCAATGAACAAACACTGGGGAGATGTCGAACATGGCAGCGAGCTGGAGTAGGGTATAGTCGCAGATCAACGACCCATCCCGAGCCGACCTCAACGCCTGTGTCTGCAAAGTGCAGGAAACGGACCTGCGTTCGAGAGAGGTAAGCCCATACTCACCCGGAAATTCGGACCTGAACTGCCGTTCGCGGTCGCCATCAATGCTGCACCTCCGTCCCTTAAACCGGACGTCGACCCTCCGCACCCTATGGGACGCCCAATATCGCGCGGGTGCCGTTGACACGCGCTGACTGTCAATTGCGATCGGTCTTACCTTGTGACGTTCACTGCAGTCTTACCGGGCCGGATCGCTGGGAAGGTTCAGCCAGAGCTGGCCTGAGCGATAACCGCCCCGGACCAAATGGCCTTCCTCGGCCACCTCGGGGTGCCGGTCGGCCCAATCGCGGAAGCGATCATTGCTGACAACCTGAGCTTTGTATTCCCGGGCGGCGGCGAGAATGATTTCATCTGCCGGGGTGCCCTTTGAGACGACCATGACACGATCCCGATGCAAGCCCAGCAGCTTCGCCAGTGCGGCGTCATTCTGATATCGGTTGAACAGTTTATATCCGGCATTCGCATCGAACACGACGCCAGGCACATAGCCTTGAGCGCTCAGCAACCGAATGGTGTCTTTGACCGCTGCAATGTCTGGGCCGTCCCCTTTCCAATGCATGATGTTTGAGCCATCGAGAATGATCCACCGCTTCTTCGCGCCGAGCGAAAGGCCTGTGCGCCGAAGCTCCCTGAGAAGCAGGATCAGGCTGGCCAGAGCGCAGGGAACCGCGATCAGGAGCACGTCCGAGAGCCCCGGCGCGATGAGCCCCGCGACCAAACCCGCGCCAGAGAGGATCAGAATGAATAGCAGCACGAACATGGCAAGTCCCCTTTCGCGATCAGGAGACTACGGGAAGTGCGGTTGAGCAACATCGAGTGTCATCAACCTCGGCAATCGTAGCACTTCGGGTTGCAGCTCTATCCATCCGACAGGCCCTGCAACGCGATCGCGTAGGGAGCAAAGGGGAGCATGCAGGTCATCGACACCAAGGCGTTGGCGGGCGTGGGCAGCCGAAAAATCCACAGTGATAGCTCGCGGCAAGCCCTTCGCTGAGCCGACGCTAGCGGCCCTGAGCCGACCTTGGTCGGGATCACCGTTGCCGCGGTGCAGCTTCACGAGACCGGCCATTCGTCCATCGCGCAGCATTTTGGGAGGGTGAAGGTCGGCGACGCGGACGAAGCAGACGGTCAGGAGTGTCTAAATCACTTTCTCCAGCACGATGGTGCGCTCGTCACCGTCAAAGACCTCTTTGACAAAACTATACCCAAGACGCGTGTAAAAATATTCCGCCGTTAACGATGCGGGGACGCGCAGGGATTGAACACCTGACGCACGCGCGAGGTCCTCAATCTGCACCATGAGGCTTTGTCCGATACCTTGTCCCTGTTCGTCCGGATGGACGAAAACCGTGCGGACGACATCATGGTCGAGACTGGCGGTTCCGACAGCCGTATCTCCGCGCAGAGCAATCAAGATCTGCCGTTTCTCGATAAGTGCCCTGAGGGTCGTTTGTGAGAAATTCGCCGCCACACGTTCGATCACCTCGGGCGAGTAGTCCCGAGCATTGCTGATCTTGATCGTCGCTTGAATAAGCGAGCTAAGGGATGCAGCGTCATTTGCAGTCGCTGGACGTAGGTGGACATCAGGTCTCATTGGCAGATCTTAGCTACAGAGATCATACCAATGCAATGGCTGGTAAGGGCTCGGAGCGGACCTGCGGCGGTGCGGCAGGCCCCACGCCTGAGGTAGCCAGGTCCGTGGCACTCTCGGCCCAGAGCCGACCTTCGATCTGCGCGGCTCCGGGCGCAGTGGCCTCCCCGAAGCTGCCGCACGGTTCCCTGTGCAGCATTCACACGGCTCGAGCGACGACATTGCGGGACATTGCTGTCGTTGCCTTCTTCTCCTAACTTCACTGCACGCCGCAGAATACTGGGAGCAGAAGCGTGAAATTCCGTACCGGCCAGCCGTCTGACGCTGCGGCTCTTGCCGCCATTTCAATCGAGGTTTGGCTGGGAACGTATATCCGTAAAGGCGTGAACGCCTTTTTCGCTGATTTTGCACTGAACGAGTTCACAACACCCAAACTGACTGCCGTGCTGGAAGCCTCGAACGAGCATGTGATCGTGTCGGAAAACGAAGACGGCATTGATGGCTTCATCCGTCTCAGTCAAGGCAAAGAAGCCCCTGTCTCAGGATGCTCCACTATGGAGATCTCGACCCTATACGTTCAGCCTCGGCACCACGGAAGGGGTCTCGGGAAAGCACTTCTCGAGCAAGGTTTGATCTACGCGCGCAATGTAGATGCCACATCGGTATGGCTGACGACCAACTCCGAAAACACGCCTGCGATTGCTTTTTATCTAAAGCACGCCTTCGAAAAAGTCGGCACCACACATTTCACAATCCAAGACCAAGCATACCTTAACGATGTGTTCAGGCGTATCGTCCCCGCGTAGACACTCGACCGGCAGCTCAGGGCTCAGAGCCGACCATCGCCGCGCAGGGCACCAATGTCGGGACCGCAGACGTAGGAGACGTTGCTTCTGGACGCGACGAAGGGCGGCACCCGAGCGCGACAGGGCGCCGCGACGATTGCCTTATGCGTTTTATGGGGACGCCCTGCCGCCGATCTTCTCCTCGGTAAAGAAGCGTTCGCCCGTCCTGAACTACGCATTCCGCTACCGAAGAGATAACCATCGACAGTTCCGTTGTCCGTCAGGGAAGCCCGCGTAGGTTATTGGAGTTCCTATCTCTTTTCACTCGATCGCAACACCCTTGGAATATCCGAACTGTCTCGTGCGATTGCTGCACAAAGCTGTCGTTGAGACGAGAAGACCATCGACTGGAAGTTCCAGTTCAACCGCGGTCCGGCCTTTCGCTGTCGTGTCCGTGTGATTGATGCAGCTTCCGTCTTGCTGCCTCCTGGCGGAGTATCCGGTTCCGCTGCCGCCTCCTGCTGTCGCGCTTCCAAAGCAGGTGGTCGGCAAACTGCATCACCCTGCCAACCACCGCCGCGAGGAGGAGCGCCCAGGACATCGCCGGAATCCAAAAAAAACACGCGAAAAAGAAGGCCCCGAGAAGGTCCGGCGAGAAGCGGATCCAGTCGTATCTGAAGTGGAACCCCATCCCCGTGTAAATCTTGGGGAGCGTGAAGTAGGCAGCCGCCGCGCAGATTGTAAAAAAGGCCGCGGCGCCAAACATGCCCTTGCCTGGCCGTGTCGCATCGAAATATTCAGATCGGCTGTGCAGTGCTTTCGGGACGACGACCGCGGCGCTGGCAATGAAGATGCCCGGCAGCGACGCGGCATAGACGGCGAAATAAAGATAGAGCGGGTTGCTCGTCGACCGGTAGACCGTGCCAATGCTGCTCATGTCGATGAGGCCGGAGTGGCGCTGATAGAAGTCCAGGACGGCGGGCACAGGAAGCAGTGCATATTCGGCAGCGAAGGTAACAAAGCCCAAGACCGCAGGCAGAGAGAAGATGAGCCACCAGACCACTGAGGAAGGACCACCTAACGCGCGCTTGCCTTCGGAGAGCGAGCGCTCTGCCACACCAGATCTTTCGTTGGCACGCAACACATTCCCTCCGAGACTGGGACTAGGGGAGGCTCCGCGAGGGCTGAGCATCCTCCGCACCTTAACGCCCTGAATCGGCAGAATTTGGGTGGGTGCTCACTGGCTATAGCTCCAGTTGCCAATGCCGATTTCCGAACGTTCTTAACGTAGAATCCTATATGGCCGCGCGGACACTTGTCCACTGCAACGGCATGCGTGGGGCCCGGGCGGTCAGGAGCGGCCCGGCGGCGCGTTCGGTGGCTTTTCCCACGCAATGGGCGCGCACTTTCGGCAAGGTCCGCTCCGGGCTCAGAGCGGACACGCGGCGCTGCGGCGCGCGTGCGCCTGGCAGGCAGCGGTGGCCGTCGCTCCCGGCCCACTGCAGACATTCGTGACAAACGTCTTCGCTGCGTTGCGGCTTCCCGATAGCCGGCATCGTTCATACACTGCCTGTGAACAGCCAATGAGGGTAGCCAATGGCCATACTCGATGATTTTAACGATGAGATCATCCGCAGAGTCGCAACACTTGAGCCGGGCGAACAGTTTTCGCTTCGCACGCTCTTTGGCGGAAGGGAGGAATTTTCTAGATACCCAACTTCCGGCCAGCGCAAGGCTCTGGGAACACAGTTTCGAAGGGCCGTAGAAAAAGTAGTGTTCCAAAATATCGAATATTCTCATCACGCACAGTCGCCCGCTGAACATTGGTGCCGCCGGATTTAACGGCCCAGAACCGACCTTTGCGCCTGGCACGGCAGATAGCCGGACCCAGCCCAAACGCTAGATTCGAGCTGATCGCAGCATACGTTCGGTCCAGACAATTAGCTCACCTAAGCACGGGTATGGGCGATTACCCAAGATAAGATTGAAGGTTTTACGCCTCATCTAATCTAGACTCGAAAGAGAAATCCTCGCCAGCAATGTATCCACTCCTTGCGGCTCAAGCGCCCATCGATATGCGGGATGTATCTCCCATTTGAATCCGAATTGCGCCCTCTCGTTCATGAGAAGTTGGTTTTCCTCAAAATGCTTTCTGACAATATAGCCGTCCCTCTCAAATCTTGCGGTAATAAAGTCGCACTTGTACAGAAAGCGCGCCAGATTCTGCGCAGTGACCTTATCTCCATTGGTAAATCTTATTGTAAGTCCCGAAATTATTGTCTGCAATTTGTTGTAAATTTGACCATCATCGAACACTGGGCCAATACCAGCCTCTCGCTCCTTATTTGTCTGCCTCATGCCTAAAAGAACATTTTCAATTTGCGGGAGCTCTGTCTTGAACTCATTTATCACATCCCTAAGCCTTTCGTTGCTATATCTTTCGAAGACGCGCTGAAGATGCGCTGATTGAATAATTTCAGCCCCATCCTTTGCCGCCTCTTTGGCGGCATAGTAAAATAGCTTTACAAGATCTCGCGGCCTCTTTCTGACTAGGGTCATTAAGATTCTATAAGTATCCTCTTTTTCCCACTTCCCGCGCCCCTCAAATTTTGGGGCAATCACTCTGTTGAGCTTATATGCGATGTCTTTTTGCCTCATGGCGACCAATTTCTTCTCATCAACCTCCTCGCCAAAGTACGTTGCTACACGCTTCGCCATAGCTGTGAGAATCTCATGATTCGACCAAATAAGCCAAATAAGATTTCCCTCAATCTTATCAGTAGATTCATCTGATGTCCGTACAAGATGATAAACATCTGTCCGGAGACCAATTCTGAACTGTATCCTGCTATCCTCACCAGCCATATCTCGAACGGCGTTTAGAAGTGCGGAGATATTAGAGATGTCGCTAGCCCGAGCTTCCCAGCCTCGGTCTAAGTCATCGAGATAGATGCGAATTCGTTGGCCTGTACGGAAGTCTGACACTGTCTTCCGTCCGGCTTCGTCCAGTTGCGCATCAGCCTCCTTGAAGTGCTTGCCCAATGAGCTCAATAGGTGTCGAACGCCACCAGTTATCGGCGCGACCCTCTTAGCTTCTTCAAAGAGGTCGGCCGCCTCGAGCGACTTTTTTACAATAAGTGTGCTAAGACCAACTTTCCAGTTCTCAACTAGGGCCAAAAAGCTCGTCGCTTCCAAGTCAACGCCAGAAAAGACGTCATTTGGTCGGATCCATAGTGTGAGAAAGCCGTCCTCAGCATCCTCAAGATGACAAATTTTCAAAAGAGCACTTTTCCCTACCCCCTTGTGCCCGACCAAAACCCGAATTGGAAGGTTGGCTTTTAGGTTTTCATACGCTCTATTGCGGAAAAAATACGACTTAAGTCGCTCCGGCCTTTCATTCTCAGCATCTTCGTTGCCAAATATTTCGTAGATCGTCTCATCAGTAAAATTTGGCACCAGCTACTCCAGTTTGATTTTGACATTCGGTGCTTTCAAGCGGTAGGAAGCACGCATCAACAGCAACCAATAAGTCACCGCAGTTTATGAGTGTGGCTTGACTATACCATAATGCTTTCGCAATCGAGCCAGAACAAGAACTGCATGTTTAGAGAGGTCCGCGCATGCTTCATCTCGATATCGATCCACTCCGCCATAGTCTGGTGGCGCTTGCCCTCTAGGATCCGATTTACTCTCTACGCTTCGCGCTTCTCCGCTCAACCAAAACATCCAAGCTGTAATATCTGAATTGAGGAACTCCCATTCTATCTTTGGTGATAAGGGAAGGGTTGGGCACGGATCAGAGAATCTAGCGTTCATTACATCGTTCGGATCTATCTCAAGCCCTTGGCTCTGAGATACAATACTGCATTGAGTTATGAATAACTCTAGCTCAGCCGCGCAGTAAAGCGCGGCAAGCTTGGCGCGTCTTTTGACTCGGACACTCTCTAGTATTAAATCTCGAGCAAGATTTATTCCGCCTGCAACGATTTGAGCTGACAGCGCCGCGAGGGCTCCAATCAATGCGGAAAGGATGGCAATCCCTTCTGGTTTTGAAACAAGGTCTGCGACGAACTTCAATCGACTATTCCTTCACGACAGTCAAAGCGCTGAGGCTTGCTTCTTCACCCACAATGCGCCACTGCAAACCTCTAGCACAAACCTGCTGTAACACGAAGTAGGGGTATCCAAGTTCCCCAAGCGTGACTACTACATATTTGTTGGTGATTGGGGATACATGACCTTTGGGTGCAGGGCGCGAAGAGCCGTGTTTCGAAGAGGGGTGTCCACAGTAGCGCAAACCCTTACGGATGGGGTCACGGCAGTAGACTTCGACGGCAAGCAATCCATTTCGCGTCTCCATCCCCTACTGGTTCCGACTGCAGGGTATTTGAGGTTCAGGGTTAGGGGACTTTTGGATTTGAATGCGCCTAGCGTTTACGCAGAATATTTGACTAGCCGCACTCTGCGGACAGCGGCCGTCTACACCAGGCGCAGCGAACGGCAGTTCTGGCCCGGCGCATGGCTGTAGTGCTGCATCGCATGTGGGTCGATGGCACGAACTTCAGGATGGACGCCGCCGCCTGATCCAACCCGCTTCGCCTGTCTGATCGCAGGCCGCCGAGGTCCCGAAGGGACGCGGTTCCGATGATGTCGGGCTCCGGACCGTCGCCAGCAAGGCTGAGCACGCTTATGAGATGGACACGTCGGAACTGCATCGAACCAGCATCTTGTCGGCAGCCCGCCTGGCTGACCACGAACCGAAGCACGTTCCCCAAAGACCTTGAACACGAGCCGCGCTGAGGCAATCGAAACGACCGCATCAAGGGAACCCGCCAGCGGGATTGGTTCTGTTCAGCGAAATCGCTTGACGGACGAGGACCCGTTACCGAAGTCTGGAGCCTAGTGAATGTCTGGGTAGGGCCGTTCATGTCGGCCGACACAGGGGGCGGGGAGCGGCCGTTCGCTGCGCGGAGTTCAAACGGCTGGTTCCGAGGTGAACTTCTCCTCGGCTTTCAGGCGTTGGTCTTAATGCCTACCATCCGCATTACCCGAATAAGCCAGTTTTACAAATTCGATTTCTGATCTCGGTTTGTATCGGGCCAGACCGGGTAAGCACCGCGGTCAATTATCTGGCGTAAGGCATTTTGAATTTCGCCCGCTATCATTCGTTCATCGATTCTTGGATGCTGCTGTGTTTCACCAGTGTGAACTGCCTTCGACAGAAAGGCATAGACTTTTCTCGCGCGCGTCTTGCTGAAACTCGTGTATTCCGGTGCGCGTTCCGAGATGCGCCTCGCGATCTGGCTTCCTTCCTCAGGATTGAGAAAGATGTTTTCGAGGCAAATTCTAAGATTGATGGCCTTGTTCGCCCAATTAGAATCGATCTTCACATCATTGAGGCGTTTAAGCGCGATCCGAAGTCTGTCCTGTGTTTCTTCATTTAGGCTATCAAACGCGCTGATCAACCTTCCGGCGCGTTGCGCCTCAATACCTAGGATCTCGGGTCCGAAGGCCACGTGCGGTTCGGCAAAGGGATTGTAGGCAAGGCCTCTCTCCAAAAAGCTCAGATTCGTTGGAACAAGTGTGGTCGCGGCCAGTGCGGGAACGCCATAGTCGGCGGGTCTGGCTAGGGATAAGATCAGCCGCGTATCATCCAGCAATTTGATGAGTCTGGATTGTTCGTTCAACGCCGACCAGTCGGTTTTTCGATCCTCATCCTGTGTTCGAATATCCTTTTTGGCAATGAAGTCGGTGGCCAATACAGCATCTATGCGCCAGCCCATTTGTGAGCTCCAGCGTTGACGCAGCAGGCTATCTCGTAGTGGGGACTCCGGCAGGTCTTCAAGATCAACAAGGCGCACTCCGTTTGAAAACGTGAAAGCGTTATCTATGTGAATGTTATGGAGTAACAGAATTTGTTCTAGGTGAAGATGATCTGCTGCTTGATAGCTATTCACCTCTTGCAATGCGGTTGCGGCACCGACCACGGTTGCGCGACGAACTATGCTCTGAGCGAATTCGTCCATCGTAAAGGCTGATCCGGAAGTCCCGATTGCATGAATGCAATCATTGTCAAATTCCTCATATTTGCCTGATTTTCGGAGATGCGCCGAAAGCTCTCTTAGCGCCTCACGAGGTGCTAACCCGTATGGGTCAACTTGAGCGGCGGCCGTCTGGATCGCCTCGATGAGCTTTTCTACATTCATGAATTAATATTAAACACACGATGGTCTCAGTGGGGCAATAGATTCGTTCCTCAGATACATAGGGCGGAATAGCGGTTTGTGAGGTTTAGCGGTTATGTCTGCCGTGGCGGCGATAGTCCTCTCCGTCCCATACAACGGACTCTGTGCTAGTGAAATGCTGCGCGATGCACGAACGGCAAGAATGCGGAAGTGGCACTTCGGCGCTGAGCGGTTAGAACAAGGGCAGCTCAGGGCCGAACAGACCGACGCCGTACGTCGAGAACTTCCGCTTCTCCCCCGACGCGCATCTTGCAGGGATCGTCTCGCTCGTTGCACAGTAGGGGAAAATGAGAGGCGCGCGCCGAAATGTCTGAAATGCAGAAGCTTTCCCACCAACAATCCGGCAATCTCGGCGAGGTCCTCGCCCTCGCGAAGCTAAATTCTTTAGGGATCGCGGCCTATGCCAGCCCCGAGGGGGCGCCGGGGCACGACCTGATCGCGGTGGTGGATGGCTTGGCGCACTCAATCGAGGTGAAGACCCGTCAGTTCCTCGAACGGCCAACCGAGATTTCGCGCTGGCCGGTCGACATGGCTACGAAAGGTGACGCTGACTTTTTCCTCTTTGTTGAGCTCGATCTGCGAACACTCTCACCGACGTTCTATCTCTTGACGAACGAACAGGCACGCGCGACGCACCGCCTCTCGAAGGGGCTCGGGAACTGCTATCCGTCGCACGTCCGCAAGGCTGCTGCGGCAAACGACTTCTCGCCGCTTCTCGCCGCAGGTGCGTCTCATACGCTGACGTAGATATCAGCTGGGCCGAGCGGACCTAGCGCAGCCTCGAACGTCTTGACCTATCGAACATTGCTGCACGCAAGTGCAGACGGCTGCTTCAGAGAAGCTGCGCCGCAGCGAGGTCTGTCTTCGCGGACGTCCGGTTCGGGCCGCCTCTGCCGAGCAGCCCCACTCGCCTGGGTGTCGAGCGCCGCACCGCCGCAGGTCCGGTTCGAGCCCAGGGCTGCCTCCGGGGCAGCTCTGGCATGAAATATCAACTCAGCTGCTGCTGCATGATCGATGACGCGTTGTAACAGTGGAAGGCGGCGACCTTCCCGTCCTTCATCCTGAAGACATCGCAGCAGGGGACGTCGATGACCTTTCCGGTTGCGGCAAGCGGGCCCGCCGGCGTCATAAGCGTGCCGTGATGCGTGCCGCGGATGGCCAGTTCAACGACGACCGTATCGCCCGACACGTCGATACTGAAAAGCTCCCGGTGAATGTCGGGAAAGGCTTCGGCCATCCCGCTTGCGACAAGCGCGATATCGGCATCGCGAAACTCCATCTGGCTGGGAATGTCGCGGGCGTAGCCGTCCTGTCCGAAGCAGGACACGAAGGCCTCGATGTCCAAGGAGGCCGCCTCGGCAGACATGTAGAGTTTCTCGATGGTGTTCCTGTGATCCGTCATCCTGGGTGCCTTTCCCTTATCAGGGCATGGTGTTTCGACAATGGCTGTGGCCATGGCGTCCAGATAGACAGTGGGTTACCTGAATGATAGAACCTACCAAAAGGTAAGGGTAAAATTGAGATGGATCGAACGGAGACGCCCTGCGGTCTGGATGTGGCGCTGCTGGTCATTGGGGGCAAATGGAAGCCGCTGATCCTCTTTCACGTCCAGGACGGGCCCACGCGCTTCTCGGAGATCCGGCGGCGGGTCGGCGGGGTCAGTGAAAAGGTACTGATCCAGCAGTTGCGCGACCTGGTCGAGATGAATGTCCTGCTGCGACGCGATCATCATCGCGTCCCACCCGTGGTGGACTATGCGCTGACGCCATTCGGCGAGACGCTCGTGACGGCCCTGGCCCCGCTGTGCGAATGGGGCACCGTGAACCGGGAGCGGGTCAGCGCGATGAGGGAGTCAACGGCGATGGAGCGGAATGCCTTGGTCGGGTGAAGGGGTGGAAAGTCCCGCGCAGCTGACCACTGGCAGCAGGCCATGCTGCATATTGCCTCGAATGGCCGCTTTGAAGAAGTGCGCCGTAGCGGAAAGCGTGCTGACGAATGGCAGCAGTGGGCCGGATATACAGGGCTGCATCTGCTGTGAACGGCTCTGTTGCGCAAATCCCTGCAGGGATTCATTTCGTGAATCCAGTATGGT
>NZ_PHSN01000055.1 GCF_002871005.1 Acidimangrovimonas sediminis
GGCAGCAGTGGGCCGGGAGCTGCGACGCACCAAAGCGATCACCGATATGCGCCCCGCTGCGTTGCCGCATGATCCAGAGAACGGCAGCTCTGCGTTCCTTACCCGAGCCGGAAGTGTTCGATGAACTTCCTCAGCAGGCTCAGGGCCTTCGCGGGCGGACGTGTCCGAGGCCGGGCGGCGGCTTGGCGTGCGCTACGTGCTGCTTGGCAGTATCCAGCGCGCGGTCGACAGGCTGCGCGTCAGCGTCCAACTCGTCGAGGCGGCCACGGGCACGCAGCTTTGGGCCGAGTGGTTCGACCGCCGTGTCGACCACATCTTCGCGCTGCAGGACGAGATCGCGCTCTCGCTGCTCGGCGCTCTGGTCCCTGGCCTGCAGCGGGCCGAGATCGCGCGGGTGCACCGCAAAGGCCCCGAGAGCCTCGACGCCTACGACCTTGTGCTGCTCTCTCGGCGCGACGTTGATTCCGGCATGCCGGACCGTGTGCGGCGTGCGCTGGCCGCGCTCGAACGCGCCGTTCTGTTGGAGCCGTCCTACGCGATGGCCCATGCCAACATGGCGATGTGCCACCACTGCCTGTTCCTGCGCGGCGGCCTGAAGGAGGAGCGTCGCGCGGCCTCGATCCAACATGCGCGCGAGGCAATGCACCACGGCCCGGACGATGCGACGGCGCTGGCGCTTGCTGCCTTCTCGATCGGGGTGGACGGCCACGACCGGGGCAGGGCACTCGCCGCCTTCGAAACGGCGCTGACACTTAGCCCTTCCTGCGCGATCGCCCTGATCCTCGGCAGTGTCGTTCTGGGCTGGGGCGGCGAGGCAGCCCGCGCCATCGAGTGGAGCGAGCGCGGCCTTCGCCTCAGCCCGTTCGACCCGTGGGCTTTCGCCGGCTATGATGCGCAGGCGATGAGCCATCTGCTGCTCGGGGATTTCGAGGAGGCGAGCCAGGCGGCCTATCGATCGGTTCAGGCCAATCCATCGCACAGCATCACTTATGTGCAGCTTGCCGCCGCGCTTGCGAAATTCGGCAAGATGTCCGAGGCGCGCGCCGCCGCCGCGCGGGTGCTCGAGCTCCAGCCCGGCTTTCGCTATGGGCTCCAGTTTACCGGGGTCAACTGCGCCCCGAAGCTCGCGCAGGTGCTTGGGGAGGCCCTGGGCTGCGTCGGTTTGCCCGCTTAACGGTTAAGCTTGTCGAAACCACCAGCGCTATGAACGGGGAGCGAACCGAAGAACCTCAGCGGCGAGGATGGCCGTGCCCTGCGCACGTCGCGATTGGCGACGCTCAGCTGAAAAGTGGCGGCTCTCGGGCGCATCATCGGTGCCATCGAAGCGGTGCCAGAGGATTCGCCCGTGCAGCGCGCTTGCGAAAAATGCCTGATCTCTTGAGCCGGAACCAACGGAGACACACTGCGAACGACCTTGCAGAGAGGGGCTTGTCCTGGGCCAGACGGCCAGATGACCGCTGTAATCCAACGATATTGACCTCGCGAAAATTGCCGGCTAGAAGTGCCTCAGCGCCCGCGACTCAACGGCGTTATTGTTTGTGTTCACGCAAAGGATTGATCTTTGCGTCTTTCTCCGCCATGCCATAAGGCAGTGATTCGCGGAGAACCTCATGGCTCGCAACGACTTCCCGGTTGATCGAGAGCGTCACGCTCGGATCAAGTATCAGCTCGACTTGCGTGGCCTGTCACTCGCAGACATAGCGCGCAAAGCGAACGTCGGGGCATCCGCGGTCAGCGTCGTGTCCTTGGGAAGGAGCCGGTCAGCCAATATTGAAAAGGTTTTGGCCGAAGCCTTGGGCACTACCGCCGAGGAACTTTTTCCCGAGCGCTATCCCTCCCACAGCGAGCAGGAGGCGTCGATGACCTAGATTTCAAAAGGCTCTGGAAAGGTTGAGGCCCCGGGACGGCAATCCCAAGGGCCTCGGAAAATCGCGTGCAGCGATACCCTCTCCATTCCAGAAAAATTGTCGAAAGTCAAGTGGCTCGTTCGCGGCATCGCGGACGTGATCGCTTGGTCTTGCACTGGAGTCAGCCGGGTAACCATCTTCCCGGCTCCGAGGGATGTACGAAATGGACTTGATACAAAGGGCCTGTGAGCGCCTTTCGAGTCATGCCGATAGCGTGGTCCGAGATCTGGGTAAGCAGATATCGGATGCGGACCACATACGCGATGATGAGATGACTGTCTTGAAGGGCCGCCTGTCGTCGGCCAAGGCCCAGATGAAGACCCTGAAGGCCGAGATCGCGCGCATGGAGGAGAGGCTCAAGGACCTGAAACAAATGCATTTTGGTCCAAACAGCGAAAAGAGTGAAAGCGAAGAGGAGGACGGCGACGGAGAGGACAACGGCCGACCAGACAGCGGCGGAGAGGAATCCTCAGCTGGGAACGAAGGCGGCCTGGCTTCGAAGGTCACGACCGCGCCACCGCAGACGAAGCAACGCGGCATGCTCGGCCGCCAGAAGGTAACAATTCCGGATCACCTTCGCCGTGAGGAGAAGGTTGTTGAACCCGATCCGTCGCAGTTTTGTTCCTGTGGTTGTCGCCACCGTGTGATCAGCGAGCAGGTCATCGAGCGGTTGGCCTACAAGCCCGCGGAAGTCTACGTCGAGGTGTTGAGGTATCCCAAATACTCCTGCCAATACTGCGACCTATTCGTGCAGGCCCCGGCCCCCGATCGAGCACTACCTAACTCGCGCTACAGCGAAAGCCTGGTGATCGCGATCCTGATCGCGAAATACGCTGACTTCCTCCCTCTTTTTCGGCTCCAGCAGATTTTTGGCCGCTCGGGGGTGCGCATAAACAGGACCTCGCTCACTCGTCTTGTCATGCGCGCCAGCAAGATCTTGCGGCCGATCTATGAGGCCCTCATCGCCGACCTGAAGTCGTCCTCGAAGCTCTTCATGGATGAAACCAGGATACCTCTCCTCGACCCAGGCCGGGGGAAAACGAAGACCTGCTATGCGTGGGCACTGTGTCGTGACGATCGACGGTGGGGCGGCAACAAGCCGCCTGCGGTCGCGTTCCACTTTGCCACGTCCCGGGAGGGGCGCCACGCTGAAGAGCTTCTGACCGGTTTCAGTGGCACCCTGCAGGTCGATGGATATGCCGCCTACTTGCGCTTGACTGACCCCAACCGCCCCGGGGGGCCGGTGGTACTAGCTAATTGCTGGACACATGTCCGTAGAAGGTATTGGTTCATCTTAAAGAATTCGACGTCGCTGGAAGCGAAACACGCGTTCGACAAGATCAAAAGGATCTATGCAATTGAAGCAGAAATCAAGGGCCAGCCGGCCGCGTTGCGGCAAGCGGTGCGGGCAGAACGTAGCACCCAGATAGTGGACGGGCTCTTCTCCTATCTGGAACAGATCAGACCGGAAATCCGCGGGAAATCGAAACTTGGCGAGGCGATCGACTACACAATGAAGCTACAAGATGGGCTTCGCGTCTTTCTCTCCGACGGACGGGTCGAAATCGACACGGATGATGTTGAGAAGCCCTTTTCTCGTCTATTCTCACGAAGGCTTGGGCTTT
>NZ_PHSN01000056.1 GCF_002871005.1 Acidimangrovimonas sediminis
GCGAAGAGGATGGCCGGCGCCGAGGCGGCATAGACGGCGTAATAGAGATAAAGCGGATTGCCCGTCATGTGATAGACCGTGCCGATGCCCGTCCGGTCGATGAGCCACGCGTGGCGGTGATAGAAGGCCAGGACGGAGGAAACCGGCAGGAGCAGAAATTCGGTGGAAAACACGGCGAAGCCCAGGGTGATGGGCAGGAGGACCAGAAGCCAAGAAAGGGCGAGCCTAATACGGTGCAGCGGGCGGCTGCGATGGGGGTTCGGGTGCTCGGCGGGACTTGGTCTTTTACCGGAACTCAACACATTCTCTCCTGAGGCGGGTCGCGGGCGACCTTCCATACAGATCGGCCATTTCCAGTCGCCCAGCAACCCGGGTTGGCGACATCTGGACAGCCTCTCACCGGCGGGCGCCTTGGTTGCCGATGCCGCGGACCGGGCATATGCCCCCCCAACGTAACACGCAGCCAGAGAATTCAGCGCCCTTCGAGCTCAAAGGGCACCTTGGCCATTTCCGGAAAATCGGAAATCGCAGGGGCCATTTTTTAAGTTGTTGTGACCTGAGGGTTTTGTGCGATCCCAAGAATGGGGGCGTCAAGCGCAGTCCGATCCAAAATATCACACGAAATCAAAGCGCTGCCGAGTTGCCCCGGCAGCGATTGTTCTTGTCTTGTCCCAGATACCGGAATGCGTCGGCGCAAGCCCTTCCCCCTTCTTCATTGTTCCCCAAATACGCAAGCCACCGCGACGCCCCTCGGGCCGCTCGGGGGTGGGGCGCCGGCGTCGCGTCTATTCGCCCAGTTCGACCAGCAGGTCCTTGGCGTCGATCTGCGTTCCCGGTGTCACATGCACCGCGGCCACCACCGCGTCGCGGTCGGCATGCAGGCCCGTCTCCATCTTCATCGCCTCGATGGTCAGCAGTAGGTCGCCCGTCTTCACCTTTTGCCCAGGCGTCACCGCGATCGAGGCCACCACCCCCGGCATCGGCGCGCCTATGTGGTTGGGGTTACCCAGCTGCACCTTGGGCTTGGACGCCGTCGTGGCCTTCACCGCCCGGTCCGGAACGCGGATCACCCGCGGCTGGCCGTTGAGCTCGAAGAAGACCCGGACATCGCCGTCCTCGTTGGTCTCGCCCACGGCGGAAAGGCGCACCTCCAGCACCTTGCCCGGGTCGATCTCGGTCGAGATCTGCTCGCCCGGCTCCATGCCGTAGAAGAAGGTCCGCGTGGGCAGCGCCCGCACCGGGCCATACATCCGGTGCCGGCCCATGTAGTCGAGGAAGACCTTGGGATACATCAGGTAGCCGTTCAGATCCTCGTCGTCGACCTTGAAACCCTCAAGCTCCTCGCTGACCTTGGCGCGGGTTTCCTCGAGGTCGACGGGGGCGGCGTATTTGCCGGGCCGGTCGGTGAGCGGAGCCTGGCCCTTCAGCACCTTCTTCTGGATCCCCTCGGGCCAACCGCCTTCGGGCCGGCCCAGGACGCCCTTCATCATGTCGACGACCGAATCCGGGAAGGACACGTCCACCGCCGGATCCTCGACCTGTGCCCGCGTGAGGCCCTGGCTCACCATCATCAGCGCCATGTCGCCGACCACCTTGGACGAGGGCGTCACCTTCACGATGTCGCCGAACATCTGGTTCACCTCGGCATAGGTCTTGGCCACCTCATGCCAGCGGTCCTCCAGCCCCATGGAACGCGCCTGCGCCTTGAGGTTGGTGAACTGGCCGCCCGGCATCTCGTGCAGGTAGACCTCGGACGCGGGGGCGGTGGTGCCGCTTTCGAACGCGGCGTACTGTGCGCGGACGCCTTCCCAGTACGTGTTGATCTCGCGCAGCGCCTCCATGTCGATGCCGGTGTCGCGGTCGGTGTGGCGCAGCGCCTCGACGATGGACCCAAGGCAGGGCTGCGAGGTGGAGCCGGAGAAGGCGTCCATCGCGGCATCGACCGCATCCACGCCCGCCTCGGCCGCGGCGATCACCGTGGCCGCCGAGGCGCCCGAGGTGTCGTGCGTATGGAAGTGGATGGGCAGGCCCAGCTCTTCCTTCAGCGCCTTGACCAGCACGCGGGCGGCGGCGGGTTTCATCAGCCCGCCCATGTCCTTCAGGCCCAGCACGTGCACGCCCGCGTCGCGCAATTCGCGCCCGATGCGGAGGTAGTAGTTCAGGTCGTATTTCGCCCGCGCCGGGTCCAGCAGGTCGGCGGTGTAGCAGATCGTCCCTTCGAGCAGCTTGCCGGTATCCAGCACCGCGTCCATCGACAGGCGCATGTTCTCGACCCAGTTCTGGCTGTCGAAGACGCGGAACACGTCGACGCCCGAATCCGCCGCCTGATTGAGGAAGCTGACCACCACGTTGTCGGGATAATTGGTGTAGCCCACGCCGTTCGCGCCGCGAAACAGCATCTGCGTCATCACGTTCGGCAGCCGCGCGCGGATGTCGCGCAGCCGTTTCCAGGGGCATTCCTGCAGGAAGCGGTAGGCTACGTCGAAGGTCGCCCCGCCCCAGCATTCCATCGAGAAAAGCTGCGGCATGTTCGCGGCATAGGCCGGCGTCACCCGGATCATGTCGATCGAGCGCATGCGGGTGGCCAGAAGGCTTTGGTGCGCGTCGCGCATCGTTGTGTCGGTCAGCAGCAGCTGCTTTTGCGCCAGCATCCAGTCGGCCACCGCCTGCGGCCCCTTTTCCTCCAGCAGGTTGCGGGTGCCCGGGGCGGGGGTCTCGTTGCGCGGTTCCGGCGGGCGCGGATCGCGCGCCTCGGCGGGCTTGGTGCGGCCCTTGGTCTCGGGGTGGCCGTTCACCGTGATGTCGGCGATGTAGGTCAGGATCTTGGTTGCCCGGTCGCGCCGCTTGCGGAAGTTGAAGAGGTCGGGCGTCGTGTCGATGAACTTCGTCGTGTAGGTGTCGTCGAGGAAGGTCGGGTGTTTCAGCAGGTTGATGACGAAGTCGATATTGGTCGACACGCCGCGCACCCGGAATTCGCGCAGCGCCCGATCCATCCGCGCGATCGCCTGATCCGGGGTCTGGGCCCGCGCCGTCACCTTCACCAGCAGGGAGTCGTAATACCGCGTGATGACCGATCCGGAATAGGCGGTGCCGCCGTCCAGACGCACGCCCGCGCCGGTGGCAGACCGATAGGCGGTGATCCGGCCATAATCGGGGATGAAGTTGTTCTGCGGATCCTCCGTCGTGACCCGGCATTGCAGCGCATGGCCCGACAGGTGGATATCGGCCTGGCTGGGGACGCCCGTCGCCTCGGCCACCGTCTTGCCCTCGGCGATCTTGATCTGCGATTGGACGATGTCGATGCCGGTGACCTCCTCGGTCACCGTATGCTCGACCTGCACCCGCGGGTTCACCTCGATGAAGTAGAACTGCTGGCTGTCCATATCCATCAGGAACTCGACCGTGCCCGCGTTCTGGTAGCCCACGGCCTGCCCGATCTTCAGCGCGAGGTTGCAGACCTCCTCTCGCTGTTCGGGGGTCAGGTAGGGGGCGGGCGCGCGCTCGACGACCTTCTGGTTGCGGCGCTGCACGGTGCAGTCCCGCTCATACAGGTGGTAAAGCCCGCCATGGGTGTCGCCCAGAAGCTGCACCTCGACGTGGCGGGCGCGCAGGATCATCTTTTCCAGATAGCCCTCGCCGTTGCCAAAGGCGGCCTCGGCCTCGCGCCGGCCCTCGCGCACCTTGTCGGCCAGTTCGTCTGAGTTCAGGATCGGCCGCATGCCGCGCCCGCCGCCGCCCCAGGAGGCCTTGAGCATCAGCGGATAGCCGATTTCCTCGGCCTCCTTGCGGATCGCCTCCATGTCATCGCCCAGAACCTCGGTCGCGGGAATGACCGGCACGCCCGCGCCGATCGCCACCTTGCGGGCGCTGGCCTTGTCGCCAAGGGCGCGCATCGTCTCGGCCTTGGGGCCGATGAAGGTGATGCCGGCGGCGGTCACCGCCTCGACGAAATCGGGGTTCTCGGACAGCAGGCCATAGCCCGGGTGGATCGCGTCGGCGCCCGACATCTTGGCCACGCGGATGATCTCGGGGATCGAGAGATAGGCGGCCACCGGGCCAAGGCCCTCGCCGATCCGGTAGGCCTCATCCGCCTTGAAGCGGTGGAGGCCCAGCTTGTCCTCCTCGGCGTAGACGGCGACGGTCTTCTTGCCCAGTTCGTTGGCGGCGCGCATCACGCGGATGGCGATCTCGCCCCGGTTCGCGACAAGGATTTTCTTGAAGTCGGCCATGCGCTTCCTCCCGTATGGTCGTTTGCACCACCTTAGGGATGCCGCGCTGCAGCGCAAGTGGCTGGCGGGGCGCGCATGAAAGATTCGTGAAACAATCGTGGCGCGGCGCAATGACGGGGTAGGGTGCGTTTGAACGCACCCTACGGGGGCCTGCCTTACATCGGCGCCTTGCCCATCTTCACCTGGCCGCGGATCTCGCCGCCCGGGTTCTCCTTGGTGTGGATGTTGACGTACCACATCCCGTTCTCAAGCTGCTTCATCTGCTTGGCGTCGATCTTGGTCTTGCCCTCGGCGGGGCTCTTGGTCCCCGAGATCTTGCCGATGTTCACCTGCACGCCCGCGTTCTTGCCCATCTTGGCCGGGCCGTGGAAATGCGCCATGGTCGCGGGGCCCGACAGGTGATCCCATTTCACCGTCCAGGTCAGCACGCCGGTGTCGGTGTCGAGCGTGCCCATTGCCTCGCCCATTGCCTTCGGCTCCATCTTCTTGGCCTTCACCTCCTGCTTGGCGTTCAGCATGGCGTGCCAATCCATGGTCTTGGCGCTTGCCATGCTGCCTGCGGTAAGGGCGAGGGCCGATGCCAGTGCGATCTTGGAAAACATGTTCTTCCTGCCTTTCGGGTCTGGGCATCCGGGAAGCCGCGGACGGGAGTGTCCACGAAGGTGCCGCACGCGGGATGCAGTCTGGGCGCGCGTCCATAAGGGTAACGAACGGGCGGCCTGCGCAGATCTCTCACATCCTTGTCAGGGGTGGGTGAAGTCAGGTGTGGGTGACGTCGGTCCGCGGCCGGGGCCAGAACAGCGGGCGGGAAAGGTCCGGGCGGTAGGTCGAGACGTCTTCGCCCAGATGTCGGCAATTGCTGAACTTCTCCGTCCAGACGATGCGCCGGCCGTCGGCGCCGATAAGGCGGAAACCCCTCGAGATGCCGCGGCTGGGTCCGGCGGTGCCGTCGCTCAGTGCGGCGAAGGTCTCCCGTTGCCGGATCTCCGCCCATCGCAGCGTGACGCGCCGCGGCCCGATCGGCGGAAGCCAGAGCGTGCCGGGGCCCGTGATTCCGGTCTCGTCCCATGTCAGGCGATAGAGCGGTGTCAGATACGCCGCCTTCTGCAACGCGATGCACAGCAGGAGGATCAGGAAAAGAACGCCCGGCACATCGTCGTACCCGCCTTTCAGGGAGAGCGCGTTGCCCATGGTCATGATGAGCACGGCCGTCAGGGAGCTTGCGGCGCCGAAGAGGCCGGGGGAGGCCGTGCCGGAGCCGGTGCCGGGGGTTCCGAGGGTCGCGATGTATCCTGGCATCGTGCGGATCATCAGGCCCAGGCCCCCTATGACCAGCGCGATGATCACGAGCACGGCAAAGAACAGATCCTCGTGACGCATGTGCACCTCATCCTCCGCAGCCAGTGAGTGAGGACGCGCGCCTCCGGTCAACAAATCTTTGCCAGATGGTGCGAACATTGCGCGAACATGACTTTCACTTCCCGGCGAGGCGCGTTAACCTGCTCCCATGAGCAGTTTCGACGAGGACGACGCCTTCGAGGCCGCCGCGCAGCCCGCGCGGGTGCCGCTTTCGCAACGCGCGATGGCGGCCCGGCCGACGCCCTATCTCGACGGTCTGAACCCCGCGCAGCGCGAGGCGGTCGAGGCGTTGGACGGCCCCGTGCTGATGCTGGCGGGCGCCGGCACCGGCAAGACCCGTGCGCTGACTGCCCGGATCGCGCATCTTCTGATGACCGGGACGGCGCGCCCGAACGAGATTCTGGCCGTGACCTTCACCAACAAGGCCGCGCGCGAGATGAAGGAACGTGTCGGCCGTCTGATGGGCGAGACGGTGGAGGGGATGCCCTGGATGGGTACGTTCCACGCCATCTCGGTCCGTATCCTGCGGCGCCATGCCGAACTGGTGGGGCTGAAGTCGAACTTCACCATCCTCGACACCGACGACCAGATCCGTCTGATGAAGCAGGTGATCGCGGCCGCCAACATCGACGAGAAGCGCTGGCCCGCGCGGCAGCTTGCGGGCCTGATCGACCATTGGAAGAACCGCGCCTGGGTGCCCGAGAAGGTGCCCGCGTCGGAGGCCTCGGCCTTCAACAACCTGGGCACCGAGCTTTACGCCCGCTACCAGCAGCGGCTGATGGACCTGAATGCCGCCGATTTCGGCGACCTACTGCTGCATGTGCTGACGATCTTCCAGGCGCATCCCGACGTGCTGGAACAGTATCAGCGCTGGCTGCCCTATATTCTGGTCGACGAGTACCAGGATACCAACGTGGCGCAGTATCTGTGGCTGCGCCTGCTGGCGCAGAAGCACCGCAACATCTGCTGCGTCGGCGATGACGACCAGTCGATCTATGGCTGGCGCGGCGCCGAGGTGGGCAACATCCTGCGGTTCGAAAAGGATTTCCCCGGCGCAAAGGTGGTGCGGCTGGAACAGAACTACCGTTCCACCGCGCATATCCTTGCCGCCGCGGGCGGCGTGATCGCCGCGAATGAGGGGCGGCTGGGCAAGACGCTGTGGACCGAGGCCGACGGCGGCGAGAAGGTGCGCCTGATCGGCCATTGGGACGGCGAGGAAGAGGCCCGCTGGATCGGCGAGGAGGTCGAGCGCCTGCAACGCGGCGGACAGCGGCTGGACGACATGGCGATTCTCGTCCGCGCCTCGCACCAGATGCGGGCGTTCGAGGACCGGTTCCTGACGATCGGCTTGCCCTACCGGGTGATCGGCGGGCCGCGGTTCTATGAACGGCTCGAGATCCGCGACGCGATGGCCTATTTCCGGCTGGCTGTCTCGCCCGAGGACGATCTGGCGTTCGAGCGGGTGGTGAACACGCCCAAGCGGGGCCTTGGCGACAAGGCGCAGCAGAACATCCAGACCACGGCGCGGTCGAACGGCCTGTCGCTGCTGGAAGGCGCGCGGGTGCTGCTGGCGGAGGGCGGCATTTCCGGCAAGGGCGCGGGGCAGCTGCGCGCCTTCGTCGAGGGGGTGGAACGCTGGCACGGCGCGGTGGTCGAGGGGAAAAGCCATATCGAGCTGGCCGAGGAGATCCTTGACGAGTCCGGCTACACCGCGATGTGGCAGAACGACAAGACGCCCGAGGCGCCGGGGCGGCTGGAGAACCTCAAGGAACTCGTCAAGGCGCTGGAAAGCTTCGAGAATCTGCAAGGCTTCCTCGAACACGTCGCGCTGATCATGGACAACGAGCAGGGCGAGAGCGAGGACAAGGTCTCGATCATGACGCTGCACGCGGCCAAGGGGCTGGAGTTTCCCTCTGTCTTCCTGCCTGGGTGGGAGGATGGCCTTTTCCCCTCGCAACGCTCGATGGACGAGAGCGGCAAGAAGGGGCTGGAGGAGGAGCGGCGCCTTGCCTACGTGGGCATCACCCGGGCCGAGGCGCTTTGCACCATCTCCTTCGCCGCGAACCGCCGGGTCTATGGTCAGTGGCAATCGCAGCTGCCCTCGCGCTTCGTCGACGAACTGCCCGAGGAACACGTGGACGTGCTGACGCCGCCGGGGTTGTATGGTGGCGGGTTCGGCGCGGCGGCGGCAGGCGGTTATGGCGGGGCGTCGCAGGTGGAGGACCGCGCGGCGCGGGCGGATGTCTACAATTCCCCGGGCTGGAAGCGGATGCAGTCCAACGCGGGCCAGCATCACACCCCCGCGGCGAAGGGCCCGGTGATCGAGGGTACGGCCTACGGCCTTGGCGACCGGGTGTTCCACCAGAAGTTCGGCTACGGCGCCGTGACCGCCATCGACGGCGACAAGCTGGAGGTGGCGTTCGAGAAGGCGGGGGTGAAGAACATCGTCGCCCGTTTCGTAGTCGCCGCGGATTCCGCCGAGGACATTCCGTTCTGAGCGCGGGTTTGTGCGGCGGACCGCCCCCTGCCTCCATCGGAGCGGCATTGAAACGCACCCCGCGCGGGGGCGGCGGCTTGCCCCGCGCGCCGGGTGGGGATAACCCGGCGGCATGAACACCAGCGATCCGTCCCCGACGCCCTCTTCCATGGCCCCTTCGACGCCTTCTGCGATGCCTGCCGTTCGCGGCACCCTCACCCCCGGCCGGGCGCTGGCCGAGCTGACCTGGCTGCGTGTCGGCGGGCCCGCCGACTGGCTGTTCCAGCCGGCCGACCTTGACGACCTGCGCGCATTTCTCGCGGCGCTGCCCGCCGATGTCGCGGTGTTCCCGATTGGCGTCGGGTCCAATCTGATCGTGCGTGACGGCGGGCTTCGGGCGGTGGTGATCCGTCTTGGGCGCGGCTTCAACGGGATCGAGATAGACGGCGGTACGGTGCGCGCGGGGGCGGCAGCGCTCGACGCCCATGTCGCGCGCAAGGCGGCGGCGGCTGGGGTGGACCTCACCTTCCTGCGCACCATCCCCGGCGCCATCGGCGGGGCGGTGCGGATGAACGCCGGCTGCTACGGCAGCTACGTTGCCGATCACTGCGTCTCGGTCACCTGCGTAACGCGGACGGGCGAGGTGGTCGAACGGACGGCCGCGGAAATGTCCTTTGCCTATCGCCAGTCGGATCTTCCCGAGGGCTGGGTGATCGTCGGCGCCACCTTCCGCGGCGCGCGCGGCCTGTCCGAAACGCTCGACGCCCGGATGGCCGATCAGATCGCCAGGCGCGACGCCAGCCAGCCGACCAAGGCGCGCACTGCCGGGTCGACCTTCCGCAACCCGGCCGGGTTCTCCTCTACCGGGAGGGCGGACGACGTGCACGATCTGAAGGCCTGGAAGCTGATCGACGACGCGGGGATGCGCGGCGCGCGGCAGGGCGGGGCGCAGATGGCGGAGAAGCATTCCAACTTCATGCTGAACACCGGCGATGCGACGGCGGCGGATCTCGAAAGTTTGGGAGAGGAAGTCCGAAAAAGGGTTTTCCAACAATCGGGTCTGTTGCTAGAGTGGGAAATCATGAGGGTCGGCGAACCGGCCCCGGACGGTGACTGAGCCCACCGGACCAAGACGCAGGCACAACAGCCAAAGACCGATACGACAAAGAAAAGCGGGCCGATAACGGCCCAACGGGCGGACTCTCCGGGTCCATGAGGCAGAAACGAGGGATCTCAGATCCCCGACAGGCATAGGCGGATGGCATGTCGAGCAGGGCAGCCTCCAAGGTGGCAGTGATCATGGGCGGCCGTTCGGCCGAACGCGCGGTCTCGCTTTCGACGGGTCGCGAATGCGCGCTGGCGTTGCGTCAGGCGGGTTTCGACGTGGCCGAGATCGACGCCGGTCTCGATCTTGCCGAGAAACTCAAGGCGCTGGCGCCGGACGTCGTGTTCAACGCGCTGCACGGCCGCTGGGGCGAGGACGGCTGCGTTCAGGGCATGCTCGAATGGCTCGGGCTGCCCTATACCCATTCCGGCGTCTTTGCCTCGGCGCTGGCGATGGACAAGACCCGCTCCAAGGAGGTCTACCGCCAGGCCGGCCTTCCCGTCGTGCCCAGCCTGATCGCCGAAGCCGCCGAGGTGCGCCGCCGCCACGTGATGGAGCCGCCCTACGTCGTGAAGCCGAACGCCGAGGGGTCGTCGGTCGGTGTCTATCTGGTGCGCGACGGTGCCAACAGCCCACCGCGGCTTGCCCCCGAGATGCCCGACGTCGTGATGGTGGAATCCTACGTCGCCGGGCGGGAGCTGACCGTTTCGGTGATGGGCGGCCGGGCGCTGACCGTGACCGACATCCTCACCGACGGCTGGTACGATTACGACGCCAAGTACAAGGAGGGTGGCTCGCGTCACGTGCTTCCCGCCGAGGTGCCGGCCGAGATCTTCGATGCCTGTCTCGACTATGCGGCCCGCGCCCATGAGGCGCTTGGGTGTCGTGGTGTCAGCCGGACCGACTTTCGCTGGGATGAAACCAAGGGGGGCGGTGGCCTCGTCCTGCTGGAAACCAACACCCAGCCGGGCATGACGCCGACCTCGCTGGTGCCGGAACAGGCGGCGCATTGCGGGATCTCGTTCCCCGAGCTCTGCCGCTGGATCGTGGAGGACGCCTCGTGCAACCGCTGATCCTCCGCCGCGTAGATCATTCCGCTGCGTCGGGTGGCCCGGGCGGGCCGGGGCGAACGGCCGCGCCGCAGGGCGGTGCGCGGGGCGGGCAGGGGGCGGCCAGGGGGCCGGGCGCCGGGGCGGGCCACGGCATGGGCGGCAGCGCGCCGCGCCGCGATCCGGCACCCAGCCGTGCCGCCTACCGGCTGCAGCGGGTCTGGCTGACGCCCAGCTACCGCCGCATCCTGCGCATCGGCCTGCCGATGGCGATCGTGATCGGCGCGCTTGGCGCCTATTTCGAGAATGCCGACCGGCGTGAGGCCGTGGTGGCCAAGTTCCACGAGATCCAGCGCTCGATCGAGACGCGGCCGGAATTCATGGTCTCCATGATGTCGATTGACGGCGCCACGCCGCCGCTCGCCCAGGCGATCCGGCAGGTGCTGGACCTGAAGCTGCCGCAAAGCTCCTTCGATCTGGACCTGCCTGCGCTGCGCCAGAAGATCGAGACGCTGGATGCCGTGGCCGACGCCGATCTGCAGGTCGGCAGCGGCGGCGTGCTGCACGTGACCATCCGCGAACGCAAGGGCGCCATCGTCTGGCGCACCGAGGGCGGGCTCGAGATGCTCGACGATACCGGGCACCGGGTCGCGGGCCTCGTCGACCGCGCCGCGCGCTCCGACCTGCCGCTGATCGCGGGGGAGGGGGCGGACAAGGCGGTGCCGCAGGCGCTGGCCCTTCTGAACGCGGCAGGGGCGCTCCGGGCACGGATCCGCGGGCTGATCCGCGTGAGCGAACGGCGCTGGAACGTCGTGCTCGACCGCGACCAGGTGATCGAACTGCCCCAGGTGGCGCCGGTACCGGCGCTGGAGCGGGTGATCGCCCTGGATCACGCACAACATCTAATGTCGCGCGACATCACCGTCGTCGACATGCGGAATGAAGCGCGCCCGACCGTCCGCCTGGCCCCCCAGGCGATGGAAGAGCTGAGAAAAGAGCGCAAGGCCGAGGCAGGAGGCAAGACCCAATGACCGATCTCTACCACTCCCAGCGCGCGATGCGGAACATGCGTCGCGCAGCGATGCAGCGCGGCGTGATCGCCATTCTCGACGTCGGCACGTCGAAGATCGCCTGCCTCATCCTGCGCTTCGACGGCCCCGACGCCTTCCGCGAGGCCGAGGGCGTGGGCCCGATGGCCGGCCAGTCCTCCTTCCGCATCATCGGGGCGGCCACCACCCGGTCGCGCGGCGTGCGCTTCGGCGAGATCGACACGATGCAGGAGACCGAGCGCGCGATCCGCACCGCCGTTCAGGCGGCACAGAAGATGGCGGGGGTTCGGGTCGACCACGTTATCGCCTGCTTCTCGGGCGCGCGGCCGCGCAGCTACGGCCTGGCGGGAGAATGGGCGCTGGAAGATGGTGCGGTGACGGAGCAGGACGTGGCGCATGTGCTGGCTGCCTGTGACGTGCCCGACATCGGGCATGGCCGCGAGGTGCTGCACGCCCAGCCGGTGAACTTCGCGCTCGATCACCGCTCGGGCCTCAGCGATCCGCGGGGGCAGGTGGGCAACAAGCTGGCCTGCGACATGCACCTTCTGTCGGTCGATGGCGCGGCTGTGGAAAACCTTTTCGCCGCGATCCGGCGCTGCGACCTGGAGGTCGCGGGGTTGGCGTCTTCGGCCTATGTCTCGGGGGTCTCGTCGCTGGTCGAGGACGAGCAGGAACTTGGCGCCGCCTGTGTCGACATCGGCGGCGGGGCCACGGGCCTGTCGATCTTCATCAAGAAGCACATGATCTATGCCGACAGCGTGCGCCTCGGCGGCGATCACGTGACCTCCGACATCTCGAAGGGTCTGCAGGTGCCGCTTGCGGTGGCCGAACGGATCAAGACGCGCCACGGCGGTGTCGTCGCCACCGGTATGGACGACCGCGAGATGATCGAGATCGGGGCGGATTGCGGCGACTGGGAAAAGGATCGCCGCACCGCGAGCCGGGCCGAGCTGATCGGGATCATGCGTCCGCGGGTCGAGGAGATCCTCGAAGAGGTCCGCGCGCGTCTCGACGCCGCTGGGTTCGAGCATCTTCCCAGCCAGCAAATCGTGCTGACCGGCGGTGGCAGCCAGATCCCGGGCCTCGACGGGCTTGCGGCGCGGATCCTCGGCCAGCGCGTGCGGCTGGGCCGTCCGCTGCGGGTGCAAGGCCTGCCGCAGGCCGCGACCGGGCCCGCCTTCTCCTCGGCTGTGGGGCTGTGCCTTTTCGCCGCGCATCCGCAGGATGAGTGGTGGGATTTCGAGATGCCGGCCGACCGCTATCCCGCCCGCTCGCTCAAGCGCGCGATCCGCTGGTTCAAGGACAACTGGTAAGGGCAGGGGGGCAAGGCCCCCTGCCTCCCGTTCCCCCGCTCCTGCCGTCTTGCCCCGGGTCCGGCCTCCGCCGCCCGCATCGCGCGATCCCCGCCGTTTTTCGCGCGAATCCCCGTGACCTGTGGGCAAGTCTGTGGAATAATGTCGGATAACGAGAAGATCACGAAGGCCGGGCAACGGCTTGCGGAGAGCACGGGCAGTGCATCCGATTCGATGACAAGAGCGGCAGTGTCCTCTTTGGCCAATGCGCCAGGGCTGGGGCTTGCCCCTACCGCCAAGGTGCCGCCGCATGTCAGCTTGCGACGGCTAGTGGTCATGTGAGCTGCTGCCACCAACTGTGGGTCTATCGGCGAAATCCCGCGGAAATAGCCTACAGATACCCGATATTTTGTGGTTGTTTTGCGTTTTTCTCGTGACCTCGCCGTCCAGCAGGGATAATCTGGTCCGAAGCGGGGATGTGTGGCCCAAGGCAGGCCGATCAGCTGAACAAAAAGGCAGGCGGAGCACGATGACTTTGAATCTCACCATGAACGACGACCAGGACCTGAAGCCGCGGATCACGGTGTTCGGGGTCGGCGGAGCCGGCGGCAACGCCGTCAACAACATGATCGAGAAGCAGCTTGAGGGGGTCGAGTTCGTTGTCGCGAACACCGACGCCCAGGCGCTGCAACAGTCGAAGGCGCAGGCCCGCATCCAGATGGGCGTGCGCGCGACCGAGGGTCTCGGCGCGGGTGCCCGTCCGACCGTGGGCGCCGCCGCCGCCGAGGAGACGATCGAGGAGATCGTCGATCACCTCGCGGGCGCGCACATGTGCTTCATCACCGCGGGCATGGGCGGCGGCACCGGTACCGGCGCTGCGCCGATCATCGCGCAGGCCGCGCGTGAGCTGGGCGTTCTGACCGTCGGCGTCGTGACCAAGCCGTTCCAGTTCGAGGGCGCCAAGCGCATGCGCCAGGCCGAGGAAGGCGTCGAGACCCTGCAGAAGGTCGTCGATACTCTCATCATCATCCCGAACCAGAACCTGTTCCGTCTGGCAAACGAGAAGACCACCTTCACCGAAGCCTTCGCGCTTGCCGATGACGTGCTGTACCAGGGCGTCAAGGGCGTGACCGACCTGATGGTTCGCCCGGGCCTGATCAACCTCGACTTCGCCGACGTGCGCGCGGTGATGGACGAGATGGGCAAGGCGATGATGGGCACAGGCGAGGCCGCGGGCGAGAACCGCGCCGTCGACGCCGCCGAGAAAGCCATAGCGAACCCGCTGCTGGACGAGATCAGCCTGAACGGCGCCAAGGGCGTGCTGATCAACATCACCGGCGGCTACGACATGACCCTGTTCGAGCTGGACGAGGCCGCGAACATCATCCGCGAGAAGGTGGACGCCGACGCGAACATCATCGTCGGCTCGACCCTCGACACCACGATGGAAGGCACGATCCGCGTGTCGGTCGTCGCCACCGGCATCGACGCGGCGCCCGCCGCGGTCGAGGCCCCGGTGCCGCGCCGTCGCCTGGCCGAGCCGCTGCCGTCGCAGCCGGCCTCCGCGCAGGACGCGCCCGCCGCGGCCGAGCCGCAGCCGATGGTCGCCCAGTCCGAGCCGGCCGAGGAGCCGTCGCTCTTCGCCAGCTTCACGCCGACGCCCGAGCCGGCCCCGGCGCCCGCGCC
>NZ_PHSN01000057.1 GCF_002871005.1 Acidimangrovimonas sediminis
GTCTGTCCGGGGATAGGGGAACCTCGCCTAACAGCCGATTTGCGCAACAGAGTCGGTTCTTGACGGTCATGCCACGCAGGGTGAAGGGCGAGAAGAGCTTCGATGTCATGGGGCGTTCCTCCGATGGGCCGGTGCAGTCTTGGGGGGCAGGCCCCTCCGGCCCTATGCGCGGCATCTTCTGCCGCGCCGCGCATCGGGCAAGAGGCCGGTTGCGGATTGGCGGGGACGATCCAGAGATTGGCGGTGCCAGTCAAGTCCCCCGCCGGGCCCGCCGGACGGAAACGGAAACCGCGCGCTTCCCCCGGGTGCGGGGACCGGCAGCGGCGCGCCCGCGCCCTTCAGTCGTAGCTGACCGGGCGGATGACGCATTCCTCGACATCCATGGCGCTGAAATCCCTCACGTAATCCTCGAAATGCGCCTCTGAGCCGCCGATATTGGCCGCGCTCGTGCGGCGGTCGAACTCGGCCCGGGCGGTTTCGTCCTCGAACCAGAGCTCTACCATGCCCCAGAACTTGGCCGTCCCGACCAGCGGGCTGCGCACCCGGCTGATCACATAACCCTTCACCAGGTCGGAGGCGTTTTCGAGGATCTCGCGGGCATGCTTGCCGGTGTGTTCCTGCCAGTAAAGCTCGGGCTCGACGCCTTCCGGCAGGTGGAAAAGTCCGACGGTCTTGATCATTTGGGTCTCCGTAAATTCGGCCCGGACGGGCCAGGCGGGGCAGTTCTGTGACGACTGCCCCGGGGTCTTGCGTAAAGGGGTGGCGTCAGACGTCCAGAAGGACTTCCTCCTCCAGCACCGGATGGCCTCCGGCGGCCTGGCGGCGGCCCCGGATGGCAAGGCCGATCAGCCCGAGTGCCACCAGGATCATCGCCACGGCAAGGCTTTGCAGCAGGCCGTAATGCTCGTCCTTCACGGCGAAGCCCAGCAGCGGCCCCACGGCGGCCCCGACATTGATGGCGACCGCCAGGAAGGCGGCGGCCGAGCCGCGCTCGTCCATGCTGCCCACCGCCGAGATGTGCGAGCCGGCCAGGAAGTTCCAGGCGAAGTTGATCGCCAGCAGCCCGGTGAAGAACCCGATGGTCGTGAGGGAAAACATCAGGCACAGGATCCCGGCCACGGTGATGACGAAGCCGGTCAGGATGGCCAGCCGCCGGTCCATGCGTCCGGCGATCAGGGCCGCGACGATGCAGCCGCCGATGCCGACGAACTGGGAGGCCGAAAGCGCGCTACCGGCCAGGGCCGGCGATCCGGTGGACTGGATGCCCATGTTGAACGAAAAGGCGTAGATGGCGCAGAGGCCGGCATAATAGAAGACCACGCTGAACAGGGCCATCGCGCCACGCAGGTTGGGCAGGGTCTCGATGAAGCTCAACGGTTTGTCCTGGGCGGTCAGCCGCACGCACAGGAAGAAGGCGGCGACAAAGCCGATGGCGTCTGAGACGCTCAGCACGATGAAGCTGGCGTGCCAGCCCACGAGGCCCTCGAATTTCGGCAGGACGGCAAAGCCGATCATGCCGTAGATCAGCGGGCAGATCGCCAGCAGGGCATAATTGCGGTCTACCCGGCGCGTCGTCATCAGTGTCGAATAGGCCAGGCTGAGCGCATAGCCCGCCATGATGCCATCGACGAAGCGGACCGAAGTCAGCAGCACGATGGAATCGACCAGCATTGTCGCCAGGGCGCACAGCGTCAGCAGGCCGGTGACGACGACCGCCTGCATGCGGCTGTCGAAACGCCGTGACAGAAGGCCTGCCAGCAGCGCGCCGCCGGTCACGCCGGTCAGTTCCATGGTGCTGACCAGCCCGACCGACCCGTTCGAAAGGCCGAAGGCGCCGGCCAGTGCCGGCAGGGTCATCGGCAGTAGGGTGAAGCCGCTGGCGCCCACCGTGCCAAGGATGAAAGAGGCAACGATGGCGCCCCGGGGGGTGCCCGTCGCATCGGATGTGGCCGGATCGCTGAATGTGCTGTGCATGTCGTTTCCCTGTCTTTTTCTGGTTATCGTGATTTTTGTGGCAGGGGCTGCCGTTCTGCGGGCAGACCCTTCCCGTCGCCCGCCCCGGAAGGGCGGACGCTGCTTTTCTTGGCGCGCGGTCGGCGGGCCTAGCCGGGTGGGGCGGTCTCGACCGGGTGCGGCGCGACCCGGGGAAGATCCCGATGCCAGCCGGTAACGGTCTGGAAAACATGTCCGGCCCGCAGCAGCCGGGTCTCGTCCATCGGGCGTCCGACAAGCTGCATCGAGACGGGGCGGCCGTTGGCGCCGCGTCCGCAGGGCAGGGTCAGGGCGGGCAGCCCGGCGATGCTGATCGGGGCGCTGTAGCGCAGCAGCCGGTCGGGTGGTCCTGCCAGCAACGCTCCGAGCTGTGCGAGGTCCGGCGTGCCATGGGGCAGAACCGGGGTCAGGATCATGTCGGCTTCGGTGAAACAGGCCAGCAGGGCGTCCCGGAAGGCGGCGCAGTGGTCGCGGGCCGTGGCCAGCTTGGCCTCGGAAAGCCCGGTGCCGAAGTCGATGCCCCGGGCGAAGTCTGCGCTGAACATTCCGGGGAAGGCAGCCCGCCGCGCCGCATGGCTGCGGGCATTGGCGCGCGCGATCAGCAGGCCCAGCCCGTGCAGCGCCGCTTCGGGATCGGGAAAGTGCCCGGCCACGATGCGCGCTCCGCAGGCCGCCAGCCGGTCGGTGGCCGCCGCGAGTGCGTCATGGGTATCGGGATCGGGGTCGAGGGTGTTGAACCGCGTATCCACCAGAATACGCAGCCCCGACAGATCGCCCCGTGCGTTCAGCACCGAAGCGGGGTCGAAGGCGGGGGCGCGGTGTTCGGCCCCGTCGATGACCGCCAGGACCGCCGCCAGATCCGCGACGCTGCGGGCCATCGGTCCCACCACGTCGAAACCGGCTGCGCAGGCGGCCAGGCCCCGGGTGCCGATCCGCTCCAGCCCCGGCTTCAGCCCGCTGAGGTTGTTGCAGGCGGCGGGCACCCGGATCGAGCCCGCCGTATCGCTGCCAAGGGCTGCCACGACCATCCCGGCGGCCACCGCCACCCCGCTGCCCGAAGAGGAGGCGCCGCTCCAGAGTTGCGGGTTCAGCGGGTTCACCGGGCAGGGCACGTCGGGGTGATGACGGAACGAGGCGCCTTCGGTCATCGCCAGCTTGCCCAGGATCACCGCGCCGCCCTCTTTCAGCCGGGCGGTGACCGTCGCGTCGCTTTGCGCCCGTTCCCGGCGCAGGGCGGGGATGCCGTTGCCATTGCCGCAGCCGGCCATGGCGATGTTGTCCTTCAGGCCAAGCGGGACGCCGTGCAGCGGTCCGCGCCAGTGTCCCCCGGCCAGCTCCCGCTCGGCCCGCAGCGCCGCCGCCATCGCCTGTCCCGGCGCGACCTCGCAGAAGGCATGCAGCGCCGGGTCACGTTGTCCGATCCGCTCCTGCGCGGCCTCGCACAGCGTCACCGGAGAGATCCGGCGCCGGCGGATCGCTTCGGACAGATCGTGCAGGGGCATATCGAGCGGATGGGACATGGCCGGTGTGACCTCCTGTCTGGTCGGCTGGGATCATCATCCCGGATGGGCGGGATCTGCTGTATCCCCGAAAATGGGGAACCGGGCGGGTCAGCTTTGCAAGGTGGGCGCGGCAAGCAGCCCCTCTGGCACCCGCACCGGCAGATCGAGAAGCTGCTGACCAAGCCCCTTGCCCATGTCGTCGAAGCGGCGCGAGGACACCGCGCCTCCGTCGAGCGCGTCGTGCAGCACGAAATTGAAGGCTCCGAGTCCTGGCATCTCGTAGCGATCGACGCGGGCGTGGGCGGGATCGGCGAAGAGATGGGCGTACCAGTCGCGGATCACCTCGGGCGTCAGCGCGGCCGAGAGCCAGGGCAGCCAGGCGGGATCCCGGGCGACAACGCCGATGTTGACCAGATCGCCCTTGTCCCCGGAGCGCAGGTAGGCCAGCCGCTCCAGCGGAACGGTGTGGGTGCCGGTGACGGGATGCGGCGGGATGCCGGGGCAGGGCGGCAGTGCCGCGCTGTCGTAGCCCGCCTGGTCGTGCATCCCGACCGCAAGCGTCCTGTCGTCGATGCTCAGCAGCGGTTGGACCCGGCTCTTTTCCATCAGGAAGGACCACAGCTTCATGCGCGGGCGGATGTCCGCACCCAGTGGCGGCGGCGTGCCCGGCGCCATCGAGGCGGCGGTGCCGCCATGGACCCGCATCAGTGCCTCCATGGCCTCGCGGCGGGGGTGATCGGCGACCAGGCGATAGACCACCTCGCTCGGGGTGGCTCCGGCGGGCGCATGGGCCCCCATGCTCTCTCCGGTGCCGATGTACTGCGCGCTGGCCTGATCCAGCGGGCCCCAGTTGTGGCGGGCGTTGAGGACCTCGCTGCGACGCAGCAGCGCCGCGACGATCTTGCGGGCCTTGCCGGTGGCATCCTTGCCGACGACCGGGTTCGACAGAACTGCGCGCCAGCCCAGTTGCTGCATGGCGCAGACCTTGTAGGTGGCGGTGGGCGGATGACCGGTCCCCCCGGACAGGCGGATCCGGTCCGGTCCCAGCTCTTGCAGGGTCACGGCGCTGAAGTCGGCGGTTACATCCGGCAGGAAATAGCGCTGCGGATCGCCGATCTCGTAGGTTAGCTGCTCTCCGAGTGTGCCGCGGGTGATCCGCCCGCCGGTGCCGGGGACCTTGAAGAACACGGCGCTGCCATCCTCCGAAACCTCGGCGATGGGGAAGCTGGGGTTGGCGAAGTCCATCTGCTGCCAGTCGGTATGGATGCCGCCGCTGGGCTGGGCGCCGCATTCCAGCAGATGCCCGATGATCGAACCCGTGCCGAGGCGGTGGAAATCGTCCAGGGCCCAGCCGAATTCGTGGATCAGCGCGCCCAGTGTCAGGGCGGAATCGACGACCCGGCCGGTGATCACGATGTCGGGGGCATGGCGCAGCGCCTCGGCGATGGGCTGGGCCCCGAGATAGGCATTGGCGCTCAGCAGGTCTCCGGGCACCGGAGCACCGCTGAACATGTCGGTGAAGTCGCCGGGAAGCTGGTCCAGAACGTCATCGCCATGGACGACGGCGATGCGCGGCGCGAGACCGCGTGCCCCGGCGGCCTCGCGGAACAGCCGCGCGCAAAGCAGCGGGTCAAGGCCTCCGGCATTGGTCATGATGCGGATGCCGCGCGCCATGAGGTCGGGCAGCACCTCCATCACCTCGGGTCCCAGCAGGCCGGCGCCGAAGCTGGCCATCGGGTTGGCGGCCCGCGCGCCGGCCATCTTGGCGATGCTGTGTTCCATCAGGTAATCGAGCACGAGGTAGTCGATCTCTCCGTACCCTGCCATCTGCGGCATAGAGAGGGTGATGTCGGCGGAACAGCCGGCGGCGATGCGAAGGGTCTTGTCGGTCATGGGGTCTCCTCCCGGCGCCGGTCCCGGCCGGCGCTTTTGCAGTGACGGCACGGCTCAGCGCGCCAGATAGCCGCCGTCGATCACCAGATCGGTGCCGGTGATGAAGCTGGCCTCGTCGCTGGCCAGAAAGACGACGCCCATCGCGACCTCTTCGGGGCGGCCATGGCGGCGCATGGGCGTCAGGTTCAGGAAGTCCATCGTGGTCTCGTCGTCTTCCTCTCCGGCCATCTCGGTCAGGATCATACCGGGGCAGACGGTATTGGCGCGAATGCCATCGCCCACGTAAGAGACGGCGGCGTTCCTGGTCATGGTGCGGATCGCGCCCTTGGTGGCATTGTAGGCGAAATGACCATCGTCGCCGGTCAGCCCCATGATCGAGCACAGGTTGACGATGGCGCCACCGCCCCGGGTGCGCAATGCCGGGATCGCCGCGCGCATACCCAGCCAGGTGCCGGTCTGGTTCACCGCGACGATCCGCTGCCAGCCATCCTCGGTCTCGGTCTCAAGCCCTTCCAGCGCGCCGATCCCGGCATTGTTGACCAGAATGTCGATGCCGCCGAACGCCTCCTGCGTGCGGGCGATGATGGTCTCCCAGTCCGCCGCGCACGCGACGTCGTGATGCAGGAACAGCACCCTGGCGCCGGTGGCGGAAAGGTCGGCGGCCAGCGCTTCGCCGGCACTGTCCTGAAGATCGGTCAGGACCAGAGCGGCGCCTTCGGCGGCGAAGGCGCGGGCGATGGCCGCGCCGATGCCCTGCGCGGCCCCGGTGATGATGGCGGTCTTCGATGTCAGCCGGGTCATGGGATGCGTTATCCTTTGTGGCAGGCGCAGCCGGTCCTGCTCCGGCCTGCCGTCGGGCGGGGCCGGGCGCCGGAACGCCCTGGGTATCGGAAGAAAAGCGGACGGGCCGCGCGCCCGCCCGCAAGGGATCACTGCGCCAGGAAGCCGCCGTCCACCGGCATGTCGAGCCCGGTGATGAAGCTGGACTGGCTGGAGGCCAGGAACAGCACCGCGGCCGAGATTTCCTCGGGGCGGGCCAGCCGCCCGAGGGGGGTCAGCTTGATATACTCGTCATCGGAATGATCGCCCGCCTCGACGGCGAAGCCGGTGTCGACGATGCCCGGCGCGACAAGGTTCACGCGGATGTTCTCGGGGGCGTAGTGCATTGCGGCGTTCTTGGTCAGCATTCGTACCGCCCCTTTCGAGGTCTGGTAGCCGACGTGCCCCTCGCTGCCGACAAAGCCGGCGATGGAGCCGATGTTGATGATCGAGCCGCCGCCGAGCCGGCGCATCTCGGGGATAACGGCGCGAATGCCCAGCCAGCTTCCCTTGGGATTGATCGACATGATCCGGTCCCAGCCCGCCTCGGTCTCGTCCTCGATCCCGGCGATGGCCATGACGGCGGCATTGTTGACCAGAACGTCGATGCGGCCCCAGCGGGCGGTGACCCCGGCGACAAGGTCCTGCCAGTCGGCGGCGCTGGCGACGTCGAGATGACAGAACATCGCTTCTCCGGGACCGCAGGCCGTCAGATCCCCGGCCAGTGCCTGACCCGGGGCGTCCTGGATATCGGCGATCACCACGCGGCTGCCCTGCTGGACGAAGCGGCGGGCATGCATCGCCCCCATGCCCTGGGCCGCGCCGGTGACGATGACCACCTTGTCGGCAAGGCAGGGGTAGGTCGCGGCAAGTGTGTCGGTGTCAGCCATTCAGTCGTTCCCTTTCTTCGACCACGGTGGGGAAATGCGCCAGCATTCCGCCATCGAGGATGATATCCGTGCCGGTGATGAAACCGGCCGCGTCGCTGGCCAGGAAGGCCACGGTTTGACCCACGTCCCGCGCCGTTCCGGCACGTGGCAGGGCGTTGTGGGCGATGAAGGCGTCGATCTCGGCCTGATCCATGTGGGCCTCGATCCCGGGGGTCAGGATCACTCCGGGAGAGACCGAGACGCAGCGGATCCCCGCCTTGCCGTGCTGGGTCGCGATATTGCGCGTCAGCCCGTGGATCGCCGATTTCGAGGTGCCGTACATGATCCGGCCCAGCTCGGCGGAATGGCCGGTGGCCGAGGCCATGTTGATCACCACGCCGGCGCCGGCCGCGATCATGTGGGGCAGGGCATGCTTGGCCATCAGAGCTTGTCCCAGAACGTTCACGGTGAAGACGCGCGTGAAGGCGGCCGCGTCCAGCTCCAGCACGGTGCGGTCGGCGGCGAAGACCTCGGGGCTCATCTCGGCGGCGATGTTGACCAGAATATCGAGTCGCCCCCACTGTTGAACCGAGCGCGCCACGGCGCGCCCGATCTCGTCCTCGCTGGCCACGTCGACCGGAAAGGCAATGGCGTTGCCGCCGAAACGGGTGATCTCGGCGACGGTGGCCTCGGCGGCGGTCGCCACCAGGTCGAGCACCGCGACCCGCGCGCCTTTTTCGGCCAGCGCCAGCGCGCTTGCGCGCCCCAGTCCGCCGCCGCCGCCGGTCACGATGGCCACCCGTTCCGTCAGTTCTGCCATATCCTGTCCTTCCGTATTGTCCGTGGTCCCGCCGCCTTAGTAGGCGCCGATCACCGAGAAGCGCTGGTTTTCATGCGCCGGGGTGTCGATCTCGTCCAGGAAGGCCTTGGCATAATCCTTGTCGCCAATGGCGGACATGCCGCGGCTGTCCTTGATCATGACGTCGCCGCCCAGGGTGTAGGCGCCGACGGGCTCCTGCGGGGCATGGGCGCCGAACATCATCGCCGGGCTCAGGTAGAACCAGCGGCCCTTGTCCGCACCGCGCAGCAGCGCCAGCATCTCGCCATGGGCGGTGGCCTCGGGCAGGGCGATGGGCGGGAACTTCTCGCCCTCCATAAGCTTCGGACCGCCCTCGCTGACCTGGAGCGAGCCGGCGCCGCCGACAATGGCAAGCCGCGTGCCGGTGCTGTCCGAAATCGCGAGCAGTGCGGGGATGGCATCGGCCAGTTTCTTGCCGTCGATCTCGTGCGCGGGCATGGCGACGACCAGCACGTCGACCTGTTCGGCCACGGCTTTCACCGCCTCGGCGTCATGGATGTTGCCGGTCGCGATCTCGGTATTGGCCGAGCCCGCGCGCGGCTTGCCCGAACGGCTGAAGGCCAGCACGTCGTGGCCGCGCGCCAGCGCCTCGGAGCGGATCGCGTCGCCAGCGTAGCCGTTGGCGCCGAAGATTGCGAGTTTGGTCATGTGATTTCCTTCCATTGGTCTGCGCGGTCCCGGTCGGTCCGGGATCCGGCGATGTCTCGGCCCGCCCGTGGGGCGGCGGCGTGTGTGACGGGCCAGCCTTAGCCGCTGCATGGGGGGGCTCATATCCCCATAAAGGGGGAGGGAGGGGTCAGCCTGCCGGCGTGATCATGCAGCGTTCCTCGACTGCGACGGCGTGGAAATCGGTCAGCAGGGCGTCGAACCCGTCGTCGATCCGTGCCGCCCGGTCCAGGAAAGCGCGACGTTCCTGCGGGCCGACAAAGCTCAGCTCGACGGCGAAGCGCCAGGGGGCCTCCTCTCCGGGCAGGCTGCGCGAAATCACGTAGCCGGTCAGCAGCTCTCCGCACTGCGCGAGGATCGCCCGGGCGTGGACGGGCAGGGTTTCCTCCCAGAACCGGGTCGCATCGACGCCGGGGACGAGGTTGAACTGGCAGATCGTCTTCGGCACGGGATGCCTCCTTCAGCCGACTACGCGATCCCACAGCAGGGTGTTGGGCGGTGGCGGCGCATCGGCGAAGTCGATGCCGTGCATCTCTTCGAGATTGCCGTTGATCCAGAGGTTCAGCTCGGATTCATTGGGCGCGGCGCGATGCTCGTCTTCCCAAGGGCGATGCCCGATGACGATGGGCACGACGTAATCGGTGGCCCCGTTTTGCAGGAAGACCGTCTCGCCATGGGCCGATTGCATCATGTCGAGGATCAGTTCGGGGTTGCGGGGGCCGTCAAGTTCGGCGGCGAAGGCGCGGAAGCGCTCGCGCATGCCCGGCAGCAGCGGCAGGGCCGAGATGTAGATATCGCTGCCCGGCAGGCCTTCGGGCATGGCGCTGAACATGCGCTCGACCCGGGGCAGGGCAACGGGGCCGAAGGCCGGGATGGTTCCGGCGGCGTCGCCGACATGGGCCAGCACCACCAGATCGCCCCCGGGCATCTTCTGGAGGAAGGCGACCTCGCGCGCGATGCCCTCGGGCAGGGGGCGGTCCTTCATCGCGTCAATCTGGCCTTCCAGGGCGGAGGCCTCGATTGCATAGGCACTGAACATCCAAATACTCCTCGTCGTCATTCGCAACGAGGGCTATTCGGTCGCCGTTCCGCCGGGTATCGCCAAAAAAGGGGAAGGCGACGCGGCGCGGAAAATGTCAGTTGCCGGGGAAGTTGGCTGCGAAATAGCCGGCAAGTTCGGTCCGGTTGGCACAGCCGGATTTCTCAAGCGCGTTCTTCAGATGGGTGCGCACCGTGTAATAGGCGATCCCCAGGATGCGGGCGACGTCGCGGTCCGAACAACCGCGCGCGATAAGCTGGGCGACCTCGGTTTCGCGCGGGGTGAAGGCGGGCAGGGCTGCGGCGGGGCGGCGGAAGAAGCGGGCCAGATGCGGGCGCAGGGCGGCCAGCAACTCGATCTCGCGGGGCGAGAAGGGCGGGCTCTTGCGGCTGCGCAACATGGTCAGACGCCCGACCTCGCCCTGATCCGAAGCAATATAAAGCGCAAGGACGCGGTAGAGGTTGTCTGGGGCCAGCACCTCGCGGAAGACTGCACTGCGTTCATATTCGGCCGCCGTGACCATCTGTTCAAGCGCCACCGGTTTCGGCGACATGCGGATCTGGTCGGCCATGCCGTCACGGAACTGGAAATGCTGCTGGAAGCGCAGGATCGAGCTGGCGCTGACATTGGCAAAGACCGGATCGACGAAACTGTGACTGTTGCTGTCCCAGGCGAAGGAAACGCAGGCATCCGCGCGCAGCAGTCCGAGGGCCTCGTTGACGACCCACTCCCGCTTGTCCGCGCCCCCGCCGGTGCCCTGCTGCGCCCCGGTCGCGATGATTGCAGCGAAGCTGTTGATCTCTTCAGTCGACATCGTGTGCATGTGCTGTTCCATGTCTGGTCCTCGCGAGGGAAGCATCGGGCCGGAAGGCGGCGGCGGATGCGGCGCTGGCGGCTCAGCATTCCAGCGACGTCTATTTGCGCTGATGCTCAAGCCGGCGAGGCGTTTTCCGCGCGAAAACCGGGAAAAATCCTCCAATTGCGCCCAATATCCGGGCAGCTCGCGGAGATGCTACGATCTGTCGCCGCGATTCCGCAAATCCGGCGTGCCGCCTCACGAGGGGAAAAACGGCACGCCGGTCGCTTAGCCCTTCAGCAGGACCGTATCGAAGGACAGGGTGAAGAACAGGATGCTCTCGTCATCCGAGCGGTCGGAATATTCCACGCGTACCGAGGTGCCGTTGTCGAAGCTCTTGCTGAGGCCGGCCTTCCAGTAGGTTTCGTTATCCACATCCCCGAACTGGTATTCCGCCGCCAGAGCAAAGCCGTGGCCCAGGTCGATCCCCAGCAGGGGCTTGTACATCACGTAATCCTCAAGATTGCTGCTGACCTCGATCCCGCCCGAGACAGGGCCGAAGACCGGGTGCATGACCTTGACGAAGGCGTCGCCGCAGCAATTGCCCAGATCGCCGTCATAGAGATAACGATAATAATTGATGTCGTAGGAAAGCTGGCCGATTTCACCACGATACCCGCCATACAGGTCAAGTTCGACCGTGTCGTTGGTGCCGAAATCGACATTCGAGGCCCAGGCGCCGATGTACAGTCCCGAGGCAAATCCCTGTTCGATATAGGTCTGAAGCGCAGGTTTGTCCTCGGTCTGGGTCCGGCCTCCGCCGACGTAGTTCGAGGTCAGCGCGACCCCGGCGAACGTGTCTGCATCGGCTGTTCCGGCCATGGTCGCAAGCGCGAGGGTCGCGCTCAGAAGCGTCTTCTTCATGTTGTCTCCGTCTGTTGTAAGTCTTTTGTTATGAGTCCGGTTCGGTCCGGTTTTGCGCAGGAGCGCGCCCGTTCCCGCCCGGGCCACCCCTGGGGATGCGACCGGCGGGAGAACCGGAGAGCCCGTGCCGGCCTCCGGTTCCGGCGGAAGCTATCCCGGTCCGCAATCGCTCCTGTATCCCCGAAAATAGGGAGTGATCCGGGTTCACGCGGGCCGGATCTGCCAGATGCAGCAGGGAGACAGTTCGTTCCGCTATCCGCAGAAACGTGATTTGCGGTTCGGGAGAGCGGCCCGGGGGGCTATATCTGAAGGGTATTTTCGACTCTGTTGCGCAAATCGGCTGTTAGGCGAGGTTCCCCTATCCCCGGACAGAC
>NZ_PHSN01000058.1 GCF_002871005.1 Acidimangrovimonas sediminis
CGCTCAACGGATAAAAGGTACGCCGGGGATAACAGGCTGATGATGCCCAAGAGTCCATATCGACGGCATCGTTTGGCACCTCGATGTCGGCTCATCTCATCCTGGGGCTGGAGCAGGTCCCAAGGGTACGGCTGTTCGCCGTTTAAAGAGGTACGTGAGCTGGGTTTAGAACGTCGTGAGACAGTTCGGTCCCTATCTGCCGTGGGTGTAGGAGACTTGAGAAGAGTTGCCCCTAGTACGAGAGGACCGGGGTGAACGCTCCACTGGTGGACCAGTTGTCGTGCCAACGGCAGTGCTGGGTAGCTATGAGCGGACAGGATAACCGCTGAAGGCATCTAAGCGGGAAGCCCCCTTCAAAACAAGGTCTCCCTTGAGGGCCGTGGAAGACCACCACGTCGATAGGCCGGAGGTGTAAGCGCAGCAATGCGTTCAGCTGACCGGTACTAATTGCCCGATAGGCTTGATTTGATCCAGTAACAGCAAGATCCGACCCAAACGGGCACGATCTGACGGATCAGAAAGCAGTACAAACAAGTG
>NZ_PHSN01000059.1 GCF_002871005.1 Acidimangrovimonas sediminis
AATTCAGAGAACGCGCCGCGTCTCTCGACGCGGCGTTCTGTGTCGTGTCGCGCGGGTGGTGGAAATTGTTTGGCGGCGTAATCTCCGGGTGACTTGAACCCACCCAACCGGCGACTGGCACCGCCAGGGAGATTACGCCATGAACCAGATTACAGACACCAGCACGCCTGCGCTACTGTCGGCAAACCGTCCGCGCGACGATCGAGGCGCTGTTCGAAGAGGAACTCGAGGCCTTCATCGGGCGCTGCCGCTATGGCCGCAGCGACGGCGCGCAGAAGGGTTATCGCCATGGGCACTGCGACCGCCAGCTCACCGGCACGTTCGGCACCGAGACGGTGCGCGTGCCGCGCGCGCGCATCGAAGATGAAGCTGGCAAGATTACCGAATGGCGCTCGAAAGCACTGCCGCGCTACCAGCGGCTGACGAAGAAGGCCGAGGCGCTGATTGCGGGGGTCTATCTCGCCGGCACCAACACGCGGCGGGTAAAACGCGCGCTGGCCGGCCTTTTCGAAGGCGCTGTCGGCAAGGATGTGGTCAGCCGAGCCTGGCGCAAAGTGAAGGTCGACTGGGACGCCTGGTGCGCCCGCAGCCTGGCCGAGGAAGACATCGTCCGGCTCATCCTCGACGGCACCGTCATCAAGACCCGGTTGGATCGCAAGGCCACGAACATCTCGGTGCTGGCGGCGATCGGCGTGCACCGGGACGGGCAGAAGGTCTTGCTTTCCATTAAAAACATGGGTGGGGAGAGCACGGCCGCCTGGCGCCAGTTCCTCGACGATCTGGACGCACGCGGCCTGAAGCGACCCGAATTCGTGATCGTCGATGGCGCCCCGGGTCTGGAGGCCGGGCTCCTGGGGCTGTGGGGAGAGGAGCTGCCAGTTCAGAGATGCACGGTGCATAAACACCGAAACCTGCTCGGCCATGCTCCCAAGCACCTGCATGACGAGCCGACCGCGGACTACCGCGACATGATCTACGCCGACACCGCCGCCGAGATCGAAACCCGCCGCAAGGCCTTCCTGCGCAAGTGGCGGCTCAAGTGCCGAGCGGTGGCCGACAGCCTTGAGGAAGCGGGCGAGCGCCTCTTCACCTTCACCAGGCTTGATCCGTCGCAATGGAAGTCAACGAGGACCACCAACGCCATCGAGCGCCTCAACGAGGAATTCCGCCGTCGCATCAAGACCCAGACGGTGCTGCCCTGCGCCGAGACCGTGCCGATGCTGCTCTGGGCGCTCCTGGCCTCCGGCCAGATCCAGATGCGCAAGGTCGACGGGTGGGAAACCCTCTCTCAGCCCATCGAGCCGATCGCGCTTGACCTCGCCGCCTGATCGGACGCAACTTCATATGCCCGGAGCACGCCGCCACGGAATGTCCACAGCATTCGCGACACGACCGCGTTCTGCTTTACGAGCGACAGCAACAGAATAGACGCGAGCGCGCCTTCAAGGTCCACCTGAAGGCCTGCGCCGTCCGGGGTCAGAACGATGCGGTCGATCAGGCCGCGGATCAGCTCCTTGGCCTCACTCGCTTCCGCTGGGCGTGACAAGCCCGCGATCAGGTCGTCGATCTTCGCCCGGTAGGTTCCGGCCATTGACGGGTGAAGGCGGATCGGGTCTTTCGCTGGCGCGGCCGCTAGCTGCGTCTCGATCTCTTTGCGACGGGTCGAAAGCGCGGTCATCGGCTCCTTCAGTTCTTCGGCGGGGATCCCGGCGAGGATTGCCTTCACCAGCTTGTCGTGATCGCGCTACACCCGCGCCAGCTCCTGTGCCAGCCTCTCCCGGCTGCCTTCGGCGTCGGCGCGAAGGCGATTGCGTTCGGCCGCATATTCCTCACAGAACGCCTGCACCAGGTCAGGGTCCATCAATCCGGTCTTCAGGCCGTGAAGCACTCGCGACTCAAGGTCCTGACGGATGGCCGTGCGCGGTCAGCAGTCGTGCGATATCCTCCAACGAATAGTCCAGTTCGTCTCGCGCGCGCCGGATCTCGTTCGCCATCTCCGCGATCGCCTCACGGCGCGCGTCGCGGTTTTCTACTGGGTCTGGCCTGCGTTTCGGGCGCGGCTTTGCGCGAGCCTGTAGCTCTCGCCATTAATCTCGAGGATGTTGACGTGGTGGGTCAGTCGCTCGGTTCCGATCGGTCAGCCCTTGAGCGCATCGAAGAACTCCTCGAAATGCCGCTTGGCCAGCACAGAGGACAGGGCGGTCGAGGTGTCGCGCGGGGTGATCAGCGCCAGCGAGAGAGCCGGCAGGGGGGCGGCGCGCAGCGGCACTGCGGAAAGCCGCTCCCCCGCCCCCTCGAACGTGCCGGGACATACCGCGATCACGCCGTGGCCGCAGCCCTCGCGTACCATCTGGTGCAGCAGTTCCAGGCTGTTCGTGGTCAGCACCGGCGCCAGTTCCATGCCCGCCTTCGCCGCCGCGATGTCCAGCACGTCGCGCAAGTGACTGGCGGCATCCGGCACCAGGATCGGGCGAGAGAAGAAACGTTCCAGGGTCACACTCCGGCGCCCGTCGTCGGGCACCAGTGCCAGCACCCGGAACGGAACCTCACGCAGCACCGACACGCCGGGCAGCGGGCGCGGGCTGAAGGTCAGGCCGAAATCGGCCTCACCCTCGATCACCATCTGGCGCACCCGGTCGGACTCGGCCACGCGGACCGAGGTGGCGACGCGCGGATTTTCCCTGAGAAACCCGCTCAGCGCCTTGGGAAGGAACCCCGACACGGCTTCCCGCGAAACCGCGATGCGCACCTCCCCGCGCCGCAGGCCCTTCAGCTCCTCGATCTCGGAGGCCACCGTCCGCATGTCCTTCTGCCAGCTCCGCATGCGGTACATCAGGAGTTCCCCGGCCGAGGTCAGGCGCACGCCGCGGGGATGACGCTCGAACAGAGGAACACCCAACTCCTCCTCGGCCCGAAGCAGTTGCTTGTCTATCGCCGAGGCGGAAACGTTCAGGGCCTCGGCCGCGCGGCGGATGCTTCCCAAGCGCGAAACCTCATCCATGTATCTGAAAAATCTGGTAAAAAATACGCGTTGCATCGCCTGCCTTCCAGCCGCCTCCGCCTTCGCATTCCCTCTTACCGAGTGTTGAATAAAATTCAACGCTGCGTTGGATTCTTGGCGTTTGTGATGGCTTCGCGACGCGATCATAATACGCCGCAACGCAGCAAGACTGACAGGATATCCCGGTGCGCCTCATCCCGCCCGAACGCTACGACGTGGAGATCGCCGGAGAGGTCACCTCGCTGCCGATGCTGCAACTCGACGACCGCCGCGCGATCGCCCTGCTGATGGACATCGACATGGGCCTTGCCTTCGTCGACCGGATGGGCCGCGCACTTGCCGCGCACTTCGCACCGATGAAGCCGGAAGTCGTCGTGGGCAGTGCCACGCTGGGCATTCCCGTGGCGATGGAGGTCAGCCGTCACCTCGGGCTCGACAAGTATCTGATCTTGCAGAAATCGCCGAAGTTTCACCTTGCCGACGCGCTGGAGGAACCGGTGCGCTCGATCACCTCGGACACGCCGCAGCGGCTTCTGCTCGACCGGCGCCAGATCCCGCTGCTGCAGGGCCGACGCGTGGTGGTGGTGGACGACGTGATCGCGACCGGTGCCAGCATGGCTGCGGCGATGCGTCTGGTCCGGCGGGCGGGCGCCACCATCCTCGGTGTGGGCACGATCCTGACCGAGGGCATCGACTGGCGCGAGGCCCTTGCCGGGGATACCGCGCTCGTTCACCGGCTGGGCCGCATTCCGCAGTTCCGCGTCGTCCATGGCCGGGCGGAGATCGACCTCGACAGCTGCGAAACCGACATGCGGCCCGAACCGCAGCCGGGATGACATTCGCCGCGCGCGGCCGGCACGGGAGGAGACCGGGCGCGCGCAAAACCTGAACCATTGCCTCGGGGCAGCCGCCACGGGGCGAAACCAGAGGGGCCAAAGCCCCCATCAACCGCAACCAACAGGGACGACCCATGACCGATCAATCTCTTCCCAAGGACGCCGGCACCACGCTGTTCCCCCTGGTCCTTTCCATCGTCGCAGCCGCCGCCACCGGCGTGCTCTGGGCCTATGCCAACCCCATCCAGCTGGTGCCAGGCGTGATCCAGTGGCGTATCTTCGCCTTCCTCCCGCCGCTCATCGGCATATTGCTGGGATGGCGCAGCGGCTTCATCTGCGGCTACCTCGGCACCATCGTCTGGTCGTTGCTGGCTGGCACCTTCATCCCGGCGCATTCGCTGCTGGTTGACGGGATCATGGTGGGTCTCACCGGGCTCGTCCCCGGGCTGCTGTTCAACCCTGCCACGACGACCTTCGACAAGGGCACGCTGCTGCGCATCGCGCTGGTCTGCCTCGTCGTCGGCCTCGTCATGGTCGCCGCGGTCTCGGCCAGCCTCGCCTTCTTGGGCATCTTTCCTTTCTGGTGGGGCGTCGGCTACCTCGGGCTGTCGGACATCGTGCCCATGCTGATCGGCACTCCGCTGCTGGTCGTTCCTGCCCTGAAGATCCTGAACGCGGCCCATCCGCAGGGCTTCAAGCGCTTCTGATGCTGCTTTCGGCTCACAGTCTCACGCTGGGGTTCGGTACGTCCGAGCCCCTGCTACATGAGGTCGACCTGGATCTTCAATCCGGCCAGCGGCTGATGATCTGCGGCGCCACCGGCAGCGGCAAGACGTCCCTGCTGATGGCGCTGTCCGGCGTCATTCCCAAGATCACCGCCCCCGGCCATTACGCGGGCACGGTCACGCTCGACGGGGAAGACATCGCGACGATCGGCGCGGATGCTCTGTTTGCACGGGTGGGTTACGTCGCCCAGGCCGCCGAGGATCAGCTCTGGGATCTGTCGGTCGAGGACATTATCGCCTTTCCGCTGGAAAATCGCGCCGTGCCCCGCGACGAGGTGCGTGCGCGCATACGGTTCCTTATGGAGCATCTCGAACTGACCGAGCTTGCCGGCCGCCGCGTCCTGACCCTCTCCGGCGGAGAGCGGCGGATGGTGGTGCTTGCCGCGGCGCTTGCATCGCGGCCCCGGCTGCTGGTGCTCGACGAACCCACGACGGGGCTCGATCCGGCGGCCCGCCAACGGCTTTGCCGTGCACTGGAACAAGCCGCGGATGATGTCTCGGGCGTCGTCATCTCGGAACAGGATCCGACGCATCTTGCCTCCCTCACCGACACGCTTGTGCTGATCTCCGGCGGTACGCTGTCGCGGATGCAGCCGCTTGCCCCTGCACTTGAAGACGCCGCCCAATGGCGTGACGCGGGGCTTCTGGCGCCCTGCCGGTCCCCGGCCCGCCGGGCTGTACCCACCCCGGGGAAAGAGCTGCTTTCCGTCACCGGCCTGCGCACCCGGCTGACCCGCGCCTCGGGCAAGCCGGTGCTGGACGAACTGAACCTTTCGCTGAAGGCGGGCGAGGTGCTGGGCGTGATCGGCCGCAACGGCGCGGGCAAGACCACGCTGATGAAATCCTTGCTGGGGCTGATACCCGTTGCCGCGGGCGAAATCTGCCTTTCCGGTCAGCCTGCCCGGGACTGGACCACTGCCCGGCGCGCGCGCAGCATCGCATACGTGCCGCAATCCATGCGCCAGATCCTGTTTCACATGACCGTGGCGGAAGAGGTTGCATTCGCCCGTTCCATGGGACGTGGCACAGAGGAGACCGCCGCGGTGCTCACGCGTTATGGCCTTGAGGGGCAGGAAGAGACCAACCCCTTCGCCCTTTCCTCCCGGCAACAGGGCCAACTTGGCCTTGCCTGCGCCGAGGCGTCGGGTGCCGCCATCGCCATCGTCGACGAGCCGCTTCTGGCACGCGACCTTGCGGGGCGGGGGCTGCTGGAAACCTTTCTCGAGCGGATGACCTCCCGGGGACGGGCCGTCATGCTGATCTCGCACGACCTCGAACTGATCGACGACGTGGCCACGCGCCTGGTGATCGTGGGCGAGGGCCATCTGCCGTACGACGGCTCGCTTGCCGAGGGCTGGACCAGCACCGCCTTCGGCGCGCTCGGCTGGCCCGCCCCCGCTGCGAAGCCCCGGGAGACCGCCGCATGAGCCGCCTTCAGGAACTGAACTTCTTCGCAAAGCTCGGTGCAGCTTTCGCCCTGATGATCGTAGCATGGCTGATGCCCGACTGGCGGTGGGGCCTCCCCTTTGCGGCGCTGATCCTGCTGCTGCTCTGGGTCGCGCGGGTGCCCAAGCTGGGCGGCTACCTGAAGGGCGCCGCGCTGCTGACGCTGATGGTGATCATCAGCTGGATGATCAACCTGCTGCTGCAGGGCCTTGCCCCCGTCGCGGCGCTTGCCGTGGCCGCGAAGATGGCCGCCCGCCTCGTCGCGACCACCGCGCTTTTCTACTTTGTGATGGAAACCTCGACACCCGGCGCCATCCTCGCCGCCTGCTCGCGGGCACGGCTGCCTGCGGTGGCGACGCTGATCCTGTCGCTGCTCTTCGGTATGATTCCCATGCTGCGAGACGAGTTCGAGCGCATCGCCGATGCGCAGCGGGCCCGGGGGATGGAGATCGATGACGTCAGCTTCCTGCGCAAGCTGCGCTTCGCCTTGGCCCGGGGCGTGCCACTTCTGGTGCAGGCCATCCGCACCGCCCATGCCATCAGCTTCTCACTCACGCTCTACGGGTTCGACCTGTCGCGCAAGCGCACGACCTGGCGGGACGTGGGGCTTATGGTCGAACCCCGCATGACCTGGCCCGAACGCGCGGCCGCACCGATCCGGGCCGACTGATCCGGACCAACTGACACTGAAGGACACATTCCGATGAAAGACCAAGCCGCTCCCCGGACCTGGCGCGTCGATGTCGAAGGCTACTCGATCGATCTGCCGATCGTCGCGATCAACCCCGATTTCGCGATTTCCCTGATGATGGTGATCGACCTCGGCGTGAAGTTCGGCGCGCATGTCGGGGCGGCGCTCGCGAAGAAGATCGCGCCGCTGCGTCCCGACATCATTGTCGGCCCCGCAACGCTGGGCATCCCCGTCGCGATCGAAGTCACCCGTGCTCTCGGGCTGGATCATTACGTCGTGCTGCAGAAATCGCCGAAGGTTCATCTCGGCGATGCGCTGGTCGAGGGCGTGACCTCGATCACCTCGAAGGGCGCGCAGCGGCTCCTGCTTGACCGTGCCGCGATCCCGCGGATCGCGGGCAAGCGGGTCGTCGTTGTCGACGATGTGGTGGCCTCGGGTTCCAGCCTCAAATGCGCGCTCGACCTCGTGCGGCGCGCAGGCGGCGAGGTGGTCGGCGCTGGCGTCATCCTGACCGAAGCGCGGGACTGGCGCGAGACACTGGGCGAGGATGTAGAACGGCTGGTTTCTCTTGCCCACATCCCCCAGTTCCGCCCGGACGCTGACGGCAATTGGCAACCGATCCCCGGCACCTGAGCGCGTCACGCGAAACGGAGCGTATCGCGGCCTCGGCCGCGGTCACCATCGCCGGGATCGAGACCGCTCACATAATCCGCCAGGGGCAGATCCTCGCAAATGACGAAACTTTGTTTCAGGTCTTCGCGGGGCTCGCCGCATAATCTCGTCCAGCGGTCAGCTCCTCTCGCGACGTTGCCCAAGACAGCGACGCTGCCCTTCGCCTCGTGGGGAAGGTCTTCCGCCGAGGTGGCCAGAATGACGATTGCATCGGCCCCGCCGAGTGAAATCTGGAACTTCTCGGCCCAAGCCTGCTGATCCCGCTCGCGCGAGGGATATGGGCCGGGAGCTGCGACGCACCGAAGCGATCACCGATATGCGCCCCGCTGCGTCGCCGCATGATCCAGAGAACGGCAGCTCTGCGTTCCTTGCCCGAGCCGGAAGTGTTCGATGAACTTCCTCAGCAGGCCCAGGGCATTCAGCGACTTCGGGTAATAAAGAAAGAAGCCGGGACGGGGCGGCGTCATCTCGGCCAGAACCTGCACCAATGTGCCGCGCTCCATCTCCTCCGCGACGCCGCGCTTCAACGACCAGCCGATCCCGAGGCCCCGGCGGGCGGCTTCGATGGCAAGGCGCAGATCGTCGACGATCAGGCCACCGCTGACGGCGACGACACGCTCACCCTCCGGCCCCGTGAAGCGCCAATCTGATATCTGCCCGGAACTGACCTGCCGGTGGCGAATGCAGACATGTTCAAGCAGGTCCTCGGGTCGCTCCGGCCTGCCGTAGTGGGCCAGATAGCCGGGTGAGGCCACATAGGCTGCCTCTTCCGCGGGCGACAGGCGCACCGCGATCATGTCGTCCTGAAGATAGTCGCCGAGACGGATGCCGGCATGGAAACCGCGCGCGACGATGTCGGTCAGCCCTTCCTCGATGATCAGCTCGATCTCCAGCCCCGGATGGGCTGCCTGGAACGCGGCGAGCCGGGGAGCGAGGATGAGTTGCCACGCGCGGTAGGGAAGCGCGATCCGCAACCGCCCGACAGGGGTGCCCGCGCTCTCGCGCGCCGTGTCGAGCGCGGCTTCGAGCCCGCCGAGAAGGTGGTGCGCGCTGTCATAGAGGGCGCGGCCGGCGTCGGTGAGGGTGACCGAGCGGGTGCTGCGCAGGAAAAGTGGCGTTCCGAGACGGTCCTCAAAGCTCTTGAGCTGGTGCGAGACCGCCGGCGGATTGACGCCAAGGTGCCGGGCCGCCGCGCGCAGCGACCCGCGATCCGCGATGGCGACGAAGGTCTGGAGGGCCGAAAGGTCGCTGCGATCCATTATTCGATCTGTTCAATCAGTCTGATGTATTTGTGCTGACTATACGAAACTATCTGCCGTGCGGAAACTGGTCTCACGAACAGGAGGCCGGAGATGAGGCAGACAGACGGGCATCCGCCCGGAGAAATCGCAGGCGTTGCGACCATCGTGGCCACGGTCTTCGCCATGGCGCTGGCCGATGCCATCGTGAAATATGCGAGCTCTGGCATGACGCTGTGGCAGATCTGGGTGCTGCGGGCGCTGATCGTGGTGCCGGTCTTCGCCGCGCTTGGTCGCGACCGGGTCCGGATGGCGGCACCCGGCTGGGTCCTCATCCGCAGCCTGGCGCTGGTGCTGATGTATCTTGGAATTTACGCCGCGATCCCGCTGCTCACGCTTTCGGTCATTGCGGCCTCGCTCTATACATCGCCGCTTTTCATCACGCTCCTCTCGGCCGTCTGCCTGCGCGAGCCGATCCGCCCCCGCCAGTGGCTCGCCATCGCGGTTGGCTTCGCCGGGGTTGTGCTCATCGTCCGGCCCGCCGCCGAGGGCTTCCGACCGCTCGCGCTGATCCCCATCTCGGCCGCCTTCCTCTACGCGGTGGCGGCAGTGGTGACGCGGGCGAAATGCACCCGGGTCTCGGCGCGGACGCTGGCGTTGTGGCTGAATCTGACGCTTCTGACCTGCGGTGGCCTGGCGAGCCTCCTGGCCCTTTTCGCCCCGCCCGCGCTGGCGACGGCCTATCCCTTCCTCTTCGCGACCTGGAGGCCGATGGCGGGCACCGACCTGAGCGTGATCGCGTCGCTTTCGGTGCTGATGATAGGCATTGGGGTCGGCCTTGCCCGGGCCTACCAGTCGCCCAGGCCGCAGGTGATCGCGACCTTCGACTACAGCTTTCTGATCTTCGCCGCCTTCTGGGGCTATGTCTTCTTCGGCGAGGTCCCGGACGCCTGGACGATCCTTGGCATGGTGCTGATCTCAGGAGCCGGCGCGCTGGTTCTGAGTGCTGGCGCGGAGGTCGATCATTAGCCCTGCCCACGAGCGTCCTGAGGCGTTCCCACTGTAGAGGCCGCGATGCCTGACCGGTGAGCTGTCATTGTGGATATGGCCAACACTCGAGAGCGGATCGAGCGCAAGCGGCAGCAAGGCCCGCGCTGTTGCCCTCAGCCTGTCAGACCATGCTGCAGATGCCACCGATGGCCGGTTTAACGTAACAACACCGTCTGAAGAACATCACGGCCGCATGCCAAGCCGGAAAGATATCGAGTCTCTGTCCAACCGCGACGAGGACTGAAACCAGCGCGATCCCGATAGCTGACCCGAATGGCCGTCGATCGAGGTGATCATATGACAGATGATGTGTGTGCGGCGCGGTGACATGCGACCTCGGGGGAGCGTCTGGAAGGAAAGCCGCGGGCCCCGGGGGCCCGGCGGTTTGTCTCGTGCGGCGGGCTCATCCGTTGTAATCGGCATCCTCGA
>NZ_PHSN01000006.1 GCF_002871005.1 Acidimangrovimonas sediminis
CCTCCAGCAGATCATCCCCTCCATCACCACGACCAGGAACATCACCAAGAACTGACTGAAGTGACACCACGAGACGAGGGAACCCCGGGGCGGACACACCGCCCAGCGGGCCCTTCGGTCGAGCCGACGGTGAAGGCCTGGGGGGGGGCGGAGGTGCGAGAAGCCGGGCGAGTTCAGCGCCCCGAGAGAGCCCGCTCCGCGACATAGGCACTGACCGTCGCCGTCGGCTGGTAGTCGAACCCACCCTGGCGCCCAAAGCTGAGCACCCCCGCCGACCGCAATTGCGCGATCGCGGAGCTGGTTGCCGCCGACGCCCCCTGAAGATGCACCGGATAGGCGTGCGATGTCAGGCGCGCGCCTTCCAGCCGAAGATCGCCGCGGAAGATCCCGACGCGATCGGCCAAGTCCCTGAACTCGGCCAGCATCTGGGCCGGGTCCGCCTCGGGCGCGCGCAGGGCGATCTCAACCGAGAAGTAGGCGCGGCCGCCGGCGTGGCCGTAGAAGTCGGAATGCATGGTGAGACGCTTCCAGCGCCCTTCGTGGGTAAAGTTGTAGAGCGTGTTCGCATCGAACCCGCGCTCTCCCTCGAAGCTGACGAACAGCGACAGCAGACTGGCGGTCGGCAGGCACCCGGGCAGGTCGAGACCGCAGAGCGGAAGGCTCTGATGCAGCGGAATCGTCGAGATCAGGCAGCCCGTTTCGTGCCGCGCACCGTCCGCGAGGTGCACCACGTTTCCGCCCCCCGGCGCGGGTTCGATCCGCGTCAGCCCCGCGTCGGTGCGGATCGTGACGCCCCGGGCGCCGAGATCTTCCTCGGCCACGCGGTACATCGCCTCGAACCCGGCGCGGGGCCGGACGAGAAGGCGCCCTGCCCCCGGTTGGCGCGCGCGCCGTGGGCGCAGCCGGGCGATCAGGCGACCGGCGACCGCGCCTGCCCCCGCGTTGCGCTTGATCCAGCCAAGCCGCTTGTGCGCGAAATCGCTCTCGATCTGTGCGGGATCCTCGCCAAGAAGGCGGGTCATGTAGTGCTTCAGCCCGGTCTGGCGGTAGACCCGGTCGCCGACCCAATGGCGGCAAAAGCTTTCCGCGTTCAGGTTCTGGTCATGGGCGAGACGGCCGTGGAGCGCCGACCCGATCATAGCGGCGGCAGACACCAAGCCGGGGCGCAGCAGATCTTCGGACAGGTCGAACGGGTAGCGTGCAAGCCTGAGCGCAGGCGAGATTCGGGCGGTGCTGACCGTGCCCGGCTGCTGGTTCGCCATCAGCGGTAGCATGCGTGGGAAATGTGTCAGGAACCGCGTGTGTTCGGAGAAGACGAAGCTTCCGATGTCGAAGGTGTAAGGGCCGATGTCGACGCTGGTGTGATTGCCCCCGAGCCGTGGGTAATCGTCGAGGACAAGCACGGAGGGCACCGACCCCCTATCCCCGCGCCCCTCCCGACGCTGCGACAGGACCGAGGCGGCCACAAGCCCGGAAACGCCGCCGCCAAGAACGATCGCATCCCATCGCACCCCGGCATTCCCTCCGCCCATGCAGTCTCCGCTCGCCTCCCTCGCGGCGCGGAAGACCCGGCCTTGGAGCTCCGCTAGAGGCCTGTCACGTACAGGATCTCGGGGCCCCGGCCAAGCACGGGATCACGGTCCGGCACGGATCGGAAGGCATCGGCGCGTAGGTACGCGTGCAGGCCGCATGCGGCGCAATGCCCGCGCAGGGAGGCGGACCTTGCGGCGCCTGGCCCGGAAAACGGGCAGTCCGGCATCGCGCCCCCGCCCCGGGGCACCCGCGGGTTGAGCCGTGGCCGCACCCCGGCTAGCGTCGGGGCGACGCCCCAAGGACCGAGGCCGGACATGACCCCCAAGACCTTCGCCTTCTTCCCCGAGGCCGCCTTCGGCCCCGCGCTGAATTCCGTCGGCATCGCCCAGGCGGTGGAGCGGCTGGGCCACCGCGCGGTCTTCCTGTCCGATCCCGGCTTTGTCCCGGTCTACGAGGGCTATGGGTTCGAGGCGCATCCGGTGAACCTGTCGGAACCCATGCCGCCCGAGCAGATGGCGAAATTCTGGGAAGATTTCATCAACGGCCATATCCCGAACTTCCGCAAGGCGCCGATCGACCAGCTGGACAATTACGTGCGCGAGTGCTGGGAGGCGATCGTCGACAGCGCCAAGTGGGCCGAGAAGGATCTGCCTTCCGTGCTGGCCAAGGTACAGCCCGACGTGATCTCGGTCGACAACGTGATCCTGTTCCCGGCGATCAAGCAGTCCGGCGTACCGTGGGTCCGGATCATCTCGTGTTCCGAAAACGAGATCGAGGATGAGGCCATCCCGCCGCATCTTTCCGGTTTGTCAGAGACGGATTACGCGGGACATGCCGCCTTCCGGGCGAAGTTCCACGAGGTGATCAAGCCGATCCACGAGGATTTCAACGCCTTCCTTCAGACGACCGGAGAATCGCCCTACCCGCTGGGCCAGTTCTTCGAGGCCTCGCCCTGGATGAACCTCATGCTCTATCCCCAACCGGTGACCTACCGCCGGTCGAAACCCCTCGATCCCGCGCGGTTCCAGTATCTCGAGGGCTGCGTGCGGCAGGACGAACCCTACACGGTGCCTACCTTCGGGGCGAACGCGGAGGGGCCGCTTCTGTATGTCTCCTTCGGGTCGCTGGGGGCCGGGGATACCGACCTGCTGAAACGGCTGATCGACCTGATCGGGCGCTCGCGCTACCGGGCGCTGGTGAATGTGGGCGATTACCTAGAGGCCTACGAGGCCCCGCCACCGAACGTCATCCTGGGAAGCTGGTTTCCCCAGCCCTCGGTGATCCCGCAGGTGGATGCGGTGATTCATCACGGCGGGAACAACTCGTTCACCGAATGTCTCTATTTCGGCAAACCGGCGATCATCCTGCCCTATGTCTGGGACGGTCACGACAACGCGATGCGCGTGGAGGAAACCGGGCACGGCTTTCGTTCGGATCGCTACGACTGGACGGACGAGCAGATGATCGCGATGATCGAGAGCTGCCTGACCGACACCGAGATGAAGGCGCGGCTGGCGGCGACCTCGGCGCATATGCAGGCCGAGAACGGGCAGGAAAAGGCGGCGCGGATCCTCGTGGATGTCGCCGCGAAAGGAGGCAAGGGCCGATGACCACCGACACGATCGAGAACACCACCGTACCGCTGATCCGCGATCCGCTGTCTATCACCGACACCACCGACTGGGGCGAGGTGCCGACGATGATCGAGGGTGTCTCGAAGGTTTACGGCAAGCTGATCCGCAAGGGCGAGAACGGGGAATCGGAATGCGGGCTGTGGTGCTGCACCCCGGGAAAGTGGGCCTGCAACGTCGTGACCGACGAGTTCTGCCATTTCCTCGAGGGGCGCGCGACCTACGTTCACGAAAGTGGCGAGGTGATCGAGGTCACGCCGGGCACGGCCGCGTTCTTCCACCAGGGCTGGACCGGGGTGTGCACGGTTCACGAGACGGTCAAGAAGGTTTATTTCATTCGCTGACGCGGCCGCATCGGCCAGTTTCCGCGCGCCCGGGCGGCCACCGGCACAACCTTGCCGAGTGCCCCACTTTTCCGCGATCCGCGATTTACCCCGACCGCCCAACCGGATAGGGATCGCAAAAAAGCGCGCGCGATTCCCCGGGGTCTCGCGCGTCAAGAGGAGAGCATATAGGGCATGTCGTCACCGGACGCCGATGCGCGGGGCAACGACACCCCCGCCGCGGGCACACCTTCATTCCAGATGCGCGGCAAGCTTTTCACCGCGGTCACGCTCATGCCCGAGGGCGGCGTGCCGAACGAGGCATTCTATGCCGCGCTGGACGAACAGCTTCAGAAGACACCGGCCTTCTTCAATAACGCCCCGGTGATCCTCGACCTCGGGGCCGCGCCGACGCTTGGCCGGGTCGATGATCTGCGCCGGATCGTGACGATGCTGAAGGACCGCCAGCTTTCGGCCTTCGGCGTGCAGAACGGCCGGCCGGCGCAGGTTGCCGCCGCGCGCGAGGCCGGGCTGATCCACGTCACCACCGGCAACGACGCGCCGCTGCGCCAGCCCCGGGCCGAGAAGAAGGCCGAACGCAAGGATGGCACGCGCACCGTCGAGGCGCCGCCGAAGCCCGGCAAGATAATCACCTCACCGGTCAGGTCGGGCCAGACCATCATCGCCGACAAGGGCGACCTTGTCGTCGTGGCCCCCGTCAGCTCGGGCGCGGAACTGGTTGCCGCGGGCAACATCCACATCTACGGCCGGATGCGCGGCCGCGCGATGGCCGGCGCCTATGGCGACGAGAACGCGCGGATCTTCTGCCAGTCGCTCGAGGCCGAGCTTCTGGCCGTCGCCGGTCTCTACCGCACCTCCGACAGCCTTGAGGATGCGCTTCTGGGCAAGGCCGTGCAGGCGTTTCTCAAGGACGACAGGCTGGCAATCGAGGCGCTGGCATGAAGCAACAACTGAAAAAGGATACCCACGTGAGCAAGGTCATCGTCATCACCTCGGGCAAGGGGGGCGTGGGCAAGACCACGTCGTCGGCCGCGATCGGCGCGGCGCTGGCCAAACGCGGCCACAAGACGGTGGTCATCGACTTCGACGTGGGCCTGCGCAACCTTGACATGATCATGGGATGCGAGCGCCGCGTGGTCTATGACTTCATCAACGTGATCCAGGGCGACGCCAAGCTGAAGCAGGCGCTGATCCGCGACAAGCGGGTCGACACGCTGCACGTGCTGCCGACCAGCCAGACCCGCGACAAGGACGCGCTGACGCAGGAAGGCGTCGAGGCCGTTCTGAACGAGCTGCGCGAGGAATTCGACTACATCATCTGCGACAGCCCCGCGGGGATCGAGCGCGGCGCGCACATGGCGATGTATTTCGCCGACGAGGCGATCGTCGTGACCAACCCCGAGGTGTCCTCGGTGCGCGACAGCGACCGGGTGCTGGGGCTGCTCAGCTCGAAGACCCACCGCGCGACGCAGGACGGGGCGGAGCCGATCAAGGCGCAGGTGCTGATCACCCGCTACGACAAGGCGCGGATCGACAAGGGCGAGATGATGAACGTCGACGACGTTCTGGAAATCCTCGCCGTGCCGCTTCTGGGCATCGTGCCGGAAAGCCCCGCGGTCCTGAAGGCCTCCAACGTCGGCGTGCCGGTCGTGCTGGACGATCCCTCCGCAGCGGGGCAGGCCTACGAGGATGCGGTCGGCCGCCTTCTGGGCGAAGAGATCGAGATCAAGGTGGATGGAGAGCGCAGGCCGGGCCTTCTGCGCCGGCTGTTCGGGCGGACGGCATGAGTCGGTTCGGCTTTCCCCTCTGGCCACGGCGGGCGGGTTCGGCCCAGACCGCCAAGGACCGGCTGCAGATCCTGCTGGCGCATGAAAGGTCGGGCAGCGCGCCCGACTACTTGCCGCAGCTGCAGCGCGAAATCCTCGAGGTGATCGCCCGCCACGTGAAGGTGGACCGCGAGGCGATCGACATCCGGATGGAGCGCGGCGACGAACTGTCGAGCCTCGAGATCAACATCGAGCTGCCGACCGCCAAGCGGTAGGCAGACCTCTTCCTCACACTCCGGCTTTACCGGCGCGCTGCGTCTTGGCACACTTCGCCCGGCATCACCGGGAGGAGCGGATGGGCGATCATGACCCGCGGGTCGAGGCCTTCTTTGCCAAGGAGGCACCGTGGAAGGCCGAGCTGGCAGCGCTGCGCCGGATCCTGTGCGATTGCCCGCTGCACGAGACGTTCAAGTGGCGCGGGCCGTGCTATGTGGCGCACGGCGGCAACGTGGCGACCCTCTGGCGGATGAAGGATCGCTGCGGCCTCGGGTTCTTCAAGGGCGTGCTGCTGGAGGATCCCGGGGGGCTTCTGGTGCCGCCGGGCGATAATTCCCGATCCGTCAGGGTCGCGAATTTCACGTCGGTCGCGGCGATCGACGCGGCGACCGGCGCGCTGCGCGCCCTGCTCGACGCCGCGATCCGCGTGGAGGCCGAGGGGCGCCGCGTCGCGATGCCAAAGGACGACCTCGCCTATCCCGGGGAACTGACCGCCGCGCTCGATGCCGATCCGGCGCTGGCCGAGGCGTTCGCGGCCCTGACCCCGGGGCGCCAGCGGGGCTGGGTGCTGCATGTCGCCGGGGCGAAGCAGGCGAAGACCCGCGAAAGCCGGATCGCCGCCGCGGCGCCCAGGATCCTGGCCGGCAAGGGGATGCACGACCGCTAGCCCCCCCGTTCGGACGGCAGGGCGATCCGCTTCGCCGCGGGGACGAGGGAATTGATGCGCGCCAGATGCTCGGGCAGCGTGGCAGACAGGAAATCATAGGTCGCCACCACGTCACGCCGCGCCCGCGGCCCCAGTGCCACGAAATCGGCGGGCCGCGAGAGAACCTCGACCACCTGCCGGGCCAGGGCCTCGGGGTCGAAGAAATCGGCCAGCAGGCCGTTCTCGCCATGGCGGATCACCTCGCGCACCGGGGCGGTGTCGGAGGCGACGATGGTCGCCTGCATCGCCATCGCCTCGAGCAGCGACCACGACAGGACGAAAGGCACCGTCAAGTAGACATGGCAGCGGCTCAGCTGGATCACCCGGCAATAGGCCTCGAACGGGATCCGGCCGAGGAAATGCACCCGCGACCAATCCACCCGGTCGCCCAGCTCCGCCTCCATCTCGGCGCGGTAGCCGCCCTGTGCCGCGCTGCCCTTGCCGTAGGAAACCTCGTTCCCGCCGACGATCACCGCACGTGCGGACGGGCGGGCATCGAGGATATGGGGTAGCGCACGCATGAAGACGTGAAAGCCCCGCGTCGGTTCCATGTTGCGCGCCATGTAGGTGAAGACCTCGTCCTCTCGGCTCAGGCTGCGGCCGAGTCGCCCCAGCGCGATACCCGCCCCCGGGTCGGGGCCCAGCCGATCGGTGCGGATCCCGTCATGGCAGACATAGCTGCGGTCGCGAAAGGCCTGGGGAAACGTCTGCATCTGCCAGCCGGTCGGGCACTGCCCAAGGTCCACCGTTGCAAGGTTGAGGTGGTTCACCGCGTTGCGCGCATGAAGGATGTAGGGGCTGTCGGCACCGGGCGGGAACTCCGGGTCGAAGCCGACCGAACCGCCCTGCGCGAGATAGAAATACTCGAAGTAGCCCAGGATCGGCGTGCCCGGCCAGACCTCCTTGAGAAAGGTCAGCTCGCCCCAGCCGACATGGCCGAGGATGACGTCGGGGGTGAAACCCTCGTCCTTGAGCTTCGCGGCCTCGCGGGCGGCGCCATAGCCCGCGCCCATGCATTCCTCGAAATGCCGCGACAGGCCGTAGGCGTCGGATGCGGGGCGATGGTGCGGGCTGTAGGGGCGCAGATGGATGCCGGGAAAGCCGGCGACATCGCGGCGCTGGGTCAGAAAGACAAGCCGGTGGTCGCCCGTGGCGGCCAGCCATTCGGCAAGCTGGCGGTACTGGCCGGGGAAGTTCTGGTGAACGAAGAGAATATCCATTCGGTCTGTCCTGCCCCACCCGTGGCCACCATGGGGCATCGACCGGGGGTCCGGCAAGCCACCGGTGGCCTCGGGTGCACCGGGCCCCGCCCCGTTTCACCCCCGGGGGGGAGATGCAACACTTGGAACCCGAAGCGCCCCGGGCGGCTTTACCTGCCGGGACCGTCCGATAAAGACTTGGTGTGCCTCATGCTTTTCGGGGCCTGCCGAGAAAGGAAGCGCAAGGGTCATGGACCAGCCGACGAACCCCGGCCATCAAGACACCCGCGGAGCCCGGTCATGAGCCGCGCGTCGCCCTGGCATGGCCATTGCCTGAACGGGCGCCGACCGGGCGGATGGGGCCGTAGCGCCGCAACAGGGGCCGAGGGACGCGGATGATCAACCTCTTCACCGTTCTGGGGTCTCTCGTGACCGAGGCGAAGATGGGCCTGATCGCCGCCGGCGTCGCCTTTTTCGCGATGCTTGCCATCTTTCCCGCCGTGGCGGCGGTGATCTCGCTCTGGGGGTATTTCGCGGACCCCTCGGTAATCGAGAAACAGGCGATGCTGATGGCCGAGTTCCTGCCGGTGGATGCCTTCCAGCTGTTCTACGGGCAGGTGCAGGCGCTGGTGAAGGCCAACAACTCGGCGCTTGGCTGGACCTCGGTCTTCTCCACGCTGGTTGCGCTATGGTCGGCGCGCTCGGGCGTGGCGTCGCTGTTGCAGGGACTCAACACGATCCACCGCACCAAGGATCGCGGGGGCGTGCGCCATATCCTGGCCGCGCTGCTGCTTACCGTGGTGCTGATCGGCATGGGCCTTGTCGCGCTGGCGGCGGTGATCGTGCTGCCGATCGTGCTTACGGTGATCCCCTTCGGTCCGCTGACCCAGCTGATCCTGCCGCTGGTCCAATGGGGGACCGCGCTTGCCGTGGTGCTGATCGGGATCTGGCTACTTTACCATTTCGGGCCGAACCTCGAGACGCGACAGGCCCGGGTCTGGCCCGGCCTGTCGCTGGCGGTGGTGCTATGGATCGTGGTGTCGGTGGGGTTCAGCTTCTACATCTCGCATTTCCACAGCTACAACCGGATCTACGGGTCGATCGGTGCGGTCGTCGCACTGCTGATGTGGTTCTATCTCTCGGCCTACGTCATCCTGCTGGGGGCCGCGCTCAACGTCACGCTGACGCTGACCGGCACGCCCAGGGCGATCAAGAAGCTGCGGCCGCTCCGGCATCACTGACATGCCCGACCCCGCCGATCATACGGCACGGAGGCCGGGCAAGCGGCCGCACGGCCTGCAGCGCGCGTCGGGTCAGTAATCCTTCTGGAAATAGACCCCGATGCCGGTGTTGCCGTCCGATGCCGCCTTGCCCTTGACCGTGATCTTCTTGTTCAGCTCGTAGTTCAGCTCGACCTGGGACCCGCCGTTGTCGCCCACCGAAACGTCGGAATACAGCTTCTTCGACAAGTACTTGCCCAGCTTGACCGAGGTTTGCCCCTCGGAATCGGTCTGCACGTCGAGATCGTCGAGCCCGAAGTTCTGGCGCAGCTTCGACACGATGCCTTCGCCGCCCTTGCCCGCCAGCGTCGCCACGGCCGAGGCAAGCTGCGCCGCCTGAAGCGGGGAGATCTTGCTCAGCCCCTGCCCGAACAGCAGCTGCGAAAGCACCTCTTCCTGCGGCAGCGAGGGGGTCGAGGAAAAGGTGATCTGCGGGTCGGTCGCGTCGCCGTCCACGATCACCATCGCCGTCACGCCGTCATTGGTCGAGGTGGCGACGAGGTGGATCCACGGAATGAACTTGCCCTGAAGCTTTAGGCTGCCCTCGCTCAGGTCCAGGCGCTTGCCCAGGATCTCCAGCCGCCCGCGGCGCAGGTCGAACCCGCCCATCGGCACGACATTGGCCGAGGTGCCGGTGATCGAGATCTGGCCACCCAGCTCTGCATCCAGACCCCGGCCGCGCACGAAGACCTGGCTGGGCGCCGAGACGGTGATGTTGAGCTTGAACGGATGCGCGGGCGAGGAACCCGTGTCCTGCGTCTGCGGGGCCTGTTCCAGCCCCGCGCGTTTCAGTGTGGCGCGGACCGGGGCCGATGCCCCCTTCTGCACCAGCCCGTCGGGAATGGAGCCCGACCCGCCAAGCCCTGTCGAGGGCACGCGCAGCTCCGTCTTGCCCAGCCGGATGCGGCCGTCGACCGAGGCACCGCCGGTCAACGGGCCCTTGAGGCTCAGCGCGCCGTTGGCTGTGGTGGAATAGAGTTCCGGGTTCTTGAGGCCCACGTTGTTGAGGGTGACCTTCACGTCGCTGGTGAAGGGCGGCAGCATGGAGATCGGGCCGGAGAGGCGGATCGTGCCGCCACCGACGGTCAGCTGCCCGTCCACCCGGGCGCGGCCGTTGGCGAAGGTGGTATCGATCCGCGTGTTCGTGGCGGCGATCCCCAGCGTCGGGGCCGAGATCCGGGTGTTCGAGACGTTGACCTTGCCCGAGAGCGAACCCAGCGCCAGCGGCCCCTTGAGCGCGAGATCGAAGCGCACCGGCCCGGCGATCGAGCGCGGCTCGATCAGCGGGTTGATGAGCTCGGCGCGAAGGCTGCCGTTCGCCGCGATATCGGCCTTCGAGAAATCCGAGGCGAGCGAGCCCTTCACCTTGGCGTCGATCGCGCCTGGGCCCGTGATGCCAAGGTCGACCGCGTAGGAGGTGCCGCCGTCGCGGATCGTGCCCTGCGTCTCCACCGGGCCCGAGAAGCCGGCGGCGACCAGAGCGATGTTCGCCAGCCGCGCCTTCACCTCCATCAGCCTGGGGTCGCCTTCCTTCGGCGTCGCTTGTACCGACAGCTGCGGGTTCCGCACGTCGACCTTGTCGAGCCCCAGCACCTTGCCCTTGCGGTAGGCGGCAAGGTCGAAGCTGGTGGTCCCGCGCAGTAGCTTGTCGGCCATCGACTGGCCAAGCTCGAGATCCTTCGCGCTTCCCTTGGCGCTGACCTTCACCGTGTCGCCGGTCTGGCTCAGCCCGGCCTGGGCGTCGATCGACCCGCGGAAGCCCGCGCCCAGATCGGCGAGACTGCCGAAGCGGATCGTGCCGGTCATCTGCCGCGAGTCGCCCTGGGCCGAGCCTTTGGCGTTCACGCTCAGCGAGCGGGCGTTGACCTTGAGATTGCGGATCAGGATGCCCTTCGAATCCCGGGTCACCGCGGCGTCGAAGGTGCCAGTGCCCTGCAGCATCGAATTCACCATCTTCGCCTGCGCCTCGGGCACCAGACCGGTGCCGAGGCGGACGTCATGGGTGCTGCCGTCGACCTTGATATCCAGCGCGCTTGCGGTCTGGGTGACCTGGCCCTGCGCCGTGACCGACCCGGAATAGCCGGGCCCGAGGTTGCCGAGATCGGCAAAGCGCAGCGTGCCCTGCATGGTGCGGGTGCCGTCCTTCGTGGTGCCGTCGATATCCGCGATCAGGCTGCGGGCGTTGAGCTTGAGCCGGTTCACCAGGATGCCGGTCTTGTCGCGGGTGACCGACACGTCGAAAGTGCTGGTGCCCTTCATCAGCGCGTTCACCTGCGGGGCCTGCGCGAACAGGCCGTCCGCGATGTGCAGGTCCTTGACGGTTCCGCTTCCGCCCACCGTCATCGCGTCGCCCTGCTGGGTGAAGTCGAGGCGCCCCTGCATCGAGCCACCGTAATTTGCCCCGAGCTGGCCGAGATCGCCGAAGCTGAGGTTGGCGCGGATGTCGGCGGCGCCGGTCTTCAGCGTGCCCTCGGCGTTGGCCTGAAGGCTTTGCGCGTTGACCTGAAGGCTGTTGAGGGTCAGCCCGGTGTTGTCGCGCTTGACGGAAAAGCTGACGTGGCTGTGCTTCGACAGCAGGGCATCCGCCTGCGGAATGCCGACCGACAGCCCCTGTCCGTTGACGTCGCCGTTCAGGTCGAACGTGCCGGCCAGCGCTGCGATCGTACCGCTGATCGTGGCCTTGGCCGCGCCCGCAAGCTGCCGCCCCGCAAGACCCGAGAAGCGCGAGATATCCTGCGCGTCGAGGGTCAGCGTGGTGTTGACCATCATCGCCTTGTCGAGCCCCGAAAGCGTGGCCTTGCCGCTCAGCGAAGCCCCGGCCCCGCGCACATCGAGGGCGGTCAGGTCCAGCGGCCCGCCGGGGCTGTAGCTGAAATCGGTGGTCAGACCCAGCGCGCTGCCCAATGCGCGGGCGAGGGCCGCATCCTTGGGCGCGATCCCGGTGCCCTTCAGCGTCAGCGTGCCCGCGACCCCGCGGCCCTTGTCCCCGGGCTTGAGCTTTGCAATCCGGCCCTTGCCCGTCAGCGTCACGTCATCAAGGCTGAGGTCGGGTTGCTTCAGCCCGGCAAGCACCGCACTGGCCTGCCAGCCGTCGCCTTTCGACTGGTCGTAGCTGACCGAGATGTCGGCCCGGTCCAGCGTCGTCTTCTGCCCCGGAAGCGGAAGCAGCACAGGCCCGCCGTCCTGCGACGCCACCTTGCCGGTCAGGTTGATCCGGCTGGGCATGCCGTCGGCGCCCACGTCCACCTGCCCGTTCAGCGCGATCTGCTTGGCATTCAGGTGCAGCGTGGTCAGCTCCAGCTGGCCCGAGGGCAGCTTGGCGCCCGCGACCTGAAGCTTGATGTCATTGCCGAAGAACGTCTTGTATTCCGGCGCAAAGAGCGGCGCGATATCGCCCTGGATGTCGGCGGTGAAGCGGTTCGTGACCTTGCCGTCCTGTCCGGTGTCGCCCTTCAGCTTCACCGTGCCGGTCAGCCGCGGCTGGTTGTCGGTCGCAAGCTTGATGTTCGCGGTGAAATCGTCGACCGGCCCCTTGCCGGCAACGCTCATCTCCAGCGCCGGGGCGTCGGGCAGGCCGATGCCGGTGGTCACGATGCCGCCCGCCGCTTCCTTCACACGCAGATCGAGGCCGATCTGCTTGCTGTCCTTGTCGTAGCTCGACTCGAGGTGGATCACCCCCTCCTTGCCGTCGATCCGCTGAAGGTTGATCGTGGCCTTGCCGCTGCCGCCGGACAGCTGGGCGCTGCCGTCGATCTTGACCGTCGCCTCCTGCCCCAGCACCGGCTTGCCCAGCACCACCTTCTGCGCCTGGATCTTGCCGATGTTGATCGAGACCGGCAGCGAGGGCAGCGAGAACCCCTGTGCCTCGGCCGTCGGCGGAGTGGCGGGCGCGGGCTGGCTTTCGGGCAGGCGCGGCAGGTCGATCTCGGCCGCGGTCAGCTCGTTCACCTCGACCTTTCCGGTCAGCAGCGCGAGGCGCGACCAGTCGAGCGTGACGTCCTTCAGCGTCAGCCAGACGCCCTTGTCGTCGGCGATGGTCAGGGTCTTGAGGCTGGCCTTGGACGACAAGGCGCCCTGGAAGCCGGTGATATGCACCTGCCGCCCGGCGCCCGAGAGGTTCTTTTCCAGAAGCTGGGTCAGGTAGCCCTGGCCGTCGTCGTCGGACGAGGCCCCCCAGGCCAGCGCGGGAAGGAGGACGATCAGGAGAAGGGTAAGAAGACGTCTCATCAGAAGGCCTGCCCGATGCCGATGTAGACCTGCAGCCCCTTGCCGGTGTCTGCGTCGCCCCCGGCCGGGACGGCGAGGTCGAGGCGCAGCGGCCCGATGCCGGTGTAATAGCGGATGCCGATGCCGGCCCCGCCCTGCCAGAGGCCGCCGCTGCCGGGCAGGCTGTCGGCGCTGACGTAGCCGGCGTCGTAGAAGGCCACGACCCCGAATGAGGCGCTTACCTGGGTCCGCACCTCGCCCGACAGGCCGATGAAGCTGCGCCCGCCGGTGCGCTGGGTCGGGCTGACGGCATATACGCCCAGCGACTGGTAGGGCTGGCCGCGGACGGTGCCGCCACCGCCGGAATAGAACAGGAAGTCGCGCGGCGTGTCGGCGACCGACGACCCCACGACCGAGCCGACCTGAAGTCGCCCGGCCAGCGTCACCTTGGACCCGATCCGGTGATAGGCCCGCGCGTCGACCTTGATCTGCCCGCCCGTCCCGGTGGTGCCGAAACCCACGAAGGGCTTCACCAGCCCGTCGACGTAGAACCCGTTGTGCGGGTTCAGCTTGTTGTCGCGGGTGTCGTAGATCGCGCCGATCGGGAAGTTGATGTCGTGGAACCAGCGCACCCCGGTGGTATCGGTCACGCGGCTGACGCCGTAGCCGATGCCGGCGGTGGCGGTCAGGCGATCGTTCAGCTCGCGCTTGAGGCCAACCTCGGTATTTGCCAGCGCCTCTTCATAGTCGGTCTGGTCGAGGTATTCGGTCTGGATCTGGGCATAGAGGGATGAATCCGGATTGATCACCCCGGGCCGGTCGAACCGCAGCTTGAGCGAATAGTCGGGAGAGCCGTCCTGGCCGCCCAGCCCGCTGATCTTGCCGTCGAAGCGCAGTTGCTGCGCATCGTTGAGGAAGTTGCGGTTGAGCCAGAAGCCCGTGACCGTAAGGCCCTCGATGCTGGCCAGCTCCGCGCCGAAGCCGATACGGTGGCGCTTGGCCTCGACCAGGGCGGTGTTCACGGCCATCGTGTCGCCGGGGCCGAGCGCCTGCGATTCCGTCATGGCGACCGACGAGAACGCGCCCGCCTGGCGCAGCCGGTCGGCCGATTTCTGTTCCTTCTTCGGATCGAAGGTCTGGCCGGTGGGAAAGCCCGCGATCTGGCGAATGCGGGCTTCGCTGACCGAGGTCTTCCCGCTCAGGCTGAACTTGCCGAAGGTCACCTTGGGGCCCGGCACGATCGCCACCGTCGCGTTGAGCTTGCGGGTGGTGTGATCCGCGATGACGCGGCTATCGCCGGCCTCGGCCTTGGCGTGGCCCGCATCGCGCCATCCGGTCACGGCGTTGTCGACGGCACCCTGCAGGGCACCGCTCATGGCGGGCTGGCCCGGGGCGAATTCCTTCGACGGCTTGGCGCCCGGGGCCATGGGCCCCACCTGCGCCGTTCCGAAGGTGAAGCGCGGCCCCGGCTGCACCGTCACCACCACCTGCCGGATCGTCGAAGGCGCGTCGAGCGGCGCGATGCTTGCCGCTTCCTTGCCGTTCACGGTAATGTGGATGACGCCCGAGTAGTAGCCCTGGGAATAGAGCGCGCCCAGAAGCTTGGCGTAATCGGCGCGCGCGGCGGCAAAGACGTCCTGCGCGTTGGTATCCTTGTCGGATTGCGTCGACAGCAGGACCGACGCGTTCTTGAGCGCGTTCGTCAGGTCCTTCGGCGCGCCCGGCGTGTTGAAGGCGATCTTGTCTTCGGCGCCCGCGCGATGCCCCGCCCCCACGGCAAGGGCCAGCGTCAGCGTCAGACCGGCGGCGCGCGCCAGCCCCCGGCCACGATCCTGCCGGCGCACGGTCCGGCCCCTCGGTCTGTCTCCGAACGGTGGTGTGCCACGTGTCGCGCTCAAATTCGTCTCCCAACCCAATGCCCCATTTCTTGCACGCGGTCCCTTCAGGGGCAATCCGACCCCTGTGCCGCACTGCCGGTTTTCCGCCGACCTTTGACACAAGAACGTGTTGAATGTGCCCGCAGATCACACTGGCGGCGCCCGGAAATGCCCTTTCGCGCGCGCCGGTCCCGTGATTGTGTGGCGCCGACGGAGGAATTGGCATCGGCACCGGATTCGGGGCGCGGCCGGCGGGGCGCGCGTAAGCAGGTTGCGATCGCGACGGAAACCGGCGCGGCGCACGTACAACCTGCGCGCGCAACACGGGACACGACGGCATCATGAGCAGCGGCAAACGGGTCTTGCTGACCGGTATCTCCGGCTACATCGCGAAACATGTGGCCCTGAAGCTGCTGAACGCGGGCCATCGCGTCACGGGATCGCTACGCGACCGCACCCGCGAGGACGAGGTGCGGTCGGCCCTCGTCCCGCATCTCGACACGCCCGAGGCCCTGGGCCGGCTGGAGTTCGCGACGCTCGATCTCACCTCGGACGACGGCTGGAGCCGGGCGCTGCGCGGCGCCGAGGTGTTGGTGCACACCGCCTCCCCCTTCCCGATCTCGCAGCCGCGCGACCCCGAGGCGCTGATCCGCCCTGCGGTCGACGGCAGCCTGCGCGCGCTGGCGGCGGCGCGGGCGGCTGGGGTGTGCCGTGTCGTGCTGACCTCCTCGTCGGCGGCGATCATGACGGGAACCCCGCCCGGCCGCCCCTATACCGAGGACGACTGGACCGACGTCAACAGCCGCGCCGCCACCGCCTACACGCGGTCGAAGACCCTGGCCGAGCGCGCCGCTTGGGATTTCGTTCGCGATCAGGCGCCGTCGATGGCGCTGACCACGATCAACCCGGTCTTCGTGCTGGGGCCGCCGCTGGGGCGGCGCTTCGGATCCTCCGTGGGGGTGGTGCGGCGGATGCTGTCGGGGCGCGACCCGATGGTGCCCCGGATCGGCTTTCCCATCGTCGACGTCCGCGACGTGGCAGAAATGCACCTGCGTGCGGTCGAGACCCCGGCGACCGCGGGACAGAGGTTCATCGCGGCGGACGGGTCGCTGTGGTTCGCCGAGATGACCGCGGTGCTTGGCACGGCCTTCCCCGACCGCAGGATCGCCCGCCGGGTGGCGCCCGACCTGCTGATGCGGACGCTCGGCCTCTTCGATCCGCAGATCCGGTCGATCCTGCCGCAGCTTGGCAAGCTGGAGGAGGTGTCGAACGCCCGCGCCCGCGAGGTGATGGGGATGACCTTCATTCCGGCGAAACAGAGCCTTCTGGAGACCGCCCGCTACCTGGTGTCGGAGGGTCTCGCCGACTGACGCGCGAGGGTGTCGACCAGCCGCTGCCGCGCCTCGGGCAAGGTGCGGCGGCCAAGTTCGGGCACCAGCCGGTTGGCCAGGAAGTGGCCGGTCAGCGTCAGCCCCTGGGCGATCTCGACCGCGCTGGCCGGTCCCTGGCCCATCAGGACCTCGGGCAGCTTGAGAAGCCGCGGCGCATACTCCCCCGCCCCCTTGCGGCTGACCGCGCGCCCGGTTTTCGGGCTGACATAGGCAAGATCGTCGCGGCTTCCGGTCACCGCGCAGGTCGCTAGGTCGAGGCCATAACCCATCTCGTCCAGCAGCTGCATCTCCCAGCGCAGGTAGTCGACCTCCCAGCCCGGCTCTCCCAGCCGGTCGAAAAGCGCGATCGAGGCACTGTAGAACGCGGCGTGCGGCTCCCTCTCGGGGAGCGAGAAGGACAGCAGGGCGCAGGTCGCGCTGAGCCCGGCCAGCGCCGCGCGGTCAGCCATCAGCGCCGGGGCGCGCGCCCGCAGCGGTTCCACCGTGAAGGCGCCGATGTGATCCTCAAGCCGGGCGCGCCAGTCGAGGGAAAGCTGGTTGCCGGGCTGCAGGATCGGCGCCATGCGTCGCCCTCCGCCACCGCGCACGACGCCGGCGTGGCGGCCATGGGCGGGGGTGAACACCTCTATGATCGCGGCGCTCTCCCCATGCTTGCGCATCGACAGGAGCACGCCTTCGTCGCGCCAATCCATGGTGGCGAGTTAGTCAGGCGGCGTGACGGGAGGCAAGGGGCGGCAAGAGGAACGGGGCGGCAAGAGGAACGGGGCGGCGAGAGGCCGGGGGCGACAGGAGGTGCGGGCGCATGTGGCGAAGGCGGGGCCGCGGGTGTCCGCCCTGACGCCGCGTTCCACGTGACAAGGCCGGGCGCCCCCCCCATCTTGCGCGGTCAAGGAGGACCCCACATGACGCATTATCCGCACCTGCTTGCGCCGCTCGACCTCGGCTTCACGACGCTCCCGAACCGGGTGCTGATGGGCTCCATGCATACCGGGCTGGAAGAGCGGGGCGACTGGAACCGCGTGGCCGAGTTCTACGCGACCCGGGCGCGCGGCGGCGTGGGCCTCATGGTCACCGGGGGGATGGCGCCGAATGCCGAGGGGGGCGTGTTTCCCGGCGCAGCGGGGCTGTTCACGCCCGAGGACATCCGCAACCATCGCGTGGTGACGGACAGGGTGCATGCTGCCGGCGGGCGGATCGCGATGCAGATCCTGCACGCGGGGCGCTATGCCTATGGCAAGGAATGCGTCTCGGCCAGCGCGGTGAAGTCGCCGATCTCGCCCTTCGTGCCGCGGGAGCTGGACGAGGCCGGGATCGAGAAGCAAATCGCCGACATCGCCACAGCCGCCGCGCGGGCGCGCGAGGCGGGATATGACGGGGTCGAGGTGATGGGATCGGAGGGTTATTTCCTGAACCAGTTCCTCGTGTCCCACGTCAACCGGCGCGAGGACCGCTGGGGCGGCTCGGTCGAGAACCGCCAGCGGCTTCCAGTCGAGGTGGTGAAGCGGGTCCGGGAAGCGGCGGGCCGCGATTTCATCCTGATCTACCGGATTTCACTGATGGATCTTGTCCCCGACGGGCAGAGCTTCGACGAGGTGGTGCAGTTGGCCGGAAAGATCGAGTCGGCGGGCGCCTCGATCCTGAATACCGGGATCGGCTGGCACGAGGCGCGGATCCCGACCATCGCCACCTCGGTCCCCCGGGCGGGCTTTGCCTGGGTCACGAAAAAGCTGATGGGGCATGTGTCGATCCCCGTGATCACTTCGAACCGCATCAACACGCCCGGGGTGGCGGAACAGGTGCTGGCCGAGGGATGCGCCGACATGGTGTCGATGGCGCGGCCCTTCCTTGCGGATCCGGATTTCGTGGCGAAAGCGGCTGCCGGCAAGGCCGGAGAGATCGCACCCTGCATCGCCTGCAACCAGGCCTGTCTCGATCACACCTTCAGCGGCAAGCTGACCTCGTGCCTCGTCAACCCGCGCGCCTGCAACGAGACGGAACTGACCTATCCCCCCGCCAAGGTGGTGAAATCGCTGGCGGTGGTCGGTGCCGGCCCGGCGGGCCTATCGGCCGCGCTGGTGGCCGCAGGGCGCGGGCACAAGGTCACGCTTTTCGACCGCGACGAGAGGATCGGCGGACAGCTGAACATGGCGCGCGAGATCCCCGGCAAGGAAGAGTTTCACGGCCTCATCTCCTGGTACGAGACGATGGTCGCGCGCGGAGGGATCGACCTGCGGCTGGGCCGGGAGGCCACGGTCGACATGCTGGGTGGCTTCGACGAGGTGATCGTGGCGACCGGCGTCGCCCCGCGCGATCCGGGGATCGCGGGCGAGGACGCGCCCAACGTGCTCGGCTATATCGACGTGCTGCGCGGCAAGGCCGCGGTCGGCAAGCGCGTGGCGGTGGTCGGTGCTGGCGGGATCGGCTTCGACGTCGCGGAATATCTTGTCCACGAGGGGACCAGCCCGACCGAGGACGCCGCGCTGTGGCGGCGCGAATGGGGGGTGACCGACCCGGAACAGGCACGCGGCGGGCTGGCGCCCGAAGGCCCCCGGCCCGAGGCCCCCGCGCGGGAGGTGACGCTGTTGCAGCGCAAGGCCGAGAAGCCGGGCAAGCGACTGGGCAAGACCACCGGCTGGATCCACCGCGCCACGCTGCAGGCCAAGGGGGTGAAGATGCTGGGCGGCGTAAGCTATGAACGCATCACGCCCGAGGGCCTGTGGATCGCCCGCGACGGGGTGGCGGAGCTTGTCGCCTGTGACACGGTGGTTCTCTGCGCCGGGCAGGAGCCCGCGCGGGGGCTGGCCGACCGGCTGGCCACGGCCGGGATCGCGGCCCATGTCATCGGCGGCGCGGATGTCGCGGCAGAGCTGGACGCGAAGCGGGCGATCGACCAGGGCGCGCGACTGGCGGCGGGGCTCTAGGCACCGCGCAGCAGCGGGTTCGAGTGTTAGGCCCCGGCGGGTGTGTGCCGTGCGGCCGATCGTTCTCCCGGGGGGTGCAATCTTTCTGTCGAGATCTGGACCCGGGCCCCAGCCAAGAGCAGTTTTCAAGTATTATATTTTATTTTCAATAATTTAACCATCTTTCGTCTGTTTCTCCGCCATTAACGATACACGACAAAACCCCGATATTGTCGGCCCCATGGCCCAATCTCGCCCGATTTGGGGGGCAATCAGGTCCCTGCAACGTGCTCAGTAGCCAACGGGTGCACAATGGACCGATTGACCGAAATGGAAGCGTTCGCCACCGTGGTGGACCAAGGCGGCTTTACCGACGCCGCCAAGAAGATGGGGATCTCGAAATCCGCCGTCTCAAAGCATGTCTCGGCGCTCGAGGCCCGGTTGGGCGCGCGCCTTCTGAACCGCACGACCCGGCGGGTGTCACCCACCGAGATCGGGCTTGCCTATTACGACCGCGCGCGACGTGTCCTGAATGATGCGGGCGAGGCCGATGCGCTGGTCACCTCGATGCAATCGGCGCCCTCGGGCCTGTTGCGCATCTCGGTCGCGACCGACTTCGGGGTGAACCTGCTGTCGCCGGTGCTGGGCACATTCCTGCAGGAATATCCCGACATCACCGTGAACATGGTGCTGAACAACCGCTACGTGGAGCTCATTTCCGAGGGCTTCGACATGGCGATCCGCATCGGGGATCTGGAAGACAGCACGCTGATGGCGCGCAAGCTGACCGAGACGACGAAGAAGATGATCGCCTCACCCAGCTATTTCCAGCGCTACGGCCGGCCGCAGAAGATCGACGACCTGAACGAGCACAAGCTGCTGCATTATTCGAACCAGGCCAACGGCAACGTCTGGAAGATCACCGCGCCCTCGGGCGAGAAACGCCAGGTGCGCACCGCCGGCTGGCTGACGGTGAACGACGGGCAATCGCTGCTTCATGCCTCGATCGCCGGTCTGGGCATCGCCTATCTGCCCAGCTTCCTTTATGCTGATGCGCTGCGCACCGGCCAGCTGGAAGAGGCGATCCCCGGTCTGCCGACCGAGACGCAGGGCATCTACGCCGTCTATCCGCCGGGCCGGTTCACCCAGCCCAAGGTGCGCGCGTTCATCGACTTCCTTGCCAGGCAATTCGCGGACAAGGGCCCCGAGAACTGGTAAGGTCCGCTCCGTTCCGTCCTTCGGGCAAACGGGTCAAGAAGGTGCGAACAACTACTGGGTCGAGTCCACCATGGCCTCGACCCTTCTGTTTTGCGCGCGGCCCTCGGACGTGTTGTTCGAGGCGCGCGGGGCGAGGTAGGCGATCCCCTCGGCCGAGATCTGGTCCGGCTCGACCGAATATTGGCTGATCAGCCGCTGGCGCACCGATTCCGCCCGTGCCTTGGACAGGGCCATGTTGGGCGCAAGGCCCCCGGTGGTATCCGTGTTGCCCACAAGCGTGATGTGCTGATCGGGGTGGGATTGCATGTAGGCGGCCAGCCGGGCGAGCGAGGCATAATTCCCCGCCGACAGGTCGGACGCCCCGCTGGCGAAATTCAGATCGTCCAACGCCACCGAATCCCCCGCGGCCAGCGCAGCGGCAAGGCTGCCGGGGGCGGCCGGCTGACCGGTCGCCGGGGCCGCCGCGTCATCGGCGACCGAAGCGGTCGAGGGTGCCGCCGCGGCCGCGGCGCCGCTGGGCAGCGGCAGGCCGACCTGCACCACCTCGACAAAAGCCGAATCCGTGCTGCGGCTGACCAGAAGGGCCAGGTACTTGGGTGTGCCCTTGTCGCCGCGCCGGGCCACGAGATAGCGGAAATCGGCAAGATCGACATGCATCTGCGGCTCGGGCAGGATCTTCAGCGCGTAGCGGAAGTCGAAGCCGCCACAGGCCTCGGTCGCGCATTCGAACAGCGGCGAAAAGCCGGCCTTCAGGATCTGGTCGCGCAGCTTGGCCATCACCTGGAGGGTTGTCAGGTCGCGCTGGTCGATCCGCCACGACCTTTGCGACACCGGGCCCTCCGCCCGCTGGGTTTGCAGGTTTCCATCGGCGAACGGCGCGGTGGGAAAGCTGTAGGATCCCATCGGGCTGTCCTGTTCGTCGGTCAGCACCGCGCTGGCGGGAAAGTCGAAGGTCAGCGCCTGCGCGCCCGGCGCGGCCAGCAGAAACAGCGCGGCCAGACCGGGCGCCGCCCTCACCGCGAACGTCCGTGATAGGCGTCGTTGGGCTGCATCTCGGTTGCCGCGGCAACGCGGTTGGTCATGTTGAAGAACCCCGCGACCGAGGCGATATCCCAGATGTCGCGGTCCGAGAACCCGACCGCGCTCAGCCTTTCGCGATCCGCCGCGACCATCTTGGCCGGGCTCTCGGTCAGCTTCTCGGCGAATTCCAGCATCGCCATCTGGCGCGCGTCCAGCGGCGCGGCGCGAAAGTTCATCACCATCGCCTCGCCCAGCATCGGATCGCCGGAAAGTTCGCGGACCGCCTGCCCATGCGCCACCTGGCAATACCAGCAGCGGTTCACCGACGACACGACCACCGCGATCATCTCACGCTCCAGCTTGGTCAGGCCGGACTCGGCCAGCATGAGATCGTTGTACATGGCCGTGAAGGCGTTCAGCTTCTCGATGTCGAAGGCGTAGGCCTTGAGGACATTGGGCACCATGCCCAGCTTTTCCTCGCAGATGCCGAAGTATTTCGCCGTCTTCTCCGGCAGCGGATCGGTCATCGGCAGATCCAGCGCGGTGGGTTCCCTGAGGCTCTTCCAGTCCATGTACTCTCCTCCCATGGTGTCGCCGTGTCAGCGGACGCGGTAGTGGTAGCGACCGGCGATCTGCATCCCCAGCCCCTCGTACAACGCGCGCGCACCGGCGTTGGCCTCGGTCACGGCGAGCGAGAGCCACTCCGCCCCCTCCGCCCCGGCCCAGAGCGCCGCGCGGCGCATCATGTAGAGCGCGGCCTTCTGGCGGCGCATCCGCGCCGGCACCTCCAGCGCATGAACCATCGCCACCCCTGCGTGGATCGCGACATAGGCGGTGCCCGCGGGCTTGTCGGCACGTCGGCCAAGGATAGCGGTCTTCGGGCCTGCCGCGCGCTCCATCACCGCCAGCCGGGCCGGGCCGATCCCGCCCTCTTCCCAGATGTCGAGCTGTACCTGCAGGGGCGGCCAGAGGGCGAAGGCCGTGACCGGGGGCACCTCTCCCGCCACCGTGGCCACCGGCGCGAGGTAAAGCGCGACCGGATCCTTCACGCGGTAACCCCGGGCGTCGAGCCAGCTGTCGAGATCTTCGTCGCCCGGGCGGATCATGAAGATCGGGGTCTGCCCCAGCGCCTGTGCGGCGGTCTCGGCGGTCTCGATGTCCGCCTCGGTCACCGGGTCGGTCGCCGTGGCAGCCGAGACGCGCTGCCCGCCGCCCTGCCCTTCGCGCAGGGTCCAGGGGCCGGCGTGGTGAAAGGCGGCGGGTGGCCAGGTGGCATCGTTCACGGCATAAAGCTGTGCGGTATCGGGCGGGGTCATGCGGCATCCTCCGCCACGGCCGATTCCAGCCGGGACAGGGCCTCATCCAGCCGCGCCGCGTCGCTGCCGCGGATCACCAGGTTGGTGCCGTAACGGCCGTCGCGCTGGAACGGATAGGAGCCGAAGCTGAGATCAGCGTATTCGCCAGCCAGCGCGCCCAGGATATCGGCCACCTCGCCCTCGCCCCGCATCACCCGCAGGGTGCGCGAGAGGACCGGAGCACCACCGACCAGCCCGGGCAGAAGCCCCTCGACCATCGCCTCGAACACCGAGGGGACACCGGCCATGACATGGACGTTGCCGAGCGAGAAGCCCGGCGCGGTCGAGACCGGGTTGTCGATCAGCCTGGCCCCCTCTGGGATCCGCGCCATGCGCAGGCGTGCGGCGTTCAGCTCGGTCCCCGTGCGCTTGTAATGCGCCTCGAGCAGGGCGCGGGCGTCGGCCCGCACGTCGATCGGCAGGCCGAAGGCGGCGGCCACGGCCTCGGCGGTGATGTCGTCATGGGTGGGGCCGATCCCGCCCGAGGTGAAGACGTGATCGTATTGCGTTCGCAGCGCGTTCACCGTGTCGATGATGGTCTGGCGCCGGTCGCCGATCACCCGGGCCTCGACCAGGTCGATGCCGTGTTCGGTCAACCGCCCGGCAAGGTGATGCATGTTGGAATCGCGCGTGCGGCCGGACAGGATCTCGTCTCCGATCACGAGCATCGCGGCGGTGGGATTGGCGGCCATGGCGGCACTCTCCTTGCGGGGGCTCTGTCTCGGGTATAGGCCGGGGGTCATGCGCTTTCCACCCCTGCTCAGAGCCAGATTGATCCGCCGATACAAGCGCTTCCTCGCCGACATGCGGCTTGAGGACGGGCGCGAGGTCGTGGCGCATTGCCCCAACCCCGGGTCGATGATGGGGATGGCGCCCGAGGGGGCCCCCTGCTGGCTGGAGCCCAATGACGACCCCAGGAAGAAACTGAAGTTCTCATGGAAGTTGGTGGAGCCCGCGCCGGGCGTTCTGGTCACGGTCGACACGGGGGCTGCCAACCGCGTGGTGGCCGAGGCGCTGGCGGCGAACCGGGTGCCGGGACTGGAGGGCTACGCCTCGGTCCGGCCCGAGGTTCCTTATGGCGAGGGCAGCCGTGTGGATTTCCTGCTGTCCGATCCCGCACGGGGCGAGGCGCTGGTCGAGGTGAAGAGCGTGACGCTGGCACGGGGCGGATGGGCTGAATTCCCCGATTCAGTGACGAAACGCGGCACGAAACACCTTCAGGAGCTTGCGCGCGAGGCAGCGGCAGGCAGGCGCGCGGTGATGCTGTATCTCGTGGGGCGGAGCGACGGCGCGCGGGTCCGGATCGCCGCCGATATCGACCCTGCTTATGCCCGCGCCTTCGACGCCGCCCGCGCCGCCGGGGTGGAGATGCTGGCGCTGGGAACCGAGATCACGCCGCAAGGCATCCGCCCCGGGGCCCCTCTGCCCGTCGACGACGGCCCGCAGTCCGCAGCCTGAGGCCACCGCCCCCTTCACACAAAGGGGAAACTCTGGCCAAATGGGATCGCGAAGACTATCTAAGCCCCGAAAGGTGCGGTTTCGCGCCAGCAGGATACGGAGGGCCCAGTGGACGACAACAGCTTGCGCGTCACCAGGGACGGCATCACGATCTACGAACCGGGCGATTTCGCCGGGATGCATGCGGCCGGCCGCGTCGCGGCGCAGATCCTCGACGAGGTGGCCGCGCATGTCGTGCCCGGCGCCACCACGGAGGCGATCGACGATTTCATTACCCGTCGGGTGACGGAACTGGGCACCGTTTCGGCCACGATCGGCTATCGCGGCTATCAGCATGCATCGTGCATCAGCGTGAACCATGTGGTCTGTCACGGCATTCCGGGGGCCAAGGTCCTCAAGGACGGCGACATCCTGAACATCGACGTGACGGTGATCCTGGATGGCTGGTACGGCGATTCCAGCCGGATGTACGTGGCGGGCAACCTGTCGCGCAAGGCCGAGCGGCTGATCCAGGTGACGCACGATTCGCTGATGATCGGGATCGAGGCGGTGAAGCCCGGCAACACCTTCGGCGATATCGGCTATGCCATCCAGTCCTTTGTCGAGGGCAACCGGATGAGCGTGGTGCGCGACTTCTGCGGCCATGGCCTTGGCCGGGTGTTCCACGCCCCGCCGAACGTCCTGCACTACGGCCGGCCCGGCAAGGGCCCGGTGCTCGAGGAAGGGATGTTCTTCACGATCGAGCCGATGGTGAACCTCGGCCGCCCCGAGACCAAGATCCTGGCCGACGACTGGACCGCCGTGACGCGCGACAAGTCGCTCTCGGCCCAGTTCGAGCATTCGGTGGGCGTGACGGCGGACGGCTGCGAGATCTTCACCCTCTCGCCCGCGGGCAAGTTCCACCCGACGTGGGGCTGACGGGGTCCACGGGGCTGACCCGACCGCGCGCCTCATGTGCCCGCCGCAGCCGGGGGCCTCACGCCCCTGGACCCCTGCGGAGTATTTTCGCCAAGATGAAGGGGAGGCGCCCGGCGATGCCCTGCGTCGGCTCTACTCCTGCGAAAGTGCCCTTGCGCGGCGTTCCTGCCGGGCGCGGACCTGCGCCCGCCACAGGGTGAACAGCCCGGCCGAGATCACGATCGCCACACCCAGCGCGACGTTGGCCTTGAGCACGTCGCCGAACACCCAGATGCCGATGACGCTTGCGAACATCAGCTGGAAATAGGCGAAGGGCTGGACCGCGCTCGCCTCGGCCACCTCGTAGGTGCGGATCAGCAGGTAATGGCCCAGTGCGGCCGTGCAGCACAGGATCCCCATCCAGCCCCAGTCCCAGCCGTGGAACGGCTCCATGTTCCAGACGCCGACCACGGTCATCGCCAGCGCGCCGGTCGTGCCGGTCCAGAAAAAGCTGATCTGCGAGCCGTCGTGACGGGCGACGAAGCGGGTCAGCAGGCCGTAGAGCGCGAACATCAGCGCCGCCGACAGCGGCGCCAGGGCCCAGGGCGAGAACATAGACACCCCGGGCTCCAGGATGATCAGCACGCCGATGAACCCCACCCCGATCGCCACCCAGCGCCGCCAGCCGACGCTTTCGCCCAGAACCGGGCCGGACAGCGCGGTGATCAGCAGCGGGTAGCAGGTGAAAACGGCATGCGCCTCGACCAGCCCGAGATGCACGAAGCCGAGGATCATGACGCAGACCTCGGTGACCAGAAGGACGCCGCGGAAGGCCTGGACCAGCGGATAGCGCGGCCGCAGCACCTTGCGCAGCCCCCCGGGCTGGCGCGCGATCACCGCCATCACGAAGAGCGCGAAGAACCAGTAGCGGATCATCACCACCTCGGTCACCGGGTAGATCGACGCCATGTGACGCGAGATCCCGTCCTGCACGGCGAAGACGAAGGTGGTGGCGATCATCAGCGTGATGCCGAGACGGGTGTTCTGCTCGGTCATTCCCGGGCCTCCAGCACGCCGCGGCTCATGTGGCGTTTCGACCCGAATCCGGGGCAACGCGCGACGTCGAAGCCCGCCCCGGCAAGGGCGCGGCGCACGAACCCCGCGGCGGTATAGGTGGCGAAGGTGCCCCCCGGTGCAGTATGAGCCCCGACCTCGGCCATCAGCCCGGGCGACCAGAGCTCGGGGTTCTTGGCGGGCGAGAAGCCATCGAGGAACCAGGCATCGGCGCGCCCCTGCCAGCGCGGCAGCGTCTCGCGCGCTTTGCCTAGAATGATCTCGGCCGACAGGTCGGGCAGGTCGATCCTGCGCCGCCCCGCGCCCCACTGATCGAGGATCGGTCCCGCCACGGCGCGGGCCTCGGGGAAGGCGCTCAGCGCCCGGTCCATCTCGTCGCCTGACATGGGATAGGCCTCGAACGAGGTGTAGGAGAGACGGGTTTCCTGCCCCGCGGCCCGCCAGGCGATCAGCGCGGCGATCAGGTTGAGACCGGTGCCGAACCCAAGCTCCGCGATGTGAAAACCGGCCCGGAACCGGCCCGGCAGGTGGTTGCCGTCAAGGAAGACATGGCGCGTTTCGGCCAACCCGCCGGCAAGCGAGAAATAGGGATCGTCGAAGCGGGTCGAGACGGGAATTGCCCCGTCGCGCCAGTCGAGATCCGCGCTCTGGTCCGAAAGCTGCATTTGTCCTACACCGATGCCGCCGCGACAATGGTGAAGGCTCGGGGGAATGGCAATGGTGGACGTGACGGTGCGCGGGGGCGGGATCTTCGGTCTGGCGGTCGCCCATGCCTGCGCCACCCGGGGTGCCCGGGTACGGCTGGTCGAGGCCCGCGCGATCGGCGCCGGATCCTCGGGCGGGCTGGTCGGCGCGCTGGCGCCGCACGTGCCCGAGAACTGGAACGACAAGAAGGCTTTCCAGCTGGAAAGCCTGCTGATGGCCCAAGACTATTGGGCGGGGATAGAGACGCTTTCGGCCCAGTCGAGCGGCTATGGCCGCCTTGGCCGGTTGCAGCCGCTGGCCGATGACCGCGCGGTCGAGATGGCGCGCGCCAGGGCCAAGAATGCTGCGGAGCTTTGGCAGGGCCGTGCCGAATGGAAGGTGATCGAGGCCTCGCACTTTGCGGGTTGGGCCCCGCCCAGCGCGACCGGCCTTCTGATCCACGACACGCTGAGCGCGCGGATGCATCCCCGACTTGCGGCCCAGGCGCTGGCCGCCGCCTGCCGGGCGCTGGGGGTGGAGATCGTGATCGGTGAGGCCGAAGATTCCGGCGCCGTGGTCTGGGCCACGGGGTGGGAGGGGCTGGTGGAATTGTCCCGAACACTGGGGAAAACCGTCGGAAACGGCGTGAAGGGGCAATCGCTTCTGCTGGGTCACAGCGCGACGGACCTGCCACAGCTTTTCGCCGACAGCCTGCACATCATCCCCCATGCCAACGGCACCGTGGCAATCGGGTCGACATCGGAGCGCGACTTTGACGCGCCGGACACGGTAGATGCGCAATGCGATGCACTGCACACCCGGGCGCTTGCGATCTGCCCCGCCCTTGCCGGTGCCCCGGTGATCGACCGTTGGGCCGGGGTGCGCCCGCGCGCGAAAAGCCGCGCGCCGATGCTGGGCCCCTGGCCCGGCCGCCCCGGGCATTTCATTGCCAACGGCGGTTTCAAGATCGGCTTCGGCATGGCGCCGAAGGTCGGAGAGGTGATGGCGGACCTCATCCTCGCAGATCGCGACACGATCCCCGAGGGCTTTCACGTCGAGGCCAACCTCTGAGCCTTCTTTCTTGCGGAAATACTCCGGGGGGTCAGGGGGGCTGGCCCCCCTGCTGCCAATCCGCCGCGCCGACTAGCCCTCGCCCTCCAGCCGCCGCCGCATCTCGCGCAGCACGGGAAGGACGGCGCGCACCCGTTCGGTTCCCAGCGCCGCCACGACCTCGCCGATCACCGGCGTGATGGCCTGCAGCGCCGCGTCGCGAGCCGCCCGCCCGGCAGGGGAGATCGAGACGAACTTGCGCCGCGCGTCGTCCCAATCGGGGCGGATGTGCACGTGCCCGGCCCATTCCAGCTTGGACAGCGTGTTGGTCATCGCGCCCCGGGTGACGCGGAACGTCTGGGCAAGCTGGGCGGGGGTGCGCTCCTCGCTGACCCGCGCAAGGTGGTTGAGCACGCCGAAATGCGACAGCTCCATCCCCCGGGGCAACACCTTGGAGACTTGGGTCCGCGCCAGCTGGTCGGCCATGAACAGTTCCGAGAACAGCGCCGAGGCGAGGGATTCCGGCGAGTCGGCCATCAGAACCCCTTCGCCCGGCACAGGCCTGCGGGCGCGACACCGGCCGGGATATGCAACTTGGCCGCCACGTTCATGCCCCGGGTGCCGTCAATCGGCCAGCATCGGGTCAAGCTTGCCCGACTGCTCGAGCGCGTAAAGATCGTCGCAGCCGCCGACATGGGTGCCGCCAATGAAGATCTGCGGCACGGTGCGGCCGCCATTCGCACGGTCGGTCATTTCGCGGCGCAGGTCGGGCTTGGCTGCAACGTCGAATTCGGTGAAGGCGGCACCCTTCTGCGTCAGCAGGCGCTTGGCGGCAGTGCAGAAGCCGCAGAACGGCGTGGTGTAGATCTCGATGGTCTTCATGGCCCGGTTCCCCTTTTGGCTGTGACTATAGGGAAATGGGCCGCATCCGCAACGCGGGCAAGGTGTCATTCCCGCGCAACACGGGCGGCGACGAGGATGGACACCTCGGCAGCGCCCGCCGCGCGGCATGCCTCCGCCGCGGCGGCGAGAGTGGCGCCCGAGGTCATGACGTCGTCGACAAGCAGGACGTGGCGTCCCATCGCGCGACCCCCGCGCCGGGGATGGGCGGCAAGCGCGCCGGAGAGGTTGGCAAATCGGGCGTCGCGGTCGCGGCCTTCCTGGCTTGGGGTAGGGCGCCGGCGGATCAGGAGGTCGGGGCAATGGTCGAGGCCCGCGTGCCCCGCCAGTGCCGCCGAGACCAGCGCCGACTGGTTGAACCGGCGCTTCAGCATCCTCCGCCAGTGCAGCGGTACCGGCGCCACCAGCATGTCGGGCACAAGGATCGGCGCGCCCGCCTTGGCCATCCAGCGGGCAAGCGGGCGGGCCAGGTCCTGCCTATCGCCGTGCTTCAGCGCGAGGATCAGCTTGCGCCCCGTGTCGCGGTACAGCATCGCCGCGCGCCCCCGGTGCCATGGCCGCGTGATGGTGAGGCAATCGTCGCAATGTTCGGCCCCCTCGCCCGCCTCGCCCGGCAGGGGGACGCCGCAGCTGTCGCAGACGAGGCCCGCGACGAAGGGGGTGTCGCGCCAACAGGGCCCGCAAAGGCCGAAGTCGGTCGTGACCAGCGCGTCGCAGCCGAGGCACCGCGGCGGATAGACCAGCCGGAGAAGCCCGGAAAGCGCCTGCCGCGCCGGTCCGGGACCGCGGGCGATTGGTGTTTGCATTCCGCCTTCCGCCCTCTACATCGGGGCCATGAGCCAGGATCTGACCGACCGCCACGCCCTTTCGCTGCACCGCCGCCGCGCACTGCAGGCCCCCGCGCTGTTCCTGCACGAGCTGGCGCGCGACGAGCTTCTGGATAGGCGCGACACGGTTAACAGAAGCTTTACGGCCCCCGCGGTGGTGACGCCTTATCCACAGCTTTGGGAGAGCGTTCTGCCCGGCGCGCGGATCGTCGCGGATGACGAGGTGCTGGCGCTGGAGCCCGGGGCGCACGACCTGGTGCTTCATGCGCTGGCGCTGCACTGGTCGAACGACCCGGTGGGGCAGATGGTGCAGGCGCGCCGGGCGCTGCGTCCCGACGGCCTTTTCCTGGCTGCGATGTTCGGCGGCCGGACGCTGACGGAACTGCGCGCGAGCCTCGCGCAGGCCGAGACGGCGGTCAGCGGAGGATTGTCGCCGCGGGTGCTGCCGATGGGCGAGATCCGCGACCTGGGGGCGCTTTTGCAGCGGGCAGGGCTGGCGCTGCCGGTGGCGGATGCGCAGGATCATGTCGTCAGCTACCGCGACCTTTTCCACCTGATGTCCGACCTGCGCGCCATGGGCGAGACCAACGCCCTGACCGACCGGCGGCGCGAAGTTCCATCGCGCGCGATGTTCGTCGAGGCGGCGCGTCTTTACGCCGAGGCTTTTCCCGAGGGCGACAGCCGGATCCGGGCGACGTTCGAGATGATCTTCCTGTCGGGCTGGGCACCGGACGAGAGCCAGCCGAAACCCCTGCGCCCCGGCTCTGCGGTGCAGCGCCTGTCGGACGCGCTGGGTGTGGCCGAACGTCCGCTTGAGCCCGGCGAAGATTGACCGGAGGACAAAAGCCGTTACATCGGGCCTGAGCCAAGCGAGGGGAACCAGATGACGGAAACGACGATCCGACCGGGCGAAGGCCGCCTGTCCCATGCCCCGACCGACCACCCCACCGTCAAGGTGGCGAAGGTCGGCGTGCTGATCGCCAACCTCGGGACGCCCGACCATTACAGCTACTGGCCGATGCGCCGGTACCTGAGCGAGTTCCTCTCGGACAAGCGGGTGATCGACTATCCGTCGTGGAAGTGGCAACCGCTCCTTCAGACCGTGATTCTCGGCAAGCGCCCCTTCACCTCGGGCGCGAACTACAAGTTGATCTGGAACGAGGAGCTGAACGAGAGCCCCCTCATGACCATCACGAAGGCGCAGACCGAAAAGCTTCGCGCGTCGCTGACGGCAACGTTCGGCGACACGGTCATGGTCGATTTCTGCATGCGCTACGGCAACCCCTCGACCGCGTCGAAGGTCCGCGCCATGGTCGAGGCCGGGTGCGAGAAGATCCTCTTCTTCCCGCTTTACCCGCAATACGCGGGTGCGACTTCGGGCACGGCCAACGATGCGTTCTTCAAGGCGCTGATGACCGAGGTGCGCCAGCCCGCCGCCCGCACCGTGACGGATTATTTCGAGCATCCGCTGTACATCGAGGCGCTGGCGGGATCGGTGCGGCGCGTCTGGGACGCGATGGAGGTAAAGCCGGACGTGCTGATCACCTCATACCACGGTATGCCGCAGCGCTATCTCCGGAACGGCGACCCCTACCACTGCCAATGCCAGAAGACGACGCGCCTTCTGCGCGAGGCGCTTGGCTGGGGGCCGGAAATGATCGACACCACCTTCCAGTCGGTCTTTGGCCCCGAGGAATGGCTGAAGCCCTACACGGTGAAACACGTGGCCGAGCTGGCGAAGGCCGGCAAGAAGCGGATCGCGGTGGTGGCGCCGGCGTTCTCGGCCGATTGCATCGAGACGCTGGAGGAGATCCAGGGAGAGATCCGCGAGGCCTTCGAACATGCGGGCGGCGAAAGCTTCACCTACATCCCCTGCCTCAACGATGACGACGCCCATATCCGCGCCCTGGCGGCGGTGGCGGCCGACAACCTGGGCGGCTGGGTCGGTTAGATCCTGCCCGCCCGCGGGCGACGAGGAACCCCGCCGCGAATCTGCGCGTTTCCCCTGCGACCGCGTGACACGGGGCCGCAAAACAAAAGGCGGCGGGAAATCCCACCGCCTTCCGTTTCAGCCGTAAGGCTGTATCAGTTCGAAGCGATGGCAGCAGCCACGGCCACGAGCAGGATCAGGGGGATGATGATCCCGCCCGACGACGTGGTGGTTTCTTGCTTGACCACGACCGGCGGGGTCACCGGCTCGGCCATGCCACCGGCGAACGACGACGTAGCGGCCAGCGAGAAAGCGGCAGCAAGCGCGAGTTTCTTCATTTCATAACCTCCAGTTTCGCCCCGCATCAGGTTCATTGAGGATGATGCGGAAGCCCCAAGACTGTACCTCGTAGGAAATCACTAAGCAGTTGATTCCCGTAATTGCAACGGCCCAACGGCGCGTCTGGTTCCAAGAGTGCCGCTGTGTCGTCAAAATGGCAACACTTGTGTGGCGCAAGCCGCGCGCAGGCGTCGGGGCACGGCGGGTCCTTGCCCGCCGCCCATCGGGCGGGGCCGGAAACTGCCGGTGTGGGCGGGCCATCCGCCCCCTGACGCCCAGGGGAACGGGCCGCCGCGGCGGCCCGTCCGGCCGGGTCAGGGCATGATGACCACAGGTGTGCCGTCCTGCACCATGGCGTAGACTTCTTCGATCTGCTTGTTGGTCACGGCGATGCAGCCCGCCGTCCAGTCGCCGCTGCGCTTCCGGTCACCCTCGCCATGGATGAAGATGTCGCCGCCCGGGTTCTCGCCGGCTTCCTTGGCCAGCGCGACCTGTTGTACGTCGGGGTACGAGATCCCCAAGGACAGGTAGTATTCCGAATTCGGATTGCGGCGGTTGATGTAATAGACACCCTCGGGCGTCTTGCCGTCGCCGCTTATGTGCTTCTGGCCCACCGGCTCGTTGCCCAAGTGGATCTGGTAGGTCTTGAGTGCGGTATCCCCGTGCAGAAGGTACATCTGGCGGGTGTGCTTGATGATCAGGATCTGCGTCACGGCAGGCCCGTCGTAGGTTTTGAATTTGCTGGCGCAGGCGGCAAGTCCCACCACCATCACCAGCATAAGAATCGTTCTGAAAGCGCGCATGGCTGCCCCTGAAACCTCATGGAAGACAATCGCCTCTTCGGGCGATTTCTCCCTGTTTTACAGGGATTCGCGCTGGTTCGCCATGGGCAAGGCAGGCAATCAGGCCGGCGCCCGGCCAAATCGCGCCACAAGCTCGACATGCGGGGACCAGCGGAACTGGTCGACCGGCTGCACCCACTCCAGCCGGTAACCGCCCTGGATCAACGCCCGGGCGTCACGGGCGAAGGTGACCGAGTTACACGAAACCGCGGCGATCACCGGCACGCGGCTGGCCGCAAGCTGGGCGGTCTGGGCCTCGGCCCCGGCGCGCGGAGGGTCGATGACGACGGCGTCGAAACGGTTCAGCTCATCCACCATCAGGGGCCTGCGGAAGAGATCCCTGGTCTCAGTCGTGACACGGTGAAGGCCCTCGGCCCCGCGCCAGCCGGCGTCCAGCGCCTGAAGCATTCCCGGCCCGGATTCGACGGCGTGTACCTCGGCCCGCGCGGCCAGCGGCAGGGCGAAGGTGCCGCAGCCCGAGAACAGATCAACCAGCTTGCGCGCGCCGGAAACACTCTCTGTCACTGCGGAAACCAGCGCTGCTTCGCCGTCGGGGGTGGCCTGCAGGAAAGCGCCGGGCGGCGGGGCGACCTCGGCCCGGCCCATGCGTTGCACCGGCGGCCGCGCGAGCGCGACCACCTCGCCATCCCAGGCCAGCCGGGCAAGGTGGTGCCGGTCGGCCAGCTGGCCCAGCTCCATCCGCAGCGTGGCGTCCAGTGGCTTGCCGCCGGTGACCGCGATGTCGGGCCCGTTCGGGGTAGAGGTCACCCCCAGCGCCAGCGCGCCCTTGCGCGACCCGCCAAGCGCGGTGATCTCCTCCATCGCCGGAAACGCTGCCATCAGGTCGGGGTGCAGCAGCTGACAATCGGGCACCGCGACGACCGTGTCCGACGCACGGCCGTGAAAACCCAGAATGACGCCGCCCTTGGTCCGCTTGCCCGCCAGGGTCGCTCTGCGGCGTGACCGGGGCGGCGAGGTCAGGACCGGGCGGATCGGCGCCTCGAGCCCCTGCCCGGCAAGCGCAAGGCGGATCACCTCGGCCTTCCATTCCGCCAAGAACCCGTCCGAGGCATGCTGCAGCGCGCATCCGCCGCAGGCCTTGGCGTGGCGGCAGGGCGGGCGCACCCGGTCGGCGACCGGGGTGACGATCTTCGGCGCCTGAAGGGTATCGCCTTCCAGCACGCCCTCGACCACTTCGCCCGGCAGCGCGCCGGGCACGAAGACCGGGCCGGGGGCAATGCCGTCACCGCGATGGCCCAGCCGCTCGATCGTCACCTGCATGCGCCACCCTTGCTTTGCGCCTATTCCGCGGCTTCTTCCTCGGTCCCGAGGAAGCCGCCCGATTGCCGGCTCCAGTACCGGGCGTAAAGCCCGCGCCTGGCCAGCAATTCCTCGTGATGGCCCTCCTCGACGATCCGGCCCTGGTCCATGACCACGATCCGGTCCATCTCGGCGATGGTCGACAGGCGGTGGGCGATCGCCAGCACCGTCTTGCCCTCCATCACGCGGGCCAGGGCCTCCTGTATCTGGGCCTCGACCTCGCTGTCCAGCGCGCTTGTCGCCTCGTCCAGCACGAGGATCGGGGCATCCTTGATGAAGGCACGGGCCAGCGCGATCCGCTGGCGCTGCCCACCCGAAAGCTTCACCCCCCGCTCGCCGAGGAAGGCGTCATAGCCGGTGCGGCCCGCATGGTCCTGCAGACCCAGGATGAACTCATGCGCCTCGGCCTGCTCCGCGGCGGCGACCATCTCGGCCTCGGTGGCGTCCGGGCGGCCGTAGAGGATGTTCTCGCGCGCCGAGCGGTTGAACATCGCCGTCTCCTGCGTGACCATCGCGACCTGCCGGCGAAGACTTTCCTGCGTCACCTCGCGGATGTCGTGCCCATCCAGCAGGATCCGCCCTCTCTCGGCGTCATAGAGCCGCAGAAGCAGGGCAACGAGGGTGGATTTCCCGGCCCCCGAGGCGCCGACGATCCCCAGTTTCTCGCCCGGGTGGATGGTCAGGGTGACGTCGTCGATGCCGCCGCTCTTGCGGCCGTAGGCAAAGCTCAGGTGGTCGAAGGTGATCTCTCCCGCGACGCGGCCGAGGTCGTGCGCGCCCTCGGCATCGGTAAGGGTATGCGGCGGGGTGAGAGTGTTCATCCCGTCCTCGACCTCGCCGACGCTGCCGTAAAGGCTCATCAGCGACATGCTGACCCAGCCGGTCATCTGCGAGATGCGCATCGCGATGGCGCCCGCGGCGGCGATGTCCCCCGCCGTGGCGCGGCCGAGCGACCAAAGGAGAACGGCGCCGCCCACCAGGATGATCGGAAGAAGGCCCGAGAGCGCCATCATCGAGGCCCGGAACGAGACCGAGATCAGCCCGAAATCCAGCGCCTTCTCGCGGAACCCCGCCATGGCGCCCAACGCCTCGCGGTCCTCGTGCTGCGAATTGGCGAAAAGCTTTACCGTCTTGATGTTGGTGATGGTGTCGACGACCTGCCCGGTGACCATCGCCCGGGCCGAGGCGCGGGCCTGCGACTTGCCGCGGATTCGGGGCATGAACCACCGGATCAGGCCGAGATAGAGACAAAGCCAGACCACCAGCGCGACCGCGATCCATCCGTCGATCGCGATCAGGAACACCGCCGATCCCACGAGCGACGAGAGCGCGAAGGTGACCGTGTTGATCATCTCGGTCGCGACGTCGGTGGCGGCCCGGGCGGTCTGCATCTGTTTCTGCGCGATCCGGCCCGCGAAATCGTTGTCGAAGAAGGTGACAGCCTGCCCCATGGTCCAGCGGTGCAGCCGCGACAGCACCAGCGGCATGACGTTCGGCCCAACGGCAAGCGAGTTGGTGGCGGACGAAAGCCCGAAGGCCAGCGGCATCAGGACGAGGTAGAAGATCGCGAAGAAGAGGTAGAGCGGCCAGTTGGCCTCGAACACGCCCCAGGGCCCCAGCCCGGCAGTGGCGGCATGCGAGGTGTCGACGATCCTGCCCAAAAGGACGGCCGCGAAGACCTGCATCAGCCCCGCCACCGCCGAGGCGAGCGCGGCCCACATCAGCACTGGCCAGGCCCCCGACAGGCACCAACGGAAAAAGGCGATCAGGGTGCGCGGCGGCGGCCCGTCCGCGGGGCGGAAGGCGTCGATGAGGTGGCCAATCCTCCAGCGGGTCGGCGTCTGGTCGGTCCGCGTCTGCATGAAGCGTGGATATAGGCTGCGCCGGGCGCAAGTAAACGGGTTCAGCCGTCGCCCAGCAGAGCGTCGCGATCGAGGGTGAAGCCAGAGGCGATCCAGCGTGCCTCGATCCGCCTCAGGGCAGCGCCGATTTCCGGGCCCTGCAGGTCAGGCAGGTCGGCCGCACGCACCGGCAGAACCGCGGCGGCGCCACGCGCAATGTCGCTGCGCCAGCCCCCGGGCAGCGGCGATTCAAGAAGGGCCGCGCGACAGAGGATGACATCCTCGGCCAGCGTCGCCCCAAGCCTATAGCCAAGCTCCCCCGCCCCCGCGGTACCGCCGATTTCGTCCCTGACACGGCCCAGATCGCGGCTTTCGACCCGCGAAAGGCGCAGGGCGTCCGCCTCTTCCCGACCGCCGAGGACGGCGAGACGGCGCAGGAAGCGCGGCGGCCGGTCCCCCTCCAGATGCAGAAGCGGCCCAAGCGCCAGGGGGTCGGCGCCCGGCAGGATCGCGGAAAGGACACCGATCACATGCATCGGCCCGACGGCGGTTGCCGGGTCGGGCGCCGAAAGAAGCTTGCGCATCTCGGCGCCGATCCGCTCCTTCGACAGGCGCGCAAGACCGTCGAGGTTTTCGGCACAGGCGGCAAGGCCCTCCGGGTCCAGCCCCTCCGACGGGTCGCCGTACCAGGCGTGGAAGCGAAAGAAGCGCAGAATCCGCAGGTAATCCTCGCGGATCCGCTCCTCGGCGCAGCCCACGAAACGCACGCGCCGGGCGCGCAGGTCGTCGAGACCGCCGAGCGGGTCGATCACCTCGCCCTCGGGCGTGGCATAAAGCGCGTTCATCGTGAAATCGCGCCGGGCCGCGTCCTCCGCCGGGTCGGTGGTGTAGCTGACGGTGGCATGCCGCCCGTCGGTGTCGATGTCGTGGCGGAAGGTCGTCACCTCATGCGGGATTCCGCCCGAAACGACGGTCACTGTGCCGTGGTCGATGCCTGTCGGTACGACCTTGAGACCGGCTTTTTCCGCAAGTTCCGTGACTGTTTCGGGCAGGGCATCCGTGGCGATGTCGACATCCGCGACCTCAGCCCCGAGCAGGGCGTTGCGCACGCAGCCCCCGACGAAAAGCGCGCGGTATCCTGCCACGGTCAGCGCGGCGCAGACGGCCTGCGTTCCTGCCCGGCGGCGCCATGCGCCATCCACCCTCACGGCTGCATCCTCTCGGCCAGCCCGCGCAGGATACGGGCGGTGGCGCCCCAGATGTAGTAGGGGCCGTAGGGCACGGCGTAGTAGCGCCGCACCTCGCCCCGCCAGCGGCGATGTTCGATCACGAAATTCGCCGGATCCGCCAGGTGGATCAGCGGCACTTCGAACACCTCGGCCACCTCGCCCGGCTCGGCCAGGTAGTCGAAGGGCGCGCGGACGCGGCCCAGGACCGGCGTCATGGTGAAATTCGTCACCGTCTCGTGCGAGGGCAGGCGTCCCAGCACCTCGACATTGGCGGGATCGAGGCCGATCTCCTCGCGCGCTTCGCGAAGCGCCGCGGCCTCGGCGTCCGCATCGCCCGGATCGACCTTGCCGCCGGGAAAGGCGATCTGCCCCGGGTGATGCTTGAGCCGTGAGGACCGCTTGGTCAGGATCACCCGCGCCGCACCGTCGCGCAGGAGCACGGGAACCAGAACCCCGGCCGGCCGCAGCACCCGATTCTCGGGTGGGCGATAGCCGGGGTTCAGATCGAAGTCGGAAGAGCCGCCGTCGCGCCGCCCAAGCGCCGCGCGCAACGCCCCGAACGGATCGCTCAGCGTGTCACGCGTCACCGTCGCCCTCGTCCCCGGGCGGGTCGGTCGCCTCGAATCCCAGTGTGTTCGGGTCGAATTCGTAATGCGCACCGCAGAACTGGCAATCCGCCGTGACGATCCCACGCTCTGTCGTCATGGTGGCGATGTCCTTCGCCGAATAGATCGACAGGCTCTGACGCACCTTTTCGGGCGAGCAGGTGCAGCCGAAGCCCACCGGCTGGGCATCGTAGACCCGCGGCCCCTCTTCGTGGAACAGTCGCACCAGCAGATCGGTCGGGTGCACCTCGGGGCCGATCAACTCATCCTTCTCGACCGTATCGAGAAGCTTGTTGGCCCGGTTCCAGTTGTCGCCTTCCTCGCCGTGCACGATGTCGTCGGCAGCCAGCAGCCCGCCCTCGCCCGTGCCGCCGCCCTGCGCGAAGGGCGAGGCCTTGGGCATGTGCTGCAACATCACCCCGCCGGCGCGCCAGCTGTCGCCGCGCTTGCCAAAGTTCAGGGCAAAGCGGGTGGGCAGCTGCTCCGACTGCGCGAAATACGTCTCGGCGCAGGCCGAAAGGCTGCCGCCTGCCAGCGGCGTGATACCCTGGTAGGGCGCCATGCCCGTGCCCTGGTCGAGAACGATCGCGAAGTACCCCGCCCCGATCTGGTCGAAGACTGGCCCGTCCGGCACCAGACGCTCCTCGTCGAAGCTGGCCCAGGCCCGGATCCGGGCCGGGGCGCCGTCTTCGGTGGGCGCGTAGTAATCGGTCGCGATCAGCCGGGCCGGGCCATCCCCGCGGATCTGCAGCGACAGCCGCCAGCGCAGCTTGATGGTCTGGCCGATCAGGGCGGTCAGCACGGCGGCCTCGGCCACCAACGCCTCGACCGCCGGCGGATAGGCATGCTGGCTCAGCACCGCGTCGAGGGTGCCATCAAGCCGGGCCACCCGTCCGCGGATGTCCGACCGGTCGAGCTGAAAGGGCAGGACGGTATCGTCCCAGGCGATCTGTGATCCGAGGGTCATAAGGCTTCCTTGGGGCTTTTCCTGGCGTGCCGCGCTTGGCATACCGCCCTTACATAAGCCCCGCAACCACAGGTCCAAGGATGATACGTCGATTCGGAGAGCCGGTCGTTCCCGGCAAGCGCTATCGCCCCCGTCCGGGCGCCTATGCCGTACTGCTCGATGGCGGGTCCGTCCTGCTGACCCACCAGGCGGACCCGGTGCCCGAGGTGCAGCTTCCCGGCGGAGGCATCGACGCGGGTGAGCATCCGCTGCATGCGCTGCACCGCGAGGTGCGGGAAGAGACCGGCTGGCGCATCGCGGGGGCGCGCCGGATCGGGGCGTTCCGGCGCTTTGCCTACATGCCGGAATACGACATGTGGGCAGAGAAGCTTTGCACGATCTACCTCGCCCGGCCCGTCCGCCGCCTGTCCGCCCCGACGGAGCCGGGGCACACCGCGATCTGGGCCCCGCTGCAAGACGCCGCCGACCTGCTTGCCAATTCCGGCGACCGGGCGTTCCTTCAGGCGGTCGCGAAGGGCCTGTATCGGCTGGATTAGAGCCTTTTTCAGCAGATCCGGGGCAGCTGTTCGCCGACCAGCATGTCGACGATCCGGCTGCCACCGAAAAGCGTGCGCATGGTGACGCGGCCCGGGTGACCCTCGACCGCGCGGCCGATCGCGACCGCCCCGCGACCGGCATCGGTCGTGCGCATCGCGGCCAGCGCGGCCTCGGCCTGATCGGCGGGAACGAAGGTGACCAACGTCCCCTCATTCGCAAGGTAGAGTGGGTCGAGGCCGAGGATCTCGCACATCCCGCGCACCTCCTCGCGCAGCGGCAGGGTCTCTTCGTCGATCTCGATACCCACGCCGGCGGCTTCGGCGATCTCGTTCAGAGCCGAGGCGAGGCCCCCCCGCGTCGCGTCCCGCGCGGCCCGACACCCCGGCGCCGCGGCGATCACGGCCTCCATCAGGTGGCCAAGGCCTTGGCAATCGCTTTCCAGCGCGGTCGAAAGCGCCAGATCCCCCCGCGCCGCCAGAATCGCCGCGCCGTGATCGCCCAGCACGCCGTTGACGATCGCCACATCCCCGGGCCGCACCTGCGTCGCCGCCAACGAGCGCCCGGGCGGGATCACCCCCACACCCGAGGTGGTGACGAAAACCGTGTCGCAGGCACCCCGGCCCACGACCTTGGTATCGCCGGTGACGATGCTGACCCCGGCCGCCTCGGCCTCCCGCGCCATCGAGGCGACGATGCGCCGGAGCAAGGCCACGTCGCAGCCTTCCTCGATGATGAACGCCGCCGAAAGCCAGAGCGGCTTCGCCCCCCCCACGGCAAGGTCGTTGACCGTGCCACAGATCGCGATCTTACCGATATCGCCGCCCGGAAACTCCACCGGCGTCACCACGAAGGAATCGGTGGTAAACGCCAACTGCGCCCCCGGTTCGGCCAGCGCGGCCGAGGTCAGACGCGCCTGATCCTCCATCCCCGGCGGATCGAAGACGCCGGTGAAGACCTCCTCGATCAGATCCCGCATCGCCTTGCCGCCGCCGCCATGCGCCAGCGTCACCCGGTCATCCCTCAGCGCCATCTTGTCTTCTTTCTTGCAGAAATACTCCGGGGGTCCGGGGGCTGGCCCCCGGCGCCGCCTCGGTCACTCGGCCGCCGCGCGGGCACCGCCGTATTGCCAATACGCCGCGCAGGCCCCCTCGGAAGATACCATCAGCGCCCCCAGCGGCGTCTCGGGCGTGCAGCCCCGGCCGAATTGCGGGCATTGCGTGGGCTTCATCCGCCCCGTCATCACCGCCCCACAGGCCAGGCCCTCAGGCTCCGGCACATGGCGCGGGCGGGCGGCAGCATAGCCCACGCCAAACTTCTCCTCAGCATCGAAAGCCTTGTACTTGTTTCGAATCCGCAAACCCGAGGCGTCGATCTCTCCCAGCCCGCGCCATTCGAAGGACGGCCTGCGTTCATAGACATCCGCGATGGCGGCAAGGCTGACCGGATTGCCATGCTCCGGCACCACGCGGGCATACTGGTTTTCCACCTCGGCGCGCCCCTCGGCGATCTGGGTCAACACCATCAGAACCGATTGCAACAGGTCCAGAGGCTCGAATCCCGCCACCACGATCGGCTTTCCGTAATCCTGCGCGATGAAATCGTAGGGGTGCGTGCCGATAACCATCGACACATGCCCCGGCCCGATGAACCCGTCCAGCATCATGTGCGGATCGTCGAGCAGCACCCTGATCGGCTCGGGCACCGTGATGTGGTTGCAGAAAACGGAGAAGTTCGTCATCCCCTCGCGCGCCGCCTGCTGGATCGACAGCGCGGTCGAGGGAGTCGTCGTCTCGAACCCCAGGCCGAAGAACACCACCTGGCGGTCGGGGTTGCGACGGGCCAGTTCCAGTGCGTCGAGCGGCGAATAGACCATGCGGATATCGGCGCCGCGCGCCTTGGCCTGCATCAGCGAGCCGCGGCTTCCCGGCACCCGCATCGCGTCGCCGAAAGTGGTGAAGATCACCTCGGGCCGCTCGGCGATCTCGATGCATTCGTCCACCCGCGCCATGGGCAGCACGCAGACGGGGCAGCCGGGGCCGTGGATGAATTCCACCCCCTCGTGCACCAGCTTGTCCAGGCCGTAGCGAAAGATCGCATGGGTATGGCCGCCGCAGATCTCCATGATGTGGACCGGCTTCTCGCGGGTGGCGCCGATGCGGTCGGCCGTGGTTGCGATCGCGGCCAGAAGGGATTTCGCGGCCTTCGGGTCGCGGAACTCGGTGGCGTACTTCATACCTGCGTCTCCTTCCGCAAACCCACCAGCGCCCTGTCCCCTTCCGCCATCTGTTCCAGCGCCTCCTGCGCCTCGCCCAGATCGCGCAGGGCCTCCAGCGTGGCGGCGGCCTCCGCCTCGTCGATCCGGCTCATGGCAAAGCCGACGTGGATCAGCGCCCATTCCCCGATCAGGCCCTGCAATGGCCCGTCGGCGATGCAGGCAACGTTGACCTCGCGCCGCACGCCCGAGACCTCGGCCATCGCCATCATGGCCTCGGGATTGGTGATCTCGACGATCTGGCCGGGAATGCCCAGGCACATCTCAGCTCTCCTCTTCCTGCGCGGCGGGGTGGGTGACCCCGTAGCGATCCAGCTTGGCGCGCAGGCCGACGCGGGACAGGCCCAGCTCGGCCGCCGCGCGGCTCTTGTTCCAGCGGTGGCGGGTCAGCGTCTCGCGCAGGATCCGCATCTCGAACAGCTCCACCCGCTCCTTCAGCGCGCCGGTGCCGGCCATCGCGTCTTCGGCGGTGCGGTCCGCCCCCTCGTCGCCCGGCGGCGCCTGCAGGATCGGGCGCGAGATCAGCTCCGCCCCCAGCGTCGTCTCCTCGCCGAAGATCAGCATCCGCGTCACCTCGTTCGACAGCTCGCGCAGGTTGCCCGGCCAGTCGTAATTCTCGAGGAATTCCAGCGCCGCGGCCGAGAAGCCGCGCACCGGTTTGCCATGGGTCGCGGCAACCTCGGCAAGCAGGGATTGCGCCAGCATCGCCACGTCGCCGCGTCGGGCCCGGAGCGGCGGCACCGCGATCTCGCCGACCGCCAGCGCATAGTAGAGATCCGCGCGGAATCGACCCTCGCCCACCAGGATCCTCACATCCGAGGCCGCCCCGGCGATCAGCCGCAGCGTTGTCGTCATCGTCTCCTGCCCGCCGACGGGGGTAAAGCTTCCCTCGCGCACCAGCCGCAGAATCTGCAATTGCAGGCCCGGGCTGGCCGCCTCGATCCCGGCAAGATAGAGCGTGCCGCGATCGGCCTTCTGCGCCAGACCGATCCGCGCAACGCCCCCGGGCAGCACCCCGCGTTTCGCGCCGAAAAGTTCGATCATCGCCAGCTCGTCCGAGAGACCGGCCAGGTTCACCTCATAGAACGGCTTGTCGGAGCGGAGCGAGCCGTAATGCATCGCGCGGGCCAGCTGTTGCTTTCCGACGCCGGCATCGCCCGTCAGCAGGACGGGCACGTCGAAGCTGGCGTAGTGACGCGCGGCGCGGACGACGTCGTTCATGGCCGAGGTCGGGCTGCGCAGGATCGCCTCGAACCCCATACCCTCGCGCAGGGCCTGCCGCCGCTTTTCCACCCGCGACTGGCTTGTCGCGTTGAGAAAGCGCATCTCCAGCGACAGACGCTCGTTTTCGCGGGCCAGCGCGAACATCTGGGTGGCATTGCGCGCGGCGGCCAGAAGTTGCTCGGGGTGCCACGGCTTGGTCAGGAACTGGTGGATGCCGGCCTCGTTGATCGCCGCCATCATCGACTGGCTGTCGGTATAACCCGTGACGATCAGCCGTACCGTCTCGGGCCAGCGCTCGCGCACTTCGGTAAGCAGGTCGACACCCGAGCGTCCGGGCATCCGCTGGTCGCAGAAGATCGCCTGCACCCAGTTTTCCTCCAGCGCCTCGAGCGCGGCCTCGGCGCTGCCGGCGGTCAGGATCTCGAACTCATCCTCCAGCGCCATCTTCATCGCGGAAAGCGAATGCGGCTCGTCATCGATCAGCAGGATGACGGGGATCGAGGCGGCCATCAGACTGCCTTGGCGGCGAGGCCGCGTTTCAGCCAGGCGACCCAGGCCTCCATCCCCTCGCCGGTGCGGGCAGAGACGCGGATCACCTCGATCTCGGGGTTCACCCGGCGCAGGTTGGCCTCGTAGAGGTCGAGGTCGACGTCGCAATGGGGGGCAAGGTCGACCTTGTTCAAGAGCGCGATGCGAGCGGCGGTGAACATGTCGGGGTACTTCAGCGGCTTGTCCTCGCCCTCGGTGACCGACAGGATCGCGACCTTGGCGTCCTCCCCCAGGTCGAACCCGGCAGGGCAGACGAGGTTGCCGACATTCTCGATGAAGAGCAACGCGCCGCGGGCCAGATCCAGACGTGTCAGAGCCTTTTCCACCATCGCCCCGTCGAGGTGGCAACCCTTGCCGGTATTCACCTGCACCGCCTGCGCGCCGGTGGCGCGGATGCGGTCGGCATCGTTCGTGGTCTGCTGGTCGCCCTCGATCACCGCGAGCGGCGCGTCGCCCAGCATCTCGATCGTGCGGCACAGAAGCGTGGTCTTACCCGACCCGGGAGAGGAGACGAGGTTCGTCGTGAACACCTGCGCCGCCGTCAGCGCGGCACGGTTGCGGGCGGCGTAGCCGTCGTTCTTCGCCAGGATGTCGGTCTCGATCTCGATCAGCCGGGCCTGGCTCATCCCGGGCACTTCGGTCCCCGCGGGGCCCTGGCCCAGATGGAAATCGCCATGGGTGCAGGCGGGGCCGTGATGCGCGGGAGCGTGATCGCCGGATGCCTTGGCCGTCGGCCCCCCCGCCAGAACCGCAAGCGGCGCCGCCATTGGCTTGCCGTTGCTTTCCAGATGGGCCTTGAACTGGTCCTCGACGCTATGGCCGCCGCATCCGCATACCGTGCACATCGCTGCACCTCCCCTGTCCTGTTTCGTCGGTTTCGCCAGCTGGCGAAACTCGAGTCTACCCAATCGGCGCCCCCGGCACCTTGAGCGCAATCAAATTCCGCGTCGAGATCCACGTCGACCCCGCGCCGCGCTCAGAGCGCCTGCGCGCCCTCGTCCGGGTGGTTCTCGTCCGGGTGGCCCTCCGAGGCGAACCCGCCCGAGATCAGCTTGCGCCGCGACACCGTCGTCGAGGGGTCACTCATCACGTCTTCCGTCTCTGCAACGGCCAATTCCGCCTCGCGCACCGCCCGGATCTCGGCGGAGCGGTCGGTTTCGGCGCGGTTCTCTGCGCGGAACAGTTCCACCATGATCGCGCGCGCGACATCCACCGCCTGAAGCTGGGTCTGGAAATCGCCCATCGGCGAGAACAGCGAACAGGCCTTGTAGCCGCCGCCCATGTCGCGCCGGTTGTGGATGAATTCGTAGCGGCCCGAGGGAAAGGCGATCTCTTCATGCGTGCCGGGAACGAGGCCCGACCAGTCTTCGCCCTCTGCCGGCAGCATCACGAGGTTCATGAACCACGGGCTGATCAGCACGCCCAGGGGCCGGCCCTCATGCGCGACAAAGCCAACCGCCTCCACCCGCAGCGCCTTGTTCACCAGCGGCACGTCGCGCATCCGGGCATTCCAGATCTCGCGAAAGTCGGCCACCAGCAGGTCGACGCGCTCCTCGATCTGCCGCGAACGAAGCATCTCGGCCGCGCCTGGGTCGGACAGCACCATGAACTGGTTCTTGGGCGCGTCGCAGCCGGGGCAATGCCAGTCGTCGGGCAACGCGGAAAACGGCGTACCGGGCAGGACCTGGCGGTAATCGTCCCCCTCTGCCGGGTCGTAGGGTGTCCAGCAGATCTTGCACTCCATCACCGCCCGATCCGAGATCCGATCGTTCGCCCCGAGGTAGGACCCTTCGAATCCCGTCTGGCCAGAGGTCGGCCCGGTTGCCTGAACAGTCATCGGCCCAGTCATCGGATCGCCTCCAGCACCTCGAGCATCCGCTCGGCGGAATCGGTCAGGTCCTCGGGGGCGGCCAGCGCCACCTCGGGGATCCGGGTCACCTCGAACGTGTCCAGGATCAGCGTGTCCATCGAATTGAAGAACTGCACGCGCCAGACATGGGGAAGCGCGGTCGCCGTGATCCGGCAATTGCCATAGCCGCGCGACAGGATCGTGACCGAGCCCTCGCCAAGGGCCGCATCCAACCACATCAGGTCTTCCGGCGTATGGGGCAGTAGCGTCAGGTTGATCACATGCGGCGCGCCACCGGCGTAAGCGGCGGACTTGTCGGCCAGCTCGGCCAGGATCGCCTGTGCGTTCACAACCCCGGGCTGGCGCGGATGCGACGGGCCCCTGGCGGCACGATACGGCTCGAATGCACGGGAAATCGCGGCTTCGGGGATGGGGGCGACCTCGATCCCGTCGATCCCGGCACCCGCGACCGACCAGACGCCGGCAAAGACCGATTCCTGCACGCTCAGCGCCGGGATGCCGCGGATGCGGATCGACACCTCGCCCTGTCCCATCGTCTCGGCGATCAGGTCGCGGCTGGCCTTGTCCATGCCGTTCAGGTCGAACACCGCGCCACTGCCGGAGGCCGCCTGCGCCGCCGCCGCCGAGACCTCGGCGATCAGCGCCAGCGCCGGGGCGACCGCGCCGGCATCGCCGACATCAGGCATATGGGCACTGTAGGTGCGCATGCCCTCGGGCAGCTTCATGTAGTCAAGCGTCTCGCCCTCTTCGGGCTGCGACCCCGGGCCGAAGCCAACCGGCGGCAGATGGAAATTGGAAACCATGGCCTAGCCCTCCTGGCCCAGAATGTGGCTGGTGCGTGCGATGTAATCCTGCCAGTCGCGGACCTTCTCGATCGCGCCGAGGTAGGTGCCCTGGCGCCAGAACAGGAAGGCCGGGGTCTTCAGCGCGCGGGTCTTCTGGCGCAGCTCCGCCTCGATCGCATCGGCCACCACCGCGCAGTCGAAGGCGTTCTGGAAGGTCATCCGCAGCTCGGGCAGGATCACCGCCGCATCCGGGGTTTCTAGGTTGCGCCGCGCATCGCCCGGGATGAAGAGGCAGTGAAAGCCCTCGCGCCCGGTGAATGCCTCGATCTCGGTAAAATCAGAGAGTGTTTCATAGCCCAGTTCGGCGCCCAGCCGGGCAACGAGGGGGTGGGTCTGCGCGGGGGCCGTGCTGATCGAGGCGGCGGGCGCGGCGTCGGGCGAGGGGGGCGCGTGATCGTGCATGGTGTCCTTTCAGGCCTGGGTCCGGCCAGCATCGAGTGCGGCCTGAAGATGGGGGGGAAGGCCGGGGCTGCGCGCCTCGAGATCGGCGAAGGCGTCGCCGGGGTCGCCCCCCGCCAACAGCGCCTGCAGCCCCCGCAGCGCGGCCAGGATCTTCGCCGCCTCGCCGGGGTCGAGCACCTCGCGCGCGGCGCCGAGGAAGACCAGCACCCAGTCGCCGGGGCGGGCCTCCGGCGTGAGCGAGAGGTCGACGAGCGCGCCATCCGCCGCCTCGCCGCGGATGCCATCGACGGAAGACAGCTGTGCGGGAATGCCCATGCACATCAGACCTGCTCCGCATCCGGAAAGTAGCGCGGATCGCCCGAGCGGCAGGCCTCGGCATCCGACGGTCGCCCCTCCTCGTATGCGGCGCGCGAAAGCGACGGGTCGGCACTGCCTTCGCAATGGGTCGCGCCGGGAAGGGCCTCGATGCCCCAACGGGCAAGTTCGGCAAGCGCAGTGTCGATCGCCGGGGCGATCCGCTCGGCCACCAGGGGCCGCAGTCCGCCGCCGTAATCCTCCAGCTCCACCGGCTGGCAGCCGATCAGGGTAAGGCGTTCGGGGCAGTAGCCCATGAGCGCGGCGGTGGCGAGAACGTCCTGGAATCCGGTCTGGTGCAGGCTCATCTTCTTGGCGCCCAGAAACTGCGGCACATCGCCGTCGCGCAGCGTCAGGAGCGCGCCGGGCGCCAATCCGAAATCGACGGCGTCGAAGACGATCAGTGCGTCCGCCTCCTCAAGGAACGGCAGCAGGTAGAGCCCCTGCGTGCCACCGTCGAGCAGCCGCACATTCGCGGGCAGCGCCCAGCGTTCGGCCAGTGCTTCGACACAGCGCACGCCAAAACCTTCGTCGGCCCACAGCACGTTGCCGATTCCAAGCACGAGAACCCGTTCGGGGCGCGGATCTGGCATTCGACTCCTCCCTTGAAACCAGTGGTCGCGACGCTCTCACCGGCGTTTTGAAAGCGACAATAGGGTTTGCAGCGGGGGACATTCAGGAAAATCGACTTCCGCAAAAGATGTTACTCAACATAATGAAAACAATGATATTTCCAGGAGATCTGAGTTATATCGACGGGATCGACGCGGAAAGAATCCGACCGAAAGTCAACGCAAATGAAAACCTGACGACCACCACCACCCTCCACCAGGCAGTGCCCGCGAAAAAGAAGACGGGCGCGACCCTGATCGCGCCCGCCCGATGACAGCCCCCCAGAGGATGGATCAATCGTCGTCGCGGAAGGTCCTGTGGCCCGAGATCATGGTCGAGACCATGGATTGCCGGGACATGATGTCCTCTCGGATCGCGGCGTAGATATGAATGATCATGAAGATGATGATCGCCCACATGCCGAGGTGATGCAGCGTGTGCAGGATCTGGCTGTTGCCAACCCATGCGAGCAGCCAGCCGAACAGATCGTCGGGGATCGAGCCTTCGCCCGCACCCTGAGCATAGAGCGCCCAGCCCGTGACCAGCATGAAGGTCAGCCCCACCGTCATGAAGAAGAACATCGCAAGCTGTGCCAGCGGGTTGTGTCCCACGTATTTGCGCGGCTTCTTCTCAAGGAACAGGTACCAGCGGAATTCGTATAACAGTTCCTCCCAGAAGGCGCTCTGGAGGAAGGGGATGTAGAACATCTGGCGGGCGTGGTGGTTGCCGGCGAAAGCCCAGTAGATCCGGCCGAAGAAGCCCACCGTCAGCACCATCGCTGCGGCGAAATGGGCGAAGCGGATGTAGCCGAAGACGAACTGCTGATACGCTTCGCCGATCTGCATGGTGGGCGGCGGCGAGCCGATGAAATAGCCCGTCACGATCAGGATCAGGATCATCGCCGCGTTGGTCCAGTGCCAGAGACGCACCGGCGCCTCGTAGACATAGACCGAGGTGTTGCGGCTGACGTGCTTGAAATCGCTCTCGGTGATATCGCCGGTCAGCTTGGCCTTGTCGGGCTCATCTTCCGTGGGGCCGGGGGTATAGGTCGCATCCCTCATGGCCCTAGCGCCCCGACGGGTGATCGGGGCCGGTCAGCGGATGACCCACGCCGGCCCCGAAGCCCGGGGCCGGACCAGGCCCCGAATGCGCCTTCGCGGGCGCCGCAATCGTTACGAACAATGCGAAATATGCAGGTGTCTTCATCGGGTCCTCCCTCCCTCAGCGAACCTTGACCCGCGTCAGTTCCTCGCCGTCGGCCGACATCACGTGTGTCGAGCAGGCAAGGCAGGGGTCGAAGCTGTGCAACGTCCGCAGGATCTCGACCGGCTCTTCGGGGCGTTCCATCTTGGTGTTCATCAGCGAGGCCTCGAAGGCGCCGATATTGCCCTGCGTGTCGCGGGGCGAGCCGTTCCAGGTGGTCGGCACGACGCATTGGTAGTTCTCGATCCGGCCGTCCTTGATCTTGATCCAGTGACCCAGCGCACCGCGCGGCGCCTCGGAATGGCCGACGCCCCTGGCCTCCTTCGGCCAGGTTGACGGATCCCATTTCGCGACATTCGCGGTGGAAAGGTCGCCGTTCTTGATGTTGGCGATCAGCTTGTCGAAGAAGTGCCGCTGCAGGCGCGAACAATACTCCGCCTCGAGGGCCCGGGCCGCAGTGCGCCCCAGCGTCGAGAAGATCGCGTCGAACGGCAGGTTCATCGTGCCCAGAAGGCCATCGACCTGGGACTTGATATCCTCGTGCCCGCCAGCATATCCCACGATGTAGCGGGCCAGCGGGCCCACCTCCATCGCGTGGCCCTTCCAGCGCGGGGCCTTGATCCAGGAATATTTGGCGCTCTCGTCCAGCTCGACGATATTGGTGCGGGTGCCCTTGGCGTTGGGACCCAGTTCGTACTTGGCCTCGGTCACCCCGTCCCATGGGTGCAGGCCCTTGCCGGGCTGGCCGTAGGTGTACCAAGAATGGTCGACGAATTCCTGCACCTCCTCGGGATCGCGCAGGTTGACCGGGTGCACCTCGTTGAGGTTGCCGTTGATGATCGCGCCCTGCGGCAGATGCAGGTTGGCCGGCGTCCAGTCGTTGGCGCGCTCGGGGATGCAGCCGTAGGCCAGCACCGCCTGGCTCGACAATCCGCCGCCATAGAGCCAGTTCTTGTAGATCCCGCCGATGGCGATCACGTCCGGCACATAGACGTTCTTCACGAACTCATGGGTCTGTTCGATGATGCGGCTGACGTAGTTCAGACGCTCCATGTTGATCGCGCCGACCGCGCCCACGCCGTCGATGTTGATCGCGCAGGGCACCCCGCCGACAAGCCAGTTGGGATGCGGGTTCTTGCCGCCAAAGATCGTGTGGATCTTCACGATCTCCTTCTGCAGGTCCAGCGCCTCGAGGTAATGCGTTGTGGCCATCAGGTCGGCCTCGGGCGGCAGCAGGTACGCCGGGTTGTCCCAGTAGCCGTTCTTGAACAGGCCCAGCTGCCCCGAGTCGACGAACTTCTTCAGCCGGTTCTGCACGTCGCGGAAATATCCGGGGCTGGACATCGGGTGGCTGGGGCTGACTTTCTGCTGCAGCTCGCTGGTGGCCTTGGGATCGGCCTTGAGCGCGTTGATCGGGTTGACCCAATCCAGCGCGTGCAGGTGGTAGAAATGCACCACATGGTCGTGGATCTGCAACGCCAACTGCATCATGTTGCGGATCGAGTTGGCGTTGTCGGGGATCTCGATCCCCAGCGCATCCTCGACCGCGCGGCACGAGGTCAGCGCATGGGTGCCGGTGCAGACGCCGCAGATCCGCTCGGTAAAGGCCCAGGCGTCGCGCGGGTCGCGGCCCTTCAGGATCACCTCGAGGCCCCGCCACATCGTGCCGGTCGAGACCGCGTTGCGGATGATGCCCTGGTCGTCGACGTTGACCTCGCAGCGCATGTGGCCCTCGATCCGTGTCACCGGATCGACGACGATGCGCTTGCCCGAGGTGTCTAGGGTAAAGCCGTTCGGGGTTTGCTGGGTCATGGATCAGGCGTCCTCGTTCTTGTCGACCGAAGACCGGGTCTTGGAAGACTGGGTCTTGGCCGCGGCCTTGCGGGCGTCGTTCTTCTGTTGGGCGCGTTTCAGGGCAGAGACCGCGGCATGCGCCGCCACCGCGCCGCCGACGGCCAGAGCCGCCGTGCCGCCGATAACGTCGGCATTCGCCTCGATCCCGAATTGCTTGATGTTGGTGAGCCGGTCGTAAAACGAGCCTTGATCCCAGAACCCGTCCTCGGAACAGCCGATGCAGCCATGGCCCGACTGGATTGGAAAGCTCACGCCGTCGTTCCATCGGATGGTCGAACAGGCGTTGTAGGTGGTCGGCCCCTTGCAGCCCATCTTGTAGAGGCAATAGCCCTTGCGCGCGTTCTCGTCGTCCCAATGCTCGACGAACTGGCCGGCGTCGAAATGCGGTCGGCGGTAGCATTTGTCGTGGATGCGCTGGGAATAGAACATCTCGGGCCGGCCCTGACGGTCAAGCGTCGGCAGACGGTCGAAGGTGAGCATGTAGGTGATGACGCCGGTCATGACCTCGGCGATCGGCGGGCAGCCGGGCACCTTGATGATCGGCTTGTCGGTGATGACCTTGTGCACCGGCGTGGCCCGCGTCGGGTTCGGCGCCGCCGCCTGCACGCAGCCGTAAGAGGCACAGGCGCCCCAACTGATGATCGCCTTGGCATGTTCGGCCGCGTGTTTCAGCTGGTCGACAAAGGGCTTGCCGCCGACGATGCAGAACATCCCGTCCTCATTCAGCGGCGGGTTGCCCTCGACCGCGAGGATGTAGTTGCCCTTGTACTTGTCGATCGTGTCCTGAAGGGCGGCCTCGGCCTGTGTTCCCGCCGCCGCCATCAGCGTGTCGTCGTAATCGAGCGAGATCATCGACAGCACGACGTCCTTGGCCAGCGGGTGGGCCGAGCGGATAAAGCTTTCGGAACAGCAGGTGCATTCGAGGCCGTGGACCCAGATCACCGGGGTGCGCGGCTTGGTTTCCATCGCATGGGCGATCTTCGGCACGAAGGCGGGCCCGAGACCCAGCGCCGAGGCGGTGAGCGAGCAGTACTTCATGAAGCTGCGGCGGGTGATCCCCTGCCGGCGCATCACGTCGTAGAAGGTTTCGATCTGTGACAAAGGTCCCTCCCCTCAAGTCCCGGCGCCTGCGCGATGCAGCCACCCTCGGCGCGGTGGTGACCAGATGTCGCAGGGGCGTGAGGCGAAATCGAAGGAAAAGCACGGTCGGGGGACAGCGCCGTAATCTCTTGCTTAAATCATTTTTTTACAATGCCTTAACCAGGAAGCGCAATCGCCTGTCGCGCCCCGGCGGTGGTAAGCGGCTGTCCTTCCCCGGCAAGCTTCCGGTCAGTCGCTTTCCCGCTGCGCCGCGGCGATAACGGCCTGCCCGAGGGCGAGGCCGCCGTCGTTCGCGGGCACCGCGCGATGCGTCAGAACCGGGATCCCGTCCAGCGCGGCGACGGTCATCCGGTGCAGCAGCGCGTTCTGGAAACACCCGCCCGAAAGCGCCACAGCCCCTGCCGCCCCGTCCGCCACCAGGGCCCGTGCCGGCGCGGCGAAGGCCTGCGCCAGCCCGGCATGGAAACGCCGCGCCATCACCTCGCGGGGCGTGCCCCGCCCCCGATCCTCGGCCCAGGCACGCCACATCGGCGCGGGGTCGAGGCCCTCTTTCGTCTTCGCAAAAGGATAGGCTGGCGCCTCCCCCGCGCGACCGGCGAGCGACTCAAGCCACATCCCCGCCTCGCCCTCGTAGCTTTGCGCGCCATCGAACCCCAGCGCCGCCGCGAAGGCATCGAACAGCCGCCCGGCCGAGGAGGACAGCGGCGCATTCACCCCCGCCGCGATCGCCCGCCGCAGGACAGCGCGCGGCTTGTCCGCCATGATTAGATCGGCCAGATCACTCAGCCCCGCCACATCCAGTTGCGCCAGCAGATTGCGCCAGGGCTCGCGCGACGCCCGGTCGCCTCCGGGCAGCGGTACGGGGCGCAGATGCGTCACTCTTTCAGCTGAAACGTAGCCTCCCAGCAGAAGCTCACCGCCCCAGACCGTGCCATCCGGCCCAAGGCCGGTCCCATCCAGAACGATCCCCGCCACCTTGCCACCCGCCCGGGGCCAGCCATTCTCGGCCAGGCAGGCCGCCAGATGCGCATGATGGTGGAACACCTCGACCACCGGCCCCCCCATCGCCTGCCCCGCCTGCGTCGCGCGGTACCCCGGATGCGCATCCACGGCGATCCGCTCCGCACGGTGATCGAACAACGCCCGGTAGTCGGCAACCGCCTTATGGAACTCCTCGAGGCAAAGCAGATCGTCCAGATCGCCAAGATGGTGCGACAGCAGCGCCTGCCCGTTCTTCACAAGGCAGATCGCGCCCTTCATCTGGCCGCCCAGCGCCAGAACCTGCGGCGCGCGTTCGAACCCGTCGGGCAGGGCCAGCGTGCCCGGCACCCGGCCGCGCGCATGCCGCAACACCATCGGCGGATCGGCCCGCATCACGCTGTCGTCCAACCGCCGGGCGATCTCCCGGTCATGCATGAGGAACCCGTCGGCAAAAGCGAAAAGCTTGACGCGCGCCTCTTCGTTGCCGATCACCTGCGGCTCCCCCGACAGATTGCCCGAGGTCATCACCAGCGGCCCCCCGGCCCAGTCGATCAGCAGATGGTGCAACGGCGTGTAGGGCAGCATCCAGCCCAGCATCTCCTGCCCCGGCGCCACACCCTCCGGCAGTGCCCGACCCGCCCGCGGTAGCAGAACGATGGGTGCGGAAGGGTCCCGCAAGAGTGCCTCTTCCGCCGGAGTCGCGCTGGAATAGAGCATGATCCGCTCAAGATCGGCCATGAGAGCGAAAGGTTTCGTCGGCCGCCGCTTTCTTGCGCGCAGCCGCGCCACCGCCCCCGCGTCGGTCGCATCGCAGGCAAGGTGAAACCCGCCCAGCCCCTTCACCGCGACGATCCCGCCCGCGCGCAGGATCTCCCCCGCATCCTCGGGCGACCGCTCCTCCCCGCCGACCTCCAGCCAGAGGCGCGGCCCGCAATCGGGGCAGGCGATCGGCTGGGCATGGAACCGGCGATCCGCCGGATTGTCGTATTCCGCGCGGCAGGCGGGACACATGTCGAACGGCGCCATCGTGGTCTGCGCCCGGTCGTAAGGCAGCCCGCGCAGGATGCTGAACCGCGGTCCGCAATGCGTGCAATTGGTGAAGGCATAGCCCCGCCGCCGCCCCTGCCCCCGGATCTCGGCCAGGCAGTCCGGGCAGGTCGCCGCGTCCGGCGTCACCCGTGTCTCGGCGCCATGGCCCCGCGACGCCACGATGGTGAATTCCTCGGGCACGACGTCGAACACCCAGCGCGAAACCTCCACCGCGTCGACCCGCGCCAACGGCGGCGCCTCGGCGCGCAGGGCGTCGGCAAGGTCCCCGATAGCACCGCAAAGCCGGATCAGAACACCTTCCGGGTCGTTCAGCACCTCGCCCCGCAAGCCCCGCGCCTGCGCCAGACGCCAGACGAAGGGGCGGAACCCCACGCCCTGCACCTGCCCGCGCACCCTGATCTGAACACCGTCCTGCTTCATCTTGGCGAAAATACTCCGGGGGTCCGGGGGGCTGACCCCCGGCTCTTCCTCAATGCACCGTGCAGACCATGCAGGGATCGAAGGACCGCACGATATGCTGTACCGCGACCGGGCTGGCCTCGCCCTCGCCAACCGGCGCGCCGACCAGCGCGGCCTCCAGCGGGCCGGGAATACCCGCCGCGTCGCGCGGGGAAAAGTTCCAGGTGGTCGGCGCGATGATCTGATATCCCGCGATCCGCCCCTTCTCGACGCGCAGCCAATGACCAAGCGCCCCGCGCGCGGCCTCGACCAGGCCTGCGCCATGGCCGTTTTCGATCCGTCCGACGGGGCCGGACATGAACCGCGCATTCGTCTCTATTGCGGCGCAAAGATGCTCCATCAACACCTGCGTCCGTGCCAGTTCCAGAAGCCGCCCCGCCACCCGGGCAAGAACTCCGCCACCGGCGAGCGCCTGGGCAAGCGGGTGGCCATCGACCACCTGCCGCGCCAGCGCGCCCACCTCGACCGGCCGCCCAGCAAGCCGTGGCGCCTTGCACCAGGAATAGGCCTCGGACCGCATCGCCGCGTCCGGGCGGGTCTCTCCCGTCGAGGGGTGGGCGGCGGGGCCCAGCATCCAGGCATGGCTCAGATCCTCGACGATCGCCGACGGATCGAACGGCACCGGGCCGCCTTCCCACAGCCCCGGGGCAAAGCCATGCCCTTCGGCCAACGGATACGCCCCGAAGCTGAGGTAGCGACCGGACCCGCGGCCAAGCCGATCCAGATCCAGCGCCTGCGCGATCTCGATGAACAGGCCCGCATCGCCGCGGTCCCAGCGCATGAGCGACGAAACCGTCTCGATCCCGGCAAAATCCTCAAGCTTTCCGCCGAAGACGGTTGTCTCGAGATAGCGGCGGAAGGCGCGAAGGGTGATCTCGATCCGCACCTTCTCGCGCGGGCCGGGGGCAAGGGTCACCCCGCCCGGCTGGATCGCCAACGTATGGGGCCACTTTCCAGCCATCAGCCCGAGGATGTGCATCAGCTGTGCCCGCGCCTCGACCGCGGCCCGCACGGCGCCGCCCTGACCGGCAGTGAAGCGGTCGACCACCCGCCTGTGCCAGGGCTGGCCGGCATAGGCGGGGCGGGTGAAATCGGGCATGAAGAACAGGTTGAAGTGGATCAGGTGGTCCGACGCGTTCTCCACCGCGTGGATCAAGGCGGCCATGGCGGCGCCCTGCGGGGTGGGCTCCATTCCCGCCGCCGCACCCAGAGCGCGGGCCGCGGCCGCCGACTGGCTGATCGAGCAGATCCCGCAGATCCGCGGCGTCACCGTCAGGGCGTCGCGCGGGTCCTTGCCTTCAAGCATCTGTTCGAACCCGCGAAACAGCGGGGCGGTGACGCGGGCGCTGGCAACCTGCCCCTCGGTCACGTCGAGATGCACCTCCAGATCGCCCTCGACCCGGTTGAACGGACCGACCACCAGCCGCGCTTCGCTCATGTCCGGCCTTTCGGCTTGCGCAGGGTCGGTGTCACCTCGACCCGGTCGGCGATCGCGTTTGTCGCGATCCGTTTCGGCGTCGCGGCCTTTGAGAGGGAGGCGAGCGCCATGAACCATGCCTTTGGCATGTCCGACGGCAGCCCCACCGGGATGCCCGCGATCTTGGGCGTTTCGGTGAAGGGATGGCGCGGTTCCTCGAACTCGGGCGCGGTACAGGCGATGCAGGGATAGCCGCCCGAGGTACAGGACCCGGTGCCGTTCCACGGCCGGATGTTGCAATCGCCCACCGCTTGGGTGCCGACGCAGCCGAGGTGTTCCATCATGCAGCCCATCTCTGACAGCATCTCGGCCGAGGCCTTGTATTCGTAGAACTCGTTCTTCGGACAGCCATGGTGGACGAGGTGCTGCGCGTAGAAGAGCGGCCGGCCCAGCTCGTCGAGGTCGGCGGGGCCAAGCGCGCCGGATTTCAGCAACAACAGGGTCTCGGTCACCCAGTCGGGGTGGGTCGGGCAGCCCGCGACGTTGATCACCGGCAGGCCATCGCCCGCGCGAAAGCTGGCGAGTAGCGCGCCGCCGCCGAGGGCCCCCTCGTACTGCACGCCGACCGCATCCGAGGGGTTCCCCCCGGCGGTGGTGATGCCGCCATAGGTGGCGCAGGTACCAACCGCCATGACATGCCGCGCGCGTGGCGCCAAAGCACGCAACCAGTCGAGCATCGACCGACCGGTGCCCGAGAGCATCTGGTAACGCCCCGTGCCATGCGGTCCGCGGGCAATCGCCCCCTCGACCGCGAGGATATCGAGCGGGATCTCTCCCGCCTCGACTGCCGAGAGCAGACAAGACACTTCCACGCCGGTTTCGAGACTGATCGCGGGATGCCAGAGCACATTGACCCCGGCCCCGTCGAGCAGGTCGAAGACGTTCGGATTCTCGGCGCAGAGGAGCGACATGGTGCAGCCGCCACAACCGGCGGCCTGAAGCCAGAGCAGGTTCATTGCGCCTCCGCCAGCGGCAGGTCGAAGCGAAAGCAGGCGCCACCATCGCCGCCGCCTTCGCCATCTGTGCAAAGCCGCAGGCGTCCGCCGTGTTCCTCGACGATCTTGTGCGAGATCGACAGGCCGAGGCCAGTACCGCGCCCGACCGGCTTGGTAGTGAAGAACGGGTCGAATATGGCTGCGGCGTCCTCATCCGACACGCCCGGGCCGTTGTCGCGAACGGACAGCTGGCCGCGGCCGCCAGCGATCGCGGCGGCAATGACGATGCGCCCGCCGGGACGGTTCTCCAGCGCGTCGACGGCATTCTGCACAAGGTTCATCACCACCTGCTGCACATGGCCCGGCCGGCCGATGACGCGCAGCCCGGGCAGGCCCTCGAAGACCAGGGCGACCTCGGCCTTGGAGCCGCGGCGTACCCAGCTTGCGGCGACCGAGGCAGTATCGACCAAGTCGAACGCCACCATCTCGCCGGTGCCCTCGGCGCTCAGCCGTCGCAGATCTTCCACGATATCGCGAACCCGCTCGGCCCCTTCGCGGGCGCCCTGCACGGCCTCGCGCAGGTTGCGCACTTCGCGGTCCAGCTTCAGCTCCTCGCGCAGGCGCATCAGCTTGGCACGCTCGGCGCCTTGCTGGACGGCTTCGAAATATGTCTCGAACTTGCCTGCGTAACGTTCCAGCGCGTGGGCATTGGCGTAGACGAAGCTGATCGGGTTGTTGAGCTCATGCGCGACGCCGGCAAGCAGGCGGCCCAGCGAAGCCAGCTTTTCGTTGCGCACCAGCTGGGCCTGCGCGGATTTCAGCGCCTCGTGGCTTTCGGCAAGCTCGGAATAGGCCTGGCGCAGCTCTCCCAGCGGGCGGCCAGTCAGCGCGTAGCCCGCGATGCGGCCCCGGTCGTCCATCCGCGGGCTGACCGAAAGCTCCACCGGGGCGGGGCCGTCGTGGCCACGCAGCGCCGCCTCGATCGTGACGGGGGCGCGCCGGTTCGCCGCCTCGGCCAGTGCGGCATCAAGCGCCGGCGCGGCGTCGGGCACGAACATCGCCGCCAGGGCACCGCCGTGCCACGCGGCGCCGGGCCTGCCGGTCAGCCCCTCGACCGAGGCCGAGGTTTCCAGAACCGTGCCCGACCGGGTGACGACGATCAGCGCATCCGAGACCGACGACAGGATCGACCCGAGGAACGAACGCAGATCCTCCATCTCGCGGTTCTGACGCTCCAGCCGTTCCTGATAATCGACGAGGTCGGCATAGGTGCGGTCGACCGCCGAGAGGACGTCGATCCAGACGTCATCGCCCCCCGCGCCCTCGGGCAACAGGGCGCTGAGGCCGGTGTCGGCCTGGTGCGGCTGTCGGTCGTGCGATGGGGAACGGGTCATCGGATCTCCTCGGGCGAAAGCATATCGGGTGGCCGCAACGACGCAAGGGCGGCAGCGACCCCAGCCCGGCGAGCCCGCACCGCCCATTCCCCGAGGGGCATATTCTCAAGGTGCGGCGCCCCTGCAAACGAAAACGGCCGGCCCCGTTGGGCCGGCCGTCGCGTCGTGCGCGCATCCCCGGGCAATCCCGGGATCGCTGTCGGTGGTTCAGGCCGAGGTGGCGAACTGGGTGTGCCGCTGCACCGCCCAGAGGTCCGCGTCGGCCTTTTGCGCGGTGGTCTTGCGATCTTCGCGACGCTGTTCTTCGGTCGGCTCGATCCGGGTCTTCACCTGATCCGCGTTGGTGTCCTTACGCATGATGTCACTCCTTCTCTGGTCTTGCCGGAGGGCACCGCAAGCAGCGCCGTCCCGGAATATGTGTTGATCGCCGAAGCACCCCGCACGCTGCGGGAAAAGTTGGCAGACCCGCCGCACAACCCGTAATGGCTGGCGATTGGCCTTGGCTCCGGCGTTCCTGGGTACGGTCCCGAAGATGGCTTAATTGCCGTCTCCAAAGGTGGGCGCTGCGCAGGGCGGAACGTCCAATGGGACCGGTTACGATTTCTGTATGGCGCTCATATATGTTTTTTTGCGCACTTAAGCAAGGAAAAAGTGCCTTCGGGGTTTGTATGGGCACCAAGAATGGGAAAATTTCACTGAAACGTTATGCTTGGGGCCGCGCTGAAAACGCGGCCCCCGAGGCTTGTGCGTCAGCCCTGCTGCGCGCCGAAACTGACGTTGCGCTTCTCGTAGCCGAAGCCCGCCAGCAGCGCGACGAGGATCGCCACCACGATCATTTCCCAGAACATCGCCGAGGCATAATCGTTGCCCCAGGCGGCGGCGAGGCTGGTCAGCAGCGTCGCGTTGCCCGCGGCGATCAGGTTGCCCATCTGGTAGGCGAACCCCGGGAAGGTGGAGCGGACCTCGTCAGGCGACAGCTCGTTCAGATGGACCGGGATGACACCCCAGGCGCCCTGCACGAAGAACTGCATCAGGAAGGCGCCGATCGCCAAGAGCACAGCGCCGGGCGCAAAGGCCCAGAGCCAGGCCGTGGGCACGGCCAGCACGGCGGCGATGACGATGGCGCGCTTGCGGCCGATCAACTGCGAGAACTGGCCGAAGACGATGCCGCCCAGGATGGCCCCGATGTTGTAGAAGATCGCGATCGCACCGACCACGTGGGTCGAATAGTTCCGCTGCGTCTCCATGAAGGTCGGGTAGACGTCCTGCGAGCCGTGCGAGAACAGGTTGAACGCGGTCATCATGATCACCGCCCAGATGAACAGCTTGGCGTTCTGCCGCAGCACCTTGAGGAATGGCTCGGACTTGGTCTTGTCGCGGGCTTCGTAAACCGGGGATTCGCTCACGTTCCGCCGGATGTAGAAGACCAGAAGCGCGGGAATCGCGCCAACCATGAACATGCCGCGCCAGCCGATCACCGGGAACAGCAGGAAGAACACCAGCGACGCCAGCAGGTAGCCGAAGGGATAACCCGCCTGCAGGATGCCCGAGATGACGCCGCGCGCCTCCTTCGGGATCGACTCCATGGTCAGCGAGGCGCCCACGCCCCATTCACCGCCCATCGCGATGCCGTAGATGATGCGCAGGACGATCAGCACACCGAGGCTGGGCGCGAAACCCGAGGCGAATTCGAAGACCGAATACATCAGCACGTCGATCATCAGCGTGGTGCGGCGGCCGAACTTCTCGGCGATGATTCCGAAGATCAGGGCCCCCACGGGCCGCATCACCAGGGTCAGGAAGATCGCCAGGGACACTTCGGGGATCGAGGCGTTGAACTCCTGCGCGATGTATTTCACCACGAAGACGAGAATGAAGAAGTCGAACGCGTCCAGCGTCCAGCCCAGGAAGCTGGCGATGACGGTGCGGCGCTGGTTCGCGTCGAGCGCCTTCAGGTGGTCGAGTGCCTTTAACATGAATCCTCCGTTCCTGCCGCGGGGCACACCTCCGCACAGGCCCGGGGCGGACCAAGGCCGGCTTTGACCCAGGATCGTGTCGGGAGGGGCGGAAACAGGAGGCCGCGCTTGTTCGCATGTTCAGCTATCGCCAAACGCACGGCTTTCCAGCGATGGCACCTGCCGCACATCAAAGTGATGGCGGCGTGATCACGCTGGATGCGCGTCGAACGCGGGAAAACGTCTCTGTTTCAGCGCACGGCTGCGTTTCGGCGCGGATGCCTTGCCGCGGTGCCTTCGCGTGCCGGGCCGGGCGTTGCTACTCGGCCGCGGCCCGGTCCGGTACCCCGCCAAGCGCGCCGGATCTGCGCAGCCGGTCGACCTCATCCGCGGAATATCCCAGCAGCTGGCTGAGCACCTCTTCCGTGTGCTGGCCCAGCAACGGAGCGGGCCGCACGTCGACCGCGCTGTCCGAAAGCTTGATCGGGCAGCCGACCGTCAGGTGCCTGCCGCGGACGGGGTGGTCGACCTCCACCACGGTGCCCGAGGCGCGCAGCCCCTCGTCCTCGGCGATCTCCTTCATGCTGAGGATGGGCCCCACCGGAATGCCGAGGGGGTTGCAGATCTCCATCACGGTGAATTTGTCGATCGTCTCGGTCCAGCTTTCGATCGTGGCGAAGACCTCGTTCAGGCGCGGCAGCCGTGCCTCGGGCGTGGCATAGCGCGGGTCGCTCTGCCAGTCCGGGCGACCGATCAGGGCGCAGATCTTCGACCATGCCGCGCCCTGGGTGATGAAGTAGACATAGGCGTTCGGGTCGTCCTCCCACCCCTTGCAGCGCAGGATGCGGCCGGGCTGGCCACCGCCACTGTCGTTGCCCGCGCGCGGCGTCGCATCGGCAAATGGCACACCCTCGCCGAACTGGGAATATTCGCGAAGCGGGCCCTTCTGAAGCCTCTGCTGATCGCGCAGCTTGACCCGGCAGAGATTCAGCACCCCGTCCTGCATCGCGGCCGACACGCGCTGTCCACGACCGGTCTGTTCGCGCTGGTAAAGCGCGGTGACGATGCCCAGCGCAAGGTGAAGCCCGGTGCCGGAATCGCCGATCTGGGCGCCGGTGACCACCGGGATGCCGTCGCGGAACCCGGTGGTCGAGGCCGCACCACCCACACATTGCGCGACGTTCTCGTACACCTTGCAGGCCTCATAGCGCCCCGGCCCGAACCCCTTGATCGACGCCAGGATGATACGCGGGTTGATGGTCTGCACCACCTCCCACGGGAACCCCATCCGCTCAAGCGCGCCGGGCGCGAAGTTCTCGACCATCACGTCGCAACTCTCGATCAGGCGGGTGAGAACCTCCTTGCCCTCGGGGGTCTTCGCGTCCAGCTCGATCGACCGCTTGTTGTGGTTGAGCATGGTGAAATAGAGACTGTCCGCGCCCGGAATGTCGACCAACTGCGCCCGGGTCGCGTCGCCGCTTCCGGGGCGTTCCACCTTGATCACGTCCGCCCCGAACCAGGCCAGCAACTGGGTGCATGTCGGCCCGGACTGGACATGGGTGAAGTCGAGTATCCTGACACCTTCAAGCGCCGTCATCGCGTCCTCCTCCGATCGCCATGCTGCGGTTCGCCTGGCCGGTCTGGGCCCGGCGAGGCCTTCGCGTCAGGCCTTCTTGCCGATCGTGCTTTGCGGGTTGAGGTTGCCGATCCGGCCGCTTTCGGTTCCCGCCTGTTCGTCGATCACCGCGTTGATCAGGGTGGGCTTGCCCGAATCCATCGCCGCGTTCACGGCACGGGTAAGCTCATCCGGCGTGGTCGCGTTGACGCCGACACCGTCGAAGGCCTCCATCATCTTGTCGTAGCGTGCGCCCTTGACGAAGACGGTCGTGCCCGGGTCACGGCCGGTCGGGTCGGTGTCGGTACCGCGGTAGATGCCGTTGTTGTTGAAGATGACGATGCAGACCGGCAGCTGGTAGCGGCAGATCGTCTCTACCTCCATCCCCGAGAAACCGAAGGCGCTGTCGCCCTCGACCGCCAGCACCGGCTTGCCGGTTTCGACCGCCGCGGCAATGGCCGCCCCCATGCCGATGCCCATCACGCCCCAGGTGCCGACGTCCAGGCGCTTGCGCGGGCGATACATGTCGATGATCGACCGCGCAAAGTCGAGGGTGTTGGCGCCCTCATTCACCAGCATCGCCTCGGGGCGTTCCTTGATGATCTGCTTCAGCGCGCCCAGCGCGGTGTGAAAGTTCATCGGCGCTGTGTTGCCCACCAGTTTCGGCGCCATCTTGGCGATGTTCGTCTCGACCTTCTCGCGGATCGCGCCGGTCCAGGTGGCGGGCGGCGGGGTCCAGTCCGGGCCCACGCCCTTCAGCATTTCGGCAACGACAGAGCCGATATCGCCCACCACGGGGGCCGCGATCTCGATGTTGCTGTCCATCTCGCGGGGCTCGATATCGACCTGGATGAACTTCTTCGAACCGGGCGCGCCCCATTGCTTGCCCTTGCCGTGCGACAGCAGCCAGTTCAGCCGGGCACCCAGCAGCAGCACGACATCGGCCTCTTTCAGCACCAGCGACCGGGCGGCGCCGGCGGATTGCGGGTGGTCGTCGGGAAGAAGGCCCTTGGCCATGCTCATCGGCAGGTAGGGGATCCCGGTCTTCTCGATCAGGGCGCGGATGTCATCGTCGGCCTGCGCGTAGGCCGCACCCTTGCCAAGGATGATCAGGGGCTTCTCGGCGCCCTTCAGCAGGTCGAGCGCACGGGTGATGGCATCAGGCGCGGGCAGTTGTTTTGGCGCCGGGTCGATCACCTTGACCAGCGAAGCCTGGCCCTCCGCCGCGTCGATCACCTGGCTGAAAAGCTTCGCCGGCAGGTCAAGATAGACACCGCCGGGACGGCCCGAGACGGCGGCGCGGATGGCGCGCGCCACGGCAATGCCGATATCTTCGGCGTGAAGCACCCGGTAGGCGGCCTTGCAAAGCGGCTTGGCAATCGCCAGCTGGTCCATCTCCTCATAGTCGCCCTGCTGAAGATCGACGATCTCACGCTCGGACGAGCCGGAGATCAGGATCATGGGAAAGCAGTTCGTGGTAGCGTTGGCCAACGCGGTGAGGCCGTTCAGAAAGCCGGGGGCAGACACCGTCAGGCAGACGCCCGGTTTCTGCGTCAGGTAACCGGCCAGTGCGGCGGCGTTGCCGGCGTTCTGTTCGTGGCGGAACGAAATGACGCGCATCCCCTCGGCCTGCGCGAGGCGGCCAAGATCGGTGATCGGGATTCCGGGGACACCGTAGATCGTGGTGATGTCGTTCAGCTTCAGCGCGTCGATCACGAGGTGGAAGCCGTCGGTCAGCTCCTGCTGGGCGTCCGCCTCTGCCTTGTTCCCTTCGAGAACCGAGCCCGTCACATTCATCTCTCTCTCCCTTGGCCTTGCTGAAGTTTTGCCGGCGCGGCGCGCCCGGTGCCCGCGGCGAACCGGCTGGGCGGTGCGGCGGGCGGTTCGACATGGTTCGGCGACCCTCCCGATCCGCCGGATGCATGGCATGGCGCCTCTTTGCATCTGGCATACCATACACCATGGGCAAGACCTGTCAATCTGGTTCCCGGCCAGCTTTGGGACGTTTCAGGCCAGTTGCGGGGCGCCGGAACGCAAGGGGCCGGACACCCGAGTGCCCGGCCCCTTCATCGCGCTGGTGTCCCCTTACGACGGATCGTCAGGGGGGATCATCCGTTCAGTCGAAGATCCCTTCGCTGTGCTTCTCGACATAGTCGGCAAGCCCCAGCGTGTGGTCTCGGCAAAGCGCCTCGGCCCGGGTCACGTCGCGTGCCTCCAGCGCCTCGATGATGGCGAGGTGATCCTTGATGGATTGCGTCGCGCGGTCGCCACGGCCGATCGTCAATTGACGGATCCCGCGCACATGCATCAGGATGTTCTCGGTCATCTCGCGCAGCAGGTCCGAACCGGTCAGCTCGATGATCCGCTGGTGAAAGCGGATGTTCGCCACGGAATATTCCGACAGGTTGTCGGCGGGCCGGTGGCTTTCATGGAAGGTGTTGAACAATTCCCGCAGGCCGGCGATTGCCTCGTCGCTGGCATTCAGCGCCACCAGCCGCGCCGCCATCGCCTCCAGCGCGGCCCAGGCCTGGATCATCTCGATCACTTCACGCTTGGTCTTGCGCAGAACGATGATTCCCCGGCGCGGCACGGTCCGCACGAAGCCCTGCTGTTCCAGCATGGCGATCGCCTCGCGGATCGGGGTCCGGCTGACGGCCAGCTTTTCGGAAAGCTGGCGCTCGTCGAGCCACGTTTCCTCTTCCTTGCCGTAGATATCCATATTGATAATGGCATGGCGCAACGTCTCGTAGACCCGGGTCTTGAACGTCGGCTCGGGCGCGAAAGGCCGCAGGACGAGATCAGGCGTGGCCTGCTCGGCCACCGGCCACCTGTTGCGCGTCGGCGTGGGCACGTGGCAGTCTCCTCAAATGGCGCTGGCATTCCTCATGCCAATAGCGCATCCGGACGGCCTTTCCAAGGTTCCACGGCCCGTGGGCACGCGCGGCGAGGCTTTCGGCCCACGGTGTGGGCGATCCGGGCCGCCTTGCCCGAAATTGTCCCGGGGTCCGGACGGTCCGGATCCCGGGACAGACGGCGCCCACGGCCTGCAGGGAAGCTGCCGCGCGCGCCGGAGGGACTTCAGACCGCCTGTGCGGCGTGCATCTCTGCAATCTGGTCGGCCGAGTAGCCCAGCCCGGTCAGCACCTCGTCGGTATGCTCCCCGAGCAGCGGCGAGGCGGTGATTTCCACCGACAGACCCGAGAACTTGATCGGGCTGCCGACGGTCAGGTACTTGCCCAGCTTGGGATGCGGCACCTCGACGATGGAGCCGCTCTTGCGCAGAGACTCGTCCGCCGCGATCTCCTTCATGGACAGAACCGGGGCGCAGGGGATGTCGAACTTGCGCAGGATGTCGACCGCTTCGTACTTGGTCTTGTCCGAAAGCCATTCCTCGATCGTCGAGAAGATGTCGAAGATCTTGTCCTGGCGCGCCCGGGCGGTGGTGTATTCCGGGTCGGTCTTCCATTCGGGCTTGCCGATGGCGTCGCAGATCGGCTCCCACGCGTGGCCCTGGATGGTGAAGTAGATGTAGGCGTTCGGATCCGACTGCCAGCCCTTGCACTTCAGCACCCAGCCCGGCTGACCGCCGCCACCCGCGTTGCCGCCGCGCGGCACCACATCCGTGAATTCGCCGTGCGGATACTGCGGATATTCCTCGAGGTACCCCAGCGCATCGAGGCGCTGCTGATCGCGGAGCTTCACGCGGCACAGGTTCAGCACGCTGTCCTGCATCGACACCGCAACCCGCTGGCCCTCGCCCGTCTGGTTGCGCTGCACCAGCGCGGTCAGGATGCCGATGGCAAGGTGCATGCCGGTGTTGCTGTCACCCAGCGCCGCACCGGTCACCAGCGGCGGGCCATCCCAGAAACCGGTGGTCGACGCGGCGCCGCCCGCGCATTGCGCGACGTTCTCGTAGACCTTCAGATCCTGGTAGTGGTGGCCGTCCGAGAACCCCTTGACCGAGGCGACGATCATGCCCGGGTTCAGCTCGTGGATATGTTCCCAGCTGAAGCCCATCCGGTCCAGCGCGCCGGGGCCGAAGTTCTCAACCAGAACGTCGGATTCCTTGATCAGCTTGGTCAGAACCTCCTTGCCCGCCTCTGTCTTGGTGTTGAGCGTGAGCGAGCGCTTGTTGGAGTTCAGCATGGTGAAGTAGAGCGCGTCGGCATCCTCGACATGGCGCAGCTGGCTGCGGGTCACGTCACCCGCACCCGGGCGTTCGACCTTGATGACGTCGGCGCCGAACCAGGCCAACATCTGGGTGCAGGCAGGGCCCGCCTGCACATGCGTGAAGTCGATGATCTTGATGCCTTCTAGTGGTTTGCCCATCTCGGATTTCTCCCTCTCCTCAAAGTGAGCTCCGGGGCGCGGACCGTCCGGCCCCGGATGTCGTCAAATCTCGGCGCCTGCGGCCTGCGCCTCCTCCAGCTTCCGCAGCTTGTCCTTCAGCGCGCGCTCGGCGTGCCAGCGTTCGGTCTCGTCCCGGATCACGGCGACGATCTGCTCGGGCCGGCCCTCGGCGTCGAAAAGCAGCGACACCGTGAAGGCGATCGACAGCGTGTGTCCCTCGCGGTGCAGCGCCGGCACGCGGAGCAGCGTGTCGCCGTAGCGCGTCTCGCCCGTTTCCATGGTCACGCGGTAGCCGGCCCAATGGCGCGGGCGGAACCGCTCCGGCGTGATGAGGTCGAGCGTGTCCCCCAGCGCCTCATCCTCGGTGAAGCCGAAGAGCCGCGTCGCCGCCGCGTTCCACAGGACGATCCGGCCCTCGGCGTCGGAGACGACGATCGCGTCCGCCGCGCCGTCGACAAGTTGCCGGGTGTCCACAGTGCCGCTCATCGCCCGCGCTCTCCCTATGCGTGTGCTTTGTGTCTGGTGGCCCGGCGCTCCCCACGCCGTTTCGCTACCATCTCGCGTCTATGGCATCTGGCATGCCAGAGAATGGGATGTCAAGTTATTCGATCGCGCTCTCGGCGACGTGACGGATATACGTCTGCTCGACCCAGGCCGGTGTGGTCCTCGCGATGCCAGAAGCGCTGTGGCAATTGGTGCGAATCACCTTGCTTGACGGCATTCGCCCGATCGTACGGTTGTTTCCGCGCACGCGTAGGCGCGTGCACGGGCACCCAGGCGCGCGAGGCCAATAAAACTTGGGTTTCCGGCGCTTTGTCGTCCGATTTTTGCGCTGTTTTGCCACATTGAGAATTTCGATTACGCTGTGATTCGAGAGGAGGTCCAACGTCGGCAGTTGTTGTTTCGGACGAATGCGTTAGCGCCACCGGCCACCGCATTTCGACAGACTTCGCGAACGTCTGGATCCCTGCTTTGCTTGCCCGGTGCCGGGCCCGACAGGGAGGTCGGAGAAAGAAAAAATCGTTTACAACGCCTCTGGCATACCAAATACTTTACGCCAGCAGATCTGCCGCAACGCACCGGCACTCGGGAGGAGAGTCCAAATGTCTACAACCGCGCCGCGCGCGGCCGATAGGAAATCGGCCAACCGCTGGATGCAGCTGACCCTGGGGGTCATCTGCATGATCCTGATCGCCAACCTGCAATACGGCTGGACGTTGTTCGTCCATCCCATGGCCAAGGCCACCGGCTGGGACGTGGCCGCGATTCAGGTGGCCTTCAGCATCTTCGTCGCCCTCGAGACCTGGCTGACGCCGGTCGAGGGCTGGATCGCCGACACCCTTGGCCCCGATGTCGGCCCGCGGGTCGTGATTGGCGTCGGCGGGCTGTTCGTCGGCCTCGGCTGGATCGTCAATTCCTATGCCGGCTCGCTCGGCATGCTCTATTTCGGCGCCGTCCTCTCGGGGATCGGCGGCGGCGCGGTCTATGCGACCTGCGTCGGAAACGCCGTGAAATGGTTTCCCGACCGCCGCGGCCTTGCCGTCGGCCTGACCGCCGCCGGGTTCGGCGCGGGGTCCGTTCTCACGGTCATTCCGATCCGCATGATGATCGCCTCGGCGGGCTACGCCGATACGTTCTTCTGGTTTGGCCTGATCCAGGGCGCGATCATCGTGGCGCTGTCGTCGGTCATGCGCTTCCCGCATCCGGGCGAGGTACCGGAGGTCACCGCCAGCAAGATCCCGCAGAACAGCCTCAGCATGACTCCGAAGGAGATGCTGAAGACCCCGGTCTTCTGGCTGCTCTACCTCATGTTCGTGATGATCTCGGCCGGCGGGCTCATGGCGACGGCGCAGATCGCGCTGATCGCGACCAGCTACCATGTCGCCGATAGCGTGCTCCTGTTCGGCGCGCCGACCCTGACGGTCGTGCTGATCGTCGACGGGCTTGCAAACGGCGGGGCGAGGCCGCTCTTCGGCTGGATCTCGGACAAGCTGGGACGCGAAAACACGATGGCCGTCGCCTTCGGTCTTGGGGCGATCGCCTTCGGCCTGCTTGCCAATGTTGGCAGCAGCCCCTGGGCCTTCGTGATCTGCGCGGCGCTGATCTTCTTCACCTGGGGCGAGATCTTCAGCCTGTTCCCCTCGACCTGCACCGACAGCTTCGGCCAGGGCTACGCCACCACGAACGCCTGTTTCCTGTACACGGCCAAGGGGCTTTCGGCCTTCCTCGTGCCGCTGGCCAACGTGATCAAGACGGCGACGGGAAGCTGGCACATGGTCTTCGTGATCTCGGCGGCGATGTACGTGATCGTTGTGCTGCTTGCGCTCTTCGTGCTCAAGCCGATGCGCAAGTCGCTGATCGAGAACCGCAACAATCCGGCGGGCATGCCGCACGCCCACGCCGCCGCCGCGGCCGAATAAGCCGCCGCGACGAACCAGGGACGCCCCGGACGATTGTCCCGGGCGTCCTTTTGCTTTCCGGGCCTATGATCTCATTTTCCGTGGAACAGAGACGAAAAAGCCCCGCGGACGGACCACGGGGCTTTTCATTTGGACCACGGATCAAAGCGTCACTTCTTGTGGATCGGCTCCACGCAGAATGCACCGCCCTGGTAGACCGCGGCCGGATCGTCGCGGGCCGGCAGGGGCTCGGCCGCCTCGACCTCGGCGCGGAAGGCCTCGGCGCTGTCTTGCGGACGCCAGCCCAGCCAGCCGGCTTCGCCATTGTCCCACCAGCCGGCGGGGTTGTCAGAGGCGCCCCAGACGATCGGGCGGCCAAGGCGCGGCACCTCGAACATCCGGGTGATCAGCCGGGCAAGATCGTCGTAGGACAGCCAGGTCGACAGCATCCGCCGGTTCGCAGGCTTGGGAAAGCTCGACCCGATCCGCAGGATCAGCGTCTCCTGTCCGAACTTGTCGTGATACATCGAGGCCAGCGCCTCACCATAGCATTTCGACACGCCATAGAGACTGTCTGGCCGCATCGGGTCCGAGGCGGTCAGCCGCTTGTCCTGCGGATGGAACCCCACCGTGTGGTTCGAACTGGCAAACAGAATGCGAGGATGGCCATGGGTACGCGCCGCCTCGTAGAGGTTGTAGAGGCCGATGATGTTGCCGTTCAGGATCTCGTCGAACGGACGCTCGACCGAGACGCCGCCGAAATGGACGATGCCGTCACACCCGGCAACCATCTCGTGCACGGCGGCCGCGTCGGCCAGGTCGCAGGTGACGACCTCTTCGTTCGCGCCGGCCTCGCCCACCGGCGCGATGTCGGCAAGGCGCAGGGTGTCGGCAAGCGGCGCCAGCCGGGACCGCATCGCACGGCCCAAACCGCCTGCGGCGCCGGTGATCAGAAGTCGTTTCATCAGGGGTCCTTTCACAACAGGCTTGGCAGGAACATGGAGAAGGCGGGCACATAGGTGACCAGCATCAGCGCCACGAACATCGCCAGGTAGAAGGGCCAGATCGTCCGCACTGCCTGGTCGATGCGGATCTTGCCCACCGCACAGCCGACGAACAGGCACGCGCCCACCGGCGGGGTGCAGAGGCCGAGGCCCAGGTTCATCATCATGATCACGCCGAACTGGATCGGGTCCATCCCCAGATCGCGGACGACTGGCAGAAAGATCGGCGTGCAGATCAGGATCAGCGGCGCCATGTCCATGATCATGCCCAAGACCAGCAGGATCACGTTCAGCATCAGCAGGATGACGATCGGGTTCGACGAGATGTCGGTCAGCGAATTCGCCAACATGTCCGGCACCTGGTAGAGCGCCAGAAGATAGGCAAAGGCGTTGGCCGCGCCGACAAGGATCATCACCATCGAGGTGGTGCGCACCGCCGCCATGACGGCGTGACGGAACTTCTCCCACGTCAGTTCGCGGTAGACGACAAGTGTCACGACAAGGGCGTAGATCGCGCCGAAGGCCCCGCTTTCGGTCACGGTCATCACGCCCGACAGCACGCCGCCCACGATGATCACCGCGGTGAACAGGCCCGGCAGCGCGGCAATGAAGCTGATGCCCAGCGACTTGAAGCCCGGGAAGCTTTCGGCCGGATAGCCGCGTCGCACCGCGATCACATAGGCGGCGACGGCCAGGCACAGACACATCAGAACGCCCGGCAGGATGCCCGCAAAGAACAGCTTGGAGACGGAGACGCCCCCCGCCGCCACGGCGAACAGGATCATGTTGTGGCTGGGCGGAATGACGACGCCGGCGACCGAAGAGCTGACGGTGACGTTGACGGCATAGTCGGCCGCATAGCCCTCGCGCTTCATCACCGGGATCAGGATCGACCCCAGCGCCGAGGTATCGGCCACCGCCGATCCCGAGATTCCGCCGAACAGCATCGACGAGAACACGCCGACGACACCCAGCCCGCCGCGCATCCAGCCGACCGCGGCCGAGGACAGGCGCACGAGGCGATAGGCGATCCCGCCCTGCAGCATCAGCTCTCCCGCGAAGATGAAGAACGGTATCGCAAGCAGCGAATAGACCGATACCCCCGAGACCACGCGCTGAAAGGCGAGGAACATCGGCAGCCCCTCGTACCAGAATCCGCAGATGGCCGAGAGCGCCAGGGCAAAGGCCACCGGGATGCCGACGAAGAGGCCGCCGAAGAAGACGACGAAGAGAATTGCCAGACCCATGTCAGACCAGATCCTTGTGTCCCGCGGCCAGCGCGGCGAGGTGTTCGATCGAGAACAGCACCATCAGCACGCCGCAGATCGCGACCGGCAGATCGCGCCAGCCCTCGGCGATGCCCAGCATGGGGATGATGCGGTCGAGGCTGCTGACTGTCAGTTCCCAGCCGTACTAGGCCATGAGGCCGCCGAGAAAGATCATCGCCACGTGGGTCAGGTAGGTCAGCGGAACACTGGCGGGGGTGGGCAGCGCATCGCGCATGAAATCGGTCGACAGGTGCAGTTTCTGCCGCACGCCGACCCCGGCCCCGAGAAAGGTGATCCAGACCACGAGAAGCAGGGACACCTGCTCGACCCAGGTCGGGGTGTTGTTCAGGACGTAGCGGCCGAAGACCAGCCAGCCGAAGATCGCGATCAGCACGACCATCATCACGCCCGAGACGATCACGATCAGCGCGGTCACGCCGTCGAGCAGCCGGGAAACCGGCCCGAGGGTCGGATAAGGTTTCAGCATCTCACTCCCCGAAAATGAAAGTGCCCGGCCCCCTCCCCGGGGCCGGGCCAGGCGTTGCAGGCTTATTCCGTCGCCTGGATCTGCTCGATCACCTTCTTGAACTCGGGGTGTTCCGTCTCGAACTTGGCGTAGATCGGCTTCATCGCGTCCTGGAAGGCGGCCTTGTCCTTGACCGTGTTGACCTTCACACCCGACGCCTTGACCTGGGCCTCGCTCTTCTTCACGTCTTCGGCCCAAAGCTTGCGCTGGTCGTCGGCCGAGGCAATCGCGGCCTTCCTCACCTCGTCCTGCAGCGCCGGGTCAAGCTTGTCCCAGGCCTTCTTCGAGATGCACAGGCATTCCGGCAGGATCAGGTGGTCGTCGACCGAATAGTACTTGGCCACCTCGTAATGGTTCGAGCTGTCGTAGGACGGAAAGTTGTTCTCGGCCCCGTCGATGACGCCGGTCTTCAGCGCCTGGTACACCTCGCCATAGGCCATCGGCGTGGCGTTGCCTCCAAGCTGGGCGACCATCTGGACGTAGAGATCATTGTTCATCACCCGCAGCTTCAGGCCCTTCATGTCGGCGGGCGTCTCGATCGGGTGCTTGGTGTTGTAGAAGCTGCGCGAACCGCCATCGTACCACGACAGCACGACGATGCCCTTCTTCTCCATCGCGGCGGCAAATTCCTTGCCGATCGGGCCGTCCATGACGTGGTGCATCTGTTCCGGGCTCTTGAACAGATAGGGCAGCGACAGGACGTCGGTCATCGGCACCACCGGCCCCATGGGCCCGAGGTTGAAGTTGGCGAATTCCAGCGCGCCGGCGCGCAGCTGCTCGATCGCGTCGGACTGGTCGCCGAGGATGCCGCCGTTGTAGACCTTGAGGCTCAGCTTGCCGTCGGTCGCCTTGTCGACATCGGTCGCGAACTTCTCGATCGCGGTGGTGTTCGGGTACCCCTTGGGGTGAATGTTCCAGCCGCGCCAGGTATCGGCGTGCACCGGGGCGGTCAGCGCCACCGCGGCGACCGCCGCCGCCATGGCAGCACGGATCGGTGTCATGAACTGCATGTTTCTCCTCCCTGGGCTGATGCGCCCCTCATCAATCGCAAACGAAGTCATCCTATCAATCGGCTAAATTCTGTCAACCTGTATTATAAGTTGTCCAGAGTTCCTTGACAGCCCCCCGCGCGAGACCCATCCTCGCCGCGGCAACAACGGAGCTTTCCTTGACCGACGCGCCCCCGACAGACAGCCCAGAAACCAGCCGCACGCGCCGCCGCGCCACCCGCACGCTTGTCGAGACGGTGCGCGAGGGGCTGCGCACCGAGATCCTGTCTGGGAAGGTGAAGCCTGGCGACAAGATTGCAAGCGAGGCGCAGCTGACAGAGCGCTTCGGCGTCAGCCGGACAGTGGTGCGCGAGGCCATCGCCTCGCTCCGTGCCGACGGCCTAGTCGAGGCGCGGCAGGGGGCGGGCGTCTTCGTGCTCAGCTTCGCGCCGCCCTCGTCTCAGCCGTTCGAGAACCTCGACGTCGAGAAGATTTCCCATATGATAGAGATGCTTGAGCTTCGCTCGGCAGTGGAGATCGAGGCCGCGGCCCTTGCCGCCGCGCGCCGCTCGGCGGCACAGGAAGAGGAAATCATGCAGCGCCTTCTGACGGTCGAGGCGCTGACAGCCGAGGGTCGGCCAGCGGTTCAGGCGGATCTTGAACTGCACCTCGCCATTGCCGACGCGACGAACAACCGGCGTTTTCGCGACTTTCTTCAGATGCTGGGGCGCAACATGATCCCGCGAACCGCGGTGCAGCAGACCGAGGGCGAAGCCGCCCCACCGGCATATATGGCGCAGATCTCAGCCGAGCACCGGGCGATCTTCGATGCGATCGCGGCGCGGGACGAAGACGGCGCGCGCGAGGCGATGCGGACCCATCTGAAGGGCAGCCTGCAGCGCTATCGTGCCCTCCTCCGGCGCAGCGAGAGCGGCTCTCATCCCTAAGTTATCATACAAGTTGTTGACAAGACATGGCGGCTGGCGATAAGTCTGGCGCAAGCCGCACGCCGCGGCGCGTACCCTGCGATGTCAGCACCAGAGGATGTCATGACCCCCCAAGATCTCAAGAAGACGCTCGCTTCCGGGCTCCTGTCGTTTCCGGTGACGCCGTTCGGCGCCGACGGCGCCTTCGCGCCCGAGCCGTATCAGAAGCACGTCTCCTGGCTGTCTGGGTTCGACGCGGCGGGCCTCTTCGCCGCGGGCGGCACCGGGGAGTTCTTCTCGCTTGCGCCGGACGAGATCCCAACCATCGTCGCCGCCGCCAAGGAAGCCGCGGGCGATACGCCGATCATCTCGGGCTGCGGTTACGGCACCGAGATGGCCGTTTCCATCGCGAAGGCCGCCGAAAAAGCCGGCGCCGACGGGATCCTGCTTCTGCCGCACTACCTGATCGACGCGCCGCAAGAGGGCCTGTTCGATCACGTGAAGAAGGTCTGCGACGCGATCGGCATCGGCGTGATGATCTACAACCGCGACAATTGCATCTTCCAGGCCGATACCGTCGCGCGGCTGGCCGAGGCCTGCCCGAACCTGGTGGGCTTCAAGGACGGGTCCGGCGACATCGGCCTGGTTCGGCAGGTCACTGCGACACTGGGCGACCGGCTGACCTATCTCGGCGGCATGCCCACGGCGGAGCTGTTCGCCGAGGCGTATCTGGGCGCCGGCTTCACCACCTATTCGTCCGCAGTGTTCAACTTCGTCCCGGGGCTGGCGGTGGAGTTCTACAAGGAACTGCGCGCCGGCAACCGCGCCCGGTGCGAGCAGATCTTGCGTGATTTCTTCTATCCGTTCATGCAGATTCGCAATCGCCGCAAGGGCTATGCCGTCTCGGCGATCAAGGCCGGCGTGCGCATGGCGGGCTTCGACGTCGGTCCGGTCCGTCCGCCGCTGTCGGATCTGACCGCCGAGGAGGACGCGATGATGAAGGCCCTGATGGAGCGCGCCGGCAAATGAAGATCGCCCGGGTTCGCACGCATCTTCTGGAGCACCGGCTCGAGGTGCCGTTCGAGAGCGCCTCGATGCGGTTCGACCGGCGCCAGCATCTGCTGGTCGAGATCGAGTGCGACGACGGCACCACGGGCTGGGGCGAATGCCTCGGCCCGGCCCGGCCCAACGCGGCGGTGGTCGCCGCCTATGCCGGGTGGCTGGTGGGACAAAACCCGCTGGAAACCGAAAAGCTGTGGGCCACGCTTTACAACGCGCTGCGCGACCAGGGGCAGCGCGGCCTGACGATCACCGCCCTGTCGGGGATCGACGTGGCGCTGTGGGACATCAAGGGAAAGCATTTCGGCGTTCCCGTCTCCACCCTTCTGGGCGGGCGCTGGCGCGAATCCGTGCGGGCCTATGCCACAGGCTCCTTCAAGCGCGATGGCGTCGACCGGGTCGAGGACAACGCGGCCGAGATGGCGGGGCACCACGCGGCTGGCTTCCATGCCGGCAAGATCAAGATCGGCTTCGGGGTGGAGGAAGACCTGCGCGTCATCCGGGCCGTGCGCGAGGCGATCGGCCCCGACATGCGACTGATGATCGACGCGAACCACGGCTATAACCTGTCTGAGGCGCTGAGCCTCGGCCATCGTGCCGCCGAATACGGCATCGACTGGTTCGAGGAGCCGGTGATCCCCGAAGCGCTGTCCTCCTACCGCGCGGTGCGTGCGGGCCAGCCGATCCCCGTCGCGAGCGGTGAGACGTGGCAGGGCCGCTGGGCGATGAAGGAGCCGCTGGAGACGCGCTGCATCGACATCGTGCAGCCCGACCTCTGCGGCACCGGCGGATTTACCGAGATGAAGCGGATCATGGACATGGCGGTGCTGTCGGGCGTGCGCCTGGTGCCGCATGTCTGGGGTACGGCGGTGCAGATCGCCGCCTCGCTGCAGTTCATGGCGGCGCAGATCCCCGATCCGGTACGGGTGAACCCGGTGGCGCCGATCCTTGAGTTCGACCGCACCCACAACCCCTTCCGTCAGGCCATCGTGACCCGCCCGATCGAGCATGAGAACGGTGTCGTCTCGATCCCGGACGGCCCCGGCCTCGGGATCGAGATCGACCGCGCCGCGCTGGCCGAGTTCGCCCCCAGGGACTGACCCCCGCCATACGCCTGCCATACGGAGGACTGCATGGAACGCAGCTATACCGGCACCCCGCCCGCCATCCGCCTGCCGCAGGGGGCCGTCGACACGCAGATGCATCTTTACATGGAGGGCTATCCCGCCGCGCCGGGCAGCATCGGCCTGCCGCCCGCGCCGCTGCCGGTCTGGGAAGATTACCGCAAGGTCATGGACTGGCTGGGTATTTCACGCTTTATCATCACCCAGGGCAATGCGCATCTCGGGGACAATGCCAACCTTCTGGCCTGCCTTGACCAGACGCGCGACCATGCCCGCGGCGTCGCCGTGATCGACGGGACCGAGGACGCGACCGAGCTTTCCCGGCTGGACGACGGCGGGGTGATCGGCGCCCGGATCATGGATCTTCCGGGCGGTGCGGTCGGCTTGCCGGCGCTGAAAGCGGTCGATGCGCGGACACGCGACATGGGGTGGATGATGGCCGTGCAGTTCGACGGTTCGGACATCCTCGACCACGAGGCGCGGCTCGGGGCGATCGGCAGCCGCTGGGTGCTGGATCACCATGGAAAGTTCTTCCGCGGCGCCACCCCCGACGGGCCGGAGATGGCGGCGGTGAAACGCCTGATCGACCGCGGCAACGTCTGGTACAAGATCGCGGGATGTTACGAGTCGAGCCTCTCAGGCGGCCCGGATTATGCCGACGTGGCCGCGATGACCCGTGTGATCGCTGCCCATGCGCCAGATCGCATCGTCTGGGGCACGAACTGGCCGCACAATCTGGCCAAGACCGCGGCCGATTATCCCGACGACGCACAACTTCTCGATGCCACCCTCGGCTGGCTGCCCGAGGAAGGGCGCCAACGCGCACTTGTCGACAACGCCGAGGCACTGTTCGGCGGACGTCTTCCCCCGCGCTGACCTTCCTCGCCAACACTGCTTCCACGCCCATGGCCGCCCGGCGACATCGCCTTGGAAAGGGGCTGTTTCAGCTCAAACAGTGACGAATCCAGCCCGCTTCGGCAGGCGTTTTCCTGTTCGGCGGCGGCGCCCGCTTGTTGCGAAGGACGAAGTTCCAGTTGAACGCGGGCAGCCGAGGTGGCCCGCCCGCATATTATCTCGCGACCCGATCACCTCCGAGGCAATCATAGATAGGCGTCAACAGCTTCTCCGCCGGGCGGAAACGGGCCTCCGGCCCGGCGCAGGGGCGGTGCGCCTACCCACAACTCAACGTGCTGGTCGCAGCCCGCCTGCGCCACAGCCGTATGGCATAAGCCAGCGGCTGACCGCTCGGCGAAGCCCCCGGTGAACCCGTTTGGCGTGGCCCCAACTATTTGTGAAGCTGCTTCAGGTAGCTCACGATCGCATTGGCCTGTTGTTTCGACAGCGTGCCCTGCCATCTGGGCATTGCCTGATCAAGCGCTTCGCCATCCTCATCGACTCCGCTCAGGATCGCGCGAAGAAGAAGCCGGTCGTCATGACGATACATCACCTCCAGCGCCGGCGCTCTGAGATCGGCCGACGTGGCTTCACCGATCTTAAGCCCGCCCGCGCCGCTCGCGCGATGGCAACTCGAACAATCGCCGATATAGAGTTGCTTGCCGGATGCGGATCCTCCGGGCGACGTGCGGTCACGGCCCATCATCATCGTGCCGCCGCCCATCATTTGACCATGGTAGCCGGGCTGGTCCATGTGGCCCATCTGGGCGGACGCCACTGAGCCGTCGAACGTCGTGCCCATGGCCACCAGGCCAAGAAGCACAAGGGCCGCACGCCGGCGATCGGTTGATCTGAGCATTGGGATACTCCTCCCTCAAAGAGGTGTAACTTTAAGACACCTTTCGAACTGCGCCTTGCGCTACGTCAATTCACGCCTTGCCGCGCCGAAGATCAGAGCAGGCGGCAGCGTCGCGGATGCCCTGGCCGGGAGGTCCTGGACATCAGGCGCAAACAGGCCATCGGCTGAACGCCACCTGGCGAACGCGATCTCTGGCCAAGAGACGGGGCTGTGGGACGACTTGAAGCTAACCTGAGGAGATCGACCAGGACGTGCGGGCTACGCGCCGCCAGTGCCTGATGCGTGCATGAAGGTGAATATCCGGCTGGATGCCCTAAACCCGCGAGATTGCCAACAATCAGATATTGTCAGGCAATCCCGCGGTTTAGTGGTGCCGGTGAAGGGACTCGAACCCCCGACCCCATCATTACGAATGCGGAGGGCTAGAGCCTATCTGCATTGAAAACTAAGCGTTTTCTCGTTTGCTTGTCCGCCGTTGCAAGGATGTTGCAAGGATGAGTCAGATCAACGGGCCGGTCCCAGTCGCCTGACCGCGCGCCTTGCGCTCGCGTTCTTCCAGAACCTCGCGCCACATCTCATAGGTCGATGCCACCATCTGCTCCAACTCCTCGCGTGAGTAAAGCTCAACTCCCTCGTCATTGTGTAGCCTGACAGCACGCCGGTCATTGGCAGCATCGGCAAACTGCAAGATGGTCAGCCGCACATTGGCGAAGTCTTCGTCAACGGCTCGGATTCGCTCGTGCATCATTGAGAACGCAAACCGGCGGCCCTCGGCGCCCAAGCCTCTTGTGCTGCGGGGCTCGATAAACAGCGCACTAGCTTGCTCGTCAATGGCGAGGATCATAGGCAGCCAGAGAGTGACCTTCCGCCCCATCCCCATTGAAAGCGGGAAAAACTCATGGCGCCGCCCAAAGACCCGACCGGACGTCGCGAAGTCGTGCAGCCCCAGGGCAACGCGCCGATTATAGGTGAACTCCTCTTCAGACCTACTACGCCTCCGCAGTTCGGTCTCAATAACGGCCCAGGGGGTTGGCGCGGCTACACCCAGGTCCAACTCAGGCTGGATGTTGAATATGTCGGAGAAACAGGTGCGCACCGGCTTGTAGGAGAAGGTCGAAAAACCGCCCTTCATCTGCTCCAAGCTCTTGCGCTTCATATCATCGCGTTGCGGTGCGATGCGCGCGAGGTCAATGTCAGGCAAAGGGCGTATCGTCACTGGGCGGTTCTCCGGCACGAGGATTAGCGCCGACCGACACCTTGTGGTGCTGGAATCGGTCGATAATCACATTATCCGGTATTCGCATCCCAAAAGCAACGCTTGTTCTTGATTTGTCCACCACCACATCCCACGGTGAACCTTTCGCGTGCGAAAGATCTACGAGACGGCCAGGTGACATCTTGCCGTAGCGCCAGACGACCTCGGCTATCAGTTCGCGCACTTCAGGGTCGGTCGGCGTCACAAGTTCGCGCGCCTGGCCCGTCAGGGGGTCGCGGCCAGCCGCCCGCATGGTGATCACGTTCGAGCCGGACGCTTTGAAGGCGCGGTAGACCGCGGGGTGAACAGGACCGTACTGCCACGCCTCGAAGTACCCCGAAACGAGCGGTCCGTTGCCCCTTTTCAGGTGGATGCCATGCGCGAAGTAGAGCAACTTCTGCAGCGCGAGATTCGTGATTCTGATCTCCGCACCATAGCGCGGGTTGGCAGCCTCATCGAGCATGAGGTTAGCGACTGCCCTTGGATCATACGCTCCCATCGCCTTGTGCCTGCCGACTTCGTGTTCTACTTTTGTTCACTATCATGCCTCACCGCGGGGTGATTTGGCAATGATGAAGGCTGATGGTGCCGCAGAAGGGACTCGAACCCCCGACCCCAACATTACGAATGTCGTGCTCTACCAGCTGAGCTACTGCGGCGTACCGATGGTGCGTTTAAACGACCCAGCGGTCTCGCGCAAGCCATGTCAGAACGGGACTTCATCTTCATCGCCGGAGTACCAGCCGGTGACAAACCATTTGCCCTTCTTCTGGTTCGCAGGCTTCGTCAATGTCTGAAGGTTCCAAGGGACATGAAGGCCACAGACAACAGCTTGGCCATCAGGATTGTGGGGGTCATAGCCCTTCAGCGGGACGATGTGGTCCACCTCGAACTCCTCGCCCGTGAAGTTGGACCGCATCTCTGCCTCGCGGAAAATGTTCAAGATCGTCTGCCGGTCCTTATCGGTCAACCAGGGAGGTGCGGCAGGGCCAGCGCGACCTTCTGCCTTGCGCACGAGGATTTCCGAGCGATGAAAGAAGCGGTAGCGCCCGTGCCGGTCCAGATCTTCGGTCGAGATCCAGGTCTCGAGCTTTCCGTCTTCCCTGCGACGATTGATGAGATACGGCACTTATTGGCCTCCCTGACTGCCCACTGCGATGGTCGCCGTTGAGACAGGCCGCATTGTGTCGAGAAGATGGTCTTTGACGGGCTTCGGCGGGACCGAGTTCGCCCGTGACCTGCCGAGGCATCCCGAGAGACCCCGTTGACCCTCACGCCGACTTAGCGCGTCGTCTTTGGCCTTCTGCCTAATGGAGGAACCTTCCTCAACTCGGAGACAATTTCCAAACCGACGCCTTAGTGTTGCCCGATTGGGTGACTATCGCAATAGTTGTTTCGACGGCCTCGGTCGCCGTCTGAACTGATACGCGTCACGATTGGCATAGGAGCACCGATGAAGGCATTTCTCAAAGGGACGGCAATAGTCATTGGGCTGATGTTCTTAGCAGGACTTGCCCTAGCGATCTCCCCCCAGGTCGGTATTGCATTCGCCGCGACGCTGCTTGTCGTCCCATTTATCGCGTTGTTCAAACCGCTCCCGAAGTTTGGGCTGGGGCATCGTGGATTCAGTATCGCGGTGATGCTTCTGGTTGGCCTCCCTGCGCTATTGGCTGCGACCGCGAACGACCAAGAGGCCGGAAAACTGGCCTCTCTCAAGAAGACCGATCCGGCTGCCTATCTTGCCGAGTTGAAGGCGACCGACCAAACGAAGTATCTCGCGGAACTCGCAAAGATCGACCCAGCACGGCACAAAGCGGAACTCGCCCGGATCGCTCAGGACGAGGCTGCTCGCACGGCTGCTTTGAAAGCAAAGCAGGAGGCGCAGAAGGCGGCGGCCGACGCGAAGGTCGCGAAAGCTGCGAAGGCGAAGGTTGACCAATATGTCGAGCAACTTGACCGGGAACTCACCTCGCTCCCGAGCGTCCGCGCATCGAACTACACGAGCTCCATAGACAAGATCAACGAGGCCCTTATCCTCATCGGCGCATGGAACCTGCTCTACGAAAACGGTGCCGATTTGGACTTGGGGCCGGATGGGCAGCAGAAGCGCGAGCGCTTCAAGGCATTGCTGATCCGCAAGCAGGCTGAAATGTTCCCAGCACTCCGTGACGCCTACGGGCCGATCATGCGCAAGAAGCTGTGGATCGCGGATGGCAGCGCAAGGACAATCGGCGCGGGATACCGGACAGTCGAGTTCGTGTCAGGGACTTTCGCGCTGCACGCCAATATCCAGAAGATCGAAGAGCAAATGTATGATCAACTCATGATGTTGCGCTTTACTCGCTCCCAGTACAAATGGTTCGATCAGGCCTCGGAATACAGCTATTACGACTTGAAGCCGCCGAAAGACACGGACCTCGTTTCTTGGCAGTCAAACGGGAACTTCCGGCTGCTCGATTAGAACTGGTTGACCCGCCCACCTGACCGGCACTTATGAAAATTGCCTCCGCAACAATGCCGCAGGGGGCAATCATGATTTCCGAGAAGCTGACTGACCGTTTAAACGCAGATGCTATGCGCCGCATGGCTGGGAAGGTTCGGCAGGGGCGCCGACGCGCGCTGCTGACGATCTCGCGCTGCTGTGTCGTCGTGACGGACGACGGGCGCGAGACGCGCGAACTGATCTTCGACGAGCCACCGACCATAGGCCAGTTGACTGAGCGCGTGGGGCAAGACGTCTGGGTCTTATCGGTTCAGATGCGGCGCGTGCCGCGCACAGCGCGCCTCAGACGGGCGGTAGCCGCCGAGTAGGCGTGGACGTAGGGCGAGCGGGCAGACGCCGCCTGCTCGCCAAGCTCTGCGCGGCTCTAGTCCTATCCTGAAATTCTGGTTGGCATGTCACCAAGCTGGCGTCCATCGTCGACCAGGCGTTAGACCGGAGTGCCAGGATGGGGTGCATCTACCTTCTCACCAGCCCGAGCGGAAAGCAGTATGTCGGGCAGACAAGCAAGACGCTCGAAGAGCGGTGGAACGGGCATATGACTGACGCACGATTTGGCAGCCCATTCGCGCTGCACCGCGCCATCAGAAAATATGGGGCCGCTGCATTCACGCTTGAGGTGCTTCACGACGGCATAGACGACAAAACTGTGCTCGACGCTCTTGAGGTTCAGGAGATCAAAAACAACGGCACCCTTTCACCTCAGGGTTACAACATGACCGAGGGCGGTGGCGGCGGAAAAATGTCTCTGTTGGTAGCTGAGCGCCATCGAGCCAGTGTTAACGCAGAGGCCTGCCGCCGCGCGAAAAGTGATGCTGCGCGCCAGCTATGGCAGAATCCATTGCACCGGGCACGCCGACTTCAAAAGATGCGCGCGTTGGCAAGCGAGTTAGGCCATAATAGACCTTGGCTCAACAAGGTGCGCGAGGCAGCGAAGAGGCCAGAGCGGAATGCGCAAATCTCGAAGAAGCTGAGAGCGACCAAGGTGACGCGCGTGCCTTCACTCATCATTGAAGGTCAGATTTTCGGAAATGTCCGCCTGGCGCATGAGGCGCTGAAGATAGGGCGCGCAACGATCCAATGGCGCTGCAACAATCTGACTTCCCCACGGTTCAAGGCATGGCGTTATCTGCCGCACCACGGTGACCCAGAGTGTGACGCGGTCGAGGAGGTCTTCGCCATCATCCAATGGGCGGAAGAGAATCCAGGCCACAACAACCTGCCTGACTGGGCGCGAGAAATCGGCGCACAGGCCGCATAAACGCGTGTCCCGTTGCGCTACCCTGGGAGCCTCTTGATGGTAACAGAACTGAACTTGCGGACCGAGACCGTTGGTCAGCCGTAGTAGCCCGCGATCTTGCTGACGACCATCTTCTGCGGGGCGAGGTGGGTTTCGGCGATCAGTGCGAGGCAGAGCGCCGAGAAGCGGTCGGCATGGTGGCCGCGGCCACCGGCTTTTAGTGTCAGATTGCCTGACGAGGTTTCCGCGTATTCCACGGACTGCATCTCGGCGAGCAACGCGTCTCGCTCAGGCAGGTCATGGGCGATGCGGAGAGTGCCCGTCTCAAGGCAGGACGCCGCATTCTCGAACAGCAGAGCTTTGCTCACGCGCGCCGTATTCCCACGCCGGTCATATGCCGAACCCGCCGTGATCGTAACACCCAAGAGCGGTGAGACCTTTGCGGCCTGGAACATGGACAGGAGCGGCGCGCCCATGCCCGACATGTCAAAGGTCAGGTGCCAGTTCTTCAGCTTGAGCAGACGCGCGACGACCCAGTCAACAACGTCCGTCGCCTCGTCGAGCCTGGCCGCTTCGGTGTAGACCACGGTGTACTCCGGCGGGGTGAGAGCCTGTTGCCAGCCACGTCCCGTCATGAAAGGCCGAGACTCTGCCTTAACGATGCAGAGGGCAGATGGGTCTTCCCCACGCCCACCCACGTCGAGGCCGACAGCATATCGGCGAAAGCCGAGGCGTTGATGCCCAGCGCCTGCAGGATCAGCAGATGTGTGCAATGCCAAGGTGCCGTCGCCACGCTCGACCAGATCAGAAGACAAGTGCTTTCTCCTCATTGTGCATGGCACGTTGCAGTGTGTTCCAGGAAAGCAGGCTTTCGCCTGCACCCACCCACTCGACGAGGTGTTCACGGCGGAACGTCGCGTCAGACATGGTTCGCCGGTCAAACTCGACCTGACGTAGGCGATCAGGTCTTGCTGTGTCCATCGAGCGTGCCTTGATGCGGCGCACGTCGGCATCCGACTCCCAGGTCTCGTAGAAGTAACCGGACCTGGTGCCGTTCGGCGTCGAGATCAGGAAGACACGGCCATCGGGTTTTCGCATGGGGAAGAAGGCGGTCAGGGCCTCGTCAGGCTGGATGAAGCAGGCCTCGTCCGCCAGTATGGTGTCTGCCGTCTCGCCGCGTGCCTGATCGGTCGCGGGAAGAACGACGATACGGCCGCCATGGCGCGGGTGGGCCTCAAGTTCTGTCTGTGTCTGCCGCACGATGGGCGGACAGAAAGGGTCAGCCTGCTTGAACGCGAGAATGCGGCGGAACAAGGTCGTTGACTGCCGGAGTGATGGCGCGGTCAGCACGACGGTCTTTCCGCGCGCGAAGTCATCATATGCCAGGCAGCCGCACGTCGTGCTCTTGCCGCCCTGTCTGCCCGTCAGCACGAGTGTCATGCGGTCGGTCTCGCTCGCGGTAGGGTCCGTTCGAAGCACCTCCGTCTGCCAAGGGTCCGGCTCTCCAATGGTCATGCGGAACCGCTCGACTGGATCGAGGGACAGGGCAAGTCCGGCCAGGTATTCTCGGAGGTGTGGGTCGTGGATCATTCACAGATCGCCTTCGGCGGCGTGACGACCTGAAGGCGCTGCATCTCGGTCAGGAAGTCAGCCTTCGCGTCGGGATGGCGATCCAGGACGGTCAGAATGATGCGGCGAAGTTCCACGAACTGCGGCGACTCGTTCAGGTTCAAGCGGATGTCGATCTTGCGGTTCAGCTTTCCCTGAAGGTCCGCGAGAGCCATGAGTGCCTGCCGGAGCTCTTTCAGCGTGCCGAGCTGGATCATCCGGTCTTCGTCGCCGCGCGCATCAGCAAGCAGGGTCTTCAATTCATGGAGAACCCATTTCAGGTCTTTCTCAGTGTCATCACCGAGCTCATTGACGATCTCGGCGTTGCGCAGCGCGTTTTGGACCTTGGCGTCGTGGGCGGCCTTCGCGACTATTTCAAGCCGCTCCTCCTCTGTCACGGTCGCCATATACCGAGAGACCGAGGTGTCCGCGATGCCAAGCTCTTTGCTTACCTGCCACATAGATTTCCGCCCGAGCACAATATCGCGGACGATTTCGTCGCGCTTGCGCTCAGGCAGTTGAGCAATCTTTGATGGCCGCGTCCGACTCATTCGCCCGACACGATTTCCAGGCTGACGCCGAGCCGTTCAGCCTCGGCCTTTGCAGCGCGATACTTCTTCACGTCGAGGGCGTCCGCTCGGGAAAGACGCAGAGGCTTCACAGCAGCATCTGCGTCGAATCCGCTGCTGCGGGCCGCGCGCTCCTTGCGGACCTCGTCGTCCGCGATCTTCTGCTTCGCGAGTTTGTCCAGCAGTTCGTCGTTCTTCCTCAGCACGCCGCCGATTTGGACCTCGACGCTCTCGGAGATCTTCGGCAGAATCGCCTCGGCGATTTTGGGTACAAGTGCCTCGATCAAGGCAGCCGCCTGCGCTTGATTCTCGTCCGGCGTCTCGGGCTGGGTTTCGTCCGTCATGTCAGTCTCCTTGTGGATCGAAAATGAAAAGGCGGGCTGCACGCTGCCCGCCTTCCCATCGCCACAAGAAAGTCGAGGCCTAGCCCACGCGTTAACGTTCGGTCCTAACCGGCGACTTCCACAACCAGGGAAAGAAGGTCTTTCTCAGCGAAACAAGGTGTTAGTCGGTATTCGACCACATCGCGCTCGACCTTGCGCTCACGGATCAGCCGGTCGAGGTTCGTGCGAATTGTCGAGGTATCAACTTCGCCGTTGAGCGCCCACATGATCTGCCGGATCGTCTTTTGCCCGTCGCGCAGTGTGTCCAGGATTCGGTCGGGCAGAGGCGTGAGGTCATGATCGCTATCGGCCCGAATCCAGGTGACGCGATCAAGCCGCCGAACAATGCCCTTGGCTTTCAGCCTGTGAAGATGGGTCGCGACAGTTGCCGTGCTGCGGCAACCGATTCTGTCCGCGATCTGCCGGGCGGTAAATGGCGTGTAGGGAATGGCCTGGTCGACCTTCGACCCCGTTATGAACGGCTGTTCGGGTTTTTCTGGCGGCAGAGGCGCCAACTTGTCCGCGATTGCCGCGAGCATCGCTTGCTCGTCAATTCCGAGGGCATCCAGGAGGAACCGGCGGTGATCTGCCCACGAACCTTTCTGCTGCAAGAAGAATTCGTGGGCTTCCCAGCGGATCCTCTCATCGCTCGACGTGAGGTCTTCGACGGCGAGCGAGAGGACTGACATAAGCAGCCGGTATTCCGGCTGCATCTCAGGCCCCTGGGAAGGTGACAACGCTCGGAGTGCCGAGGTTGCCGCCCTCCTCCTCGATCAGCATCATTTCGTGATCTGGCGACCGATCCGCCGGGACGATTTCGCCGCGTTGCAGATTCTCGATGAGCGTTTGGTGCGAAATAGCGCCGGACTGCCAGGCTTTGACGAGTTCGCGGATCGCGTCACTCGCCATCTCGACCGATACGAAGTCGCGGGACATTTCGAAGACCACCTCATCCGGCGACGATGCCGTCCAGGTGGCTGCAAGCCGCAGAAGGCGCCGCATCGCGGCCTCGGTCATGCGGACGGCGCCTGCGAGGAGCGACATTTCCGCCCGACCGCGCATCTTGGCCGTGTCCGATGACTCGTTGCGGTTCTGGCCTTCGTGGATCATGCGGGCGCCGAGCGCGGCCATCTCGTTCTTCTTTTCGGCCATCACCTCACGCAGGTGCTGAATGCCGTTGCCTTGCATTTCAAGCATCCCGGCTTGAGCGCCTTCGGGCAAGACCCAGAACGCACCAGAACCCAAGGACTGCGGGCGCTGGTCTTCTTGGATATTGCCGCAGACATACGGGGTCGGCTGCGAGGTGAGGAACAGAGCGTGTTCGAGGTCAGCCGCGTTGCGATAGTGGGACAGAGCGACATTGACCAGGTCGAGCATCGGGGGCTTCGGCGGTGCCGCGCGCAGTTCATAGGGCGAGACGAAGACGATGGGAATCTCCGTCAGCGGCTTGCCGTTGATCGTAGGCACCAGCGGCTCTGTGATTGGCACCAGGTTTTCGCCGTCCACCTCGAAGCGCTGAACCGTATAGATGCCATCGGTCAGGGTCAGCAGAAGGTGTCGCTCCACCTCGTCGTCGAAGTCGTCGTCTTCCGCGAGTCGAACCATGACAAGGCGCGAGCGGCCCTCCACGACGGCCTCGCGGTAGTCCAGGATTGTCGAGGCCGTGAAGACAGAGATGTAGGGAGCCGAGAACGCGGCCGCGCCGCTCGTCGGGTAGTCGAGCAACAGCGCGATTTGGCCCACCGAAAGAGTGTCGTGCAGGATCTTCTCGACCAGCACATCCAGGGAGTCACCACGGAAGGTCGCGTTCTCGATCATGGGCACGAGTGCCGTTGGCAGCTTGATCTGGGGGTCATGGGCGAGGGCTAGACCTGTCAGGCCGCGGAGCGTGCGCTCAGCCACAGGGAAGTAGTGTGCGCGAGCGAGATAGGCCGAATAGTCCGCCACGGACATGCCGGAGGGTTGGGGCAAGTAAACCTGCCCCTGGCGCTTGACCTGCTCTTCCCCGTCAAGGGCGTCCAGGACTTTCTCGACCTGGGCCGCACGCACGTCGTAGGTGCGATGATGGATCCGCTCGGCCATGGTCAAGCGTCCTGCATGATCAGGGGGAAGACGAGCGGGTAAGGAATGTGCATCTTGCCGTTCTTGTATTCGACGGTGATGCCATCGGGCACGTGCCTGACCGAGGCGCCCAGGTAGACGGTCTGCTGCGCGTCGGGGTTCATGAGCGTGGCACGGATCACTTCCAGCATACACTCCTTCGGCAGCGGGACAGGCAGGAAGCTGCGCGACGAGTTGGTGGTAGTCGTGATCGTGCAGTCACGTTCACCTTGGCCTTCGATGTAAACTTTCACTGTGATTCTCCTGTGGCAGTTGGGCGGCTGCTTGGTCGTCATGCGCGCGGCAGCCGACCGGTAAGCCCGCGTGCAGCTTGATTTTCGGAAGAACACATCAGGAACGAAAGCAGATTAGAAGGTGTCGCCAGGGAAAACGAGGTGGAGAAGCGGTCGGTGGGAACGACCAAGCAATTGCCGTCGTTTCAGAACGTCGCAGCAGCGCGGCGCTAAGGCGGCAAGCGCACGTTTGGGCGTCAGCATACCTCCAAAGCTAAGACACCGCCTTAGCGCCGCGCTCTGAGGCGCGTTGGCGCGGTTGCAGTGCTAAGTGGCCTGCGACAGCGCGGATGTTGAGCAGGAAGACCGATGACTGCGGTGTTGGAGGGGTCGCGAGGTGCAGAACTGAGGTCAGTCTTGCAACGTCCGACGCGTTGCAAGGCAGATATCCAGGATTTATGTTAAATATCAATAGGTTGTTTGTATAGACCTACGCATTATCTATGCGTATCTGAACAGAAATCCAAGATGGGGCGGATTTCTGTGCGCTCTGTGGCGAGCCGTTTGCGTATGTCGCGCGCACACGCACGTGCATAATAAAATGATGTTATCAATCGGCCATGCCAGCACATCAGAACTGTCATCATCATTTTATTATGCACGTGCGCGCGTGCGCATAGTAGCGACGCAGCAGGACGAGCAACTTTACTGGCAACGAGCTACGCCGACCGGCACCCCTGGACCTCAGATGCTGGCATTGCCACCTTTGATCTCGGTTAGGTCCACATGCCCCAGGCGATATAATTAGGCTACCAACTGATAACGGAGTCTGACCAATGCCCAACATTCTGGCCCACGCTCAACTGCTCAAAGCCCATGGCGAACCGATCTACGTCATCAAGCAGTGGCTCGCGCCCGTAACGACGGCAGACGAGCGCCGCGAAGTCATCGCGGCGCTCGACCTCCCTACCTGCGCTCAGGCAGCCTAGAGATACTGCTTCACCAGTTCGACTTCCCTCTCCAGCCGCTTCTTGGCCCTCTCATCGATTTCATCCGGCGCATCTTTCAGCCGCTTGAGGAGGTACTTGAGATTGCTGGGGTCATGCGCCATGCGCTTCGCCCACCGGTGCAGCTCGCGTTCCTGGTAATACGGCGAGCTGGTATCTTTACCCTGCACCAGTGCCTCCAGGAACGCCGTCGTGCCCGACAGCCATCCCTGGGCTTCGCGCTCGTCAGGTTCCCGCCAGTGCTTGCCATCCTCGGACACCTGCAGAATCCTCGACTCGTTGGACTCATAGCCAACGCTATCGCGGTTCCATACCTGCACGGTCTCCTGACGGTACCAGAGACCCCAGAGTTCGCTATTCTGAACGGACGTGCCCTCTTCCTCGGCGAAGCCGCCCCACTGCCCCTCACTCGACAGCACTCGCTCCCATTTACCATTCGGCGGCAGAGAGGGCGTTGCCAGCGGGAAGTCGTTGTCGAAGATCTCATCAAGGCGTTCCTCGATCTCCCACAGACACGTCTCGCGGGCGTAATCCCCAGCCCAGTCGAGCCACGCGAACGGATCTTTGGGGTCAGAGGGGTCGATCATAGTCAGACGCCCGCAGTAGTAGCGCTTGAATTTCTCTTCGACGAGCGAACGTGCCTCCGCCTTCGTGACCACCCGGTCTTCGACGACGAGTCGGTAGAGTATCTGGTCGAGGCCCCTTTGGTTCCAGCGGCGCGGCTCCTTCGCGTCCTTCTCCCAGATTTCGAATACACCGCTCGGGCCGTCCTTCCGGAAGGCCTGAGCCCATTTTGTATAATCGCGCGCGCCGTCAAGCGCCGCCGCCATGCGGGTCCACCAGTCGTCGAAGCGCTCGCGGAGTGCCGCAATCTTCTTGTCCGAAGCCGAGCGGCCCGAGAACCACGCCCTGAACGTCGAGGGCGACATATCGGGTTTCAGCGTGTCGAACCACCAGTCAGCTGACGCGAAGTTCTTCATATAGCCGCGCAGGTCGTCACCGGGTTCCTCGATATAATCGAATGGCCGGGCGATTTGGCTAGACCAGAGGTCATCGAGCGACTCGATAAGCCCTTCCCACACTTCCTGGCAATTGAGCGCGCGATTCCACGACGAGTAGTTCTTCTGCTCGTCGAGCACCTCGCTATCATCGTTAGCGAGATCCTGATTACAGAAGTCGACAACTCGCTGCTTCGAACCACGACTGAACTTCACGAGGTCCTTCGCGACCGACTCATCGAGCACAGCCAGGTCTTTTTCCTTATTGCGCCCGCTCATGCCCGGTACTCCTTGAGGAAAGTGACCAGGTCGTCGCGCAGATAGCGGACAATGCGCGGATTGGGCTGGCTGAACTTCGGGCCACAGCCATCCTTACGCCAGCGGAAGAGGGTTTCAGTCGTTACCCCGATGTATTCCGCCGCCTCGGGCGGCGTCATCACCTCAGGGGGATGTGACCTGACAAGGTCACGGTGCAGGTCAGCAAGCTGCTGACCAATCATTTCGATTGTCATGGAAAAGCTCCGGTTGCAGGTTCTAGCCCCGAGGGGCGATTGTCTCTGCGTTGCTGTCGCGGGCCTCGCTTCCCCCTCAGGGGATAGGTCGGCCTTGCCGCACCGCGTCCGTTGCTAATCCGTTGCTATGATCAAGCTAGGCGGAGCCTTGGCGAATTTCAACAACATTAGAAGGTAACGCCTGATTCTTCGCCTTAGGCGCTAGCCTGCTTGAGGTTGACCACGTTGGCGGGGCCGCGCTTGATCTGAGCGTTGATTGCGGAGGCGATGGCATTTGCTCCGGCGTACTGCTCGTCCGGCGTTGCGACCCCGTAGTGGCCGATCATGCCAAATTCTGCACTTTTCATCGTGTGCAGGCCGAGCCATTTCTGGACGTGCAATTTCGCCACCCCACGGGCAATGGTCATCCAGTAGTGCCGAAGATCACCTGCATTCGTGGTACCGAACTTGTCGATGGCATCGAGGCAGCCGCGCGTGCCATCCATTTTACGCCGGGAGGGAAATACCCATTGGCAGTCATCTGCGCGAATCTCGCGGAGCTTCCCGATGATACGTGCGGCATCGTCGGCCAGGACGATCTCGCGGTCCTCTGGGCGCCGTTTGATCGGCTTGTCCAACAGCAGCGCGGTCACGGTCCTGCCGTCTGCAAGCACAACCTCTCGCACCCGGTCCCAGGTGAGTTCACGAAGGGGGCGGCCACGGATGCCCGTATAGACGGTCAGCATTAAGGCAAGTCGCTTGTGGGCATTCTCCACCCGCTGAATATCTGCCCACCGGTCGGCCAGTGGCACAGACATGTCCAACCGCGAGGTCTCAACCCTGCTCTTGTGCTTCGTCGGATCGACCAGTTGTGGCACCGGGAGGTCGCGAGACGCCACGCGCCCGATGAAGCGAATAACTGAGCCTGCGACGGCCGCTGCGCGCGCCGCAGCCTCCGGCTTCTCCGCCTGAAGATCGTTCAGGTAGGAGGCAATTTCATACACTGGCAACTCGTCAACCGTGATATGCGCCCAGCTACCGAGGTGTTTCTTAAACGAGCCGCGATAGTCGCGAATGGTCGAATCGGCCATCGAGCGTTTGCCAGAAGCCCGAGCGCCCGATTTCCGCTCGATCATGAGTTCCAAGGCGTCCTGGAAGGTCGGCAACGAGTTGGGTTTGTCGATGACTCGCTCGGCCCGTGTCTTGGCCTTGCCCTCCACAATATCCAGGATGACCTTGCCAACCTGACCCTTCGCCCAGCGCGTATGCGTACCTCTGTCGGCCCACTGCGCGAGCTTGATCTGGCGGGTCTTGTTCGCTTGCGAGTCCCACTTCACGGCATACCAAGTCTTCACCCCCGGCCCGGTGACGCAGAGCCGGAGGCCCTTCACACTGGGGTCCGTGAACCAGGTGGTCTTGTCTGTCTTAAGCTTGGCGATTGCTGTGTCGGTGAACTTGATCTGTGGCATGACCGTTTCCTTGCAATGGGCGTGCTGTTGCAAGGTTCACGATACGTTCTAACCGGAATCAAACCCAACCGAGAATTGGTCAAGTACCTTATTTTGTTGAGGTTTTACGGCGAAACGCCACCGAGTGTTGCCGAGGTTTTCGCATTACGAATGACGTGCTCTACCAGCTGAGCTACACCGGCATCCTTCTCGATCCGGGAAGGACACGCGCGTCGCAGACGCGATTGATCAACCCCGGTGGCGCGCCTGATAGCACCATCTTTGCGGGGTGTGTAGCCCTAATTTGCCGCCCGCCGGGGGGGATCTTCGGCAGCCTCCCCGGATGTCGGTTCGGCGATCACCTCGGCATCTTCGACCTCTGCCTCCGGCGGCGGCTCTGGCGTTTCCGCAGCCTCCGGCGCGCGGCTGCCGGGGGCGCCGACGATCAGCGGCAGCATCTCGGTCTGCGTCGCGCTCGGACCGCTGGAGACCGGCGGCTCACGCCACGAAAGCGTGTCGAAACCGCCGCAATTCTCGCAGACCGGCCCCCATGACGTATGTACCGCCTGGCAGGTATCGCAGACCCAGTGCGGGCCGCGCGGCGCAGTCAGCGCCCGGGTCAGCCAACCGCGGACCACCGCGTCGTCGGAACCTTCGCCACGCTCGATCGCCGCCATGATGGTCAGGGCGCGGGCCGTGGGCCTGGTCTCGACAAGGTCACCCAACGCCCGGCGTGCCGCAGGGAAATCTTCGGCCGCGATCTCAAGCTCCGCCAGCAGCATCCGGGTTTCGGGGTCGTCGGGGTGTACCGAGGTCAGCGTGCGGAACCGCTTGAGCCGCTCGGCCGGGGTCTCGTCCGGCGCGATCTCGGCGAAGGCGGCGGCAAGGTCGGGGTGCGGGCTGACCTCCCAGGTCTTGCGCAGCACGCGGGTCGCGTATTTCGGCTTGCCGTCCGCGATGTAGCCGCGTGCGGCCATCGCGGCGGCGGGGATCAGGTCGGGCGACTTGCGGTTGGCCGCGATCGCCGCCTCGCGCGCCTCGATCGACTTGCCGCTGTCGAGGATATCCTTCGCCTCCTGCAGGGCCAGGACGGCGTCGCGCCTACGGTGCACGTCGCGCGGCAGGTAGCCCGAGCGGGCCTTGGCGCTGAGGGTGGCGCGCGCGCCGGTCCAGTCGCCCTGCCGCGCCTGCAGCTCCAGCAGGATATCCTGCGTCTCGGCGTGGCGCGGTTTCAGCGCAAAGGCCTTTTCCGCCAGCGCCTTGGCAGTCTCGGTATCGCCCTCGGCCAGCTTCTGCTTCATGATCCCGCGGATACCGACGAAGCGGCTGCGGTCGTCGGTCAGCAGGTCCTTGTAGACGGCTTCGGCCTTCTTGGTATCGCCCACCATCTCGGCCGCCTGCGCGGTGATCAGGTTGGTCAGCTCCGGCCGGCCCAGAAGCTTTTCCGCCCGCTGCGCCTTGATCATGGCCAGTCGCCCCTCGCCGGAGGCAAGCGCCATGTAGCCGTCGGACAGCGCGTCATATCCCTTCCGCTCGCGGTTGCGGTCGAAATAGCGGCTGACCGCGGTTTCATCACCGTTGAGAAAGCGCAGCACGGCGACCAGAAGGCCGACCAGTTTGATCACCAGCCAGAGCACCGCCATCAGCAGGATCACGGCGATCACCGCCTGCAGCGGACCGAGCGAGAACTCCCAGCCGCCGATGGCGAGCCGAAGGCCGCCGCCCATGTCCATCAGCATGCCGGCACCCATGGTGAGCGCGGCGATCACGGCGACGAAGAGCAGAACCTTGATTAGCGACCAGAGCATGACTGTCCCCTCACTTGCCGTTCGGCTGGTTGGCGAGCGCGGCGCCGATCTTCCTGGCCGCGGCCTGAGCCTTGAGGCGGGTCTGGACCCGCTTGACCCAGTCCGACATCGCCTGCTGCCCCGGTTCGGGCAGCGATTTGATCGTCTCTATCGCTGCGGAAAGATCGCCCTTTTCAACGTCTGCACGGGCGCGCGAGAGCACGGCGTCGGGGCTGTCGCCTTGCCGTGGCGTCAATGACCTGGCCCCGGTCTGAACCTGCAGGAAGGCGGTCACCCGATCCCAGACCCCGCCATTCACCTTGCCGCGGACGGAGGCCGTCAGCGCGTCGCGCGCGGCCGGATCGAAGGCCTGCCGCAGCGCCGCCATCGTCGGTACCCCGTTCTGCGCCGTACCCGAAAGGGCCTCGGGCACGTCGACCCCCCCGGCGCTCAGCACCGACACGGCATCGGCATAGCCGCCACCTGCATTCAGCGCCGCCTCGATCTGGGTGACGGCGGCCCGTTCACGGGCCAGCTTGGCCTCGGCCTCGGCCCTGGCCTTTTCCTCGTCCGCCGACTTGCGCGCGGCGTCGAGCCGGTTCTGAACGTCGGTCTCCAGCTTGTTCACGCGCTGTTCAAGCTGCCCGATCTCGTCCTGCGTCGCCTTGGGCAGGGTGCCCTGCGCGCTGCTGGCCTGGGTCTTGATGCCGGACAGGCCACTCTTCAGCTCGGAAATCGCAAGGGTGTTCGTCTGGATCCCCGCGGCAAAGGTCTTCTTCTGGTCGTCGAGCCGCTTGCCAAGATCGCTGTCCAGCTTCCCGGCACGGGCCGAGGCGTCCGCCGCGGCCTTCGCGGTCTGGTCAAGCTTCTGTTGCAGCGCAGCGATGTCCTTCTGCTGGCGGTCCAGCGTGGACTTGAGTTGCGCAGTCGCATCGTTGCGTGCGGCGAAGGGCCAGCCCTTGTTGACGTATTGCCCGGCACCAAAGCCCAGAGCGGCGGCGACCACCCCGCCAAAGAACAGCGGTACGAAGCCGGGCCCGCGCTTCACCACCACGGGCGCCGGCGCCTCGGGCGCGGGACGCTCTTCGACTGGCGGATCTTCGGGCGGCAGATCTTCGGGCGGGACGTCGTCGGAGACGGCAGGCCCGGTCCCCTCGTCCGGCAGCTCCGTCGGATCGGTGGCCCCGGTCGGCTCGCGGGACTCGATAGCGGGCTCTTCCATCGGCTCGGACGCCGCGTCCTCCTCCGGTTCGGGGGGCGGCGTCGCACCTTCGGAAAGGGTCTTTTCAGGTTCGGTCGCGGGGGTCTTCGCGGTCTCTGCGGTGTCAGGAGTCGTCTCAGGCGCCTCGGCGGACGTTGCGTTATCTTTCGGCGTCTTACGGCCCGCCATCTGCATCCCTCCTGACTTGCAGGGCCTTGTCGGCCGCCCCGCCTCGCCCGACTGTAGACTGCGGCAGCGCGACCCTCAAGCCGGGCGAACTGCGGCCAACCGCTGCGCCAGGGCGTCGATCATCGCTTGCGCGTCGGGGCGGGAGGCAATGGTCAGCGTCTCGGCCGGCAGTCCGCTTACCCCCTCGGCCACAGCCTGGCTGAGCGCAACGACATGAAGCGGCGCCTGCGCCCCCGCCGCCTGCGCCACCAGAAGGCGCGCCGTCCGGGGCGAGAATATCGGCAGGAGCACCGGCGCCTTTCCGCCCAGAACTGCCTGTCCCTCCTCCCCAAGCGGGCACTCCGCCTGATCGTAGAGGATGACCGAATGTGTCTCGATCCCGGCAGAGGTCAGGGTTTCTGCCACCTCCCCGCGGCTGTGTCGGCCCCGCGCATGCAGGAGCGGCCCCCGGACGCCCGAAGCGCGGATCATCGCGATCAACGCCGCGGCGTCGCCATGGGCGCTGACGGCGGCAAACCCCGCTTCGGTCGCGATCTCGGCGGTACGGTCGCCCACGCACCACGCCGCACCGCCAAGATCCGGCGCAAGACGGTGCAGGGCGCGGACACCGGTTTCCGAAGTGAAGATCACGCCCTGGGGCCGATCCGGCAGCGGAGTGTCAAGGAAACGTGTCTCGGTCAGCCGGGCCATGACCACGGGCACGGGGCCAAACCGATCGTGCAACGCCTTCGCGAAGCGGGCCGATTGCGCGGCGGGACGGGTCAGGAGAATGGTGGGGGCCATTGTTTCGGGCGGGTCCGGATGCTACCTGCTGTGCAGCTTTCCCGATCCGGCCCGGCAATGAAAGACCTCCTTCTCCTCGGCCTCGAATCCTCGTGCGACGATACCGGCGCGGCCGTGGTGCGCGCACGGACCGATGGCAGCGCCGAGATCCTGTCTTCGGTGGTCGCCGGGCAGACGGCACTGCATGCGCCCTTCGGCGGCGTCGTGCCCGAGATCGCGGCGCGGGCCCATGCCGAAAAGATCGACCTCTGTGTCGAGGAGGCGCTGGTGGAAGCCGGGGTCGGCTTGTCGGCCTTCGACGCTGTCGCGGTGACCGCGGGGCCGGGGCTGATCGGCGGCGTGCTCTCCGGGGTGATGTGCGCGAAGGGGATCGCGGCGGGCGCCGGTCTGCCGTTGATCGGGGTGAACCATCTGGCCGGGCACGCGCTGACGCCGCGGCTGACGGACGGGCTTCAATTTCCCTATCTCATGCTGTTGGTCTCCGGCGGGCATTGCCAGTTCCTGATCGTGCGAAACAGTGACGAATTCAGCCGGATCGGCGGAACGATCGACGATGCGCCCGGCGAGGCCTTCGACAAGGCGGCCAAGATCCTGGGCCTGCCGCAGCCCGGTGGGCCTGCCGTCGAGGCAGAGGCGCGCGCGGGCGATCCGGCGCGGTTCGCCCTGCCCCGGCCCCTGCTGGACCGGCCGGGTTGCGACTTTTCCTTCTCGGGGCTGAAGACGGCCCTGCTGCGGGCGCGCGACGCGCTGGTTGCGGAAAAGGGCGGGCTGACGCGGGCCGACCGCGCCGATCTTTGCGCCAGCTTCCAGGCCGCGGTAACCGACGTGATCGCGGCAAAGTCACGCCGGGCGCTTGCGCTCTACATGGCCGAAGCGCCCGCGGCGCCCGCCTTCGCCGTGGCAGGCGGGGTGGCCGCGAACGCGACGATCCGTGACGCACTCGAAAAGGTTTCGGCCGGGGCCGGCGCGCGGTTCGTCGCGCCGCCGCTGCGGCTTTGTACCGACAATGCGGCGATGATCGCCTGGGCGGGGGTGGAACTCTTCCGTGCAGGACGGCGCGACGGGATGGACCTTGCGGCGCGTCCCCGCTGGCCGCTGGACCGCAGCCGCCCCGCGCTGATCGGATCGGGCAAGAAGGGCGCTAAGGCATGAGCGCGGTCGGCATTGTCGGGGCCGGCGCGTTCGGCACCGCGCTGGCGGTCGCGCTGGCGCGCAACGGGCCCGAGGTCACGCTCTGGAGCCGCGATGCCGACGCGGTCGCCAGGATCGCCGCGAGCCGGCAGAACGCGGCGCGACTGCCCGGCGTGGATCTGCCGGAAAACGTGACTGTCACGGCGGAAATCGCGGATCTTCCCGAAGGTGCCCCGATCCTCCTGTCGGTGCCGATGCAACAGCTGGGCGGGTTTCTTGCCGCCAATCCCGGGCTTGGCCGAGGCGTGCTCGTGGCCTGCTGCAAGGGGATCGACCTGACCACGTTGGAGGGGCCGGCCACGCTTATCGGCCGGCTTGCACCCGGCGCGGTGCCGGCGATGCTGACCGGGCCGAGCTTTGCCGCCGACATCGCGCGGGGCCTTCCCACCGCGCTGACGCTGGCGTGCGCCGACGCGGCGGAAGGCGCGCGGCTGCAGAAAGTGCTTTCTACACCGGTTCTGCGGCTTTACCGCACCACCGATGTGATCGGGGCCGAGCTGGGCGGGGCACTGAAGAACGTGATCGCCATCGCCGCCGGCATGATCATCGGCGCGGGCCTTGGCGACAGCGCCCGTGCCGCGCTGATGACGCGGGGCTATGCCGAGATGGCCAGGATGGCCGCAGCGCTTGGGGGCAGCCCCGAGACGCTGGCCGGCCTGTCCGGGCTGGGCGACCTCGTGCTCACTTGCACCTCAGACCAGTCGCGCAACTTCCGCTTCGGGCATGCGCTGGGGCGGGGCGAGGAGTTCGATCCCTCGGTTACGGTCGAGGGGGCGGCGACGGCGCGGGCGATGGCCCGGCTGGCGCGGGAGCGGGGCGTCGAGATGCCGGTGACCGCGATGATCGCCGCGCTTCTGGACCAACGTATCACGCTTGAACAGGCGGCCGAGAGCCTTTTGACACGACCCCTCAAGGAGGAATGACATGACGACCTATGCCGTGATCTGCCGCGACAAGCCCGGCGCGCTCGACATCCGCAAGGCCACGCGCGATCGGCACCTCGCCTATCTCAACGAGTCCTCCGCCGTCACGCTGGCCGGTCCCTTCGTCAGCCCCGAGGGGGAGATGTGCGGAAGCCTGCTGCTGATCGAGGCCGACAGCCTGGCCGCTGCCAGGGACTGGGCCGCCGGCGATCCCTATGCCAAGGCCGGGCTGTTCGCCGAGGTGAGCGTGCAGGAATGGAAGAAGGTGATCGGCTGATGGCGCACTGGTTGTTCAAGTCGGAGCCCGACACCTGGGGCTGGGACGCCCAGGTCGCGAAGGGCGAGGCCGGCGAGCAATGGGATGGCGTGCGCAATTACCAGGCCCGCAACAACATGCGGGCGATGAAGCTGGGCGACCAGGGGTTCTTCTACCATTCGAACCAGGGCAAGGAGATCGTCGGCATCGTCGAAGTCTGCTCGGAGGCGCATCCCGACAGCACCACCGACGATCCGCGTTGGGAATGCGTGGACATCAAGGCGGTGAAACCGCTGCCCACGCCGGTGAGCCTGGATGATTGCAAGGCCGAGCCGGAGTTGGCGGAGATGGTGCTGGTGAACAATTCGCGCCTGTCGGTGCAGCCGGTGAGCGATGCGGAATGGGCGCTGATCTGCAAGATGGGCGGGCTGTAGGCAATTGCCGGAGACATAAAACAAGGGGTCCCGGCCGCCCCGACCGGAACCCCTTGCCACCCTGGTACACCCCTGCACCACGCGTGAAATTCTGGGTCCGGCCATTCTGGCCCGATGCGATGTGTATATCGCGACCGGCCGCGAGACGCAAGCCTCACGTTCCGAAAAATCATTCAAAAAGAACAGGTTAGCTTAATGAGGCGTTAAGCATGGGCGCCCGCGGCAGTGCAGGCGCCCGGCGCGAGGGTCAGCCGTAGACCGACTCCTTGTTGAAGTGCTTGACCAGCATGTAATAGACGACGGCGCGGTACTTGTTGCGCTCCGACCGGCCATAGGTGTCGATGACGGCGTTGAGCGCGTCCATCAGCTGCGGGCCATCGGCGAGGCCCAGCTTCTTGACGAGGAAGTTGTTCTTGACGGTCTCAAGTTCGGCGCTGTCCGAACCCGCGACGGTGGAGCTGTCGGCGTTGTAGATGGTCGGGCCGCAGCCGATCGTGACCTTGGTCAGCAGGTCCATGTCGGGGGTCATGCCGCACTTGGTCTTCAGATCGTCGGCATACTTGGCGATCAGTTCGTCACGTTTGCTCATGTCGTCTCTCCCACTGTCCCCGTTTGCGGGGCTTCACTGCCCTCAGGCTGATCGAAGCGTAAGCCCAAGCCCCGAGGGAACCAAGAAGAAAAGCGTGCAGGAGGAGAGTACCGCGAAAGGCAGAAGGGGCGGCAGTTGTGCCGCCCCTCCGGGGTCATCAGACGATCAAGGGGCCAGTGGCCGCGCGATCAGTAGCGGTAATGTTCCGACTTGAACGGACCCTCGACAGTGACGCCGATGTAGGCGGCCTGCTCAGGCTGCAGTTGGGTCAGCTTCACGCCGATCTTCGCGAGGTGCAGGCGCGCGACCTTTTCGTCCAGATGCTTGGGCAGGATGTAGACGCCCGGGGCATAATCATCGCCCTTGGTATACAGCTCGATCTGCGCCAGCACCTGGTTGGTGAACGAGGCCGACATCACGAAGGACGGGTGGCCCGTGGCGTTGCCGAGGTTCAGCAGGCGGCCTTCGGACAGCAGGATGATGCGGGCGCCCGAGGGCATCTCGATCATGTCCACCTGGTCCTTGATGTTGGTCCACTTGTGGTTCTTCAGCTGGGCGACCTGGATCTCGTTGTCGAAATGGCCGATGTTGCCGACGATCGCCATGTCCTTCATCGCGCGCATATGCTCGATGCGGATGACGTCCTTGTTGCCGGTGGTGGTGATGAAGATGTCGGCATCCTTGACGACGTCTTCCAGCGTCACGACCTCGAACCCGTCCATCGCGGCCTGCAGGGCGCAGATCGGATCGACCTCGGTCACCTTCACGCGGGCGCCGGCGCCGCGCAGCGACGCGGCCGACCCTTTGCCCACGTCACCATAGCCGCAGACCACCGCGACCTTGCCGGCCATCATCACGTCGGTCGCGCGGCGGATGCCGTCGACCAGCGATTCCTTGCAGCCGTACTTGTTGTCGAACTTCGACTTGGTGACGCTGTCGTTCACGTTGATCGCCGGGAAGGGCAGCAGGCCCTTCTTGTGCAGGTCATAGAGGCGGTGCACGCCGGTGGTGGTTTCCTCGGAAACACCCATGATCGCGTCGCGCTGCTTGGTGAACCAGCCGGGGGTTTCGGCAAGGCGCTTCTTGATCTGCGCGAAGAGGAAGGTTTCCTCCTCGGAGGTCGGCGTCTCGATCAGATCCTTTTCACCGGCTTCGACGCGCGCACCCAGCAGGATGTACATCGTGGCGTCTCCGCCGTCGTCGAGGATCATGTTGCAGGTGCCACCCTCGAACTGGAAGATCTTGTCGGTGTAGGACCAGTAATCCTCAAGGCTCTCGCCCTTGATGGCGAAGACCGGGGTACCGCCCTCGGCGATCGCCGCGGCGGCGTGGTCCTGGGTCGAGAAGATGTTGCACGAGGCCCAGCGCACATCGGCGCCCAGCGCGGTCAGCGTCTCGATCAGCACGGCGGTCTGGATCGTCATGTGCAGGGAACCCGCGATGCGCGCGCCCTTGAGGGGCTTCGAGCTGCCGAATTCCTCGCGCAGGGCCATCAGACCCGGCATCTCCGTCTCGGCGATGTCGAGCTCCTTGCGGCCGTAGTCAGCCAGCGCGATGTCCTTGACGATGTAATCTTTCGGCATGGGTGTGCTCCTTGAACCTTCGGTTGGCGGTCGAATACCATCCGGGGGGGAAATGAACAATGGCTGGCCCCCCGGGCCATACCCCCCGACCTGACGGAGCGCACAAGAATGAAGCAGACACGGGCATGGCAACGCATGCTTTCCGGGCGTCGACTTGATCTGCTGGACCCGACGCCAGTGGATATCGAGATCGAGGACATCGCCCACGGCCTTGCCTTCGTCGCGCGCTGGAACGGGCAGACGGTGGGGGACTGGCCTTATTCCGTGGCCGAGCATTCGCTGCTGGTCGAGGAGATCTTTGGCCGCGCCAATCCCCAGGCGCCAGTGAAATGGCGGCTGGCGGCGCTGCTGCACGATGCGCCGGAATACGTGATCGGTGACATGATCAGCCCGGTGAAGGCTTCGGTGGGCCCTGCCTACGGCGAGCTGGACCAGCGGTTGACCGCGGCAGTGCACATCCGCTTTGGCCTGCCTGCCGCATTGCCGAAGACAGTGAAGAAGGCGATCAAGGCGGCCGACAAGGTATCGGCCTGGCTGGAAGCCACGCAGATCGCGGGCTTTTCCGCTGCAGAGGCGGACAAGTTCTTTGGACGGGTGCCAGAGGCCCTCAAGGCCGGGCTGGAGATCCGCCTGCGCCCCCCGCGGGAGGTGCGCACCGACTACACCGCCCGTCATGCCGCACTGATCGCGGCGATGGACGGGCGGTAAGTCGGTCTATTCAGATCAGCAGGTCGTCGGGCGATTTGCCCGCTTTCAGCGCCTCGATCATCCAGTTCGGCTTGCGGCCGCGACCGGTCCAGGTTTCCGTCGGATCCGCCGGATTGGCGTATTTCGGCGCCGAAACGCTGCGCTTGCGCTTGGTTCCGACCTGGGTCCCGGTCAATTCGGCTAGGGAAAAGCCCATCTCGCGCGCCTTTTCTTCAAGCTGCGCAATGGCATCTTTTTTCTGGCGTTCCTCGTAACTCGCAATCGCTTTCGCGACTTTCGATTGCAACTCTTTAAGCTCTTTCAAGGAAAGGTTGTTCAAATCAGTCGACAATCTAGCCTCCAGTGCTTTTCCGCAGCTTCCTCGCTCTCCACATCAATAAAGTCAAGCGATATATACAAGTTAACCTATTCTTGTTCAGAATAGCTCAAATGTCCATGACGGTGGAATTCGGTAGGAGGAAATCAGCGCGGACTGCGTTTTGCCAGAATGCGCTGCAGCGTGCGGCGGTGCATATTCAGCCGCCGCGCGGTTTCCGAAACGTTGCGGTCGCACAATTCATAGACACGCTGGATATGTTCCCAACGCACCCTGTCAGCCGACATCGGATTTTCCGGCGGGGCCGGCAATTCGTCGGTCCGCGCCAGCAGCGCATTGACGATGTCATTGGCGTCGGCGGGCTTCGACAGGTAGTCGGTCGCGCCGATCTTCACCGCCGCGACAGCCGTGGCGATCGCGCCATATCCGGTCAGCACAACGATGCGCGCGTCGGGGCGTTTCTCGCGCAGCACCTCGACCACGTCGAGCCCATTGCCATCCTCAAGCCGCAGGTCGATCACCGCGTAGGCTGGCGGCCGGCTGGTGGCGATTGCCTTGCCCCCTGCCACGCTTTCCGCCGTCTCGACGGCAAAGCCACGCTTTTCCATGGCGCGTGCCAGCCGCTTGACGAAAGGTTCGTCGTCGTCGACAAGCAAGAGCGAGCGGTCCTGGCCCAGTTCGGCCGTCAGGTCGTCGTCGTCCGCCATGAAATCCCCCGGAAATTCGCGCGTTTGCGGCCCTTTCTATGGCCAAGCGCCCCGAGCGTCAATTTGCCTTCGCGGCACCCACGAAACAGGCGACCCGGTCGGCGATCTGCTGCGGCGTATCCTCGCGCTTGAAAAAGTCGACAAAGCCCGCGCGGGGGAGCACCAGATAGGTAAATGTCGAATGGTCGACGAGGTAGTATTTCTGCCAATCAGCATAGGCTTTGGTACCCGGCGCCGCGTCCGCGGGCGGAGAATGCACCTTGTAATAGGTCTTGTAGGCCCGCGACGCCGCCTTCACCTCCTCGGGCGTGCCCGTCAGCCCGATCATCTTGGGGCTGAAGTTCGCCGCGAACTCCTTGACGACCGCGGGGGTGTCGCGCCCCGGGTCGATCGAGATGAAGACCGCCTGCGCGTCAAGTCCGCGCTTGTCCAGCAGGTCGATGGCGTCGGCGTTGCGCGCACTATCGAGGGGGCAGACATCGGGACAGAAGGTATATCCGAAATAGACCAGCGAGGGCTTGGTGATGACATCCTCGTCGCTGACAGTCCTGCCGTCGCCGTCGGTCAGGGTGAAGGGCCCGCCGATCGCCGCCTTGCCGGCGACCGCGCTGCCGCGGCAGGCCGCGAACCGGTCGCCGCCCGCCTGGCTGCGAAGATAGAGATACCCGCCGACGCCCACGACGATGACCGCCACGAAAACGACAAAGGCGGAAAACACTGCGTTCTGCCGGGTCATGCCTTTCCTCCTCCGTCCCCTCGCGACATTGATCCACGATCACGGGGCAACTAACAATGCTTCACGCTGCCCCATCCCGTTTCCAGCCCGGCCGACAGACATGCCCGCAAGACACCACAGACGCGATATCTTCACCGGCGACGCCCCGTCGAACTGGGTTCGGCTACGCACGCTGATCCTGCTGCGCTGGCTGGCGCTGGCCGGGCAGGCGCTGGCGATCTTCGCCGCGCACCAGTTCTACGGGCTCGACCTCGACCTGGGGCTGTGCCTTCTGGCCGTGCTGGCCGGTGTGCTGGTGAACCTTGGCGCGATCTTCCTCTTCCCCGGCAAGCTGCGACTGACAGAGGTGCAGACGATGGCGATGTTGCTGTTCGACATCTGCCAGCTCGCGCTGCTGCTGTTCCTGACCGGGGGGATGAACAACCCCTTCGCGATACTGATCCTGGCGCCGGTCACCATATCGGCCAGCACGCTGCAACTGCGCACCACCGTGTTCCTCGGCGCCGTGGCGATTACGCTGGTCTCGGCCCTGGCGGTGTTCCACGTACCGCTGGTGCTTCAGGGCGGGCTGGAGCTTGACGTGCCACCGGTCTTCGCCTTCGGTTTCTGGCTGGCAACGGTGATCGGGATCGTGTTTCTCGGGCTCTATTCCTGGCGCGTCGCGACCGAGATGCGGTCGATGTCGGACGCCCTGCTCGCGACGCAGATGGCTCTGTCGCGGGCGCAGAAGCTTACCGATCTCGGCGGCGTCGTGGCGGCCGCGGCGCATGAGCTGGGGACACCCCTTGCGACGATCAAGCTGGTCAGCTCCGAATTGATGGACGAGCTTGAGGGCAGCCCCACGCTGGCCGAGGACGTGGCCCTGATCCGCGACCAGGCCGACCGCTGCCGCGATATCCTGCGATCCATGGGCCAGGCCGGCAAGGACGACCTGCACATGCGCCGCGCCCCGATGGCCGCGCTCCTACGCGAGGCGGCAGAACCGCACATGGGCCGCGGCAAGGAGATCGTCTTCAACGTTCATCCCGGCTCCGGCGGGGACGAACGGCAGCCCACGCTCCTGCGGCAGCCCGAGATCATCCACGGGCTGCGCAATTTCATCCAGAACGCGGTCGATTTCGCGCGTTCGACCGTGTGGGTCGAAGGCGAATGGACCGCCCGGGCGATCACGATCCGGGTCTCGGATGACGGGGCCGGCTATCCGCCCCAGGTGATCACCCGGATCGGCGACCCGTTCGTGCGGTCGCGGCAAAGCGACGAGGATCGCCATCAAAGGCCGGAATACGAAGGCATGGGCCTTGGTCTTTTCATTGCGAAAACCCTTCTCGAAAGGTCCGGCGCGGAACTGAGCTTTGCCAACGGCACCGATCCGTTCGCGCCGAAAAGCGGGATTCCCGCGCGGTCGGGCGCCATCGTTTCGGTCACCTGGCCGCGCGGCCGGATTGCCGCCGACGGGGACGGACCGCTGGGCGAGAATGTGCTGATCACCGGCTGATCCTGTCGCGCATTCCAAACTCATCACAGCACGAAGAAGCGGTGATTTCTACTCGCCCTCGTGTTAACTGTTCGTTAACTTAGTCAACCTTAGGTTTTTCAGAGAGGGTGTTTTTACCCTGGGGGGCTCTGCTTATGGGTTTCGACTGGTCACATGGTGGCTGGGTAGAGTTTATTGTGATCGTTGGTGTTTCCTTCGCGATCGCTTTCGCTTCACTGGTTATTCTGTCCGCTTTTGCATCCAGTCGGGCGGCGCTTTCCCCCGATGCGCTGACCGAACGGACCGAAGGCATCACCTTTCTCTTCGACGAAAGGGAAATGATCGACGCCACCGGACCCGCCCGTGCGCTGTTGAACGCCGGCGAGGGGGAAGACAACTGGTCACGATTGCTGTCGTACCTGCTGCCACGCTTTCCCGGGATCGAGGATCATATCGCCGATCTTTCCGAACGCGGCCGGGTCACGCTGATGTCGCAGGGCCCCCGACCACTTACCCTCAAGGCGGAATGGCGCGGCGGCCTGACCCGGCTTTCCCTGCACGATCCGCGCGCCGCCGGGTCCGGGCCGGGCGCCACGCTCGACCCGATCAGCCAGCGCGCGCTGGAGGATGAATTGTCCGACCTGCGCGGAACGGTCGAGGAGGCCCCCTTCCTCGTCTGGCGCGAGGCGCCGGACCGCGCAGTGATCTGGGCGAACCGCCGCTATCTGGATCTGGCGCGGAAGGATGACGAGGAGGATATCGGCTGGCCGCTGCCGCAGCTCTTTCCCGATCTTGACCTGGCAGAACATGGCCAGGCCCCGGGCGCCACGCGGCGGGCGTCGGTGCGGACGCCGAAGGAGGGTACGACGCTCTGGTTCGACTGTCGCGCGATGCCTGCGGAAGCCGGCCGCTTGGTGTTCGCCCTGCCTGCAGACGCCGCAGTTCAGGCGGAATCGAGCCTGCGCAGCTTTGTCCAGACGCTGACCAAGACCTTCGCGCACCTCACGATCGGCCTTGCCATCTTTGACCGGCAACGCCGGCTGGTGCTGTTCAATCCGGCGTTGATCGAACTGACCCAGATCAGCCCCGAGTTCCTGTCCGCCCGGCCGACGCTGCCCGATTTCCTCGACGCGATGCGCGACCGCCGCACGATCCCGGAACCCAAGGATTACAAGACCTGGCGCGATCAGTTGGCCGCGCTGGAAAAGGCCGCGGCCTCGGGCCAGTACGAGGAAACCTGGACGCTGCCCTCGGGCCTCACCTATCGCGTCACGGGGCGGCCCCACCCCGACGGCGCCGTCGCCTTCCTGTTCGAGGATATCAGTGCCGAGATGAGCCTCACACGCCGGTTCCGCGCGGAGCTGGAGCTTAGTCAGGCCGTCATCGACGCGATGGAAGAGGCGATCGCGGTCTTCTCTCCCGCGGGGCAGCTGATCGTCTCCAACGCGGCATGCGACGGTATCTGGGGTTGCGGCGCCGCCGAGACACCGATCAGCGCCGATCTGTCCGGCATGCTGGCCCGTTGGCGGCAGCTTTGCGCGCCATCTCCGGTCTGGGACCGGCTGGCCGATTTCATCCGCCGCGTCGGGCCGCGCGATCCCTGGTCGGGCGAATTGCGGCTGACGGACGGACGCGCCCTGACTTGTCATTGTGCCCCGGTGACCGGGGGCGCAACCCTTGTCCGGTTCGTCGCCCGGGCGGCGGAGCCGACCGCGCTGGCCGCGCCGGCGGCCACGCCCCCGAAGGCCGGCGCCGCCAGCCCCCGCAAGCGGCGGGCGTGACCCGCCCGGATCGGGCTTGCAGGTGGCTGGCGGCACGGTAAGACTGCGGGGACGATGCAAGACAAGCAGCACCTCGCCCTGCCCTCGCCCGAGGCAACCGCCGCCCTGGCGCGCCGCCTCGCCCCCGCGCTGAAGCCGGGCGACGTGCTGCTGCTCGAGGGGCCGATCGGCGCCGGAAAGACCCACTTCGCGCGCGCGCTGATTCAGGCACTTCTGGCCGAACCGGAAGACGTTCCCTCGCCGACCTTCACCCTTGTCCAGACCTACGAAACCGCCGACGGGGCGGAGATCTGGCACGCCGACCTCTACCGCCTGACCGACCCGTCTGAGGTGATGGAGCTTGGCCTCGACGCCGCATTCGACAGCGCGATCTGCCTGGTGGAATGGCCCGACCGGCTGGGCGAGGAAGCGCCGGAAGACGCCCTTCACCTCACCTTTTCCGGTACCGAGGACGAGGAGGCCCGCGCACTGGTCCTGCAAGGCCCCGCCCGATGGTCGGCACTGTTGCAGGAGCTGGGCCGCGCCGATGACTGACCGTGACGACCTTGCCCGCGACTTCGTGGTCCGTACCGGATGGGGCGCGGCCGAAAGCCGGCCACTGGCCGGCGACGCCTCGGCGCGCAGCTACCGCCGCCTAGTCGCCGCCGACGGCAGCACCGCCGTGCTGATGGATGCGCCGCCCGGACTGGTCGAACCGATTGCCGATTTCACACGCGTGGCCCGGCACCTCCAAAGCCTCGGCCTCTCGGCGCCCGCGATCCTGGCGGAGGATCCGGTCCACGGCTTCCTCCTGCTCGAGGATCTGGGCGACGATCTCTTCGCTCGCCTTCTCGACACCAGGCCCGCCCTCGAACCCGATCTCTACCGCGCGGCCACCGATGTCCTCGTGCGGCTGCAATCGGTGCCACCGCTGCCGAACCTGCCTGAATACGGCGTGCCGATGATGGCGGATTACGTCTCTGTTCTGGCCGAGGATTACGCGCGAACGGATCCGGCACCGCTCGTCGGCCACGTTCGCTCCGCGCTGGAGCGGCTGGTGCCAGAGACAGGCACGATGATCCTGCGCGACTACCACGCCGAGAACCTGCTCTGGCTGCCCGGGCGCCGCGGGCTGGCGCGGGTCGGGCTCCTCGATTTCCAGATGGCGATGCGCTGTCACCCGGCCTATGACCTCGTCTCGCTGCTGCAGGACGCGCGCCGAGACGTCTCGCCCGCGGTCGAGACTGCGATGGTCGCGCATTTCGCCGCGGCGACGGGCGCCGATGGGCAGGCTTTCGCGGCGGCCTACGCCGCGCTCGGCGCCCAGCGCAACCTGCGTATCGTCGGCCTTTTCGCCCGCCTCGCGCGCACCGCGGGAAAGACCCGCTACCTCGGCATGATCCCCCGCGTCTGGGGCCTGTCCCGACGCTGCCTCGCGCATCCCGAACTGGCAGATCTGGCCGCGTTCGTGACGAAAACGATCCCGGAACCGACCCCGGGGCACCTGCAAGGACTGGCCGCCGCATGCCCGACGCCGTAATGTTGTTCGCCGCCGGCAAGGGCACTCGGATGGGCGCGCTGACCCGTGACCGTCCGAAGCCTCTGATCGAGGTTGCGGGGCGCCCGCTGCTTGACCACGCGCTGGCCCTGGCCGATGCGGCCGGGGTGCCGCGCAAGGTGGTCAACCTGCACTATCTGCCCGGGCAGATTCGCGCCCATCTCGCCCCCCGCCCCGATGTCCTTCTGTCGGAAGAACCCGTGCTTCTGGAAACCGGCGGCGGGCTGCGCGCGGCCCTGCCGCTGCTGGGGCCGGGGCCGGTGATGACCCTCAACACCGATGCGGTCTGGACCGGCGCCAACCCGCTGGCCGAGTTGCGCGCCGCCTGGAACCCCGCGCGGATGGATGCCCTTCTCCTGCTGATCGACCCGTCGCGCGCCAATGGCCATACCGGGCGCGGCGACTTTCTGCTTGCGCCGGACGGGCAGCTGTCGCGGGGCCCCGGGCCGATCTATTCCGGTGCCCAGATCGTGCGGACCGAGGGGTTGGCGGGGATCGCCGAAACCGCGTTCTCGATGAACCTGCTGTGGGACCGGATGATCGCCGAGGGGCGGCTTTTCGGCCTGATTCATGACGGTTCGTGGTGCGATGTCGGGCGGCCCGATGGCATCGCGACAGCTGAGCAGCTTCTGTCCGGGGCCGGCGATGTTTGAGCCCTCACCCGCTCCCCGCGTCTTCGCCACGCCTCCCGGTACCGATTTCGCTCGTGACCTCGTGCGCGGCCTGAGAACACGGATGGTGGGTCAGCCGCCCGAGGCGATGGCCCGGGTCGAGCTGTACCTCAACACCCGCCGGATGCAGCGCCGCGTGCAGGAGATCCTGTCCGAGGAAGGCGCGCTGCTGCTGCCCCGGCTGCGCCTCGTCACCGACCTGGCGCAGGATGTCCCCCTGCCCGGCCTGCCCGCCCCCGTGCCACCGCTGCGTCGGCGGCTGGAACTGGCGCAGCTTGTCGATGGATTGCTGACGCGCGCGCCGGAACTCGCCCCGCGCGCCGCGATCTACGATCTTGCCGACAGCCTTGCCGCGCTGATGGACGAGATGCAGGGCGAAGGCGTGGGCATCGCCGCGCTCGAGGCGCTCGACCTTGCCGAACATGCCCGCCACTGGGATCGGGCGCTGAACTTTCTGCGCATCGTCACGCGTTTCACCGATGCCGAGGCGCCGCCCGACCCCGAGGCACTGCGCCGCAAGGTCGCCCTTTCGCTGGCCGCGCGCTGGCGCGATGACCCGCCGGACCACCCGGTGATCGTCGCGGGCTCGACCGGGTCGCGCGGCACTACGGCGCTGTTCATGCAGGCCGTGGCCGGGCTGCCGCAAGGCGCGCTGGTCCTGCCCGCGTTCGATTTCGACATGCCCGCCCCGGTGTGGGATGGCCTTTCCGACGCGTTGACGGCCGAGGATCATCCCCAATACCGCTATCGCCGCCTGATGGATCTGATCGGGTTTTCCGCCGGGTCAGTGACGCATTGGGCCGATGCCGTGGCCCCCGCACCGGCGCGCAACCGGTTGATCTCGCTTTCGCTCAGGCCCGCCCCGGTCACCGACCAGTGGATGCGCGAGGGGCGGGCGTTCAGCGCCCTGCCCGAGGCCATGCGCGACGTCACGCTGATCGAGGCCCACGCGCCCCGGGCCGAGGCACTGGCAATCGCCCTGCGGCTGCGGCACGCGGCGGAGGAAGGGCGGCGCGCCTGCCTGATAACCCCTGACAGGCAGTTGACGCGGCAGGTCACCGCCGCGCTTGGCCGCTGGGCCATTCTTCCCGACGACAGCGCCGGGCGACCGCTGGGCCTGTCGCCGCCCGGACGTTTCCTGCGCCACGTGGCGGGGCTGTTCGGCCGGCAGCTGACCGCCGAGGCGCTTCTCGTGCTGCTGAAGCATCCGCTGACGCATTCCGGCGCCGCGCGGGGGGCCCACCTTCTGGCCACGCGCGAGCTGGAGCTGTCACTGCGTCGTCATGGCCCCGTCTTTCCGCTGGGGGAGGATCTTGTCGCCTGGGCCGCCGCCCGGCCGGACGATCAGCCCTGGGCGGCCTGGCTCGGGTCACTGATCGACGGGCTGGCCGAGGTGGGAAAGCGCCCGCTTGCCGAACACCTCGACCACCACCGCCGTATTGCCGAAGCCCTGGCCGAAGGCCCCGACGGGACCGGGGGCGGCGCGCTATGGGAGCAGGAAGCCGGGCAGGCCGCCCTTCTGGCGATGGAGGAGTTGACCCGTGAGGCCGACCACGGCGGCGCAATGATCCCGGCAGATTACGCCGATCTCTTTGCCTCGGTGTTGGCTCGGCGGGACGTGCGCGAGGCGGTGGAGCCGCATCCCCTGATCGCGATCCACGGGCCGCGCGAGGCGCGCGAACAGGGGGCGGAGCTGGTGATCCTCGGCGGGCTGACCGATGGAACCTGGCCCGCCCTGCCCGCGCCCGATCCGTGGCTGAGCCGCCAGATGCGCAAGGAATCGTCACTATTGCTGCCCGAAAGGCAGGTGGGGCTGTCCGCGCATGACTATCAGATCGCGGTGGCGGCGCCCGAGGTCGTGCTGTCGCGCAGCCTGCGCGACGCCGAGGCCGAGACGGTGCCGTCACGCTGGCTCAACCGGCTGACGAACCTTCTGGGCGGGCTGAAGGAAAGCGGCGGACCGGAGGCTTTGGCCGAGATGCGGGACCGCGGGCGAACGTGGCTGACGCTTGCCGACGCGCTGGATGCCGCGGGGACGACGGTTCCCCCCGCGCCCCGCCCTGCCCCGCGGCCACCGGTCGCCGCCCGTCCGACCGAGCTTGCCGTCACGCGGATCCAGACGCTGATCCGCGACCCCTACGCGATCTATGCGCAACATATCCTCGGGCTGCGCCCGCTTGATCCGCTGCGGCCGGGACCGGATCCGAGGTTGAGGGGATCGGTGCTGCACCTGATCCTGGAAGATTTCCGCACGCTCCAGCCTGGCGAGACCCCGGATCACGCCCGCGCCCGACTGATGCAGATCACCGAGCGCGTGCTGAATACGGAAACCCCATGGCCCGCGACCCGCCGGATGTGGCGCGCGCGGCTCGACCGGGTCGCAGACTGGTTCATCGCGCGCGAGGCGCAGCGCCCCGGAACACCCGCACTGATCGAGGAGAAAGGCTCTGTCACGCTGAAACAGAGCCCGTTCACGCTGACGGCCAAGCCCGACCGAATCGACGTGTTGCCCGATGGGCGCCTGCATCTTCTGGACTACAAGACAGGCACGCCCCCGACCCAGAAACAGCAGGCCGCGTTCAACAAGCAACTGCTTCTGGAGGCCGCGATGGCCGAACGCGCGGGCTTTGCCGCGCTTGGCCCGGCCGAGGTGGCGCGGATCACCTACATTGGGCTTGGCAGCAACCCGAGGGAAGAGGTGACCGAGATCACCGCGGAGCTGACCGGAACGGTCTGGGAGGGGCTGGAGAAGCTGATCGCCCGATACCAGAGGCGCGAGACGGGCTATGTCGCGCGCCGGGCGATGTTCCGCGACGATTTCGCCGGGGATTACGATCACCTGGCCCGCTACGGCGAATGGGATCTGAGCGATACCGCCGTGCCCTCGGACGTCGGGGAGGACGGGGCATGAGCCGCAACGAGGCAAGCGAAAGCCAGGTCCGCGCGGCGGATCCCGGCGCTTCGACCTGGCTATCGGCCAACGCGGGGTCGGGCAAGACCCGGGTGCTGACCGACCGGGTGGCGCGGCTGCTTTTGCAGGGGGCCCAGCCACAGCGGATCCTGTGTCTGACCTACACCAAGGCCGCGGCGAGCGAGATGCAGAACCGGCTGTTCCAGCGTCTTGGCGACTGGGCCATGCTGGAGGAGGGCGCGCTGCGCAAGGCGCTGTCCGAGCTGGGCATCGAGGGCGCGATCGACAACGACACCCTGGCCCGCGCGCGCCGCCTGTTTGCCCGCGCGATCGAAACGCCGGGTGGCCTCAAGATCCAGACGATCCATGCCTTCTGTGCGTCTCTGCTCCGTCGGTTTCCGCTTGAGGCCGGGGTGACGCCCGCCTTCGCCGAGATGGACGACCGCCGCGCCGCGCTGCTGCGCGAGGAGGTGGTCGACGCGCTGGCGGAGCAACAGACCGAGGTGGTCGACGGCGTGGCACAGTTCCTGACGGACGAGGATTTCTCGGCCCTGTGCGCGTCGGTCGCGGGCCGGCGGGCTGGATTCGCCCCGCCGTTGACGCGCGACCAGGTATGGCAGGCCTTCGGCCTGTCGCCGGATGACGATGACGCCACGCTGATCGCCGAAGTCTTCCTTGGCGGAGAGGAGGACTGGTTGCCCGAGGTCATCGCGACCCTCGCTGCGGGCACCAAGACCGACGTCAAGGATGCCGAACGTCTTTCCCTTCTGTCGCTTGACGCCCCCGGGATTGCCGATCTCGTCGCGCTGGAAGACACGTTCCTGTTCAAGACCGGCGAAAAGGCGTTTACCGCCAAGTTCGACAAGTTTCCGACCAAGTCGACGCGGGCCGCGCTTGGGCCGCTTCTGAACCGGCTGGAGGATCTGATGCGGCGGGTCGAGGCGGCACGCCCGCGGCGGCTGGCGCTGAAGGCCGCCCGGCGGACGGCAGCGTTGCACCGGTTCGCGGGGGTGTTCCTTCCCGAGTACGAGGCACGCAAGGCAGCTCTCGGCTGGCTGGATTTCGACGACCTGATCCTGCGCACGCAGGCCCTTCTGACCGACCCGTCGGTGGCGCAATGGGTGCTGTTCCGGCTGGATGGCGGGATCGACCACATCCTTGTGGACGAGGCGCAGGATACGAGCCCCGCGCAATGGCAGGTGATCGAGCGGCTGACCCAGGAATTCACGGCGGGGCAGGGCGCGCGCGGCGCGGGGCGGACGATTTTCGTCGTCGGCGACAAGAAACAGTCGATCTATTCCTTCCAGGGCGCCGATTTGCGCGCCTTCGATCACATGCAGGACAAGTTCGCGACCGGGTTGCGCGCGGCGGGCGAGGGGATGCAGACGCTGACCCTCGATTATTCCTTTCGTTCGTCGGACGCGGTGCTGCGGCTCGTCGACATGACCTTCGAAGCCGGGCGCGGTGCCGGTCTGGGGGGCGCGTCGAAACATCTGGCGTTTCATGCGGGCATGCCCGGGCGCGTCGACCTCTGGCCGGTGATCGAACCGGTCTCGGACCCCGAGGATGGCGACTGGACCGATCCGGTCGACCTGGTGAGCGACCGACACCACACCGCGATCCTGGCGCAGCAGATCGCCGACGAAATTGCCCGGATGCTGGCCACGGGCACGCAGGTGCCGACCGATGGCAAGGGTGGCGCGCGGCGGATGACGGCGGGCGACGTGCTGATCCTGGTACAGCGGCGCGGCACGTTGTTTCACGAGGTCATCCGCGCCTGCAAGGCCGCGGGCCTGCCGATTGCGGGGGCCGACCGGCTTCGGCTGGGGGCCGAGCTCGCGGTGCGGGACCTGCGCGCGCTCTTGTCCTTCGTCGCGACGCCGGAGGACAGCCTGTCGCTGGCAGCCGCCCTGCGCTCGCCCCTCTTCGGCTGGTCGGAGGCACAGCTTTACGGCCTGGCGCAGGGTCGCAAGTCGCGCTTCCTGTGGGAGGCATTCCGCAAGCGCAGTGACGAATTCGATGAGGATGCCGCCATTCTGGACGATCTCAGGCGGCAATCGGATTATCTGCGTCCCTACGAGCTTCTGGAACGGATCCTGACCCGGCACGACGGGCGCGCACGACTGCTTGCGCGGCTGGGGACCGAGGCCGAGGACGGGATCGACGAGATGCTCAACCAGGCGCTGGCCTACGAACAGCTCGACGTGCCCAGCCTGACCGGCTTTCTCGGCTGGCTCGACGCCGACGATGTCGAGGTGAAGCGCCAGCCCGACAGCGCGGGCGGCCGGATCCGGGTGATGACGGTGCACGGGGCGAAGGGCCTCGAGGCGCCCGTGGTGATCCTGCCGGACACCGCCGACCGTAACGCGCCGCGCCCGGCCGCGCTGGTGGATCTTGGCGATGGCGTGGCGGGCTGGACGACCCCGGCCGCGGAAAGCCCCCCGCTGATCGCCGCCGCGCTGGCCGAGGCGCGGGCCCGGCAGGAAGAGGAGAACCAGCGCCTACTCTATGTCGCGCTGACTCGCGCGCGGTGCTGGCTGATCGTCTGCGCCGCCGGCAAGGCGGGCAAGGATACCGCCTGGTACCAGATGGTCCGCGCGGGTATGGAAAGCGCCGGCGGTGTATTGGAAAGCGTCTCTGTTCCGGCCGAATTCGGGCCGGTTCAGCGGCTGCAGCATGGCCATTGGCCCGACGACCTCGGCGCTCCATCCGCGTCCGCCCCCGAGACGGCCGCGCCCGACCCCGGACTGCCCGCATGGGCCACGTGTCACGCCCCCGAGGCGGAAGAACCCGCCCGCCCGGTCTCGCCCTCGTCCCTCGGCGGCGCCAAGGCGTTGCCCGGCGAGGGCCTTCCCGAGGCCGAAGCCAAGAAGCGCGGCGCCCTGCTGCACCGGCTGCTGGAGCATATGCCCCTGTGGCCCGAGGAAAGCCGCATCGCAATGGCACGGGACCTTATCGCGTCCAGCGCCGATCCTGTCTCCGACGCAGATACCGCGACGTTGCTGGAGGAGGCGGAGGCGATCCTGTCCGCCGGCGACCTTTCGGCCCTGTTCGCGCCCGGGACGATGGCCGAGGTGGGGGTCACGGCGGAGTTGGGGGGGCAGCGGCTTTTCGGCATCATCGACCGTCTGGTGATCGACGCGGACCGCATCCTTGCCGTCGACTACAAGTCGAACGCGACGATCCCCGAAACGGCGGAGGGTGTGCCCGACGGCATCCTGCGGCAGATGGGCGCCTATGCGCGGGCGCTGGCGCAGGTCTATCCCGACCGGCGGATCGAGACCGCGATCCTTTGGACCCGCGCAGCCCGGCTGATGCCGTTGCCCGATGCGCTGATCATGGCGGCCTTGCGTGACGCGGGGTTCCCTTGACGCAGGCGGGGGCCAGCCATAGGTTCATTGCCAACCCTTTTTATCAGGAGTCCAGCCATGGCCACCGTCCCCGTCACCGACGCGACCTTCGACACCGAAGTGCGTCAGTCCGATATCCCTGTCGTCGTCGATTTCTGGGCCGAGTGGTGCGGCCCGTGCAAGCAGATCGGCCCGGCTCTGGAGGAGCTGTCGGCCGCCTATGACGGCAAGGTCAAGATCGTGAAGGTCAACGTCGACGAGAACCCCGACAGCCCGGCCCAGATGGGTGTGCGCGGCATCCCGGCTCTGTTCCTGTTCAAGGACGGCCAGGTCGTGTCGAACAAGATCGGCGCGGCGCCCAAGGCCGCGCTGGAAAGCTGGATCAAGGAAGCGATCTGATCCGCGCCAGCGGATCCGGCCGACAGCCTGATCACGAGATTGCGAAGGGGGCGCCGGGCGCCCCCTTCTGCTTTGGCGGGTTGTCCACTCGAAATGGCCCCCTCATATAGGCGGGGACCAGAGGAGACGAGAATGGCAGACGAGAAATTCCCCGGCTGGCATGGCACGACGATCATCGGCGTGCGCCGCGGTGGCGAGGTGGTCGTTGCAGGCGATGGGCAAGTGAGCCTGGGCCAGACCGTGATCAAAGGCAGCGCGCGCAAGGTACGCCGCATCTCGCCGGGCGGGCATGACGTCGTGGTGGGCTTTGCCGGTTCCACCGCCGATGCGTTCACCCTGCTCGAGCGGCTGGAAAAGAAGCTGGAGGCTGCGCCCGGGCAGCTGCAACGCGCCTGTGTCGAGCTGGCCAAGGACTGGCGCACCGACAAATATCTGAAGAACCTCGAGGCGATGCTGATCGTCACAGACGGCGACCAGATGTACGTGATCACCGGCGCGGGCGACGTGCTGGAGCCCGAGTTCGACATTGCGGCGATCGGATCGGGCGGCAACTTTGCGCTGGCCGCCGCGCGCGGCCTGATGGAGACCGAGATGCCGGCGGAAGAGATTGCCCGCAAGGCGATGACGATCGCCTCCGACATCTGCGTCTACACCAACGGCAACCTGACCGTGGAGAAGATCTCGAAATGACCGACCTGACCCCCCGGGAGATCGTCTCGGAGCTTGACCGTTTCATCATCGGCCAGAAGGAGGCGAAGCGTGCCGTCGCGGTGGCGCTGCGCAACCGTTGGCGCCGCAAGCAGCTGGCCGATGATCTGCGCGACGAGGTGTATCCCAAGAACATCCTGATGATCGGGCCGACCGGTGTCGGCAAGACGGAAATCTCGCGCCGGCTAGCAAAGCTGGCCCGCGCCCCGTTCCTGAAGGTCGAGGCGACCAAGTTCACCGAGGTGGGCTATGTTGGCCGCGACGTGGAACAGATCGTCCGTGACCTGATGGACACCGCCCTCGTCGACACCCGCAACTGGATGCGCGAAGAGGTGAAGGCCCGTGCCCACCAGGCGGCCGAGGAACGGGTGATCACCGCGGTCGCGGGCAAGGATGCGCGCGAACAAACGCGCGAGATGTTCCGCAAGAAGCTCAAGGACGGAGAGCTTGACGACACGGTCATCGAGCTTGAGGTGCAGGACAATTCCAACCCGATGGGGATGATGGAGATCCCGGGGCAGCCCGGCATGGGCGCGGGGATGCTGAACCTCGGCGACATCTTCAAGGGCTTCGGCGGCCGCACCACGAAGAAGAAGATGAGCGTGCGCGAAAGCTATGACGTGCTGATCGGCGAAGAGGCTGACAAGCTTCTGGACGACGAGACGGTGAAGGCCGCGGCGCTGGAGGCGGTGCAGGAGAACGGCATCGTCTTCATCGACGAGATCGACAAGGTCTGCGCCCGGTCTGACGCCCGCGGCGCCGACGTCAGCCGCGAGGGCGTGCAGCGCGACCTGCTGCCGCTGATCGAGGGTACGACGGTTTCCACCAAGCATGGCCCGGTCAAGACCGACCATATCCTGTTCATCGCCTCGGGTGCCTTCCACATCGCGAAACCCTCGGACCTGCTGCCCGAATTGCAGGGCCGGCTGCCGATCCGGGTGGAGCTGCGCGCCCTGACCGAGGGAGATTTCGTTCGCATCCTGACGGAGACGGACAACGCCCTGACCCGGCAGTACGAGGCGTTGATGAAAACCGAGGCGGTGAACGTGCGCTTCACCGAGGACGGGATCGCGGCGCTTGCCCGGATCGCGGCGGAGGTCAACCGCTCGGTCGAGAATATCGGTGCCCGCAGGCTCTATACCGTGGTGGAACGCGTGTTCGAGGAGCTCAGCTTCACCGCGCCGGACCGGGGCGGCGAAGAGATAGTGGTCGACGCGGGCTTTGTCGATGCCAACCTCGGCGAGCTGATGAAATCGGCCGACCTGTCGCGCTACGTGCTCTAGGGCTGGACGCTGACGGGCCCGGGGGTATCCTCGGGCCTGTCCGCAAATCCCGCGAGGTCCCGTGGCCCCCCGCCTGATCGCCTGCCGCCTGGTCGTCGTCCTGCTGAGCCTGTTCGCCGTTGGCGCCTGCGCGCCGCGGCCCGTGGTAAGGCTGGATCCGGCGGCCGCGAAGGTCGGGACCGAACAGACGATGCTATACGCCACCACCCGCAACGCGGGGCCGGGGGCAGGCTATGGCGACAAGCGGAATTACGACCCGTCGTTCGGCCAGGTCTCGGTTTCGGTCCCGCCGGCGCATCGGCCCGGGTATCTTGAGGCCGGCGACGGCACGCCCGACCCGGCGCGGTACTTCACCTTCACCGACGCGCGGCGCTATCCCTCGGCGGCGAGGTTCCGCAACCGGCTGGCGGCGGCGATGAAGGCCCGCGGCAACCGGGACGTGGTGCTGTTCGTTCACGGCTACAACGTGAACTTCGCCGAGGGCGCAATGCGGCTAGCGCAGTTCATGACCGATTTCGACATGAACGCGACACCCGTCTATTTCTCGTGGTCCTCTGCTGGAAAGCTTCTGTATTACAACCACGACCGCGATGCCGCGCTTTTCGCCCGCGACGCGCTGCAACGCACGATCGAGGAGATCCGCCGCGCCGGGGCACGGTCGGTCACGCTGGTTGCGCATTCCATGGGGGCGTTCCTGTCGATGGAGACGCTGCGCCAGATGGCGATCCAGCGCCCGGGCTGGCCGGCGCGGGCGATCCAGATGGTGGTGCTGATCTCGCCCGACCTCAACGTCAGCGTGTTCAAGGCCGAGACGCGACGGATCGCCAGGCTGCCGCAGCCCTTCGTGATCTTCACTTCGGACAAGGACCGGGCGCTGGCGCTGTCGGCCTTCATCTCGGGGCAGAAGCACCAGCTGGGCGACATCGAAAGCATCGACGATATCGCCGCGCTGCCGGTGACGGTGATCAACGTGACCAGCTTTGCCGAGGGGCGCGACTTCAACCACAACATCGTCGGCACCTCGCCCGCGCTGATCAACCTGCTGAAGGACAGCGCACGGCTGGGGGCCTATGTGCGGTCGCTGCAGCGCCAGAACGTGATCGAGGGGACCACGGCCGTGGTCCGGCGGGCGACCGAGGTGCTGCTCAATCCCGCGGGAAAGGGCATGCCGGCCGAGATGGAGGAATAGCGGAGGAAGAGCGCCGGACCGCTATCCCCGGCGGAGGTAGACATAGAAGGCGCCCTCGCCCCCGTGCTTGCGATGGGCCTGCGTCACCTGCAGGACAACCGTTCCCAGCGGCGGCATGGCAAGCCATTGCGGCAACTGGTGGCGCAACACGCCTCGGCGCTGCGGGATCGGGCCGGTGCCATCCCCGTCGCGCCCCTTGCCGGTGATCACGAGGACCAGCCGCTTGCCATCGGAATGCGCGTTGAGGAGGAAGCGGATCAGTTCGGGATGTGCCTCGGCCAGCGTCATGCCATGCAGGTCGATCCGGCCCTCGGGCGCCAGCTTGCCGCGATTGAGGCGCAGATAGGCCTTGCGATCCATCCGGACCGGCGCGGACGAAAGCTGTTCGGCGATCGACGGGGCCAGGTCGTGGCGCAACGGTCCGCTCTTCGACGCCTGTCCCACGCGGAACGGTGGGGCGGGGGCGCGTTCCTTCGGCGAAGGAACGGGGCCCTTGTCCTTTGGTTTATCCGGAGTCGGGGAGGGGCCTGCCTTGGGGCGCGCCGGGTGCATCGGCGTCGCGCTGCGGGCGACCCGGTTCCAGAGGTCCTCCTCGTCGGGACGCAGGCCGCGCGGACGCCGGGCCATCGGCTCAGCCCCCGTCGGCCATGGCCACCGCGCGGGCGACCGGCATCAGCACCACGATGCGTCCGCCGTCGTGCACGCCGCTGGCCGCGCGGCCGGCCCCGGCGCCCGAACCGTAGAAGATGTCGGCGCGCTGTGCCCCCTTGATCGCGGTGCCGGTATCCTGCGCCACCATCAGCCGGCGGATCGGGTGGCGGCCATGCTTGTCGATCCAGACCGGCGCGCCCAGCGGCACGAAGCGCGGATCGACCGCCAGCGAACGCCCGGCGGTCAGCGGCACCTGCAACGCCCCGAGCGGGCCGTGATCATGCGACAGGTCAAGTACGCGGAAAAACACGAAGGACGGGTTGAAGCGCAGGATCTCGCGCCCCTCCTCAGGGTGCTTCAGCGCCCAGGCGCGGATCCGGGCCGCCGAGGCGCCATGCGATCCGAAGACGCCGCGGCGCTTCAGCTCCTTCCCGATGGAGCGGTAGGGATGCCCGTTCTTGGCGGCAAAGCCCACCCGCATCACCCGCCCGTCGGTCAGCAGAAGCCGGCCCGAGCCCTGCACCTGCAGGAAGAAGACGTCGACCGGGTTGGACAGCCAGGCGATCTCCAGCCCGCGGCCCTGAAGGATGTGCCTGTCCTCGATCTCGGCACGGCTGAACCAGCGCCGGCCAGGGATCATCTCGGGCGGTCGGCGGTAGATCGGAAACCGGTATTTCGCCGTGCGCACCGCTGAGGCGGTCAGCTCGGGCTCGTAATACCCGGTGAACAGCGCCGTTTTCGGGTTGCCGACGACGACCGGGCGGAACTGTGTCTCGAAAAAGCTTCTCGCGTCGTCGGGATCGGTCGACCTGGCAGCATCGCAGGCCTCGCCCCAGTCCGGCCCGGGCAGACGCGCGCAGGTTTCGGCAAAGGCGGCGAGGGCCGGGGCCAGGTCGTCCTTTCCCCAGCCGCGCAATTGCGAGAATTCCAGAACCTGCGTTTTCGCCTCGGCCATCTCCGCGCTCCCGCTCAGGGCAAGCGCGGCAAGAAGGCCAGCCAGAAGGCCGCGAAACCGCCGCACCCCGTCCTATTCCCCGGTGGCGACAAGCTGCCAGTTCGGGTCGGAGGCGCCCAGCTTGCGCCCGAAGGTCCAGACGTCGCGCTGGCGGCGCACGTTCTGCGCGTCGCCCTCGACCACCTCGCCGGCGGCATTCTTCACGACCTGGGTCTGTTCAGCCACGAAGCGCACGGTGATCTCGCCGTCCTGGCTATCGCGCTGGAAGGTGGCATCGGTCAGCGCCATCTCGCGAATGCCGATGAAGTTCGATTCCAGCGTCAGCCCCTGTGCCTTGCGCGCCTCGACCACCTCGCGGAAACTGTCGAGGACCTCGGGCGCGAGGTAGGGCGAGATCTCGTCAAGCTTGCCCTTCTCGAAAGCCGTCAGGATCATCTCGTAGGCGCCCCGGGCGCCGCGCAGGAATTCGCCCACCGAGAAGCTGGGTTCCACCAGCTTCATCGCGGCCAGCGCCTTCGCCGCCTCGCTCCCTTCGGGAACATGGTCGGTGATGTCCTGGTCCGGGCCGCCGTCGATCACCTCGAACCCGCGTCGGTTCACCGGGCGGCTGTCTTCCTCCGCGCTGCGTGGAACGGCCGGCTTCTCATAGCCTTCGCGTGTTCCTAGGATCGCCTTGAGACGCAGGATCAGGAACAGGGCGATCCCGCCAAGGACGATCAGCTGGATGATGTTGGCGCTCATGTGATCCTCTGTCGGCAGCGTCCGGCCGCCGTGGGGGTTGGTATCTGCGGGTTTCGGACCCTATGTAGGATGCGTCACCGGCCAAGTCTACCATGCCACCCGCCGATAAGGAAAACCGTCATGTGGCTCTTTGCCCTGTTCATCGTCGTCCCGCTGATCGAGATCACCCTGTTCATCAAGATCGGGGGATGGCTGACATTGTGGCCGACACTGGCGATCGTGGTCGGATCTGCCGTGCTGGGAACCTGGCTGGTGCGACAACAGGGCGCGCAGGCGCTGGCCGATCTGCGCCGCTCCATGCAGGAGCTGACGGACCCGACCGAACCGCTGGCCCATGGGGCGCTGATCCTGCTGGCCGGCGCGCTGCTGATCACGCCGGGCTTCCTGACCGATACGATCGGGATCCTGTTGCTGATCCCGCCGGTGCGGCGCGCCCTGATGCGCTGGGTTGGTCGACATGCCCGGGTTCAGCGTGTGCAGATGGGCGGACAGGCGGGCGGGTTCGGCCCGGATTTCGGTCCCGGGCCTCGGCATGGTGCGGGGCCGCGCGATGGCGACGACACCGTGATCGACGGCGATTTCACCGAGGTCGACCCATCCAAGAAACCCACGCATCAGCCCTCGGGCTGGACCCGGCACTGATCGCTGGCGACCAGGGCCACCCGGTCGCCGCGTTTGGCGGCTTCGGGAGACCAGCTTCGGGAAGCCGGCGCCGCTCTGCCGCGTAGCTTGCGCGATTGAGGCGACGCGCCGGGTCTGCTAGACCTCGCCCCGACCATTCCGACAGGAGAGAGAGATGGCCGAGAACGGCGTTGACCCCCAGGCCCAGGAACAGCAGGTCCGCCTGCAGATCCTTGCCCAGTATATCCGTGACCTTTCGTTCGAGAACGTCGTCGCGCAGAAAGGCTTTGAAGGCGGAGAGATCACGCCGGACATCCAGGTTCAGGTCAGCCTCGACGCGCGCAAGCGTCCGGTTGACGACCAGTACGAAGTGGTGATGAAGTTCCAGATCACCTCGAAGAACGAGGAAAACCAGGCCAACCTGTTCCTGCTCGAGGTCGAATACGGCGGGATCTTCCTGATCCAGGGCGTGCCCGAGGATCAGCTGCATCCGTTCCTGCTGATCGAATGCCCGCGCCAGCTGTTCCCCTATGTCCGCCGCATCGTCGGCGACCTGACGAACGACGGCGGCTTCCCGCAGCTGAACCTCGACAACATCGATTTCGTCGAGCTCTACCGTCAGCAGATGGCCGCGCAGCAGGCGGAGGCCTGAGGCATAGCAGGCGGGGTTCGCCTCCTCAGGCGAACTTCTTCCAGATCGCGCCGTCGCCCAGCTTGTCGACAAAGGCAGCATGGGCGGCGGCTTCTTCATCGGTGATCCGCGAGGGCAGGGGCGTCGGCCGGAGTTTCGGGCGCCAGGCCTCGGCCGCGGCGCCGGGACCGGCGGTTTCCTGAACCGCGTTCAGCCCGAAGTCGGGCTGACGTCCACCCACCAGCTCCAGATAAACCTTGGCCAGGATCTCGCTGTCGAGAAGCGCGCCGTGGCCATCCTTTTCGCGCTGCGAATTGTCGATGCCGAAGCGCCGGCAGAGCGAGTCGAGCGAGTTGCCCGCCCCCGGAAACCGCCGCCGCGCGATCAGCAGCGTGTCGACCGCCTGTTCCATGGGGATCGGCGGCAGGTTCAGGCGCCGCAGTTCCGAGTTCAGGAACGGCACGTCGAACCCGGCATTGTGGATCACCAGCTTGGCGTCGCCGATGAATTCCAGGAACTCGTCCGCGATCTGGGCGAAGACGGGCTTGTCCGACAGGAATTCGGCGCTCAGCCCGTGCACCTGAAAGGCGCCGTCGGGCATGTCGCGCTGCGGGTTGATGTACTTGTGAAAGGTGCGGCCGGTCGGCAGGTGATTGAGCAGCTCGACACAACCGATCTCGACCATGCGGTCGTCGACCTGGTGGTTGAAGCCGGTGGTTTCGGTGTCGAGGACGATCTCACGCATGCTGGCCGCTCCTGATTTCCGAGATCAGGTCTCGCACGGCTTTCCGGACGGGTTCAAGCCCGGTGGTTTCGATCACCCAGGTCGCGCGGGCGCGTTTCTCGGCATCGGGCATCTGGCGGGCCAGGATCGTCTCGAACTGGGCCGACGTCATCCTCGGACGCGCAAGCACCCGTTCGCGCTGCACCTCCGGCGGGGCGGAGACGACGAGAACACCGTCGACCTGACTATCGCCGCCGGTTTCGAACAGGAGCGGAATGTCGAGGACGACCAGATCCGCCCCCCCGGCCTCGGCGCGGGCGATGAAATCGGCGCGGTCGGCAGAGACAAGCGGATGGATCGCCGCCTCGATCCGGGGCAGGGCGCCCGGATCGGCAGCGATCCAGGATTTCAGCGCGCCGCGGTCCACGCCGTCGGGGCCTACCGCCTGGGGATGCATCCCGGCGATCGCCATCGCCCCGGCACCGCCCGGCGCATAGAGACGGTGTACCGCGGCATCGGCATCCCAGAGCGGGATCGCTTCTTCGACGAAGAAGCGGGCGGTCGTCGACTTGCCCATGCCGATCGACCCGGTGAGCCCGAGGCGATAGGCACGGCTCATGCAGAGAGAACGGCGCGGCGGGTTTCGTCGTCGACCGCGGGGCGGGTGCCGAACCAGCGTTCGAACCCGGGGGCGGCCTGATGCAGCAGCATGCCCAGCCCGTCGACGGTGGTGCAGCCGGCGCGTTCCGCCTCGTTGAGGAAATGCGTGCGCAGCGGGGTATAGACCAGGTCGTTGACCACGGCCTTGGGGTTCAGCCCGTCGAGCGACAGCTTGAATTCCGCCTTTCCCACCATGCCGAGCGAGGTGGTGTTCACCACCGTCATGCAATCCTCGAGCATGTTGCCGGCCTGCACCCATTCATGCACGCTGATCTTGGCGCCGAAATCCGACCGCAGCGCCTCGGCGCGGGCTCGGGTTCGGTTGGCGACGCGGATCTCGGGCACGCCCATCTCGATCAGCGCGGCGATCACCGCGCGGGCGGCACCACCGGCACCCAGCACCGCGGCAGGGCCCGAGGCGGGCGCCCACATCGGCGCGTTCTGCCGCAAGTTCGCGACAAATCCCGATCCGTCAGTATTGTCGGCATAGATCTTGCCATCGCTGCGGAAGGTCAGGGTGTTTGCCGCGCCGATCAACGCCGCGCGGTCGGTAACGCTGTCGGCAAGCTTCAGTACGCTTTCCTTGTGCGGGATCGTGACATTGAGGCCCACGAAGCCCAGCTTCGGCAGGACCTGAAGCGCCTCGGCCAGGTCAGCCTGGGCAATGTCCATCGGGATATAGGCGCCCTTGATGCCGTAGCGCTGCAGCCAATAGCCGTGCAGGAAGGGGGATCGGCTGTGCGCCACGGGCGAGCCGATGACACCGGCCAGCGGGATCCGTTCGTGTTCCGTCATGCGGCGATCGCCCCTCTTTGTCCCAGGTATGCAAGCAGTTCGACCAGCGGCAGACCCAGGACCGTGAAATAATCGCCGTCGATGCGGGAAAAGAGCCGCACCCCTTCCTCCTCAAGCTTGTAGGCGCCGACGGACTCGCCGATGCCGGGCCAGTTCCGCGCCAGATACTCTTCGAGATACGCGTCGGAGAAGTCACGCATGACCAGCCGAACCACACCCACATGCCGCCAGACCGGGCGGCCCGCCTCGTATAGCACGGCCGCGGAGAGGAGCGCATGACGCTGGCCGCGAAGCGCGCGCAACTGTGCCCGTGCTGCATCAAGGCTTTCGGGTTTCGACAGGACCGCACCGCCGAGGTCGAGCACCTGGTCGCAGCCGATGACCAGCGCGCCGGGTATCTTGTCCGATCCCTTGCGCGCTTTCATCTCTGCCAGCGTGTCCGCAACGTCGCGGGGCTTGGCGCCCTCGGCCTCAAGGCCTGCGCGGATCGCCTCTTCGTCGATGCGGACCGGCGCGGTGTCGATCGTGACACCGGCGTTGCGCAGAAGATCGGCCCGGATCCGCGAGCCGGAAGCAAGAACGATCTGGGTCATGGGGCGGGCGTCCGGGGCACGTGAGGCAAGTGGGGGCAAGGCTGTGGATGATCTGCGGGACAGCATGAGAATGAATTGGGGGCAACCACCCCCGCCGCGAGTTTCTCGGGCCGCTCCGCCGGGTTGTCAAGATTTCCCGGCCTACTTATCCACCCGTGGACAGGCGTTCAGGCAGGCTGTGGATGTCCGGCGTATCTCCTCTCTGACGGAATTTCATGCACATGTATTTTGACATATGTCAAGACTTCAAAGCACTGATAATAAATAATTATTTATGATTCTTGTCACAGAGACACAAGTTTCTCCCAGACTTATCCACATGGTCGGAAGTTGTGGAGAAATCCGTGAGTTCCCTGGGCAATCCCGATATCCACCGGCCCTAAATCATCATCATCTTTCCTCTTTTATTTTCTTTATTTATTAGGAGGCCCATCCCCGGGCTGAGGACAAACCCCCGAACCGGGGAAACGAACCGCAAGGGGGGCCGAAAGATGATCGAGACGGTGCAGGATTTCCTGGCAAGCTGGTACCCGTGGATCAAGGCGCTGCACATCGTTGCCGTGATCACCTGGATGGCCGGGATCTTCTATCTTCCGCGGCTGTTCGTGTACCACGTCGAGGGCTACCAGAAGCGCGGGGTCGAGGCGGGTTCTGAAACGGACCTGATGTTCCAGCATCAGGAACGGCTGCTGTTGCGGGCGATCATGAACCCCTCGATGATCGCGGTCTGGATCTTCGGCCTTTGCCTCGTCTTCACGCCAGGGATCGTGGTCTGGTCCACGCTGTGGCCCTGGACCAAGGCGGCGGGCGTTCTGGCGATGACGTGGTATCACCACTGGCTGGGGAAACGTCGCAAGGACTTCGTCAAAGGCACGAACCGTTTCACGGGGCGCCAGTACCGGATGATGAACGAGGTGCCGACCGTGGTTCTTCTGGTGATCGTCTTCTCGGTCGTGCTGAAGTTCTGAGCGGCCGGTAGCCGCCTTGCGTTGACTTTTGCGGTCAAGACCTATATCGGGCGAAACCAACGGGGCCGTCCGGCCCGGGGACCTTCCCATCATTGACGCCAGCGCCGCTCACCTGCGGCCCGCGAAAACGCACGTGTGACCTTCCATGACCGCAGATATCGCCGACACTGTTGAACATCTGAACCTGTCCGACCTCAAGGCGCAAAGCCCGGCCGACCTTCTTGCCATGGCCGAGGAGCTTGAGATCGAGAACGCGCCTTCCATGCGCAAGGGCGAGATGATGTTCTCGATCCTGAAGGAGCGGGCGGAAGAGGGCTGGGAAGTCGGCGGCGATGGTGTGCTGGAGGTACTGCAGGACGGTTTCGGCTTCCTGCGCTCGCCCGAGGCGAACTATCTGCCGGGCCCGGATGACATCTACGTCTCGCCCGACATGATCCGGCAATTCAGCTTGCGCACTGGTGACACGATCGAGGGGGTCATGCAGGCCCCGCGCGAGAATGAGCGTTACTTCGCGCTGACCAAGGTCACGCGGATCAACTTTACCGATCCCGAGAAGGCGCGGCACAAGGTTCACTTTGACAACCTGACGCCGCTCTACCCGGACGAGCGGCTGAAGATGGAGATCGAGGATCCGACGATCCGCGATCGCTCGGCCCGGATCATCGACCTGGTGGCGCCGATCGGGAAGGGGCAGCGCGCCCTGATCTCGGCCCCGCCGCGGACGGGTAAGACGGTGCTGCTGCAGAACATCGCCCGCTCGATCGAGGTGAATCACCCGGAATGCTACCTGATCGTGCTGCTGATCGACGAACGGCCGGAAGAGGTGACCGACATGCAGCGCTCGGTGAAGGGTGAGGTGATCTCCTCGACCTTCGACGAACCGGCGACGCGGCACGTGGCGGTTTCGGAAATGGTCATCGAAAAGGCCAAGCGGTTGGTGGAACACAAGCGCGACGTGGTGATCCTGCTCGACTCGATCACCCGTCTGGGCCGCGCGTTCAACACGGTGGTGCCGTCCTCGGGCAAGGTGCTGACCGGCGGTGTCGATGCCAACGCCCTTCAGCGGCCGAAGCGGTTCTTCGGCGCCGCGCGGAACATCGAGGAGGGCGGTTCGCTGACCATCATCGCGACCGCGCTGATCGAGACCGGCAGCCGGATGGACGAAGTGATCTTCGAAGAATTCAAGGGCACCGGCAACTCGGAGATCATCCTTGACCGCAAGGTGGCGGACAAGCGGGTCTTCCCGGCGATGGACATCCTCAAGTCCGGCACGCGGAAAGAGGACATGCTGGTCGACAAGGCGGATCTGCAGAAGACCTACGTCCTGCGCCGCATCCTGAACCCGATGGGCACGACGGATGCGATCGAGTTCCTGATCTCGAAGCTGAAGCAGACCAAGACCAACAGCGAATTCTTCGAGTCGATGAACACCTGATCCACTTTGGATTCAACAGGTTAGACCAATGGATACGATCTGTGCTCTGGCCTCCGCCCGTGGAAAGGCGGGGGTCGCGGTCATTCGGCTTTCCGGCCCGGCGGCCCATGCGGCGGCGGCCGATCTGTGCGGTACGCTGCCCGAAGCGCGCCGCGCCGGCCTGCGCCAGTTGCGCGACCGCGAAGGCGACGCGCTCGACGAGGCGATCGTCCTGGTCTTCGAACCCGGGCGCAGTTTTACCGGCGAAGCGGTAGCCGAACTTCATCTGCATGGAGCGACGGCGATCGTTCAGGCGGTTCTGCGCGAACTGACCGCGCGCGTCGATGTTCGATTGGCGGAGCCGGGGGAATTCACCCGGCGTGCGCTGGAGAATGGCCGGTTGGACCTCGCGCAGGTCGAAGGTCTGTCCGATCTGATCGAGGCGGAGACCGAAGCGCAGCGTCGGCAGGCCCTGCGCGTCCTGTCCGGTGCCGTTGGTGTACGCGCCGAGGGTTGGCGCGCGCGCCTCATCCGGGCGGCCGCGCTGATCGAGGCGACGATTGATTTCGCAGACGAGGAGGTTCCGATCGATGTCTCGCCCGAGGTGACCGCGCTGATCGACGGGGTTCTGGAGGAACTGCGCGAGCAGGCCTCGGGTGTCGCGGTATCGGAGCGGATCCGCGACGGGTTCGAGGTGGCGATTGTGGGGCTGCCGAATGCCGGGAAGTCCACGCTTCTGAATGCGTTGGCGGGGCGCGAGGCGGCGATCACCTCGGAACATGCAGGCACGACCCGCGACGTGATCGAGGTGCGGATGGACCTTGGCGGCCTGGCCGTCACCCTGCTGGACACTGCCGGTCTGCGAGAAACCGGCGATGCGGTGGAAGGTATCGGGGTGGAGCGCGCTATTGCCCGGGCGAAGGCGGCGGATCTGCGGGTTTTCCTTAAGGCCGAGGGCGCGCTGCCCGAAGGTCTTTTGCCCGAAGGCGACGACCTCGTGGTCGAAGGGAAGGCGGACCTTGGCAGCGGGGAAGGGTTGCGCGTCTCTGGAAAGACCGGGGCGGGTATCTCGGACCTCGTGGCGCGGGTGACGTCGATCCTGGAAAGCCGGGCGAGCGGGGCGGCGCTGATTACGCGTGAGCGCCACAGGCTGGCGGTGATGCGCGCGATCGGGGCTATGGAATCGGCGCGGCTTGAGGTATTGAGCGGGGCTGAGAGGGCAGAGCTGGCGGCGGAAGAGCTGCGCGGTGCGATCCGGGCGCTTGATTCGCTCGTCGGTCGCGTGGATGTCGAAGATCTGCTCGACGAGATTTTTGCCAGTTTCTGCATCGGTAAGTAAGGCGGCGCAGGTAGGAGTGTTTCACGTGAAACATGTGGATGTCATCGTCATTGGCGGCGGCCATGCGGGCGCCGAGGCGGCCCACGCGGCGGCCCGTGGCGGCGCGCGCACCGCGTTGGTAACGCTGCGGCGCGAGGATCTGGGCGTGATGTCCTGCAATCCGGCGATCGGCGGGCTGGGCAAGGGCCATCTCGTGCGTGAGATCGACGCGCTCGACGGTGTCATGGGCCGTGTTGCCGACCGTGCGGCGATCCAGTACCGCCTTTTGAACCGTCGCAAGGGGCCTGCAGTGCAAGGCCCCCGGGCGCAGGCCGACCGCAAGCTCTACCGTGCCGCAATGGCCGAAGAAACCGCGGCGCGCCAAGGACTTGAGGTGATCGAGGGCGAGGCGGCGGATTTCCTGATGGAGGGAGACCGCGTGGCCGGGATTCTGCTGGCCGATGGCTCGCAGATCCGGGCCCATGCCGTCGTTCTGACCACCGGCACCTTCCTGCGCGGCGTCATTCACATCGGCGATGTCCGCCGGCAGGGGGGCCGCATGGGCGACCGGCCCTCGGTCAAGCTGGCCGAGCGGATCGACGGCTTTGGTCTGCCGCTTGGGCGTCTGAAAACCGGCACGCCGCCACGGCTGGACGGACGCACGATCGACTGGGCGCAGCTTGATGCGCAGCCGGGCGACGACGATCCGGTGGTATTTTCCTTTCTCAACCGCGCGCCCCAGGTGCGGCAGGTTAGCTGCGGGATCACCCACACCAACGCCCGCACGCATGAGATCATCCGCCAGAACCTGTCGCGTTCCGCCATGTACGGCGGCCATATCGAGGGGGTCGGCCCGCGCTATTGTCCGTCGATCGAGGATAAGGTGGTGCGATTCGCCGAGAAGGACTCGCATCAGATCTTTCTCGAGCCTGAGGGGCTGGACGATCCGACCGTCTATCCCAACGGGATTTCGACCTCGCTCCCCGAGGATGTGCAGGAGGCTTACGTCCGTTCCATCGCCGGGTTGGAGCAGGTGAAGATCCTTCAGCCAGGTTATGCGATCGAATATGACTACGTTGATCCTCGCGCGTTGCGCGACACGCTGGAACTGCGCGAGGTGCCGGGTCTATACCTCGCCGGGCAGATCAACGGGACGACTGGTTACGAAGAAGCAGCGGCGCAAGGCCTGGTCGCCGGTCTGAACGCGGCGCTGTCGGCGCAGGGCAGGGGGCCCGCGCGGTTCAGCCGGTCCGACAGCTACATCGGGGTGATGATCGACGATCTGACCACCCGCGGGGTGACGGAACCCTACCGGATGTTCACCTCGCGCGCGGAATTCCGGCTGTCGCTCCGGGCGGACAATGCAGACCAACGGTTGACGCCGCTGGGCCTGGAGCTGGGCTGTATTGGCGCGATCAGGGCCCAGGCCTTCAGCCAGAAGATGGACGCGATCGAGGCTGGTCGTACAAGATTGCAGGCGCTTTCGCTGACAGCGCGCGAAATGGCCGCGCAGGGGGTGAAGATCAATCCGGATGGCGGGCGGCGCTCGGGCTACGAGATGTTGGCCCTTCCGGACGCTAGCTTCGATCATCTTGTGTCTGCTGATCCGTCGCTTGCCGAGATTGCGCCGGAGATCCGGGAGCAGCTGGGGCGTGACGTGCTTTATGCGAACTACATCGCCCGGCAGCATGAGGATGTTGCTGCGATGCGCCGGGATGAGGGGCAGGAGATCCCGGAGGGCTTTGATTACGGGATGCTGTCCGGCCTGTCGAACGAGTTGAAAGTCAAGCTGGAGCGGGCGCAACCGCGCAGCCTCGCCCAGGCGGGGCGGGTCGAGGGGATGACGCCGGCAGCGTTGACGCTGATCCTGGCCAAGTTGCGGCAGGGCCGCCGCCGCTCGGCATGAGGGCGACACCCGAGGCCTTCTTGGCCGCCCGCGATGTTTCACGTGAAACACTGGGGCGCCTGACCACCTACGCGGCCCTTCTGGAAAAGTGGAATCCCGCGATCAACCTCGTTGCGCGATCGACGCTGGGCGACCTCTGGTCCCGTCATTTCCTTGATTCGACGCAGGTTTTCGATCTTCGGCCGGCAGAGACGGGCCGATGGGTCGATCTGGGCAGCGGCGGGGGGTTTCCCGGGCTCGTTCTGGCAATCCTCGCCGCGGACGAGGCGCCCGACCTGCGCGTCATCCTTGTCGAGAGCGATCAGCGCAAGGCGACATTCCTGCGGACGGCGGCCCGCGAAACCGGGGTGACGGTGGAAGTGCATGCCAGCCGGATCGAGGATCTGGCGCCACTGGACGCGGATGTCGTGTCAGCCCGGGCGCTGGCCCCGCTTTCCCCGCTTCTCGGCCTCGCCACGCCGCATCTGAAGGCGGGCGGGCGCGGGTTGTTTCCGAAAGGCGCCACCCACGACCGGGAAATCGCCGAAGCTCTTGCCTCGTGGTCGTTCGAGGTTCAGAAGTATCCCAGCAGGACCGACCCGGACTCGGTCATCCTCAGCATCGGAGACCTCCACCATGTCTGACCCGACCCGTCCTCCCGGACCGCGCATCCTGGCCATCGCCAACCAGAAGGGCGGCGTGGGCAAGACGACCACCGCGATCAACCTCGCGGCCGCGTTGGCGGAAGAGGGGCGGCGGGTTCTGCTGGTCGATATCGATCCGCAGGGGAACGCGTCGACCGGCCTTGGGCTGGACAGCGACAAGCGAGGGCTGACCACATATGACCTTATCCTCGATGACGCACCGCTAGAAGATGTGGTTCAACCCACCTCCGTGCCCAATGTGTGGTTGTGCCCTGCGACGACTGACTTGAGCTCCGCCGATATCGAACTGGTGGCGAACGAAAAACGCAGCTTCCTGCTGCACGATGCGCTGCGCCAGCCGGCGGTCGATGCCTATGCCTTCGATTTCGTGATGATCGACTGTCCGCCCTCGCTGTCTTTGCTGACCGTCAACGCGATGGTCGCGGCGCATGCGGTGCTGGTCCCGCTGCAAAGCGAATTCTTCGCTCTGGAAGGGCTGTCGCAGCTGATGCTGACGATCCGCGAAGTACGGCAGAGCGCCAACCCGGATTTGCGGATCGAGGGGGTTCTGCTGACGATGTACGACGGCCGGAACAACCTGTCGCAGCAAGTTGAGGCGGACGCCCGGGACAACCTTGGCGACTTGGTGTTCCGCACCATCGTGCCGCGAAATGTGCGGGTCAGCGAAGCGCCGTCCTACGCCATGCCGGTGCTCAGCTACGATCCCGCGTCGCGCGGGAGCGAGGCGTATCGCGCGTTGGCCAAGGAATTGCTGGGGCGGCACAGCCAGGGCCGCGCCGCCTGAGGAGACGAGCATGAACGAGAAAAAATTGGAACGTAGGGGCCTCGGCCGTGGTCTTTCGGCGCTGATGGCCGATGTCGCGCCCGCACCGAAGGACGAGGAAACGGGTGAGCAGAAGCCGCGCCGGCCGGACATGATGGTCCCGGTCGAGAAGATCCGGCCGAACCCCGACCAGCCGCGCCGCGATTTCGACAAGGACGCACTGGCCGAGCTGGCCGAATCGATTCGCGCCAAGGGGGTGATTCAACCGCTGATCGTGCGCCCGGATCCGAACGCGCCCGGCGGGTATGAGATTGTCGCGGGGGAACGCCGCTGGCGCGCCTCGCAAATCGCGCAGCTGCATGAGCTACCGGTTCTCGTGCGCGAATTCTCGGATACCGAGGTGCTCGAGGTCGCGATTATCGAAAACATCCAGAGGGCCGATCTGAACCCGGTGGAAGAGGCGATGGCCTATCGCCAGCTAATGGACAGGTTTGGGCATACGCAGGAAAAGCTGGCAGAGGGCCTGTCAAAAAGCCGGAGCCATATCGCAAACATCATGCGTCTGTTGCAGCTGCCGGAGGATGTGCTGGGCTTCCTTCGCGAGGGCAAGCTGACCGCGGGTCACGCGCGGGCGATCATCACTGCGCCGAACGCGGGAGAGCTGGCGCGGAAGATCATCGCGAAGGGGCTTTCGGTGCGTGAGGCCGAACGGCTGACCAAGGCGCCGGCGGCGAAATCCGGCCCGCGCCCGCGCACCGCGTCCGAGAAGGATGCCGATACCCGCGCGTTGGAGCAGGATCTGTCGGCGAACCTGGGGATGAAGGTGCAGATCGACCATCGCGGTGGTGGCGATGGGGTTCTGACCATCAATTACCGTTCGCTCGACGACCTTGACGAGCTGTGCCGGGTGCTGAGCGCTAGCCCTCTGGGCGTGTCCAGATGAACAGGCTGACGGCGATCAGAACGACGGCCTGAATCACCAGCAGGGCAGGGCGCAGCCCGAGCATCACGGAAATAGAGAACGCGGCCAGAATCGATACGCTGGCCGCGATTTTCGCCCGCCGCGAAATCGCTCCGGAGCGCTGCCAGTTCGCGATCGGTGGCCCCAGTGTCGGATGGGTGATCAGCCAGTTGTGCAGCCGCTCCGAGGATCGCGCGAAGAAAAATGCGGCGAGCAGGAGGAAGGGCACCGTCGGCAGCAGCGGCAGCACGATCCCCAGCGCGCCGAGTGCCAGTGCAACCACCCCCAACGCGGCCCAGAGCCAGCGCATGTCACGCTCCCATCAGTTCCCGGATCACGGCGTTGAGCACCATCCGCCCCTCGGCCGTTGCGATCAAGCGGGAACCGTCGCGGCGGACCATGCCGATCTGTTCTAGCCCCGTGATCGCGTCGCTGCTTAGCGACTTTCCAGAGAGGCTTGCGTAACGATCCATATCTAGGCCTTCAGCAAGACGGATACACATCATAAGGTATTCATCGGCTTGCTCTTCTAGAGCGATTTCGTGCCGCGGGGCTTCACCGTTGCCAGTTTCCTCGACCTGTGAGAGCCATGCGCCGGGGGCACGGGGGGTATCGGTGGCCAGGCGGCGGCCGTTCAGCGTCAGCCGACCATGGGCCCCGGGGCCGATGCCGGCGTAGTCGCCATACCGCCAATACACCAGGTTGTGGCGCGATTCGGAGCCGGGCGCGGCGTGGTTCGAGATCTCGTAGCCCGGCATGCCTGCCGCTTCTGTAAGTTCCTGCGTCACAGCGTACATGTCGGCCGAGAGGTCATCCTGCGGCAGGCCAAGGAGACCCCCGGTCGCGGCACGGGCGCCGAAGGCGGTGCCGTCCTCGATCGTCAGCTGGTAGAGCGAGAGGTGATCGACGGCCATCGAAAGCGCCTCGGTCAATTCACGGCGCCACTGGTCGAGGGTCTGGTGCTGGCGCGCGTAGATCAGGTCGAAGCTGACGCGGGAAAAGGCGGTGCGAGCGATATCGAAGGCAGCGCGTGCCTCGGCGACGGAATGCAGGCGACCGAGACGCCGCAGGTCCTCGTCATTCAGCGCCTGTGCGCCCATCGACAGGCGGTTGACCCCGGCGTCGCGGTAGCCACGGAATCGCCCGGCCTCGACCGAGGTCGGGTTGGCCTCCAGCGTGATTTCAGGATCGTTGGCCATGGGCCAGGTCGCGCGGACCCGGGTGAGGATCGCGTCGACAAGATCGGGTGACATCAGGCTGGGGGTGCCGCCGCCGAAGAACACGGTATTGAGGATACGGCCCTGGGTTTCCGCTCCGAGACGGTCGATTTCGCTCAAATAGGCTCTGAGCCAGCGGGATTCGTCAATCTGCGAGACGACGTGGCTGTTGAAATCGCAGTAGGGGCACTTGGCGGCACAGAACGGCCAGTGGATGTAGAGCCCGAATCCGCCGTTCCTCCAGTCGTGCCGCCGATCTTCCATGATCAGCCCTTGAAGGCCGTGACCTCGATCTCGACCTTCATCTCGGGGTTCACGAGATCGGCGATGATCATGGTCGCTGCGGGGCGGATCGTGCCGAAGGTCTCCGACAGGGCCGGAATGATCTCTTCCATGTAGGCAGAGTTGGTGATGATGTAGTTGGCCCGAACGACGTCGGTCATGGCGAATCCGGCCTCGGCCAGCACGTTCGCGATTGTCGCCAGTGCATTGCGCGCCTGTTCCAGAACGCTGACCGGAAAGATCTTGGTGGCCGGATCGACCCCGGTTGTGCCGGCGACGAAGCACCAATCGCCCTGAACCACGGCACGGGAATAGCCAAGCTTGGGTTCATAAGGCGAACCGCCCGAAATCAGACGTTTTTCGGCCATGTCAGAGACTATCCTTCGAAGATGCGCACGAACTTGGCAAAGGCGTCGGCGCGGTGGGAAAGCGTGTTCTTTTCCTCGGCCGACATCTCGGCGAAGGTTCTGTCGTGGCCCTCGGGCTGGAACATCGGGTCGTAGCCGTGGCCCTGCGCGCCGCGCATCGGCCAGACAAGCTGCCCCTCGGCCTTGCCCTCGAACACCTCGTCATGGCCGTCGGGCCAGGCAAGGACGAAGGTGGAGCGGAAGCGCGCGGTGCGGGGCAGGGGGGCGGCCTTCGCTTCGCAGGCGCTCCAGGTCTTTTCCATCGCCATCTGGAAGTCGCGCCCGTTCGGGGTTTCAGCCCAATTGGCGGTATAGACCCCGGGGGCGCCGTCGAGGCAATCGACCTCGATCCCGGAATCATCGGCCAGCGCGGGCAGGTTCGTGGCTTTCGCCGCCGCGTGCGCCTTGATCCGGGCGTTCCCGACAAAGGTGGTCTCGGTCTCGTCCGGCTCGGGCAGGTTCAGCTCCTTCGCGCCGACGACGGCGATGCCATAAGGCGCCAGGAGTGCAGTTATCTCCTCGAGCTTGCCGGCATTGTGCGTCGCGACCAGCAGGCGGTCGCCGGAAAACGCCCTCATGCCACGGCCGCCTTCTGGGCTGCGACCAGCTCGGCAATGCCGGCCTCCGCGAGGTCCAGAAGCTTGCTCATCTCGTCGCGCGAGAAGGTGGCGCCCTCGGCCGACATCTGCACCTCGATCAGCCTGCCGCCGCCGGTCAGGATGAAGTTGCCGTCGGTGCCTGCCTCGCTGTCCTCGGCATAGTCGAGATCGAGGACGGGCTGGCCCGCGTAGATCCCGCAGGAGACGGCGGCGACGTGGTCGATGATCGGATCGGACGTCACGATTCCGGCCTTCAGGAGCTTGTTCACCGCCAGACGCAGGGCGACCCAGCCGCCGGTGATCGAGGCGCAGCGAGTGCCGCCATCAGCTTGGATCACGTCGCAATCGATGGTGATCTGACGTTCGCCTAAGGCCGAGCGGTCGATGCCTGCGCGGAGCGCTCGGCCGATCAGGCGCTGGATTTCCACCGTGCGGCCCTGTTGCTTGCCCGAGGCGGCCTCGCGCCGCGTCCGGGTGTTGGTGGCGCGGGGCAGCATGCCGTATTCGGCGGTGACCCAGCCGAGGCCGGTGTTGCGCAGGAACGGCGGTGGGCGATCCTCGATCGAGGCGGTGCACAGGACGTGGGTATCGCCCGCCTTGATCAGGCAGGAGCCTTCGGCGTGTTTCGTGACCCCGGTTTCGATTGAAATCGGGCGCATTTCGCTTATTTGACGGTTGGACGGGCGCATTGGGGCTCCTTTCCCTTTTTGCCTGCCAGATAGGCGCGCCCGTGTGCGCGATGCAACCCCCAGCGGCTTCGTTGAGCAGGCAGATTGACGCTGAAATCCGGCGGTCTTTAATGGGGATGTGCAGGAGACGTGAGGCGGATGATCGAAGGACCGGGCATTCTGGCAGAACTCAACGACCGCTCGCGCGAGGTTTTCCGGCGCGTGGTCGAAGGGTATCTGACCACCGGTGATCCCGTCGGGTCACGGACCCTGACGCGGACGATGTCGGAAAAGGTCAGCGCCGCGACGATCCGCAATGTGATGCAAGATCTTGAATACATGGGCTTGCTCGATAGCCCCCATATCTCGGCCGGGCGGGTGCCGACACAGGCGGGCCTGCGGATGTTCGTCGATGGTCTGCTGGAGGTCGGGACGCTCAGCACCGATGAGCGGCAGCAGATCGACGCGACCATGGGCGCGAACGAGAATGACCTAGGGTCGCTTCTGGACCGGGTTGGTTCGGCGCTCTCTGGCCTGACGCGGGGGGCAAGCCTTGTGCTGGCGCCGAAGCACGAGGCCCCGATCCGGCATATCGAGTTCGTCAGCCTCGCGCCCGACCGGGCGCTGGTGGTTCTGGTGATGGCCGACGGTCATGTCGAGAACCGCATCTTCTCGCCGCCGCCGGGGCTGACGCCTTCGGCGATGCGGGAGGCCGCGAATTTCCTCAACGCGCTGGCCGAGGGTCGCACGCTGACCGATCTGCGTTCCTCCTTCGCGCGGGAGATCACGGCGCGGCGGCGCGAAATCGACGTTCTGGCCGCCCAGCTTGTCGAAAGCGGGCTGGCGGTCTGGGAAGACAAGGACGGCCGGAATGAGCGGCTGATCGTGCGCGGGCGGGCGAACCTGCTGGAAACGGCGGCCGAGGCCGAGGAACTGGACCGGATCCGAAACCTCTTCGACGACCTGGAACGCAAGCGCGACATTGCCGAATTCCTGGAACTGGCCGACGAAGGCGAAGGTGTCCGGATTTTTATCGGTTCGGAGAACAAGCTTTTCTCACTTTCGGGTTCCTCTCTGGTGGTCTCTCCCTATATGAACGCTGACCGTAAGATCATTGGCGCCGTGGGTGTCATCGGTCCGACGCGGCTCAACTACGGGCGCATCGTGCCGATCGTCGACTACACGGCGCAGCTCGTCGGAAGGCTGTTTTCCGACCGGGCTTGAGAACCGGGCATAGAGGTTAGGAATGTCGGAAGAAAAGAAAGACGAGATCCTAGAGGACCCGCTCGCCGCGGAGGGCGACGCCGGTCTTGAGGGTGAGATCGAAGCGCTGAAGGCCGAGCGGGACGAATTCCGCGACCGCTTCATGCGGGCGCTGGCGGATGCCGAGAATGCCCGCAAGCGCAGCGACCGCGACCGTCGCGAGGCCGAGAACTACGGCGGTTCTAAACTGGCGCGTGACATGCTGCCGGTCTACGACAACCTGTCGCGGGCGCTGGCCGCGGTGACGGATGAACAGCGCGAGCAGCAGAAGTCGCTGCTCGAGGGGATCGAGCTGACGATGCGTGAATTGCGCAACGTCTTCGCCAAGCATGGGATCGTGCTGATCTCGCCGGCGGTGGGCGACAAGTTCGATCCGCAACACCATGAGGCGATGTTCGAGGCGCCGGTGCCGGGCACCAAGGCGGGTGAGATCATCCAGGTGATGACCGAGGGCTTCCAACTGCACGACCGTCTGTTGCGGCCCGCCCAGGTGGGCGTGTCGTCGACGCCCGCGTCCTGAGGTACTCCGGCCGCGGGTTAGGCGGCCTTGCGTCATTCGACCCACGTGAAACGCCCGTTCCCGTCGCCGGGGGCGGGCGTTTCCTTTTGTGCCGGGCGTGCAGTCTGCCCAAGGCGCGGTTGAACGCGCCCTGCCGGGCGGGTCCTGCTGGACCCACTGGCAATGGATATTTGAAAAATCGGGAAAATTGGTCGGAGCGAGAGGATTCGAACCTCCGACCCCCTGCTCCCGAAGCAGGTGCGCTACCAGGCTGCGCTACGCTCCGACCGTGGCGGTGGGGTTACCGATTCGAGCGGACATTTGCAAGAGGGCACGTCACTGTTTCGGACGTTGTAGCAACGCGCCCAGTCTTGGCATGATCCCAGTGATGAAACGCGACCGCGCCGAAAGCACCGGGCGGTTCTCCGACGCCTGCCCGCGGCTTTCGCGCAGGACGATGTAAAGCCCCGAGGCGATGACCACGCAGGCGCCGATCCCGGTCCAGCCGTCCAGCCGTTCGTGAAAGAACAGGTCGCCGAAGACCACCGCCCAGAGGATCTGGGAATATTGCATCGACGAGGCGACGGCAGCCTCGCCCAACCGGTAGGCGGCAATCAGCACGACCATGGCGAGAAAGGTCATCACCGCGATCGAGGCCGCGGCGCCAAGGTCGATAAGGTCCATCGGCTTGTAGACCAGCGGCAACGCCGCCCCCATCAGGATGACGTTCCCGAGCATCGGAAAGATCAGCAGGACGGTGCTGCGTTCCACGCCGCCGATGCGGCGCATGATGACCGCAGACAGCGCGCTGGCAAAGGCCGAGAACAGGCCAGCGACGTGGCCGAGGCTGAGGCTCGACACACCGGGGCGCAGCACGATCAGCACGCCGATCAGGCCGACGACGATGGCGATGCCGCGGTGACGGCCGACTCGCTCCCCCAGCACCGGGATGGCCAGCAGGGTGATCATGATCGGCATCGAGAACAGGATGGAATAGGCCTGCGCCAGCGGCAGTACCGAGAAGGTGTAGAACGACCCGAGCCCGCCCAGTACCTGCGCCGCCGTATGGATCGCCACCCACCATGGGTGCCGCGGCCTCAGGTTGCTGTCGGTGGTGTCGCGCACCATCATGAGCGTCAGCAGCGGAAAGGCCATCAGCTGGCTGAAGAACAGCATCTGTTCCGGCGCAAAGCGCGCGCCCAGCCACTTCACCACCGCGTCACTCGTCGCGTAGATCGCGAAGGCCAGCAGCGCCAGCAGGGTTCCCTTGACGTTGGTGTTGGCCATGGCGGTCCGTCCCTGCGCAAAGAAAAAGGCCCGGCGAAAAGTACCGGGCCTTTCGCGTATACCGTCTCGTGACTAGAGCGAGGCGTCAAGCGCCGCAAGGATCGCGTCGCCCATGCCCGAGGTGGACACCGGGGTGCCGCCCTCGGGGCCCATCAGGTCGGCCGTGCGCACGCCATCGGCCAGCACCTTCTCGATCGCGGCTTCCAGCCGGTCGGCCTCGGCGCCCAGGTCGTAGGAATAGCGCAGCGCCATGGCAAAGCTGAGGATGCAGGCGATCGGGTTGGCCTTGCCCTGGCCCGCGATGTCGGGGGCCGAGCCGTGGACCGGTTCGTACATCGCGCGCGGTCGGCCGCTCGCCATCGGCGCGCCGAGGCTGGCGGAGGGCAGCATGCCGAGAGAGCCGGTCAGCATGGCCGCGCAGTCGGACAGGATGTCGCCGAACAGGTTGTCGGTCACGATGACGTCGAACTGCTTGGGCGCGCGCACCAGCTGCATCGCACCGTTGTCGGCATACATGTGGCTTGTTTCGACTTCGGGGTATTCCTTGCCGACGCGGGTCACGACCTCGCGCCACAGGATCCCCGATTCCATGACGTTGGCCTTTTCCATGGAACAGAGTTTCTTGTTGCGCCGCATGGCCAGCTCGAACGCCGCGCGCGCGACGCGCTCGATCTCGCTTTCGGTGTAGCGCTGGGTGTTGATGCCCACACGCTCATTGCCTTCCTCGAAGATGCCGCGCGGCTCGCCGAAGTAGACGCCCGAGGTGAGTTCCCGCACGATCATGATGTCGAGACCGGCGACCACGTCCTTCTTCAGCGACGAGAAGTCCGCCAGCGCATCGAAGCATTGCGCCGGGCGGAGGTTGGCGAACAGGTCCATCTCCTTGCGCAGGCGCAGCAGGCCCCGCTCGGGCTTCACGCTGAAATCGAGCACGTCGTATTTCGGGCCGCCCACGGCGCCCAGCAGGACCGCGTCCACTTCCTGGGCCTTGGCCATCGTGTCGTCGTGCAGCGGCGTGCCGTGCTTGTCATAGGCTGCGCCGCCGACAAGATCTTCGCTGACGTCGAAGGCGATGGAGCGCTTGTCGCCGAACCAGTCGATGACACGGCGGACCTCGGCCATCACTTCGGGGCCGATGCCGTCGCCAGGCAGGATAAGAAGGGTATTCGTCATGGGCTCTCTCCCGGAAAAGTCCTGTTTCGCCTAGCCTTTCAGGGGCGAAGCGCAAGCTGCCCTCGGCGCTTGCCGGCGGTGGCCACACGGGGCGGCGATCAGGGCAAAGCGATGTCGGCCCAGACTAGGCGATGGGGCGAGGCCCCGGACGCCGCGTCGGCGCCGGGATCTCCGGGCGGCGGCCAGTAGACACCCGCGGCCGTGACACGCAGCCCGGCCGAGGGCAGCAGATAGTCGACTCGCAGGTTGCCCGGCCCCTTGCCCTCATCCCAATCCGCGGTGGTGAGGGCGGGGTCGCCCCTGTGGCCGGTGCTGGCGGCGGCCACAGCGCCTTTGCTGGTTGGCTTCGGATCCTGCACCCTCGGGTCGGCCAGAAGCGCGGCCAGCGCGTCGCGCCGTCCCTCGCCATCTGCGGGATCAAGGTTGGCGTCGCCGAGGATCACGAAACGCCCGGTCGGCGCGGGCCATGGCAACCTGCCGTCCAGATAGGCCAGCCAAAGCGCGGTTTCGTCCCTGTTCCGGCGGCCGTTGCGGTCGTTTGGCCCGTCGAAGACCGGTGGCGTGGCAGCATAGGCCAGCAGGTGCAGCGGCCCCGAAGGCGTGATCACCACGACGTCCCAGTGGCCCGAGGACGACAGGCGCTGAACCGCCTGCGTCTCTGCGCCCAGCCCCGCGCCCGCGATCAGGTTGCCGGGCAGGTCGCGCCACAGGAGGGCGGAAAGATCGCGGCTGGATCCGGCGTCTATCGGCAGGCGCGAGAGAATCGCCATGCCCCCCTGACCGGGAAACCAGCCGTAGCCCTGCGCATCGCGCGGCCCGGTGGCGACCCCGTCGCCGTCGAGGTCGAGGCCGGTGGGCACCCCGGTGTTCGGTGCGCGGGCGAAGGCATGGGGATAAGGCGCGCCCGCGGCCGCCAGCCGTTCGCGCAGCGCGGTCAGGGCAAGGCCCGTGGCGTCATAGTCGATATCCGTGATCAACAGGACGTCAGGGCGGGTCGCGGCGATCACCGCGACGGCGGCGGCGATCTGGGGATCCTTGCCGCGTCGGATGTCCTGCAGCAGCAGACCTGGCCCCCGGCGCGACAGCGCGGCATCCCAGGTGGCAATGCGCAGGGTATCCGCTCGCGCCGCGCCAGTTGTTGCAGCGGTGGACAGCGCGGCAATCAGGCCAACAAGGTGGATAAGGCGTCTCAGGCCGCCTGGAGGGCCCCCTGAAGCGCCGCGTTCTGGCGGCGTTTCTCGCGGATCATGTCCGCGACCCGGCTCATCGCGATGCCGCGCATGAACAGGCTTGCGGGAAGGAAGGCCCATGCCGCCACCATCCAGATCATCGTCTGCGGCTGTGCCAGCGTGATCTCTCCAAAGCTGGAAGAGGCCGCCTTGACCACCGCCGGAACAAGGAATGGCAGCAGAAACCCTAACGCAAGGTTAACGCGCGCGTCGCGTTCGAGCCGGGCGACGACGTCGCCCCCGATCGTCGGGTCGAAGGTGGGCAGGTTGACCCACACGTTGAAGGTGCCGTTCGAGCTGGGCCAGCCGAAGATCTTCAGCACGATGACGAAGATCGACAGCATGATGAGCGAGATCAGGTAGGCCATGCCGGCGGCGACGCGCACCTCCTCGACATGTGCCGCGCTCGTGCTGGTGGACAGCATCAGCGTCATCAGCCGCACCGGGCTGTAGGGAAAGTCGATCGCGTGGCCGATTAGCTGGCCGACGGCCTGCACGAAGACGGTCATCGGCGTCGGCTCGTAAGCGCCGCGCGCGATCACGGTCAGCAGGAAGACGGTGATGAAGAGCGAGAGATAGCGGATGCGGTTGAACGGCGGGGCGTAGCGGAACTCGACCAGCCCGGGATAGGCCGAGGAATATTCGACGAAGGTCAGGATCCCCCCGAACAGGGCGATCAGCGCGACGATCTGGGCGGTGTCCGCGCCATTGCCGGGCAACAGCGTTGCCGGCGTCGCGATCATCACCATGACCAGAAGAGAGCGCACGAGTGCGCCTGTCACACGTCCTACCACTGCCCCATCATCCTTGATCTGGACGGACGGGGTACGATGCCCAGCCCTTGTTCCAATCCGGACCCGTCAATTGTGACGGTCTGCCTCATCTTTGCCACAGTTTTGCCCATCTTCGGCGTCCCTAGCAATCTTGTGGTTAAGAAAACCCAAGTCTTTCGGCCATTTGAGGGAAAAACTGTCGCCGCTTTGCATCAATTCTGTGGCGAAAAAAAGGGCCACCCAAAAGGTGGCCCCAGATCTTGTGGCTGTAGCCCCGGTCAGACCCAAGGATGCAGGGTCGCGTTCTTCGCTTCGAAGCTGTCGATCGCGCTGGCTTTTTCCATCGTCAGGCCGATGTCGTCGAGGCCTTCCAGAAGACAATGCTTCTTGAAGCTGTCGATCTCGAAGTGGAATTCCTGCCCGTCCGAGGTGGTGACGGTCTGGGCCTCGAGATCCACGGTCAGTCGCGCGTTAGAGCCTTTCTTCGCGTCCTCGGTCAGGATGTCGACCACGTCCTGCGGCAGGGCGATCGGCAGGATGCCGTTCTTGAAGCAGTTGCCGTAGAAGATGTCGGCGAAGCTGGGTGCGATGACGCAGCGGATGCCGAAATCCTTGATCGCCCAGGGGGCGTGTTCGCGCGAGGAGCCACAGCCGAAGTTTTCGCCCGCAACGATGATCTCGGCGTGGCGATAGGCCGGCTGGTTGAGCACGAAGTCGGGGTTCTCGCTGCCGTCGCGGTTGAAGCGCATCTCGTCGAAGAGGTTCTTGCCGAGCCCCTCGCGCTTGATGGTCTTCAGGAATTGCTTGGGGATGATCATGTCGGTGTCGATGTTGACCAGCGGCAGCGGTGCGGCGACCCCGGTCAGGGTGGTGAACTTGTCCATGTCAGGTGTCCTGTCTGGTGGCTTGGGGTTCAAGCCAGGATGTCATCACGTCGGTCTCGGCCCGGAAGACGACCTTTTCGGTCATCTGCCGCGCGCCGAGCCCGCGATAGAAGGCAAGTGTGCGGTCGGCATCGGCATCGGCGGTCCAGTCGATGCGGGTCAGGCCGATCTCCTGCGCGGCCCTCGCGACCCCCGCCATCAGTGCCCGCCCGGCCCCTCCGCCCCGATTTTCAGCCGAGACGTAGAGGTCCTTGAGGAACAGGCTGCCTTCCGGGGCGGAGCCCGGAAGGACGCGGACGAAGCTGGCGAACCCGACGATCTTTCCCGCGGCGCGTGCGACCAGAAGGCCGGGCGCGTCGGGGGACATGAAGGCGTCGAATGTCGCCTCGGCCTTGCCCGGCCGCACGGCGGCGGGCCCACCGTAGTGATGCTCGGTCTCGCGGAAGAGGGCGATCATCGCCTCCCTGTCCGCGGGGCCCGCGCTTCCCACGATGACCCGCGCGCCGCCCATTGCCTTACATCATCTCGCGCACGTCGGTGAGGTGGCCGGTGATTGCCGCCGCCGCCGCCATCTGCGGGCTCATCAGGTGGGTCCGTCCCTTGAAGCCTTGCCGCCCCTCGAAATTGCGGTTCGAGGTGGAGGCGCAGCGTTCCCCCGGCGCAAGCTGGTCGGGGTTCATGGCCAGGCACATGGAGCAGCCCGCCAGACGCCACTCGAAGCCCGCGTCGGTGAAGATCTGGGCCAGGCCCTCTTCCTCCGCCTGCGCCCGGACGAGGCCCGAGCCGGGCACCACCATGCCGCGCACGCCCTCGGCGATCTTCTTGCCCTTCACCACCTCGGCGGCGGCGCGCAGATCCTCGATCCGGCCGTTGGTGCACGAGCCGATGAAGACCGCGTCGATCTTGATGTCGGTCAGCTTCTGGCCGGCTTCCAGGCCCATGTAATCGAGCGCGCGCTTCGCCGCGTCGACCTTGCCGCCCTTGAAGCTTGCGGGATCGGGAACGACACCGGTGACCGGCAGCACGTCCTCGGGCGAGGTGCCCCAGGTCACGACCGGCGCGATATCCTCGCCCTTCAGCGTCACGACCTTGTCGAAATGCGCGCCTTCATCGGTGAAGAGCGTCTTCCAGTAGCTCAGCGCCGCTTCCCACTTGGCACCTTTCGGCGCGTGGGGACGGCCCTTCACATACTCATAGGTCACCTCGTCCGGCGCGATCAGGCCGGCGCGGGCGCCGCCCTCGATCGCCATGTTGCAAACGGTCATGCGGCCTTCCATCGACAGATCGCGGATCGCTTCGCCGCAATATTCGATGACATGGCCGGTGCCGCCCGCGGTGCCGGTGGCGCCGATGACCGACAGCGTGATGTCCTTGGCCGTGACCCCCTTGGGCAGCTTGCCCGTGATCTCGACCTTCATGTTCTTCGATTTCTTCTGGATCAGCGTCTGGGTGGCCAGGACGTGTTCCACCTCGGACGTGCCGATGCCATGGGCCAGGGCCCCGAAGGCGCCATGGGTCGCGGTGTGGCTGTCGCCGCAGACCACGGTCATGCCCGGCAGCGTCCAGCCCTGTTCGGGGCCGACGATGTGGACGATACCCTGACGGATGTCGTTCACCGGGTAATAGTTCACCCCGAATTCGCGCGCGTTCTTGTCGAGCGCCTCGACCTGGATGCGGCTTTCCTCTTCCTCGATCCGGTCGTCGCGGTTGCCGGTGGTGGGCACGTTGTGATCCGGCACGGCGATCGTGCGCTCGGGCGCGCGGACCTTGCGGTTCGACATGCGCAGGCCTTCGAAGGCTTGCGGGCTGGTGACCTCGTGCACGAGGTGACGGTCGATGTACAGCAGGCAGGTGCCGTCTTCATCTTGCTGGACGACGTGGTCGTCCCAGATCTTGTCATAGAGTGTTCTCGGAGCGGACATGGCTCATCTCTCTTCGGGATGTGGAATGGCTATGGGCAACGGGTCTGACGAAAGGTCAGCCGCGTGCGAGCACCGAATGGGTGACACCGTAGAACCGCCCCGGAAGGCGCGCCCTGTCGTGGATGTCGAAATAGCGTTTCATGCCGCCCTTCTACGCCTGAAGCCAAAGTCAGGCAAGCTGTTGGCGGGGGCGATCACGCGGCGGGGATCGCGCCGGATCGCACAGGACAGGCCCGAGGCGATCGGGAAAGAATATGAACGCGTGTTCAGGGACCCGGTCCGCGGAGCCGGATCACGCGTGGACAGGGCAGCCGGCGCCGGCCCGGGCGTGCGGGCGTCAGGTAAAGGTGCTCTTGCCCAGGAAACGCGGGATCGGGTCGCTTGCCGTGAAGGCGAGCATCCGTCGGTCGTTGGCTGAGATTGAGCGTGTCTTGAACGCGGTCCGCGCGATGCAGCGGAGTTGCCCGACCGAGCTTCCGGCCAGCGGATTGCGGCAGGGGCTTGTGGGGCAGAGCGTCTCGGCCACGAAGTTCATGCCGCAGACCTGCGCCGCGTCCATCGAGAACCAGAACCGTGGGTTGCATTCCAGCATGTGAACGGTGCCGGCGGAATCGAGACGTGCGTCGAAGTTCAGCACGCCCGAGACGTTGAGCGCGGCCACCATTGCCTCAACCTGCTGCAGGTAGGGGGCGTTGTTGATGAAGTGGAAGCGGCCGTCCTGGCGGATGTAGACACAGTAGTGATCGACGCGCCCCTCGCAGGCGATCACGCTGATGTCGATGTCGCGGCCCGGCACGAACGACTGGAAAAGCACCGGCACATAATCGACTACCGCCGCATCTTCGACCCGTTCGATGGTCTGGATCCCGAGGCCGCCGTACAGCGCGAGCGGCTTGACCACGCCCGGCAGGGTGTCGGGGTTCATCTTGAGGAAAGTCTGAAGATCCGCCTTGTTGTCGAAATACCAGGTTGGCGGGGTGGGAATGTCGAGATCCTGGCACAGCCGGTAGAACAGCCACTTGTCGTTGAGCTGGTCGAAGGCCGAGACCGATGGCGTGGGAAAGCAGGGTCTGGAAAGGCGGTCACGCTCCACCGAAAGCCAGCGCGTCGCGATCGCGTCGCCCGGGATGATCAGGTCGACGGAATGCCGTGTGCAGATATCCTCCACCTCCGCCACGAGGCCCGGTTCGTTGAACGCGGTGTCGGAAAGCGCGTGGAACTTGCGGCAGAAGCGCGACCATCTGAGCAGGCCCGCACTGTCGTTCCCGGCGACGATCACCCGGTCGAAGACAGCGGCCACCGCGCGCAACAGCCGGTATTGAACGGGAAAACCCGTTGCGAGGATCAAGGCGGTCCCAAACGTCCGCTTGCTCGTCTTCTGCAGGCTTCTGGCCTGTTCGTAGGAGTCCTTCGGCATTTCACCAGCCTATATAATTCGAATTAAAAATTACGTGGACGGGTGACGACCCGCAGCCCTTCTGAACGAACCTTGCGGCGTGCTGCAGCGATTGCCGGAAACACCCTGCAATTCCACCGAGGGTCCGGCGCGCGCGCGATTGGGTCATTGATGGCTGTCAACGCGGGACAGTTTATTTCGTGGTCTGCGCGGCACGGGTACTGCCCGCCACGTTCATAACGGCGCTGCCGCAACAGGGTTGGCGGATCGGCCGAACACCCCTAACATGACCAAAGGGAAGGCAAAAACGAAAGAAGCGGCCCGCACGGATGGAGCAGCTCACCCCCCTCATGGACAGCCTGGGCGGCCTCGCTGGCGATCTCGAGGCCTATGGCCTGACGTTGCTACGCCCCTCGCAGCTGACACAGGTCGGCATCATGATCGCGCTCTTCCTCGTGGCGCAAATCCTAAGGATGCTGATCGCGCCGCGGCTGCATGGCTGGCTGCGCACGCGTGAGGGCTGGCCGAAATGGCGGCTGCGCCTGGTGCTGGTGGTGCTTCAGCGGCTGCGCGGCATCCTGTTCGTGGTGCTGGCCTGGGCCGCGGTCGGCGTGGTGGCCGAAATCACGCCATTCCCGTCGCGGCGCTATCTGCTGGGGGTGGTGGCGACGATCGCGACGGCGATCCTGGTGGTCAGCTTCGCCACGCGGGTCATCCGCAACCCGGTACTCCGGCGGATCGTGACCTGGGGCGCCTGGATCTATGTCACGCTGCATTTCCTCGGGCTGGTTCAGCCGTTTTCGACCTTCCTGAACGATTTCGCGGTCGACTTCGGCAGCTTTCACCTGTCGGCGCTGTCGATCCTGAAGGCCCTGGTGGTTACTGGGATATTCTTTGCCGCCGCCCGGGTGCTGGCCCAGACCGCCGAGACCCGGATCACCCATTCCGAGGACATCTCGCCCTCCATGCGGGTGCTGGCGGTGAAGGTGCTGCAGATCTGCCTCTATGGCGCGGCGTTCTTCATCGGGCTGAAGGCCGTGGGCTTCGACCTGACCGGGCTGGCCTTTCTGTCCGGGGCGGTCGGGCTGGGCCTTGGCTTCGGGTTGCAGAAGGTCGTGTCGAACCTGGTGTCGGGGGTGATCATCCTGCTCGACAAGTCGGTGAAGCCTGGCGACGTGATCAGCCTGGGAGACACCTTCGGCTGGATCCACGCGCTGGGCGCGCGCTACGTCTCTGTGGTCACGCGGGACGGCAAGGAATACCTGATCCCGAACGAGGACCTGATCACCGGGCAGGTGGTGAACTGGTCGCATTCGAATGATTTCGTCCGGCTCGACATAAACTTCGGCACCTCCTATCACGATGACCCCCACCGGGTGCGCGCGCTGGCGGTCGAGGCCTGCGCAAGCGTGCCGCGGGTGCTGACCACCCGTCCGCCGGTCTGCCATGTCGTGGGATTCGGTGATTCCTCGGTCGACTATATCCTGCGGTTCTGGATCTCGGATCCGACGGGCGGGCTGACCAACGTGCGCGGAGCTGTGTTCCTAGCGCTGTGGGACGCGTTCAAGGCCAACGACATCTCGATCCCCTTCCCGCAGCGCGAGGTCCGGCTACTCGACGGCAGCGCGGTGAAAGTGACGCGAACCGACCCCGCAGAGGAGCCTCCAGCGTGACGATTGCCCGTATCCTCCTGTCGACGATCAGCCTCGCGCTTGCGCTTGCAATGCCGCTCCGCGCGGGGGCCGAGCTGTTCCCTCCGGGGCCCGCGCCGCTGGCCGCGGTGCCCGCAGGGATACGGGTCACGCTGATCCTTCCGCCGGGGGTCTCGCTCAGCCCGGGGAGCGCGGTGCTGACCGTCGCGGCGGGCGGCGCAAAGGCCGATTTGCCTTTGTCAGAGCCTGTTCCGGCGGTCCCGGACAACGGCGGCGCGCGCCACCTGTTGCAGCCGACACCGGGGGGAATTGCGGCGTTGCAGGCGTTTCAGGCACAATTCGCGGGAACGCAACCGCCGGCTTCGTCGATGCAGATGCGGCTGGGCCTGTGCCGCACGGACGACACCCCGCCCGAGCTGCCTTTTCTGCTGGCGATCCGGCTGGCGCCGGGGGCGCCGGTGCTGCCGCTGGCCGCCCCCGGCGCGGGGCTTTCGGCGATCACCGGCGCGCCGCCCTCGGCGCTGGTGCCGTGCCCCTGAGCACCCGCAACAGGCGCGCGGCTGCCACGCCGTTGCCACGCCATTGCGATTTCGCGCCGCGGTCATTGAGATTTCATCTCTCCGATGCTACTTTTGAAGGCACCCAGCGCCGGGGACCAGGCGGCGCATCTCCAGGAGGACAATGTCCTGTCTCATGCGACTGAAGCAGCGCCCCTCGCCGCTGCATCGAGGGTTCCGATGACCGATTCCCCTGAACCGGCGGCACCCCAACCGGAGCTTACCAGCGAAGCCTTGCTGGAACGCATCCTTGCCTCTCTCGACGACGACAAGGCCGAAGACGTGATCCCGATCGACCTGCGCGGCCGGTCGGACATGGCGGATTACATGGTGATCTGCTCGGGCCGCTCGTCGCGCCAGGTCGGCGCCATCGCCGAGAAGCTGGTCGACCGGCTCAAGTCCGAGCATGGCCGCAGCTGCAAGGTCGAGGGCAAGGACACGGGCGACTGGGTGCTGATCGACACGGGCGACGTGATCGTCCACGTCTTCCGCCCCGAGGTGCGCGAGTTCTACCAGCTGGAAAAGATGTGGCAGGTGCCCGGCGCCCGGCCCGGTCAGGCGGCCGCGGCCAAGGCCTGAAGGCGGCCGAATGCGGGCACATCTCTGTGCGGTGGGCCGGCTCAGGGCCGGTCCCGAGCGCGACCTGATCGACGATTACGTCCGGCGGTTCGACCGCACGGGACGGGCACTCGGCCTCGGGCCGCTGCATGAGCACGAGGTCGAGGACCGCAAGGGCGGCGGCATGGCGGCGGAGGCCGCGCTCCTCGGGCGCGCGATCCCTTCGGGCGCGCTTCTCGTCGCGCTCGACGAGCGCGGCAAGGTGCTTTCCTCACCGGATTTCGCCGACATGCTGGGGCGCTGGCGCGATAGCGGGCGGCAGGACGTTGCCTTCGTCATCGGCGGCGCGGATGGCATCGACCCGTCGCTGCGGGAACAGGCGGAGTTCAGGCTGTCCTTCGGCAAGATGGTCTGGCCGCACATGCTGGTGCGGGTGATGCTGGCCGAGCAATTGTACCGGGCGGCCTCGATCCTGGCGGGGTCGCCCTATCACCGGGCCTAGCGCCGGCGGGGGCGCTGCCCCCTGCACCCCCGGGATATTTCCGCTCAGAAGAAGACCAGGCCCTCTCTTCTTCTGAGGAAAAATATCCCACGGGGGTCCGGGGGTGTGAAACCCCCGGCGTCACCGGTTGCCGGGCGGCGCCGGCGCACGTAGAACCGGGAAGACGCAGAAGGAGGAGTGTCATGAGCGCACCGAAACCCGTGGTCTTGTGCATCCTCGACGGTTGGGGGTTGAGCGACGATACCAAGGCGAACGCGCCCTATCTTGCGAAGACGCCGAATTTCGACCGGATCCACGAGGCGTGCCCGCATGCGACGCTGATCACCTTCGGGCCGGATGTCGGCCTGCCGAAGGGACAGATGGGCAATTCCGAGGTCGGGCACATGAACATCGGCGCCGGGCGGGTGGTGGCGATGGATCTTGGCCAGATCGACCTTGCGATCGAGGACGGATCGTTCTTCGAGAACCGGGCGATCCTCGATTTCATCGACGCCTTGAAGCGGACGGGTGGCACGGCGCATCTGATGGGTGTGGTGTCGGACGGCGGAGTGCATGGCCACATCCGGCACGTGTTGGCGGCGGCGAAGATGGTCGCCGACGCGGGCGTACCGGTTGCGATCCACGCGATCACCGACGGACGCGACGTGGCGCCGAAATCCGCGGACCGTTTCCTGGCAGAGCTTGTCGAGAAGCTGCCCGGGGGGGCGCATGTCGCCAGCGTCATCGGCCGCTACTATGCCATGGACCGCGACAACCGCTGGGACCGCGTCGCGCTGGCCTATCACGCGATGGTGCATGGGCTGGGCGAGGAATGCGACACGGCCGCCGGCGCGGTCGAGGCCGCCTATGGCCGGGGCGAGACGGACGAGTTCATCCACCCTTCGGTGATCGCCAATGCGCCGGGGATGAAGGATGGCGACGGGCTTTTCTGCCTCAACTTCCGGGCCGACCGGGCGCGTGAGATCCTGCGGGCGATCGGCGAGCCGGGCTTTGCCGAGTTCGACACCGGCACCCGGCCGAAGCTGGCCGGCCTGCTGGGGATGGTCGACTATTCCGAGAAGCACAACGCCTACATGACCACCGCCTATCCCAAGAAGGTGGTCACCAATACGCTGGCGGAATGGGTCGCCGCGAAGGGGCTGCGGCAGTTCCACACCGCCGAGACCGAGAAATATCCCCATGTCACCTTCTTCCTGAATGGCGGCAAGGAGGATCCGGAGCAGGGGGAGGAGCGCTATATGGCGGCCTCGCCCAAGGTGGCGACCTACGACCTGCAACCCGAGATGTCGGCGCCCGAGGTGGCGCAGCATCTGGTCGGTGCGATCGAGGATCAGTACGATCTGATCGTCGTTAACTTCGCCAACCCTGATATGGTGGGTCATACCGGCGACCTGCAGGCGGCGATCAAGGCTTGCGAGGCGGTGGATACGGGGCTTGGCCTGGCGCTTGACGCGCTGGAGAAGGTCGGCGGCGCGATGGTGGTGATCGCCGATCACGGCAATTGCGAGACCATGGTCGACCCGGTGACGGGCGGGCCGCATACCTCGCACACCACCAACCTGGTGCCGGTGATCGTGGTCGGCGGACCGAAGGGGGCCCGCCTGCATGACGGGAGGCTGGCCGACGTGGCACCCACGGTCCTGCAACTGATGGGCCTCGACCTGCCGGAGGAGATGACCGGGAAGAGCCTGATCGACGTATGAGGTCCACCGCCGCCCTGCTGACCGCCTGTCTCGTTGCCGCCCCCGCCGCTGCCGACACGGTGGCGCCGGCGCAGGCGGGGGAACAGGCAGCGGCGGCGGCGTCAGCGCTGCAATCCGCAATCGAGGATCTGCGAAAGGCGCAGGGCGCGCGCAACCGTGTCGCGGCGCTGACCCGCACGATCCAGGCTTATGAATCCGGCCTCGGGGCGCTGCGCGACGGGTTGCGTCGCGTGGCGATCCGCGAGGCGGCGCTGACTGCGCTGCTGGCCGCCAAGCGCGACCGGATCGGCGCCCTGCTGGGGGTGCTGGCCTCGGTCCAGCGGACGCCGGCGCCGCTGTTGCTGATGCATCCCGAGGGGCCGCTTGGTGCCGTGCGGGCGGCGATGATCGCGCAGGATGTCACGCCCGGGTTGCAGGCCGAGGCGCTGCAATTGCGGGCACAACTGCAGGAGCTGGCCGCGCTGCACAAGGTGCAGGACCGATCGGCCGGGATCCTGCGTGCAGGTCTTGCGGCGGTGCAGGCGGCGCGGACGGACCTGTCGGAGGCGGTGTCGAACCGCGCCGACCTGCCCAAGCGCCTGACCGCCAGCGCCGCGCAGCTGGGCCGGGTCGCCGACAGTGTGAAAACGCTGAACGATTTCGCCAAGGTACTGTCGGACCAGAAGATCGGCCCCGGCCCGGCGGAGCCCCCGTTCGCCGATGCGAAGGGGCAGCTGCCGATGCCGGTCGACGGGACGATCCTGCGTCATGCGGGCGAGGCGGACGCCGCGGGGATCAAGCGCCCCGGTATCGTGATCGCGACGCGGCCGCGTGCGCTGGTCACCGCGCCCTGGTCCGCGACCATCCGGTACCTCGGTCCGCTTCTCGACTACGGAAACGTGATCGTGCTCGAGCCCGGGGACGGGTATCTACTGGTGCTGGCGGGCCTCGACGAGGTCTATGGCAAGGTCGGGCAAGTGATCTCGGCCGGAGACCCGGTCGGCCTGATGGGCGGCCGGGAAGCGGATCCCGGCGCGGCAGGCGCAGGCGGAAAAGAAGGCGGTGGCGCCGAACGCCCGGAAACGCTTTACATGGAGTTGAGAAAGGGCGACACCCCGGTGGACCCCGAGGCATGGCTGGCGCCTTCGCGCCGCGAGGAACGACATAGGACGAAACCATGAGGAAATATGTGATCGCCGCGCTGGGCGGCTCGGTTGCCGGCGCGCTTCTCGCGACGCAATTCGCGGGTCCGCTCCTGGCCGACGAAGCCAAGAAACCCGAGAATTCGGTCTACCAGCAGCTCGATCTCTTCGGCAGCATCTTCGAGCGGATCCGGGCCCAGTACGTGGAGCCGGTGAACAGCCAGAAGCTGATCGAGGCGGCGATCAACGGGATGCTGTCGTCGCTCGATCCGCATTCCAGCTACATGGATCCCAAGCAATGGGCCGACATGCAGGTCCGCACCAAGGGTGAGTTCGGCGGCCTGGGCATCGAGGTCACGCAGGATCAGGGCTTCGTCAAGGTCGTCTCGCCGATCGACGGCACGCCGGCGGCCAAGGCCGGGGTCAAGCCGGGCGATTACATCACCAAGGTCGACGGGGATTCGCTTCTGGGCATGACCCTCGACCAGGCGGTGGACAAGATGCGCGGGCCGGTCGGGTCCGAGATCACCATCACCATCGTCCGCAAGGGCGAGAAGGAGCCGTTCGAGGTCAAGCTGACGCGCGACACGATCAAGGTCGCCTCGGCCAACGGGCGGCTGGTGGGCCACACCGCGGTGCTGCGCCTGAACCAGTTCAACGACCAAACCTACGACGACATGATGGCTGGCCTGAAGAAGGCCGAGAAGGACGCGGGCGGCGCAGACAAGATCAACGGCGTCGTGCTGGACCTGCGCAACAACCCGGGCGGCCTGCTGACCCAGGCGATCAAGGTATCCGACGCCTTCCTCGACAAGGGCGAGATCGTGTCGACCCGCGGGCGCCTGCCGCAGGATGGGGAACGGTTCAACGCGACGTCCGGCGACGTGATCGACGGCAAACCCATGGTGGTGCTGATCAACGGCGGGTCCGCCTCGGCCTCCGAGATCGTGACCGGCGCGCTCAAGGACCATCACCGCGCGATCGTCGTGGGCACCAAGAGCTTTGGCAAGGGCTCGGTCCAGACGATCATCCCGCTCAAGGGTGACGGGGCGATGCGTCTGACAACGGCGCGCTACTACACGCCATCGGGCCGGTCGATCCAGGCCCTGGGGATTCAGCCCGACATCGTGGTGCCGCAGCCGCCGACCCCGACCAAGGCCGACGACAGCAAGGCCAAGCAGCCCGATCAGACGTTCGAGGCGGACCTGCCCGGCATCCTCAAGAACGACGCGATCACCGAGCAGGAGAAGAAGCAGCTCTCGGCCGAGGCCAAGGCCGCGGACGAAGAGGCCAAGCTGCGCGAAAGCGACTTCCAGCTCGCCTATGCGATCGACCTGCTGAAGGGCCTGACCGTGATCGGCAAGGATGACACCGGCGTAACGCCGCCGGCCAAGTCGAAGTAAGGGACGGGCCGGGGGCAACCCCGGCCCCATCACCATGACGCCCGAAGAGATCTCTCGCCTTCCTTACCGTCCGAATGTCGGCGTCACGCTGATCAACCCCGAGGGGTTGATCTTCGCCGGCCGCCGGATCGACAGCAACGCCCCCGCCTGGCAGATGCCCCAGGGTGGCATCGACAAGGGCGAAAGCGCCGAGACCGCCGCATTGCGCGAGCTGGAAGAGGAAACCGGCGTCGTGCCGAGCCTCGTCCAATACCTCGCACGGACCGACGATCCGGTGCGCTACGACTTGCCGCCCGAGCTTTTGGGCAAGATCTGGAAGGGCAAGTACCGCGGGCAGGAACAGGATTGGTTCCTCTACCGTTTCACTGGCAGCGACGCGCAGGTGAACATCGCCACCGATCACCCGGAATTCGCCGAATGGCGCTGGATCGGCGCGGCTGAGATGCTGGACGCCATCGTGCCGTTCAAACGCCCGGTCTACGAGGCCGTGATCGCCGCCTTCCGCCCCTGGCTGGCAAGCTGAGCGTCCTTGCGGCAAGGGAACGCGGGCGCTTTGCCGTTCATCTTGGCAAAAATACTTATTCTTCGCGTTCCGCCCCGAAGACCTGCCGGGCCAATGCGACCCGGCTGCCCGCGGTGACGAAGCAGAGCGCGCCGAAGATCCAGGCCAGCGGGGCGAACCAGCCCGGCAGCAGGCAGATCAGCACGAAGAATGCGATCGTCTCGGTTCCTTCCAGCAATCCCCCGGTGAAATAGAGAGACTTGGAGCCACGTTCGCTGCTTTCCATCCCGCGCCGCTCGGCGAGGATGGCATAGCCGAGAAAGCTGGTGCCGTTGACGTAGAAGCTGCACAGTAGGAAGGCCGCGGCCAGCGCGTTGGCGGCCGGGTCGGCCACGGCAAAGGCGAAGGGGACCGCGCCGTAGAACAGGAAATCCGCCGCGATGTCGAAATAGCCGCCGAGGTCGGTCTTGCCCGCCGCCCGCGCCACCGCCCCGTCCAACCCGTCTGCCAGGCGCGAGAGGAGGAGCGGCGCCAGCGCCCAGAGCGGCCAGCCAAGCGCGATCATCGCGGCAGAGACCAGCCCCAGAACAAGACCGCAAACCGTCACTGAATCGGCGGAAACGCCGGATTTCGCCAAGGCTCGACCCGCCATGTTCAGCGGCGGATCGATCACCCGGCGCAGGGCCGCGTCAAGCATGCCCTCAGCGCAGCCGTTGCAGAAGCGCGAGCGAGGCGTAGCCGTCCGGTATCATCCCGACATGGCGCTGGTAGGCGCGGATCGCGCGGATGGTCATCGGCCCGATGCGCCCGTCCACCCCGCCGGTATTGAACCCGGCCCGGGTCAGCCGGGCCTGCAATTGCTGCCGCTCGGCCGAGGTCAGCGCCCGGTCGCCCACCGGCCAGGAATGGCGGATCGGCGGCCCGCCCTCGATCCGGCTGGCAAGGTAGCCCACGGCGATCACGTAGGCATCGGCACTGTTGTAATGCTCGATCGCCTTGAAATTGTGGAAGATGAGGAAGGCCGCGCCCTGTGCCCCGGCGGGCAGCAGGACCGAGGCCTCGCCATAGTTCGGCAGCGCCCGCCCGGTCGCGGTGCGCACCCCCAGACGTTCCCATTCACGCACCGACTTGTGGGTGCCATGCCCGGTCAGCGCGTAGTTGAAGCCGCGGGGCAGGGCGACCTCGATCCCCCAGGGCTGCCCCTCGCGCCAGCCGAAGCGGTGCAGGTACGACGCAGTGGAGGCCAGCGCATCGGTCGGGTCGTCGGACCAGATGTCGCGCTTGCCGTCGCCGCGGAAATCCACGGCATAGGCAAGGTAAGAGGACGGGATGAACTGTGTATGGCCCATCGCGCCGGCCCAGGACCCGGTCATGTTCCGCGGCGCGACGTTGCCCTGCTGAATGATCTTCAGCGCGTCGATCAGCTGCGCCTCGAAGAACTTGCCGCGCCGCCCGTCATAGGCCAGCGTCGCAAGCGCGGGGATGATCTGGGTGGAGCCGCGATGGCTGCCGTAATTGCTCTCCATGCCCCAGATGGCCACGACCACCGACTTGTCGACGTGATAGGTGCGCTGGATCTGGTCCAGTACCCGGCCATACTTGCGCATCATCTGGCGCCCGGTGGCGATCCGCTTGTCCGAGGCGGCGCTGGCCAGGTATTGCCAGATCGTCTTGGTGAATTCCGACTGGTGGCGGTCCTTTGCCAACACCCCGGGATCGAGGTGCACCCCCGAAAAGGCCCAGTCGAACACCTTGGGAGAGATGCCCTGCGCGATGGCGCGGCGGCGAAAGCCCGTGACCCAGCGCTGAAAGCCGGAGTCGCCGGCGGAAACCTTGACCAACTCGGCCGAACTGCCTGCGTCGGCGGAGGCCGCCTCGGGCCTCAGCGTGGGCCGCGGCGAGGTCTTGAGTGCGGCCATGACGGGTCGCAGCATCGGACGTGGAGAGTGTTCTATGGCAGCAGAGGCCCCGCCTGCCGCCAGCACGGTGCAAAGGCCAAGGGCCCAACCGGGAAATCGCATGAAATCACCTGCTCGTTCTTTTGCGCGATCATAACCCGGCGCAGGCGTTTCGCAAAGGGCAGCGCCCGCGTTCCGGCTTGCCCCTGCCGATGGCTTGTCGCAGGGTGCGCGGGACAGAGGGGGGATGAGCGATGCGACACGGTGGAAAGATCCTGGTGGACCAGCTTGCGATCCAGGGGGTGGAGCGGGTGTTCTCGGTCCCCGGGGAAAGCTTTCTTGCGGCACTCGACGGTCTTCATGACAGCGGTATCCGCAATATCGTCTGCCGGCAGGAGGGTGGCGCGGCGATGATGGCCGAAGCCTACGGCAAGATGACCGGGCGGCCCGGAATCCTGTTCGTGACCCGCGGCCCCGGTGTCACCAATGCCTCTTCGGGGATCCACGTGGCGCGACAGGATTCGACCCCGCTGGTGGTTTTCGTGGGCCAGATCGCGCGGGCCCACCGCGACCGCGAGGCGTTTCAGGAGATCGACTACCGCTCGGTCTTCGGCACCGTCGCGAAATGGGTGGCGGAGGTCGACCAGACCGACCGCCTGCCGGAATACATCGCGCGGGCATTTCGTGTCGCGACATCGGGACGGCCCGGTCCCGTCATCCTCGCGCTGCCCGAGGACATGCTGAGCGGCAGTGCCGACGTGCCCGACCTTCCTGCGGCGCAGCGGCCCGTGCCGGGCGTGTCGCCGGACGCGGTCGAGGCGGTGGAACAGGCTCTGACACAGGCGAAAAAGCCCCTCGTTGTGGCCGGCGGCTCGGTCTGGAACGCCGCCGCCGCCGAGGATCTGGCGCGGTTCGCAGCCAGCTGGGACCTGCCGGTCGCGGCAAGCTTCCGTCGGCAGGACCACATCGACAACCGTCATCCGAACTATGTGGGCGACGTCGGCATCGGCATGAACCCCAAGCTTGGCAAGCGGCTGGCGGAGGCCGATTGCTTGCTGGTCCTGGGCGCCCGGCTGAGCGATTCCGCGACCGGGGGGTACAGCCTGCTGGACCCCGCGCGACCGGGCCCGAAGATCGTGCATGTCTACCCCGGGCCCGACGAGCTGGGCCATGTCTACGTGCCGGACGTGGGCATCGTCGCCGATCCGGCGCAGATGGTCGCGGCGCTGGCCGGGCGGAATGCCCCGCCCTCCGGTCACGGCGACTGGACCAGGACGCTTCGCGCCGATTACGAGGGCTGGGTGCAACCGGTGGAAACGCCCGGCGCCGTCAAGCTTGAACAGGTGGTTGCGTGGCTTTCCGACACGCTGCCCGACGATGCCGTGCTGACCAACGGCGCGGGCAATTTCGCGGCGTTCCTGCATCGGTACTATCGTTACAAGAGCTGGGGCACGCAGCTGGCGCCAACCTCGGGCAGCATGGGCTACGGCTTTCCCGCTGCGATCTCGGCCAAGCTGCATCATCCCGACCGGGTGGTCGTCTGTCTTGCCGGGGATGGCGACTTTCAGATGACGCTGAACGAGTTCTCGACGGCGGTGCAGCATGGGGCGGCGGTGATCGTGATCGTTGCCAACAACGGGCGGTACGGGACGATCCGGATGCACCAGGAACGTCACTATCCCGGCCGGATTTCGGGTACCGATCTTGCCAACCCCGACTTTGCCGCACTGGCCCGTGCCTATGGCGGGCATGGCGAGACGGTGCGGGATCAGGCGGAGTTCGCGCCGGCATTCCAGCGCGCGGTCGCCTCGGGCAAGCCAGCGGTGATCGAGGTGACGCTGGATCCCGAGATGTTGTCGACCGCGATGACCGTGGCGCAGACCCGCGCGCAGGGCGAAAAGGCCCGGGGCGGGGCCTAGCGAAGGCGTACCTCGGCCCGCGCGGCGCGGCCGGCGGCGTCGATCACCGAAAGGCTCACGAACCCCGCATGCAGCGGCAGCAGTGCCTGCGCGTCGCGGGTTCCGATCACCACGGGCCGCCCGTTGGCAAGCCAGGTGAACGGTGCAATCCCGCCCCGGACGCGAACCAGAAGGTCGCCCCCGGTGCGTTCCACCAGTGCGCCATCCGGCGGAAATGCCAGTTGAGGGGCGTCCTCTGCCGGGCCGAAAGCGGCTCTGCGGCTGCGGAAATGGCGCAGGGGCGGGGGCAGTTGGGCGTTTGCGACCATGAGCGTGTTTGCGGGTGGCGGCGGCAGTGGTGCGAGCCGCGGGGTGACCCGGTTGAAGGCCTGGAACAGGACCGGCGCGGCAAGCTCTCCGCCGAAGGCGCCGGGCACCGGGGTGCCGTCGGCGCGGCCCATCCAGATGCCCACCACGTGGCGTCCGTCGAAGCCGATCGCCCAGGCATCCCGATGGCCGTAGGAGGTGCCGGTCTTGTAGGCCAGCCGGTTGCGTGGCGCGCCCGGCGGCGGTGCTAGGCCCGAGAGGATATCGCCCACCTCCCAGGCCGCCACGGCCGACAGGATCCGGGCGCCCGGGGCCGGCGCCGCATCGGCCCGCAGGTGCAGCGGCAGCGCGACACCGCCGCGCGCGATGGCGGCGTAGATCTGCACGAGATCCTGCAGCGAGATCCCGACCCCCCCCAGCGCGATCGCCAGCCCGGGTTGGCCCCCGGGCACCACCGGCTGCGTCCCCGCGCGCCGCATCGCCGACATGAGCTTGGCGGGCCCCAGCGCGTCGGTCAGCAGCACGGCGGGGATGTTCAGCGACAGTTGCAGCGCCTCGCGCAGGCGGATCGTGCCGCGGAACTGGTGGTCGAAGTTCTGCGGCGCATAGCCGTCGAAATCCACCGGGCGATCGTCGATCAGGGTCTCGGGGTGGCCCAGCCCCTCGTCGAAGGCGAGGCCATAGATCAGCGGCTTCAGCGTCGATCCGGGCGAGCGCAAGGCGCGGGTCATGTCGATGAATCCCTGCCGGCGGTCGGCGGTGTAGGCGGCCGATCCCACCGAGGCGATGATCCGGCCCGAGGCCTGCTCGGCCACCACGATCGCGACCTGAAGCCGTTGTCCCCGATGCGCCACCGACTCCGCCGCCAGATCCTCGAGCCGCCTTTGCAGTCCCGCGTCTATCGTGGTCCGCAGGGGCGAGAGCGACGGGCTTTCCGCGTGCAGCCGCTCGGCCACGTGGGGGGCAAGCGCGGGCACGGGAAGGCGCGCTGTCGGAACAGGCTCCGTTTCCGCGGAAATGGCCTGTTCCAGGGTCAGAAGACCGGCCCCTTCCGCGCGCATGAGAACCCGGTTGCGGGCGGTGCGGGCGGCGTCGGGGAAGCGGTCGGGCCGGCGGGTTTCGGGCGATTGCGGCAGCGCCACCAGCAGCGCGGATTGCGCCGGGGTAAGGCGCCGCGGCTCCTTCCCGAAATAGGCGAGGGAGGCGGAACGCACCCCTTCCAGGTTGCCGCCGAAGGGCGCGATCTGGAGGTAGAGCGCTAGGATCTGCGCCTTGGTCAGCCGCCGCTCCAGCGACAGCGCGACGCGGATCTGCCGCAGCTTGCCCGCGATCCGCCCGGTGCCGCTGTCTTCCAGAAGCCGGGCAACCTGCATCGTCAGGGTCGATCCGCCCGAAACGATGTGCCCCGACATCAGCGTCTGACCCGCGGCGCGCAGCATGGCCAGCGGGTCGACGCCCGCGTGCCGGTAAAAGCGCCGGTCCTCATAGCCGATCAGCATCTTGAGGTAGCGCGGGTCGACCCGGGTGGGATCGACCGCCAGCCGCCAGCGCCCGTCGCCCACCGTGAAGGCACGCAGCAGGGTGCCGTCGCGCGCAAGGACCTCGGCCGAGGTCGCAGGGGTCAGCGGGGGCAGAACGGTGGTGTCGACCCAGTCGCGGACCCGGTCGCCCGCGAAGGCGGCGAGCCAGAGCCCCGCCGCCAGCGCCAGGATCGGGCGGGCGCGCATCGCCGCTACTCGACCGTGACCTGGCCAGTGGCGCCGTTGGCGCGCCTGGCGGGGCGGTACATGTCCTCGACGCTGGCCGCCGGGTGGTGGAACGTCCCGGGCGACACGGCGCGCACGATATAGGCCAGTGTGAAAGTGCCGCCTTTCGGACGGTCGACCTGGGCGATGAAGCGATCCTGCCGGAACTCCGCATGCGCCACCTCCGTCTCGCTTTTCAGCCAGGACAGGGACGAAATCTCACCCCCGTGGATCAGGTTCGGATTGTCGATCTCGAACCCGGCGGGCAGCGGGTCGACGACCATCAGCCGCGCCTCGTCGAGCGAGAAGGACGTCACCTTGATCAGCGTCACCAGCCGGGTGCCCGGGGCCACCTTGTCCGCTTTCACCGGCTTGCCGTCGAGGGTGAAGTAGCTCCGCTCGATCTTGTAGCCGTTGCCGCCGGGTTTCGGCGCCACCTCGGGCACGCCGAAGGTCGTCAGCGTCAGAACGCTGTCGCCGTCGCCGCCGTTGTGGATGGTCATGGGCTGGAACAGCCGCGCCTCCTCGATCCGGACCAGCGGGCCGTCGACCGGGGTTCCGTTCACACTCAGCCCCTCGCCTCCGGGCTTGGCAATCAGGGCGTGGGTGGCAAGCAGCTGCCAGGCGGCTTCCTGGGTCGACACGTTCAGGTCGCCGGGCCGGGCCGCGATGCGGTTGACCAGCGCGGTCTGGTCCACCGCCTTGCTGCCCGCCTCGGCCGAGAGCGCCAGAACCGCGGCGGCGTCGCGCTGTGCGGTGCCGTAATCGGTGTGCCACAGCATGGGCGCGCCGGCGCCTTCGGCGAGTGCCATCCGTCCGGCGCGTCGGAACATGGCGTCGGCCCGTGTCTGGTCGCCGTAAAGCGCCAGCGCCGCGCCAAGCTGGGCCGCCGCGATCGGGGTGTCGAAGGCATCGGCCTTGACGTCGGCGTAATAGCGCAGGTCGCCGATCGCCGCCGCCCCCTCACGTGCCAGCACCATCAGCGCATAGGCATAGGGGCCGCCGTGGCTGTCGAAATCGTTGGCGTAGTTCACCTGGTTGCGCAGGTTGTCGAGGGCGCTGCGGAAGGCGATCTGCGGCACCTCGAACCCCTGTGCGCGCGCACGCGACAGGAAATCGGTGACATAGGCGTCAAGCCACAGATCGCCGGAACCGGGCCTCCACAGGCCGAAAGCGCCGTTCGCGTCCTGGTTCGTCAGCACCCCGGTGATCGCCTTGTCGATCCGGTCATGCAGATCGGCTGCGGTGCCGAGGCCCATCACCTCGGCCACCTGCGAGAAATAGAGCAGCGGCAGCGCCTTGGAGGTGATCTGCTCGGTGCAGCCATAGGGATAGCGGTTGAGCGCCTCGAGCAGGCCCGGCGCATTCATCCGCGCGATCGGGCCGACGGCAAGGGTGACCTTGGCCGAGCCGGGCTCAAGACCCGCGAAAACTTCTCTGTCCAAGGTGAAATCCTTGCCCTTGGCAAGAGTCAGGCGGTTAACGCGGCTGACGCTCGGGTCAAGGGTTTCGACCGGCAGGCTCAGCTCCTTGGTCAGGCGCTGGCCGCCCGGGGTGGTAAGGGTCACCTCGATCGTTTGGATACCCGGATCAGCCGCGGTCACCGGGATCGCTATCTCGGTCTTTCCGCCCACGGGAAGATCGAAACCCGAGGGCACGGTGCCGAGGGTCAGGCCCGACGACGAGACATCCAGCCCGACCCTTCCGCCGGGACCCTTGGCGTGGTGGATGTCGAGGAGAAGGCGACCGCTGTCGCCCGGGGCCATGAACCGGGGAAGGCTGGCGTTCACCACCACCGGGTCACGGATCAGCACATCCTTCGAGGCCTGCCCGACCCCCGTCTTCGACCATGAGACCGCCATCACGCGCACGGTGCCGTTGAAGGCGGGAATGTCGAAGCTGGCATGCGCCTTGCCGTCCGCCCCAACCGTGACGGGGCCGGAGAAGAAGGCCACCAGCTTCTCGGTCGGCGGCGGTGCCATGAGCTTGGCCTGCGCCGCCGCGTCACCGCCCGAACGCACCTGTCCCATTGCCCCGTTCATCCCGTCGATCAGCCGCCCGTAAAGATCGCGGATGCCCACGCCAAGCTTGCGCTGGCCGAAGTAGTGATCCTCGGGGTCGGGTGCCGTGAAGGCGGTCAGGTTGAGGATCCCGAGATCCACCGCCGCGATGGTGACATAGGCGGTTTCGCCCGGTTTCGTGCCTTTCACGTCGACCGCCACATCCAGCGGCGCGCGCGGTTCGGCCTCGTCCGGGGCCTCGATCGTGGTTGCCAGCCGCCGCGCGCCCGGCGCGACCTTCGCATAGGTCAGGCCCATGGCGCGGGCCGGGTTGTGGCCCGCCGCCACGTCCATCGGCCGCAGCACCGAGGCGGTGACATAGGCGCCCGCACCCCAGTCCTTTGTCACCGGAATCGGGATCACCGACGCGCCGGCCGGCACCGCCACGGCCTTGCGCCAGATCAGCCGGTTCGACAGCACGGTGACCAGCGCGACCCCCGCCTCGCGCGGGACGACCCGCAGCTCGGCCATGTCGCCGGGGCTGAAATCCGGCTTGTTCAGGGACATCTGAAGCTTGTCGGGTGTGTCCTTGCCGCCGTCGCTGGCGTACCAGCCTGCGTAGAACAGGGCGGAGCTTTCGGCGAAGGGCGCGCCGCCGGTCTTTTCCACCTTGATCTCGTATTCGCCCCAGCTGACGGGGGCCGAGACCTTCAGCGCACCCTGCGCCGACAGCTGCGCCTCGCCCGATGCGACACGGGTGCGGGTGGTCATCGGCTCCCAGTTCCAGTTGCCGTAGGATTGGTACCATTGGTAGCGGGTGACGACGCGATTGATCGTCCACTTCACCGGCATGGCCGCGGGTTTCAGGTCGGGGCCGACGGCGATGATATCGAAGCTGGCCGTGCCGTTCTCGGGCACCGCATCGTCGAAGAGCGGCTTGATCCCCAAGATCGGCTGTGCGGGTGCCAGCGGTCGGGTGATCCGCCGTTCCACCGGGCGGCCGGAGCCTTCGGCCAGTCGGGCGGTCACGGTCAGTTGCAGCGGACGCCCCGCATCCTCGATCACCGGTAGCGGGACCTGCGTGGCAAGGTCGCCCTTGGCATCGGTTTCCTCGCCCCCGATCGTCTCTGTCGTTGCGGAAAACGGCTTATCGTGGCGGCCGAAGCTGTAGCCGGGATAGGCGGCAAGCCCGTCTGCCGCCGACACTCGCGCCTCACCCTCCAGCGACAGGCCCGCACCCGGCGCGCCGAACAGGTAGCGCGCCGACAGCTTCAGCTCGGGGCGGCTGTCGGGGGCGAGGGGGCCGTCCGGCAGGTTCAGGGTGAAATCGATCCGCTCGGGCAGGAAATCCTCGACCAGGAAGGTTTGCGTGGCCAGCGGCGCCGCCTCGGGGTCGGCAAGGATGTCGACGCGCCAGACGCCGCGCGGGGCCCCGCCGCCGATCGGGAAGGCCCAGACGTGGCCGCCCGCGCCCGCGCCCTGCGCCACGGCGCGGGTGTATTCCACGCCGTCGGGCCGCTTCAGCCGGGCGATCAGCGGCAACCCCTCGATCGCGGCCGAGTCGCCGTCGCGGCTGAGCGCGGTGACGTTCACCGTCTCGCCCGCGCGGTAGGCGCCGCGATCGGTGGTCAGGAAAACGTCGATCGGCGGCGCCGGTTCATGCCCCGCGACACCCCGGTCCGACAGGTCGAACTCCGGGTCGGTCAGCGGCAGGAAGGCCTCGTCCGTCTTCAGGCTGGCGGTCAGCAGGCCCGGCGCCGCGCTGCCCGTCCCGCCGGTCAGGCCGGCGGGAAAGGTGGCATAGCCGGTCTCGTCCGTCGTGGCCGTGCCCAACACTGCGTTGGCGCGCGAGACAAGCGTCACCTCCGCCCCCGCCTTCGGCCCTGCATCGGCCAGCCCGCGAACGAAGACATGCAGCCCGTCGACGCCGGAATAGCTGGTCATCCCGAGGTCGGAGATCACGAACCACTGGGTCGCCGCCGGGCTTTCGTAGGGGTCGGCGCCGGGCACCTTGGCGCTCAGTGCGTAGATTCCCGGCGGCTGCCCTTTCAGAGCCTGATCCAGCGGCAATCGCGTGGTCATGTCGCGGTTCACCTCCATCGCGACATCGGCCTTGCCGGTCCAGACTTCGGTTGCGACGTCGCCGGAGAAACTTTCCTCCTGATAGTGCGACAGGGGCTTGGCGAAGTAATCATCCTGGATCGCGCGGATCAGGTTGCGGTCGCTGACCCGGCGCAGCGTCAGGTCAAGCGTTCTGGTGTTGACGCTGACCACGGGCAGGGCGCTGGTACCGGCGGCCGGCAGCACATAGGCCCGCCCAGGAAACCGGACCGACGGCGTGCGGTCGCGGACATAGAGGTTGAGCGTCACCGGCTTCACCGTCGTCTCGCCGCTTTCCGCCGGAAGGCCCGCGCGGAAGGTCACCTGATAACGTTCGCCGTGCTTCACGCCCGAAATGCAAAGCTGCCGCCCCTCCGCCTCGACCGAAAGGCCGGGCTCGGGCAATTGCACATAGGGCGCGTAATCGATGCCCGAGGGCGCGAGGTTTTCCGAGAAATCGGCACAGATCCTGGGGGTGGCGGAATCGCTCTGCACCTCGTGCTCGGTGATGCGAAAGCCGTACTTGCCGATCGCGTCGCTCAGCGCCTTTTCTGTGTCGTCACGCGGGGCCAGGTCCTGCGCCAGGCGCAGCGCGGGGATCATCTCGCGCCCGCGGCCAAGCTTTTCCAGTGCCTGTGACAGCACGATCAGGGCATTCGCACGTTCCGCCGCGCGTCCCGCCCGGAGATAGCCGTTGACCGAGGCCGCCAACGCGCGGCGGTAGAGGTCATACTTGTTTGCGCGCGTGTCGGTCTTTTCCGAGGCGAGCAGGAGGCGCGCGTAATCGGTCCATTGTCCGGGATCGTCAGTCAGGCTGAGCGCGGCGCCGACGTAGCGCGCGGCATCCTGTGGGCGCCCGGCCCCCTCGGCGGCCCGGGCGCTGCCCAGAAGGTCATCCGCCGCATGTTCTCCGGTCATGTAGCGATCGGGCAGGCCGAGAGCCTGTTTTTTCGCGGCGTCGAGGTCGGAGTCACGCAGGAACTTCAGATCCTCGGCCCGGGCGGCGGCCCGGGACAGCACGGAGGGATCCGTCTCGTACACGCGGGCCGAGAGGGCGCCGGCAAAGGGCGCCGGCGCGCCCGCGGCGGATTTCGGAAAGCAGGCGCCTGCCCGCAGGTTGAACGTGAAGGCGTGACAGGCGCTGTCGGCGAGGCAGGCGCGTTCGCAGGCATCGACCGTGGTGTCGAAGATCTGCCGCAGGTCGTGGCCGGGAAAGTCCACATCGTTGCTGAGTGCCAGCCGCCGCGTGGGCACCGGCCCGTCGTCGGCGGACGCGGTGACAGGGGCCAGCACGGCCAGGGAGACGGCCAGGGAGACGGCCAGAGAGATGGCGGCGGCGATCAATCGGTGCATCGAAACGGCTCCTCCTCAACAACGCGTGAATGCTGGCACTTCGCCGGTGACGGATCAAGCGGCGCCGCCGGGAAATGGCGGATCCGGGCGGCTGTTAAGGGATCCTTCACCTCGATCCGGCAGCCTGAGGCGGGCAATCAGGACGGGAAAGATGGACGGCGGCGGACGCGGCAGCAGCATCGCCGACAAACTGGCGAAGGAACGGCGGGCCCGGCTGGCCGCCGAACGGCTTCTGGAACAGAAGCAGAGGGAGCTTTTTGCGGCGAACGAAAAGCTTGCCCTGCATGCGCGTGCCTTGTCGGACCAGGTTCTGCAAAGCCGGGACGCGGCACGGGCCGCGCAATCCGAGGCGGCCGCGCTGAAGGGTCAGCACAGCCGTTTCCTCGACGATCTGGAACGCGCCCACACTGCCGCGGTGATGGCCGAGCGGCGGCTTTGGGATTCGATCGAGACGATCCGCGACGGCTTTGCCGTATTCAACGCCGAGGGAAAGCTCGTTGCGGCGAACCGGGCTTACCTCGCCGTCTTTGCAGACAGCGACCGGGTTGTGCCGGGTACGGCGTATGAGGATATCCTACGGCTCTGCACCACCCGGAATGTCGTCGACATGGCGGGGGAGGACCCCGAAGAATGGGTGCGCCGGATGCTTGCGCGGCAGGAGGAGGAGCGGATCCCCACCGTGGTGCTGCGGCTGACCGACGGCCGCTACGTGCGGTTGATCGACCGGCGGGCGCGCGACGGCGACATGGTGACGCTTGGCATAGATATCACCGAACAGATGTGCATCTGGGCCGCGCTCGAGGCGATCCCGGATGGGTTCGTGCTTTATGACCGGCAGGACCGGATGGTCGCCTGCAACCAGCGCTATCGCGAGATCTACAGCGAGACCGCGCCGGCCATCGTCCCCGGCGCCCGGTTCGAGGAGATCTTGCGTTACGGCCTTGCGCGTGGCCAGTACCGCGATGCCGAGGGGCGGGAGGAGGCATGGCTTGCCGAACGCCTGGCCTCGCACCGCGCGGGCAATTCGCTGATCGAGCAGCAGCTGGGCGACGGTCGCTGGCTGCGGGTGCTGGAGCAGGAAACACCTGACGGCGGCCGCGTCGGTCTGCGCGTCGATATCACCGAGATGAAGCAGCAGCAGGCCGCGCTGGAGGAGGCGCGGCTTGCGGCCGAGGCGGCGAACCGTGCCAAGTCGGCCTTCCTCGCCAACATGAGCCACGAGATCCGGACCCCCATGAACGGGGTGGTCGGCATGGCCGATCTTCTGTGCGACACCGATCTGAACGGCGACCAGAGGCTTTATGCCGAGACGATCAAGACCTCGGGCGAGGCGCTTCTCGAGATCATCAACGACGTGCTCGATTATTCCAAGATCGAGGCGGACAAGCTGATCCTGCGGCCCGAGCCGTTCGACCTGGAACGCTGCATCCATGACGTGGCCATGCTGTTGCAGCCGAACGTGCAGGAGCGCGGGATCGAGCTGGCGGTCGATTTCGACATGTTCCTGCCCACGCGCTATGTCGGGGATCCTGGGCGAATCCGTCAGGTGATGACCAACCTGATGGGCAACGCGGTGAAGTTCACGCGCGAGGGGCGGGTTACGGTGCGGGTGGTCGGCCTGGAGGGCACGGAAGCGGACGGCGAGAGCCGCGAACTGCACGTCACGGTGGAGGATACCGGAATCGGCATCGCGGCCGAGCACCTCGACCACATCTTCGGTGAGTTCAATCAGGTCGACGACCAGTCGAATCGCCGGTTCGAGGGGACAGGCCTGGGCCTCGCCATCACCCGCCGGCTGATCGAGCAGATGGGCGGCGATGTCTGGGTGGATTCGACACAGGGCGTGGGGTCGTGCTTCGGCTTCCGCGTCACCCTGCCGGTGGCCGAGGAGGGCGCGGCGGATCCCGCAGCGCAGATCCGTTTCGCCCATGCACTGGTGCTGGACGGGGAACTGACCAACCGCCGGATCTTCGAACGGCAGTTGCGCACCGGCGGGATGGAGGTGGTCGCCTGCCGCACGGTCGATGAGGCGATCGCGGCGGCTGCGGGGCCTTGCGACATCGTGCTGGCGGATGCGGCGACGGCGGGCGATCCGGGGGAGCTTGTGCGGGCGCTTCGGGCGACGGGCCTCATGGCGCCGGTGCTGCTGATCTCCGCCGCGCCGGAAGAGGTGCGCACCGGGCCCGACGCGGGCCTTTTCGCCGCGGTGCTGGAACGGCCGCTGCTGCGCAGCCGGCTTTTCCGAACGTTGCAGAGCCTGTCCGCCGGAATGCTGGAGGCCGACCCCGTTACCGCGCCGGCGCAGGCGGATGGGCGCCAGATGCGCGTGCTCGCGGCCGAGGACAACCGGACAAACCAGCTGGTGTTTCGCAAGATGACCAAGGATCTGGACATTGATCTGGTCTTCGCCGGTAACGGCCGCGAGGCGGTGGAGCTGTATCGCAGCTTCCGCCCCGACCTGATCTTCATGGATATCTCGATGCCCGAGATGGATGGCCGCGACGCCGCCCGGACGATCCGCAGGCTGGAGGAGGGGACGGGCGGACATGTGCCGATCGTAGCGCTGACGGCACATGCGATGGACGGCGATGCGGCCTCGATCCTCGCGGCGGGCATCGACCAGTATCTGACGAAACCCCTGCGGCGGGCGGCGATCGCCGAGCGGATCGTGGCGCTGCGGCCCGCGGGGGTGCGGGCCGTGGGCGCGGACGGAGAGAGCTGAGGCGGCGGGGGTGGAGAGGGCGCCACCGCGGGGGTTTCACACCCCCGCACCCGCCGCATCTGCGGGGGTTTCGTACCCCCGCACCCCCGTGGGATATTTCCCCTCGGAAGAAGGGGCGGGGGTCAGTCCAGGGCGCGGAGGAAGACCCAGCGGTCGCCTTCGCTGAGATCTGGGATGTGCTGGTAGCCGCCCGACGCGAAGGATTTGAGGTCTTCGGGGTCGGTCAGGCGGTTTTCCATGGCGTAGCGGGCCATGGCGCCGCGGGCGCGCTTGGCCCAGAAGCTGACCACCTTGCGCGCGCCGTTGCGGTCCTCGAGGAAGACCGGGGTGATGACGCGCAGCTTCAGGGCCGAAAGTTCGACGGCCGAGAAATATTCGGTCGAGGCGCAGTTCACGAGGGTGTCGGTACCCGCGGCGCTGGCGGCTTCGTTCAGCGCCTCCGAGATGGCGCTGCCCCAATACTCGTAGAGCGAGGCGCCGCGCGCGGTTTTCAGCCGGCTGCCCATTTCGAGGCGGTAGGGCTGGATCCGGTCGAGCGGCCGGAGAAGACCGTAGAGGCCGGAGAGGATGCGCAGGTGATCCTGCGCCCAGGCGATCGCGTCTGCGTCGAGGGTTTTCGCCTCGAACCCCTGGTAGGTGTCGCCGGCGAAGGCGAAGGCGGCGGGGCGCTGGGCCTCGGGTGCGGGGGCGTCGGCGAAATCGCGGAAACGTTCGGCGTTCAACTTGGCCAGCGGTTCCGACAGGCTCATCAGCTTGCGCAGGTCGTCGACCGAGAGATCGCGGGCGGCGGCGGCGAGTTCGCTTGCGGCCTCGGGGAAAGCGGGGTCGGTGAGCGAAAGGTCGGGACGCTCGGTCCAGTCGAGTTTTTTGGCGGGCGAGAGGGTGACGAGCATTAGTCCTCCGTCAGGATCTGCAGGAAGGCCGCGCCGAAGCGGTCGTTGTAGCGCTCGCCCAGCAGGCGGGCGAGGGTGCCGGCGTCGCGCGGATGCGCCTCGGACAGCTTGGCGATCAGGCTGCGCGAACAGGCGAGTGGCTTCTCGGTGCCGTCCGTGCCGCGCGACAGGTCGAGCTGGGCCTGCATCAGCCGGTCGAAAATATCGGCACTGTCCCGGCCCGAAAGGCGCATTCTGGCCGGATGTTCGGCGGGTGGCGGGGCGCCGGTGATGACCTCGAGGAACAGCGCGCCATAGCGTTCCAGCTTCTTTGCGCCGACGCCGTTGACCCGGGCCATGGCGTCGAGCGATTGCGGCCGCTGTTCGGCCATCTCGATCAGCGTGCGGTCGGGGAAGATGACATAGGCGGGGACGCGGGCGTCCTCGGCCAGCGCGCGGCGCTTGGCCTTGAGGGCGGAAAGAAGCGGCGCGTCCTCGTCGTTGACCAGCGCCTTGACCACCGTCTTCGTCTTGGCCCTGGTGATCGTGTCGCGGCGGAGCGTCACGCTTTCCTCGCCGCGGAGCACGGGGCGGGCCGGGTCGGTCATGCGGAAGGCGCCGTGACGCTCCGGGTCGGGGCGGATCAGGTCGCGGCCCATCATCTGACGAAACACCGCCTGCCATTGCGCGCGCGACAGGTCGCGGCCGACGCCGAAGGTGGGCAGGTCGTTATGGTGGCGGGCGCGGATCTTGTCCGTGGTGTTGCCGAGCAGGATGTCGATCAGGTGCCCTGCGCCGAAGCTTTCACCGGTGCGGAGCATGGCCGAAAGCGCCTTGCGCACCGCCTCGGTCGCGTCGAAAAGCTCGGGCGGGGCGTCGCACAGGTCGCAATTTCCGCAAGGTTCGGCATGTTCGCCGAAATAGCCAAGCAGGACCTGGCGGCGGCAGCCCTGGGCCTCGGCCAGCCCGAGAAGGGCATTGAGGCGGGTGTGGTCGGCGGCCTTGCGTTCGGGCGGGGCGAGGCCCTCGTCGATCTGGGCGCGGCGCAGGCGGATATCTTCGGGGCCGTAGAGGGTGAGGGTCTCGGCCGGCGCGCCGTCTCGGCCGGCGCGACCAATCTCCTGGTAATAGGCCTCGATGGATTTCGGCAGGTCGGCATGGGCGACCCATCGGATGTCGGGCTTGTCGATGCCCATGCCGAAGGCGATCGTGGCGCAGACGATCAGCCCGTCTTCCTGCTGAAAGCGGAACTCGGTCTTGCGGCGGTCGTCGGCCTCCATCCCGCCGTGATAGTGAATGGCGGCGTGGCCCGCGTCGCGCAGCGCGGCCGCCAGCCCCTCGGTCTTGGAGCGGGTCGCGCAATAGACGATGCCGGACTGCCCCTTGCGGGCGGCGGCGAAGTTCAGGATCTGCGCACGGGGACTGTCCTTGACGGCGAAGGCCAGATGGATGTTCGGCCGGTCGAAGCCGCGCAGGAATTCGCGCGGGCTTTGTCCGCCGAAGAGGCGGGTGACGATTTCGGCCCGGGTTTCGGCGTCGGCGGTGGCGGTGAAGGCGGCAAGCGGCACGCCAAGGGTCTGTTTCAACTCGCCGATGCGCAGGTAGTCGGGGCGGAAATCGTGGCCCCATTGGCTGACGCAATGGGCCTCGTCCACCGCGATCAGGTTGCAGTTCACCCGGCGCAGGAGTTGCAGCGTACCGCCCGAGGCAAGACGTTCGGGCGCCATGTAGAGAAGCTTCAGCCGTCCCTCGTCGAGGGCGCGAAAGACCTCCTCCGTCTCTTCATCGGTATTGCCCGAGGTCAGCGCCCCGGCCTCAACCCCCGCCTCGCGCAGCGCCCGGACCTGGTCGCGCATCAGCGCGATGAGAGGTGAGATGACGAGGGTGACGCCGTCACGGCAGAGCGCGGGCAACTGGTAGCAGAGCGACTTGCCGCCGCCAGTGGGCATGATCGCCAGCGTATCTTCGCCCGCCGAGACCGAGGCCACGATTTCCTCCTGCCCCGGGCGGAAGCCGTCGAAGCCGAAGATGCTGCGCAGAAGCTCACCGGAAGCGGCGGGGGCGGCGGGAGCGTCTGGGGCGGCGGGCACGGGCATCGCGGGCGGCCCGTCAGTAGCTTGCGAAGGTGCCGATGTTGTTGGCGATGATCATCTGCAGCGCGATGATGATGAAGAAGAACACCAGCGGTGCGAGGTCGAGCGCGCCGGTGTTGGGCAGGAAGCTGCGGATACGCGAATAGACGGGCTCCAGCAGACGGTTCAGGCCGTCCCAGATCTGGTAGACCAGCGGCTGGCGCAGGTTCAGCACCTGAAAGCTGATCAGCCACGACATGATGATCTGCACGATCACGATGAACTTGGCGATGTTCAGGATCATCATCAGGATTTGCGCGATCGAGACCATGGTCGTCCGTTCCGGTTGCAAGGTTTCGACACAGGTAAGGGAGGCCTGCCCAAAGCACAACCTTTCTGGCCCCGCAACGGCACGGCAATGGGGAAAATGCCGCAAGGTCCGGCTTGACCCGACCGGGTGCCTGCGCCACGCCGAGGGGGAGGAGGCCGCCCCATGTATCCCTTCGCCCGCCTGGCGCTCGAACTCTACCTTGCCCGCAAGCTGGCGCCCGCCAGCCCGTTCGAGACGCTGGTGACGCATCACCGCTGCTGGCCGTGGGATCTCGACCCTTGGCGCGAGCTGAACAACGGGCGCACGCTGACGCTTTACGATCTGGGGCGGATCCCGTTCTTCCAGCGCACCGGCATCGTCGGCGCGATGCGGACGAACCGATGGGGGGCAAGCATTGCCGGCGCCTCGGTCCGATACCGCAAGCGGATCAAGCTCATGGCGCGGTTCGAGATGCGGACGCGGATGCTCGGCTGGGATCACCGCTTCTCCTATGTCGAACAGAGCCTGTGGCTGGGCGAAACCTGCGCCAATCACATTCTGCTGCGAGTCGCGGTGACGGATGCGCAAGGCATCGTGGCGCCGGCGAAGGTGGGCGCGGCGCTGGGCGTTTCCGGCGAAAGCCCGGCGCTGCCTTCGTGGGTGCAGGCCTGGATCGCGGCGGATGCGGAACGGCCGTGGCCGCCGCAGGGCTGACGCAAACGCACGAAGCGATGCCGCTTGCGTGGTAACGGGTTTGCCTGTCTTATCCCGGCAGGGGACGGGAGTCAGGCATGGTCGGGATCACTGCAAAGCGCCGGATATGGGGCTGGTTCTTCTTCGACTGGGCCAGCCAACCCTACAACACGCTTCTGCTTACATTCATCTTCGGCCCCTATTTCGCCAGCCAGTTCACCGACGGCGCCCGCGCGCAGGAGGTCTGGGGCTGGGGCATCGGCGCGGCCAGCCTGACGATCGCCGTGCTCGCCCCGATCCTCGGCGCGATCGCCGACCGCTCCGGGGGGCGCATGGCGTTCATCTGGGTCTTCTCCGTGATGTATGTCGTGGGGGCCTGGGGGCTTTGGTATTCCGCGCCCGCGACCTTCGATCCGGTGACGATCCTCGTGTTCTTCGGCATCGGCCTGATCGGCATGGAATTCGCCACGATCTTCACCAATTCGCTGCTGCCCGAGCTGGGCACGAAGGAAGAGATCGGGCGGATCTCGGGCTCCGGCTGGGCCTTCGGCTATGTCGGGGGGGTGATCTCGCTGGTGCTGATGCTGACGCTGTTCGCCGAGAACGCCACGGGCCGGACGCTGATCGGGATCTCGCCCATCCTCGGCCTCGATGCCGCTGCGCGCGAGGGGACGCGGGCGGTCGGCCCCTTCACCGCGATCTGGTACGCGGTGTTCATGATCCCGTTCTTCCTGTGGGTGCGAGAGCCGAAAAAGCCCGGCGCGGTGCCGATTGGCCGCGCGGTGCGGGTAGCGCTGCCCGAATTGCGCGACACCCTGCGCGGGCTGCCGCGAAACCCCAGCCTCTTTGCCTTTCTCGGCGCGTCGATGTTCTACCGCGACGCCCTGAACGGCATCTATGCCTTCGGCGGCCTCTACGCGACGAAGGTACTGGAATGGTCGGTCGTGCAGATGGGTGTGTTCGGCATCCTCGCCGCCGTGACCGGGGCGATCTTCACCTGGGTCGGCGGCAAGGCGGATTCTCGGTTCGGGCCGAAACCGGTGATCGTGGTCTGCGTGCTGGTGCTGATCATCGTCGTGATCTCGATCGTCATGGTCACACGGCACGCGGTCTTCGGCATTGCGGTGACGCCCGACAGCAAGCTGCCCGACATCACCTTCTACGTGCTGGGCGGGCTGATCGGCGCGGTCGGAGGCACGATCCAGTCCGCCAGCCGGACCATGCTGGTGCGCCAGGCCGATCCGGCCAAGATCACCGAAAGCTTCGGACTCTACGCGCTGTCGGGCAAGGCGACCTCCTTCCTTGCGCCGACGGCCATCGCGGCGGTGACCGGGCTGACCGGCTCGCAACAGCTTGGAATCACGCCCCTGATCGCACTCTTTCTTATCGCGGGTGTTCTGTTAGTCTGGGTGAAACCCGACGGCGACCGAGCAGACACCCTATGGGCAAACCCTTCCACCGACTGATCCCCGCGCTTCTTGCGGGCCTCGCCTTGGTCATGGCGACGTCCGCCGGGGCACAGCCGCTGGCGAAGACGCTTTTCGGCGCGGTCGACGGACCGAGCCGCGGCCCGTCGCTGGCGATCGGATCCTACAGCCGGGGGTGTGCCCAGGGCCTGGTGCGGCTGCCGCAGACCGGCCCGACCTGGCAGGCGATGCGGCTGAGCCGCGACCGCAACTGGGGGATGCCCGAGACCGTCTCGTTCATCGAGGACCTGAGCCGTTATGCCGCCACTCTGCGGGGCTGGAACGGTCTCTACGTCGGCGATATCGGGCAACCGCGGGGCGGGCCGATGGCCTCGGGGCATGCCAGCCATCAGATGGGGCTAGACGTCGATATCTGGATGCTGCCGGGCACCGATATGCGCCTTTCCCGGGCAGAGCGCGAGAAGATCAGCTCGATCCCGATCCGCACGGCGGACCAGCGCAACGTCACCCGCAACTGGGACCGGCAGCATTACCTGCTGATGCGCCGTGCCGCGATGGATCCGCGCGTCGACCGGATCTTCGTCGCCGCCGCCGCCAAGATCGCCATGTGCAACGCGACGCCAGCGAACGACCGGGGCTGGCTGCAGAAGATCCGGCCGTGGTTCGGCCACAACTACCATTTCCACGTGCGGCTGAAATGCCCCTCCGGCGACCCGCTGTGCCGGACACAGCGGCCGACCGTGGCCAAGCTGTCGAAGGGCGGCGACGGCTGTGACGCCACCTTGAACTGGTGGGTGACGGATCTGCTCAACCCGCCCAAGGGACAGCCGAAGAAACCCGCGAAACCCAAGGGGCCGCCCAAGCGGACCGCGCGCACCTACGTCCTGTCAGATCTTCCGTCGCAATGCGCTACCGTCCTGTCCTCGCCCTGATCGCGGGCGTCGCGCTGGCGGGCGCGGCCGTCGGCACGATGTCGGGGCGGGCCCGGACGCCGGATCTGGCCACGCATGTCGGCACCTATGTCTGGCATGTCGATGACCCCCATTTCGGCGGCTGGTCCGGGCTGGAGCTCAGCGACGACGGCCACCGTTTCCTCAGCCAGAGCGACAAGGGAAACCTGATCTCGGGCAGCCTCACGCGCGACGCCTCCGGGGCGGTGACTGCCGTCTCGGCCAACCCGATCACGCCCGAGCGTGGCCCTGACGGCAAGGTCCTGCGCGCGACCCGGCGCGACAGCGAGGGGCTGGCGGTCTCGTCCTCGGGCAAGATCTATCTCAGCTTCGAGGGGATCCAGCGTGTGCTGGAATACGATCGTCCCGATGGCCCGGCCCATGCCCTGCCGCGCGATCCCGCGTTCCTGAACATGCCGCTGAACGGCTCGCTCGAGGCGCTGGCGGTGGATGCCGGCGGCGCGCTCTATACCATGCCCGAAGTCGGGCCGGTGGGGCACCCGATCCCGGTCTACCGCTACGCCGGCGGACGCTGGACCCAGCCGTTCAGCCTGACCCGGCCCGATCGATTCCGCCCGGTCGGGGCCGATTTCGGCCCCGATGGCCGGCTCTATATCCTCGAGCGGGCCTTCCTGGGCATCTTCGGCTTCCAGACCCGGGTGATCCGCGTGACCATGGGCGCGGGCAACCGCCCGGTCGACGCGGTGCAGCTGTTCCAGAGCTACCCTGGCCAGTACGACAACCTCGAGGGGCTGGCCGTCTGGCGCGATGCCCAGAGCCGGATCCGCCTGACGATGATTTCCGACGACAACTTCCTCTTCCTACAGAAGACCGAGCTCGTCGATTACGTCGTGGCCCCGGCGATGGCGCATGCCGCGTCCGCCAAGGGGCCGTGACCGCTGCGCCCGCGCACCCCGGTGACCAATCGTCAGGCCGGCTGTAAGGGTGGCGTAAGGTTTCCTCGTCAGATCCTTTCCCGTGGCTTAAGGGGACATGGGAACGGAATGCACAGGCTGGACAAGGTATTGGGGCGGCATGCCCTGGCGGTGAAGATCGGCGCGGCGTTGGGGTTCGAGCTTTTGATTTTCGCCGGAGTGCTGTTTTACGGGGCGGGCACAGACGACTGGACAGGGGGGTGGTTCTTTCTCGGGCTGGTGACCATCTCGATCTTTCCCGCCGCGTATGCGCTGCTGCGCCACGATCCGAAACTGATCGAGGCAAGGCTGTCGCTCGCGCCGCGCGGGCAACCCCTTTCCGACCGCATCTTCGTTCCGTTCCACAGTGCGATGATCCTGCTCTGGGCTGCGTCGGCCGGATACGACGCAGTGCGCCATGGCTGGTCGCACGTTCCGTTCGACCTGAGGGCGGCGGCGGCGCTTTGCCTGCCGCTATGCGTCTGGATGGGATACATGACGATGCGCCAGAACCCGTTTCTGGCCACGACCGTCTGTCTGCAGACGGACCGCGGGCACCGGGTCGTCGACAACGGCGCCTATGCCATCGTGCGGCATCCGTTCTACACCGTCACCATCGCCTGCCAGCTCAGCGCCTCGCTCTTGCTGGGAAGCTGGCTGAGCGTGGCTCTGACACTGATCATCGCCGCGATGCTGGCGCTTCGGCTGGTGCACGAGGAACGCTTTCTTGAGGAAAACCTCGCCGGCTATGCCAGCTACAAGGCGCGGACGGTCTGGCGGCTTGTCCCCGGCCTCTGGTGACAATCGGTTCCGCCAAGATCGGCCTGAACGCTTGACCGTGACCGGCGCGGGGCGATAAGGCACCGCGTCCCCGACCCGGCGGCGGGTCGGGGCCAAGTCTCCGCGACCTTGTCAAAACGGAAAGCACATATGATCCGCACCTACCTGCCCGGCGTCCTCGCCATGGCCATCGTCGTGGTGGCCTCGAACATCCTCGTCCAGTTCCTCTGCGGCCAGTGGCTGACATGGGGCGCCTTCACCTACCCGTTCACCTTTCTCGTCACCGACCTGACCAACCGGGTCTTCGGCGTCCGCGTGGCCAAGCGCGTGGTGTTGGCCGGCTTCGTCGTCGGCCTGATCTGCTCGCTCATCGGAACGCAGATCGACGGCGCCTACGGTCCCTTGGTGACGGCGCGCGTGGCCTTCGCCTCGCTCACCGCCTTCGTTGTCGGCCAGCTGATGGACATCTTCGTCTTCAACGCCATGCGCCGGCGGGTGTGGTGGCAGGGTCCGATCCTGTCGTCGCTGATTGGGTCTGCACTCGACTCGATCATCTTCTTCTCCCTGGCTTTCGCTGCGGCGCTTACACTCCTCGGCCCGGCCGCCGATGTCGCCTGGGCGAACGAGATGCTGCCGATCCTCGGCGTCGGTCCGCGCGCGCCGCTATGGGTCAGTCTGGGGGTTGCCGATTGGGGGGTGAAGCTGGCCCTCGTCCTCGTGTCTTTGCTGCCTTATCGGGCAGTGGTGCGGAAAGTGACCGTACCCCTTGCGTAAAAACTTTTGACAAACACAAAATCTGTGTCACCCTTTCCTTAGCTGAAACGCATTGAAAGGAGGTGGTCCAGTGTCGAGAGGGATATTGGAGAGAGGTGTCAAGACAGTCAGGAGGATTGTCGCCTGAGGGCAGCCCCGAAGGCTTCACCCCCCTGATTGGGTCTCCTAATTGGCCCATCTCCAGGAACTCGGAGGGCCGTGCGCAACGCACGGCCCTTTTCCTTTTGCCGCGCTGCGGCTAGCCTCCGGCCTATGCTGCGCATCACCGACGATATCGTCCTGCAGGACTGGGAAATGACCGAGAGCTTTACCCGCTCTTCCGGTCCCGGCGGGCAGAACGTCAACAAGGTCGAGACCGCGGTCGAACTGCGGTTCGAGGCCGAGCGCTCGCCGCATCTGCCGCCCGCGGTCAAGGCCCGGCTCAGGCGGATCGCGGGGAGGCGCTGGACGGCGGACGGCGCGCTGGTGATCCGGGCCGAGGACACCCGCCACCAGGCCCGCAACCGCGAGATCGCACGCGAGCGGTTGGCCGAGCTGATCAGAAAGGCCCTGACCGCGCCGAAGAAGCGGATCCCGACACGCCCCACGCTGGGAAGCCAGCGCCGCCGCCTGAAGGCAAAGACAGAGCGCGGCCAGGTCAAGGCCCTGCGCGCCCGCCCGAACGAGCCAGAGTAGCGCCCCCTCCCGGCGATACCCCCTTCTTCTGAGCGGAAATATCCCGGGGGTCCGGGGGCTGGCCCCCGGCCCGCTTGCCACGCGCCAACGCGCCCCGTACATCAGCGCCATGTTCATCGTCGCTGCGCTCTACCATTTCACGCCCTTCGCCGACCCGGCCGCGCTGCGTGCGCCATTGCTGGCGCTGTGCGAGGCCGGGGGCGTGCGGGGCACCCTGCTGCTCGCACCCGAGGGGATCAACGGCACGATCGCGGGCCCCCGCGAGGGCATCGACGACGTGTTGGCACATGTGCGCGGGCTGCCGGGCTGCGCGGCGCTCGGCTGGAAGGAAAGCCATGCCGAGACGATGCCTTTCGGGCGTATGAAGGTGCGTCTGAAACGCGAGATCGTCAGCATGGGGCAGCCGCAGGTCGATCCGGTCGGCGCGGTCGGGCGCTATGTCGCACCCGCCGAGTGGAATGCCCTGATCTCGGCCCCCGACGTGGCCGTGATCGACACGCGCAACGCCTACGAGGTGGCGATCGGAAGCTTCGCGGGTGCGGTCGATCCGGGCACCGACCGCTTTCGCGACTTCCCGGCCTGGTGGCAGGCGAACCGGGCACGGTTCGAGGGCAAGCGGATCGCGATGTTCTGCACCGGTGGAATCCGCTGCGAGAAGGCGACCGCCTACCTGCGCTCGGAAGGCTCGGCGGAGGTCTTTCACCTTCAGGGCGGGATCCTGAAATACCTCGAGGAGGTGCCCGAGGCCGAAAGCCTCTGGCAGGGCGAATGTTTCGTCTTCGATAAGCGGGTCAGCGTGGGCCACGGTCTCGTGCCCGGCAATCTGTCGACCTGCCACGCCTGCCGGCGGCCTCTGACCGACCGCGACCGCGCGGCCCCCGAATACGAGGAGGGGGTCAGCTGTCCGGCCTGCGCAGAGGAGTATTCCGAGGCCGATCGGGCAAGATTTCGCGAACGTCAGAGGCAGGTCGAACGGGCCGAGGCTCGCGGCACGCTCCACATCGGCCGGCAGGACGTCTAGCCGCGGCCGGTTCCGGCCGTGTGTCCCGCAGGGTGACCTTGCGTCACCTAATGTGCAAACCAGTAACATTCGCTCTTCGGGGGCGGGTCGGCGTCTTGACGGGCCAGCTCGCAAACACAATGTTGCGATCCAGCCGTGTGCAGCGTTCCGGAGGAGAAGGGCGCGCGCGTGTCGGCCGGAGGAACGTTTCCCTATGTCCAGTCGTTTTCGCTTTCACCGCGTCGCCGCGATTGTCGTTCTGCTCGGCGCGGGCGCCTGGGTGGCGACCGGCAAGTTCTCGGCCGTCGGCAGTGAACAGCCGGAAGCCTCCGCCGATCGTACCGCCGCGGCGGACCAGCCGGCCCCAGGCCCTTCGGCCCAGGCGGGCGGCGCGACGGCAGATGCCGGCCGGCCCACCGTCGCGGTGGTCACGCCAGATTTCCAGGAACACCGCCGCGCCATCGTGATCTCGGGCAACACCGCGCCGGACAAGTCGACGACGCTGGCCGCGCGGTCGAGCGGCATCATCGACGCGCTGCCCGTTCATAAGGGCGAGCGGATCGAGAAGGGCGCGCTTGTGATGCGGGTCGAGGGGCCGGAATTCACGGCCAATGTCGCCACCGCCGAGGCGATGCTGGCACAGCGCCAGCGCGAGTTGACGGTTGCCGAGAAGCTGAACAAGTCGGGCAACACCTCGGATACCGCGCTGACCGCTGCGAAATCGGCGATGGCGGCGGCCCAGGCACAGCTGAGCCAGGCCCGGGCCGACAAGGACCGCCTGCAACTTACCGCGCCGTTCTCCGGCGTGATCGACGCGGTCCCGGTCGAACTTGGCGAATGGGTGCAGATCGGGACACCGATCGCTGCTCTGCTGTCGCTCGACCCGATAGTGGTTAAGGCCGAGGTGAGCGAGACCGACATCGGGGTCATTCACCGCGGGTCGAAGGCCGAGGTCCGCCTTGTCGACGGCCGCAAGCTTGAGGGCACGGTGCGTTTCGTCGCCTCCGAAGCCTCGGCCCGGACGCGGACCTTCCCGGTCGAGGTGGCGCTACCCAATGAAAAAGGCTCTATCCCGGCGGGAATGACTGCCGAAGTCACACTCTACGCACCTGCGGTTGAGGCGATCCGGGTGCGCCGGTCGGTGATCACGCTGAACGGCAACGGCGATCTGGGCGTGCGGGCGATCGGCAAGGACGACGTGGTGCGCTTCGTGCCGGTGAAGCTTGTCGACGACACGCCGGACGGGCTTATCATCACTGGCGTGCCGGGGGATGTCAGGGTGATTGTCTCGGGCCAGGACATGGTCGCCGTGGGTGCACGGGTCAACGCCGTGACCCAGCCCAAGAACGCCGCGCTCGAATGACCGGCGCGATGGGGGCGGGGCGATGAAGCTTGTCGAAACCGCGATCCGCAACGCGCGGCTGACCATCTCGATCCTGGTGTTCCTGATGATCGCCGGCGCCATGGCCTACATCTCGATCCCGAAGGAGGCCGAGCCCGACGTCCAGATCCCGATCATCTACGTCTCGATGCACTACACCGGGATCTCGCCCGAGGACAGCGAACGGCTGCTGCTGCGGCCGATGGAATCGAAGCTGAAGAACATCAGCGGCATCAAGAAGATGACCTCGACCGCCTACCAGGACGGCGGCAACGTGCTGATCGAGTTCCAGGCAGGGGCCAACCTCGACAAGGCGCTGACGGACGTGCGCAACGGGGTGCAGGACGCCAAGCCCAAGCTGCCCGACGGCACGGACGAGCCCGAGGTGCACGAGGTCAACCTGTCCGAGTTTCCGGTTCTGGTGGTGACGCTTTCGGGCGACGTTCCTGAACAGGCGCTGGCGGTCGCTGCGCGCGAGCTGCAGGACCGGCTCGAGGAGGTTCCGGGCGTTCTCGAGGCCAAGCTTCAGGGCGTGCGCGACGACGTGGCCGAGGTGACGATCGACCCGGCGAAGCTGTCGTCCTACGGGCTCAGGGCCGACCAACTGATCCAGGGGGTGCAGGCCAACAACCAGCTGGTCGCGGCCGGCGCGCTGGAAGGGCGCCAGGGGAAATATGCGGTCAAGGTGCCGACGCTGATCGAGACGATCAACGACGTCGCCGACCTCCCGATCGTGGCCGACGGCAACGCCACGGTGACGGCGCGCGACATCGCGACCGTGCGGATGACGCAGAAGGACCCCGAGACGATCACCCGGTTGAACGGCAAGCCCGCGGTGGCGATCGAGATCTCGAAGCGCGTGGGTGCGAACCTGATCGAGACGGTCGACACCGTGAAGACGATCACCAACGACTTCGCCAAGATCCTGCCCAAGGGCGCCGTGGTCACCTTTTCCCAGGACAAGTCGGACAACATCCGCCAGCTTCTGTCGGATCTTCAGAACTCGGTCCTGACGGCGGTGATCCTGGTGTTCATCGTCATCCTTTTCGCGCTGTCGGGACGGGCGTCGCTGCTGATCGGGCTGGCGATCCCGGCGTCGTTCCTGATCGGTATCCTCGGCCTCGACATGGCGGGGCTGACGGTGAACATCGTCGTTCTCTTCTCGCTGATCCTCGCCGTGGGGATGCTGGTGGACGACGCGATCATCGTCACCGAGTTCGCCGAACGCCGGATGTCCGAGGGCATGGACAAGCGCGCGGCCTTCGCCATGGCCTCGCACCGCATGGCGGGCCCGGTGATCGCGGCCACCATGACCCGGGTCGCGGCCTTCTCGCCCCTCCTGTTCTGGCCCGGGGTGGTCGGCGAGTTCATGAAATACATGCCGATCACGCTGATCGCGACGCTCTCGGCGTCGATGCTCTACGCGCTGATCTTCGCGCCGACGCTGGGCGCCATGGTCGCCCGCCCCGTGGTCGAGGAGGAAAAGCACCGCGACGGCCTTTACATGAAGATCGTCGGCCGGGCGATCCGTCACCCGTGGCTGGTGCTGACGCTGGCGGTGGCCGCGCTGGTCGCGGTACCGGTGGCTTACGGCAAGTACGGCAAGGGGGTGGAGTTCTTCCCCAATGTCGAGCCGGATTACGGCCTGCTCTACGTCCATGCCCGCGGCAACCTGTCGATCGACGAGAAGGACGCGCTGGTGCGGCAGGCCGAGGACCGGATCCTCGGCTGGCCCGGGATCAAGACGGTCTACACCCGCGTGGGGCAGGGGTCGGGCGCGCAGGGGCAGGATGTGGCGGCCGACGTGGTGGGAACGATCCAGTACGAATTCGTCGACTGGCGCCACCGCAAGCCCGCGAACGAGATCCTCGCCGACCTGCGCCGCGTGATGGTCGGCATTCCGGGGGCCTCGGTCGAGGTTTCGGTGCCGCAGGCGGGGCCGCCCACGGGCAAGGCGATCCAGGTACAGCTGTCGTCGGCGGATCCGTCGGTATTGCCGGCGGCGGCGAAGAAGGTGGCCGATCTTCTGGGCGGGATGAAGGATGCGATCGACATCGACGACGGCATGCCGCTGCCCGGCATCGACTGGGAGCTGAAGGTCGACCGGGCCGAGGCCGCCCGCTACGGCATCACCCCGGGATCGGTCGGGGCGATGGTGCGGATGGTGACGAATGGCCTGAAGCTGTCGGAATTCCGCCCGACCGGGGTCGATGACGCGGTCGACATCACCCTGCGCCTGCCGCGCGAGCAACGCACCGTGTCCGAGCTGGACCAGCTTCGGATCGAGACCAGCGACGGCCCGGTCCCGATCTCGAACTTCGTGACGCGCGAGGCGGCGCCGACGGTGGGCACGCTGACGCGGATCGACGGGGTGCGCACGATCACCGTGCAGGCCAACATCCCCGCCGGGGTGCAGCAGGATCCGGTGCGCCAGAAGGTGGCGGCGGCGGTCGCGAAGATGGGATTCGACACGCAGGGGATCCGCTGGAAGATGGCGGGCGCGGACGAGGACCAGAAGGATGCGCAGGCCTTCCTCGGCAAGGCATTCCTTGCGGCGATGGCGCTGATCTTCGCGGTGCTGCTGGCACAGTTCAACAAGTTCACCTCGGTCGGGCTGGTGCTCTCGGCGGTGGTGATGTCGACCATCGGGGTGTTCCTGGGCCTGATGATCATGGGCCAGCCCTTCGGCGTGGTGATGACCGGGATCGGGATCATCGCGCTGGCGGGCGTCGTGGTGAACAACAACATCGTGCTGATCGACACCTACGACCAGCTGCGCGAGGGCGGCATGGCCAAGGTCGACGCGATCCTGGAAACCTGCCGGGAGCGGGCCCGGCCGGTGGTGCTGACGGCGCTGACGGCGATCCTTGGCGTGCTGCCGATCGCCTTCGGCCTGAACCTGGAGATCCTGAGCCACGAGACGACCTATGGCGCGCCGTCGACGCAATGGTGGATCTCGCTGTCCTCGGCCATCGTGTTCGGGCTGGCGTTCGCGACCGTGCTGACGCTGATCGTGACCCCCTCGATGCTGATGATCGTGACGCGCGGCGACGGTCCGCGTCGGCGGCGGCGCTGGTTCGGGCTGTTCGGGCGCCGTTCGTAGGGCGCGTTTGAACGCACCCTACAGGGGCATCACGGCCCCAGCACCGCGCCGGTCGGGTCCTTCAGCCGTAGCCGTTCTTCCACCGGCACGGTCTGGCGCTCGATCATCCGATGCACGCGGGGGGCGCCCTCACCCTTGTGCAGGGCCAGAAGCTGCTCGAAGACCTCGGCATCGGCCTGGGTCCGGCGGGTATTGTGGCGCACGTAATCCGTCCAGGTCGGAACGTGGTAGGTCTCGGTCCAGATGTCGGGATTTTCCAGGTCGCGCAGAAGCGACCATTGCTGCGCCCCGTCGCGCCGCCTAACCCGGCGGCGCAGCGTCATGACGCGCAGGAACTCGGGCAGGTCCTCCTGCGCGATCTCGTAATCCACCATCACCATGATCGGCCCCGATTGCGGCTTGATGTCCAGCCGCAGCAGCGGTTCTGAGAACCGGCCAAGGGGGTCGAGGTTCAGCCCACCCTGTTCGTCCAGCGGCCAGCGCAGACCCACCACGGCGCCGATCAACAGCACGCAGGTCGTGCCGAAAAGCGCGGCCGGAATGCCCCAGCTGCCCGCGACCGCGCCCCAGATCCAGCTGCCAGCGGCCATGCCGCCGAACGTTGCGGTCTGGTAGAGGGCAAGCGCGCGGCCCACCACCCAGCGCGGCGTGGTCAGCTGGACCGTCACGTTGAACAGCGACAGCGCCAGCACCCAGCAGGCGCCCGAGATCAGCAGCACGGCGCAGTTCAGTGCGAAGGACGCACTCAGCCCCAGCACCAGCGTGGAAAAGCCGAACCCGAGGAAGGCGCCGCGCACCACCGTCTCGTTGGAATAGCGCGCGCGGATCCGGCTGTTGGAAAAGGCGCCGAGGATCGCGCCGATGCCGAAGGCGCCCAGCATCACGCCATATCCCAGCGCTCCGGTGTTCAGCATGTCGCGCGCCACGAGGGGCAGAAGCGCAAGGATAGAGACGGCCGCGATGCCGAAGATCATGCCGCGCGCCATCAGCCGCAGCAGGTGCGGCGACATCGAGACATAACGCAGACCGGCCCCGATCGCCCGGCCGAAATGTTCGCGGGGAAGCGCGTTGTCCGCGGTCTCGGGGTGCCAGCCGAACAGTGCGGCGATCAGGAAGACGTAGGAGGCGGCGTTGAGGGCGAAGGCCGCCGCCGCCCCTGCCGCCGCCACGATCGCGCCACCGATCGCCGGGCCGACCGACCGCATCATGTTGAACCCCATGGAGTTCACGAGGACAGCCTTGCCCAGCTCCTCCTTGCCGATGATGTCGCCCATCGAGGCCTGCCACGACGGGTTGTTCAGCGCCTGGCCACAGCCGATCAGGAAGGTGAAGGCCAGAAGGCTCCACGGTCCGAGGCCGCCGAGGAAGGCCACCGCCGTCAGCAGCACCGACACCACCAGCATGAAGACCTGTGCGGCCAGCATGATCCGCCGCCGCGGGAAACTGTCGGCAAGCGCGCCGGCGGGCAGCGCGAACAGCATGATCGGCAGCGTGGTCGAGGCCTGCACCAGCGCCACCAGCGCATGAGAGGTGGTAAGCGAGGTCATCGCCCAGCTCGCCCCCACGCCCTGGATCAGGCCCCCCAGATTCGACACCAGCGCCGCCGACCAGAGTGCCCGGAAGGTACGGTTGCGGAAGACCCCCAGAAGTGACGACTGCGCAGCCACTTGTTCCCCCTCTCGCTGTGTCCTCCCCGGATACGCCGCCCGGGCGGCGGCGGCAAGGTGGCGCAGGCCCGAACGCTTGCCAACCGCCCTGTCGCGGCGCCAGACTTCCCTGCAAGAGGCAAGGGAAGGTGGCAGATGACCGGAAACAGGATCGACGCGCTCAGACGGCTCTACGAAGGGCACAGCCGCCGCGCCCACCGGTTCCGCTACGCGCTTCTGGCCTTCGACCTGGTCACCGTGATCTTCGTCGTCGCCACCTCGTTCAGCCGTCACGGCCCGCTGGTCGAGGCGATCGACGCGGTGTTCGGTCTGCTGATCCTGGCCGACTTTGCCGCGCGGACGGTGATCGCGCCGCGCAAGGGCCGGTTCTTCCTGGCGCCGTCCACGCTGGCCGATGTCGCGGCGATCGTCTCGTTCCTGGCGCCGCTGGCGGGCGAGGGGCTCGGATTCCTCAGGATCCTGCGCACGCTTCGCCTGCTGCACACCTATCAGATGCTGAAACGGCTGCGCACCGACTTCCGCTTTTTCCGAAGCCATGAGGAGGTGATCGTCGCCGCGGCGAACCTTCTGGTGTTCATGTTCGTCATGACCGGCCTTGTCTATGCCACCCAGTACCGCAGCAATCCGCAGATCGGGAACTATGCCGACGCGCTTTACTTCACCGTCACGGCGCTGACGACGACGGGGTTCGGCGATATCACCCTGACCGGCACCACGGGGCGGATGATCTCGGTCGCGGTGATGATCTTCGGCGTCACGCTGTTCCTGCGGCTGGCACAGGTCCTGTTTCGCCCCGCGAAGGTGCGCCACACCTGCCCGACCTGCGGCCTGAAGCTGCATGACCCCGACGCGGTGCATTGCAAGCATTGCGGCACCACCTTGCATATAGAGACCGAAGGCAGTGTCTGAACGCGGGGGCGGGAGTTGCGGCCTTTCGATGGGGTAGGCGGCATTTGAGATGAATGCCGTGCGGAAGCTTTCGCCGTGCAGGGGCGATTGTTGGGAAAACGGAAACTTCGGCCTGCGATAACCCCGGCACTGTGCCGTGGTGGGCGCGATCGAAGGGGTGATGTGGTGGACATCGGGTATGCCGCGACAATCGCGGCCAACCCTGCCGTCCTGACGGCGGGGATCACGGATTTCACGATTCTCGAAGGCAGCGGGGGGCTGACGCTCTATTCCGCGACCGGCCCCGATGGCGGCCTGGGTGCCTGGCGGATCGGCGCCGGCGGAACGGTCAGCCAGCTTGGCCTGCAGGCCTATCCCTCTGGGTCGGCGCTGCCGTCTGACACGCGGCTGCTTGCGCTCGACCTGCCGTCGGGGGGCGAGGGGCTGGTGGCGCTGGGTCGGCAGGGCGCGACGGTGAAGGCGCAGAAGGTCGGCGCCAGCGGCGTCGTCAGCTCGACCAGCGTGGACCTGACGCCATCCTGGGGCCTGGCCGGAACGCCCGGTGTCGGCGACAGCGTGGGCGGCTATGTCGCGCTGTCCGAGCAGGGCGGGGCGTATCTGCGGCTTTACGGCTACGACAGCTCCGGCCACCTGGTGCAGACCGACAAGGCGGACGCGCTGAGCCAGACCGGGCTGAACCGCGACGGCGGGATCGGGGCCATCGCGGGGATCGAGGTCGGCACTGGCGATTACCTTGTGGTCGGCCTGCACGGCGCCGACCAGGTGATGAGCTACAAGGTATCCTCGGGTGGCAAGCTGTCGCTGGTCGACCAGGTGGGGATCACCTCGGGGCTGGGCATCGCGGCCCCCACGGCGATCGACACCGTGGTGATGGACGGCCACAGCTACGCGATCATCGGCGCGGCGGGGACATCCAGCCTCAGCGTGGTCGAGGTGCGGTCGGATGGCACGTTGCTGGCCACCGACCACATCCTCGACGATCTCGCGACCCGGTTCCAAAACGTCACGTCGGTCGCGGCCACGGTGGCCGACGGGCATGTCTTCGTATTGGCGGGGGGCAGCGACGACGGGATCAGCCTGTTCGCCCTGACGCCGGGCGGGCGGCTGGTGCACCTTGGAGCGGTCGAAGACACATACGACCGGGCGCTGGCCAACGTGAAGGCGGTGGAGTTGGCCGCGGTGGGCGGAACGCTGAACCTTTTCGCCGCGTCAGAGACGGATCCCGGCATCGCGCACATGACCGTCGCGACCTCGGCCCTGGGGGTCGTGGCGCAGGGGTCGGCGGGATCGGTGACTGTTTCGGGCAGTGCGGGTGACGATATCCTGATCGCGGGGAGCGGGGCGAATGCGCTTTCGGGCGGGGCGGGGGCGGACCTGTTCGTATTCCGCCCCGAGGCCGCCCTGGCGACGGGCCAGCTGGGCACCGTGCTCGACTTTCAGAAGGGGATCGACAAGCTCGACCTCTCGGCGCTGCCGCTGTGCCACGGCACCGACCGGATCGCGTTTTCGGCGAAGAGCTGGGGCGTGCGGCTGACCTATGGCGAGTACTGGATCGACGTGCGTTCGGCCGACGGCGGGACGCTGCGCGCCAGCGATTTCACCGACGCCGACGTGGTCAACGTCGACCGGACGTACCTTGGCAATGCCGGGGACGAGGCGGTGGTGATCACCGAGGCGACGGATACGGGCACCACCCCGGGCAGCAGTGGCGGCGTCATGACCACGGCGACGGGGGCCGCCGACCTTCTGGCCTGTGACGATTCCGGCGGATACCTGTCGGGCCTTGGCGGCGACGACACGCTGACCGGCGGCAGCGGCGACGACACGCTGGACGGCGGACAGGGCGCCGACCTGATGGACGGGGGCGAGGGCACCGACTGGGTCAGCTATGCCAGCGCGACAAAGGGCCTGCATGCCGACCTTCTGATCCGGTCCTCCAACACCGGCGATGCCGTCGGCGACAGCTACACCTCGATCGAGGCGATCCTCGGCTCCGGCTATTCCGATCAGCTTCTGGGCTCGAATGACGCCAACCTGATCTACGGCGATGGCGGGCACGACCTGATCAAGGGCCGCCGCGGTGACGATGTGCTGGACGGCGGCGCGGGGGAGGACACGCTGGACGGCGGCGGCGGCGCGGACGATCTGCGCGGCGGCGCGGGATGGGACATCGCCAGCTATGCCACCTCGGCCGAGGGCGTGCGGGCCGACATGGCGGGTCCCGGCACGAACACCGGGGATGCGGCGGGCGACAGCTACAATTCGATCGAGGGTCTGCTGGGCTCCGCCGCGGGAGATACGCTGGGGGGGACCGACGCGACCGAGTGGTTCGGCGGTGGCGATGGCGACGACTGGATCCTCGGCCGCGGTGGCAATGACACGCTGGAGGGCGGCGCTGGCAATGACACGCTCGAAGGCGGGGCGGGATACGATTATCTTGTCGGTGGCGATGGGCTGGGCGACGTCGCCAGCTACTTCAACGCCGGTACGGGCGTCACGGTGAACCTGTCGAATCCCGACGTGAACCAGGGCGATGCGCGCGGCGACATGTATTCCGGGATCGAGGTGGTCCTTGGCTCCACCTATGCCGACGACCTGCGCGGCACCGGCGGGGCCAATACGCTGGTCGGTCGGGCGGGCGACGATTTCCTGATCGGGCTGGGCGACCGCGACATGCTGCGGGGCGACGACGGCGACGACACGCTGGACGGCGGCGATGGCAGCGACACGCTGCGCGGCGGCGCGGGGCATGACGTGATCTATGCGGGCCAGGGCAACGACCGCGCACTGGGCGAGGACGGCAACGACCGGATCATCGCGACCCTGGGCAACAACAAGCTGTTCGGCGGCAGCGGGGCCGACACGATCAGCGATGGGCCGGGGGCCTCTCGCCTCGTGGGAAACGCGGGGTCGGACTACCTGCTGGGCGGCGCGGGCGACGACACGATCGTCGGGAATTCGGCGCATGACACGATCCTCGGCGGCGAGGGGCGTGACAAGATCGTCGGCGGCACCGGCAACGACGTGATGGCGGGCAATGCCGGCAACGACTGGTTCGTGTTCAACCCGGGTTATGGTGCCGACACGGTGGCCGATTTCAGCGTGGTCGAGCATGATCAGCTGTACTTCAACCGCACGCTTGCGGGCGGTCGCGACGCGGCGGGAGTGATGGGGCTGATGCACGACACGGCGCAGGGGCTGCTGTTCGGGTTCGACGACGGTACAAGCGTGCTTCTGTCCGGCCTGCATTCCACCACGGGGCTGGAGGCACACATCGTCGTTTTTGGCTGAAACAGGGTCTTTCCGGGGTCACCCCCGTGCAAGGTTTTTCTGGTGGTGGCGGATCGCGTCGCGCAAGTCGTCGTGCCAGGTCAGGCGGCCGGCCTCCAGCACCGCGCCCTGGGTGCAGAGCGCGCGGACCCCGCCCAGGGCATGGCTGACGTAGATTGCCCCGGCAGTGCGCAACCGGTCGCGGAACACCCGCTCGCTCTTCTTTCGGAACCTCGCGTCGCCGACGCTGGTGACTTCGTCCACCAGGTAGTGGTCGAACGGCAGGCCCATCGAGGTTCCAAAGCTCAGCCGCGCCCGCATGCCCGAGGAATAGGTGCGGAACGGCAGGCGGAAATGCTGGCCCAGCTCTGCGAATTCCTCGACGAAGTCCGCGAGTTCGTCACTGTCCACGCCATAGATGCGGGCCACGAACCGCACGTTCTGCGCCCCGGTAAGGTCGCCGTGGAACGAGCCCGCGAAGCCCACCGGATAGGAAATCGACCCCTCGGCCACGATCCGGCCCGACGAGGGCGGAAGCACGCCCGCGATCATCCGCAGAAGCGTGCTTTTCCCCGCGCCATTGCGACCCAGAAGGGCAACCGAAACGCCCTTGGGAAAGACCGCGTCGATACGGTTCGCCACGACGTGGTGGCGGCCGTGCAGGCGATAGTGCTTCGACAGGCGTTCCAGCCGGATCATCGCCGGTCCCGCACCGAGTAGAAGATCAGCGTGGCCACCGCCCAACCCAGCAGAAGGAAGGCCGACAGCATGTTCAGCAGCATCGAACGGCGCGGATATTCCGGATCGTCGGCCAGTGTGGGGCGGATGTAGGCGGCAAGGTAGCGCGACTGCTGCTGCGCCTGGCTCAGCGCCATGTCATAGGCTGCCAGCGCCGAGGTATAGGCGCGTTCGGCGAAATCCTGATCGGCGGCGAGGCGCTCGAAGCTGGCGACCAGCGTGGCGTAGCTTTCGCCCGACGGCCCCTTGCCCGTGGCGCTGAATCGGTCGCGCTCCTCCTCCATGCGCTTGCGGATCAGGGCGATGCGCCGCTCCGCCTGAGTGATGCGCAGGTCGCCGGCCTTGGTATTCTCGCGCAAGAGGTCGAGGTCGATCAGCGCCTGCGCCATCTGCGCCTGGAGCGAGTTCAGAAGCCCCATCTTGCCCTGTATGTCGGCTTTCGGGTCGACGATCCGGCTTTTCATGCGAAACGCGGTCATCGCCTCGCGCGTTGATTTCAGGCGGGTCTTGGCGGTTTCTAGTTCGGTCCGCGCATAGCGGGTGGCATCCTCGCGCGCGATGTCCGACAGCGCGTTGATCCGCCGGGCGCTTTCGTCGAACAGGGCGTTGGCGATGCGCTGGGCGTCGGCGGCGGTAAAGGCCCGCACGGTGATCTCCATCAGCCCGGTGGCGGGGTCGTAGGCCAGGTCGACCATGCGGTTCCAGTAATCGGTCAGCCCCTCGATCCGCACCTTGGGATCAAGGCCGAAGACCGGGTCATGCGGGTAGGGCGGCGACCAGAGCGCGCGCAGGTCGACCCGGCGGTCGACGGCGGCGACCATTTCCTGGCTCTGGATGAACTTGTAGAGGATATCCATGTCGGAGGAGGACGAAGCCCCGCCCGCCAGCGCCGACAATCCGCCGAGGATGTCGAGGGAGGAGCGCATCTGTTCGGTTCGCACGGCAAACCCGACGGTCGAGCCGTACTGATTCGCGGCGATCCCCCAGAGGTAGCCGCCCGCCGCCAGCACGGGCAGCAGCACGCAGATCACGAAGGTGGCCAGCAATCCGCGATGACGTAGCCGCCAGCGCGCCCGGCTTGCCACGGGGCGTTGATAGGGTCCGGGCAGGGGGCGCTGCGGCGCGGCCGGCCGGGGTGCTTCAGGTTGGGGTGCTTCAGGTTGGGGTGCCGCAGGTTGGGGTGCCGCAGGTCGGGGAGGAGGGGCCTTCGCCTGTGGGCGACCAGCCTGGGGGCCCTTTGCCGGCCCGGCCTTCGGTTGGCCGGGTCTCCGCGGGGCATGTTTCGCGTGACCGGGGGACGGGGCTGCCCCTGCCGGCCGCGGCTTGACGGGCTGGGGCGCCCCGTTGCGATGGGAATTGTCCGGGGGAACGGCTTCGGCACTGGCGCGGTGGGGGACCGTCCGTGCCGCTGTCCGAGCCGCAGTTTCTATCGCCTTCTGGCGGGGGGGCGTGTCGGTGATGCTCATGCCACGCAGAACATCACGGAACGGTTGAGCCTTCTTTAACCGGTTTACCCCAGTGTCACCCCTGACGGCAGCATGCCGGGGCCCAGGTTGGGGCCGCATTCGGGCCGCGTCGGGGTCGGGGTGCCCGCGACAGGAGGAAGATGGTGAGTATGGCGGCGCAAGACAGCCAGATCAGGCCCTATCAAGGCCCGAAGGCGCGATTCGCCCTGCCACGGAACATCACCGCCCTGATGCTGCGCGAGATGGCGACGACCTATGGCCGGTCGCCCGGCGGCTATCTGTGGGCCCTGATCGACCCGATCGGCGGAATCGCCGTGCTGACCCTTGTCTTCACCTTCTTCCTGCGGCGGCCGCCGCTGGGCGACAACTTTCCGCTGTTCTATGCGACGGGGTACCTGCCGTTCCTGCTCTACAACGCGGTGGCGCAGAACCTCAGCCAGGCGATCCTCTACTCGCGCCCGCTGCTGGCTTATCCGCGCGTCACCTTCCTCGACGCGCTGGTGGTACGGTTCGTGCTGGCGTTCCTGACGCAGGTTCTGGCGATGTATATCGTGATCGCGGGGATCGTCGCGGTTTTCGGCCTGCGCCCCTGGGTCGACCCATGGGCGGCGGGCAACGCGCTGGGCATGGCGGCGGCACTGGGCGCCGGGGTGGGTACGCTGAACTGCTACCTGATGACCGCCTTCCCCGCCTGGGCGCGGATCTGGGCGATCGTCACGCGGCCGCTGTTCCTGATCTCGGGGGCGTTCTTCCTGTATGAGGGCCTGCCCCTGCCGGCGCGTGAGGTTCTCTGGTTCAACCCACTGATCCACGTCACCGCCGAAATGCGGGCGGGATTCTACCCGACTTACGAGGCTGCCTTCGTGTCGTCCTCCTTCGTTTACCTCGCGGCCCTGACGGCGCTGGCGGCGGGGCTGATGCTACTGAGGCGCCATTCCCGGACCATGGCTGCGGAGGGATGAGATGACGGATGCAAGCGGGATCGACCTGGCCTTTCTGCGCGGGCCGGGGATGGCACGGGCCCGGCACAGGCTGCGGGTGATGAAACGGTTTGCCCTGCCGGCGCCCTGGCGCTGGCGCTACATCGCCGAGGCGAAGCGGTCCGGACTGTTCGACCGGACGTTCTACCGTGGCGCCAACCCGTCGCTGCACGCGCTGTTCCGTGCGTTCCCCGAACGGCACTATGTCACCTTCGGCGAGGCGATGGGTCTGCGCCCCAACCCGGATTTCAGCCCGCGGGCCTATGTCGGTTACAACCCGGATCTGAAGGGGCAGCCGGCGCCCTTCCTGCATTATCTGCGCGCCGGTCGGCATGAGGACCGCATCACCAAGGAACTGCCCCCGGTAGATGAATGCCTTCCGGTGCGCCCGCCGGTGTTGCGCGGCCATGCACGGACGGCGGAATTCGCGGTCGTCGTCCATATCTATTATCACGAAATGTGGGACGAGATCGCCGAAACCCTGGCCGAGGCGGGGGTGGATCACGACCTTTTCGTCACGCTCACCCACAAGGGCGCCGCGACCGAGGCGCTGATGGCGCGGATCCGCGAAAGCCACCCGGGCGCTGTGCTGGTGCCGATGCCGAACCACGGGCGCGACATCTTTCCCTTCCTGCATCTGGTGAATGCCGGGGTGCTCGACGGGTACCGCGCGATCTGCAAGCTGCATACCAAGAAGTCGCCACACCGGCAGGACGGCGATCACTGGCGCCGCCACCTGATCGGCGGCATCCTTCCCGGCGCCGACACAGGGCCGCTGCTCGACCGTTTCCTTGCCGATCCGAACGCCGCATTCTGGGTCGCCGACGGCCAGCACTACACAGGGGACGAATGGTGGGGCTGCAACCGGCAGACGGTGACCCACCTCCTGCGCCGTGTCGAGATTCGGACGGGGGAGTTTCCGCTCTCTTTTCCGGCCGGGTCGATCTATTGGCTGAAGCCGTTGATGATCGCGATGCTGCGGGGCATGGCGCTGACTGAAGCGATCTTCGAGCCGGAGGAGGGGCAGGTCGACGGCACGCTGGCCCATGCGGTGGAACGCGCGCTCGGGCACCTCGTGCAGGCGGCGGGCATGACCATCGCCCAGACCTCGCAGCTGATCGAGAGCGGCCCGCCGGCGGCGCCGGTACGACCGGCCTTCGTGACGGCGGCCTACCTGCCGCAGTTCCACCCGACGCCCGAGAACGACGCCTGGTGGGGCAAGGGGTTCACCGAATGGACCAACGTGATCCGGGCCACGCCGCAATTCCCGGGCCATCGCCAGCCGATGCTGCCGGGCGAGACGGGTTTCTACGATCTGCGCCTGCCCGAGGTGATGGGAATGCAGGCCAGGATGGCGCGGGCGGCGGGGGTCGATGCCTTTTGCGTCTACCATTACTGGTTCGATGGCCGCCGCGTGCTGCATGAGCCCTTGAACCGGCTTCTGGCAGAAACAGGCACGGATTTTCCATTCTACCTGTGCTGGGCCAACGAAAGCTGGCGCCGCAACTGGGATGGCCTGTCGGGCGAGGTGCTGATGGAACAGACCTACGCCGAGGGGTTCGAGGCGGCGCTGGCGCAGGACCTGATGCCCTACATGTCCGACCCGCGCTATGCCCGGCCCGACGGGCGGCGGCCGCGGTTCGTGATCTACCGGCCCGAGGACATGCCGGACCCAGAGACCAACGTCGCCCGCCTGCGTGCCGCCTGGCGCGAGCTGGGGCTGGGGCAGGTGGAGATCGGGGCGGTGCGCTTCCATGTCGGTGGGGAGGCGCCGGTTGCGCCGCACGTCTTCGACTTCTGGATCGAGATGCCGCCGCACGGGCTGGTCCACGGGCAGGATTTCCTGTTCGGCGGGCCGGGGGGCAACCGTCTGGGCTTTGATGTCGCCCCGGGGTTCGAGGGGCTGATCTACGATTATGCCGGCGCGATGCGCAACAGCCTGGCGCCGGACCGTGGGCGGCCGAAGAACCTGATCGCCGGGGTCATGCCGTCGTGGGACAACACCGCGCGGCGCGGCAACCGGGGCCATGTCGCCTACGGCGCGAATCCCGCGCGCTTTCATCACTGGCTCTCGCGGATCGGGGCGGCACGATTGCCGGCTTCCTACCGCGGGGAATTGTTCATCAACGCCTGGAACGAATGGGCCGAGAAGGCGATGCTGGAGCCGTCCGAGCAATATGGACGCGCCTGCCTCGACGTGCTGGCCCAATGGACCGGGACCGGCAAACCCGGGGGAGACGGAAACTAGACATGGCGCATCTCGTCCTTCACATCGGCCTGCACAAGACCGCGACCACGACGATCCAGGACACGCTGTTCCAGAACCGCGAACTGCTGTTGAACCACGGGTTGATCTATCCCTTCGTGGGCGAGACGCGGGGGCATCACGGGTTGGTCACGCGCTGGATCCCGATGCCCGCCCCCTATGCCCTGCGCGGCAACCCCGAGGCCGAGTGGCACCGCGTCGCCGCCGATTATGCCGATGCCGACGGCACCGTCTTCCTCTCGTCCGAGGAATTCTCGCGCGCACATCCGCGGCAGGTCGACCTCGATGATCTGCGCCGGCTGACGGAACCTTACGAGTCGGTGCAGGTGATCTGCATGCTCCGCAACCAGCGCAGCTTCCTGCAATCGGTCTATGGCCAGATCGCCCGCGACCGCGCCGCGCCCGAGGTGCGGGGCTTCGTGCGGCACGCGCTGGACACTGGCTTCGCCGACGGGTTGTGGATGGATTATGACGCGCTTTCCGCCCATCTCGAGACGGTTTTCGCCCCCGATGAGCTGACGTTCCTCAGCTACGAGGCCGCGACCGCCTCGGAGGGTGGGATCATGGGCGAGATGCTGCGTCGGCTGCATGTGCCGGTTCGGGCGGACCAGTTGAAGCCCTTCGCCAAGGGACGGTCGAACGTGTCGCACGATCCGCTGGCGGCGCTGGTCGCGGGGGCGATCTCGCGCCCCGGGATCGCGCCGGCGGCACTGGTGGGGCTGGTTGAACAGGTGTTGCGCGACCAGTTCGGGCCCGACATGCGGGGCACGATCTTCTCGCCCGAGGAAAGTAGCGATATCGCGCAGCGGTTCACGGCCTCGAACGCCCGGTTCCTGGCCCGCCGCGCATCGGTCCAGCCGGGCCTGACCCTGGCCGACCCCGTGGTATCGGGCAACGAGATCGGGCGCGATCGGCTGACGCGCCCGGTCTGGGAACGTATTGCGCGCGCGCTCTGGCATGCTGGCGAAGCCGCATGAAAACGTCTCTAATCTTAGGCAAAACGCCTGCATTCGCTCACGCTTCGGTAAGATCTGCGCCCTAGCCTTGAGAACTGACGGATGGCCAACCGGGCCGTCCCTGCAGCAGGAGGCAAGGATGTCGCGACAGGCCCGACCCGACGAGGTGACGATCCTTCTTGCCCTGTTCAACGGGGCGCCCTGCCTCGATCCGCAACTGCAAAGTTACCGCGACCAGAGCCATGCCAACTGGCGCCTGATCGTGTCGGATGACGGTTCCACGGACGCGGGGCCGGCCCTCGTGCGGGCCTTTTCCGGCGCCGCCGACGGGCGGGCGGTGACGCTGATCGACGGGCCGCGGCGGGGATTCGGCCAGAACTTTCTGCACCTGATCCGCGCGGCGGGGCCGGACACGCCGCATGTCGCGCTGTCGGATCAGGATGACGTCTGGTTGCCGGAAAAGATCGCCCGAGCTGTCGCGCATCTTGCCATGGTGCCGACGGACATGCCCGCGCTTTACGGCAGCCGCACCTGGGTCTGCGACCGAAACCTGACGCGGCTGCATCCTTCGCCGCTGCATCGCCGGCCGCCGGGCTTTCGCAATGCGCTGATGCAGTGCATCGTCGGCGGCAACACGATGATGCTGAACCGCGCCGCGCTCGACCTCGTGCAGGCCGCGGCGGCCGAGGCGGGGCAGATCGTGTCGCACGACTGGTGGATCTACCAGATCGTCTCGGGCGCCGGGGGACGGGTGATCTACGATCCGCAGCCGACCGTCCTCTACCGTCAGCACGGCGCCAACCTCGTGGGTGAGAACCGGTCGCTGCCGGCGCGGGCCCGGCGGGTCGCGCGCGTACTGTCGGGGGGGCTGCGCGACTGGAATGCGATCAACCTGCGTGCGCTGGCGGCATCGTCTCATCGGTTGACCGAGGAAAACCGGCAGCTTGTCGAGGGATTCGTCCGATTGCGGGCCGGGCCGCGGGCGATGCGTGCCCGCGCGCTGCGAAAACTCGGCCTCTATCGCCAATCGGGCCCGGCACAGGCGGCCCTCCTGATGGCGGCACCGCTCGGGCTGATCTGAGCGGGCTGAACACGATAAGGGGAGGATCTGCGCACTGCTGCACAACGACCTGTGTCATCTTGCCTTGATGCCTCGCCGCTGCCTCGCGCGTTAATATAGTCGGAGAGGAGAGCCGGTGACTGCATGGAAGATCAGATTCCCGCCTGGGTGAACGGCACGCTGATGCCGCGTGACAAGCTGGAGGTGCATCGCGCAGGCCTGCGCCACATGGCGGTGTCGGTCTTCGTCATCGACGGCGACAAGACCCTGATACAGCGCCGCGCGATGGCCAAGTACCATACGCCGGGTCTCTGGGCGAACAGTTGCTGCACCCATCCGCGCTGGGAAGAAGACCCGGTGGACTGCGCCGTGCGTCGCCTGCGCGAGGAGCTGGGGCTAAGCGGTCTCTATCCCAACCACCGCGACCGGGTCGAATACCGCGCCGACGTCGGCTCCGGCATGGTCGAGCACGAGGTGGTGGATATCTATATCGCGTACGCCACGCCGGGCATGCAGATTGCCCCGAACCCTGACGAGGTGATGGACACCCGCTGGATCGAGCTGCACGATCTCTGTGCCGAGGTGGAGCGTCACCCGGCCCGCTTCACCCCGTGGCTTCAGATCTACATGCGCGAACACAAGAGCCGGATCTTCGGCACGCTGGTACGGTGCTGAGCGGTGCGGTGCGGTGCTGACCGGCCGGGGGCACCGGACCTTGATCAGAACCCCATCGCCACCGCGCTGGCGCGGTAGCCGTCCATCGCCTTCACCAGCTCGGCACTGATCCCGGGCTCCGACAGAGCGTGGCCGGCCAGCGGCACCATCTTCAGGTCGGCGCGGGGCCAGTTGGCGGACAGGTCCCAGGCCGATCGTGGCGGGCAGATCATGTCATAACGACCCTGCACGATCACCGTCGGGATGTCGCGCAGCCGCACCTTCTGGTCCAGGATCCAGCCATCGTGCTCAAGAAAGCCGCCGTGGGTGAAATAGTGATTCTCCAGCCGCGCGAAGGCATGGGCGTATTCCGACGGCCCCTCGCCCCGGCCAGCGTCATGCTCGATCGTCGCAAGGGCATTCTCCCACCCCGCCCAAAGCCGGGCAAAGCGCGTTTCCTCGGCATAATCGCCGCTGAACAGCCGACGGTGATAGGCCGTGATCAGGTCGTCACGCTCGTCCTCGGGAATGGCGCTGGCGAATCGCGTCCAGAGGTCGGGCCAGAACGCCCCGGCCCCGCCACCGTAGAACCAGCCAAGCTCGCGCTGCATCATCAGGAAGACACCGCGCAGGATCAGCGCGGCGGTCCGCTCCGGGTGGGTGATCGCATAGATCAGCGACAGCGTCGCGCCCCAGCTGCCGCCGAAGACCATCCAGCGCTTGATCCCCAGCGCCTCGCGGATCCGCTCCATGTCGGCGACGAGATGCCAGGTCGTGTTGGCCTCGACCGAGGCATGCGGCCTCGACCGGCCACAGCCGCGCTGGTCGAACAGCACGACCCGGTAATGCGCCGGGTCGAAATATCGCCGCATGGCCGGGCTCGACCCGCCGCCGGGGCCGCCATGGACCACCACGACGGGCACCCCCCGGGGGTTGCCCGATTGCTCGACATAGACGGTATGCCCATCGCCCACGTCCAGCATCCGCTGATCGAAAGGCTCGATCGCGGGGTAGAGGTAGGCGCCTGCGCGCTTTTGGCCTGCGTTTCTGTCCATGTCAGGGTTATATAACGCGAAGACGCGTCCCGCCACGGTGTCGCGTCGTCGCAAGTGCCCGGAATCGACAGGAGTTGATATGACACGCGCATCCACCGCCCCCGCGACGGCCGCAACGGGGACCGCGACGGTCGATCCCGCCGAGGTGGCGAAGTTCGAGGCAATGGCCGCCGAGTGGTGGGATCCGCATGGCAAGTTCAAGCCGCTGCACGAGATGAATCCCTGCCGGCTGGATTATATCACCCGCCAGATCGCCGCCGAATTCGGCCGGGATCTTGCCGATCCGCAGGCCTTCGCGGGTCTCAGGCTGCTCGATATCGGCTGCGGTGGTGGGCTTCTGTCGGAACCCATGGCGCGGCTGGGCGCCGAGGTGGTTGGCGCCGACGCGGCCGCCGGAAACATTCCCGTCGCGCGGCTTCATGCCGAGCAGTCGGGGCTTGCGATCGACTACCGCAACGTGACGGCCGAGTCGCTGGCCGCGGCCGGCGAACGCTTCGACGTGGTGCTGAACATGGAGGTGGTCGAACATGTCGCCGACCCGCTCGCCTATCTCACCGCCTGCCATGACCTGCTGAAGCCCGGCGGGCTGATGATCTGCTCGACGCTGAACCGCAACGCCAAAAGCTTCGCGATGGCGATCGTCGGGGCCGAATGGGTGATGCGCTGGCTGCCCAAGGGCACCCACGAATGGGCCAAGTTCATCACGCCCGAGGAACTTTACGACCTGATCCGCCGCGCGGGCCTCGACCCGGTCGACCGCAAGGGCATGGTGTTCAACCCGCTCGCTTGGTCGTGGAGCCTGTCCGATCGTGATCTGTCGGTGAACTACGTCACCGCCTCGGTCCGACGCGACTGACGGCCCCACACTCGGCCCCGCCTCCTCTTCTTCTGAGCGGAAGTATCCCGGGGGTCCGGGGGCTGGCCCCCGGCCTTGCCCAGGGGCCTTCCCGGGCACGCCCTCGTGATCTCAGACGATCACGTCCATGGGCGTCTGCGCGCCGACCTCGAACACCCGCTTGTAGCGTGCGACTTCCTCGGGGGGCCCCATCGCCTTGACCGGGTTGTCCGACAGTTTCACCGTGGGCCGCCCTTCGGCCGCGACCGCCTTGCAGACAAGGCTGAAGGGCGCCAGCGCGTCGCCCGGCACCAGCCCGCGGAAATCGTTGGTCAGAAGTGTGCCCCAACCAAAGCTGAACCGCACCCGGCCCGCGAATCGTGTGCTCAGCTCGGCGATCTTCTCGACGTCGAGACCGTCGGAAAAGATGATCAGCTTCTTCGTCGGGTCCTCGCCGCGCTCCTTCCACCAGGCGATCGCGCTCTCGGCGCCTTCCACCGGGTCGCCGCTGTCGATGCGGATCCCGGTCCAGCCGGCAAGCCAGTCCGGCGCGTGTTTCAGGAAGCCCCTGGTGCCGTAGGTGTCGGGCAGGATGATGCGCAGCATCCCCTCGTGTTCCTCGTGCCAGTCGGCCAGCACGCGATACGGGGCCTCGCGCAGGTCCGCGTCGGTCTCGGCGAGCGCGGCATAGACCATCGGCATCTCATGCGCATTGGTGCCGATTGCCTCGAGGTCGCGGTTCATCGCGATCAGGCAGTTTGAGGTGCCGACGAAGGCCTCGCCCAGCCCTTCCTGCAGGGCCTGGACACACCAGTCCTGCCATAGGAAGGAATGCCGCCGCCGCGTGCCGAAATCGGCCAGCTTCAGCCCGTCGATCGCCTTCAGCCGCTCGACCTTTTCCCACAGCTTGGTCATCGCCCGGGCGTAGAGAACCTGAAGCTCGAACCGCCGCATGTCGTTCAGCACGGCGCGCGAGCGCAGTTCCATCAGTACGGCCAGCGCCGGGATCTCCCACAGCATGACCTCGGGCCAGGTACCCTCGAACGTGAGCTCGTACTGGCCGTCGCGTTTCTCGAGGTGGTAGGGCGGCAGGCGCAGCGCGTCGAACCATTCCATGAAGTCTGGGCGGAACATCTGCCGCTTGCCGTAGAACATGTTGCCGCGCAGCCAGGTGCTTTCGCCGCGCCCGAGGCGGAGCGACCGGATATGATCGAGCTGTTCGCGCAGCTCGCCCTCGTCGATCAGTTCGGCCAGTCGGATGTTCTTGGAGCGGTTGATCAGGCTGAAGGTAACCTGCGTCTTCGGGCTGTTGCGATAGATCGACTGGCACATCAGCAGCTTGTAGAAGTCGGTGTCGATCAGCGACCGCACGATCGGGTCGATTTTCCAGCGGTGGTTGTAGACCCTGGTGGCGATATCGACCATTCGTCAGCCCTCCAGCACGACGCCAGCCTCGACCATCGCGCCCCGCGCGGCCTCGAGGCTGCCGTCAAGGTCGATCGCGCGGCAGGCGTCTTCCAGCACGGTCACGTCATAGCCCAGCCGCGCCGCGTCGAGCGCGGAATACTGGACGCAGAAATCGGTGGCGAGGCCCACCAGCATCAACTGCTCGACCCCGCGGCTGCGGAGGTATCCGTCAAGCCCGGTGGGGGTGGCATGGTCATTCTCGAAAAACGCGGAATAGCTGTCGATCTGGCTGCGAAAGCCCTTGCGGATGATCATGTCCGCGCCGTCGGTGTGAAGGTCGTCGTGGAACGCCGCGCCGGGGGTGCCGATCACGCAATGGTCGGGCCAGAGCACCTGCTCTCCGTAGGGCATCGTCGTCACGCCGAACGGCGCGGCGCCCGGGTGTTGCGAGGCAAAGGAGGCATGGTCTGCCGGGTGCCAGTCCTGCGTCAGCACCTTGACCTGAAAGTCCTTCATCAGGGCGTTGATCCGGGGAACGATGCGGTCGCCGTCTGTGACGGCAAGCTTGCCGCCGGGGCAGAAATCGTTCTGGACGTCGATCACGATCAGGGCATGGGTGCCGGGCTGCATGGGCGTCTCCTGTTTGACGAAGGCCTAGGGCGCGGTGGGGGCTTCGTCAATGGCAAGGCCCTTGGCCGCGCGGGGCCGAGAGGGCCGTCAGCCGGCGGTTTCGGTGCAGTGGCGGCGAAACGCCTTCTTGAGCATGTCGAGCTCGGCCCGCAGCAGGTCGACTTCGGCGCGGATGTCGTCTTCCAGCGGCTCGCCGGTCATGATGGCGAAGCTTGCCAGCCGTGCCCCGGTCAGGGCGTCGCGGATCAGCACGGTCTGCACCCCGTCGCTCAGCGCCGAGGCGGGGATCGGCACGCTGACCGTCCAGCCGCCGTCACGTTCCGGGATGACGCGGATGCCGGGGACCGGCTGGTCGAGGTGGGTGACCGACAGCAGGGGCGCGCCGCCGTCGGGCGTGGCGGGGCCGCTCAGCCGGCCTGACCAGACCCCCTGCGAGATCTGAAGCCTGGTCAGGGTCAAGTCGGATGCCGGCATGTCACACCTCCGCCCGCGGCCGGCGCGAGAAGGTCAGGTCGCGCAGGGTGATCTGGTTCATCTCGGGGGTCTCGAAGATCAGGTCGACCCAGATCTTCTCGATCCGCTTCTCGTTGATCTTGGTATAGCCGAGGTCGAATTCCACCATCACCTCGGGCTGTTGCAGCGGCAGTTCGCGCACCACCTGGTCGGTATTGGGGCCATGCTTGACGTTGAGACGGGCGAAGATCTCAATCGGGCGCTCCATCTCTACGGTGGTGTCCATGCGCACGATGTGGCGCCGGCGCAGTCCGTGGATCGCCTCTTGCGGCAGGTCGAGGACCAGCGAGAGGAAACTGCCGTCGAAGCGGAACACGTCGAGACGCAGGCCGAAGGGCGCAAGATCGGCCTCGCGCGTATTGCGGATCTGGCGCAGCGTCAGTTCGGACGTGGCGCAATCGTGGAACACGGTCGCCTCGGCGCCGAACATGGTCTGGCTTTCCACTGCCGACAGCCCGCGCGCGGGCATCGGCCCGCGCCACAGTTCCGGGCGCCAGGACCAGTCGGCCGAGGCCGGCTTGCGCATCGCGTTGGAGCCGATCATCGGAAGGGCCAGCCGACCGTCGGCGACATGGGCGAGACGTTCCAGCTGCCGGTCCAGGGCGCGTGCCTGGCTGCGCACGGCCCGAAGGGTGCCAAGGTCGATCTGCCCCGCCTGTTCCGCCGCACGACGCCAGCGGCGCAACGCGCGGCGCTGCACCATGCTATCGAAATACTGGCCCAGGCTGCTCTTCATTCTGCCCCGACTGCTCACCAATTCACGGCCTTGGCCGCTGTTTCGGCGCCCCCTTCCGGGATGTATCGCCAAAAAGAGTGAACAAAGCCACCCCCTTGAGAAAGCTACTCCCTTGAGGTGGGGCCTTAGCCCGTCGTCGCGGCTGCGGTGGCTTTTGGCGATTCCGCCCGCACCTGTGCCATGAAAGCGCGCAGGAGCGTCTCGGCCCGGCGCGCGCCGATCGCGCGGTTCGGCAGACCCACCACCGAGAGCGTGACGATATGGCCGTTCAGGTCGAACAGTACCCGCCAGCTTTCCGGGGTGTCGGGCCGGCCGGGGAAGGCCGAACTGTCGCGCAGGTGCAGGAAGAAGGCGCCGTTGCCGTCGTGGTGGCCAAGGATGCGCACGGTCGAAGCCCGTCCCGACCGGCTTAGCGCGGCGCGGCCCTGGGGCGATTCGAAGTAGCGGGCGAGGCGCTTCTGGTCGCTGGAGATGCCCGCGCCCGAGGCGCCCGCCGACACGGCGGCGGTCAGCACGGCATAGGCCTTGGGCTGGGGCGCGCTGGCGGTATTCGAAAGTGCGGCGCAACTGCCCAGCAGCACGAAGGCGCCCTGTGCCGAATCCTTGCTGTGGGTGGTGTCGACGCAATAGCCGGCAGGCCCCGCGATCACGACGCTGCCGCCCGCGACGGGCATCCGCTGCGGCGCCATGAGCCCGGTGCAGGCAGCGACCAGCGGGACGATCGCCGCAGCCAGCAGAACGGCCGCGCGGCGGCGGCGCCCTGTGCCGGGCGTTCGTACTGGGGGCGGCAGCTTGCGCTGCCGGCGGGCAAGGCGGCTCCTGGGCTTCGGGGGCACGCTGTCGGCATGGCGCATGACTTCCTCCGCGGTCGGCGTCCGGAGGGGATAATCTGCTGCGGCGCGTGGGGCAAGGTTGATCACCCCTGCCGTCGGGGGGGTTCGCCGCCGATGTGGGGGCAGGGTGCGGGGGCGGGGGGCAAGCGCCACGGCGCCTCGCGCGGGCGGCATCGGGGGAGATGGCGTCCGGCGATTGCAATTCGCCCCTGTGCGGCTTATCTCGGGCGCCACGACGCTGCGACGAAAGGCCATGGGCCCGATGAACTGGATCTCGAACTACGTCCGCCCCAAGATCAATTCGCTGTTCTCGCGCCGCGAGGTGCCCGAGAACCTTTGGACCAAGTGCCCTGAATGCGGCACGATGCTGTTCCACCGCGAATTGGCGGACAACCTGAACGTCTGCACGACCTGCGATCACCACATGGCGATCACGCCGCGGGCGCGGTTCGCCGCACTGTTCGACGGCGGCGTGTTCCACGAGATCGCGGTGACGGAGCCACTGCCCGATCCGCTGCAGTTCCGCGACCAGAAGCGCTATCCCGACCGTCTGCGCGCGGCGCAGCGCGAGACCGGCGAAAAGGGCGCGATGCTGGTCGCCGAGGGCGAGATGGGGCGCACCCCGATCGTTGCGGCGGCGCAGGATTTCTCGTTCATGGCGGGATCGATGGGCATGCAGGTGGGCAACGCGATCATCGCGGGCGCACAGCGCGCGGTGAAGCTCAAGCGCCCGTTCGTCCTGTTTTCCGCCGCGGGCGGCGCGCGTATGCAGGAAGGCATTCTCAGCCTGATGCAGATGCCGCGGTCGACCATCGCGGTGCAGATGCTGAAGGAGGCGGGTCTTCCCTACATCGTCGTGTTGACCCATCCGACCACCGGCGGGGTGACGGCCAGCTATGCGATGCTGGGCGACGTGCAGATCGCCGAGCCCAACGCCCTGATCTGTTTCGCCGGCCCCCGGGTGATCGAGCAGACGATCCGCGAGAAGCTGCCCGAAGGGTTCCAGCGCGCGGAATATCTTCTGGATCACGGCATGCTCGACCGGGTGACCCACCGCAAGGCGATGAAGGATGAGCTGGTGACGATCCTGCGCATGCTGACCGGCCAGCCCCCCGCGGTGAAGGGGGAGCTTCCCTCGCCGCCCGAACCGGCGGAACCGGACGCCGCGCCCGAGCAGTCCTCCGCGCCCGAACCGGCGCCGAAAGGGGACGCCAAGGCGTGAGCACGGGCCAGACCGAGGTGCAGGTGGTGGCGTCGGACGCCCTGCTTCAGCATCTGCTGACGTTGCACCCCAAGGTGATCGACCTGACGCTGGACCGGATGGTCCGGCTGCTTCACGCCCTCGGCGACCCGCAGGAGCGGATCGCGCCGGTGATCCACGTCGCGGGCACCAACGGCAAAGGGTCGACACAGGCGATGATCCGCGCCGGCCTCGAGGCGGCGGGTGAGCGCGTCCATGCCTACACCTCGCCCCATCTCGCGCGGTTCCACGAACGGATCCGGCTGGCGGGCGAGACGATCCCCGAGGCCATGCTCGTACAGGTGCTCGAGGAATGCGAGACGGCGAATGCCGGCCTGCCGATGACGTTCTTCGAGATCACCACGGCGGCGGCCTTCGTTGCGATGTCGCGGGTGCCGGCGGATCACGTGCTGCTGGAGGTGGGCCTGGGCGGGCGCCTTGACGCCACCAATGTGCTGGCACGGCCCGAGCTGACGATCATCACGCCGGTCTCGATCGACCACCAGCAGTACCTCGGCGAGACGCTCCCCGAGATCGCGGGAGAAAAGGCTGGGATCCTGAAGCGTGGGGTGCCCTGTGTCGTCGGCCCGCAGGAAGAGGCGGCGCTCGAGGTGATCGAGGCGCGGGCCGCGCGGCTTGGCGCTCCGCTTCTGGTGCATGGCCAGCACTGGCACGTGACCGAGGAACGCGGTCGCCTGGTGTTCCAGGACGAGAATGGCCTGCTGGACCTGCCGCTGCCAAACCTGCCCGGGCCGCACCAGATCATGAACGCGGGCGCGGCGCTGATGGCGCTGCGCCATCTGGGCTATGCCGAGGCGGCCTGCGAGGGCGCGGTGACCCGCGCTTTCTGGCCCGCCCGGATGCAGCGGCTGAAGACCGGCCCTCTGGTCGACGCCGCGCAGGGCGCGGAACTCTGGCTCGACGGCGGGCACAACCCGGCGGGGGGCAAGGCGGTGGCGGCGACGCTGGCGCGGATGCCGGCCAGGCCCACCCATCTGGTCTGCGGCATGCTCAACACCAAGGATGTCGCGGGCTACCTGCGCCCGCTGGCCGCCCAGGTGGCGGACCTGCACGCCGTCTCGATCCCGGGCGAGACCGCGACCCTGCCGGCCGAGGCCACGCGCGACGCGGCGCTGTCGGTGGGCATGAAGGCCACCACCGCCGAAAGCGTCCGGGCGGCCATCGAAGAGATCGTCGCAGCCGATCCCTCGGCCCGCCTGCTGATCTGCGGGTCGCTCTATCTCGCGGGCCAGGTTCTGCGCGACAACGCCTGACCTATCCCTTTCATTGTTCCCCAAATACGCCCGGGGGGCAGAGAGAGAGGCGCAGGGGGGCAGCGCCCCCGCGCCTAGGACGTCTGACCCCAGCTCTTGTCCTGCATCTCGCGCAGGCGGCTGGCGGTGCGCTCGAACTCGAACGAGCCTTCTCCCTCGGTATAGAGCCTTTCCGGCTCGTCCGCGGCAGAGCAGATCAGCCGGGTCTTCGCCTCGTAGAGCGAATCGATCAGGGTGACGAAGCGCTTCGCCTCGTTGTAGTTCGACGAGGACAGGTGCGGGATCCCCTCGAGGATCAGCACCTGCACCGCATCGGCCAGCGCAAGGTAATCCGCGGGCCCCAGGGGAGCGCCGCACAATTCCCAGAAACTCGCCCGTCCGACGCCGTTCTTGTAGGCGGGGACCACGACGGTCCGGCCCTTGACCGTCAGCTCCAGCATCTCGCCCTGACCGCCGCCGGTCAGATCGTGCCAGACCGCGTCGATTTCGGGCTTTGCCGGGCCGGCGGGGGTGAACCAGACCTGCGCGCCGGTCAGGCGGTGTTGGCGGTAATCCTCGGCGCTGACCAGTTCCTGCACCTTCATCCGCTCCTTCAGGAGGTCGATGAAGGGCAGGAACAGCTGCCGGTTCAGCCCGTCCTTGTAGAGATCGTCAGGGATCCGGTTCGACGTGGTGACGACCACCACCCCGGCATCGAAGAGCTTCTGGAACAGCCGTCCCACGATCATCGCGTCGGCGATGTCGGTGATCTGCATCTCGTCGAAGCACAGTAGGCGCGTCGTCTCGATCACCTTGCGCGCGACGGGTTCCAGAGCGTCCGGGGTCGAGGTCTTGCGCGCCTCGGTGAGGCCCGCCTGCACCTCCTGCATGAAGGCGTGAAAATGGACGCGGCGCTTGCGGCGGATGTCGGTGGCGCCGAAGAACAGATCCATCAGCATCGACTTGCCGCGGCCCACGCCGCCCCAGAGGTACAGGCCCTTCGGCGGCTCTGGCTCCTTCTGGAACAGCCGCTTGAGGCCGCGCGCCTTCTCCGAGGTCTCCTCCATCGCGAGGCGGACCTCCTCGAGCAGGGGCAGCACCCCGCGTTGGGCGGGGTCGGATCGCAGGCGGCCCTCGGCCGCGCGCGCGTCATAGATCTCGGTCAGGGTCTGGCGCATCCGGTCGATGTAGCGCGGCCCGCGGGGAAGGGGAAGGGCCGGGGCGACTGCCGTATTGTCCGCGCATTGTCTCCTGCATCGGACCCTGCAGTGATCACCGCGATCCGGGCACCGCGTGACGGGTGGCGGGCATCGGGCAGGCGACCGCGGCGCGCGAATCCGCATTGACGTTTCCGTGAAAAGGATCACCTTCGGTCGGCTGACAGGAGCCCCGCCATGACATCGACATCCCCCGCCGCGCCGCCCGCGCCGATCTTCACGCCCGTGCTGGTCGCGGGCAGCCTCGTCCTGATGCTGGGCTTCGCGATCCGGGCCTCGTTCGGCCTGTTCCAGATCCCGATCGCCGAGGGCTTCGGCTGGGCGCGCAGCGACTTTTCGATGGCCATCGCGATCCAGAACCTCGCCTGGGGCATCGGTCAGCCGATCTTCGGTGCCATTGCCGAGCGGTTCGGCGACCGCAAGGCGGTGATCCTGGGGGCGCTGGCCTATGCGCTGGGGCTGGTCCTGTCGGCCTTTGCGGTCACACCGGGGCAGCACTGGGGGCTCGAGGTGCTGGTGGGCTTCGGCATCGCGGGCACAGGCTTTGGCGTGATCCTCGCCATTGTCGGCCGCGCGGCGGCGCCCGAGCACCGCAGCCTGACGCTGGGCATCGCCACCGCCGCCGGATCGGCGGGGCAGGTGGTCGGCCCGCCGGTGGCCGAGGCGCTGCTGGCGCATTACGCTTGGCCCAGCGTCTTCATGATCTTCGCCGCGATCGTGCTGTGCAGCCTCTTCGCGCTGCCGTTCCTGCGGACGCCGCAGGCCGCGACGTCAACGGCCGTGGCGGACGAGCCCCTCGGCCCGGTCCTGGCCCGTGCCCTTCGTGACCCGACCTTCATCATGATCTTCCTCGGCTTCTTCGCCTGTGGCTACCAGCTTGCCTTCATCACCGCGCATTTCCCCGCGCTGGTGACCGAGATGTGCGGCACCCCCGCGCCGAACGGGCCGCTGGCGGCGATCGGCATCTCGACCACCTCGGCGCTGGGGGCGCTGTCGCTTGCGGTGATCGGGATGGCGAACGTCGTGGGCACCGTCACCGCCGGATGGTTGGGCCAGCGCTATTCGCGCAAGTACCTGCTGTCGGGGATCTACCTTCTGCGCACGCTGATCTCGGCCGCCTTCATCCTGACCCCTATCACCCCGGCGACCGTTCTGCTGTTCTCGTTCTCCATGGGTGGGCTGTGGCTGGCGACGGTTCCTCTGACCTCGGGCCTCGTCGCGCAGATCTACGGGCTGCGCTACATGGGGACGCTGTACGGCATCGTCTTCCTGTCGCACCAGATCGGCGGCTTCCTCGGCGTCTGGCTGGGCGGGGTGATGTACGACCTGAACGGCACCTACGGCACGGTCTGGTGGATCGGCGTGGGCGTCGGGGCCTTCAGCGCGATCATCCACCTGCCGGTGCGCGAGACGCCGCCGGACCTGCGCATTCCCGCCTGAGGCGCCAGATCACGCCTCGGCGTCGGCCAGGAAATCGGACAGGGCGGACATCACCTCGCGCGGGTGGGTCCAGGGCAGGCTGTGGCCGGCGCCCGACAACGTCACCTGCCGGGTGCGGCGGTTGAGCTGGGTCAGCCGGCCGAGCGCCGCGAGTGGGATCAGCGCATCCTCCTCGCCCCAGATCGCGAGGACAGGAAGGGTCGTGCGGAACAGCTGGCGGTGATCGTCGTCGCGCGGTTCGCCGAGGATTCCGCGCTGCGACGAGAGCACGGCAGGCAGCGTGCCGCGCCATGACATCTCGTCCCTTTGCCGCGCGGCCATGTCGGGGACCGAGGGCGGCGCGGCCAGTGTCGTGTCGATGCCGCGCCGATGCACGATGCCTCCAAAGACCCGCATCAGCCAATCGCCCAGAACCGGAATGCGCTGGCAGGCCTCGAGGAAGGGGCTCAACCGGTGGCCCATCCCGACCGGGGCAAGCAGGACGAGGCGGTCAACCGCCTCGGGGTAGCGCGCGGCATAGGCGGTGGCGATCGCCCCGCCCATGGAATAGCCCATCAGGGTGACGTGACTGGCGATCTTCTGATCCTCCAGCAGCTCGTGCAACTGGCGCAGGAAGAAGGCGCTGTCCTGCGCGCCCTTCGGCCGGTCGGACAGGCCGCGGCCGAAAAGATCGTAGGTCAGGACGCGGAAGCCCTTGAGCGCCAGCGTCTCGGCCAGCGGGGTCCAGACGTAGGAGGGCGTCGTCAGCCCGTGGACGCAGACGACGACGGGCCCGCGCGAGGGCCCGCGCCATTCGTGATAGGTCAGGCCCCCGGTCAGATCGGCGAAGTCGCCGGTGGCGTTGCGCCGGGCCTTCGCATCGACCGGTCTGCGACGGGCCTCGGCCCAGAACGGCAGGGCGACGACGATCAGGACCGCGATGCCGAGGGCCAGCCAGGTCATTTGTTGCGGACGCTGTCCAGGATGTAGCGCGCGGTCATCAGGTCGAGATGGGCGCCGCCGCCGTTCTTGGCGATGGTGATCTCGTCAGGGTCGGTGCGGGTGAACTTGCCCGTGCCGATATCGTAGAAATCCGCGATCACGTCGTCATGGGCGATCGCCTCGGAGGCCAGCGGGATCTTCAACTCGCCGATATGGCCCAGTGTCGTCTCGCGGCTGTCGACGAAGATGCGGGCGCGCTGCAGCGCGGTGTCGTCGACCTCGCGCATGTCGTGGGTGAAGGCGCCGATCAGGTCGAGGTGGGTGCCCGGCCGCAACCACTTGCCCATCACCACGGGCTGCTTCGACATGGTGCAGGTCGCCACGATGTCGGCGCCGCGCACGGCCTGTTCCAGGTTCGAAGTGGTGGTGATGCCCACGACCTCCTCCGCCAGCCGGGCGGCGGCCGACATGGTGCGGTTCCAGACGATGATCTGGGCGTTCGGGAAGACGCTGCGATAGGCGAAGATCATGGATTTCGCGACATGGCCCGCACCGACGATCACGATCACCCGGCTGTCGGGCCGGGCCAGAAGGCGGGCGGACAGCAGGCTGTCTGCGGCGGTCTTCCATTTCGTCAGCAGGTGGAAATCGACGATCGCGTCGAGGGTGCCGTCGCTGTCGGAAAACAGCGTGGCGGCACCGTTGACCGACGGCGTGCCCGAGGTCTTGTTGCCAGGAAAGACCGTGGCGGATTTCACCAGAACGCCCATCCCCTCGATCCAGGCCGCGCGCGACAGAAGCGTGTCGGGCCCGCGGTCGAGGAAGGTGTCGGTGATGCTGGCGCGCGGCAGGGCGTGGCCTGCGCGCAGCGCCTCGGTCAGGGCGATCCAGTCGAGCTTGCTCTCGGCCTCGGGTCCGATGATGCGGGATTTCATGTCTGTCGCGTCTCCTCTTGGGTCAGCAGCCCCTCGCGAACCAGCCTGTCGGCAAGCCCCTGTGGCCCCTGGAAATGATGGGTCTGCCAACCGCGAGCCCGGGCGGCGGCGATGTTGTCGGCACGATCGTCGGTGAACAGAAGCCCGCCCGGCGCGATCCCGCAATCCGCCTCGACACGGGCGTAGATCTCGGCATCGGGCTTGGCCATCTTCATCTGCCCCGAGATGTAGCGCCGGTCGAATTCGGTCAGGAAAACATAATGGCGTTCGGTCAGCGCGAAATTCTCCACACCGAAATTTGAAAGCGCGAAGACCGGCACGCCCCTGCGCCGCAAGGCCCGGAGCAGCGCGACCGAGCCGGGGATCTCTGGCCCGGCCAGTTCGAGCCAGCGATCATGCCAGAGGTGGATGAGATCGGCATGGTCGGGGTGGGCGGCGGCGGTTTCCCGAACGGCCGTTTTGAAACTCTCGCCCCGATCGGCGCGATCGTTCATGCCGTGCAGGTCGACCTCGGCGAACATCCTTTCGCGGCGGTCCTTTCCGAATTCCCGGTCGTAAAAGCGTTCCGGCTGCCATTCGATCAGCACGTTGCCGATATCGAAGATCACGGCCTCCACATTCATCTGGATGCCTCCCGGATGGTCCGTTCCAGCGCGTCGAGAAAGCGCGAGCGATCGGCCTTGGAAAACGGCCGGCCGCCGCCCTGGCGGAACGGGTCGGCGGCGCGCAGGTCGGCCATCAGATCGCGCGTTGCCAGCGCGTTGCCCACGTTGGCCGAGGTTAGCGCCTCTCCGTTCGTCTTGACCACACGGGCGCCCGCCTCGACGCAGCGGGCGGCCAGAGGGATGTCATTGGTCACCACAACATCGCCCGGCCCGCAGCGCTCCGCGATCCACATGTCGGCGGCATCGGGACCCTCGGGCACATAGATCATCTGCACCAGCGGGTTCTGCGACGGGCGCAGGCCGCCGTTCGACACGAAGAGGATCGGCAGCTTGTGGCGCGTCGCTACGCGCTCGGCTTCGGCCTTCACCGGGCAGGCGTCGGCATCGACATAGACCGCCATCAGCCGTAGAGCGCCTCGGCATGAAAGGCCATGTGGTCCTCCATGAAGGTCGAGACGAAGAAGTAGCTGTGGTCATAGCCCTTCTGCATGCGAAAGCTTGCCTGCTGGCGCCGGGTGGCGATCGCGCCCGCCAGCGCCTCGGGTTTCAGCAGGTCGAGGAACTGGTCCGACGCGCCCTGGTCGATCAGCATCGGCCCGTCGAAGCCCCGCTCGTGCATCAGAAGGGTGGCGTCATGCGCGGCCCAGGCGGCCTCGTCCTTCCCCAGGTAGGCGGCCAGCTGCTTGCGCCCCCAGTCCGAGGCGGTGGGGTTGGCGATCGGCGCGAAGGCCGAGACCGAGGCATAGCGGCCCGGATAGGTCATCGCCAGCGTCAGTGCTCCGTGCCCGCCCATGGAATGGCCGGTGATCGCCTGGCGCTCTTCTTCGAGGTTGAAGTTCGCGAACAGCAGGCGGGGCAGGTCCTCGGCCACGTAATCCCACATCCGGAAATGCGGCGCCCAGGGGGCCTGCGTCGCGTTGACATAGAAACCGGCGCCCTGGCCCAGGTCATAGGCGCTGTCGTCCGCCACGTCTTCGCCGCGGGGCGAGGTGTCGGGAAAGACGACGGCAATGCCTGTCGCCGCAGCCCAGGCCTGTGCGCCGGCCTTGGTCATCGCGTTCTCATGCGTGCAGGTCAGACCCGAGAGATACCACAGCAGCGGCACCGGACCGTCCTCGGCCTCGGGCGGCAGGAACAGGCCGAAAGTCATGTCGCAGCCGGTGGCGTCGGAGGCATGGGTATAGACCCCTTGCACGCCGCCGAAACAGCGGTTTTCCGAGATCGTCTTCATCGGGCCTCCCTAGAGCTGCTCGACCCAGGCGATGACGAAGGGGACCGTCAGGATCGAGACGACAGTGGAAATCAGGATCGAGGCCGACACGCGGTGCGGCGCGACCTGGTAGTGTTGCGCCAGCATATAGACATTGCCCGCGACGGGAAGGGAGGCCGAGGCGATCATCACCGCGGCCGCGGCGGGTTCGACGTGGTAGATCAGCAACGCCGCGATGGCGACAGCCGAGGGGTGCAGCACCAGCTTGCAGAACGAAAGCCAGCCCGCCACCTGCAGCCGCTCGGCCGATTTCGAGGCCAGCGAGGCACCGATGGCGAACAGCGCGCCGGGGGTGGCGGCGGCCCCCAGGAGCCCCATGAAATCGTTGAGCGGCGCCGGCACCGGCGCGCGGCTGGCCGACCACAGAAGACCCGCGACCATCGACACGATCATCGGGTTCGCCAACAGGCCGCGCCCCATGACCTTGAGGATCTGCAGGGTGATCCGCCCCGAGCGCGCTGCATTGATCAGCAAGGTGAAGAGCGAGGAGAAGACGATCAGGTCGATCGACAGGCACAGCAGGATCGGCCCCGCCGCCCGCGGCCCCATGATCGCGGTCAGCATCGGCACACCGAGGAAGCCCGTGTTGCCGATGATCGCGCATTGCGCCTCGATCGCCGCCTCGGCCATGGTCAGCCGCCGGAATACCGCGACCAGGGTGGCCAGCAGGTAGACGGCGACGCAACCGGTCAGGTAGGCCAGCGCGAAGCGGGTCGAGTAGATCTGTTCCAGCGACAGGTTCGACGCAAAGCGGAACAGCATCGCCGAGAGCGGGAAGAAGAAGACGAACTTGGTGAGGTAGGCGGTCGCTTCTTCGGTGAAGAAGCGCGTGCGCCCGGCCCAGTAGCCCAGCCCGATGATCGCAAAGAAGGGCAGGGTGCGGATCAGAATGTCGATCATCGCGCCGAACCTGTCCCTTCGCCCCGGAAATGCCTCTTGGTCGCCGGCAGAAAGTTCATGCCTTGCGGGGAGATGCAAGCCCCAGGGTCAGGAAACCTGCCCTTTTTGCGCCGCCCGGAGGCAGGGTGCCGCGGTCAGCCGCCGCCGATCAGCACCCCGGTCGCGAAGACCAGCGCGCCGCCCACGACGACCTGCAGCGCGGCCCGGAAGAACGGCGTTTCCATGAACTTGTTCTGGATCCACGCGATCGCCCAGAGCTCGATCACCACGACGACCATCGCGACGAGGGTGGCGGTCCAGAAATCCGGGATAAGGTAGGGCAGGGCGTGGCCGAGGCCGCCGAGAGCCGTCATCACCCCCGAGGCGATGCCGCGTTTCAGCGGGCTGCCGCGGCCCGACAATTCGCCGTCGTCGCCCACCGATTCCGCAAACCCCATCGAGATGCCTGCACCCACCGCCGAAGCGAGGCCAACCAGCAGGGTCTGGTGCGGATCGTGCGTGGCGAAGGCGGCGGCGAAGACCGGCGCGAGGGTCGAGACCGAGCCGTCCATCAACCCTGCAACGCCCGGCTGCACCCATGTCAGGATGAACTGGCGCCGCGCGGCGCGGTCCTCGACGCCCTTGGCGTCGTCGTCGAGGTTGTCGGCCTTCAGCTGCTCGGCCAGCTCGCCGTGGTGTGATTCGGCGGCGGCGAGGTCTCCCAGAAGTTTCCGCGTCGCGGCATCGCTGGTTTGCGCGGCGGCCTTGCGATAGAAGGCTTCGGCCTGCCGTTCCATCGCCTCGGCCTCATCGCGGATCCGCGCGAGTCCGAGGTTCTCGATCAGCCAGACCGGGCGGCGGGCGTAGAAACCGGCGACATGTTCGCGCCGGATCAACGGGATGGCATTGCCGAAGCGGGACTGGTGCAGGTCGATCAGCCGACGGCGGTGATCGTCCTCTTCCTTGGCCATTCCTTCAAAAATGGCCGCCGAAGCGGGGAATTCGCCGTGCAAACGGTCGGCGTACAGGCGATAAATCCGGCCATCGTCCTCTTCCGACGAGATCGCAAGCGCAAGGATCTCCTGTTCGGTGAGGTCGGAGAAGCGGCGGCGGCCAGAGTTGAAACCGAGGAGCATCGACCCCATCCTTATTTAGAACAATTCAAAACTAGCAGCTTGGCCGGGCAATGCAAGTCGCCGCGGTGCGGCGTCACGAAGGCGTGTGTAACGATGCTTGCCTCAAGTGAACTCCGCGGTTTAACTTCCTCGGCAAGGTCTCGCCGGGATCAAAGGTCGAAGGAGACGGGATGAACGTCGCAAGCAAGATCAAGCGTGGCCGGAAGTTCGATCAGGTGCTTGCCGGCGCCCGCGTCATCTTTCTACGCGATGGGTTCGAGGGCGCCAGCGTCGATGACATCGCGCGCGAGGCGGGCGTGTCTAAGGCCACGCTCTACAGCTACTTTCCCGACAAGCGCCTGCTGTTCATGGAGGTCGCCAAGGCCGAATGCCGCAGGCAAGCGGAAAGCGCGGCGGAGTTCGACGACGAGGGGGCCTCGCCTCGCAAGGTGCTGACCATCGCCGGGCGGAGGATCGGCGACCTCGCGATGTCGGACATGGGCCGCGGCGTGTTCCGCATCTGCCTTGCCGAGGCCGACCGCTTTCCCGAGATCGGGCGCGAATTCTACGAATCCGGCCCGCTTCTGGTGCGCAACCGGCTGTGCGACTACCTGCAGCGCGCGATGGACCGCGGCCAGCTGGAGATCGAGGACGTGCCGCTGGCGGCGGAACAATTCTCGGAGCTGTGCAAGGCCGACATCCAGGTCCGGCGCCTGTTCAAGCAGGACGAGACCTGTTCGGCCCAGAAGCGCAACAAGATCGTGAAAAGCGCCGTCGACATGTTCCTCGCACGCTACGCGACGGAAGAAACCAAGATCGCCGACGCCGCCGAGACGGCCTGACCCGTTTGCCCCGCCTCAGGCGAGGTCGCGCACTTCCCAGTGGTTGCCACTGGCCTTGCGGATCTCGAACCGGCCGGTCTTGCGGATCAGGTCAGACAGCTTTGCGCTGCCGTAGCTGCGGGTGTCGAAATCCGGCTGGGCCTGCGAGATGAACTGCCCGATCTGGCCGAGCGAGACCCAGTCCTCATCCTCGCCGATTGCCCGCATCGCCTCGACGATCAGCGGGATCGCGTCCTTGGCCGGGGCCTTGTCGCGGGCGGGCTGGGCCGGCGCGCGTTCTGGTGCGGCGGGGTCGGCGGGGGCTTCCTCGGCGTCGATGTTCTCGATGTAGATGAAGCGGTTGCAGACGTTGCGAAAGGCCGAGGGCGTCTTCTGCTCGCCGATGCCGTAGACGTCGATCCCCTGTTCGCGGATCCGCGCGGCAAGGCGGGTGAAGTCGCTGTCCGACGACACCAGCACGAAGCCGTCGAAGAGACCCGAGTGCAGGTAATCCATTGCCGAGATCACAAGGCCGATGTCCGAGGCGTTCTTGCCCTTGGTGTTCGACGATTGCTGGTCGGGAACAAGGCCCATGGCGCTGGCCTTGTCGTGCCACTTGCGCAGCCGGTCCGCCGTCCAGTCGCCGTAGACCCGGCGGACGGAGGCCTCGCCCAGGCGCGCGATCTCGCGAAAGATCGACTCGGCGTGGCGCACCGGCACGTTGTCTGCGTCGATCAGAACGCAAAGACGCGGGGCGCGGGCGGCTTGCTGGGGGCGGCTTTCGGTCATGGGAACTCCCTTTTACAGGGTCTTGTACATGACGAGGGCGTCGACGTAACCCAGTTCGGGGTGATGGAAGGCGCCGGGAAGCCGGCCGACGACGCGAAAATCGTAATGCTGCCAGATCGCGACCGCTCGGGTATTGGTCGAGACGACGAAGTTGAACTGCATCGCCCGAAAGCCGCGCGCGCGGGCGCGCCGCAGCGAATGTTCGAGCATGGCGCGGGCCACGCCCTTGCCGCGGGCGCCGGGCGCGGTGACAAAGCCGCAATTCGCGACGTGGTCGCCGCCGCCCTTGCCGTTGGCGCACAGGAAGTAGGTTCCGAGGGCGGTGCCGTCCTCCTCGGCGATCAGCACCTCGTGCCCGGGTTCAAGCCAGTAGGCCAGCGCCGCATCGCGGTCGATATCGCGGGGGATCGCGTAGGTGTCGCCGGCCCGGAAGACGGGTTCCAGCATGGACCAGAGGTTGTCGTGATCGTCGGGGGTGGCTGTGCGCAATGTCGGCATGGCGAGGGTTCCGGCTCAGTAGGACGCGTGGGGAAAGGCCATGGCAGGGTGATACATAGCGCGCGTGCCGGGGGAAAGGGCTTGCGAAGGTACAATTCGACGTGACACCGGCGGGTTGCGCGGTTCACGCCCCCCGCGCTAGGACTTATGCCTTGGGAAACGGGCCGGATACGGCCGCAATGGCAGGCCGATTTCGTGTTCAAATCCTTCTTTCCGCACCCCCGGATCTTCTTTCCGAGCGTCCTCATCTGGACGGTGATCGCCGTGATCGGCTGGTACACCTTCGGCGAGGACATGGGCGGCGCCTTCGGCATGGGCCCCCCGGCCCCGGGGACGCCGCCGGTGATCGGGCTTGGCTATTTCGTCACGCCGAACTTCCTGTGGTTCTACATCTACTGCTTCGTCTTCGTCGCGGTCTTCACCGCGGCCTGGATGATCTTCTCGCCGCATCCCTGGCAGTGGTGGTCGATCCCGGGCACCGCGCTTCTGATCTTCTCGGATTACTTCAGCGTCCAGGCGACGGTGAATATCAACAACTGGCAGCGGCCGTTCTTCGATGCGATCCAGAACGCGCTGGACGGCAAGCCGTGGCACGGCGCAAAGGTGACGGAGGGCGATCTTTACGGCCTGCTGCTGACCTGGTTCCAGATCGCCGCGGTCTGGATGATCGTCTATATCGCGACCCGGTTTTTCACCAGTCACTACGTCTTCCGCTGGCGCACCGCGATGAACGATTACTACATGTCGCACTGGCCCCATGCCCGGCGGATCGAGGGCGCCTCGCAGCGGGTGCAGGAAGATACCGCCCGTTTCGCCGCGATCGTCGAGGATCTGGGGATCTCGATGGTGGACAGCGTGATCACGCTGTTCGCCTTCCTGCCGGTGCTGGCGGGGCTGAGCCATTACGTGACCGAGCTTCCGATCATCGGCCACGTGCCCGATGCCCTCCTGCTGACGGCGCTGTTCTGGTCGCTGTTCGGCACGGTGCTTCTGGCGGTGGCGGGGATCAAGCTGCCGGGGCTTGCCTTCAACAATCAGCTGACCGAGGCGGCCTACCGCAAGGAGCTGGTCTATGGCGAGGATGACGAGGCCCGGGCGCATCCGCTTACGGTGAGCGAGCTGTTCGGCCAGGTGCGGCAATCGTACTTCCGCTACTTCTTCCACTTCGCCTATTTCAATGTGTTCCGCGGCTTCTACATCCAGGCCGATAACGTGTTCGCCAACATCATGCTGATCCCGACCATCGTGGCGGGCAAGATCAGCTTCGGCATCATGCAGCAGGTGCTGACCGCCTTCGGGCAGGTGACGGGGTCGTTCCAGTACCTTGTCGGGTCGTGGACCACGATCATCGAGCTTCTGTCGATCCACAAGCGCCTTCGCGGATTCGAGAAGACCTTCCCCGAGGATCCGAACGCCCCGCCGCCGGAAGAGGTGGTGCGGTAGCGCCGACAAGCCTTGGCCCGGCAAGCCTTGGCCCGATATGCGCCGGCGCGTGGCGGCCAACCCCAGACCGCGCCGACCCTCCCCCACCCTGATCCGCCGACCCTTCCCCACCCTGATCAACGGGGCCGGAACAGTCGCCGCCACCTTTTCCAAATGAAAACGCCCGCGGGTCGTGAAACCCGCGGGTGCCGTCTTTCGCAGCCGGAATGGCTTATTTCAGCTCATCCATCGACGAGATGATCTTGCCGCAGAGGCCGTAGTCGATCGCGCCCTGCGCCGTCAGCCAGAAGTCGCGCTGGGTGTCCTGCGCGATCTTCTCCGGCGTCTGGCCGGTCGCCTCGGCGAAGAGCTTGTCGAACCGCTCGCGCATGATGCGGATCTGCTCGGCCTGGATCTGCATGTCGCTGACCTTGCCGCCGATCCCGCCCGAGGGCTGGTGCAGCAGGAAGCGCGTGTTGGGCAGGCAGTAGCGGTCTTCCTTTTCCGCCCCGACGAAGATCAGCGCGCCGGCAGATGCCACCCAGCCCGAGCCGATGGTGCGGACCTTGGGGCGGATGAACTTGATCATGTCATGCACCATGTCGCCCGATTCGACGTGACCGCCGGGGGAAGAGATGTACATGTTGATCGGGTCGTCGCCATCCTCGGCCAGCGCCAGAAGCTGGGTGGTGACGCGGCTGGCAAGCTTGTCGTTGATCTCGCCCGCGACGATGACGCTGCGGCTCTTGAAGAAGAGCTGGTCGATCTGCGGGCCCTTCGGTTTCTCGTTGTCGTCCTTCTCGTCGGACTTGTCGGCCATCGGGGCGATCCTTCTGCAACTGGTCTGGCGGATACCCTAGCGTGTGGCGGGGCGGTGTCCAGTGGGCGGGGCTGCGAGCTTGGGGCGGGAGGGGGGCGGGAGCGGGGGGCGCTGCCCCCCTGCACCCCCCGGGATATTTGAGAGCAGAAAGAAGGGGAGGGGTTGCGGGGGAATGGCGATCCGCCGAAGGTGGCGGCGCGGATCGAGAAGGAGCGTACGATGCGGCTTGGGATTGCGGGGCTGGGTCTGGGTTTGGGACTGGTGGCGATGCTGGCGGGGTGCGGCGGCGGCGGGCCCGTCGACATGAGCGATCCGGCCGGGACCAAGGTCGCCTCGGGGCCGGTCGCGCCGGCGATGTGCGGGGCGGACCGGATGGGGGGCGTCATCGGCAAGAAGGTGGCGATCGTGCAGGCGATGTCGCTGCCGTCGCCTGCGCGAATCTACCAGGCGGGCTCGCCCATCACGCAGGATTTCAACGCGCATCGGCTGAACATCGAGTTCGACGCCAACCGGGTGATCACGCGCGCCTATTGCGGCTGAGCGATCACTGGGGCGCCACCGCGCCAAGCCCGCCAAGGACGAGGTCGGCCACCAGGTCGGCATAATCGTCCCGCCCGATCCCGTGGCCCGGGCGGTGCCACATGTAGAACCAGTTGAGCATGCCGAAGACGCTCATCGTCAGGGGGCGCAGCTGCGGGGTCCCGGCAAGCGCCGGGTTCGCGGCCGAGAGCGTATCCGACATCACCGTAACCAGCCGGCGCTGCATCTCGATCAGCGGGGCCTGGCGGTCGGGCGGCAGGGTCTCCAGCGCGTCGATCTGCAGCTTGTGTTCCGCATCCGCGTCGCGGTAGGCGCCGAGGATGGCGTGGGTCAGGGCGTAAAGCCGCGCCTCGGGGCGGGCGGCGGCGGTGTCGGCAAGCGCTGCTTCGACCACCTCGGTCAGGTCGGAGAGATGCGCCTCGAGGATCTCGAAGAGCAGCGCCTCCTTGCTGTCGTGGTAGTGGTAGATCAGCGCCTTGGACACGCCGCAGGCCGAGGCCGCGCCCGCCATCGAGGCGCGATCGTAACCGTGCGCCGCGAAATAGGCGGCGGCGCCCTTGCGGATCGCCGCGCGCTTCTCGTCGTGATCGCGTCCGAGACCCCGCGCCATGCCTACCCCTTGGGCCGCTTGTCGAGGATCCGCACGGCCTTGCCCTGGCTGCGCGCGACCGACCCGGGGTCGGCCACCGTCACGCGGACGCTGACGCCCACGCGTTGCTTGATACGGTGAGACAGCGCCCTGGCGGAGGCGGCGCGGTGATCGTCGGCGGCAAACTCGGCCACCGCCTCGACCAGCACGGACATCTGATCCATCCGCCCTTCGCGCGTCAGCTCGATCTGGAAATGCGGGGCAAGTTCGGGCACCGCCAGAAGCTGTTCCTCGATCTGGGTCGGGAAGACGTTGACGCCGCGCAGGATGATCATGTCGTCGGAGCGGCCGGTGATCTTTTCCATCCGCCGCATGGATCGCGCCGTGCCCGGCAGAAGCCGCGTCAGGTCCCGCGTGCGGTAGCGGATGATCGGCAGCGCCTCCTTGGTCAGCGAGGTGAAGACCAGCTCTCCCAGCTCGCCGTCGGGCAGGACTTCGCCGGTCACGGGGTCGATCACCTCGGGGTAGAAGTGATCCTCCCAGATGTGCAGACCATCCTTGGTTTCCACGCATTCGTTGGCGACGCCCGGGCCCATCACCTCGGACAGGCCGTAGATGTCGACCGCGTGCATATCGACCGCCTGTTCGATTTCCTCGCGCATGGCGTTGGTCCAGGGTTCGGCGCCGAAGACGCCGACCTGCAGCGGGCTCTGCCGCGGATCGCGGCCCTGGGCGCGGTATTCATCGAGGATCGAGAGCATGTAGGAGGGTGTTACCATGATCGTCGAGGCGCCGAAATCCTCGATCAGCTGAACCTGGCGGGGGGTCATCCCGCCCGAGACCGGCACCGTGGTGCACCCCAGCTTTTCCGCGCCGTAATGCGCGCCGAGGCCCCCGGTGAAAAGGCCGTAGCCATAGGCCACGTGCACCACGTCGCCCGGTCGCGTGCCACTGGCGCGCAGGCTGCGGGCGACGCAGGTGGCCCAGGTGTCGATATCCTTCGCCGTGTAGCCCACCACTGTCGGCTGCCCCGTGGTGCCAGAGGAGGCATGAAGCCGGACGATCCTTTCCCGCGGTACAGCGAACAGGCCGTAGGGGTAATGGTCGCGCAGGTCCTGCTTCACCGTGAAGGGGAACTTCGCCAGATCGGCGAGGCTGTGAAGGTCGTCGGGGTGAACACCCGCCGCGTCGAACGACTGGCGGTAGAACGGCACGTTGTCGTAGGCGTGGCGCAGCGACCATTTCATCCGGTCGAGCTGCAGCGCCGCGATCTCGTCGCGCGAGGCGGTTTCGATCTGGTCGAGGTCGCCGGGGCGGGGGGAAAGATCCTTCATCTCCGCGCTCCCTGTCCGGGGGTCCGTTCCATCATTGCTCCTCCTCCTCGAAATGCTGGCCGCTGACCTGGCGCGAGGCGCCGCGGAACAGGGCCACCTTGCGACCGTCGCCGCCGGTGATGGTGATGTCGTACAAACCAGACCGTCCGGACAGGAATGCTTCCCGTGCGGTGGCGGTCAGCCGCTCTCCCTTCTGTCCGGGGCTGAGATAGCTGATCGAATTGTGCTGGGCGACGACGCGCCGGTTGTAGCTGTTGCAGGCGAAGGCAAAGGCCGAATCCGCCAGGGTGAAGATATACCCGCCGTGGCAGATACCCTGGCCGTTCAGATGATGCGTCTCGACGATCATGGAAAACGTCGCCGTCCCGGGCCCCACCGCCTCAAGCCGGGCGCCCAGCCACTTCGTCGCGTGATCCTCGGCCTGCATGGCGGCGGCGCTGCGCTCCGCGCGTTCCTGGGGTGTCATGATAGCCTCCTCCGGTCACGGCCCTCCCGCCGTTGCCCCGGATGCTGCACAAAACCGACCAAGCGGTCAAGAGTATTGAATCGCGAACGGGAAACGTGCAGGATCGCCCCGACTCTGAGGGAGGACATCATGCTGACACCGGAAAGCTACCAGGCCGGGCGCTGGATCGGACCGGGGGCGGGGGCGCAGATCCTGCGCAGCCCGGTGACCGGGGAAGAGATCGCGCGCACCGGGTCGGAGATCGAGCCCCAGGCGATGCTGGACCATGCCCGCGACACCGGCGGGCCCGCGCTGCGCGCCATGGGGTTCCACGACCGGGCGCGGATGCTCAAGGCGCTGGCCCAGCACCTCGACGCGCGGAAGGAAGAGCTTTACGCCCTGAACCCGCTGACCGGCGCGACGCGGCGCGACGGCTGGGTCGACATCGACGGCGGGATCATGACCGTCTTCGCCTTCGCCTCGAAGGGGCGGCGCGAGATGCCGGACGGGCAGGTCTATCTCGACGGCGGGACCGAGGCGCTGTCGCGGAACGGCACCTTCGTGGGCCAGCACATGGCGGTGCCGCTGCGGGGGGTGGGTGTGCACATCAACGCCTTCAATTTCCCGGTCTGGGGGATGCTGGAAAAGCTAGCCCCCTGTCTGTTGGCCGGGGTGCCCGCGATCGTAAAGCCCGCCACCCAGACCAGCTATCTGACCGAGGCGGCGTTCCGGATGATCGTCGACAGCGGCATCCTGCCAGAGGGCGCGGTGCAGCTGATCGTCGGGCGGACGGGCGACCTGCTCGACAGGCTCGGCGCGCAGGACGTGGTGAGCTTCACGGGCTCGGCCGACACCGCGTTGATGCTGCGCCAGAATCCGGCGCTTGCGCGCAACTCCACCCGCTTCATCGCCGAACAGGACAGCCTGAACGCGGCGATCCTCGGCCCTGATGCTGGACCGGACAGCGAGGAGTTCAAGCTGTTCGTGAAGGAGGCGGTGACGGAGATGACCACGAAGGCGGGGCAGAAATGCACCGCCATGCGCCGCCTGATCGTGCCCGCCGACCTGATCGACCCGGTGGCCGAGGCGCTGACCGGAGCGCTGGCCAAGGTCACCGTGGGCAACCCCGAGGACCGCGCCGTGCGCCTGGGCGCGTTGGCGTCGCTGTCGCAAAAGGCCGACGTCCTGGAAAAGGCCGCCGCCATCGAAACCGAGGCGCGCCGGATCTTCGGTGATCCCGACGCCTTCGCGATCCACGATGCCGACCCGGCGCAGGCGTTCCTGCCGCCGATGCTGTACCTTTGCGACGACCCCGACGCCGCCCGCGCGGTGCATTCGGTGGAGGCCTTCGGCCCGGTCGCCACGCTGATGCCCTATCGCGACGCGCCCCATGCGGCGGCGTTGGCGAACCGCGGTGGCGGCAGTCTTGTCGCCTCGCTCTTCACCAATGACCCGCAGGTCGCGCGCACCGTCGCGCTGGAGGCCGCGGCCTGGCACGGCCGTCTCTACATAAACGACCGCACATCGGCGGCCGAGGCGACCGGCCATGGTTCCCCCCTGCCGCACATGATCCACGGCGGCCCCGGCCGCGCGGGCGGAGGAGAGGAGATGGGCGGTATCCGGGGCGTCCTGCATTACATGCAGCGGACGGCGGTTCAGGGCAGCCCGCGGATGATCTCGGCCCTCACCGGGCAGTGGACTGCGGGCGCGCCCGAGGTGACGGGCCCGGAACATCCCTTCCGCCGCAGCTTCGACGACCTCGAGATCGGCGAAACGCTGCGGTCCGACCCGCGCCAGGTCACCCTCGACGACATCGAGCATTTCGCGCATTTCACCGGCGACACCTTCTACGCCCACATGGACCAGGCCGCGGCCGAGGCGAACCCGTTCTTCCCGGGCCGTGTGGCGCATGGCTACCTTCTGCTCAGCTTCGCGGCGGGGCTTTTCGTGCAGCCGGATCCGGGGCCGGTGCTGGCCAATACCGGGCTGAATGCCCTGGCCTTCATGAAACCGGTCAGCCCGGGCGACAGCGTTCATGTCCGCCTGACCTGCGCGCGCAAGACCCGGCGGACCGACACCTATGGCGAGGTCGCCTGGGCCGTGAGCCTCTACAACCAGGACGACGAGAAGGTCGCGGACTACGAGCTTTTGACGATGGTGGCCTATCGCGGCTAAACGGATCTTCATGGATCCGCTTGCGCCCCTCCTCGCCTCGCTCTCCGCTGACGGACGTCTGCGCGTCTGGTCGCTTGTGATCACCGTCTTCGGCGATGCCGTCCGGCCGCGCGGCGGGCGCGTCGCGGCGGCGCGCCTGCAACGGTTGATGGAACGGCTGGGGGTGGAGGCGGGCGCGCTGCGCACCGCGTTGTCGCGGCTGGCGTCGGACGGCTGGGTTGAACGCGACCGCGAGGGGCGCAACAGCTTCTACCGGTTGAGTGTGCGGGGCCTTGGCGAATTCGCCCCGGCCTCGGGCCGGATCTACGCGCCGGCGCGGCCCGATACCGGGGGCGACTGGACACTGGCGCTGGGGGGCGATCCGCCCGGGGGCGCGGTGGTGCTGGGCCCGGGGCTCTGGCTGGTGCAGACACCGCGGGGGGCGGCGGGCGCGGATGCGGCCCTCTCGGTCACGGGGCGGCTGCTGGCCGATCCTGCGGCGCTCTCGGATCGCCTGCCGACACCGGACCATCGCGAGGCGCTATCGCGGCTGATGTCGGACCTGGGCGCGCTCCGGTCCCCGCCCTCCGCCCCGCTCGACGCGATGGCCGCGCGGGTGCTGTTGATCCACCGCTGGCGCCGGATCGTGCTGCGCCACCCGGATCTGCCCGATGCGCTGCTGCCGCCCGAGTTGCGTGGCGCGCGGGCCCGGGTCGCGGCCGCCTATGCCGCGCTGCTGCCGCTTTCGGAAAGCTGGCTGGACCACGACGACGCGGCCTTTCCGGCGATGCCGCCGGCCAACGGCACGATGGCGCAGCGCTTTCAGGGCCCCTGAACGAACGAAGCCCCCGCCTTGGCTGGCGGGGGCACCCTCGTTCCGCGAAAGTCCCCGGTGCTGCAGATTGGATGGGGGCTGTTGAATGCGGCACCGGGTAGCGTCTTTCGCTGTAATGCCTGTATCGCCGGCAATCGCGGCGCCATCACGCAAGGTTGCCGCCCTTTCCGGGGTCATTTTCGGGCCGAATTCGGGCCATGCTTGATTTAGCGGTGCCACCGCGCCAGATTGAGAGGCATGAACGCGCAGCCGCCGACCCAATTCCCCGCAGCCCGCGCCCTGCCCGAGCAGGTCAGCTTTGACCGCCGCGAACTCGGCGCCATCCTCGGTCTCTACGGGCGCATGGTCGCCGCGGGAGAGTGGCGCGACTACGGCATTTCCTGCCTGCGCGAGGTCGCGGTCTTCTCCGTCTTCCGCCGCACCGCCGAGCATCCGCTCTACCGGATCGAAAAGCGCCCCAAGCTGCGCGGGCGCCAGGGGATGTATTCCGTGGTCGGCCTCGATGGCCAGATCCTGCGCCGCGGCCACGATCTGCCGACCGTGCTGCGCGTCCTCGAACGCAAGCTGATCCGCCCGGTCGACTGACCGCACCCTTTCGCGGCGATCCTTGCCGTCATTTTGGCGAAAATACTCCACGGGGGTGCGGCGGTGTGAAACCCCTTCGAATGTGGCGGGTGCGGGGGTGTGAAACCCCCGCCCGCGTCCCCGTCTGCAAGGGGCGCTGCCTCAGCCCAACTCGACCCGCTTGACCGAGGTCACCTCGCCCTCGCCGGCCTTGCGGATCCGCTCCCTCGCGGCGTCGAGGCCTTCGTAGACCACTGCCATCGGGTGCGCGCTGGCATGCAGGATGCGGTCGGGGCCGGAGACCAGCGCGACGTGTCCCTTCCAGAACACCAGGTCGCCGCGCGCCGGGGTCTCGCCCTCCGTCAGCGGGCGGCCCAGGCCCTTTTCCTGCAGGTCGCTGTCGGCCGGGCAGGGCTGTCCGCAGGCGAGAAAGGCCGCCTGGACGAGGCCCGAACAATCTATCCCGGTATAGGAATCGCCGCCCCAGAGGTAAGGCGTTCCAAGGAACCGTTCGGCCACCGCGACCGGGTCATCCTCCCACGCGCCAAGTGCCGTCAGGTGCCGGACGGGGACAAAGGCCCCCTCGGCTGTTTCGGCGAACCGGCCCTGCTCACCTGTGATCGTCAACCGCGCGCCCAGCGACAGAAGGCCGATCTCCCGGTGCTTGATCGAGGGTTCGGGATAGAGATGGGTCGCCGGCGCACTGACCCAATGGGTCGCGGCGGCATCGGGGCACAGCGTTTCCTCGCGGACGTAGCCGACGTAGCGGTCGCGCTCCGCCTGGATGAAGGCAAAGCCCTCCGCCGTCTCGAGCACAAGCACCCGGGCGCCCATCAGGATCTGGCGGTCGCGCGGGCCGTGGGGCCGGGTCAGGATGTCGGCGACGGGCACCGCGATCCGGCGCCAGGTGCCGCCGACAAAGTTCTGCGCCGCCACCAACCCCTGGAGCGACACATGGGCCACGCGGCCGTTCGAGGGGGTGAGGCGGCGATCGCGCATGTCAGATCTCCAGCATCCGGGGCAGGGCCTGAAGGATCGCCCGCGCGCCCTGGCCGACGCCTCCCTTGGGCCGGCCCGGCGCGGGCTTCGGCTGGTGGCCGTAGATGTCGAAATGGACGTAGCGCGCGCCCTCGGCAAAGCGGCGCAGGAACAGCGCCGCGGTGATCGAACCGGCCATGCCCCCGGACGGCGCGTTATCGAGATCGGCGATGCCCGGCTCGATCATCTCCTCGTAGGGGTCCCAGAACGGCATGCGCCAGAGCGGGTCGCGCACCGTCAGGCCGGCGGAGTGCAGCGTCTCTGCGTCCGCGTCGGACACGCTGTAGAACGGGGCGAGATCGGGGCCCACGGCCACCCGGGCCGCGCCGGTAAGTGTCGCCATGGAAATCAGCAGGTCGGGCATTTCCTCGCAGGCCAGCGCCAGCGCATCGGCCAGCACCAGCCGTCCCTCGGCGTCGGTGTTGTTGACCTCGACCGTCAGGCCCTTGCGGCTTGTCAGGATGTCTCCGGGGCGGAAGGCATCGCCCGACACCGCGTTTTCGACCGCCGGGATCAGCACCCGCAGGCGCAGCGGCAGGCCGAGCGCCATGATCATGTGGGCCAGCCCCAGCACCGTGGCCGCCCCGCCCATGTCCTTCTTCATCAGGCCCATCGAGGAGGCAGGCTTCAGGTCCAGCCCGCCGGTATCGAAACACACCCCCTTGCCGACCAGCGTCAGCAGCGGTCCTGCGTCGCCCCAGGTGATCTCCACCAGCCTCGGCGCCCGCGGCGAGGCGCGGCCGACGGCGTGGATCATCGGGAAGCCGTGGTCGAGCAGGTCATCGCCGATCACCGCATTGAAGGCGGCGCCGTGGCTTTCGGCCAGGGCCTTCGCCGCCACCTCAAGCTCGTCGGGGCCCATGTCGGAGGCCGGGGTGTTGATCAGATCGCGGGTCAGCGCCTCGCCCGCGGCGATCGCCTCGACCCTCCGCGCGTCGACCCCGGCCGGGGCGCGAAGCTGCGCGGCCGCGCGCGCCGCCTTGCGGTAGCGGTCGAAGCGGTAGCCCGCCAGCAACCAGCCAAGGGCCGCCTCCTCCGCCGCCTCCGGCTCCAGCGGGGTCGCGATTTCCCACACGCCTTCGGGCAGTGCGTCGGCGGCGCGGGCAAGGGTGAAGCGCTGGCGCCGCCGGGCACTGTCACCGTCGGCGCCGATCACCGCACCGGCAAGGCCACCGCTGCCATCGGGAAGCAGCGCGATCCTGCCCGGGGCCGCGTCGTAGGCGGTGGCCTTGATCCAGTCCGCCACGGCCGCCGGCTGGTCCAGCAGCCAGGCGGCGAGACCATCCTTCGGCACGATGTGCAAGGGCAGGGCGGGGGCCTCCTGTGGGGCGAAGGTCAGCGGCATGGTCTGGCTCCTTTCGGGGGCGTCCGGATTGCAACGCGCCGCAGCCTAGTCACTTCGCAGGGGCCTGCAAGAGGCCTCCGGCCTGCCTAACCGGAGAGATCCTGCGCCTCCCACTCCGCCTGGAGGGAGCTTTCCCCCAGCCGGAGACAACGTGCCCAAGTGGCCGCGAGGGCCGTGGAATCGCCACGTTCGAGACTGATCGAGACGCCTTCGGTCGCTGCGGCGAGGCTGGGCATGCCCACCTGTCCGGCCATGAACCTGAGGCGCCGCAGCTCTCGGGCAAATGCCCTCAGATCGCCGCTCACATAATGGCGAACCATCGCCGCGAGGATCAGGGCAAGTTCCCCCACCGCGCGCGTCATCAGGTTCTCGGCCTCGACCACGCCGTGTTCGGCGCTGAGCTCTGCCAGCCGCGCCGCATCCAGATATGCCCTCTCGTCGATCCGCAGCACGGAAACTCCACTTTCCATGACCCTACCTCATCCCAAAGTCTCACCCGGAGACGAGAATGACCGCTGGGACTGAAGAAAAGGTTGAACCGGACGCGGGAATCCGCTCGAAATCTCGGGCGGGCAGGCCTAAAGCAGGTTCGCGACAGCACAGGACCCCGCGCGAAGGAGACCCCGATGCACCATGCCAAGCCGCTGCCCGGCTATCTTGTCCAGCGTTACCACGGCTGGAAGGCGACCGCATATCCCGAGAACAAGGCCTGGTACAAGCGTCTGGCCAACGAAGGGCAGCATCCGCGCGCCTTCGTCATCGCCTGCTGCGACAGCCGGGTGCACGTGACCACGATCTTCGGGGCCGACCAGGGCGAGTTCTTCATCCACCGCAACATCGCGAACCTGGTGCCGCCTCACAAACCCGATGGCGACCTGCACGGTACCTCTGCGGCGCTGGATTACGCCGTGAACGCGCTGAAGGTGGCGCATATCGTGGTGATGGGGCATTCCAACTGCGGCGGCGTGAAGGGCTGCTTCGACATGTGTTCGGGGCATGCCCCGGCGATGGAAGCCAAGGAAAGCTATGTCGGGCGCTGGATGGACCTGTTGCGCCCGGGTTTCGACAGGACCGCGGAGATCGAGGATCCGGCGGCCCGGACCAGCGCGATGGAGCGCGAGGCGGTTCTGGTCAGCCTCGAGAACCTGATGACCTTCCCCTTCGTGAGGGAGGCGGTCGAGAGCGAGGTGATGACGCTGCACGGGCTGTGGAACGACATCGGTGAAGGCACGCTGGAGCAATACGACCCGGCGGTGAAAGCTTTCGTTCGGGTCTAGCAGGGTTCGATCAGGTCGAAATCATCGTCGGGGTCGTCCTCGGGGCCGCCATCAATGTCGGTGCAGCCATGGGCGCGCGGCGGCTCGCCCATGGCGATGGCGGCAAGCCGCGTCTGCGGGTGGCCCGGCATCGGGGCGCCGAACCGTCGCACCAGCGGCAGGTAGCCGGGCCCGACGAGGGACGCCTTTGCAAGCTCGCGCCCGTCGGCAGCACTCCGCACGACCAGGCCGCCGCCCTTGGGCGCGATGTCGAGGCCGCGGTCGCGGAGCGCGCACCGGTATCCTTGCCAATCGGTCGAATTTTCGAGGGCCTCGGCGACGAGACGGCGAAGACGATCGAGGAGCGCCTCGTCAGGCGCTTCGCTTCTCCTCGTCCGTCGGCGGGTCCGGCGCCTGATCTCCAGCCGAAGGAGATTGCGCAGGGCGGTGTCGGGCGTCTCCGACGCCGCGGAGCACAGCGCCCGGAATTCCGCCCAGGCAGCGGCATCGACATGAAAAGAGGCCACGATCCGGTCCATCCCCGGATCGTGGCCTTCAATGGTTAAGCCTGGATTAAGGGCCCCGGCTCAGCCCTTCTTGAGGCAGCGCTTGCCCAGCGTCTCGGCGATCTGCACAGCGTTCAGGGCCGCGCCCTTGCGCAGGTTGTCCGACACGCACCACAGGTTCAGCCCGTTCTCGATCGTCGAATCCTGCCGGATCCGGCTGATGAAGGTCGCGAAGTCGCCCACGCATTCGACCGGGGTGATGTAGCCGCCGTCCTCGCGCTTGTCGACGACCATGATCCCGGGCGCCTCGCGCAGGATGTCGCGCGCCTCGTCCTCGTCGAGGAATTCCTCGAACTCCAGATTGATGGCCTCGGCGTGGCCCACGAAGACAGGCACGCGCACGCAGGTCGCCGTCACCTTGATCTTGGTGTCGACGATCTTCTTTGTCTCGGCGACCATCTTCCATTCCTCCTTGGTCGAGCCGTCTTCCATGAAGACGTCGATGTGGGGAATGACGTTGAAGGCGATCTGCTTGGTGAACTTCTTCGGCTCGACCTCTTCGGTCGGGTTGTAGACGGCCTTGGTCTGATTCCAGAGCTCGTCCATCGCATCCTTGCCGCCGCCGGAGACCGACTGGTAGGTCGACACCACCACGCGCTTGATCTTCGCGCGGTCGTGCAGCGGTTTCAGCGCCACCACCATCTGCGCGGTGGAGCAGTTGGGATTCGCGATGATGTTTTTCTTGGCATAGCCCTCGACCGCCTCGGGGTTCACCTCGGGCACCACCAGCGGCACGTCCGGGTCGTAGCGGTAGAGCGACGAGTTGTCGATCACCACGCAGCCCGCCTTGGCGGCCTTCGGTGCGTATTCCTTGGTCGGGCCCGACCCCACGGCGAACAGCGCGATGTCCCAGCCGGTGAAGTCGAACGTGTCCAGATCCTGCGTCTTCAGGGTCTTGTCGCCAAAGCTCACCTCGGTGCCGAGCGAACGGCGCGAGGCCAGCACGGCGATCTCGTCGACCGGGAATTCGCGCTCGGCGAGGATGTTCAGCATTTCGCGGCCCACGTTCCCCGTGGCCCCCGCGACGACGACCTTGTAGCCCATCGGGACCTCCTGCAATCGATCTTGTCGAAAAGTCGCCGCGATGTAACGCGAAACGGCCTGGGTTTAAAGAGGGATCGCGGAAGGGCGCGGGGGGCGACCCGAGGGCCACGCCTCTCCGGCGCCGATTCCGGGGATGCCCACACCGCGGGGGAAGACCTGCCCGGCAGCGCGGGGCGCGGCTCCAGCGGGCTGGGGTATCGCCGTCCGTGCATCCCGGCCGTGGCTGCCGGGCATCTGCCCTGCGGGATACAGCGAGGTGGCCGTTGCGGGGCCGGTTCAGATGCGCGCCGCGCGGTCCCGTCGCGGCGACCATATGGTCCAGGCGCCCGGAGCGGCGGCGCGGGTCAGCCCGGCTGGCGCAGCGCATCGATGGCGGAGGAGGCGACCTCGGCCCCGCCCTCGAGCACCAGAAGCGGCCCGGATTCGCCGGCACGGGCCTCGGTGATCCTGCCATAGGCGGGCACCGCGGCGGTCGAACTCAGCGTGCCGTCCTTGTAGCTTTCGAGGGTGAAGCTGTACTGGCCCGAGGCATAGGGGGTGCCGTCGGACCCGGTGCCCGCCCACTGGATCTCTCCCGCCGTCGGGGTGACCTCGCCGCGGCCGACCTCGGTGCCGGAGGAATCCTTGACCACCAGCACCGCCTTTTCGGCCCCGGTCTCGGGCGCGAGGGACAGCGTAACGGGGCTGCCGTCGAACCAGACCGGTTCGGTCGTGCGGGCCTCCATCCCGACCCAGCCGGACAGCTGGGCAAGGCCCATCGCGCTCATCTGCGTGGACAGCCCGGTCAGCAAATCGTTCGTCTTGGTCTGCTGTTCGACGCCCGAAAAGGTGGCGAGCTGCACGGCGTAATCCGACGAATCCATGGGGTTGAGCGGATCCTGGTTCTGCATCTGCGTGGTCAGCATCTTCAGGAAGGTGTCGAAATCGGAATTGATCAGCGCACCGCTCGAACCGCTTCCCGTCGCCGTGGCGGTGGAAGTTGTGGCAGCGGAAGTTGTGGCAGCGGAAGTCGTGGCGGTGGAAGTTGTCGCGGTCTGGGTCGTGCTGGCGGTTGGTGCGGTGACGCTCATGGCGGGCTCCTTTCTGGGGCCGGAGAAGGCGGAGGGCGGGTCGGGCGCCGTCAGAGGCGCAGGTCCAGGCCGTCGGCGCTATAGCGTGCGCGTGGCGGCGGGGCGGAGAAGCCGGCGTTCGCGGCCTCGCCGCGGGAGGAATCGCCGGCCGCGGGTGCTATCGGGGCGGAGGGGGGGGCCTGCGATCCGCGACCGGCCGCGCCACCCTCGCCGCCGGTGAAGGAAAACGCCGTGCCGCTGTAGCCCTGGGCCCGGAATTCCTGGGCCAGAACCTCGGCGTGGCGTCGCATGAGGTCGAGGGTTTCGGGGCGGTCGGCGTGGATTGCGACGCTCATCACCTGGGTGTCGTGGCGGATCACCATGCGCACACGGCCAAGCTCCTCCGGAGACAGGGCAAGCTCGACCGTACTGCTGTCGGCGTGACGGGCCACGGCGGTGGCAAGTTGCGATGCGACCGGGCGGGCCGCGGCCTGCGGGTCCGGCCCAGAGACCGACGTGGCCGGGGGGCTGGTCGCGCTGCCATGGATGGGCGCGGGCACGGTATTTGCCCCGGGGGTGAGGCTGATCCCCTCGGTGCCCCGATCCGCCGTCAGGCCGGCGGCAGGCGCGGACTGAACTGGGTCCGCCGGGCGTTGGGGCGGGGCGGGCTCACCCGTGGCCCGGACCGCGTGCACGTGACCAAACGGCGCGTGGAAGGCGTCGGTCTGCTTGGCTCTTGCCCGGGTGTCGTGGGGAGGCGGGGTGGTGCCGGTTTCTGCCCCCGGTCCGATCTCGGGGCGACCCGGGGTGAGAGTTGGAGCGGCGGCGTTCGTGACCATTTGAGGGCCGGCCCCGCCGGTGGAAGCGGGGGTCGGGGCGGTATCGGGTGCCCCTGCGTCAGTCGGGAGAAGGGGCGTGCCTGGGGTCACAGTGGGCGCGGAGCCGATGGCGCCCGCACCGCCCTTGGCGGGGGCGGAGATGAAAGGTGCGGCGATTGCGGGCGGCTGCCGGTCCGGGGGTTCCGGGGCAGGGATGTCCGGTCCTTCGGGGGTCGGCTGCGCTGCGGCGACCGGGGCGGCCGCCGGGTCTTGCGCCTGAGCAGGGCGGGCGCCGATGTTCCCCCCCTCCGCGTTCGGGGGCTCTCCGAGGATTTTCTGCGGCAGGCCTCCGCCGGCCAGAGTGGTGCCGTCGGTCCGCGCTGCGCTGACGGCGGGCGACGCGGGTGTGGGTGCTGCTGCCCCCCTGCCGCCGGTGACGACGGGGGCGCTTTGCCCCGACAGCCGAGGGGGCGTGCCGGGAGCGGCCGGTGTCGCGATCGCTGGGGCACCGGTTGGGGCGGCGACTAGGGTGGAGGTGATGGCGGAGGGAAGGGAGGGGGCCGGATCGTCCGGTGCCAGCTCTTTCGCCGACCCTGTGTCGATATCCGGCAACGCGCGGCCTTCCGCTCGGTGTGCGGGCCGCGTGATCATTTGCCGGCCGGGCATGGCAGCCACGGTGTCGGGCGTCTCCGTCGCGGGGGAAGACGCGGGTGGTGCGTTTGCCCTGGCCGGGCCAAGTGCGGATGCCCCGCCCCGGCGCGGCGTTGCCGTGGGATCGTCTGCAAGGGGCGGTTGGGCGGTGGTCTCGGCCGCCGCCTCGGGATCAGGCACATTCGGTATGGGGGCCGATTCCGGTGTGTCAGGCTCGGTCAGAGATGCCGGTGCCAAGGCCTCAGCGCCGTCGCCGGTGCTGACATCGGCGGCCTTCGCGTCCGCTGGTGTCTCTTCGGTCGCTAATCGGGCGGCGAAGGGGCCGGGATGGTGGGCGGCGGCGGCCTTGCCGGAGGGGCGCGGCGCCTGCGTGGACGCCGTGGCGGCGCCGGACGCGGCGGCGCCCGAAGCGGTGATCCCGGGGGATGCGCCACCGGTAGATGCGCCCCCAGCGGAGTCGACCTCGGCGCGGAAGGCGTCCCTTACGGCGGGGTCAGCGCGGCCGGCACGGTTGGTGGCCGGGGTTGCGGCCGGTGTCGAGACCGGGCGGCCACGCGGCGCCGCCGGCACCTGAAAATCTGCGAGTGGGTTCATCATTGTCCGCGACTTCTGCCGTTGCCCGCGCAGTTTCGCCGCAAGAGGTTACCGGTTCTTTACCCCGCGCCGCCTAATCTCGCCCGATCCAGAACGGAGCGACACGATGACCCTTTCGCCCTTGACCATGCCCGCGCTGAACGGCCCCGATCCCACCGTAGCAGGATTTACCTCGCGCGGTGCGTCGCCCGCCCCCGCCAGGTCGGTCCCCAACGATTCGCGCGATGCGCAGCTGATGAAGGCGGCCCGGGCGCTGGAAACCTCGTTCCTGTCCGAAATGCTGGGTCATGCCGGCCTTGGCGCGATGGAGGGCAGCTTTGGCGGCGGCGCGGGAGAGGAACAGTTCTCCTCCTTCCTGCGGGAGGCCCAGGCGGAGCGAATCGTCGCGAAGGGGGGGATCGGACTGGCCGAACAGATCTTTCACAGCCTGAAGGAGCGGGCGGATGGCGCAAGCTGAGACGGGGCATGGCCCGATGGGGAAGACCGGGGCAGAGGCCCCGGAGATGACGCAGCTCGACGCGGTGGCCGAGGCGCTTCGAATGCTGATGCGTGAGGAATCGGCGGCGTTGCGCAGGGCCGATTTCGCGGCTTTGGCCGAGCTGTTGCCGCAAAAGGAGGCTTTGGCACGTGAGCTCGAGGCGGCTGAGCCTGAGGGATCGGCGATGGCTGGGGGCGGATCTGCCGGGGCGCTTTCGGCGCTGCTGGCCGAGGCGCAGCGCAACGCGGGGGCGTTGCGCGGGGCGATCGGCGGGGTCCGCGCGGCGCGGCTGCGGCTGGAGGAGCTTCGCCGGATCGAGTCGGGCACCGAGACCTACGACCGCGCGGGCCGCAAGAACCTGCATTCCGTCAGGTCCGGCAGGGTGGAGCGGCGCGCCTGAGGCGATACCGAACGCATGAACGACAGGACCCCCGGGTGCCGCCACGCCCGGGGGTCTTTGCATGACGCGGGTGGCGGCCGGCCTGGCTGGCGAGGAAGTGTTAACCGCGACTCCAGAAAGCCGGCCGGAAGTGCGGTGGAAGCGGCGGCGGTTAGCACTCCCTTAGGGGTGATCGGGTCTAAGTGCTCGGGCATCCCGGAAGGGGGTGGCGCGGCCGACGCAGGCCGCAGCGGTGAGAACGCCTTAACGGCTGCCCTCGGGCGGCGGATGCGCCTGGCGCGAAGCGCGGGCATTTAGTGAGGAAAGACACCATGTCGTCCATTCTGACGAACACCAGCGCGATGGTCGCGCTGCAAACCCTGAAGGGCATCAACACCGGCCTGGAAAAGACCCAGTCGGAAATCTCGACCGGCAAGACCGTGGCCTCGGCCAAGGACAACGCCGCTGTCTGGGCCATCTCGAAGACGATGGAATCGGACGTGAAGGGCTTCAAGGGGATCTCGGACAGCCTTTCGCTCGGCCAGTCGACCGTGGCCGTTGCCCGCCAGGCGACGGAAACGATCACCGACCTGCTGACCGAGGTGAAGGGCAAGATCGTCGCGGCCCAGGAACAAAACGTCGACCGCGCGAAGATCCAGACCGACATCGAGGCGCTCACCGACCAGATCAAATCGGTCGTGGGCGCGGCGCAGTTCAACGGGATGAACCTGATCGACGGCACCAGCACCGATTCCATGAGCGTGCTGTCGTCGCTTGACCGGGATGCCAGCGGCGGCGTGACGCCGAAGCATATCGACGTGTCGCGCCAGAACCTGTCGGTGACGACCCCGGCCAGCGCGCAAAGCTATGGCTCGGGCACGCTGACCACGCCGGCAAACTATATCTCGGGCAGCGGCACCACCCAGGCGGCGGGCACCGACGCGCTGACCGCGGCGGCAACCGTGGCGGCCAGCGGGACCGAAAGCATCACCATCGGCCAGGTCGCCGAGGGCGTTGGTTACCAGATCAAGATCGACGGTCTGGAAATCAACACCGCCGACGGCAGCACGGCCACCGGCACGCGGACGTTCGAATATGTCGCCAGCGCGACGGACGGAACCGCCGACGTGGCGGCGAACCTGATGAGCCAGATGAACGCGTTCTTCGAGGCGGCGACGGGCGGGGATTACTCCGTCGCGGTCGGCGGCACGGACAACGTGATCACCATCACCAACGGCTCGAGTGCGTCGATCGACGTCGGTCTGCAGGCAACGGATGGCGGCACCGCCGGCTCCGACCTGTCTTCGGGTGGGCTCGGTGCGCTTGCGACGATGGATGTGACCACCGATTCGGGTGCGACCGGGGCGCTTGCCGCGATCGATACCCTGATCGAGAAGTCGACCACCGCCGCGGCGGCCTTCGGTTCGGCGGAAAGCCGGCTGGAAACCCAGTCGACGTTCATCTCGGACCTGACCTCTTCGATGAAGGCAGGGATCGGGTCGCTGGTCGATGCTGACATGGAAGAGGCCTCGGCCCGGCTTCAGGCGCTCCAGGTGCAGCAGCAGCTGGGTGTGCAGTCCCTCTCGATCGCCAACCAGGCGCCGCAGAGCATCCTGTCGCTGTTCCGCTGATGACGGACGGGGCGCCGCCGGAAGCGCGGCGCTCCGCTTCGCGCCAAAGATGAAACGTTACGGAAGGATTCCGACGTGACCGCAATGAACATGGCCCGTACTGCCTATGCCACTCCGGGCGCGCCCACGCGCACCGGCCGCGGCCTTGAATACGATGTTCTCGCCCGCGTGACCCATCGCCTGAAATCGGCGTCGGAATCGAACGACAGGCGGGCCTTCGGGGCGCTGGTTCGCGCGCTGTACGACAACCGCCGTCTCTGGACCATTCTGGCCACTGACGTCGCCGATCCCGGCAACCAGCTGCCCGAGTCGCTGCGCGCACGGATCTTCTATCTCAACGAATTCACGCAACAGCACAGCCGCAAGGTGCTGGCCCGCCAGGCCACGGTGGACGTGCTGATCGACATCAACACCGCGGTGATGCGGGGCCTGCGCAGCGATCCGATCGCCCCGCCCGCGCCGCAGCCGCCGACCCGCGCGGCGAACCACGCGGGACCGCGCACCCTCGGCCGCGAGGTCGCCAGATGAGCGGCCTCGTCCTCAAGCTCGGCCCCAAGGAGCGGGTGCTGATCAACGGTGCGGTGATCGAGAACGGCGACCGACGGTCGCGTCTGTCGATCAAGACGCCGGGGGCGCATATCTTGCGCCTGCGCGACGCGATCCACCCCGGCGAGGTGAACACGCCGGTGCGCCGGGTCTGCTACATCGCCCAGCTTGTCCTGTCTGGCGATGCCGATGCCGAAGAGGCGCGTATGCAGCTTCTGCGCGGGATCGAGCAGCTTTCCCAGGTGCTGACCGATCACGACAGCCGCAAGCAACTGACCCAGGCGACCGCCTCGGTGCTGGAGGGGCAGCATTACCAGGCGCTGAAGTTCCTGCGCGCCCTTCTCCCGCGCGAGGAGCGGCTTCTGGCCGCCTGTCCGACATGACCTTTCAGCCGGTCCTGCCACTTACGGGTTACGCCGGCTGGAAATTCCTCAGCCGCACGATGGAGGCCCAGCAGGAGGCCTTTAACAACAGCGGCACCCAGGGTCGGGACAGTGACTATTTCCGCGAAAACATCGCCAAGGTGACCACCGCGGAGGATCTGGTCTCGGACTACCGGTTGCTGAAGGTGGCGCTGGGTGCCTTCGGGCTTGATGACGACCTGCCGAACAAGGCCTTCATCACCAGGGTTCTGGCCGATGGCACGCTGTCGTCGGATGCGCTTGGCAACAAGCTGTCGGACAGCCGCTATGCGTCGCTGGCACGCGCCTTCAGCTTCGACCTGACACCGCCGAATACCCAGAAAAGCGATTTCGCCGACACGATCCTGTCGCCCTATGCGCGCAAGCAGTTCGAGATCGCTGTGGGTGAGCAGGACAACAACATGCGCCTCGCGATGGCGCTGCCCGAAGCGCTGGGCGCGATCGCGGAGAAAAGCGCCTCGGAGACCACCAAGTGGTTCTCGGTCATGGGCACGACGTCGATCAGAACGGTATTCGAGACGGCGCTGGGTCTGCCGTCCAGCTTTGCCGCTCTGGATCTCGACCTCCAGCTTGAGACCTTGCAGGACAAGTCGACGGCCTATTTCGGCGATAGTTCGGTCAGCCAGTTCTCGGCGCCGGAGCAGATGGACAAGCTGGTGCGGCTGTTCATGATCCGGGCCGGGGCTTCGGGCGCCTCCGGCGCAACGACGGGAACCTCGGCCGCCTTGCAGATCCTGCAGGCAGGGCAGGGGGGAAGCGCCGGGGGGATCCTGTCGATCCTCGCGGCAAGCTAGGCCCTACTCCAGCCCTTCCTCGTCCAGCAGGTGCCGCCCTTCGCGGCTTTCGACCTCGATCACCCAGAGATCGGGGTCGAAATTGCGCTGGCGAGCGATGGCCTCGTCCACCGCGCGTTCCTCGCCCTCGGCAAGGACGACCCAGGTGCGGTCCCCGCTCATCAGGTCAAAGCTGCGCTGGTAGGCGCGGGCCTTGCCATCGAGCGTGGCCACCTTGACCAGCACTGCCCCCGCCGTGTCGTCGCCATGGGCCGTGACATAAGCGGGGATGTTGGCCAGTTGAAGACGCCGAAGGTAGGCATGCACCCAGAAATCAGCGGTCAGCCGTGCCATCAGTCGCCGTCGCGGAAGTCGAGGCCCATCTCGCCGTAGCGCTCGGCCTCTTCAAGCCAGTTCGGCCGCACCTTGACCTGAAGGAACAGGTGCACCGGCCGGCCGAGGAATTCCGCCAGCTCGGCCCGGGCCGCGGTGGAGATACCCTTGATCGTCTCGCCGCCCTTGCCCAGCACGATTCCCTTGTGGCCGTCGCGGGCGACGTAGATCAGCTGGTCGATCCGGGTGGAGCCGTCCTTGCGGTCCTCCCAAGCCTCGGTCTCGACCGTGAGCTGGTAGGGCAGTTCCTCATGCAGGCGCAGCGTCAGCTTCTCGCGCGTGATCTCGGCGGCGATCATGCGCATCGGCAGGTCGGCGATCTGGTCCTCCGGGTAAAGCCAGGGGCCTTCGGGCATCTCGCCCGCCAGCCATTCGCGCAGATCCTCGACGCCATGGCCGCGTTCGGCCGAGATCAGGAAGGTCTTGGCGAAGGGATAGGCGTCGTTCAGCTCCTTGGTCAGGGCGAGGAGGGTCTCGGCCTTCACCTTGTCGATCTTGTTGATGGCCAGCGCGACGGGGGTGCCGTCGGGGACGCGCTCGGTCAGTGCCTCGACGATGGCGCGGGCGCCCTCGGTCAGGCCGCGGTGGGCCTCGATCAGCAGGACGATGACGTCGGCATCGGCGGCGCCCCCCCAGGCGGCCGCGACCATGGCACGGTCAAGCCGGCGGCGGGGGCGGAAGAGGCCGGGGGTGTCGACAAAGACGATCTGGCTTTCGCCCGCCATGCAGACGCCGCGAATCCGGGCGCGCGTGGTCTGCACCTTGTGGGTCACGATCGACACCTTGGCCCCCACCATGCGGTTGAGCAGGGTGGATTTGCCGGCGTTCGGCTCTCCGATCAGGGCGGCGAAGCCCGCGCGTGTGGTCATGAGTCTTTCCCTCGGGGTGGATTGGCGGGGCATAGCGGAAAGGCGCTGCAAAGGCCAGCGTGGCGTTGCCGCGCCGCCGATACGGCAACGCGCGGTCCAGCGTGGGGCCCCGCGCGCGTGGCGAAAGAGGTCAGCCCTGCTCGACCCGGTCCAGCAGCGCCCTGGCGGCGGCCTGTTCGGCCTGGCGCTTGTTGCCGGCGCTCGCCTCGGCCGCCTCGCCGTTCGAAAGCTCGGCGCGGATGGTGAAGATCGGCGCGTGATCCGGGCCTTCGCGGCGGATCTCGGTATAGCTGGGGGGCGTCATGCCCCGGCCCTGGGCCCATTCCTGAAGCGAGGTCTTGGGGTCGCGGGAATCGGCCTCGACCGTCGCGATCCGGTCGCCCCAGAGCCGCAGGATCAGGGCGCGCGCGGCCTCGAACCCGGCGTCGAGGTAGACCGCCGCGATCAGCGCCTCCATCGCGTCGCCCAGCAATGCCTCTTTCCGGCGCCCGCCCGACATCATCTCGGACCGGCCGAGCTTCAGCACGGCGCCCAGATCGACGGTACGGGCGACCTCGGCGCAAGTCTCCTTGCGCACCAGCGCGTTGTAGCGCGGGGCCAGCTGGCCCTCGGACGCGCCGCGGTCGGCGGCCAGCAGCGCCTCGGCCATGACGAGGCCAAGCACGCGGTCACCAAGGAATTCGAGGCGCTGGTTGTCGGGGCGAGTGGCCGAGGAGATCGAGGAATGCGTGACCGCGCGGATCAGAAGCTCGGGCCGGGCGAAGTCATGCCCGATCCGGACGGAGAAATCCGCAAGGTCCGCCGAGAGCTTCACTCGATCCCCTTGAAGAAGCGGTCCGCGCGCCAGGTCCAGACGTAGAACAGCGACCGCCCGGCGGACGAGAAGATGATCCGGTCGGCACGGCCGATCAGGTTCTCGTAGGGCACGAAGCCGACGCCGCCCACGTCCTGCGCGAAGCGGCTGTCCTCGGAATTGTCGCGGTTGTCGCCCATGAAGAAATACTTGCCCTGGGGCACGGTGAACACCGGCGTGTTGTTGGCATAGCCCTGATCGGTGATCTTCAGGATGTCATGGCTCACGCCGCCCGGCAGGGTTTCGCGGAAGCGGGTCTTTTCGCAATCGGCGCCTTCGCCCACCGGGGCGTTCTCGCAGCGCGGATAATTCCCCATCGGGCCCTGCGGCGCGTATTTCTCGACGAAGGTGCCTGCGGGGGTTTCGGGCACTTCCTTGCCGTTGATCCAGAGCCGGCCCTGTTTCATCTGGACGGTGTCGCCGGGCAGGCCGATCAGCCGCTTGATGAAATCCTCGCCGTTGGTCGGGTTGCGGAACACCACCACGTCGCCGCGATGCGGGTCGCGGGCAAGGATGCGGCCGGTGAAGGGGCACAGGCCGAACGGGCAGGAATAGCGCGAATAGCCATAGGCCATCTTGTTAACGAAGAGGAAATCGCCGATCAGCAGGGTGTCCTTCATCGACCCGGAGGGAATCCAGAACGGCTGAAAGAACAGGGTGCGGAAGATGCCCGCGATGAGAAGTGCGTAGACGATCGTCTTGATGGTCTCGGCGAAGCCGTCGCCCTTCTTGTCCGCCTTGCTTGCCATTCGGTTCTGTCCCCGTACCGATGCGGGCCCCGGGGCCCCAAGTCCGGCGCTACATGCGGGGCGCGGGGCGTGAAGTCAAGTTTCCGGCGCTTCACTTGCGCGCGCGGACAGGGGGCGTGCCTCGATCACCACGAAGGCCTGGGCCCAGGGGTGGTCGTCGGTGAGCGTCACGTGGACGATCGCCTCGTGGCCTTCGGGGGTCATCTGGGCCAGCCGATCCGCGGCCCAGCCGGTCAGGTGCATGACGGGCTGGCCGGTGCGGAGGTTCGCCACGCCCATGTCGCGCCAGGCGATGCCCATGCGAAGACCTGTGCCGAGCGCCTTGGAGCAGGCCTCCTTCGCCGCCCACCGCTTGGCATAGGTTCCGGCGGTGTCGGCGCGGCGCTCGGCCTTGCGCTGCTCAAGCTCGGTGAAGACGCGGTTGCGGAACCGGTCGCCGAACCGGTCGAGCGTGCCCTGGATGCGGTCGATATTGCACAGGTCGGTGCCGATGCCGAGGATCATCGGGATCTCCGGGGTGCGGGCGGGGGGCCCTGTCGGACGCTGCGCTTCTGCTCGGCGGGAGGACGAGAAACGAGGTGCCGGGGAGGGGGAGGGTGCCCCGTCACAGCCGCGCCGTCAGGAGGCCGAAGCCCGCCGCCCCGAACAGGACGCCGAAAGCCGCGTCAAACCCGCGCCGGGTGCGGGCATAGCCCTGGGCCACGCGCGGGTGCGAAAACATCAACGCATAGCCCACGAAGATCATGGCCGAGGTCGCCAGAAGGCAGGCGAACAGGGCCCAGATCTGTGTCATGGGCGCCCCCGCGGGCAGGGCGAGCAGGTAGATCGCGCCCCAGGCGAGAATCGCCTTGGGGTTGGTCAGGTGCAGGGCCAGGCCCTTGAGGAACAGCCTGTGCCCCTCGGTCGCGGCGGTGGAGGCGGGGCGGGGGTGCGCCGCGTTGCGGAGCGCCTTGACCGCGAGGAACATCAGGTAGCCCGCGCCGAGGTAGCGCAGCACCTCGAAGATCCAGGCATTGGCGAGCATCACGGTGCTCAGCCCCAGTGCGGCGGCAAGGCCCCAGACTCCCGACCCGCAGCAGATCCCGAGCGCGAGGGTCAGCGCGGCGCGCCGTCCCTGGCCCATGGCCGTGGCGGAAAGCGCCAGCGTCGCGGGGCCGGGGCTGCCCGCCTGCAGGGCCCAACCGGCAAGCACGATGGCAAGATGCGCGAGGGTCATGCCCGCGCCGCGTCCATCTCGGTGCGCATCCGGGCGATCGCAGCCTCGAGGCCCACGAAAATCGCCTCGCCGATCAGGAAATGCCCGATGTTGAGCTCCATCACCTCGGGAAAGGCGGCGATCGGCTGCACCGTCTCGTAGGTCAGGCCGTGGCCCGCGTGGACCTCAAGCCCGAGGCTGTCGGCCAGCGCGGCCATGTCGCGCAGGCGCGCAAGTTCCGCGTCGCGCTCCTTCAGCTTGCCTTCGTAATGCAGGTCGCAATAGGCGCCGGTGTGCAGCTCCACCACGGACGCGCCGATCCGTGCCGAGGCCTCGACCTGTGCGCGATCGGCGGCGATGAACATCGACACCCGGCAGCCCGCCTCGCGCAGTGGCGCGATGAACTGGCCCAGCCGGTTGTCGTCGCGCGCGACGTCCAGCCCGCCCTCGGTCGTCCGCTCTTCGCGCTTCTCGGGCACGAGGCAGACGGCATGCGGCAGGTGGGTCATCGCGATGCGCTGCATCTCCTCGGTCGCGGCCATCTCGAAGTTCAGCGGCACCGACAGGTTCTTGCGCAGCGCCGCGATGTCGGCATCGGCGATGTGGCGGCGGTCTTCGCGCAGGTGGGCGGTGATGCCGTCGGCGCCGGCCTGCTCGGCCAGCTTGGCGGCGCGCAGCGGGTCGGGATAGGCCGAGCCGCGAGCGTTGCGGACGGTGGCGACGTGGTCGATGTTGACGCCGAGGCGGAGGCGGCCCTTGAAAGCGGTCATCGCGCAGATCCTTTGCGGTTTCGCGCAGAGATCACCCGCTCGGGCCGGGAAGGTCAAGCCGGTTGCGGGGAAAGCGCGGGCCGGGGCGGTGGCGTCGGGCCGGTGGCGGGGCGGCTTCGGCTCAGTCCTCGGTTCAGTCCTCGGCCTGCGCCGCGGCGGCTTCGGCGGCCGCACGGGCCTTTTGTTCGCGCAGCTTCTCGATCCGTTCCTTCAGCTTCTTCTTGCGCCGGCGCTGATAGGCCTCGATCAGCGGCAGCGACAGGTAGTAACCGACCAGCCCTCCGACGATACCGGGGCCGAGGCCGCCGATGAAATAGGGGTAGAAGACGCGGTCGAAAAAGCGGATCAGGCTTCCCCAATGCGCGGTGTGCTCGGTGAAGATCGCGCGGAAGTTTTCCCACAGCTCGACCGAGGCCTGGCCGAAGGCGCCGACGATGTGGTTGATCGGCATGCCGCCCGGCTGGTGCAGGATGCGGCTTCCAAGCTCGACCGATACAGCCATGATGAGGGGGAAGGTCACCGGGTTGCCGACGAAGGTGGCGAGGATCGCGGCGACGAGGTTGCCGCCGATGATCCATGCCAGCGCGCCCGCGATCACGAAGTGAAAGCCGAAGAACGGGGTGAACGAGACGAAGACGCCGCAGGCGATGCCGCGGGCGATGCGGTGCGGCTGATCGGGCAGCCGGCGCAGGCGGTAGATCACGTACCAGATCGCCCGCAGGTAGCCCCCGCGCGGGTAGACGACATCAAGGGTACGTTGAAGGAAGGATCTCTTGGTGCGTCGCTTGAATACCACCCGGCCTTCCCCTTCCCACAGCCGGCCTCAGGGCTTCCGGCTGAGATCCCTGTAACGTTCGAGCTGTGCCACGTCGCTTTCCGCCTCGAGCGCGGTCATGACGTTGTGGAGATGCTCGACATCGCGCAGATCGACTTCGATCAGCAACCTGTAAAAATCTGGTTTGCGGTCGACGAAGTGCAAGTCCGAGATGTTGGCCTTCTGCTCACCGATCAGGGTGCAGATCCGCCCCAGCACGCCCGCGTCGTTCGAGATGGTGACGTTGAGGCTGACGGTGTGGACCGGCGGGTGACGGCCCTCGGTCCAGTGCAGGTCGACCCAGCGTTCGGGCTGTTCCTCGAACTCGGCCAGCGCGGGGCAGTCGATGGCGTGGATGATGACGCCCTGGCCGCGGTAGGTGATGCCGACGATACGCTCTCCCGGGACCGGCTGGCAGCAATTGGCGCGGCGGTAGATCTGGCCGGCGGCGAGGCCGACCACCGGGCGCTTGGCGTCGATCTCCTCGGCGGGGTGGATGTTGGCAAGCTCGGGGTAGATCGTCTCGACCACCTTGGCGGCAGAGATCTCGGCGCTGCCGAGGCGGGCCAGAAGTTCCGTCGTGTCGGGGATGCCCATGGTGCGCGCGGCGGTGCGCAGGGCCTTGTCGGTGGCCTTCTTGCCGACATGCTCAAACGCCACGCGGGCAAGTTCCTGCCCCAGCTTGACGAAGCGCGAGCGGTCTTCCTCGCGCAGGCTGCGGCGGATCGCGGCCTTGGCGCGGCCGGTCACGGCGATGTCGACCCAGCTCGCCTGCGGGCGCTGGCCCTCGGCGGTGATGATCTCGACCGACTGGCCGTTCTTCAGCCGGGTCCAGAGCGGCACGCGCAGCCCGTCGACCTTGGCCGAGACGCAGGAATTCCCGATCCTTGTGTGGATCGCATAGGCGTAATCCAGCGGCGTCGCGCCCTTGGGCAGCTTGACCACGTCGCCCTTGGGGGTGAAGCAGAAGACCTGATCGGAATACATCTCGAGCTTCACGTTCTCGAGGAATTCGCTGTGATCGTCGGCGGCGTCGAACCGTTCGGTCAGGTTCGCGATCCACTTCGCCGGGTCCACGGCAAAGGGGTTATGGACGCGCTGGCCGTCGCGGTAGGACCAATGCGCGGCAACGCCCGATTCGGCGACCTCGTGCATCTGGCGGGTGCGGATCTGCACCTCCACCCGCTTGCCGTCGCGGCCCGATACCGTGGTGTGGATCGATCGGTAGCCGTTGGACTTCGGCTGACTGATGTAATCCTTGAACCGGGTCGGCACGGCACGCCAGCGCTGGTGGATCACCCCCAGCACGCGGTAGCAATCGGCCTCGGACCCGGTGATGACGCGAAAGCCGTAGATGTCGGAGAGGCGCGAGAAGGCGAGGTCCTTCTCCTGCATCTTGCGCCAGATCGAATAGGGCTTCTTGGCGCGGCCGTAGACGTCGGCGTCGATGCCGGCCTTTTCCAGTTCCAGCCGGATGTCGGCGGTGATGCGGTGCACGACGTCGCCGGTCTCGCGCTGGAGCATGACGAAGCGGCGGATGATCGAGGCGCGGGCCTCGGGGTTCAGCACCTTGAAGGCGAGGTCTTCCAGCTCCTCGCGCATCTGCTGCATACCCATGCGGCCGGCCAGCGGGGCGAAGATGTCCATCGTCTCGCGCGCCTTGCGGACCTGCTTTTCAGGCGGCAGCGACTTGATCGTGCGCATGTTGTGCAGGCGGTCGGCCAGCTTGACCAGAATCACCCGCAGGTCGCGCGACATCGCGATCAGCAGCTTGCGAAAGTTCTCGGCCTGCTTCGCCTCGGAAGACGACAGCTGCAGGTTGGTGAGCTTGGTCACCCCGTCGACCAGCTCCGCGATCTCGGAGCCGAACAGGTCCGATACCTCGCGGTAGGTCGACTTGGTGTCCTCGATCGTGTCGTGCAGCAGCGCGGTCACGATCGTGGCGTCGTCAAGCGCCTGCTCGGTCAGGATCGCGGCGACCGCGACCGGATGGGTGAAATACGGCTCGCCCGAGCGGCGAAACTGCCCCTCGTGCATGCGTTGGCCATAGGAATAGGCGCGCTTGATAAGCGCGGCATCCGTCGCGGGGTTGTAGTTCCGGACGAGCGCGATCAGGTCCTCGACGTCGATCATGCTGCCCGGATCCCAAGGTGCGCCACCATGACAGGAAGTGGCGCGCTCAGCCCTCGCCCTGCGCCTGCATCAGCGCACGCAGAAGCTTTTCCTCGGACATGTCGTCCTGCTCGGGCTTGTCGGCCTCGCCACCCATGAGCAGCGCCATCGCATCCTCTTCCGGCTCGTCGACCTCGATCTGGGTCTGGTAGCTTTCGATCATGCGTTCGCGCAGGGTGTCGGCGGCCTGGGTCTCCTCCGCGATCTCGCGGAGGCTGACGACGGGGTTCTTGTCGTTGTCGCGGTCGATGGTCAGCGGACCGCCCGAGGCGATCTCGCGCGCACGATGGGCGGCAAGCATCACCAGCTCGAACCGGTTCGGAACCTTGTCAACGCAGTCTTCGACCGTCACGCGGGCCATGGGGCACTCCAATTCGTATCGGGTTGGAGACGCCTATCTATGCGGTTCGATGGGTCTTGACAAGCAAGAACCCGGAAAACCGGCCCCGAAACCCGCCCAATTCGCGCGATTTCGGCCAGGTTTCAGGCCTCCGGGCCGGGCCGGGGCACGACCTCGGCCCGGGCGTCCGGGGGCAGGTCGGCCAGCATCTGCGCCACAGTGCGCCCAAGCAGCGGGTGCTGCCAGTCCGGCGCAACATCTGCCAGCGGCACCAGAACGAAGGCGCGATCCTGCAGCCGGGGATGGGGCAGGATGAGGCGGTCCGGCGCGCGGCGCACCTGATCCTCGGGGGGCAGGGCGCGCCAGGCCCCCTGCGTTGCGACATCGGGCAGCACCCTGTCGCCGATCGCGATCAGGTCTAGGTCAAGCGTCCGCATCCCCCAGCGTTGGGTCCGGGCGCGGCCGAATCGGTCCTCGACCGCGTGCAGCGCGGCCAGCACGGCCTGCGGGTCATCGGGACCGGCCAGCGCGGCTGCCGCATTCACGTAATCGGGGCCGGCGCCGGGCGGAAAGCACGGCGTGTCGTAGAACCTGCTGGCGCGAAGGACGCGCAGGCCGGTTTTATCCAGCTCTGCGAGAGCTTCGCGCAGGGTTTCGCCGGGCGCATGTTCGCCGAACGGCAGGTTGGCGCCCAATGCGATCAGAATCCGCTGGTCATTTTGCATATCGGGATGACACTTTCGTATAACCGCGCTTGCGCGGAAGCAGAATTGACCTAAACCGGTTCCCAGGTCCTCGATCGCATTTGTTTATTCCCGTTACACCACTCACCACTCACCCCGCTGCGATTGTTAAGGACACATTTAGAAAGGACGACCGATGTTCTACAAGGACGATCGCCTTGCCTTGTTCATCGACGGTTCGAACCTTTACGCCGCGGCCAAGGCGTTGGGTTTCGACATCGACTACAAGCTGTTGAGGCAGGAGTTCATGCGCCGCGGCAAGCTGTTGCGGGCTTTCTACTACACCGCGCTTCTCGAGAACGACGATTACTCGCCGATTCGCCCCCTGGTCGACTGGTTGCATTACAACGGGTTCTCCATGGTGACCAAACCGGCCAAGGAATACACCGACAGTCAGGGCCGCCGTAAGGTCAAGGGCAACATGGATATCGAGCTGACCGTGGACGCCATGGAACTGGCGCCGCGGGTCGATCATATCGTGCTGTTCTCGGGCGACGGCGATTTCCGGCCACTGGTGGAAAGCCTGCAGCGGCAGGGCGTCAGGGTTTCGGTGGTGTCGACGATCCGCAGCCAGCCGCCGATGATCGCCGACGAGCTGCGGCGCCAGGCCGACAACTTCATCGAACTGGACGAGCTGCGCGACGTGATCGGCCGTCCCCCGCGCGAGCCGCGGGAGGTGAAGACCGAACGCGAAGGGGTCCACGCCGAGAGCGAGTGACCGAGGCACAACCCGGGATCGCCGCCACCACTCACGATGAGGCGATCCAGGGGACGGGGCCGGGGCTTGGGGAAGCCCTGGCCCCCTGCATTTGGGGCCCCCTGCATTTCCGGTTCCGTGCATTTCCGGCGCAGGAGTGCCGCATTTCCATGGGCGCCCGCCCGCGAGGCCCGCGGCGAGGCCCCCCGCGTGCCCGCGGTTTCCCGCCACTGGCGCCCGTGTGCTCTGCCTCTGGACGTGGCGCCCGCGCGGGCTTACCTCTGGGCCATGGAAAAGCCTGCCCTCACACTCTATCTCGCGGCCCCGCGCGGCTTTTGCGCCGGTGTCGATCGTGCCATCAAGATCGTCGAGATGGCGCTGCGCAAATGGGGCGCGCCGGTCTACGTGCGCCACGAGATCGTGCACAACAAGTTCGTGGTCGACAGTCTGCGCGATCAGGGCGCCGTCTTCGTCGAGGAGTTGGACGAATGCCCGCCCGACCGCCCGGTGATCTTTTCTGCACACGGCGTGCCGAAATCGGTGCCGGCCGAGGCCGAGGCGCGCGAGATGCTTTATGTCGATGCCACCTGTCCGCTGGTGTCCAAGGTGCATATCGAGGCCGAGCGACACCATGAGAACGGCCTTCAGATGGTGATGATCGGCCACGCCGGCCACCCCGAGACGGTGGGCACCATGGGCCAGCTGCCCGACGGCGAGGTGCTGCTGGTCGAGACGCCGGAGGATGTGGCGGGCCTTGAGGTGCGCGATCCATCGCGGCTGGCCTTCATCACGCAGACCACGCTGTCGGTGGATGATACCGCGGGGATCGTCGCGGCGCTGAAGGCGCGCTTTCCTGCCATCGTCGGGCCACACAAGGAAGACATCTGCTATGCCACGACCAACCGTCAGTCGGCGGTGAAGGCGATCGCGGGCAAGATCGACGCGCTTCTGGTGATCGGGGCGCCGAACTCGTCGAACTCGCGCCGGCTGGTCGAGGTCGGGCGCGCGGCGGGCTGTGCGCATTCGCAGCTGGTGCAGCGCGCGGACGACATCGACTGGCGTGCGCTCGAAGGGGCCGGGGCCGTGGGCATCACCGCCGGGGCCAGCGCGCCCGAGGTCCTGGTGGACGAGGTGGTCACGGCCTTCCGCGACCGGTTCGAGGTGATGCTTGAGCGTGTCGAGACCGCGCAGGAGAACGTGGAGTTCAAGGTGCCCCGGGTTCTGCGCGAACCGGCATGAGCGCCGATCGCGAGACACTTGCCTTCTATGCCGGCATGGCCGGGGAATATGCCGCCAAGATGGGGGCGTCGAGCCGGCGGACCCGCGATCTGACCGCCTTCGCCGCCGCACTGCCGTCCGGCGGGCGGGTTCTCGATTTCGGCTGCGGCGGTGGCTGGGCATCGCGCACGCTGGTGGAGGAGGGCTTTGCCGTCACTGCCCTCGACCCGGTGGCCGAGATGCTGGACATGCTTTCCGATTGCGCCGGGATAGAGACGATTCACGGCGATATCGATGCCCTGCCCAAGACGGCCGTCTACGAGGGCATCTGGGCGCATTTCTCTCTTCAGCACATCCCGCGCGAGGCATTGCCGAATGCGCTGGCCCGGCTGGCGCGGGCGCTGGCGCCGGGGGGCGTGATCGCGATCGGCATTCATGAGGGCAGCGAAGGCCTGCGCGATTCGCTCGACCGGCTCTACAATCACTGGACGCTCGAGGCGCTGGCCGGGATCCTCGCGCCCGAAGGGGTGGAGGTCGTGGCGGCGCGGCGGCATCCGGACAAGGGCTTCGACGGGCGGCAGTTCAACGCGCTGCACCTGCGTGCGGTGCGGCAGGGCTGAAACGGCATCCGGGTGCGCGTTGACGCCCCGACGCCCGCGGCCTACACCCGCCGGACGCATCGAACCACCGGAGGCCACATGCCCGATCTCATCGCCTACACGGATGGCGCCTGTTCCGGCAATCCCGGCCCCGGGGGCTGGGGCGTGCTGATGCAGGCGGTCGAGGGATCCGAGGTGGTGAAGGAGCGCGAGCTTTCGGGCGGCGAGGCGCAGACCACCAACAACCGGATGGAGCTTCTGGCCGCGATCAACGCGCTGGAGGCGCTCAGCCGCGACACGGCGATCACCATCGTCACCGACAGCGCCTATGTTAAGAACGGCATCACCGAGTGGCTGGCGGGGTGGAAGCGCAAGGGCTGGCGCACCTCGACCGGCAAGCCGGTGAAGAATGACGACCTGTGGCAGCGGCTGGACACGGCGCGGGGGCGCCACAAGGTGCAGTGGCAATGGGTGAAGGGGCACGCCGGGCATCCCGAGAACGAGCGAGCCGACGCCTTGGCCCGGGCGGGAATGGCCCCCTTCAAGAAGGGCGCGAAAGCGGGCGGTTAACGTCAGCGGGGCTGCGTCGGAGCTGATTTCAGGCTCTGTTCCGGCGGCTTTCGCAGGGTGCGCCGAAACGCACCCTGCCGGTTCAGCCCTTGCGGGGTCAGCCTTTGCCGGGATGTTCCTTGACGGCAATGTGCTTGAGGTAGCCCTCGGTGTCTTCGGGGCTCATGCCGACCATCAGCGCAAGCCACAGGATGACCACGCTGAAGATCGCGCCGACAAGCAGAGAGACAGGGAAGGTCATCAGCCCCTGGCCGTCGAAGGTCGTCGGGCCGAAGTAGCTCAGCAGCCAGAGCCCGGCGAAATAGGGGATCAGCCACCAGCCGGTTTCCCAGCCGAAGGGTTGCTGATGCTGCTTGCCGGTGGCGTAGTAGTAGATGACGTAGATCACGAACAGGATCAGGATCGCGCCGAACAGGTAGCTGGTCTTGTCGAGGCCCGTCCACTGGATGATCCAGGTCGAGACGATGAACGACAGCGGCGCGATGATCCATGCCCCCTTGAGGAAGAACGGCCGCGTCGCGTCGGGCGAGGTCCGGCGCAGGTGCAGAAGCACCACGGCCCCGATGCCATAGGTCAGCACGGTCAGCGACGAGATGATCTCGACCAGTTTCTGCCAGGCGGGGAAGGGGAAGAAGAAGATCACGCCGACGACATAGGTCACGATCAGGGCCACCACGGGCACACCGTTGCCGTTGATCTTTGCCAGGATCGGCGGAAGCGATTTCATCTCGCCGCCTGCCATGGCCACGCGCGAGGTCGCGGTGGAGTAGATGAAACCGGTCGCGCCGGGAGAGATGATCGCGTCGGCATAGAGGATCGTCGCCCACCAGGCCGCGCCCACGGTGACCGAGATCGCCGCAAGCGGCCCCATGGCGCCGGCGAAATGCAGGGTGGACCAGCCGCCCGCGATGTCCTTGGGGTCGAGCGCGCCGATGAAGGCGATCTGCAGCAGGATGTAGACCACAGTCGACAGGAAGACCGAACCGATGACCGCCACGGGGATGTTGCGCGAGGGGTTCGCCGTCTCGCCCGCCATGTCGATCGCCTGCCGGAAGCCCAGCAGCGAGAAGATCACCCCCGCCGCCGGCACCGCCTCGAAGATCGCGGCAAAGCCGCCATCGCCCTTGGTCTCGGTGAAGTTGCTGCCGTGGAACGACAGGCTGACGAGGACCAGCACGGTGATCAGCGGAATCGCGATCTTCCACCAGGTCGCGGCGGTGTTCACCATCAGGACGTATTTCACGACCATGAAGTTGAGGCCGACGAAGATCGCAAGGATGATCAGCGCCCAGATGAAACCGGTCGAGGTCAGCACCCCCGATTGTGGGTCGACGAGGCCGGGCAGGTAGTTGTTGGCATAGGTCAGCACCGCCTCGACCTCGACCGGGGCGACCGAGGCATAGGCGAAGAACAGCAGCCAGCCCCAGACCCGGCCGACCATGGTGCCGTGGCTGACATAGGACATGTGCACCAGGGCGCCCGACTTCGGCATCATCGTGGTGATCTCGGAGAACACGAGCGCCAGCAGAAGCACCGCGATGGCGCCCACGACCCAGGACCAGATCGCGTTCGGACCGGCGATCTTGGCGGCGTGCAGGCTGGCGAACAGCCACCCCGACCCGATCATCGCGCTGACCGAGGCGAACATGAGGCCGATCGGGCCTGCGTCCTTTCTCAGGTGGGCTTCGGAAGGGGCGACATCTGCCATGGCGGTTTCTCCAAACATACTTCCGGTTGTAATTTCTATGATTTCGCTCGCCGCCGCGTCGTGGAAAGGCACGCGCCGAACACGTCGTTGCACATTTTCGAGATCTGGCCTTGAACCATCGGCGCAGGCGGGGATTCCGCGCTGGGACGCGAACGCGCATTCGGCTAAGCTTCGGGCATGAGCCGTCCCCGTTCGATCCCCGATGCCGAAGTTCTCGGTCATGTGCGTGCGCTGATCGCGGCGGGCGGGGGGAAATCCGTCACCTTTTCCGCCGTGTCACGGGCCGCTGGGCTGGCGGGGTCGAGTCTGGTCCAGCGCTACGGCGACCGCGACGCGATGGTCCGTGCGGCACTGGCCGACGGCTGGGCGGTGCTGATGGCCCGCACGGAAGAGGCCGCCGCCACGGCCCCGCGCACCGCCAAGGGCGGGGCGGATTTCCTCAAGCTGGTGGCGAAGGCGGAAGACAATCTTCTGTCCGTCCTCGTGCCGCGTCAGCGGGCGCCCGAGTTGCGCGACCTGGCCGAAGCCTGGCGCGCGCGGATGGAGGCGGAGCTGGCGCTGCGGGTCGCCACGGACGAGAAAAAGCCCGCCCGCCAGCGCGAGGCCGCGGCGGTGGCTTTCGCCGCCTGGCTTGGCCGGCTGATGTGGGAAGGCGCAGGGCCGGGGGGCGAGACCGGGCTCAAGCTCAAGGCGATCGTCCGGCAGGTGGGCTGAACGTCGATTGGCCGTTTCAAGCCGTGACAGAGCCGTATCAGGGCTTTCCGATGCCGCGCTCAGGCCGCGTTCAGGGCCTGTTGACCCTCGCGCATGTGTTGCAGCGTCACGGCCTCGTAGCGTTCCAGGTCGCGCAGGTCGGCGCGGCCGGTGATTGCGGGGTCGGCGGGGCATTCCAAGAGGCACTCCATCGCCAGGATGGCCGTCGGAACCTCGAAGCCGAGCGAGAGGTAGGTGACGAAGGGCCGCCGGGTCTCGTGCACGGCGGAGCGGCCATTGACGAGGTGACGCGCCGCCACCAGAACCTCTTCCTCGCCGAAGAGATATTCCACCTCGGCGCCGGACAGCGCGACCCGCTGGCCGGGCGAGACGATCAGGTCATGACCGATCCCGAAATAGGGGGTCCGCAGGCGTACCGGGGTAAAGCTGCCCTGCGCGGGCAGGTGGATCCGGGTGACGGAGCGGAGCGGGAGCATGCCATGCATGGCGGTCTCCACCAGGTCGCCGGGGTGCAGGGAATCGGCTCTGACATGGCCTGAAGGCGTCAGAACCGGCAGGCCTGCGGAGATCCCCGGGCGCAGCGGCGGCGGGTCTGCGACATCGGCCAGCCCAAGCCACGAGACCGCGCCGTGCCGCTGTGCCGCTCCGGGTTCGGTGAAAAGGCGGATGAGATCCTCGGCCGGGATCGGCAGCGGGTTGCGCCCGGCGATCGACACTTCGGGGCCCGCGGGCAGAATCCGGGCGGTCAGATGGCTGGACCGGCGCGGCGCGTCCCAGCTGTAGAGAATGCACAGTCCCTGCATGTCGCGGGGCAGCGTCAGAGGCAGCGCGACCGAGGCGGTTCCCGCGCCCTGCCGCTGGTGCAGGGTCAGGGTTCCGTCGGGCGCCAGCGTCAGGCGCAGTTCGCGGCGCCAATCCCGGGTCTCGTCCTGCGCGATCAGGTCGAGGGGCGCGGCGGGAGGTGTTGCAAGCGCGCATTCCAGCACCAGCGTCCCGACACCCAAGAGTTCGGGCATCGGCTTGGGTGGCGGCGGGCGGCGGTGCATCGGGGCGTCGGATGCGTCGCAGATGGCGAGCCAGCGCATGGGCGTCTCCTCCTCAGGCCGCGGCACGGCCGGCGGCCCGGCGGGCTTTGCGGCGGGCGGCACGCAGCAGCCGCGCCTCGTATCCGCGCAGCGAACAGCGGGCCGACGGGCCGTATCCCGCGCCAGTTCGCGGATCGAGCTCGGGGAACAGCGCACAGATCTCGTTCAGCGTCTCGGGGGCAAACCCGCCTGCCGTCTGCGGCCCGGGCAGGAAGCTTTCCGACAGGAGGCCCTCGGACCAGATCACCTCGTGCCGGTCGAAAAGGATGTGGACGTAGTCGGTCTCGGCGCTCTCTTCGATCGTGACGCTTCGGCCGTCGACGAGGTGCTTGGCGGCGATCAGCACTTCGGGGCTGCCGAACAGCAGCTCGGCCATCCGGTCACGCACGAGCACCCGGTGCTGTGGCGAGATCAGAAGGTCACGATGCCGGCCGAAAGTGCCCGCCTTGATGCGGATCGGGGCCATGGATCCCTTGGCGGCGACGCGGCGGCGGCCGATCCAGCGCAGCGGCTGGGGGCCATGGTCGCGGGTCAAGACGAGGTCGCCGGGCCTCAGCGATTCGACCCTGCGCTCGCCCCCGGGGGTTCGGATCCGGGTGCCGGAGACGAAGCAGGGCACGGTGTCGACCGTGACGAAGCCCGTGTCGGTGTGCCCCTGGCCGTCCGACACGGTGTAGGTGAATTTCGAATGCCCGACGTCGCTGCCGCTTTCCACGCCGAAGGTGCCGTCAGGGTGGAGCGTGACCGTCTGGCCGGAGGGCAGCGTCACGCTGTCGCCGGCGCTGACCGCGTGGCCGTTGATATGTGTGATCGTCAGGGTCGACCCGCCCGGCCCGTGGTCGTTCGCCAGCACGTCGATCGTCTTGTCGTGGTCGGGCGCGATGGTCAGTTCGTCGTTCTGCGCGATCAGCGCGGTCTGCACGCTGTCGGCCGCGATCAGCAGGTTGGAATCGTACAGGGAATCGCCCACGTCGGCGATCCCGATGCGGATCGAGTTCACCTGACCCGGCACCACCTGCATTTTCAGCGAGAGGGTGACGGTGAAGCCGTCCATCTCGGTGTTGAACTGGTCATGGGTGTTGTCGTTGTAGAGGTTGACGTTCGACATGCCCGACAGGTTGTCGACGTTGGCGTCTCCCGATCCCACGGTTACGTCGACGGGCTTGCCGTTGACCCAGACGCCGACCGCGTCGTTGAACAGCGAGTTGACGTATTCGGGGTATTCCTCGGACGAGAACACGAACTGCATCGTCATCGTGTCGCCGCTGGGGATGAAATCGGCGTCGATGTAGCTGGCGTCGTGGGTCTGGGCGCCGCCGGCGGCCGCGTTGAAGCTGGCCATGTTGTCGGGGCCCGAGGTGTCGGTAGAGGTGTGGGTCGACTGGTTCGGGTCGGAGTTCGACCAGAACCAGTTCTTCGAGCTGGAATTGGTGAAATCCGACGCGTTGCCGGTGGACAGGATCACCCCGGTGTCCGACGGCGTCGCATCGGGCGAGACGTTGTCGCCGTTGGAATAGATCGCGGACGAATTCTTCGCCCCGGTATAGCTGGCGTTCACCACCGTCACGCCGTCGCCGAAGATGGTGTTGGCCATCTCCATCGCCGACGCATGGGTGTCATACCCAAGCTCTGCTGCCTTCGCTGCCATTCCTGCCCCTCTTCACCCGGGACAGGTCAAACGCCCGCGCCGATGGCCCTTGGCCTCCGGATGCGCGGTCCTCGCACTGTTTCGCGAACTGCCCGTTCACGCGATGTCGGGTACATTGACCCGGCGCTTGCCCTGCCTCAGGCGCATTTTTCCTCAACCTAGCCGTGGCTTGACCGAAAAGTCACCTCATTACGTCCCACGACATCGCGAAAACGAGAGCGGTGGCGGTCGGGCCACAGTTGCTTGCGCGATTGCAACGGGGGGCGGGCGGCGCTACGCCTTGGCCGCACTTGCGAGGAGCCGCTGACATGACCACTACCGTACCCGTCGATCCGGTGAAGCTGACGGCCGACCTGATCCGCTGCCCGTCGGTCACGCCCGAGGAGGGCGGCGCGCTGGTGCTGCTGCAAGAGGTCCTCGAAGGTGCGGGGTTCGACTGCACCCGGGTCGATCGTGGCGGTGTGTCGAACCTTTTCGCGCGCTGGGGGCGGGCCGGGGCGAACCGGACCTTCGGCTTCAACGGCCATACCGACGTGGTGCCGGTGGGCGACCCGACGGAGTGGACGCAGGACCCGTTCGGCGGGGTGATCCATGACGGGATGCTCTGGGGCCGGGGTGCGACGGACATGAAATCGGGCGTCGCGGCCTTCGTCGCGGCGGCGGTGGATTTCGTCACCAATACGCCTCCGGACGGGGCGGTGATCCTGACCATCACGGGCGACGAGGAAGGCCCGGGCAAGGACGGCACGCGCGCCCTTCTCGACCATATGGCCGAGGCGGGGGAGCGGATGTCGGTTTGCCTGGTCGGAGAACCCACCTGTCCGAACGAGATGGGCGAGATGATGAAGATCGGCCGCCGTGGATCGATGACGGCGCAGTTCACGCTGCGTGGAAAGCAGGGGCATTCGGCCTATCCGCACCGGGCGAACAACCCGCTGACGGCGATGGTGCGGCTGATGGACCGGCTGGCGACGCATGAGCTGGACGAGGGGACCGAGCATTTCGACCGCTCGACCCTGGCGATCACCACGATCGACACCGGCAACACGGCGTCGAACGTGATCCCGGCGTCCTGCCGCGCCACGGTGAACATCCGATTCAACGACGCCCACAGCGGCGCCTCGCTGACCAGGTGGCTGCGCGGGCAGGCCGACCGGATCGAGGCCGAGACCGGAGTGCGCGCCGAGATGGCGGTGAGCGTGTCTGGCGAAAGCTTCCTCACCCCGCCGGGGGAGCTTTCTTCGCTGGTGTCGAAGGCCGTGGAGGCCGAGACCGGGCGCAAGCCGTCGATGTCGACGACGGGGGGTACGTCGGATGCCCGCTTCGTCAAGGATCACTGCCCGGTGGTGGAGTTCGGCCTGGTCGGGCGGACGATGCACGAGGTCGACGAGCGGGTCGAACTGGCCCACATCGGTCAGCTGAAGGGGATCTACGGCCGGATCCTGGCGGAGTATTTCGCATGACGGTGACGATCGCCGAGGCGGCGGACCCCGCGCCGTGCATCGCGCTGCGCCACGCGGTCTTTGTCGTGGAGCAGGGATTTGCGGCCGAGGGAGAGGTCGATGCGCACGACGCCACGGCGGTGCATCTGCTGGCGACGGAGGCGGGCGTGCCGGTGGGCACCGCGCGGCTTCTGGTCGACGGAGCGGTGGGCAAGATCGGCCGGGTCTGCGTTCTGCCTTCGCACCGGGGAACGGGGCTGGGCGCCGCGCTGATCCGCGAGGGGATCGCCCGGCTTGCCGCCCGGGGCGGGATCGAGACGGTCAAGCTTGGCGCGCAATGCCGGGCGCTCGGTTTCTACGAGAAGCTGGGGTTCGCGGTCAGCGGCCCGGTCTATGACGACGAGGGCGTGCCGCATCGCGAGATGGCGCTGGCGCTCTGAGGCCCTCCATGGGCGCTTTCGCGTCTCGCTCCCGGTTCGCAGCAAGACGGGGCGCGCCCGACCAGGGGGCCCACAGGATTCCCGATGACGCGCACCGCGCCGCGTGGTAGGGCCGGGACATGAGCCAGATCCCCACCAAAGACCAGATCCTCGCCTGGATATCCGAGAACCCGACGCAGACGGCCAAGCGCGACATCGCCAAGGCCTTCGGCATCAAGGGGGCTGCCCGGATCGACCTCAAGCGCCTGTTGAAGGAGCTGGAGGCGGAGGGCCACCTGGAAAAGCGCAAGAAGACCTTCCGCGAGGCAGGCAGCCTGCCCCCGGTGACGGTGCTGGAGATCCTCGAACCCGATTCCGACGGCGATCTTTTCGCCCGCCCGCTGGAGGGCCGGTTCGAGGAGGCGCCGAAGATCCTCTTCCTTACGCGGCCGGGTGAAGGCGCGGTCGGCGCGGGCGACCGGGTGCTGGCACGGCTGACCGGGGTCGAGGGGCAGGACCATGCCTACGAGGCCCGGCTGATCCGCCGCATCGGGCGCGGGGCGCAGAAGCTCCTCGGGGTGTTCCGCGAGACGTCGGAAGGCGGACGGATCGTGCCGATCGACAAGGGTTCCGACAAGGAATGGCTGGTGGCCAGGGACGCGACTGGCGGTGCCAGGGACGGCGAGCTGGTCGAGGCGGAACAGGCCGGGCCCAAGGGGCGCCTCGGCCTGCCGCGGGCACGGATCACCCAGCGACTGGGCGATCCGTCCGGTCCGCGCGCCGTCTCGCTGATCGCGATCCACCAGCATGGCATCCCCGACGAATTCCCCGACGAGGTGATCGCCGAGGCCGAGCGGCTGAAGCCCGCCCCCCTCGGCGAGCGCGAGGATCTGCGCGGCCTGCCCTTCGTCACCATCGACCCCTCGGACGCGCGCGACCATGACGATGCCTGTTTCGCCCATCCCGACGACACCCCCGGGAATGATGGCGGCCACGTCCTTTGGGTCGCGATCGCCGATGTCGCGCATTACGTGACCCCGGGCACCGCGCTGGACCGCGAGGCCCGCAAGCGCGGCAATTCCAGCTACTTCCCCGACCGGGTGGTGCCGATGCTGCCGGAACGCCTTTCGGCCGATCTCTGTTCACTGCACGAGGGCGTGGCGCGGCCGGTGATCGCTGTGCGGATGGTGGTGGATGCGCAGGGCAACAAGATCTCGCACCGTTTCACCCGGGCGATGATCACCTCGCGCGCGTCCTTGTCCTACGAAGAGGTACAGGCGGCGCAGGACGGTCAGCCGAACGACCGTTGTGCCGCGCTGTCGGACGAGGTGATCGCACCGCTCTACGCGGGGTACGCGGCGCTGAAACGGGCGCGGAGTACGCGCCAGCCGCTGGACCTCGATCTGCCCGAGCGCAAGATCGTGCTGTCGGAGGAAGGCGAGGTCGTCTCGATCGCGCTGAAGGAACGCTTCGACGCCCATCGGCTGATCGAGGAGTTCATGGTGCTGGCGAACGTCGCCGCGGCGGAGGAGCTGATCCGCCTGCGCCGGCCGCTCCTGTTCCGGGTGCACGAGGAGCCCAGCGTCGAGAAGCTGGACGCGCTGCGCGAAGTGGCCGAGGCCTCGGGGTTCCAGCTGGCGAAGGGTCAGGTGCTGCATACCAAGCACCTCAACCGGCTTCTGGCGCAGGCAGAGGGCACCGACTTCGACGAGCTTCTGAACATCACCACGCTCCGCTCGATGCAGCAGGCCTATTACGCGCCCGAGAATTACGGCCACTTCGGCCTCGCGCTGCGGAACTACGCCCATTTCACCTCGCCGATCCGGCGGTACTCCGACCTGATCGTGCACCGGGCGCTGGTCTCGGGGCATCGCTGGGGCAACGACGGGCTGAGCGCCGAGGAGATCGAGGGGCTGGCCGAGACGGCGCAACATATCTCCGAGACCGAGCGCCGCTCGATGGCGGCGGAGCGGGACACGACCGACCGCTACCTTGCCGCCTACCTGAGCGAGCGGGTGGGGAACGAGTTCGGCGGCCGGATCTCGGGCGTGACCCGCTTCGGACTTTTCGTGAAGCTCGACGAGACCGGGGCGGATGGGCTGATCCCGATCCGGACCCTGGGGCGCGAGTTCTTCCACTTCGATGCGCAGAGCCAGACATTGATGGGCTCCGAGACGGGGCTGACGCTGGGCGTGGGCCAGCGCGTGACAGTGCGGCTGGCCGAGGCGGTGCCGGTGACCGGCGGGTTGATGCTGGAGCTTCTGTCGGTCGACGACAAGGCGCTGCCGGGCGGCCGGGTGACGCGAGGCCGTGGTGGCCCCAAGGGCCGCGGCAAGCCGCCGGGGCGCAAGGGACCGAAGGCGCGGGTGGGCGACGCGAAGGCCAAGCGCAAGGTCACCCGCAAGCGGAAATAGGATCCGGCGCTTCCCCGGCGTCGTGCTGGTGTCGAGGGCGTGCCCGCGGGGGTTTCACACCCCCGCACCCCCGTGGGATATTTCCCCTCAGAAGAAAGGAAAGGTCCTTCTGGTCTTCTTCTGAGTCCAAATATCCCGGGGGGGTGCAGGGGGCAGCGCCCCCGCCGCCGACCTATCCACCATTGCCGTTTTCCGGGCACTTAGAGACGTTCCGTTGCGGGTAACGGGTTAGCGCCCCGGTCTGCCTCTGGCCGGGGCGAGGCAGGCGGCGAGGCGGGCGAAGCTGGCGGCGCTGTCGCCGGGTTCGTCCTCGGCGAGGAAGCCGTCGAGGCCTGGCCAGACCTTGAGCGCGGCATCGACCATGGGGTCGGATCCGGCGGAATAGAGACCGGCCTGGATCATCATCTCGGCGCGGTCGTAGGCACCCAGCAGGGCGCGGGCTTCGCCGATCAGGCGGTTTTCCTCGGCGTTTGCGGCGTCGGGCAGAGCGCGAGAGACCGAGCGCAGCAGGTCGATCGCAGGGAAGCGTCCGCGTTCCGCTATCTTGCGGTCCATCACCACGTGGCCGTCGAGCACGCCGCGCAGGATGTCGGCGACGGGTTCGTCCATGTCCGACCCGGCCACGAGGACCGAGAAGACCGCCGTGATGTCGCCCGCGTCGCCCACACCGGGGCCCGCGCGTTCCGCGAGCGACATGATCATGTGCTGGGTCGAGGGGGGATAGCCGCGCAGGCCGGCGCCTTCGCCCCCGGCGACGGCGACCTCACGGTGTGCTTCGGCGAAGCGGGTGACGGAATCGGCCAGGAGGAGTACGTGCATCCCCTTGTCGCGGAAGTGTTCGGCGACTGCCATCGCGGCCCAGGCGCAGCGGCGGCGGATCAGTGGCGAGAGGTCCGAGGTGGCGGCGACGACGACGCTGCGGGCCATTCCGGCCATGCCCAGCACCTCTTCGACGAATTCGCGCAGCTCGCGGCCGCGTTCGCCGATCAGCGCGATCACCACGACGTCCGCCGCGATGCCGCGGGCGAACTTGGCGAGCAGGGTGGACTTGCCGACGCCGGAGCCCGCGAACAGGCCGATGCGTTGGCCGCGCACCAGCGGCAGGAGCGTGTTGAAGACCGCGACGCCGGTTTCAAGGCGGCCCGCCATGCGGTGCCGTGCGGCGGCGGGCGGGGCGGGGGCGCGCAGCGGGCGCGGGCTGTCGCCGGGGTACAGCGCGCGCCCGTCGAGCGGCCGTCCGAACGGGTCGACGATGCGGCCGATCCAGCTGTCGTCGGGGGCGATGCCGGCGGGACCGAGATGGGCCACCGCATCGCCGATCGCGAGGCCCTCGGGAGGTTGGTCGGGCAGGACGGTCACGCCGTCTTTCGCGAGGCGCAAAACCTCGCCGCCGATGCGCTGGCCGCCTGCGCCGCGCACCTCGATCCGGTCGCCGAGGCTGACGGCGCCGGTCAGTCCGGTGACGCGCAGCACGCCGGCGGCGAGTTCCTCGATCCGGCCGAAGCGGCGCACCGGCTCCAGCCCGGCGATGCGCGCGCGAAGCCGGTCGAGGCCCGGGGGGGCGGCCGCCGGCTGTGCCGGTCCGTTGGTTCCATGCATCGAAGGTCTCCCTGGTCCGTCCTTACCGTTTCTAAAGGAATCGGCCTTAAGCCTTGGTGAAACGGATCGAGGGAGAAGCCCCGATGTATCAGAATCTTTCCATCCTCAGGATGGCCGGCCAGATGGCGTCGAACGCGGCGCTGCGGCAATCGGCGGTGGCTCAGAACGTCGCCAATGCCGACACACCCGGCTACAAGGCCGTGGACGCCCCCAGCTTTGCCGAGACCTATCGGGACGATCAGTCCCTGTCGCTGCGCGAAACGCGCGCGGGGCACCTTGGCGCCTTCGACCAGGGTTCGGAAACCCGCCTTGCCCCGCGGCAGGCGCCAGGCACCGAATCGCCCAACGGCAACAGCGTTTCGCTGGAACACGAGATGGTCACCGCGGCCCAGCTGCGCGAACAGCACGACATGGCGCTGGCGATCTACCGCACGGCCCAGTCGGTTCTGCGCACCAGCCTCGGGCGCGGCGCGTAAGGGGGCGGGGCGATGAGCGATCTCCTCAAGAGCCTTGCGGTCTCGGCTTCCGGCATGGGGGCGCAGGCGCAGCGTCTGCGCCACGTGTCCGAGAACGTGGCGAACGCCGACACCCCGGGCTATCACCGCAAAACCGTCTCTTTCGCTGCGGAAATGGCGCAGGGGCATGCCACCGGCGGGGTCATGACCGGGCCGGTCACGCTCGACCGCAGCCCGCTGGAACGGGTCTACGATCCCGGAAACCCGCTGGCCGATGCGACCGGCCATTATGACGGATCCAATGTCGACCTCGTGGTCGAGATCGCCGACGGGCGCGAAGCCCAGCGCAGCTATGACGCCAACCTCAAGATGTTCGATCAGGCGCGCCAGATGGCGACCAGCCTCCTCGACCTTCTGCGCCGCTGACAGGGAGAAACCCGATGAGCAATGTCACCTCGATCGCGGAGCGCGCCTATGTGCAGGCGAAACCCGCCACCCTTCCGGGCGATGCGGCACAGGGCCAGGGATTCGGTGCGGCCTTCGCCGACCTGGCCCAGGGCTTCGCCAATACCCTGCGCACGGGGGAGGAGACGGCCAAGGCCGCGATGGCCGGCACTGCCGACCCCCATGCGCTGGTGCAGGCCCTGTCCGACACCCAACTGGCGGTCGAGACCGCGGTCACCGTGCGCGACAAGGTGGTCGAGGCCTACCAGGAAATCCTTAGGATGCCGGTCTGATGCTGGGCGAACCCGTCATCTACGACACGTTGCGCGCGGGTCTCTGGATTGCCGTGAAGATCTCGGCCCCGCTGCTGACAGTGGCGCTGGTCGCCGGCGTGACCGTGGGGCTCTTTCAGGCGCTGACCTCGGTGCAGGAGATGACGCTTACCTTCGTGCCGAAGGTGGGGGCGATGCTGGCGGTGTTCTGGGTGTCGATGTCGTTCATGACCGACACGCTGGTCGACTTCTTCACCCAGCGGCTGGTGCCGCTGATCGCGGGGGGCTGAGGGGCGATGGACAACGCGATCTACACCGGGCTGACGCGGCAATCGGGCCTGATGCGGCAGATGGCGACGGTGGCCAACAACATCGCCAATGCCTCGACCACCGGCTACCGCCGGGAAGGCACTATCTTTGCCGAATTCGTCTCTCGGCTGGACGGGAACGAGCCGTCGCTGTCGATGGCGACCGCGACTGCGCGGACAGTGGACCTTGCCCAGGGCGGGATGGAGCGGACCGGCGGCACCTACGACTTCGCGATCGAGGGGCAGGGGTTCTTTCTGGTGCAGACACCGCAGGGCGACCGGCTGACCCGCGCGGGTAGCTTCACCCCGGGGCCCGACGGCCTGCTGGCAACGCCGGAGGGAAACCGGTTGCTCGATGCCGGCGGAACCCCCGTCTTCGCGCCCACTGAGGCCCGCAACGTCACCCTGGCGGCCGATGGCACGCTGGCGGCGGACGGCCAGCCGATCGCGCAGATCGGGCTCTACCAGCCCGTTGAGGCGACCGATCTGGTGCGCGAGGGCGGTACGCTCTTTCGCGCCGACAACGGCGTCGAAGCCGCGCCCGGGGCCAGGCTGCGCCAGGGCTATGTCGAGCAGTCGAACGTCGACCCGGTGCGCGAGATCACGCGGATGATCGCGGTGCAGCGCGCCTACGAGTTGGGCCAGGGCCTGCTGGACCGCGAGGACCAGCGGATCCGTGGCGTCATCGACACCCTTGGCCGATAGGAGGTTTTCATGCGTGCCCTTCAGATTGCCGCGAGCGGCATGAGCGCCCAGCAGATGCGGGTCGAGGTGGTGTCGAACAACCTCGCCAACATGTCGACCACCGGCTACAACGCCCGCCGCGCCGAGTTCGCGGACTTGCCCTACCAGCAATACGTCGCCCCCGGCACCGTGAATGCCGAGGACGGGACGCTGCTGCCCGCCGGCGTGCAGCTTGGCCTCGGGGTGCGGCCCACCTCGGTTTCGGTCACGCTGGCGCAGGGCACGCTGACCCAGACCAACGGCGACCTCGACCTGGCGATCGAGGGGCGGGGTTATCTCGAGGTGACGCTGCCCTCCGGCACCTCGGCCTATACCCGCGATGGGGGGCTGAAACGCGCGGCGGACGGGCAGATCGTCACCTCGGACGGCTACCCGGTGGTGCCCGGCATCACCATCCCCCAGCAGGCCACCAGCATCTCGATCAACGGCGCGGGCGAGGTGTATGCCTATTTCCGCAACCAGACCCAGCCGCAGCTTCTGGGGCAGATCACACTGGCCAGCTTCACCAACGACAAGGGGCTCGAGGCGACTGGATCGAACCTGTTCCTCGAAACCGCCGCCTCCGGGCCACCGCAAGTCTCCACGCCGGGGCAGAACGGCCTGGGCACAGTGCGGCAGGGATATCTTGAGGAAAGCTCGGTCGACGCGGTGCGCGAGGTGACCGAACTGATCAAGGCGCAGCGGGGATACGAGCTGAACGCCAAGGTGATCACCGCCGCCGACCAGATGCTCGGCGCGACTACGCAGGTGCGGTGATGCGCTGGCTCCTCGCATTCGTGATGCTGCTGGTGCTGTTCCTGACCCGCCCGCTGCAGGCCGAGACGCTGATCGCGGCGCATACGATCCGCGCCCGCGCCGTTCTGGGGCCCGAAGACCTTTCGACGATCCGGGCCGATGTGCCCGGCGCGCTCACCGATCCGGCCACCGTGATCGGGCAGGAGGCGCGGGTGGTGCTCTATGCCGGGCGGCCGATCCGCCGGGGCGACGTCGGCCCGCCTGCGCTGGTCGAGCGCAACCAGCTGGTCGCGCTGGCCTATCGGCAGGGCGCGCTGACGATTCACGCCGAGGGCCGGGCCCTTGGCCGCGCCGGCGCGGGCGAGGAGATCCGCGTCATGAATACCGCCTCCCGGACCACGATCAGCGGCACCGTCCAGCCGGACGGATCGGTTGTCGTCGGGCATGGCTACTGACCCCTTGAGGAGCTTCATGCATCACGCCCTGTTCCCCCTCGCCCTGATCCTGTCTTTGCTGACGCTGAGCGCCTGCGACCGGCTGGCTCAGGTCGGCAAGGCCCCGGCTTTCACGCCGCTCGAGACGCCACAGCACAACGCGATCTACACCCGGCCGCCGCCGTGGGAACGCCACGCGGGCGAGCCGGCGCAACAGGCCTCGCTCTGGACAGGGTCGCGCAAGTCGCTGTTCGGCGACCGCCGGGCCGGGCACCGGGGCGACATCCTGACCGTGGTGATCGAGATCAACGACAAAGCGGAGATCTCGAACTCCACCGGCCGGTCACGTGACGGGTCGGAATCGATGGGAATTCCGCAGATGCTGGGCCTGCCGCAGCGGATCGACAGGCACTTGCCTTCGGGGGCCAGCATGGCAGACGCGATCTCGGCCACCGGATCGTCGAGCTACAAGGGCCAGGGCTCGGTCCAGCGCAACGAGAAGCTGACGCTGCGTGTCGCGGCGACGGTGGTGGAGGAGTTGCCGAACGGCGTTCTCAGGATCGAGGGGTCGCAGGAGGTGCGGGTGAATTTCGAGCTGCGCGACCTCGTGGTCACGGGGTATGTCCGCCCCGAGGACGTCACCCGCACGAACGAGATTACCTACGACAAGATCGCCGGCGCCCGGATCGCCTACGGCGGGCGCGGCCAGATCACTGACGTGCAGCAGCCGCGTTACGGCCAGCAGGTCACTGATATCGTGCTGCCGTTCTGAGGGGGCGAGGCGATGCTGAAGAAACTGTTGCCGATCGTCTTCCTGATTGTCGGGCTGGGCGCAGGCGCGGGCGCGGGGATCTTCCTGCGCCCGGCGCCCGAGGCCGCCGCGGATGCGGGCGATGGCCCGTCCCCGGCGGCATCGCAGGGCGCCGAGGGAAAGGCGGCGGATGGGCACGGCGCCCCGGCCGGGACCGGAGAGCATGGGGCCGGAGTACAGGGAGGTGGCGACCAGGGAGCCGGACATGGCGCCGAGGCGAAGGGGCATGGCGGGTCGTCGGGCGGGGCGGGCGAGGCGACGGATTCCGAAGCCCACGATTTCGTCAAGCTCAACAACCAGTTCATCATCCCGGTGCTGGAGGGCGGGCGGGTCAGTTCTCTGGTGATCATGTCGCTCAGCCTCGAGGTGTCGGCGGGGGGCCGCGACAAGGTCTTCGCGCTGGAACCCAAGCTGCGCGACGCCTTCCTGCGGGTGATGTTCGATCATGCCAATTCCGGCGGGTTCGACGGCAATTTCACCTCGGGCAACAACATGCTGGTGCTGCGTGATGCCCTGAAGGAGGCGGCCTTCAAGGTGCTGGGACCGGTACTGAAGGACGTCCTTATCATCGACATGGTGAGACAGGACGCCTGAATTCCCTCTGACAGGCGGCCAGAAGGCGTGGAAAAGGCTCTAGTCCTGCCTTTTCTGCGCTTTCTTCAATTTCATGGCCAGCCCGTCGAGGGACTGCGTGCGGCCGAAGGCCAGCGCGGCGCGGTCGCGCGCCTCGGCCCATTCGGCGGTCTGGCGTGCGAGCGTCACGTTGATCTCGGCGCGCCGGGCCTCGGCCCAGCGGCGGTAGGACAACTGCGCCAGCCCTGCGGCCACGGGCGACAGATCGCCGGGGCTTTCGTCGGGGGCCTTCAACGCCTCGAGCGCTGCAAGCGAGGCCTCGCGCGCCCGGGCCGCGGCCCGGAGCCGGGCCAGCTCGGCGTCGAGGCGCATCTGCGACAGGCGGCCGAGCGCCGCGAGCTTCCTTGCATCTTTCATCGGAACGGGCTCCGTCTTGCCTTGGCGCGCATCGCCTCGGCGAAGCGGATGGCGGCGGCGACCGGGCGGTACTGATCGCGCGGGATCTCCTGCCCCAGGTCGACCGTGGCATGCAGGGCGCGCGCGGTCGGTGGATCGCGATGCAACGGAACGCCGGACTCGAGCGCCGCCTCGCGGATCCGCGCTGCGATCTCGTCCACGCCCTTGGCCACGCAGATCGGGGCACCGCCGCGCATCCGTTCCCATTTCAGGGCGACAGCGTAATGGGTCGGGTTGACGACCACCACGTCGGCCTTGGGCACCTCGGCCAGCATCTTGTTCATCGCGATGTCGTAGCCGCGCTGGCGCCGGGCCTGCTTGAAATGCGGGTCGCCCTCGGAATCCTTCATCTCGTCCTTGATGTCCTTGCGCGACATCCGGTTCTTGCGCAGATGTTCCTGGCGCTGCCAAAGATAGTCGATCCCCCCCATCACGGCGCTGAGCAGCAGGATGAGGAACAGGAATTCCATCAGCAGGCCGAGGAGGGCCGCGACCGACTGGCCGGGCGACAGCGCCATGGTGCCGAGGATCGCAGGCAGGCGCGACATCAGCAGCGCGCCGAGAATGAGGGCCACGAGGATCATCTTTACGAAGCTCTTGGCGAATTCGAAGAGGCCGGAGCGGCCAAACTTGTTCTTCGCGGTGGACAGGGGGGAGATGCGGTTGAGCTTGGGCGCGAGCTTTTCCGGCGTCACCGTGAAGGCGCGCTGAACGATGAGGGTGGCGACGACCAGCACGGCGGGGATCAGCACGAAGGGGGCCATGCCGGCGAGGACGGTGTCGATCAGCCCGCCCACCGGTGCCGTCGCCCCCTGGCTGAACAGCTGGGCGAGGCGGTCGGGCCGGTCGATAAGGACCTCGCCGGCCGTGCCGATGCGTTGCAGCGCGGCCGGCCCGACCGCCGCGCCGGCAAGGAGCAGGCCGGCATAGCCTGCGGCGGTGGTCAGTTCGGGCGACCGCGGAACCTCGCCGCGTTTTCGAGCCTCTTCCAGCCGTTTTTCGGTTGGTTCGTGCTCTTTCTCGGTGTCGTCCTCGCTCATCCCGCGGCCCTCATCCCGGGGTGTCGAACGGGTTGGCGAGGACGGTCTGGAACACCTCCAGCCAGAGGTGCAGCATCAGCGGTGCAGCGATCGCCAGCAGGACGAGGCCGCCAAGGGTGAGGGCCGGCGCGCCGACGAAGGCCACCATGAGCTGTGGCATGGCACGGTTGATGGCGCCGAGCGCCGCGTTGTAGAGTACGGCCCCGATCACGAAGGGGGCGGCGAGCGAAAAGGCAAGGGCGAAGGCCCGGGCAACGTTCGCCACGCCCCAGTGCGACAGGTCGGCGGGGCCGGGAAACTGCCCCGGGGGGACCATCCGGTAGCTGAGGATCAGCGCCTCGGCGAGGCGGATGTGCAGGCCCGTGGCCATGGCAAGCGCGATCCCCGCGAGCATCAGGATCTGTGCCATCGCCGGCTGCGGCTCGGCCCCCGCGCCGCCGAAGAATTGCGACAGGGAGGCGGATTGCGCGGCCATCGTTCCGGCCATCTGCAGAACCTGGACGAACAGCCGCAGCACCGCGCCGAGGGCGAGGCCGGTGATCGCCTCGGGGAAGATCGCGGCGAGGAAGGCGGGGCCGAGAGGGGCCCCGAGTGGGCCGAGGCGGGGCAGGAGAGCCGGGGTGATGATGGCGGTGAAGGCGAGGGCAAGCACCAGCCGGATCCGGCCGGGGATCGCGCGTTCGCCGAAGCCGGGCAGGAGGGCCATGGCGGCGCCGACACGCAGGAAGACGAGGGCCGCGGCCGCGAGCCAGCCCTGCCCCAGCCCCGCGATCTGGGCCAGCACCTCGATCATCGGCGGCTCTCTGCGGGAGGCGCCGTCATGCGGCGACCGTGCCGACCAGTGCGGGCCGGGCCTCCATCCCGATTTCCTCGAACGACAGGACCGGGGCGGAAAGGCCCTTGGCCGCCATCACCGTGCGCAGGAAGCGGCGCCGGCGGGACGAGGTGACGAGCGCTGGAAATGTTCCTGTTTCACCGGCTTTCGCAAGTTTTTCCGCCAGTGCGGCGGCCAGCCGGTTGAACCGGTCGGGGGGCAGCGCGACGTCCGGCGCGCCGCGGTCGCTGTCAACCTGGTAGGTCGAGAAGGTTTCCTCCCACTCGGGGGCAAGTTGCAGCAGCGGGATGGTGCCGTCCTGTCGACGAAGATCGGCGACCAGCTGAAAGCCGAGCCGCTGGCGCACATGTTCGCAGATCGCCTCGGGCGAGGGGTGGCCCTGGCGCACCTCGGCGATGGATTCGAGGATCAGCGCGAGGTTGCGGATCGACACCCTTTCGTCGAGCAGGAGTTTGAGCACGGTCAGCAGCAGGTCCATCGGCACCTTGTCTGGGATCAGCTCGTCGAGCAGGCGGCGGTTGGCCTCGGCCCGGGCGGGATCGGAGAGGTTGGAATATTCGTCGAGCAGTCGGCGCAGGCCCTTGAGGGTGAGCAGGCGGGCAAGGTTGGTGCGCAAGACCTCGAGCAGGTGGGTCGCGAGAACCTCGGTCGGGCTGACCACGGTGACGCCGGAAATCGCGGCGTCTTCCTGCGCCTCGGGCGGCAGCCAGCGGGCGGGGGCGCCGTAGACCGGTTCCTTCACGTCCTCGCCCGCGGGAAGCAGCATGTCGTCATCGGAGAGCAGCGCCAGGACGCGTTCGGGATGGAGCCGGTCGCGGGCCTGTTCGACACCCTGGATCAGGATGCGGTAGCTGCCGGGTGGCAGGCTTGCCTCATCTGTCAGGCGCATCTCGGGCAGGATGACGCCATAGGTCATCGCGACGTGCTTTCGCATGTTGGCGATGCGGGCGTCGAGGCCGGTGGCCGGATCGAGCACCATGGTGACCAGGTCGGTGGCGAATTCGACATGGATGTCGTCGAGGTCGAGCACATCGCCCAGGGGGCGTTCGGCGGGCGCCTCATCGGGGCGCTGCGCGCTTTCCTCGGCGGCCAGGGCCATGCGTTGCGCGTGGCGATGGCCGAACCAGGCGGCGGCGCCGAGGGCGGCCGCGCCCGCGAGGAAAGGCAGGAACGGCAGGCCGGGGATCAGCGCGAAGAGTGCCATCAGCAGGGAAACCGTGCCCAATGCGGCGGGATAGCGACCGAGCTGGGCGACGAGGGCGAGGTCGGCCGCGCCCTTCTGTCCGCCGCGGGCAAGCAGCAGGGCGGCGGCGACCGAGATGATGACGGCCGGGATCTGGCTGACGAGACCGTCGCCCACGGTGAGGATGGCATAGGTTTCGAACGCGCGCCCGATCGGCATGTGGTGGACGGCCACGCCCATCACCAGACCCATGATGATGTTCAGGAGCGTGATCAGAAGGCCCGCCACCGCGTCGCCCTTGACGAATTTCGAGGCGCCGTCGAGCGAGCCGAAGAATGTGGTTTCGGCCTGTTCCGTCTCGCGCCGGCGCTTGGCTTCGGCATGGTCGATGGCGCCGGCGGACATGTCTGCGTCGATCGCCAGCTGCTTGCCGGGCATCGCGTCAAGGGCGAAGCGTGCGCCGACCTCGGCCATCCGGCCCGCGCCCTTGGTGATGACGATGAAGTTGACGATCAGCAGGACGCAGAAGACCACGAGGCCCAGCAGGATCGACCCGCCCATGATGAAGCTGGCGAAGCCTTCGATCACGTGGCCGGCGGCGGCGGTGCCGGTGTGGCCCTGACCGATGATCAGCTTGGTCGAGGAGACGTTGAGCGACAGGCGCAGCATCAGCGACGCCAGCAGGATCGTCGGGAAGGCCGAGAAATCCAGCGGGCGTTCGATGAACAGGGTCACGGTGAACATCAGGATCGCCAGCGCGAAGGAGGTGGCAAGACCGATGTCGAGCACCCAGGCCGGCATCGGCAGGATCATCATCACGATCACCGCCATCAGGGCCAGCGCCAGCAGGATTGTCGGGCGGAAGATCGTCTGAAGGGTGAGTTTCGGCATCGGCCTAGCCCTGCGGATCGGCAAAGAGCGACCGGCCGCCCGCGCCGAGCGGCACGAGCGAGCCGAGACCGGCCGTGTCGCCCGCCTGCAGCAGCGGGAAGGCATTGACGCGCGGGGGGTGCGGATCTTCGGCGGCGGCCAGTTGCACCGGGCGGGGCGCGGTGGCGGCGATGGCCGGCGCGGCGGGCGGAGCGTCGATCACCCGGGCCAGGTGCTTGCGGAAGATCTCGGCATAGCGGCGGGCATGTTCGGGGGTGCGCGAATGATAGGCGCCGGCGGCCTTGGTCCAGTCGCCGGTCTCGTCGTAGAGCGACTTGAGGAAACGCGCGGCGTAGAGGGCGTTTGCCTCCGGGTCGAACATCGCGTCGAAATCGGCAAAGGCCTTGCCATGCCAGCGGTGGTTCAGCTGGAAACAGCCGAGGTCGAAGCTGCGGGCGCCGGCGGCATAGCTTTGCTTGACGTAGTCGAGCGCTGCGCCGCGGGTCGGGAACCAGACGCCCTTGCCCTCCATGTTCACGGTCCAGGGCCAGGGGCGGGTGGTGCCGCCACGGCGCCGTCCCGTTTCGGTCAACGAGATTGCCTGCAGCACGGCGACCGGTACGCCGGTTTCGTGCGACGCGCGGCGTGCGGCCGTCTCGCAGAGCGCGGGCAGATCCTGCGCCCCGGCATGGCGCGACACGAGGCAGGCCAGGGTAACGGCAATGACACCGACCCCGCCGCGAAGGGGGGAGAGGAAATGCCTCGTCTGGCGCATTCTGCGGCGGGTCACGTTCATCCGGAGCCTTCCTGAAGCGGCGGCCGTTCTGGGCGCCCGGGGGGACCCTAGGAAGATTCCCTTTCGATTCGGTAAGCGGGGGAGGGGTCAGCGGCGCGGCCGATGGGGGCCTCAGTGGGTGGCCGGCGCGTTGGGCGTGGTCTCGGTCAGGGTGCTGGGGGTTTCGGCCAGCAGCTTGGTCAGGGTTTCGCGGGCGTTGCGGCTGGCATCGACCCTGGCGCGGTCGCGGGCAAGCGGGCCGAGGGCCGGGTCCGCCACCGCCGAAGAAGGATCAGGCAGAGACAGAGCCTTTTTCTGCGCTTCGCTGCCTGCGGATTTCACGATTGCCGTATCGCCCGCGCGCCAGGCCTGCGAACCGGCCAGATCGACCGCGCCGATCTGCTGATAGGCGCGGGTCGCGGCCTCGTGGTCCCCCTCGGCGGCAAGGGCGCGGGCGCGGAGCAGGGCGGCCGCCGGGTCCGCGAGACCGTCAAGCGCCGAGAGCGCCGCGGCGCTGTCGCCACTTGCCAGCGCGGCGCGGCCGAGACGCAGCCTGTCCGCCTCGTCGCCGGACTGGTCGGTGGTGATCCACGCCCTGGCCGCGGCCCCGAAGCCGAGGCCGATCAGGCGGTCCGCGATCCGGCGCCGCGTCTCGGCGTCGAGGGGCAGGTCCGGCGGTGTGATGGCGGCCTGCAGGAGGGCCTCTTCACTGCCGTGCTCTGCCAGCAGTTGCCACAGCCGCGGCGCACCCTCCGGGTCGTCGCCCATCATCGCGAAGGCGGCGGCGAACTGCCCGGTGGTGCCGAGGGCAAGCGCCTCGGCGCGGATCAGCCGGTTGCCCTCGGGGGTGCCGCGGCGTTCATGGGCCAGGGCGGCGAGCGCCTCGATCGTGTGGCCGTCGACCGGTTCGCCGCGGGCGATCCTGGTGTCGACCAGCAGCACCATCGCGTCGGGCGCGTCAGGGCCATCGCCGAGGATCACCGGGGTGATCTGGTGTTCCGCGCCGGTGGGGTCACCGTCGGCCATGTCGATCCGCGCGTCGGTCAGGCGCAGGCCATCGCCACCGTCGCCCGCGGCACGGGTGATCGCGTCGCGCAGCGCCAGCGCGGTGTCCTTGTCGCCGCGGGCGAGAAAGATCTGCGACAGGCGCGGCCCAAGTTCGCGCCGCATGGCCAGCGGCAGACCGGAAAAGGTGCGGCGCACCGCGTTTGCATCGACCGGGTCGCCGGGGCCGGGCGGTGGGCTGGCCAACATCGACCAGAGCGCGACCTTGCCCGGGCAGGCCCCGAACCCCGACAGGGCGCGGGCAAGCTCGGGGTGGTCCTGGTCGAAGATCGCGGTCATCGCGAGGAGGACGGGGCGGTCGCGGCCGGCGGTATCGGGAAAGGCGGTCAGCACCGCGCGCGCCTCGGCCCCGAGGCCGAAGCCGAGATAGAGCCGGGCAAGCGCCTCGGCCCCGTTGGAGCTGGGCGCGTCGAATTCCCCGACAAGCGCCCGCCGGGCGGCGCCGATCTGGTCTGCGGGCGCGCCTTCGCCAACCCAGGACGCGATATCGACCGATGTGTCCGGCGGGCAGTGGGCCCCCTCGGCGGCGAGCCCGGGATCGGGCGTCTCGGGCGCGTCACGGTCCATCACCGTGCGTGACTGCACCCCCAGGGGATTCGCATTTTCCGGTGTGGGAGAGACATGTTCAGGCGCGGGATCGGGGTGCGCCTTGCCCGGATGGGCCGGCGCCTCGTCCCGTGGTGTGGGGGTCAGGCGTCTCGGGTCCACTTTGATCAGCCCCTGCGTTCCGGCGCGGGCCAGCTGGCGCAGCAGCGCCTCGCGCGCCCTAGTGATCGCCAGGTTCTCGGGCGTGGGCATCTCTACATCCGGCGGGGCGGGGGGCGGCAGGAAGGGCCCGTCGAGACCGCGCCAGACAAAGGCGGGACCGGAGGGCGTGGTCTGCGACGGGTCGGGCTTCGGCTTCGGCGCCGCCGTCTCCAGCGGTTTCTCGAATGGAGAATTCGAGGGCGGCGGACCGCGCCGGATGTCGATTACCAGCCGCGTTTCGCGGAATGGAAAGACCTCCGCATAACAGGCGCAGGCGAGGCGCAGCGTCAGCCAGCCCTTCGCATCGTCGGCCGAGATCGCCGTGAGCCGGGTCTTCGGGATCTTCTCGAACACCTGGCGCAGGTCGAAATGCACCCCGCCGCGCCCCAGCCGAAGCTGGTACCCGTCGTCGAGCCGCCCGAAGGTCCAGCCCTCGGCCGGCTGCTCAAGTGGCAGCACGATGCGGGAAAAGTCGCCATGTTCCCCCGAGCGGATCGGAATCGTCTCGGCAATAGCGGAAAATGCGCCGAAACAGAGCGCGAGGCCAAGGAAAAGCGCCTGCCTCATGCGGCCTCCTGCTTGAGCTCGCGCAGCGCCTCCTCGAGATCGGTGAAGGAGGGACGGACGCTGTGGGGGGCGTTCTGGCGACCCACCTCGATGCAGATGTTGGTGGGGTGGTTGTAGAGGTTGGCGATCAGCACTTCGCGGATCAGCTGGTAGAAGTGGTGGTCGTCCTCGGTCACCGACTTCACCCGACTGGCCATAGGACCGATGAAGCCATAGGCGATGAACACCCCCATGAACGTCCCGACCAGCGCGCCGCCGATCATCCCGCCCAGGATCTCGGGCGGCTGGTCGATCGACCCCATGGTCTTGATCACGCCCAGGACGGCCGCCACGATCCCCAGCGCGGGCATTCCGTCGGCCATGGCCTGCAGCGCGTGGCTGGAGTGCAGGGCATGGTGTTGGTGCGTCTCCATCCGCTTGTCGAGCACCTCTTCGACCTGGTGAGGATCGTCGTAGTTCAGCGAGGCCGCGCGCAGCGTGTCGCAGATCAGGTCCAGCGCCTCGTGATCCTTCTGGATCTTGGGGTATTTGGCGAAGATGGCCGAGTCGTGCGGCTGCTCGATATGTTCCTCGAGCGCGACCGGGTTGGACCGCGCGATGCGGATCAGCTCGAACAGAAGGCACAGCAGATCGCGATAGTCGCCGGGCTTCCACTTGACGCCCTTGAAGACCTTGCCGATCCCCCCGAGCGTGGCCTTGACGCCGGGGATGTCGTTCGACAGCAGGAAGGCGCCCAATGCCGCGCCGCCGATCACGATCATCTCATGCGGCAGGGCATGCAGGATGATCTCCATGTGGCCGCCGGCAAGAATATAGCCGCCGAAGACCATGACGAAGATCACGATGATACCGATGATGCCAAGCATCCGGGGCCCTGCCTCTGGTTTGGCCGCGCGCGCGGCGATGGGCTGCACACTTGCAGATCGGGGTTAAGAAAAGCTCTCGTCCGGGCCGAATCAGTGCTTCGGCGCGCCGGCGTTGCGGCCCGCGAGGATGACACTGACGGTATAGGCCTTTTCCGGCGTCAGCCCCGAGAGGATCGCGGCGGCCGAGGCGGCGGGCATCTTGCCCAGGAAGCCGGCGGCGAAGTCGGGCGCCATCTGTTCGAACACCGCAGACGCCTGCTTTGGCTTCATCGCGGCATAGACCTGGGTCAGGCGGGCCACGTCCTTCTCGGCGGCGGTGTCGGCGATGGCGAGGGTCTTCGACAGCTTCTCCTCGGCGGCCTTGAGTTCGGCGAGTTTGGCGTTCACCACCTTCTCGGTCAGCGCAAGCGCCTGGCGCCGGTCGTCGAGCGCGGCCTCGCGCGTGGCGACCCGGGCCTCGCGTGCCTTCAGCGCTGTGACCAGCGGCATGGCAAGCCCGGCGGTCGCATCGCAGGCCGCCGAGGGCGTGGCGGAGGCATGGCCCGAGGCCATGGCCAAAGTGCGATCGGAACCGTGCACGGCAGGCCCGGTGTCGTGACCGGCGGTCTGCGCCGCCGGCGCGGCCGAGGTCCGCTCCACCGCTGCGCTGACCCCGACGCCAAGGCGCAGCATTCCGGCGATCACGAAGGTGCCGATGACCACCGACAATGCGCCGCGTGTGCCGCGCCGGGCCGGGCGGGTTGCCTTGGCCCGTGCAGCCTTTTTCCCCGTCGCCTTCGCCCCCGGAGCCTTGGCGCCGGTACGCTTGGCGGACCGGGCCGCGGCTGGGGCAGATTCGGCTTTTTCAGAGACGTTTCGGGTCATTCTGCTGCTTCTCCGAAGGATGCATGCTCCGCCCGTCGGCTGCGCTGGCGAGAGAAGTGCAGGCGGCGGCTTCCGGTCTCCGGCGTTTCGGACCGGATCTCCGTACGGCCATCGGGTTGTGCCGGGCGGGACGTGGGCGCGGAGCGGGCGGGTGGAGAGGACGCGGGCGCTTCGGGCAGGTCGTGCAGGGAGGCGAGCAACAGCTCGATCCGGCCCGCGACCTCCTCGCCCCGTGCAGTCAGGCCCGAAAGGTCCTCGGTCGAGGCGACGGCGGTGCGCTGGGCCTTTTCCAGTGCGCGGGTCAGGTCGTCGACCTGTGCCGACAGAACCGCGATCGCGCCGCCCATGCCCGATTCGAGCTTGGTGAAGCGTGTCAGCCGGCGCGACAGGATCCAGCAGTAGAACGCCGCCGCAAAGGCCCCGGCGGCCAGCAGAATGTCGGATATGAGCGCCATGGGAGACTCCGTCAGGTCAGGTCTTCAAATCGGGTCGCGGGCCGGTAGGTCAGTTCAGCACGAATTCGGTGACCAGCAGGTCGCGCACGCGCCCCTCGCCGGTGACGATCTGGATCCGCCGCAGCATTTGCGCGCGCAGCCGCACCAGCGCGGCGGGATCCTCGATCTCGCGCACCTCGACCGCCCGCAGGTAGCCGTTCAGCACGTCGAGGATCCGCGGCATCAGGCCGGCAACCTCTGCCTCGTGCGCCCGCGCGACTTCCAGCTGGGAGCTGAACCGCAGGTGGGTGGAACGGCTGGCCGGTCCGAGAGAGATCACCAGCGGCGTGACGGGGACAAAGGCCACGTCGGCCATCGGGTCCGGCCCGCCGCCGCCACCGTGCCCGTCGCCCGCGGCACCCTGGCCACCGCCATGGGCCTCGGCCTGCGCGCCGCTGTCACCGCCCAGCACCATGCCGCTGTAGGTCGCATAGAAGCCGCCGCCGCCACCGATCAGCAGAAGCACCAGCCCGATCAGCAGGGGCAGCTTGGACTTCTTCTTGCCCGCCTCTTCCGCGGGGGCCTCTTCCTCGGCCATCGGATCCTCCGAATCTGGGGGAGGGGCCAGGGCGGCCCTCGGTCTCGGGGTGGTCCTACACAATCCGGGCTAACCGATTCTTAAGCCGGATCCTCCATTCAGGGCCTTGCGGGGGCAGAACGCCCCGCTGCAGACGGAGAGGCGGCTTGGAACAGATGTTGTCGATGTGGCGGGCGCTCGATGCGCGGCGCCGGATCATCGTGATCGTTGCCACGCTGGCGATGTTCGGCGCGGTGCTGGGCTTGTCGCGCATGGCGACGCAACCGTCCCTGACACTGCTTTACGCGGGCCTGGAACCGGGCCCGGCGGGGGAGGTTGTCCGCGCCCTCGACCAGCGCGGCGTCAGCTACCAGGTGCGTGGCGATTCGATCTGGGTCGACGCGGCGCAGCGCGATTCCCTGCGCATGACCCTTGCCGCCGAAGGGCTGCCCGCGAACGGTGCGGCAGGGTACGAGCTGCTCGACGGTTTGTCGGGATTCGGCACGACCTCGCAGATGTTCGATGCCGCCTACTGGCGCGCGAAGGAGGGGGAGCTGGCGCGTACGATCCTTGCCAGCCCCGACATCCGCGCGGCCAGGGTACATATCTCGTCGTCGCGGCCCGAACCCTTCCTGCCGGATGTGAAACCCACCGCCAGCGTCACGGTCACCACGTCGCTTGGTACCCTGCCGGAGGCGCAGGTGAAGGCGCTGAAGTTCCTCGTCGCCTCGGCGGTCGCTGGGCTGCAGCCCCGCGACGTGGCGGTGATCGATTCGTCTGGCGGCCTCCTGCAGGCCGGCGACGATGTGCCGGGCGGGGCGCGCGCGGGCACGGACCGCGCGGCCGCGCTCAAGCAGAATGTCGAGCGGTTGCTGGCGGCCCGCGTCGGCGCCGGCCACGCCGTCGTCGAGGTGAATGTCGAGACCGAAACCTCGCGCGAATCGATCACCGAGAAACGTTTCGACCCGCAGAACCGGGTTGCGATCAGCAGCGAGACGCAGGAACGGTCGAATTCCTCGCAGGGCAACGGCGGGGCCGGGGTCACGGTTGCGTCGAACCTGCCCACCGGCGATGCCAATGCGCAGGGGTCAAGCAGCAAGTCGCAGGAATCGGAAACGCGCGAGCGGGTGAATTACGAGGTATCGCAGACCCAGCGACAGCTCGACCGTGGACCCGGCGCGGTGAAGCGGCTGAGCGTGGCAGTGCTGGTCGACGGCATCCGGACCACCGATGCGGCCGGCAAGGAAACCTGGGCGCCGCGCCCGGAGGCCGAGCTGACGGCGCTGCGCGATCTGGTCGCCTCGGCCGTCGGCTTCGATGAGAAGCGGGGCGACGTGATCACCCTGAAGACCCTGCAGTTCGAGCCACTGGCCGCGCTGGGCACCCCGGCGACCGCCTCGATGTTCGGGGCGATGGCGCTGGATCCGATGACCCTGATCCAGATCGCGGTGTTGTCGGTGGTGGCGCTGGCGCTTGGCCTCTTCGTGCTGCGTCCGATCCTGACGCAGGCGCGGGGGGCGCAAGCCGCCGGGGGCGACCTCGCCGGCCTTCCCGCGCCAGACGGCGCCTGGGGCGGGGCGGAACTGCCCCGCGTCGTCTCGGGCGAGATCGACATCGGCGACGGGCTGGGCAACGGGCTTGGCGATGGCTTCGGCGACGGGCTGGGCGGCTTGCCCGATCTGCCGGTCTTCAACCCCGAGATGCCGGGCATGGGCCTTGGTGGCGACGCGGGCGAGGGGCTTGCCGCCGGGAACGAGGATCCGGTCGTGCGGCTGCGCCGACTGATCGAGGAACGCCAGGACGAAACCGTCGCGATCCTGCGCAGCTGGATGGAAGAAACCGATGACAGCAGGGAGCGCGCGTGATGGCAGGCAGGCTTCAACTCGAGGTGTTCGAGACGGTGGCGGCGGCCGCGGCGCCTTCGGATGCGGCGCTGCTGGACAGTGCCCAGATCGAGGAGATGCGTCTAGAATCCTATGAGCAGGGCTACAAGGCGGGGTGGGAAGACGCGACGACCGCCCATGCGGCAGAGCAGGACAGGATCGGCGCGGATCTTGCGCGCAGCCTTCAGACGCTGTCCTTCACCTACCACGAGGCGCGCACCCATGTGCTGCGCGCGCTGGCGCCGCTATTGAACGACGTCGTCTCGGTGCTGCTGCCAGTGGTGGCGGGCGCGGCGCTGGCGCCGCAGGTCGCCGACCGAATCGCCCCGCTTGCCGCTGCGCAATCCGAGGTTCCGGTGCGCATTTTCGTCAACCCCGCGGCCCGCGCCGCGGTGGAGGCGCGGCTGGGCGACGGGCTGACCTTGCCGGTCGAGCTGGTCGAGGAACCGACGCTGGGCGAGGGGCAGGCGACGCTGCGCTTCGGCGAGAGCGAGGAGCGGATCGATCTCGACGCCGTGGTGGCCGAGATCCGGGGGCTTCTGGCCGAATATTTCAATGCAGAGGGCGAGGATGTGAGCCATGGATGACATTGCGCAGGCCGAAACCGGCCAGATGAGTCCGTTCAGCCAGGTCCCGATCGAGATCGTCATCTCGGTCGGCAAGACCCGGCCGCTGGTGCGCGACCTGCTCAGGCTGGAGGCCGACTCGGTGCTGCCACTGGATCGCCGGGTCGACGATCCGGTGGAGCTGTACGTCGGCGACCGTCTGATCGCACGCGGCGAATTGCAGGAGATGGACGGCGAGCAGGCCGGGCAGCTGGCGGTGCGCCTGACCGAGGTCGCGAACCTCGCCGGCGGGCTGTAGCACCGTGGGCAGAAGATGGCTCTGGCTGGCCGCAGGGTTCTGCCTGTTGCTGGCCGCGCCGGCGGCGGCACAGGAAATCTCCCTCAATCTCGGCGATGACGCGAGCCTTGCCGGGCGGTCGATCCAGCTGATCGCGCTGATCACGGTGCTCAGCCTCGTTCCGGGGCTGGCGATCATGGTGACCTGCTTTCCCTTCATCGTAACGGTGCTGTCGATCCTGCGGCAGGCGATCGGACTGCAGCAATCGCCGCCCAACATGCTCATCGTCAGCCTGGCGATGTTCCTGACCTACTTCGTGATGGAGCCGACCTTCACCAGGGCCTGGGCAGAAGGGGTGCAGCCCCTCATGAACGGTCAGACCGACGTGACCGCGGCCCTGCAGGCGACGATCGCGCCGTTCCGGGCCTTCATGGCCGCCCGGCTGGATCCGGCCACGTTCGAGACGATGCGGGCCCTTCGCCCGGGATTGCCGGCGGGCCTCACGCCGGTGGATGCGCCGCTGTCGCTCGTGATGCCGTCGTTCCTGTTGTCCGAGATCCAGCGCGCATTCGAGATCGGCTTCCTGATCTACCTGCCGTTCCTGATCATCGACCTGGTGGTCGCGGCGGTGCTGATGTCGATGGGGATGATGATGGTTCCGCCTGCAATCGTGTCGATGCCGTTCAAGCTCGCCTTCTTCGTGGTCGCCAACGGCTGGACGCTGATCGCCTCGGCCCTCGTCCGCAGCTACAACTAGGCGCATATGCCTCGTCGTGTTCCTTCGGCGTTTCCTCGTCGCGTATGACGACGAGCGTCGGAGCGGGCGCGGCCATCCATTCAGGCTCTATCGCACCACGAATTCCGCGTGCAGCGCGCCGGCGGCGCTGATGCTCTTGAGGATGTCGATCATGTCGTGCGGGGCGACGCCCAGGGCGTTCAGCCCCGCCACGACCTGCGACAGCGAGGTCGTTCCCGAGACCTCGGCCAGGCCCTTGCCCTTTTCGGTCTTTATCTCGGCCTTGGTGCGGGGCACCACCACCGTCTCGCCCTGCGAGAACGGGTTGGGCTGCACCGCGATCGGCGCTTCGCCGATCTTCAGCGTCAGGTTGCCCTGCGCCACCGCGACCTTTGAGATCCGCACGTCCTGTCCCATGACGATGGTGCCCGAGCGCTGGTCGACGACCACGCGCGCCTTCTGCTCCGGCTCGACGGTCAGGTTCTCGATCCGGCCGAGGACATGGGCGGGGCTGTTCATCCGGGTCGCCTCGATGTTCAGGGCGACCGTGCCTGAATCGGTCATTTCCGCCACCTGAGAGCCGAAATTGCGGTTGATCACCTGCTCGATCCGCGCGGCGGTGGTGAAATCGGGGTTGCGCAGGGCCAGCCGGACCGAGGTCATCGCGCCGAAGTTGAAGGCGACCTCGCGTTCGACCCGCGCGCCCGAGGGGATCGAGCCCGCCGTGGGCACGCCCTGGGTGACGCTGGCCGCCTGGCCCTTGGCCGAAACACCGCCGGCGATGATCGTGCCCTGCGCCACGGCATAGATCTTGCCGTCGGCGCCGTTCAGCGGCGTCATCACCAATGTGCCGCCTAGCAGGCTGGAGGCGTCACCTATCGCGGAGACGGTGACGTCGACCCGCCCCCCGGCGCGGGCGAAGGGCGGCAGGCTGGCCGTGACCAGCACGGCGGCCACGTTCTTGGGCCGGAATTGTTCACCCGAGACATTGACGCCCAGCCGTTCCAGAAGGTTGGTCATGATCTCTTCGGTGAAGGGGGCGTTGCGCAGCCCGTCGCCGGTGCCGTTCAGCCCGACGACGAGGCCATAGCCCACTAGGTCGTTGCCTCGAACGCCGTCGAATTCCACGAGATCCTTGATCCGGATCGCGGCGGCCCCGGCAGGGACGGGCTGGGTCGTGCAAAGCGCCGCGACCAGCGCGATCAGCGCGGTGCTGCGGCGGCGCATCAGAGGTAATCCATCAGCGAGAGCCCCTGCAGCCGCGCGGTGATCGCGTAGAGCGTTTCCAACTGTGTCTGGGTCTCCTGCAGGGCGCTTGCGGCATCGTAGGGGTCGACCGAAACGATGCCCGCGCGCGCGACCTGAAGCGAGGAGGCCTCGGCCGTGTTGCGCGTCGCAGCTTCCTCGATTCGGGCCTGGCTGACGCCGAGCCGCGCCTGAAGGTCGGTCAGGTCGGATGTCGCGGCGGTCAGTTTTTCGCCCGCGCGTGTGGCGAGGTTCGCGCGACCGTCGGCGTCGCCCGATAGCGCGCCCCGGTCGAGCATCGCCGCCATGGCGAGGCCCTTGAGCGTGTCGCGGATCGCCGTGTTGTCGGCCCGGATGCCCGACGAAAGACGGGTGCCGTCGCCGATTGTCACCGGGGCAAGGTCCTGCGTGTTGCCAAGATAGCCGACCGTGGCAAAACCCGCGGGGTCGTCGAACCAGTCGGAGACCGCCCGCGCGACGTCATCCGCCGTCGTGGCGCCGCTGATCGCGGTGTCGAGGGCGGCAAGTATCGTCTCTGATCCGGCCAAGGCGGGCCCATCCGTCGCGGTGCCGGCAAACATCGTCCGGTCCCCGACCTGTCCGTTCAGTTGCGACAGGGCGCTGGCGAAACGACTGGCGGCGTCCGCCCCCAGCGCGTCGACATGCGCGGACTGACGCGCCTGCGCCGAGGTCCAGAGACCCGAGGTCAGGCCCTCGACCAGATCGTTGACCGAGGTCAGGGCGGTTTGCATCGCGTCGGTCATCAGTGCGGCTTCGTCGGTCGCGGTGGCATAGGCGCCAAGCCGGGCAAGGCTCCGCTCGATCCCGGCGAGGGGGGCGTAATTGCCCGCGACGCGCTTGCCCAGATCCTGGGCCCGTCCGGTTGTGACCTCCTGCATGTGGCGCTGCAGATTGGATTTCAGCTGGGTGTTTTGGTTGCGCAACATGAAGCTTTGCGCCATGTCGCCAAGCGAGACGAGTGCCATCGGCCCCTCCCTAAAGTTGCAGGAGCTGGTCGAGCAGCCCGCCGATTGTCTGGATCACCTTGGCGTTGGCGCCATAGGCCTGTTCAAGGATCAGAAGCTTTTGCATCTCGGCGTCGGTGTCGACGCCGCCTTCCAGCTCCAGCGTCTGGAGAGCGTCGGAGCGGGCGGCGGCGTAGCTGGCTGCACCCTCGGCCGCCTGACGGCCTGCGCCGACGCGCGACAGAAGGTCTGCCGCCAGGCCCGAGAGGTCGAGTGCGGCAGCGCTGAGCCCGCCGCTGGCCGCGGTGTGACGTTCCCCCAAGGCATCGGACAGCGCGTTGAGAAGGGTCGAATACCCTGTCGCGCCGGGGGTGGTGGCGTTGAGGCCGTCGCGCAGCCGCCAGAGTGCGCCGCCCTCGGCGGGGTCGACCGCGTCATTCACGGCGAGGCGCCCCGCAAGGCCCGCCTCGTCTGCCGGATCCAGGGCCGCGCCGTTATCGGTGAAGAGGCCCGCGTCACCGATGGCCAGCGTCGGGTCGACGGCCGGATCGGCAAAGCGCGAGATGAGGTCGCGCGCAAGGCCGTCAAGCTGGGCCTGGGCCGTCACCGCCCGCTCGTCACGCAGCGCGAAATGCGCCGCCAGCGTACCTCCGGCGATCATGTTGCCGTCGGTCGCCACCGGCTTGCCATTCAGCGTCAGCCCCGAGAGCGCGCCCGAGGCCTGCGTCATGTCCGCGGTGATCGTGCTGACCGCATCGAAGCCGAAGCTTGCCGCCTGGCCGTCCACCAGCGCGGCCCCGCCCGTGGTGAACAGGGCCACCTGGTTGTAATCGCGCGAAATCTCGCGGATCGGGACGATCTCGGAGATCTGGTCGATCAGCTGCTGGCGCTGATCCATCAGGGCAGAGGCATCGTGGCCGGCGGCGGTTTCTGACCGGATCTGGTTATTCATCGTGACGACATGCGACAGCGCGTCGTTGAGCTGTTCCACATCGGAGCCGATCGCCTGTTCGGCCCCCTGGCGCGCCGCCTGGATCTTGTCGGATGCGGAGTTGATCTGTTGCGCAAGGCCCTGCGCCGCATCGAGGACCGAGGCCAGTCGCGCGTCGGAATTCGGCGCGCTGGCGGCTTCGAGCAGGGCAGTGTCGAGGGCCGCGATACGGGCGCTCACCGACCCCTCGATATCGGGTGTGCCCAGCGTCGACTCGAGATCGGCATAGAAATCCGCGGTCACCGCGGCGCCGGCGGCAGAGGCCCCGGCGATACGCCGGTCGTTCAGAAGCGCCTGGTCGACGACGCGGTTGACGCCGGCCACCTGGACCCCCGCCCCGGTCGTGCCGAGCATCTTGGTGGTCAGCTCAAGCTCACGCCGGCCATAGCCGGGGGTCGCCGCATTGGCCACGTTGGAGGAGACAAGCTCCACCCCCCGCGAGGCGGCGTTCAGCCCTGTGAGGGCGTTGGAAAGGGCGGCGCCGATGCTCATGGGTCAGCCTTCCTGCGTCTCTGTTACCGCTTGATGTTGGTGGTTTCCTGAAGCATCTCGTCGACCGTCTGGATCACCTTGGCGTTCGATGAATAGGCGCGCTGGGTCTGGATCAGGTTGGTCAATTCGCCGGCGACATCGGTGGTGGAGCCTTCGCGGGCGTAACCCACGACCGCGCCGGTCGGCCCGTCGCCCGCATCCCACAGGAAGAAGGAGCCTGAGTCGGGCGAGACCTGGTAGGTCTGGTTGTTCTTGACGTAGAGGCCGTTCGGATTCGGCACGTCGACCAGCGGGATCTGATAGATGCGGCGAGTGAACCCGGTGTCGTAGGTCGCGGTGATATAGCCGTTCTCGTCGATCTCTACCGCGGTCAGGTTGCCGACCGGCGACCCATCCTTGGTGATATTCGTGGGCGCGAAGCTGTCGGACAGCTGCGTGAGGCCGTTGGTATCGCCGATCTTGCCAATGGTGAGGGTCAGCGGGCCACCCGCGACGGTCAGGTCCAGCGTGCCGTCGGTGGCGTTGTAGGCGCCGCCCGACACCGCGGTGACCGAGGCCAGCGTGCCGCCATCGCCGCGCGTGTCATCGAAGGTCAGGGTGTATTCCCCGACCACCGCGCCGTCCTGCGCCGAATCGGCGATCGTCATGGTCCAGGTGTTCGAGCTGCCGGTGGCCGGTACGGTCGGCGTGAAGGTGATGTCCAGCGTCTCGGACGTGCCGAGGTTGCCGAAATATTCCACCGAGAGGGGGAGCGAGTCGCCTGCACCGCCTGCCTCGGTCTCGGTCGCGGGCAGGTTGACGCCAAGCTGCATCTTGGTGGTCGGGTCGCCCGCGGTCTGGTTTGCGTTGATTACCACGGGTTCCAGCCCGGCGACGGTGTCGCGCGGGAAGGTGGGAATCGTGCCGTCGGCATCGGCGGGCCAGCCCAGCAGGACGAGGCCGGATTCGGTTTTCAGCACGCCCTCGCTGTCGGTGCGGAAGGAACCGGTGGTCGTCATCATCATCGGCTGATCGCCACCCGTCGCGGCGCCGAGGCTGACCGAAGGCGTTACCGGCAGCATGCCGCGCCCCGAGATCGCGATGTCGAGCGGGTGGCTGGTCGAGACCAGCGCCCCGTGCTGGTCGATGAGACGCGCGGAGGAGGCCCGCACACCGCCCGCGGAATAGGTGCCGCTGCCCGAGGCGTTGGTGATCACCATCGATTCGAACTCGGTCTCGACCCGCTTGTACCCATAGGTCCCCGAGTTCGAGATGTTATCGGCGATCGAGGCCAGCCGCGCCGAGTTGGCGTTGAGACCCGCGACACCGGCATTGAGAGAGGAGGAAATCGTCATGGGCGCGCCTTTCTGCTGCATCGACTCCTGTTGCGGGCATCTTGCGGGCGCTCCCTTAAGATCGCGCTAACGGGCGAAGGGGGCATTTCCCCACGCCCGCAAGATGCAAGACCCCGCCTGTCGCCAGGCGGGGTCTTGCACTTCAAAGACTCGTTTCAAGGTGAAACAGTCTCTATTTTCGCACCTTCAGGGTTTATCGCGCAGCAGGATGAGTTCGACCCGGTTGTTGCGGTCCGCCGCGCGGTCGCGGACCGCGGGCTGGCGGTCGGCGGTGCCGGTCACGCGCTCGATTCTCTCGGCTTGTAGGCGGCCGCCTTCCATCAGGCCACGCACGGCCTGGGCGCGGGCCACCGACAGCGGCCAGACCGGGTTGTGCTTGAGGACCACGGGATAGGAGCGCACGTGACCGCGCAGCGCGATGCGGTTCTCGACCACCGAGAACACGTCGGAGATCATCGCGACGAGGTCACGGGTCAGGGTGGTCGGCGTGCTCGTCTCGCCTTCGAACAGCGGCTGCCCCGGCAGGTCGAACAGCTCGACGATCAGCCCTTCGTCTGTCAGACGGGTCACGACGTGGCGCATGATGTTGTCGTCGCTCATGGTCTCGCCGCCGAGCGCGCGCAGCGTCTCCTCGACCGAGCGGAGGGCGTTGTCGTCCTTGCGGCGCTGATCCTTCCGCGCCTGGTCGGGGCCGAGCGCGCCGGAGGCCTGGCGTTCCTCGGTCGGATGGACGCTGCTGGCGCCGGTGCCGGTCTGGGCGATCTGATCCTCGGAAAAGACACTCTCGCCGCCGAAAGCGCCCTCGCCCCCGCCCGAGACGCGGTTCACCGGGATCGTCGGAGAGAAGTAATCCGCGATGCCCTTGCGTTGTTTCTCGGTCGTTGCGTTCAGCAGCCACATCAGCATGAAGAAAGCCATCATGGCGGTGACGAAGTCGGCATATGCCACCTTCCAGGCGCCGCCATGATGGCCGTCGCCCCCGCCTTTCTTCTTCCGCTTGATGATGACCGGCGCCACATTGGAATGCGCGTCCATCACATCACCCTTCATTCACCCGCGGTCAGACTACCTCCGCCGAATGAACGTGCGCTTAATGCGCGCGGACTACGATTTCAGGTGTATTCGAGCCTTATCAGGGTCGCTTCTGGCGTGCCGTCAGGGCCGGGGCCCGCGATATTCCCACAGCACGCCCGACACGTCGTCACGGAAATCCGCGCCGCCGGCGAAGCCGTGCAGATCCCACATCAGGGCATCGAAGAGGCGGGGGCCGGATAGCGCGTGGTTCGCGCCGAGAAGGCGCGCGATTCCCGGCTCGCCCAACTGGTTGCCCGACGGGTCGGGGCATTCGGTGATGCCGTCGGACATCAGGATCAGCCGGTCGCCGGGGCGTAGCCCGACGCTGACATCGTGGTAGCGCGCCCCGGGGACAAGGCCGACCGGCAGGCCGCCGGCGCCCAGGAACTCGACCCGGCCGCAGGCGCGTTGCACCGCTGGGTGCGGATGCCCCGCCTGGACCAGTGCGACCCGCCCGGTCGCCAGGTCCGCCTCGGCGTAGAGCAGGGTCAGGTACTGGTCGGTGTGCATCTCTTCCAGCAGCAGCCGGTTGAGCGCGTCCGCCACCTCTGACGGCGCGCGCCCGCGGTGGCCCGCGCCATGGCGGCGCAAGGCGATGTTCTGGTCCGGCGCCGCGGCCGAGAACAGGCCCGCGATCCGCGCCGTCAGGATCGCCGAGGTGACGCCGTGCCCCGAGACATCGACGGCATAGAGCCCGACCCGGCGCCGGTCGATCTGGAAAAAGCCCACGAGGTCGCCGCCGACATGCCCCGAGGGCCGCAGCAGCAGCGACACCGAGGCCGCGCCGAAGTTGCGGAAACGGTCGCGCACCAGCGATTGCTGCAGCTTGCGCGCCTCGATCAGGTCGCGGTCGAGCGAATCGTAAAGTGTCTGGATCTCGCGCAGTTGGGTGCCGATCAGGCGGTTCTTCTCGGTCAGCTCGCGCTCCATCCCCAGGATGCGCTCTCCCGCGGCGACGCGCGCGCGCAGCTCCCCCGGGTCGACCGGCTTGGCAAGGAAGTCATCCGCGCCAGCGTCGAGGCCGCGCGCCACCTCGTCCTTCTCGCTCTTGGAGGTGAGCAGGATGAAGTAGCCGTAGCTGTCGCGCGGCAGGGCGCGGAAGGCACGGCAGAAGGTCAGACCGTCCATCCCCGGCATCATCCAGTCCGACACGATCAGGTCGACGGGGTGGTCGCGGCAATGGGCCAGCGCCTCGGCGCCCGATCCGGCCTCGGCCACCTGGAAGCCCAGGCGCAACAGGGCCGAACACACCAGCCGGCGCTGTGCGCGGCTGTCGTCGACCACCAGCACCCGGCGGATCGCGGACCCGCTGTCCACCGGGGCGGGCCCGGCTGTTTCTGCATTCGACGGCTGCACGCTGCCCCTCGTTCTCGTCGGTCGCGCCACGATGCCCGAAACCGCTTAACGCGCGATGAAGCGCGGTCGGGGGCGGGCCGGTCGGCGCTGGCTAACGCTTCCTTAAGGCCTCGGGCGCATGGTGGGCGGGTGGTGGCTGTGACCGTGAAGGAGATGACGATGATTGACTGGACGCGGGTCGAGACCCTGTTCGATGAAATTGGCGGAGAGGATTTCTGCGAGGTCGTGCAGATCTTCCTTGAGGAGACCGACGGCGTGGTGGCGCGGCTGGAGACGGACCCCGACCCCGCGCGCTACGAGGAGGAGTTGCACTTTCTCAAGGGCAGCGCGCTGAACCTCGGGTTCACGGAGATGGCGCAGCTGTGCCAGACGGGCGAGCGGCTGGCGGCCCAGGGCGCCGCGGCAAAGGTCGACATCGGCGCGGTGCTGAACAGCTACCGCGCGTCGGTCGCCGCGTTCCGCGAACGCAGCGCGGCGATGTGCCGCCAGAGCAGCGCGGCCTGACGGGGCGATGACGGCGGCCTCAGATCAGGAATTCGGCCAGCGTCTCGTCGGTGGTGATGTCGCGGTAGGTGAAGCCTGCCGCGTCCATCCGGGCGAAGAGGCTTTCGATATTCCCGGCCTCCGTCGACTCGATCCCGATCAGGACGGAGCCGAAGTTGCGGGCCGATTTCTTCAGGTATTCGAACCGGGCGATATCATCGTGGGGGCCGAGCATCTGGAGGAAGTCGCGCAAGGCGCCCGGCCGCTGCGGCAGTCGCAGGATGAAGTATTTCTTCACCCCCGAATAGCGTTGCGCGCGTTCCTTGACCTCGGGCAGCCGCTCGAAGTCGAAATTGCCCCCGGAGGTGAGGCAGACCACCGTCTTACCAGCGATCTGTTCGCGCAGCGTGGGCAAGACGTCGACCGACAGCGCGCCCGCGGGTTCCAGCACGATGCCCTCGACGTTCAGCATTTCCAGCATGGTGATGCAGATCCGGTCCTCGGGGGCCAGCAACACCTGCTCCGGCCGGAGATGTTTCAGCCGGGCGAAGGGTTCGTCGCCGATCCGCGCCACCGCGGCGCCGTCGACGAAGCTCACGACCTGCGGCAGCGTCACCGGCGCGCCCGCGCCAAGGGCGGCCGTCAGGCTGGCCCCCCCCGCCGGTTCGACGAAACGAAAATCGGTATCGGGCGCCATCCGGGCCATGTAGCCGGTGACGCCCGCGGCAAGGCCGCCCCCGCCGACCGGCAGGATCACCAGGTCCGGCGCGCGGCCAAGCTGGTCGAGCATCTCGACCGCCACGCTTGCCTGCCCCTCGATCACGTCAGGGTCGTCGAAGGGGGCAAGGAAATGCGCCCCGGCCTCGGCGCAGAAGGTCTTGGCCGCGGCGAGCGACTGGTCGAAATAGTCCCCGACAAGACGGATCTCCACCTGGTCGCCGCCGAAGGTCCGGGTCTTGCCGATCTTCTGCTGCGGCGTGGTGACCGGCATGAAGATCGTGCCGCGCACCCCGAAATGGCGGCAGGCGAAGGCGACGCCTTGGGCATGGTTGCCGGCGCTGGCGCAGACGAAATGGCCTTGCGCCGGGTTCGCCGCACGCACCTTTCGCATCGCGGTGAAGGCCCCGCGCAGCTTGTAGCTGCGCACCGGCGAGAGATCCTCGCGTTTGAGCCAGATATCGGCGCCGAACCGGGCCGAGAGATGATCGTTGTGCTGCAGCGGGGTTGGGTCGAACACCTCCCGAAGGGCCGTCGCCGCCCGCTGCGCCTGTTCCACCAGATCCGTCATGCCAAAGCTCTGGCCGGTTTCCCGGCCTCTGGCAAGGGGCGCCGTTCCCGCCCCGCACCCGTCGCAACCGAGGAGGACCCGTCATGCGACCCATGTTTCCCCGCAGCCTGATCATCATGGCCCTGATCTCGACACTGCTTTCGTCGCTGGGTCTTCGGGCCGAATCACGCGGTTCGCTCGAATCGATCGAGGCCGAGCTTGCCGCCTTCGACCCCTATGCACCCGCGGCGGACGTGGTGATCGACCGGCTTCTGATCGAGCGCGCGCTGGCCCGCGCCATGGGCTGAACCGGTCTTTCGGCGCCCCCGGTCAAGGCGGAAACAGCGGCGGGGTTCCGCTGCTGTCTGCGCGGGGGCGGACCTCAAGGGCGCGCTCGGTCGTTAGTCGTATGACAGACGTCCGAGCGGGGGACCCCCATGACGCGCCCAGGTAAGATTCTGATCTTCGTGATCGGCGCCGGCGCAGTCGCCCTCGCGTCGTTTTCCCCCGGCCTGCCTGGATTCGGCGCCCCCCCCGCCCTTGCCCGCGGAAATGGCGGTGGAAACGGCGGCGGAGGTGGGGGAGGACACGGAGGGGGCCACGGGAATGGCGGCGGCAATTCCGGCAGCCATGGTCAGGCAGGCAGTCACGGCGCGACGGGGGGCGCGAGCAAAACGGGGGCCGCGAGCAACAAGCCCGAGGCGTCTCAAGGCAGTGTCGCGTCGGAGTTGAAGGGGCTGAACGCCTATCACGCAAGCCCCGAGGCGCTGGCCAATGCCGCCCCGAACAGCCAGGTGGGCAAGCTTGCCGCCTATCGCGACGCGGCCCGGGCCACCGAGACGGCGGAGGCCGACCTCGACGAGGCCGGAAAGGCGCTTGTCCGGGCGGGGCTTGCGCTCAGCGATGCGCAACATGCGATCGACGTGCGCACCCGGCGCCGCGACGCGGGCATGGCCCGGATCAACGCGAAGATCGCGGCGCTGGACCCGTCCGACAGCGATTATGACGCCAGGCGGGACCAGCTGAAAGGCGAGAAGGCGGCGCTGACCACATCCTTTGATGCCGATATGAAGCAACTCGACACGGAATTCTCGCAGCTGCAGGCCCGCAACGGCGCCGCTGAGGAGACCTACGATGCGGCCAAGTCCCGGCTCCGCTCGGACCGGCAGGCCGAGGGTGCCGCGTTGCACACCGCGACCGGCGGGCGGACCCTGTCGCCGGCCGCGCTTCGTACCCTGCGCGAGTGGCTGGGCCTTTAAGGTTCCGCGGCGCAGGGGGGCGCCGACCTCCGTCTCCTTGCCCTTCGCACATAAACGCGCTAATCGCCCTGCGTTCACAAGATGCAGGAGGGTTCCATGTCTGCACCGAAGAAGGTCGTGCTTGCCTATTCCGGGGGGCTCGACACCTCGATCATCCTGAAGTGGTTGCAGACGGAATACCGATGCGAGGTGGTGACGTTCACCGCCGACCTGGGCCAGGGCGAAGAGCTGGAGCCCGCACGGGCCAAGGCCGAGCTTCTGGGGATCAAGCCCGAGAACATCTACATCGAGGACGTGCGCGAGGAATTCGTGCGCGACTTCGTCTTCCCGATGTTCCGGGCCAATGCGCTTTACGAGGGGCTCTACCTGCTGGGCACGTCGATTGCCCGCCCGCTGATCTCCAAGCGGCTGGTCGAGATCGCGCATGCGACCGGCGCCGATGCCGTGGCCCATGGCGCCACCGGCAAGGGCAACGATCAGGTGCGGTTCGAACTTTCGGCCTATGCGCTGGACCCGTCGATCAAGGTGATCGCGCCGTGGCGCGAATGGGATCTGTCCAGCCGGACGAAGCTTCTGGAATTCGCAGAACAGAACCAGATCCCGATCGCCAAGAACAAGCGCGGCGAGGCGCCGTTCTCGGTCGACGCGAACCTTCTGCACACTTCCTCCGAGGGCCGCGTGCTGGAGAACCCTGGCGAAGAGGCGCCGGATTACGTGCTGCAGCGCATCACGCGCCCTGAAGATGCGCCGAATGAGCCCGAGATGGTGGAGATCACCTTCGAGAAGGGCGACGCGGTGGCGATCAACGGCGAGGCGATGAGCCCGGCGACGATCCTGACCAAGCTCAACGAGCTGGGCGGCAAGCACGGCGTCGGCATCCTCGATCTGGTCGAGAACCGCTTCGTCGGGATGAAATCGCGTGGCGTCTACGAGACCCCGGGCGGCACCATCCTGCTGGAAGCGCACCGCGGGATCGAGCAGATCACCCTCGACAGCGGGTCGGGGCACCTGAAGGATTCGATCATGCCGCGCTATGCGGAGCTGATCTACAACGGCTTCTGGTTCTCGCCCGAGCGCGAGATGCTTCAGGCGCTGATCGACAAGAGCCAGGAGCACGTCACCGGCACCGTCCGCGTGAAGCTTTACAAGGGCTCGGCCCGCACGGTCGCGCGCTGGTCGGACCACTCGCTGTACTCCGAGGCCCATGTGACCTTCGAGGAAGACGCGGGCGCCTACGACCAGAAGGATGCGCAGGGCTTCATCAAGCTCAACGCGCTGCGACTGAAGCTCTGGGCGAACCGGAACGCCCGGGTGAAAGGTCGCTGACAACGGCCGCCAGGAACCGGTCTATTTCTCCGAGGAGTGCCCTCACGCCCTCCTCGGGGATCCCTTCGTAGTCATGATCCGTCGCCACCTGAAGGATCTCGATGCTTCGTGACAGGGCATAGCGCCGCGCGTCTTGTGCGCTGCCGTAGACGTCGCGATCCCCCTGGATGATCAGAAGCGGCTTTTGCAGCCCCCCGAGATGGCGAGTCCGGTAGGGTTCGTCCGTCCGGTTCGGGTGGCGAAACGGATAGCCAAAGCAGATGTGGCACAGGATTGCCGGGCTGGCCTCGATCCGGGTGCCGTGGATGCCACCGGCGGAATGCGAGAGCAGCACGACCTTCCCCGGCGCATGATGCGCTAACGAACGGCGAAGCGCGGCACGCGCCCCGGCCTGCCCGAGCATCCTGTCGATAAAATGCCGCCACCTTCGCGGGTGGACTAGCAGGATAAAGCCCTTGGCCAGGGTGCGCGCGCATCGGGCCGCCGGGCCTTTGGGGTATCGGAGCCAAGGCAGATATCGCCCGATGCCGGCGTCGAGCTTCTGGTTCAGGAACCGGACGTTCTGCTGTTTCGGCGCCTCGAAGCGCTGCACGACATATCCGCGGGCGGCAAGCTCTGCCGCGACCCGGTCGATCACGCGGCAGGGCCGGTTGCTGTTACGCCCGAGGAGGACCAGAATCGGGGCCATCGCGGTGCGTCAGAGCGTCATCGCGGCGTCTGCCATGCGCAGGTAATGCGGCATCGCCTCCTCCACCAGCCGCGCGTAATCACCCGTCAGTTCGGGCGGATCGCCCTCCATCTTCGAAAAGCCGGTAGAGGCATGGATCGCACCGTACCAATGCGGCGACCAGACGCCATCGGCCGGGTTTCCGCCCGCGGGCCAGCGCGTCATCGCGGGATCGTAGTCGATGCCCAGGCGTGTGCAGAGCTTTTGCAGCATCGCGACCGGCGCGCGGCGGATGTCGGCGCTGTCGACAACGATCGGCGCGTCACCCCCCAGCCGGTCAAACAGTTCGGCCAGCCGGACGAAGCCCAGATCCTCCTCGACCGGCGCCTCGCGCTTCTTGGCATAGCTTGCCACCACATAGGCCGGATGGCGGATCAGGAAGACGTTCGTCACCCGGTCGGCCCAGTCCAGCGGCATGCCGGCGACCATGTGCTGGGCCATGTGCTTTTGGTAAAACAGGCTCTTTCCCTGCGGAATTGGCCCGATACAGGCCTCTGCCACGTCGTTGGGGTCGGTCTCGCCGGCGGCGAGTATCTCGTCCCGCATCGGGTGGTCGATGCCGGTCACCTTGAGGTAGGCGGCATAGAACGGTTCGTCCCAGACGGCGCAATCGGCGCGCTGCGCGAAGGCATACATCATCGCGGTCGACAGGTTGCGCGGGCCGGACCACATGGCGATACGCATCAGGCCCGGGCCTCGATCAGGGCCTTGTAGAGGCCTCGGATACGTTCCGTCACCGGGCCCATTCGGCCCTCGCCGATCACCCGGCCGTCGATTTCCGCCACCGGCGTTTGCGCCCCGAAGGTGCCGGTGAGAAAGGCCTCGTCCGCGCCGTAGGTGTCGACCAGCGAATAATTCCGTTCATGCACCGGGATGCCGTTGGCGCGGCACAGGTCGATCACCTTCTGCCGGGTGATCCCGTTCATGCAGTAGTCGCCGGTACTGGTCCAGACCTCGCCCTTGCGCACGATGAAGAAGTTGCAGGCGTTGGTGGTGTTCACAAAGCCATGCACGTCGAGCATCAGCGCCTCGTCCGCGCCGGCCTTTTCCGCCGCGATGCAGGCCAGGATGCAGTTCAGCTTGGAATGGGAGTTCAGCTTGGGGTCCTGGCTCATCGGCAGGCCGCGGATATGCGGCACCGTGGCAAGGCGAATGGGCCGGGGCAGGGACGGTTTCGAATGTTCGAGGATGATCACCACCGTGGGGCCGGAGCGCGACAGCGACGGGTGCTGGAACGGCCGCACCTTGACCCCGCGGGTCACCATCAGCCGGGCGTGGGCGTCGGTTTCCATCCCGTTGGCCGCGCGCAGTTCCTCCAGCGCCCGCACCACCCCCGCCCGATCCATCCCGATGTCGAGGTCGATCGCCTTGGCGGCTTCGAACAGCCGGTCGAGGTGATCGTCGAGGAAGGCCCAGCGACCGTCATAGAGCCGCAACCCCTCCCACACGCCGTCGCCCAGCATGAAACCGCTGTCATAGACACTGACCGTCGCCTCGGCCTTGGGCACGATCCGGCCGTTGACGTGGATCAGCAGGGTCTCGTTGCGGGCGTCTTCCTCGGCCTGATGGGTGGTCACGTGCTTGGTCATGCGCGTTCCTCCAGAAAGGCGTCGACCTCGGCCCGGGTCGGCATGGCGTCGGCGGTGCCGGGGCGCGTGACCTGAAGGGCGGCCGCCGCGGCGGCAAAGCGCATCGCCGCGGCCGGGCCCTCGCCGGCGTCCAGCGCGGCCGCCAGCGATCCGATGAAGCAATCGCCCGCGCCCGTGGTGTCAAGCGGGGTGACCGGGAAGGCCGGCGCCCGGATCGTCTCTGTTCCGGCGGAAATCCACTCTGCCCCGCGGCCGCCCCGCGTCACCACGACGCCCGAGACCGGCAGATCCTCCAGCGTCTTTCCGAGCGCCTGATAAAGCTGTTCGGCCTCCACCGCGTTGAGGACGAGCAGGTCGATATAGGGCAGCATCGCCTCGACGGCGGCAGGTTCGAAGGGGGCCGCCGAATAGATCACCCGCATGCCCTTGTCGCGGCCCCGCTGGGCGGCATGGGCCTGGTGCGAGGTCTCGTTCTGGATCAGCAGGATGTCTCCCGGCCCGGCCCCGCCCAGCCCGCTTTCGATCGCCGCCTCGGACTGGGTCGCATTGGCGCCGGGAAAGATGACGATGGAATTCTCGCCCGCGGGGTCGACGTTGATGATCGCATTGCCGGTCGGCGCCTCGAGGCAGGCGACATTGGTTGCATCGACGCCGAAATGTTCCAGCCGCTGCAGCGCCCAGTCGCCGTCTGTGCCGACCGCGCCGATATGGCAGACCTCGGCCCCGGCCAGCGACGCCGCGACCGATTGATTCGCCCCCTTGCCGCCAAGTCCGGTGGAATAGGCCATCGCAGCCAGCGTCTCACCGGGTGCCGGCAGATGCGGGACCGAATACACATGATCGAGATTGATCGAGCCCAGGTTGAATATCGTCATGACGCCCCCGAAACCTTGACAGTGGTGGCCGAAAACGGCCGTGAAGCTGGGCGTCGGACCGCGATCTCCACCCTGGTCGGGATGTCGCTCTCCGTCGCGCCGGTTGCGCAAATCTGTAACGGTTTCGCGTCGCCTGCAAGGACGGCCCGGCCCCCGGGCGAATCGGGCGTTGCCCGGGCGCTGCGGAGTGGCCCGGCGCACGGCTGCCCATCCGGCGGAATTGCCGCTTTTCGCCCGTGAGCGGCTTTTGTAGGGTCGCGCCGGACCAAAGGGGGATTTCCGTGAGCGCGGACCAGACTGTGACGCCGATGATGGCGCAATATCTCGAGATCAAGGCGCAGCACAGCGATGCCCTGCTCTTCTACCGGATGGGCGATTTCTACGAGATGTTCTTCGACGACGCCGCGGCGGCCGCCGAGGCGCTGGACATCGCCCTGACCAAGCGCGGCAAGCATCTGGGCGAGGATATCGCGATGTGCGGCGTGCCGGTCCACGCGGCGGAGGGGTATCTGCTCACGCTGATCCGAAAGGGCTTTCGCGTGGCCATCGCCGAGCAGATGGAAGACCCCGCCGAGGCCAAGAAGCGCGGGTCGAAATCCGTTGTCCGGCGCGACGTGGTGCGGCTGGTCACCCCCGGCACGCTGACCGAGGAAAGCCTCCTTGAGGCCCGGCGCCACAACTTCCTTGCCGCCTTTGCCGAGGTGCGCGACGCGGCGGCGCTGGCCTGGGTCGATATCTCGACGGGCGAGTTTCGGGTGATGGAATGCCCGCCCCACCGGCTGGGTCCGGAACTGGCCCGTCTCTCGCCCCGCGAGGTGGTGGTGAGCGAGGCGGATGAGGCCGATCGGGCCGCAACAGTGACTGAATCGGGGGCCGCGCTGACCCCCCTTGCCCGGGCGAGTTTCGACTCCGCCTCGGCCGAAAAGCGGCTGTGCGCGCTGTATTCCGTCGGCTCGCTCGAGGGGTTCGGCAACTTCAGCCGGGCCGAGATCTCGGCGATGGGGGCGATCGTCGAGTATCTGGAGCTGACCCAGCGTGGCAAGCTGCCGCTCCTGCGTGCGCCAGTGAAGGAAAGCGCACAACGGGTGATGCAGATCGACGCCGCGACCCGACGGAGCCTTGAGATCACGGTGGGCGCCTCGGGCGGGCGTGACGGTTCCCTTCTTTCCGCGATCGACCGCACCGTCACGGCGGCCGGTGGGCGGCTGCTGGAACGCCGCCTGTCCAGCCCCTCGCGCGATCTCGAGGAGATCCACGCGCGTCATCTGGCCGCGCGTTTCCTGCTGGAACAGAGCCGTTTTCGCGAGGATCTGCGCACCCGGCTGCGCAAGGTGCCGGATATGGACCGCGCCCTGTCGCGCCTTTCGCTCGACCGTGGCGGCCCGCGCGATCTGGCGGCGATCCGCGGCGGCCTGACCCAGGCGGGCGAGGTGGCCGAGGCGATCGCGGCGGCCGAGGCGCCCCCGCTCCTCAACTCCGCCGCCCGCGCCCTGGTGGATCATGAGGAACTGGTCGACCTGCTGGATGCGGCGCTGATTGCCGAGCCGCCGCTTCTGGCGCGCGACGGCGGTTTCATCGCCCCGGGCCATGACCCGGAACTCGACGAGGCGCGCGAATTGCGCGACGAGGGCCGCGGCGTGATCGCCCGGATGCAGGCGGAGTACGCCGAGCAGACGGGCATTCCCTCACTGAAGATCAAGCACAACAACGTGCTGGGCTACTTCATCGAGACGACGGCGACCCATGCGGAGAAAATGCTTTCCCCGCCGCATAACGAGACCTTCATCCACCGCCAGACCACGGCAAACCAGGTACGCTTCACCACGGTGCCGCTGTCCGAGATGGAGACCCGCATCCTGAATGCCGGAAACCGCGCGCTGGAGATCGAGAAACGTCTCTATGACAGCCTGAAACAGGCGATCCTTGCCCGCGCGCCCCGGATCGGCGAGGCTGCGAGGGCGCTGGCCGAGATCGACGTGGCCGGCGGTTTCGCCGACCTTGCCGCGGCCGAGGACTGGGTCGAACCGCAGGTCGACGACAGCCGCGCGCTGGAGATCGCGGGCGGCCGGCATCCGGTCGTGGAACGCGCGCTGCGGCGACAGGGGCAGGGGCCCTTCGTCGCCAACGACTGCCTGCTGACCGGGGGCGACACCCCGGCCCTCTGGCTGCTGACCGGCCCGAACATGGCCGGTAAATCGACCTTCCTGCGCCAGAACGCGCTGATCGCGCTCTTGGCCCAGGCCGGCAGCTTCGTCCCCGCCGCCCGTGCCCACCTCGGCCTTGTCAGCCAGCTCTTCAGCCGCGTCGGCGCCTCGGACGATCTCGCCCGCGGGCGCTCGACCTTCATGGTCGAGATGGTGGAAACCGCCGCGATCCTGAACCAGGCCGACGATCGCGCGCTGGTCATCCTCGACGAGATCGGCCGCGGCACCGCCACATACGATGGCCTCTCGATCGCCTGGGCGGTGCTCGAACACCTGCACGACGTCAACCGCTGCCGCGCTCTCTTCGCCACCCATTACCACGAGATGACGGCGCTGGCCGCCAAACTCCCCGGCGCCGAGAACGCCACCGTCGCCGTGCGCGAATGGGAGGGCGAGGTGATCTTCCTGCACGAGGTGCTCAAGGGCGCGGCCGACCGGTCCTACGGCGTGCAGGTCGCGCGTCTTGCAGGGTTGCCCGATGCGGTGGTCAACCGTGCCCGCACGGTCCTCGAAGCGCTGGAAAAGGGCGAACGTGAAGGGGGGGCCGCCAAGCGCGACCTCGTCGACGACCTCCCCCTCTTCGCCGCCACCCCCGCAACGAAGCCGGCCGCGCCGAAAACTTCCGCCGTCGAAGAGGCCCTGCGCGCCATCCACCCCGACGAGCTCACCCCGCGCGAGGCTCTCGACCTGCTCTATGACCTGCGCGGCAAGCTGAAGGACTGATCCTTCTTCTGAGCGGAAATATCCCACGGGGGTCCGGGGGTGTGAAACCCCCGGCCTCTCCACCCGGAAACAGGCCCTGTTCCGGCGAAAACCGCGTCAGATGAGCCAGCCGATATAGACGCCCACGCCCATCAGCGCGGCGCCCAGCAGCATCCAGCCATATTTCCCCAGCGCCTTTTCGGAATCCTCGACGATCTCTTCCTCGGCCTGCCGGATCAGCGCCTTTTCCACCATTTGCGGCAGCCGCGGCCCGAAGCGCGTCATGACCCGGGCGACATGGGCCAGGTCGCGGGCCATGGCATGGGGGCCGACGTATTGCTTGATGTAGCCCTCGACCACGGGCCGCGCGACTTCCCAGATGTTGATATGCGGGTCGAGCGAGCGGGCGACCCCCTCGACCACCACCATGGTGCGTTGCAGCAGGATCAGCTCGGTCCGGGTCTGCATGCCGAAGCGTTCCGTCACTTCGAACAGGTAGCTCAGCAGCCGCGCCATCGAGATGCGCGAGGCATCCATGCCGAAAATCGGCTCTCCGACGGCGCGAAGCGCGGTGGCGAAGGCCTCGACGTCGCGGTCCTTCGGGACATAGCCCGCCTCGAAATGCACCTCGGCCACGCGGCGGTAATCCTTGCGGATGAAGCCGTAGAGGATCTCGGCATAGACGCGGCGGGTGTATTCGTCGATCCGGCCCATGATGCCGAAGTCGATCGCCACGACCTCACCGTCAGGGCCGACCTTGAGGTTGCCTTGGTGCATGTCGGCGTGGAAATAGCCGTCGCGCAGCGCGTGGTTGAGGAACAATTGCAGCACCCGCGCGCCCAGTTCGCGCCGGTCGTGCCCCGCGGCGTCGAGCGCGTCGTTGTCGCCAAGCGGCAGGCCCTCGGCCCAGTCCATCGTCATCACGCCGCGGGCGGACAGGCCCCAGTTCGGCTGCGGTACGCGAAAGCCCTCGTCGCGCCTGGTGTTGTCGCCGTATTCCGAGGCCGCGGCGGATTCGAGGCGCAGGTCCAGCTCGCCCATCACCACGCCCTCGAAATGCGCGATCACGTCGCGCGGGCGCAGTCGGCGGGAAAACGGCAAGAGCCATTCGATCGCGTCGGCGGCGAAGTAGAAGGCGTCGATGTCGCGGCGGAAGGCCCGGTCGATCCCGGGGCGCAGCACTTTCACCGCCACTTCCTGTCCGGTCTCGGCCAGCCGCGCGCGGTGAACCTGCGCGATGGAGGCGGCGGCGACCGGTTCGGAGAATTCGGAATAGACCTCGGGGACGCGGATCTCCAGCGCCTCCTCGATCATCTTCTTGGCCTGCTGGGTGGGAAAGGGCGGCAGCTTGTCCTGAAGATAGCGTAGCTGCTCGGCGATCTCGTCGCCCACCACGTCGGGGCGGGTCGACAGGATTTGGCCGAACTTGATGTACGCCGGCCCCAGCGCGGTGATCGCGCGGGTGGTGGGCGGCAGGCTTTCGTCGCCCTTCAGCCCCAGCCAGGCGAAGGGCTTGCCGATCACCCGGGCCGCCAGCCGCAGGCGGGGCGGGGCGTTCATCTGCTCCAGCACGACCTTCATCGCGCCAGTCCGTTCGAACGTGGCCCCTGTGCGGACCAGTCGCCAGAAGTTGTGCGGGCCCCTCACGTCAGATCTTCCAGCCCGAGTGCAGGGCGGCGATGCCCATGGTGAGGTTGCGGTATTTCACCTGCTCGAACCCGGCGGCGCGGATCATGCCGGCAAAGGTTTCCTGGTCGGGAAACTTGCGGATCGATTCGACGAGGTACTGATAGCTGTCGCGGTCGTTCGCCACGATCTGGCCCATCACCGGGATGACGTTGAACGAATACAGGTCATAGGCCTTTTGCATCAGGTCGTTCGGGATCTGGCTGAATTCCAGCACCATCAGCCGCCCGCCGGGTTTCAGCACGCGGTAGGCTTCCTTCATCGCATCGGCGATGCGGGTGACGTTCCGGATGCCGAAGCTGATCGTGTAGACGTCGAAGGAATTGTCGGGAAACGGCAGGGCCATCGCATCGCCCACCACCCAGTCGAGGCTGTCGGCCATCTTCTCGGCCTCGGCGCGCTTGCGGCCCTCGACCAGCATGGATTCGGTCATGTCGCAGACCACGGCCCCGGCCCCCTGGGCGCGGTTCAGGAAACGGAAGGCGACGTCGCCGGTGCCGCCTGCCACGTCCAGCAGGCGCTGGCCCGGCCGGGGCGCCAGCCAGTCCATCATCGCGTCCTTCCAGGCGCGGTGGATGCCCATGGACATCAGGTCGTTCATCACGTCGTAGCGCGAGGCCACGCGGGTGAAGACACCATGCACCATGCCGGCCTTCTGATCTTCGGCCACGGTCTGGAAGCCGAAGTGCGTCGTCTTGTCGTGCTGCTCGTCCATCGGGCCTTGCCACTCATTCCGCTGCCCCTTCTTATAGGCCGCCCGGGCCCGGCTGCAATGCGCGCCGCGTCGCGCCCCGATCGGGGCTCCCGGGATTGCCCGCGAGAGAAGGACCGCAGACGTGCCAGAATTGCCCGAGGTCGAGACCGTCCGAAGGGGCCTCGTTCCCGCGATGGAGGGGCGTCGGATCGAGGCGGCTGCCGTCAACCGCCCCGATCTGCGCTGGCCCTTCCCGCCACGGATGGCCGAACGGCTGAGCGGTGCGCGGGTGGAGCGGTTGCGGCGGCGGTCGAAATACATCCTCGCCGATCTCGACACGGGCGAGACACTCATCATCCACCTCGGCATGTCGGGGCGGATGCAGGTCTCTGGGGTGCAGATCGGTTCGTTCTTCCACCCGCATCCGGCGCCCGAGAAGCACGACCATGTCGTGCTCGACATGGAGGGGGGGGCGCGGGTGACGTTCAACGACGCGCGGCGCTTCGGCTCGATGGACCTGATCGCGACTGAGATCGCGGAAACCCATCCGCTTTTGGCCGGAATAGGGCCTGAACCGCTGGGGAACACCTTTGACGAGGCGTACCTGGTCGCCCGCTTCCGGGGCCGCAACACGCCGGTGAAGGCGGCGCTGCTGGACCAGAAGGTGGTGGCGGGCCTTGGCAACATCTACGTCTGCGAGGTGCTGAACCGGGTGGGTATCGACCCACGGCGCAAGGCAGGGAGGATCGCCGCGCCGCGGGTGGCCTCGCTGGTGCCCGCGGTCCGGCAGGTGCTGGAGGAGGCGATCGCCGCGGGCGGGTCGAGCTTGCGCGACTACCGGCAGGCGGATGGCGAGTTGGGGTATTTCCAGCACGATTTCCGCGCCTACGGGCAGGAGGGGTGCCCCTGCCGCACCCCGGGCTGCGACGGCACGATCGCGCGGATCGTCCAATCCGGGCGATCGACCTTCTACTGCCCGCGCTGCCAGCGCTGAGCGCAACGTCGCAACTTGTCTGAGAGAGAGATGACTTGATCCCCGGGCCGGGACTGGTATGGACTCGGCCCCAGTGTGCCAAGAAGGAGCCTCCGCATGGCCTACGAGACGCTTATCGTCGAGATCGACGACTATGTCGCGCTGATCCGGCTGAATCGTCCCGACGCCCTGAACGCGCTGAATTCCCAGCTGCTCGGCGAACTTGCCGACGCGCTGGCCCAGGCCGACGCGAATGAAAAGGTCCGCTGCATCGTCATCACCGGGTCGGAAAAGGCCTTTGCCGCCGGTGCCGACATCAAGGAGATGAGCGAGAAGAGCTTTGTCGACGTCTATTCCGGCGACCTGTTCACCCCCGAGACGGAGGCCCTCCTGCGGGTGCGCAAGCCGATCATCGCGGCGGTCAACGGCTACGCCCTGGGCGGTGGCTGCGAACTGGCGATGATGTGCGATTTCATCATCTGCGGCGACAATGCCAAGTTCGGCCAGCCCGAGATCAACCTTGGCGTCATCGCCGGGATCGGCGGGACCCAGCGACTGACCCGCTTCGTCGGCAAGTCCAAGGCGATGGACATGCACCTGACCGGCCGCTTCATGGATGCGGCCGAGGCCGAGCGGTCGGGGCTCGTCAGCCGCGTCGTACCTTCGAAGAAGCTGATGGAAGAGGCGATGACAGTCGCCCGCAAGATCACCGAGAAGTCGATGATCACCACGATGGCGGCGAAGGAGGCGGTCAACCGCAGCTACGAAGTGCCGCTGCGCGAAGGCCTGCTGTTCGAGCGCCGGCTGTTCCACGGCCTCTTCGCGACCGAGGACCAGAAGGAGGGCATGGCCGCCTTCCTCGAGAAGCGCGAGCCGCAGTTCCGCGACCGCTGAGGCGGGTTTCAGACCTCTCCGCATGCGCCCCCGGCGCGTGCTTTCATAGGGTGCGTCTGGACGCACCCTACAGGGTTTTGCGGCCCATTTCGGGGTACGGATTTCCCCGCGCCGATCCGCCGCACGACAAAATCTTTTGATCCCTGCGGCCCGGAACGCGACAACCCGTCACCTCTTTCCTCTGGGCTCTCCGGCCTAGGTCCCGACCCGAAGGCGCATCTTCTGCGCCGACGGTCGTCACCGAAAGGAGGGTTCCATGCCCGGGTCCGACTTGGCCAATCTACTTGCCCGCATCGACTTTGGGCTGATCACGGCGATGCACATCGTCTACCCGCCGCTGACAATAGGGCTGTCGGTCCTCCTCTTGTTCGGGGAATGGCGCTGGGTGAGGACCGACAGCGAGCATTGGTACCGGATGACCCGGTTCTTCGAGAAGCTGTTCCTCATCAACTTCGGCGCCGGCGTCGCCACCGGGGTGACGATGGAGCTGGCCTTCGGCATCCTCTACGGGCCGTTCTCGGCCGCCGCTGGGCCGGTCTTCGGCCGGCTTCTGGGGTTCGAGACGATCACCGCCTTCATGTACGAGGCGGGGTTCGTCGGACTCATGGTCTTCGGCTGGCACAAGATCGGCCGGCGCATGCACCTGTTCGCGACCTTCAACGTGGCGCTTGCCTCGTCGATCTCGGGGTTCTGGATCCTCGCGGCGAATTCCTGGATGCAGGACCCGGAGGGTGTGGCAGAGGTCGGCGGCAACTTCTTCGCCACCGACTGGTTCAAGGTGATCTTCAACGACGACAGCCTGACCGCAGTTCCCCATATGCTGATCGCCGCGCTGGAACAGAGCCTTGTCGTCGGCGTCGCGGTGGCCGCGTTCTTCGTCTACAAGAGCCGCCACACCGAGATGTTCACCAAGGCGCTGCGGGCGCTGATCCCCGCACTGGTGATCGTCGCGGCGTTCCAGATCTTCATGGGCGACAGCCTCGGCCAGACCGTGGCCCATGCGCAGCCGGCGGCGCTGGCAGCGATGGAAGGTCACTATCACACCCACAATCCGGACGGGTCGGTGAACACCGGCTGGCACATCGTCATGTGGCCGAACGCCAAGGGTGACGGCACTGCCTGGTCGATCACCATCCCGCATGTCCTGAGCCTTCTGGAAACCCACAGCTGGAACGGCGCGGTGCCGGGCCTCGATTCGATCCCGCCGCAGGACCGGCCGCCGGTGCTTATCCCGTTCTATGCCTTCCGCGTCATGGTCGCGGCCGGTGGTGCGATCTTCCTGCTGTCGCTCTGGGGTGCGTGGCTGTTGTTCCGTGGCAGGCTGAGCGTCGAGGCGGCCAGCCGCAATCGCTGGTTCCTGATGGCCGCGATGGTGTCGCCGGTGCTGCCCTATATCGCGATCTGGACCGGCTGGTGGACGCGCGAGGTGGCGCGGCAACCCTGGGTCGTCTACGGGCTGATGCGCACGTCGGAGGGGCGCAGCCCGCTTTCCGCAGGGGCCGAGATCGCCTGGTTCGTGGGCTTTGCCGCCTTCGGCCTGCTGGTGATGGTGTCGACCCTGTACTTCATCCTGAAGGTCGTGCGTCACGGCCCGGACATGACCACCCCGATCCCGCGTGAGGGCGAGGAGCGGCACGAACAGCTGGGCAGCCTGCCCGCGGTTCAGCAGCATGCCGTCCCCGGGGAATGAGGAACACCGATATGCAACCCAAGACCCATTCGCCCCGAACCCATTCGCCCCGCACCCTGTTGAGGGCCTTTTGGGTCGGCCTCGCGCTGATGTTCGGCGCCATGACCATCGCCGCGCCCGCCACGGCGCAGACGGCGACAGCCCAGCAGCCGGGCCAGAGTGCTGTCGCAAGCGCCTCTGCAAATCCGGCCGAGGCGGCAGCGAAGGCGGCGGCGCGGAACCTTCCCATGTCGTTCACCACGCTCAAGGGGATGTCGTCCCAGACGGACCCGGCGCTGAGCGCCGCGCAGAAGCACCAGTTGCTGAACCGCGCGATGGAAACCCACAACCTGCTGTCGCTGGCCTGGGCGCTGGCGCTGGCGCTGAGCGTGGGGATGTATCTGATCCTCGACGGGGCCGACCTTGGCGCCGGGGTGCTGTCGCTGTTCCACAATGACAACCAGACACGCGACGGGATCATGGCCGCGATGGCCGGCACCTGGGACGCCAACGAGACATGGCTGATCGTCGCGGGCGGGATCCTGTTCGGGGGCTTCCCGCTGGTCTATGGCTCCATCTTCCACTACCTCGCGCTGCCGCTCGCAATCCTGCTGCTCGCCATCCTGGTGCGGGCGATCTCGATCGAGTTTCACCACCATGCCGAACGGTCCAAGCGCTGGTGGGGCTTCGGTTTCGGCTTCGGTTCCCTGGTCACGGCCTTCGGGATCGGCCTTGCCGGGGGTGCGGTCCTGCAGGGCGTGCCGCTGACCAACGTTCACGTGACCTATGCGGGCGGCGGCATCCACCGGGTGTTCGAGGGCGGCCTCTTCGACTGCATAACGCCGTTCAGCCTGTGGTGTGGGGTGGCGGGGGTGATCGCCTCGGTGATGGCCGGCGCGCTCTACCTGCGGGCGCGGTTCACGCTTGACAGTCCGCAGCGGCATATCGTCAAGCCGTGGCTGAACGTCTCGATGGCGCTGCTGGTCGTGTCGGTCGTGATCTCGGGCATCTGGATGTTCAGCGCGTTCGACTGGGTCTCGGCCCGCTGGGCCGGGCCGTTCTGGTGGGCTTTCGCGCTGGCCGGGCTGTGGATCGTGTTCACGGTCTGGAAGATGTGGGAAGCGGCGCACCGCGACCGCGACCTCGAATCGATGCTCTGGTACGCGGTCGCGACCGCCTCGGTGATGCTGACCGTCGGGCTGACGCTTTTCCCGTGGCTGGTGCCGGGGACGTGGACGATCTACGACGCGGCCGATCCGTCGCTGTCGCTGCTGAGTTTCACGCTGGCGATGGGCGGGTTCTTCCCGGTGATCCTGGTCTACAACTGGTACCAGATCTGGGTCTTCCGAGCCCGGATCTCGGCACTGGGAAGCTACGGCGCACACTGAGAAAGATCTTTTCGTAGGGTGCGTTCAACCGCACCCTACCGGGGGGCACCCGGCGGCTCAGTTCGACCCGAGGGCCAGCGTCTGTTCCCGCATCCAGGCCATGAAACCGCGCGGGTTAGACGACCATTCCTGAAGCGCCTCGGGCGCGATCGGGGCACCGATCACGGGGGCCTGCGGGCGGTTCAGCGCGTACTTGATCTCATGCAGCAACAGGCCCTGCCGCAGCGTGGGCGAAAGCTTGTTGGCGATCTGGTAGGCGCGAGAGTTCTGGCCGGGGAAGTAGATCGGCAGCACCGTGGCGCCCGAACGCAGCACCATCTTGGCGGTGAAGGGGTTCCAGTCGGCTTCGACCGCCGGGCCGAACCATGTTTCCGACGCCGCGACCTGGCCCGAGGGAAACAGGATCACCACGCCGTCGTTCTTGAGATGATCCATCGCATGACGGCGCATCTCCAGCCCCTTGCGCTGGGCGTCTTCCTCGTGCGGGAAGGGCACGGGGACCATGTGATAGGCGATTTCCTCGATCCCGGTCAGCAGCGACCGCGTCAGGATCTTGAAATCCTGACGGACCCGGCCGACGAGGCAGCCCATCACCAGACCGTCGACAAGGCCGTGAGGGTGGTTGGCGACCACCACCACCGGGCCCGTCTTCGGGATCCGGGCGATCTGCTCCGCCGGGGTCTGCAGGTCGATCCCCATGACGTCGAGCGTGCGGTCCCAGAATTCCTGACCGCGGGCGGGCCCGCGGGATTCGAACTGGCGGATCAGGTGCAGAAGGCGCAGCTTGCCCGTCGCCAGCTCGATCGCGCGGATCGAGGTGGATTTCCAGGGGTTGGTGAAGGTCCCGGCATAGGAAAGCCGCCGCTTGTCATACGGCGTATAGTCGGGATCACCGATGTACTTGTGATGCTCTTGGCTCTGGTCCGCCACAGATGAACCGTCCCACGGGGCCTGCTCGATCCCCGGATCGATCCGCCCCATCTAGAAGTCTTCCCCGAACCGGTCGGCCACCAGCGCCTCGAGCGCCACGGCCAGCTTGTCTGCCTCCGGGCCACTGGTCCGGACCTCAATAGTGCTTCCGCGCGACGCTGCCAACATCAAAAGCCCCATGATCGAATCGCCGGACACATCCATGCCGTCCTTGCTGACCTCGGCCGAGGCGTCATGGGCCTCGACCACCTCGACGAACTTGGCCGATGCGCGGGCATGAAGTCCCTTTTCGTTCACGATCTTCAGAACGCATTCCGTCATGGGTTCTCCGTTCCCCCGCCCACATCCATGGAATCGATATACTTGCGCCCGGCCTCCATCGCAGCCTGAACTGCCTCGGGCACGCTCAGCCGGCGCGATTTCGCCAGCTTGACCAGCATCGGAAGGTTGGCGCCGTACAGGATGCGGCGGTTGCGGGGCATGCAGGCCGGAAGCGAAAGGTTCGAGGGCGAAGAACCGAACATGTCCGTCACCACCACCACGCCGGAGCCGTCGTCGACCTCATCCGCAGCGCGGCGGATCTCGGCCTGCTTGGCGTCGCGGTCGTGGTCGTTCTCGATTGTGATCGCGCGGATCCCGGTCTGGGCGCCGACCACATGTTCGACCGCGGCGAGATATTCCCGCGCGAGGCCGCCATGTGCAACGATCACGATGCCGATCACGGCCGTCCCTCCGGGGCCGCGTTCGCCGCCCGCCGTTCAAGTTCCCTGTGCCGTTTTGACACCGCCCAGCCCTGCTGCGCAAGCGCATGCGCCAGTTTCTCGGCCATTGCAACCGATCGGTGTTGCCCGCCGGTACACCCGAAGCCGATCGCGAGGTGGGGTTTGCCCTCTTCCAGCTGTGCGGGCATCGCGATCGCCAGCAGCTCGACGATCTTGTCGAAGAAGGCGGCGGCGTTCGGATCGGCCCAGATATAGGCGGCGACCGCCGGGTCGCGTCCGTCCTGCGCGCGCAGCGCCGGATCCCAGTGCGGATTGCGCAGGAAGCGCACGTCGAAGATCATGTCCACCCCGCGCGGAACCCCGCGACGGTAGGAAAAGGAATGCACCGACACTGCCATGCGCGGCCCGCCATCCGCCGGGGCGAACCAGCGTTCCAGTTCGGCGCGCAGGTCGTGCGGGGTCAGGTCCGACGTGTCGATCAGCACGTCGGCCCGGGCACGGATCGGTGTCAACAGGTCGGCCTCGCGCAGCACGCCCTGCGCCGGGTCGCCATCGGGGGCAAGCGGATGACGGCGGCGGGTCTGGGCGTAGCGGCGGATCAGCTCGTCCTCGGTACAGTCGAGGAACAGAAGCTCCAGCGCGACGTCGGGGCGGCGGGTGAGGGTGTCGATCAGATCGATCGTGGCGGAGGCGCTGAAATCGCGGTTGCGCACGTCGATGCCAAGGGCCAGCGGGCGGGCCAGCGGCGGGCCGTCGAGCAGCCGGGGGACCAGGCTGAGCGGCAGGTTGTCGATCGCCTCGGCGCCAAGATCCTCAAGCGCGGCAATCGCGGTGGAGCGCCCGGCGCCCGAAGGCCCGGTGACCAGCACCAGCCGATGTCCGGCCTCGCCCGTGCTCATTTCGTGCCTCATGCGATCCGACCTGCCCGAAGATATTGCACCAGTGCGGCAGGGAAATGGCCAGTCGCGGGGCCGTGACAAAGCGGCACAGCGCACCCCTGCGCGGTGAAGACGCGCTCGGGCGGGAGGCGGCTGGTCTCGGTCGCGCCGAGGTCGACGGCAAGGGCGATCTCGGCCTCGTCCAGCGCGTCGGCGGCCAGGATGCCGATGCCGCGGGCCTCGATCCGGCCGAAGATGGCCGCGGGGGCGCGCGCGATCAGCCGCCCGCCGCGCGGCATCAGGCTGGTGCGGTCGTCGGCCACCAGCCGCGCGCCAAGCGCCATCAGTTGCAGCGCCAGCGCCGACTTGCCGGCCCCCGAGGGCCCGAGAATGAGAACGCCGCGCCCTTCGAGCGCGACGCAGGAAGCGTGGATCATGGTTTCGGCGTCCGGAGGCGGAGAGGCCTTTCGCGGGGCGTCGGGGGCGGCCGGCGTCACACCGGCAGACCCACGACGAAGCGGGCGCCAAGCGGCTCCGAGGTGGCATCGGCGTCGGTCGGGCGGATGTTCTCGGCCCAGATCACGCCGCCATGCGCCTCGACGATCTGCTTGGAAATCGACAGGCCAAGGCCCGAATGGTCGCCGAACTGCCCCGGCGGACGTTCCGAGTAGAACCGCTTGAAGATCTTGCCGAGTGCCTGATCCGGGATGCCCGGGCCGGTATCCTCGACCACCACGAGAACGCGGTTCTCGCGCTGGCGGGCCCAGACCCGCACCGCGTCGCCATCTTCGCAGAAGGACACGGCGTTGGTGATCAGGTTGACGAAGACCTGCGCCAGCCGCGCCTCGAGCCCGTGCACCAGGATCGGCTGCGAGGGCAGGTCGGTGATGAAATCCACCCCCTTCTGCGCCGCTTCCTTGCCCAGGTAGTCGCCGAGGTTGCCCAGCATCTTCAGCAGGTTGAACTGTTCTTCCTCTTCCTTCACCAGTTCGCTGTCGAGGCGCGAGGCGTTCGAGATCTCGCTGACCAGGCGGTCGAGGCGGCGCACGTCATGCTCGATCACGCCCAGAAGCTTCTCGCGCTGGTCGTCGCGTTTGGCCAGCCGCATCGAGGCCACGGCGGATCGAAGCGAGGCAAGCGGGTTCTTGATCTCGTGCGCCACGTCGGCGGCGAACTGTTCGTTCGCCTCGATCCGGTCGTAAAGCGCGGCCACCATGCCACGCAGGGCGATCGACAGGCGCCCGATCTCGTCCGGGCGGGCGGCGAGGTCTGGGATGCGCACGCGCGCGGGGCTCATCTTGCGGGCCTGCCGGTCGCGGCCCAGTTCGGCTGCGGCGGCGAGGTCGGACAGCGGGTTGGCGATGGTCGAGGCCAGCACCAGCGACAGCCCGACCGACACGAGGATGGCGATGACGAACATCTGCAGCACCTGCTCGCGCTCGTAGCGGACGAGCTGGTCGATCTCGCCGGCGGCGGAGGTCGCGGCGACGACGCCCACCACCTTGCCGGCCCGCACGATCGGGGTGGCGACGGCAAAGATCGTGGCGCCCTTCGAATTGGTGCCGGTGTTGACCTGGGTGGTGCCCTTCGCGGCGGCGGCCACCAGCGCGCGGGCCTGGTCGGCGGCGTTGTAGCCGGGCTCCGTTCCGCGGTCGGGCGTCAGGACGCCCGAGATCCCGTCCCAGATCCAGTTCAGGAAGCTGGTGATCACGGTGTTGCGTTCCCCCTTGCCGGCAACGCCGGTCAGGGGGGCGGCCTTGGCCTGCCCGACCGCCTGGCTGAGCTGCATGCCGTCCGCATCGTAGAGGAACAGCTCAACCCCGTGGGCGAGGCTGCCGGCCGCCAGTCTGGCCGTCGCGGCAACGGCGGGGCCCGCGTCCGGCGCGGCCATGCCGCCGGCAGGAAGGTTGTTTTCGACCATCGAGGCGATCAACCCGGCCTGCGCGACCAGCGCATTCTCGCGCTGCTGCACCAGGCTGTCACGGAAGGGATTGAGGTAGAGCACCCCCGCCACCAGCAGGATCAGCGCCATCAGGTTGAAGGTGATGATCTTGCGCGCCAGCGGTGAGCGGTTGAGCGACACGAGACGCGACCGCTTGTGGCGTGCGCGCGCCTCGGGGTCGGCGTCCGACGCGACCCAGTCTTCGCCCAGCAGGACGTCGCCGCTGCTGCCGGCGGCTTTTGCCCCCGGCTTCGCGGATGACTTCGGGGCGGCTGAATCTTGTGAATCGAAGCGCGAGGCGAGGGTCATGACGACACTGTCATTCTTCGTTGTAGCGGTAGCCGATGCCGTAGAGTGTTTCGATCGCCGAGAAGTCGGCGTCTACCGTGCGCATCTTCTTGCGCAGCCGCTTGATGTGGCTGTCGATGGTGCGGTCGTCGACATAGACCTGGTCATCATAGGCGATGTCCATCAGCTGGTCGCGGCTTTTGACGAAGCCGGGGCGCTGTGCCAGGGCCTGAAGCAGCAGGAATTCGGTCACGGTCAGCGACACGTCCTTGCCCTTCCAGCTGACCGCGTGGCGCAGCGGGTCCATCGTCAGGCTGCCGCGCTCCATCACCTTGGTTTCCTCGGTGACCGCGACCTCGCCGGATCCCAACGCCTCCTGCCGGCGCAGCAGTGCGCGGATACGTTCGACCAGCAGGCGCTGGCTGAACGGTTTCTTGACATAATCGTCCGCCCCCATCCGCAGACCGAGAACCTCGTCGATCTCGTCGTCCTTGGAGGTCAGGAAGATGACCGGCATCGTGGTGCGCTGGCGCAGCCGCTGCAGCAGGTCCATGCCGTCCATGCGCGGCATCTTGATGTCCAGAACGGCCATGTCGGGCAGCCGCTTGTTAAAGGCATCGAGGGCCGACTGGCCATCGTTGTAGGTTTCGACTTCGAACCCCTCGGCCTCGAGGGTCATCGAAACCGACGTCAGGATATTCCTGTCGTCATCCACGAGCGCAATACGCGACATGTAACCATTTCCTCGTTCTGCTCTGATTTGCCTGCTTTTTGCCACATTGTCCGGACTATCCGCCACGGAATCAACTGCAAACTGCGAATCACCTGCCCGATGCGCCTTCAGAAGAGGCGAAATTTCCGAAGCATTGACTAATTTGCCTCACCTTTCCGGGATGGTTGCGCTATCGTTCGCTTGGTTGCGCTAACGGTGGCAAAGCGTCCTGTTCCAACTTTGTAACCGCATGTTAATAGGCCTTGTCGGCCCGGAGGAGGACCGGCCGGCACGTTCCGCAGCCCTAGCCGGAACAGGGCCGTCACGGATTGCATTTGGAATGCCACCACGGCTGGCATCAGGAGCCTACAGATGACGAACGGACGCGTTAACCCGGCCCAACGCTTGGAAGACCAGGGGATCGAGGGGCTCGGCAATGTCTATTACAACCTGATCGAACCTGCTCTGGTGGAGGCGGCCGTGAAGCGCGGCGAGGGCAAGCTCGGTCTCGGAGGCACCTTCCTGGTCGACACGGGCGTCCACACGGGCCGGTCGCCCAAGGACAAGTTCGTGGTTCGCACGCCCAGCGTCGAGAACGATATCTGGTGGGAAAACAACAAGCCGCTGTCGCCCGAGTCCTTCGACGTTCTCTACGCCGACATGATCGCCCACATGAAGGGCGGCGACTACTTCGTTCAGGATCTCTACGCCGGGGCCGACCCGACCTACCGCCTCGACGTGCGCCTGGTGACCGAGCTGGCCTGGCACGGCCTTTTTATCCGGCACCTGCTGCGCCGTCCCGCGCGCGAGGAGCTTGACGGCTTCATGCCCGAGTTCACGATCATCAACTGCCCCAGCTTCAAGGCCGACGCGGAACGTCACGGGGTGCGCAGCGAGACCGTGATCGCGCTGAACTTCGACAAGAAGCTGATCCTGATCGGCGGCACGGAATATGCCGGCGAGAACAAGAAATCGGTATTCTCGCTGCTGAACTACATGCTGCCGGCCAAGGGTGTCATGCCGATGCACTGCTCGGCCAACCACGCGCCGGGCAACCCCGAGGATGCGGCGGTGTTCTTCGGTCTGTCGGGCACCGGCAAGACCACGCTGTCGGCCGATCCCGCGCGCATCCTGATCGGCGATGACGAACACGGCTGGTCCGACAAGGGCAGCTTCAACTTCGAAGGCGGCTGCTACGCCAAGACGATCAGCCTTTCGCCCGAGGCGGAGCCCGAGATCTACGCCACCACCAGCCGTTTCTCGACCGTGATCGAGAACATGGTGTGGGACGAGGACACGCTGGAGCTGGACTTCGAGGACATCTCGAAGACCGCGAACATGCGTTGTGCCTACCCGCTGGATTTCATTTCCAACGCCTCCGAGACCGGGGTGGCGGGGCATCCGCGGAACATCGTTATGCTGACTTGCGACGCCTTCGGTGTGCTGCCGCCGATCGCCCGGTTGTCGCCCGCGCAGGCGATGTACCACTTCCTGTCGGGCTTCACCGCGAAGGTGGCCGGCACCGAGAAGGGCGTGACCGAGCCCGAGCCCACCTTCTCGACCTGCTTCGGCGCGCCGTTCATGCCGCGCCGGCCCGAGGTCTACGGCAAGCTGCTGCAGGAAAAGATCCGGCAGCACGGCGCGTCGTGCTGGCTGGTCAACACCGGCTGGACCGGCGGCGCCTATGGCGTGGGTTCGCGCATGCCGATCAAGGCGACGCGGGCGCTCCTGACGGCGGCGCTGGACGGGTCGCTCCACTCGGTGCAGTTCCGCAAGGATCCGAACTTCGGCTTCGAGGTGCCGGTGGCGGTGCCGGGCGTCGACGTCGCGCTGCTGGATCCGCGCCAGACCTGGGCGGACAAGGCGGCCTATGACGCGCAGGCGGCCAAGCTGGTGGGCATGTTCGCCGACAACTTCGCGCAATACGCACCCTACATCGACGACGACGTGAAGGCCGCTGCTCTGGGCTGACCCGCCCGCGGGCCAGACGCCGACCTGTCATTGCGTAGGGCCCCCGCTTGGGGGCCCTATCCGCATCTGCCCTCCGCAAGGGCGCGCCGGCACGATGGCCTTTTTGCTGACACGAAGTGCGGACTTTTCCGGGGCGATAGACGGAGCGCTGAGGTAGGCACCGGCGGCTTTGCAGCCCCTACGCGTGGCCCCGCGTGAAGCTGGCGAGGGGGCCGATCCGCATCGGCCCCCTCGAAATCCTGCCGCTGACCGGCGGAAATTGTGCCGAATACGGCGAGGGTGCGATCAGCGCGTCGGAACCGGCGTCTCGCCGCGGTAATCGTAGAACCCGCGCTTGGTCTTGCGGCCAAGCCAGCCGGCCTCGACATACTTGGTCAGCAGCGGGCAGGGGCGGTACTTGGTATCGGCCAGCCCTTCGTGCAGGACGTTCATGATCGCGAGGCAGGTGTCGAGCCCGATGAAATCGGCCAGTTCCAGCGGCCCCATCGGATGGTTCGCGCCCAGCTTCATCGACTCGTCGATCGACTTCACGTTGCCCACGCCCTCGTAGAGCGTATAGACCGCCTCGTTGATCATCGGCATCAGGATGCGGTTGACGATGAAGGCCGGGAAATCCTCGGCGCTCGCCGCGGTCTTGCCCAGGCTCTCCACCACGCCCAGCAGGGTCTGATAGGTCTCCTGGTCCGTCGCTATGCCACGGATCAGCTCCACCAGCTGCATCACCGGCACCGGGTTCATGAAGTGGAAGCCCATGAACTTCTCGGGCCGGTCGGTGCGGCTTGCCAGCCGGGTGATGGAGATCGACGAGGTGTTCGAGGTCAGGATCGTCTCGGGCTTCAGATGCGGCAGAAGATCCTCGAAGATCGCCTGCTTCACCGTCTCACGCTCGGTCGCGGCCTCGATGATCAGGTCGCTGGGGCCGAGGTCGGTCAGCGTCAGCGTTGTCTTGATGCGCCCCAGCGCCGCCGCCTTGTCCTCGGCCGTGACCTTGCCGCGGCTGACCTGCCGCTCGAGGTTGCGGTCGATCAGCGCGATCGCCTTGTCGAGGCCGGTCTGACTGATGTCGTTGAGCAGCACGTCATAGCCTGCCAGCGCAAAGACATGGGCGATGCCGTTGCCCATCTGGCCCGCGCCGACGATCCCTACCGATTTAACTGCCATGCGCCGTCTCCACCTCCTCGTTCGCGTCGCGCGCACCATATGCGGCGGTGCGGCATAGGTGCAAGGCGGCGCTGCCCGGAGTGCTGCGAATTCTAGGGATCGCGGCACCTACCGGCGGCGCGCCTTAGCGCTTTCGCAACCCCCCGGGGCGATGCTGGGCGCGAAGGTGAGTCGCAATCCAAGGGTGGGTGCAATGGCGTACGAGATCACGGGCGGTGGAACGCTCGACTATCATCCCTGCCGCTACGGGCAGTCGAAGCTGGTGTTCCGCGGCCCGCGCCGCAAGCTTGACGGAAACTTCTGCGCGGTGCTGGGCGGGAACGAAACCTATGGCCGCTTCATCGAGCGGCCCTACCCGGCGCTGGTCGAGGAAGCGACCGGCCTGCGCATGGTCAACTTCGGTTGCATGAACGCGGGGGTCGACGTCTATCTGAACGATCCGGGCGTCGTCGATCTGTGTGCAAGCGCGCGGGTGACCGTGGTACAGGTCATGGGCGCCCACAACATGACCAACCGCTTCTATGCCGTGCATCCGCGCCGCAACGACCGGTTCCTGCGCGCCTCGTCCCTGCTCAAGACGATCTACCGCGAGGTGGATTTCACCGAATTCCACTTCACCCGCCATATGCTCAGGGCGCTGCAGGAGCTGTCGCCCGAGCGGTTCGAAGTGGTCGCGGATGAGCTCAAGGCCGCCTGGGTGGCACGTATGCAGCTTCTGCTGCGCCGGATCCCGGGCAAGACGGTGCTTCTGTGGACCGCGGACCACGCCCCGGCCGCGGGCGGCGCCGCGCCGCGCCTGGACCGCGAGCCGATCCTCGTCGATCGCGACATGATCGCGGCGGTGGCCGTGCATGCGACCGAGACGATCGAGGTGATCTCATCCCCCGCCGCGCGGGAAGCGGGAAATCAGGGCATGGTGCTCTCGGCCCTCGACGAGGCGGCGGCGAGCGAGCTTCCGGGGCCCGCGGTGCATGCCGAAGTCGCCCGCGCGCTGGCGCCGGTCCTGCGGAAGATGGTATCGGCCTGAACGCGGGAGACCAGTCGGGATGCGGCTTGGCGGGGGACGGTCACCGGGGGTTTCACACCCCCGGACCCCCGTGGGATATTTTCGCTCAGAAGAAAGGGATGCGTTGTTTTTCCGGGCCGTAGGGTCGGGGCACGATTGCGGCGGTCCGGACAGGGCTGTCCGACAGGGCGGTGCGTGGTGATCTGGTGAAATTGCGCCCCCCGCCGGGAGGGCGCACGGGCGCGACGGTGTCGGCCGGGGCGGTCAGTCCCGGGCCAGATCCATCAGGTATTTTCCATAGCTGTTCTTGGCGAAGGTCTCGGCCCGCGCCCTGAGGTCCTGCGTGCTGATCCAGCCCTTCTGGTAGGCGATCTCGTCCGGCGCGCCGACCTGAAGGCCCTGCCGTTCTTCCAATGTGCGGACGAAGTTTCCCGCGTCCAGCAGGCTTGCATGGGTTCCGGTGTCGAGCCAGGCGTAGCCGCGGCCCATGCGGCTGACGGTCAGGCTGCCGTCTTGCAGGTATTGCTCCAGCAGGTCCGTGATCTCCAGCTCTCCCCGGGCTGAGGGGGCGACCTTGCGCGCCCTTTGCGGGGCCGTGCCGTCCAGGAAGTAAAGGCCCGTCACCGCGTAGTTCGAGGCCGGTTGCGCGGGTTTCTCGACGATCGAGCGGGCGTTGCCCGCGGCGTCGAAACCGACCACGCCGTAGCGCTCCGGATCCGACACCCGGTAGCCGAAAACCGTTCCGCCGCTTGCCTGCGCATCGGCCCGGGCGAGGATTTCGGGCAGGCCGTGCCCGAAAAAGATGTTGTCGCCCAGCACCATGGCCGAGGGGGCGCCGGCCAGGAAATCCTCGGCCAAGAGGTAGGCCTGGGCCAGGCCTTCGGGGCGCTCCTGCACGATCCAGGTGAAGGAGAGACCGAACTGGCTTCCGTCGCCCAGCAGGCGCTGGAACTGCGCCTGATCCTGGGGCGTGGTGATGATCGCGATCTGGCGGATGCCCGCGAACATCAAGACCGTCAGCGGGTAGTAGATCATCGGCTTGTCGTAGACCGGCAGCAATTGCTTAGAGATGCCCATGGTCACGGGGTAGAGCCGCGTGCCCGAGCCGCCGGCCAGAATGATGCCCTTTCGCGTGGTCATGTCAGCGCCCCCAGTTCGGTCAACACATCGTTCAGCCCCGGCCGCCAGTCCGGCCGCGCGATGCCGAAGGCGGCCTCGGTCGCGGTGCAATCGAGCCGCGAGTTCGCGGGCCGGGCTGCGGGGGTCGGGTAGGCGGTGGCGGGAATATCCTCGACCCTGCAGCCGAGATGCGCCCGGGCGAAGATCTCGCGCGCGAAATCGGCCCAGCTTGCCTCCGGCGCGCCGGCGAAATGATAGGTGCCGCTCAGCCCCGGGTCACGGAGGAGGGCGTCGGCCATCGTGACCAGCGCCGCGGCGAGCGCCGCCGCCGGCGTGGGCCCGCCGATCTGATCGGCGACCACCCGCAGGCTGTCGCGCTCCGCCCCGAGCCGCAGCATCGACTTGACGAAATTCGCGCCATGGGCCGAGAACACCCAGGAGGTGCGCAGGATCCCGTGCACCCCGCCCGCCGCCCGCACCCCGTTTTCGCCCGCAAGCTTGGTGCGGCCATAGGCGCCCAGCGGCGCCGTTTCCGCCTGCGGCTGCCACGGGGCGGCGCCGGATCCGTCGAAGACGTAGTCGGTCGAGACATGCAGGAAAGGGATCCGCCGCGCGGCCGCTGCCCGGGCCATCGCCGTTGGTGCCAGGCCGTTCACGGTTGCCGCAATCTCCGGTTCGGTCTCGGCGCGGTCGACGGCCGTGTAGGCGGCGGCGTTGATCACCGCCGCGGCGTCGGTGGTCGCGACGATCCCGGCGCAGAGCGCGGGATCGCGCAGGTCCGCCGCGTCCCGGCCGAGGAACCGCGCCCCCGGCAGAAGATGCGCCAGTTCGCGGGCAAGCTGGCCGGTTTCTCCGAAGATCAGCACGCTCATGTCCCGGTTCCCAGTCGTTGGCCCACGCCCGCGCGGTTCTGCAGCGCACGCCACCAGCCCTCGTTGTCGAGATACCAGCGCACCGTGCGGCGCAACCCCTCCTCGAGCGTGACGGAGGGGCGCCAGCCCAGCTCCTCGCGGATCCGCCCGGGGTCGATGGCATAGCGCGCATCGTGGCCGGGCCGGTCGGTGACGAAGGCGATCTGGCCGGCATACGGCGCCGCGCCGGGGCGCATCTCGTCGAGCAGCGCGCAGATCGTCCGCACCAGATCGATATTGCGCGCCTCGTTCTCGCCACCGATGTTGTAGCTGCGCCCGGACCGCCCGCGGGTCAGCACGGTCAGCAGGGCGTCTGCGTGATCTTCGACGAACAGCCAGTCGCGCACGTTCTCCCCACGACCGTAGACAGGGATCGGCTGCCCGGCCAGCGCGTTCAGGATGACCACAGGGATCAGCTTTTCGGGGAAGTGGAACGGCCCATAATTGTTGGAGCAATTGGTCAGGACGACGGGCAGGCCATAGGTTTCGTGCCAGGCCCGGACCAGATGGTCCGACGCCGCCTTCGACGCGGAATACGGACTGCGCGGATCGTAGGGCGTGACCTCTGTGAACTTGCCGGTCGCGCCGAGGGAGCCGTAAACCTCGTCGGTCGAGATGTGGTGAAAGCGGAAGGTGTCGGGCCGGCCCGCGTGGATCCAGTGGGCCCGGGCGGCCTCCAGCATGTTGTAGGTGCCGGTAACGTTGGTCTCGACAAACGCGCCGGGGCCGTCGATCGAGCGGTCGACATGGCTTTCCGCGGCGAGGTGCATCACCGCGTCGGGCCGATGCGCCGCGAACACCCGGTCCAGCGTGGCGCGGTCGCGGATGTCCGCGTGCTCAAACGCGTAAAGCGGGCTGTCGGCTACCTCGGCCACGTTGTCGAGGCAGGCGGCATAGGTCAGCGCGTCGAGGTTCACCACCTCGTGGCCCCGCGCCACCGCAAGCCGCACCACCGCGGAGCCGATGAACCCCGCGCCGCCGGTCACGAGGATCTTCATGCCGCGCCTCCGTAGGTGAACGGAGAGTCGAAATCGGCGAAATCCATGGCCCGGGCATCCTTGTCGGACAACACCGCGCTGCCCGGGGCGATGCCCCAGTCGATGCCGATCTGGGGGCTGTCGAACCGCACCGCGCCATCGCAATCGGGGGCGTAGTAGTCGGAGCATTTGTAGGCGATCTCGACATCGTCCTCGAGCGTGACGAAGCCGTGGAGGAACCCCGCGGGGATCATCATCTGGCGCCCGTTCTCGAACGAGAGTTCGGCCCCGGTCCACTGGCCGTAGGTGGGCGATCCCTTGCGGATGTCGACTGCCACGTCGAACAGGCGGCCACGGCTGCAACGCACCAGCTTTGCCTGCGCGTGAGGGGGGGCCTGGAAATGCAGGCCGCGGACCGTGCCCCGGCTGGCCGAGAAGGAGTGGTTGTCCTGCACGAAGGGGGTGGTGATGCCGGCCGCGGCGAAAGTGTTGCAGTTCCAGCTTTCTGAGAAGAAGCCCCTCGAATCGCCGAATCTGTCCGGGGTGACGACAACGACCCCCTCAAGCGTGGTCGCCTCGGTCCTGATACCCATGTTCTTGCCTTTGTCCGCAGTGTGTCTCACCCCGGCCCACCACAGGCGCCACCTTACCCCAAGTGACCCACACGTCAAACGTGCGTCTTCACCGGGGATGAAAGTGGTGCGGCCAGGGGATGGATGCCCCGGGGCGGCTAGAGCGAGGCCGCGGCGCGGGAGGCCTGGTCGTAAAGGCCCGAGAGGCTGCGCAGCACCGCGGCGACATGGCTGATCTCGTCATAGTCGCGGCCCGAGGCCTCGGTCGCCTCGAGCAGGCATGTGCGCCTGAGCTTGCCGTAACGGGTGCACAGATCGGCGCCCTCGGGCGTGGTCTGGTAGAACATTTCCTTGCCCATCTTGCGCCCCTCCACCAGGCCCGCGCGTACCAGCTTCTTCAGTGCGTAGTTCACGGTGTGGGTGTCGTCGATGTTGAGCATGAATGCCACGTCGATCAGCCGCTTTTCCTTGGTGCGGTGGTTGACGTTGTGCAGGATCAGGATGTCGAGCGGGTTGAAATCCTTGTGCCCGAGCGCGGCCATGCAATGCAGCATCCAGCGCGAAAAGGCGTTGTTGGCCATGGTCAGCGCGTATTCCAGCTCGCTCATCTGCCAGCCGGGGCCGTCGCCCGCGAGATGCGCGGACGAGACGATCGCGGCCTCCGGTGTCTTGGGCTGGGTCTTGGGGGGTGTGGACATGGCGGGCTCCTCTCCGTCTTGCCGCCATGATGCCATCCGAGGGGAAGACAGGCAAGAAACGCCCGCGTTTCGTGTGGGAAACGCGGGCGTTCGGGGGCTACATGTGGTTCGGCAGCCAGGTCGCGATGCCCGGGAACAGCGTGACGAGGGCCAGCGCGACCAGCATCAGCAGGAAGAAGGGCAGGGCGGCGCGGGCGACGGTCAGGATGTCGCGCCCGGTCAGCGATTGCAGCACGAACAGGTTGAAGCCCACGGGCGGGGTGATCTGACTCATCTCGACCACGATCACCACGAAGATGCCGAACCACATCGTGTCTATCCCGGCCTTTTCCACCATCGGCATGATCACCGAGGTGGTCAGCACCACGACCGAGATCCCGTCGAGGAAACACCCCATGACGATGAAGAACACCGTCAGTGCCGCAAGCAGCGCGTAGGGCGACAGGTTCAGCCCGCCGATCCATTCCGCCAGCAGCGAGGGGATGCCGGTGAACCCCATGGCGACGGTCAGGAAGGCCGCACCCGCAAGGATAAAGGCGATCATGCACGAGGTCATCGTCGCACTCATGAGGCCTTCGACGAATGTCTGACGATTGAGCGACCCGGACGCCCAGGACAGTATCAGCGCCAGCGCGACACCCACGGCGGCCGCATCGGTGGGAGAGGCAATTCCGGCATAGATAGAGCCGATCACGCCCGCGATCAGCACCACGATCGGGATCAGCCGGCGCGAGCGTTTCAGCTTTTCGCGAAAGCTCAGGTTCTCACCTTCCTCGACCGGCAGGCTGTCGCGGTTGAGCCAGCCCCAGACCATGACGTAGCCCACGAAGAGCGCCACCAGCAAAAGCCCGGGCAGCACCCCCGCGATGAACAGCCGGGCGATGGATTGCTCGGTCGCCGCGCCGTAGACGATCAGGATGATCGACGGCGGGATCAGCAGGCCCAGCGTGGCTGATCCGGCCAGCGTGCCGATCATCATCCGCTCCGGATAGCCGCGCCGCTTCAGTTCGGGGATCGACAGCTTGCCGATGGTGGCCGCGGTGGCAGCGGAAGAGCCTGACACGGCGGCAAAGATGCCCGAGCCGAAGATGTTGACGTGCAGAAGGCGGCCCGGAAGCCGCTCCATCCACGGCGCGAGTCCGGTGAACATGTCTTCCGACAGGCGCGAGCGGAACAGGATCTCGCCCATCCAGATGAACAGCGGCAGCGCCGCCAGCGCCCAGGAGTTGGAATTGCCCCAGATCGTGGTCGCCATGACCGTGCCGATGGGGGAGTCGGTGCCGATGGTCATCGCCGCGAGGCCCACGCCGATCAGCGAGAAGGCAACCCAGAGGCCCAGCCCCAGCATCAGGAACAGAAGCGCCAGCAACAGCGCCGAGAGGGTGAGGATCGACATGGGGCTACTCGCTCAGAAGGCTCTCGTCCTTGCCCTCGAAGCTCGGCGCGCGGCCGGTCAGGATCTGGGCGAGGTCGTCGAGAAGCGCGATGGTGAGGATGACGAGGCCGATGGCCAGCGGTGCCTGCGGGATCCAGATCGGCACCGGCACCATGCCCGAGGACATGTCGCCATAGGACCAGCTGTCGTGGACATAAAGCACCATGTGCCATGACGCGAAGCCGGTCATCAGCGTGGCCACCGCGAGCACCAGCGCCTCGGTCGCCCGGCGCAGGCCCTGCGGCATGAACTGGATCGCCAGGGTCACCCGTATGTGGCCGCCGCCACGCAGCGTGTAGGCCAGCGCGAGAAATGTCGAGGCGGCGAGGAAGTAGCCGGTGAACTCGGCATAGGACGGGATCGTCAGGCCCACGGCCCCCATCCCCAGCCCGGCCATGATCTTGTCGGCGAGGTTCAGGCAGACCTGTGCCAGCACCACCACCACGATCGCCACGATGAAGAAGGCGGCCAACCCTCCGCTGAGCCGATAGAGCGCGTCCAGAGCCTTGCGCATCGCGTTGCTCCCCTGTCCCTGCCAATGGAACGGGCGGCGCCCTCCGGTGCCGCCCGCGTGTGACTTATTGCTGGTAGGCCTTGAGAAGCTCCGCGCCCTCGGCGCCGGCCTTCTGCTTCCACTGGGTCAGCATCTTGGCGCCGATCTCCTTGAGGCCCTTCTCAAGTTCGGGCGTCGGCTTCTCGACGTGGATGCCATGGGCGGCAAGCGCCTTGGTCTGTTCGACCGTTTCCTTCTTCGACATCTCCCAGCCGCGGGTCTGGGCCTTGGCGGCGGCCTCCAGCACGGCTTTCTGCTCGTCCTTCGGCAGGTGGTCGAAGGCGCGCTTGTTCGCGACCACGATGTTCTTCGGCAGCCAGGCCTGGATATCGGTGTAGTAACTCAGGAAGTCCCACGCCTTGGAGTTCACGCCGGTGGAGGGCGAGGTGATCATCGCCTCGACCCGGCCGGTCGAGAACGCCTGCGGGATGTCCGGCACCTCGACCTGCGTCGGCGCCATTCCGGCGGCCTTGGCAAAGCTTTCCAGCGTCGCGTTGTAGGACCGGAACTTGAGGCCCGCGAGATCCTTCACCGAATGGATCGGCTTCTTGGTGTAAAGGCCCTGCGGCGGCCACGGCACCGCGTAAAGCACCATCATCCCCTGCTTTTCCAGCAGCTTTTCGATCACGGGCTTCTGCGCCGTCCAAAGCTTTTCCGCCTGGTCATAGGAGGTGGCGAGGAACGGCAGGGAATCCGCGCCAAAGGCCGGGTTGTCGTTGTTCATGATCGACAGGAAGAACTCGCCGATCTGCACCTGCCCCGAGCGGACCGCGCGCGGGATCTCGGGGTGTTTGAACAGCGACCCGGCGGAGTGGATCTTGATCTCCAGCTTGCCGTCGGTCGCCTTAGCCACGTCCTTGGCGAAATCCATGTCGTTCTGGGTGTGGAAGGTCGCGTCGGGGTAGGGGGTCGGCATCTGCCAGGTCTCGGCCTGCGCCCCCGCGGCGGTGGTCAGCGCGACGGCAAGCGCGCCGCCGAAGTTTGTCCAAAAGCCCATGATTATTCTCCCTGTTGGTTCGAGCTATGACGATACGATGTCGTTACATTGACAATTTGTCAACGTTTTACTAGCGTCCCGAGTCACGATGCGGCGAGGCCCTCTCCGGCTTGGAAGCGGTGGGCGGAACCTGCGGAAATTCGGTAACTTCATGGGACGGGAACGATGGCAGAGGACGCGGGCAAGGGCAAATGGCAGTTCTGGCTGGATCGGGGCGGAACCTTCACCGACATCGTCGCGCGCCGGCCCGACGGGGCGCTGATGACGCACAAGCTCCTGTCCGAGAACCCCGAGCGCTACCGCGATGCCGCGGTGCAGGGGATCCGTGAGATCCTGGGCCTCGGCGCTGCGGACCCGATCCCGGAGGGCGCCATCGAAGCGGTGAAGATGGGCACCACTGTCGCCACCAACGCGCTCCTGGAGCGCAAGGGGGAGCGGGTACTTTTCGTCACCAACACGGGACTTGGTGACTTGCTGCGGATCGGCACGCAAAGCCGCCCGCGCCTCTTCGACCTCGATATCCGCCTGCCCGAGACATTGGCCGAGGAGGTGATCGAGGTTGGCGCCCGCCTCGCCCACGACGGGGCGGAGGTGACGCCGCTCGACGAGGACGCGGTGGCCCGGGCGCTGGCCGGGGCCCATGCCCGGGGCTTTCGCGCCGTGGCCGTGGCGCTGATCCACGGCTACCGCTTCCCGCAGCAGGAGGAACGCATCGGCGCGCTTGCCCGAGCGGCGGGGTTCACGCAGGTCTCCCTCAGCCATGAGGCCAGCCCGTTGATCAAGCTGGTGGCGCGTGGCGACACGACGGTGGTCGATGCCTACCTCTCGCCGATCCTGCGCCGCTACGTGGCGCAGGTGTCGGAGGCCCTGGGGGCCGACGAGGGGGCAGGGCGCCTGATGTTCATGCAGTCGAACGGCGGACTTACCGATGCGTCCCTGTTCCAGGGGAAAGACGCGATCCTGTCGGGGCCGGCGGGGGGTGTCGTGGGCATGGCCCGCACTGCCGAGGAGGCGGGCTTCGACCATGTGATCGGCTTCGACATGGGCGGCACCTCAACTGACGTCTGCCACTACGCCGGTAGCTACGAGCGCAGTTTTGAGACCGAGACTGCGGGGGTGCGCCTGCGCGCGCCGATGATGAACATTCACACCGTGGCGGCGGGCGGCGGGTCCGTCCTGTCGTTCCGCGATGGCCGCCTGCAGGTCGGCCCTGAAAGCGCGGGCGCCAACCCCGGGCCGGCCAGCTATCGCCGCGGCGGCCCCCTGACCGTCACCGACTGCAACGTCGTGCTGGGCAAGATCCAGCCCGACCACTTTCCGGCCGTTTTCGGCAGGAACGGTGACGAAAAGCTAGATATCGCCGCCCCCCGGAAGCTGTTCGAGGAGATGGCCGCGCGTATCGCCGACGAGACCGGCGATGCGCCCATGTCGGCCGAGGCGCTGGCCGAAGGCTTCTTGCGCATCGCGGTCGAGAACATGGCGAACGCGATCAAGAAGATCTCGGTCCAGCGCGGCCATGACGTCACCGGCTATGCGATGAACTGCTTCGGCGGCGCGGGCGGTCAGCATGCCTGCCAGGTGGCCGACGTGCTGGGCATGACCACGATCTTTGTCCACCCGTTCGCGGGGGTGCTCTCGGCCTTCGGCATGGGCCTCGCCGATGTGCGGGCGATCCGGGAACACCAGTTCTCGCGCCCGATCGGCGCGCCAGAGGCTGCCGGCGTGCTGGACCGTCTCGCCCGAGACGCCCGCGATGAGGTCGCGGGGCAGGGCATCGCCGACGGCGCGATCCGCATCCTGAGCACCGCGCATTTGCGGACCTCGGGCGGGCACCAGACCCTGCCGGTGCCCTTCGGTCCGGCAGACGAGATGGCCGAAGCTTTCGCCGCCGCCCATCTGCAACGTTTCGGCTTCGCGCCCGAGGCCGGCGACCTTGTCCTCGACCTGCTGACGGCCGAGGCGGTGGGGGCCACGGGCGAGGCGGTGACCCTGCCCGACGCCCTGCCGTCGGGCACGCCCGCAGCGACCGCGCGGATGCACACCGGCGGCGACTGGCGCGATGTGCCCCTGGTCGACCGCGCCAGCCTTGCCGCCGGCGACACCCTCGCCGGTCCCGCCATCCTGACAGAGCCGACCGGCACCAACGTGATCGAGGACGGCTGGCAAGCGAAGGCCGGGCCGGGCGGCAACCTGATCCTCACCCGCACCGTGCCTCTGGCCCGGAAGGAGGCGCTTGGCACCCGTGCCGATCCGGTGATGCTCGAGGTCTTCAACAACCTCTTCATGTCGATCGCGGAACAGATGGGCGCCACGCTCGCCAATACCGCCTATTCGGTCAACATCAAGGAGCGGCTCGATTTTTCCTGCGCCATCTTCGATGCCGCGGGCGACCTCGTGGCCAATGCCCCGCACGTGCCGGTGCACCTGGGGTCCATGTCGGAAAGCGTGCGCGCCATCCTGCGCCGCAATGCCGGCAGGATTCGCCCCGGCGACGTCTTCATGATGAACAACCCCTTCGACGGCGGCACCCACCTGCCCGACGTGACCGTCGTCACGCCGGTCTTCGACGCTGAGGGCGAGCGCATCCTCTTCACTGTCGCCTCGCGCGGCCACCATGCCGACATCGGCGGAAAGACCCCCGGCTCCGCCCCGCCCGACAGCAGCCACATCGAGGAGGAGGGCGTGCTGATCGACGACTTCCGGCTGGTCGAGGCGGGCCGGCTGCGCGAGGCCGACACCCGGGCGCTGCTGTCCTCGGGCCGCTATCCCTGCCGCAACGTCGATCAGAACATGGCCGACCTCGCCGCCCAGATCGCGGCGAACGCCACGGGGGCGGCAGAGCTGCGCCGCATCACGGCGCAGTTCGGGGTCGACGTGGTGCAGGCCTACATGCGCCATGTGCAGGACAATGCCGAGGAAAGCGTGCGCCGGGTGATCGATGTGCTGAAAGACGGCGCCTTCACCTATCCGCTCGACAGCGGGACGGCGCTGAAGGTGGCGGTGCGCGTCGATCGCGCGGCGCGCCGGGCGGTGGTGGATTTCACCGGGTCGGCCCCGCAGGATGCGCTGAACTACAACGCGCCGCTGGCGATCTGCCGGGCGGTCGTCCTTTATGTCTTCCGCACGCTGGTGGGGGCCGAGATCCCGATGAACGAGGGGTGTCTGAAGCCGATCGAGATCGTGGTGCCAGAGGGCTCGATGCTGAACCCGCGCTGGCCGGCGGCGGTGATCTCGGGCAATACCGAGGTGAGCCAGGCGATCGCCGACACGCTTTACGGCGCGCTTGGCACGGTGGCGGGCAGCCAGGGGACGATGAACAACTTCGTCTATGGCAACGACATCCACCAGAACTACGAGACAATCTGCGGCGGCACCGGCGCGGGTCCGGGCTTCGATGGGGCGAGTGCCGTGCACAGTCACATGACGAACACCCGGATGACCGACCCGGAGGTACTTGAGACGCGCTTTCCCGTGCGGGTGGAGGAGTTCCGGATCCGTCGCGGATCGGGTGGCGAAGGGGCGCATCGCGGCGGCGACGGGATCGTGCGGCGGCTGCGCTTCCTCGAGGCGATGACGGCGACGGTGCTGTCGTCGCACCGCGTCACCCGGGCCTTCGGCGTGGCGGGCGGTTCACCGGGCGCTCCGGGGCGCAACGCGGTGGAGCGTGCGGATGGCCGGGTGGAGCCGCTTTCAGGCAATGACGCCGCCGAAATGGCGGCGGGCGATGTCTTCGTGATGGAGACGCCGGGCGGCGGCGGCTACGGCAGCGCCGCCTGACGTATCGCGAACGGGGCGGCGGTCCGGAACCGGGCCGCCGTCCGGATCAGAAGCCGATCAGGTCGCGGAACACGTGGCGCGGAATGTCCTCGCGCTTCAGGCCCATCTGCGCCAGTTCCTCGTCGGACTTGGCGTTCAGGCGCTCGATCTGGTCGCGGCGCGAACGCGCCGTCATGTACGCGTCGAGCCCGCGGACGAAGCCGCCGAAGACGCTTTTCGCAACTGCGGCAATCTGGGCGCCGATCGGCGCGAGAGCGTTGCCGGAAACGGGGGTGTCGAAAGTCTTGGCCATAGCAAACCTCTGGAATTTGGCGTTTTACATCGCCTCCCTTGGCCCCATAGATGGCATTGCTGCGTTGCAGCGACAACTCCCCGTGAATGAAAAGCCCTCATGTCCCCGGCGCATGGCTTGCGGGCGGGTTTCAGGGGGGCTGTGCATCGGGGCTGTTCGCGGCGGGGTTCGCTGGTAAGACTTGGTACTGACAGGCTTTGGCCCCCGTGACGCGGGCGCAATGGGGCGACCGGGCCGGAGGGGAGGGGGACGCGATGGCACTGGAACTGCGGCACTGGCGGGCCTTCGCCACGGCGGCCGGAACCCTGCATTTCGGGCTGGCGGCAGAGCAGCTGGGGATCAGCCAGTCGGCGCTCAGCCAGCTGATCAAGACGGTCGAGAGCCATCTCGGCGCCGCGCTGTTCGACCGCGCGCGCCAGCGGGTGGAGCTGACCGAGGCCGGACGCAGGCTGCTGCCCGAGGCGCGCGCGGTGCTGGATCAGGCGAGCCGGGCGGAGCAGACCGGCCTTGTGGCGGGCCGCGCCCTCAATCGTGCCTTGCAGGTGGGATATGTCGGATCGGCCGCGATCCATCCGCGGTTCACCGCGCTGATGGCGGCGATCTCCGCCTGCCGGCCGGCGATCTCTCTCCGGCTGGATCAGTGTTCGGTCACCGACCAGACGCATCTGCTGATCGAGCGTCAGATGGACATCGGGTTGCTCAGGGCGCCCGACCCGTCGGTGCCGCCGGAGATCGCTTTTCTCACGCTGGCGCGCGATCACATGGTCGCGGCGCTGCCCGCGGCGCATGAGCTGGCAGCGGGGGAGGCGCCGCTCGACCTTGCGGCGCTGGCCGACAGCCCGTTCATCGAGTTCCGGCGCCAGCAGAGTGGCGGGCTGAACCTGCTGGTGCGCGATGCCTGCGCGGCGGCGGGTTTCACCCCGAGGCAGGGCCAGACGGTGCCGCAGATCGCGACGATGCTGTGCCTCGTGGGGGCCGGTCTGGGTGTGGCGCTGGTGCCGGCCTCGGCGCAACGGCTGGGGGTGGCCGGCGTCGCCTTCCGGTCGCTCGTGCAGCCGGTGCATGCCGACCTGCGCATGATGTATCGCCGCAGCGACACGGCCCCCGCGCTTCGCGATGCCCTGCGGCTGGCGCGCGCCGAGTCATAAGGTCAGCTTATCAAACTCATGCCGATCCGGAATTGGCATTGCCGGGCCGCTGGCCGATCCTGCGCCCCGGCAGGGAGGAGCGCGCCGTCGGGAGGACAGCGCGCGCCCTGACGACCGAACGGGAGGAATTCGAATGCGACATGACTGGACCCGCCGGGCCATTGCGACCTCGGCGCTTGCCGTGCTGGCCACCCTCGGGCTTGGCACGGGCGCACGGGCCGACGCGCCCGCGCTCAAGACCGTGCGGCCGGGGCAGCTGACCATCGCCTACCGCACCGACGACAAGCCGGTGTCGTTCATCAAGGATGGCAAGCCCACCGGTTTCCTGGTCGAACTGAACGACGCGGTGGCCAAGAAGCTTGGGCTGAAGGTCGTCTATGTCGCGACGGATTTCGCCAGCATGGTGCCGGGCGTGCGCAACGGGCGCTACGACACCGCCGCTTTCGACATGCTGGAATCCGAGAAGCGTGCGAAGATCGTCGATTTCACGGTGCCGGTCGGCTACAATCAGGCGCGGCTGGTAACGCTGAAGACGGCCCGGATCGAGAAGGTCGACGGCGCCGACGGCAAGACCGTGGCGATCACCCGCGGCAGCGCGCTGATCCCCAAGCTGGAAAAGATCGCGCCGAAGGTGTCGGTCAGGGAGTTTCCCAACATCGCGGCCAGCCTCAACGCACTGCTCGCCCATCAGGTCGACGGGCTGTTCACGGGCCTGTCGACGGCGAACCGCCTGGTGACGCAGCACGATCAGCTTGCCGCTTCGCAGGTGGTCACGACGGGCAAGGCGGGCTTTCCCGTCGCCAAGGACAACGGCGCGCTCAAGAAGGCCTATGACAAGGCGCTGACCGGGCTGATGACCGACGGCACCTTCACCAGCCTGTGGGAAAAGTGGCATCCGGCGACGGTGCGGATCCCCGACGATCTCTATGCCAACTACCCGGGCATGCCGCACCAGAAACCGGCGCAATAGGGCGGGCGGTATGTTCGACGGTCTGATCAAGATCCAGCAGACGTTCTTCGATCCGCACGAGATCGCGGAGGTGCTGCCGCAGCTCATCCTGACGGGGCTGCCCAACACGATCCTGCTGGCGATCCTCGCCAGCCTGATCGGGCTGGCCTGCGCGCTGGTGGTGGCGGTGGGCCTGTCGGCCCGTGCCCGCTGGCTGCGGGGGGTCTGCCGGGCCTATGTCGACATCCTGCGCGGCCTGCCTCACATCCTGACGATCTACATCATCGGGCAGGGGCTGCCGCTGGCCGGCCTCGCCCTCTTCGGCAACAACACCTACGCCTACGCCGCTTTCGCCATCGGTCTGATCGAGAGCGCCTACATGGCCGAGATTCTCCGCGCCGGCCTGCAAAGCGTCGAGAAAGGCCAGATCGAGGCCGCGCGGTCGCTGGGCATGTCGCCGGCGAAATGCTTTGTCTACATCATCCTGCCGCAGGGCATCCGGCGCGTGCTGCCGCCGCTGACCGGTCAGTTCATCCTTGTCATCAAGGGCACTGCGCTGGTGTTCCTTCTGGGCCTGACCACCAGCCAGCGCGAGATCTTCTCGATCGCGCAGGACGCGGCGATCAACAACGCGAACCTCTCGCCCCTGACGGCCGCCGGCATCTTCTACCTGCTGCTCACGGTTCCCATGACCTATGCGGTCAACGCCTGGGAGCGGCGCATGGGCGTGCAATCGAAAAGGGTCGGCGGAGATGACTGACATGACCGCACAAACCCCCGCCACACAAACCCCCGCCGCGCAAGGCGGTCAGCGCATCCTCTATGACGGGGTCAACCTGTCGTTCGGGGCCCACCACGTGCTGCACGACATCACGCTGGAGATCCCGGGCGGGCAGACCACCTGCATCATCGGGCCCTCGGGCTCGGGCAAGTCGACGCTTCTGCGCTGCACAAACCTGATGGAACGGCCCCAGACCGGGCGGATCCTGATCGGCGGGGACGAGATCACCGCGAAGGGCACCGACATCGACCGCCTTCGTCGCCGGGTCGGAATGGTGTTCCAGCATTTCCACCTGTTCAGCCATCTCGACGTGATGGAGAACGTCACCCTTGCCCTGCGCAAGGTGCTGGGGCTCGGCCGCGAAGAGGCCGAGGCGCGGGCCATGGCGCAGCTCGAGGCCGTGGGCCTCGGCGGGTTCGAGCGGCGCCGCCCTGCGGACCTGTCGGGTGGCCAGCAGCAGCGCGTGGCGATCGCCCGCAGCCTTGCGATGGAGCCGCAGGTGATGCTTTTCGACGAGGCGACATCCGCCCTTGACCCCGAACTGGTGAAGGGTGTGCTGGAGCTGATGACCGGCCTTGCGAAGACCGGCATGACCATGGTCGTGGTGACGCACGAGATGCGCTTTGCCCGGTCCGTCGCGGGGCAGGTCGTGTTCATGGACAAGGGCCGGATCGTCGAGCAGGCGGAGCCCGACCGGATGTTCGATCGTCCCGAAAGCCCGCGCCTGCAACATTTCCTCGATCAGGTGCTGTGAGCGATGACGATGCCTGATGACGCGCCGCGCGCGCCCCTCACCTCAGCCGAGGTGCGCGCCCTGTTCACCCCGCGGGCCCTGCGCGGCACCTGGCTGGAGATCGAGGCGGCGCTGGCCGAGACCCAGGCCGAGCTTGGCCTTATTCCGGCGGAGGCGGCGCAGGCGATCCGCGCCGTGGCCAGCTTCGACGTGATCGACGCCGAGGCGCTGGCGCGTGATATCGCCCGCACCCGGGCGCCCATCGTCTCGCTGGTGCGGGCGCTGGCCGAGGCAGCGGGCGACCCGGCGGGCGGTTACGTCCATTGGGGGGCGACGACGCAGAATGTGATCCAGACCGGCCGGACAATGGCGATGAAGCGCGCGCACGGGGCATTCCTGGCGCGCTTCGACCGTGTGCTGGGACAGCTGGCCGACATGGCCGAGCGCGAGGCGCGGACGCTGACCGTCGCGCGCACCAACCGGCGTCATGCGCTGCCGGTCACCTGGGGCTTCAAGCTGGCCGCCTGGATCGAGGAATGGCTGCGTCACCGGGACCGGCTGTCCGAGGCCGCCCCGCGCGTCTTCTGCGCGCAATGGGGGGGCGCCGTCGGGGCGATGCACGCGGTCGGGCCGCAGGGGGCGGCGCTCAACGCCCGCCTGTCCGCGCGGCTTGGCCTCGGGCACATGCGCGTGCCGTCCCGCGCGGCGCAGGACGGGACAGCGGAATACGTGATGCTGATGGGCCTGTTCGGGGCCACCTGCGCCAAGATCGCGCGTGACCTCTTCACCCTCATGGCCGACGAGATCGACGAGGTGGCCGAGGACGTGGGTGACGAGGTGGTCGGATCCTCGACCATGCCGCACAAGGTGAATTCCAAGATCGCGGTCGAGGCGATCGCGCTGGCGGCGCGGCTGCGTGCACAGGTGACCCTCGCCTTCGACGCCATGCAGCCCAGCCACGAGGGCGACGCGTCGTCGAGCCTGATGGTCGCACCGATGATCGCGGAGGTCTGTCCGCTGGCGGTGGAGCTTGCCGAAACGATGGAAGAGCTGTTCGCCGCCCTCCGACTGGATCCCGACCGCATGCGGCGCAACCTGGACCTGACCGGGGAATATGTGGCGTCGGAGAACCTGATGATGGTGCTGGGCCCGGTGATCGGCCGCACTCGCGCGCATGACATCCTCCACCACGCCATCGCCGATGCAGGCGACGACCGGGCGCTCAGCGACAAGCTGCTTTCGCCCGGTGTCCTGCCGGCGGGGGTGGAGCCTGCGCAGGTCCGCGCCGCGCTCGATCCAGCCGCCTATGTCGGACAGAGCGTCGAGATGGCGCTGGAGATGGCCGACGTCGCGCGGCAGGTGCTGCGGACGCCCTGAGCGCGAGGTGTATCCATGCAAAAGGCCCGCCGGTTGTGGCGGGCCTTCGCATGTTCTGGCGCCTTGGCCTCAGAGCTTTTCGATCAGCTCCGGGACGGCGGTGAAGAGGTCGGCGACCAGGCCGTAATCGGCGACTTGGAAGATCGGCGCCTCTTCGTCCTTGTTGATCGCGACGATGACCTTGGAATCCTTCATCCCGGCGAGGTGCTGGATCGCGCCCGAGATGCCGACGGCCACGTAAAGCTCCGGCGCCACGACCTTGCCGGTCTGCCCGACCTGCCAGTCGTTCGGGGCAAACCCGCTGTCGACCGCGGCGCGCGAGGCGCCAACGGCGGCGCCCAGCTTGTCGGCCAGCTTCTCGATCAGGTTGAAGTCTTCCTCCGACCCGACGCCGCGGCCGCCCGAGACGACGATGCCCGCCGAGGTCAGTTCGGGGCGATCCGAGGCCGCCACCTTGTCTTCGACCCATTCGGACAGGCCGGGGTTCTCGGCCGCGCCGATGGTCTCGACCGTGGCCGAACCGCCTTGGCCCGCCGCGTCGAAGGTCGAGGTGCGGATCGAGACGACCTTCACCTTGTCCGACGATTTCACCGTCTGGATCGCGTTGCCCGCGTAGATCGGGCGCTCGAACGTGTCGGCGTCGACCACGCCCGAGACATCCGAGATCACCATCACGTCCAGAAGCGCCGCCACGCGGGGCAGCACGTTCTTGGCGTCGGTGGTCGCAGGCGCCACGATGTGGCTGTAATCACCAGCAAGCGACACGATCAGCGCGGCGGTGGGTTCGGCCAGACGATGGCCGAGCGAGGCATCCTCGGCGCAGAGCACCTTGGCCACGCCGTCGATCTTGGCGGCCTCGGCGGCGGCATCTGCCGCATGGGCGCCTGCGCAAAGCACCGTCACGTCGCCCAGGGATTTGCAGGCCGAGACGGCCTTGGCGGTGGCATCGACCGACAGCGTGCCGTCGTTGACTTCGCCCAGCAGAAGAACAGCCATCAGATCACCCCCGCTTCGTCTTTCAGTTTCTTGATCAGCTCGTCGACCGACTCGACCTTGATGCCCGCCTTGCGGCCCTCGGGCTCGGTGGTCTTCACCACGGTCAGGCGCGGCGTCACGTCGACACCCAGATCGGCCGCGGTCTTCTCGTCCAGCGGCTTCTTCTTGGCCTTCATGATGTTCGGCAGCGAGGCATAGCGCGGCTCGTTCAGGCGCAAATCGACGGTGACGACGCAAGGCATCTTCACCTTGATCGTCTGCAGGCCGCCATCGACTTCGCGCGTGACCGAGGCGCTGTCGCCCTCGATCTCCAGCTTCGACGCGAAGGTCGCCTGGGACCAGCCCAGAAGCGCCGACAGCATCTGCCCGGTCGCGTTCATGTCGTTGTCGATCGCCTGCTTGCCGGCCAGCACGAGGCCCGGCTGTTCCTCGTCGATCACCGCCTTGAGGATCTTGGCGACCGCCAGCGGCTCGATGTCCTGGTGCACGTCATCGGCGGCGACCACGAGGATCGCGCGGTCGGCGCCCATCGCCAGCGCGGTGCGCAGCGTCTCCTGCGCCTGCTTGACGCCGATCGAGACCACGACGACCTCTTCCGCCGCGCCCTTTTCCTTCAGACGGATCGCCTCTTCCACCGCGATCTCGTCGAAGGGGTTCATCGACATCTTCACGTTGGCCAGATCGACACCCGATCCGTCCGCCTTCACGCGGACCTTCACGTTGTAGTCGATCACCCGCTTCACAGGCACCAGTACCTTCATCGGCCAGTCTCTCCCTTTTGCGGCGCCCGCGGGACGCGGGCCATTCAAGCTCAGTTGGGTAAGTAACGTCTCGCGGGACGGGAAAACAGGGCAAAACCGACAATTGGCCGCGATCCGACGTCGCGTTTTCCGGGCGCGAGATGGGTTTGCGCTAACGCGTGGCGCCGGGAACCCACAGCACGTCGGCCGTGCCGTCGTCATTGGCGATGCGGGCGGCGACGAAGAACCAGTCGGACAGGCGGTTGAGGTATTTCACCGCCTCGGGGTTCACGTCCTCGGCCAGCGAAAGCTCCACCGCCAGCCGTTCGGCCCGGCGGCTGACGGTGCGGCAGAGGTGAAGATGCGCGGCCAGCGGGCTGCCGCCGGGCAGGATGAAACTGCGCAGCGGAGTGAGGCGGGCGTTCATGGCGTCGATCTCGGTCTCCAGCCGGTCGACCTGGCTCGCGACCATGCGCAGCGGCGTGTATTCGGCCTCGTGGTCCTTTTCGCGGTTCGGGCGGCAGAGATCGGCGCCGAGATCGAAAAGCTCGTTCTGGATGCGGGCGAGGCTCGCGTCCATCTCGCCATCCGCGTGCAGACGCGCCATGCCGACGGTGGCGTTGGTCTCGTCCACCGTGCCATAGGCTTCGACCCGGGCCGAGGGCTTGGGCACGCGCGAACCGTCGCCAAGCGCGGTCAGGCCCTTGTCGCCGGTTCTGGTGTAGATCTTGGACAGGACGACCATCAGCTTCCTCCGCGGCGGATCAGGACGAAGACGAGGATCAGCGCCACCGCGACCGCCTGCGCGATGATGCGCCATCGCATGATCCGGTTGGCGTTGCGGCGATTGAAGTCGCCACCGCGGCCAAAGCTTCCGACGCCGAACATCAGGATGCCGAGGACGGCGACCAGCGCGAGGGCGACGACGAGAAACAGCGGATCGTGCAGCATGGTCCTGCCTCCGAGATTTGGCAGCCTTGTAACGTGGTCTCGGCCGAAAGTCCCGGGGGAAAAGCCGGGCGCGTAGCGGGAAGGGGGGCGGGCCGGGGGATGGAAGGCGGAGGGAGGGGGCCTTTCCCTCGCCGCCGCGTTGCGGCAAAGCTGGGCCGACCCGCCACAGGAAAGACCCCCGCCGTGCTCCTCCTCACGATCTGGCCGCTCTTCGGGCTGATCTGCCTTGGCTTCGTGCTGTCACGGAAGGGGTTCCCCGACCCGGGATTCTGGCCCGCGGCCGAACGGTTCAACTATTTCGTGCTGTTTCCCTCGCTGCTGGTGGCAAGCCTCGTGCATGCCCCGGTCCACGATCCCGCGGTCCTGCGGCTGGGCGGGGCGACGGGGGTGACGATCCTCCTCGCCACCGCGCTCCTCAGCCTGGGGCGCCGGCTGCGGCGGGCCCCGGCGGCACGTTATGGGCCGGCGGTGCAGGGGGTGGTGCGGTTCAACACCTATCTCGGGCTTGCGATCACGACGGCGCTTCTCGGCACCCTCGGCGTGTCGCGCGCGGCGATCGTGCTGGCGGTGGCGGTGCCGGTGGTCAACGTGATCTCGATCGTCGCGCTGACCGGGGCGGGGGCCGCGCGGCACCCGCGGGTGCTGATCGTCACCATGCTGCGCAACCCGCTGATCCTGGCCTGCATCCTGGGGATCGCGCTGGCGCTGATCGGAACCGGGCTGCCCTTTGGGATCGAACGGTTCCTGCGGCTGCTGGCGCAGGGGAGCCTGCCTCTGGGCCTTCTGTGCGTGGGGGCGGCGCTGCAACCCGCGGCGTTGGGGCGCGACGTGCTGGCGCTGGGGGGCAACGCGGCGCTCAGGCTTCTGGCGATGCCGGCGCTGGCGGCGGCGGTGGCCTGGGGCTTTCACCTCGACGGGACCGAGGCGCTGGTATTGGTGATCTTTTCGGCCATCCCGACGGCGCCGACGGCCTATGTGCTGACCCGGCAGCTTGGTGGCGACGGGACGTTCATGGCCGGGCTGGTGACGTTGCAGACCGTGGCCGCGCTGGTGACGATCCCGCTGGTTCTGGTGCTCGCCGGGGTACGGTAGGGAGCGCGACGGGGCGGGTTCCCCGAAAGCGTCCGGCGGTCTGCTTCCGCTCAGCCCCGCGATACCACCCAGTCGATGAAGCGCGAGGATCCGACCCGGCGCAACGCGCCCATCAGGTAGGTGGGCGTCGTCACGTAGTAGCGCGGGCGCGGGTTCGGCACCTCGAGCGCACGCGCGAGTTTCGCGGTCACCGCCGCGGCCGGCAGTTCGAACGTGTCGGGCTTGTCCTTCGCCTCATAGAGCCGCTTGAGAAGGCTCTCCTCGTACTGGTCGCGGCGGGCCGAGGCGCGCCAGTCGATCCAGCGTTCGAAATGCGGGATGGAGTTGGCGCGGATGCGCGAGGTGATCGGGCCCGGTTCGACCAGGATCACTTTGATGGGGGTGTCGCGCATCTCCAGCCGCAGGGTATCGGTCAGCCCCTCCAGCGCGAACTTGGTCGCGACATAGGCGCCACGCCACTTGATCGGCACGAGGCCGAGAACGGAGGAACAGTTGACGATACGCCCGTGACCCTGTGCGCGCATCACCGGGATCACCCGGCGGGTCAGGTCGTGAACGCCGAAGAGGTTGGTTTCGAAGATTTCCCGCAGCGCGCCGCGGGGCAGGTCCTCGACCGCGCCGGGGCAGGCGAAGGCGCCGTTGTTGTAGAGCGCGTCGAGCGTGCCACCGGTGCGGGAGAGGCCCTCGGCCAGGGCCGTTTCGATGCTCTCCTCGGAGGCATAGTCCAGCACGAAGCTTTCAAGCCCCTCGTCACGCAGGCGCGCGCAATCCGCCTCGGCCCGGCAGGTGGCAAAGACGCGCCAGCCGCGCGCCTTCAGCCCGTGGGCCGCGTCGTAGCCGATGCCCGACGAACAGCCGGTGATGAGAATGGATTTCCGTGTCATGCCGTCCCGATACCCTGCCCGGGACGGTGATCGCGCGAAACCGGCGGCAGGGCCAGAGGTTTCCGGCCGTTACTCTGCCTTGTCGGTCGATTCGGCGTTCAGAAGGCCGAAATTCTGTGCCCCGATCTCGTCATGCAGCGCGATCTGGGTCTCGAGGAAGTCGACGTGGCCCTCTTCGTCCTGCAGCAGTTCCTCGAACAGGCGCTGCGAAACGTAATCACCGACCTCGTTGCAATATTTGCGGGCCTCGGAATAGACCTTCACCGCCTCCAGCTCTCCGCCCAGGTCGCAGACCATCGTCTCGCGGATGTTCTCGCCGATCTTCAGCGGGTTCAGGGTCTGCAGGTTCGGGTGACCCTCGAGAAAGATGATCCGGCCGATCAGCTTGTCGGCATGGTTCATCTCTTCGATGCTTTCGGCGCGCGATTTCTTCGCCATCTTGCCGTAGCCCCAGTCTTCCTGAAGGCGGTAGTGCAGCCAGTACTGGCTTACCGCGGTCAGCTCCATCTTCAGCGCGGTGTTGAGGTATTCGATAACCTTCTTGTCGCCCTTCATCTCGGGGTCCTTTCGTTAGGATTTGCCCGAGGCAGATTGCGCTCTGAGCGCACGCAATTCAACCGGCACGGCGAGGTTGTCGTTCGACCGCATCTCCTGCACGAAAAGTTTCACGCAACCGCCGCATTCCGCCTGCTTGCCGAGCGCCCGGTAGATCCGGCCCGGCGTGATCACGACACCCGGGTCCGACGCGCGCATCCAGTCGATGGCAGCGTGGATGTCGCGGTCGGTGATGTGCTGGCAGTGGCAGACGATCATCAGGGGCCCCCTTGCATGACGGGGTATATCTGAGCGATTTGATCGGAAAAGTCAATTCCGAGCGTTTCACTTATGTATCTGTCCTATGGACCGGGACGCGGCGGCGCGGTACACCAGATCCATGAGCGACACGACCGACGACCCCAATATCGGCCCCCAGGCCATCGCCGAGCCCCTGCGCCGCGCGATCGGCGAGCGGTATCTGACCTATGCGCTGTCCACGATCATGGACCGCGCCCTTCCGGATGCGCGCGACGGGATGAAGCCGGTGCACCGGCGAATCCTCTATGCCATGCGCGAATTGCGCCTGTCGTCCTCGGGCGGGTTCCGCAAGTCGGCCAAGATCTCGGGCGACGTGATGGGGAACTATCACCCGCACGGCGACGCCGCGATCTACGACGCGATGGCGCGCCTCGCGCAGGATTTCAACGTCCGCTACCCGCTGGTCGACGGTCAGGGGAACTTCGGCAATATCGACGGGGACAACCCCGCCGCCAGCCGTTACACCGAGGCGCGGCTGACCGCGGCGGCCGAGGCGCTGATGCAGGGCCTCGACGAGAACGCAGTCGATTTTCGCCCGAACTACGACGGCACGCTGTCGGAGCCCGCGGTTCTGCCTGCGGCGTTTCCGAACCTGCTGGCCAACGGGTCGAGCGGGATCGCGGTCGGCATGGCCACCAACATCCCGCCGCACAATATCGGCGAGCTGGTCGAGGCCTGCCTTCACCTGATCAAGACGCCCGACGCCCGCGACGAGACGCTGGTGAACATGATCCCCGGCCCGGATTTCCCGACTGGCGGCGTCATCGTCGAACCGCGCGCGAATATCGTCGAGGCCTATCGCACCGGGCGCGGCGCTTTCCGTCTGCGCGCGCGCTGGCATGTCGAGGATCTGGGTCGCGGCACCTGGCAGATCGTGGTGACCGAGATCCCGTACCAGGTGCAGAAATCGCGCCTGATCGAGAAGCTGGCCGAGCTGATCCAGACCCGCAAGGTGCCCGTCTTCGGCGATGTCCGGGACGAAAGCGCCGATGACGTGCGTCTGATCATCGAACCCAAGTCGAAGAACGTCGATCCGGAACTTCTGATGGGGATGCTGTTCCGCAACTCCGATCTCGAGGTGCGGTTCTCGCTCAACATGAACGTGCTGATCGACGGGCGGACGCCCAAGGTCTGCTCTCTCAAGGAGGTGCTGCGCGCCTTCCTTGACCACCGGCGCGACGTTTTGCAGCGGCGCTCCAAGCACCGGCTGGAAAAGATTGACCACCGGTTGGAGGTGCTCGCGGGCTTCATCACGGCCTTCCTCAACCTCGACCGGGTGATCGACATCATCCGCTATGACGAGGACCCGAAGGCCGCGCTGATGCGCGAGGACTGGACGCGCGAATTCGTCCGCGCCATGTCCGAGGCCGATTACGTTTCGCCGCCGGAAGGTCCGGGAGAGCTGACCGAGGTGCAGGCCGACGCCATCCTCAACATGCGGCTGCGCAGCTTGCGGCGGCTGGAGGAGATGGAGCTTCTGCGCGAGCAGGCCGCGCTGCGCGAGGAACGTTCCGGTCTGATGGCACTGCTCGGCGCCGAGGCGCTGCAATGGTCGAAGATCGCCGAGGAGCTGCGTGAGGTGCGCAAATCCTTCGGGAAGGACGCGCCGAACGGTGCGCGCCGCACCGATTTCGCCGAGGCCGGCGAGGTCGAGGAGGTACCGCTGGAGGCGATGATTGAGCGTGAGCCGGTCACGGTGGTCTGTTCGAAGATGGGTTGGATCCGCGCGATGAAGGGGCATATCGCCCTCGATTCGGAGCTGAAGTTCAAGGACGGGGACGAGGGGCGGTTCATCTTCCACGCCGAGACGACCGACCGCCTGCTGATCTGCGGCACCAACGGCCGGGTCTATACCGTGACGGCGGCGAATCTGCCGGGCGGGCGTGGCATGGGCGAACCGCTGCGCCTGATGATCGACCTTCCGAACGAGGCGGGAATCGTCGAGATCCTGATCCATCGGCCGGGCGACAAGCTTCTGGTGGCATCGACCGCCGGCGACGGCTTCCTCGTGCCCACGGACGAGGTGCTGGCGCAGACCCGTGCCGGCAAGGTGGTGCTGAACGTGAAGGACGACGTGAAGGCACATGTCTTCCGCAAGGCCACGGGCGACCATGTCGCGGTGGTGGGCGAGAACCGCAAGGTCCTCGTCTTCGCGATGGAGGAACTGCCCGAGATGGCGCGGGGCAAGGGCGTGCGGCTGCAGAAGTACAAGGATGGCGGTCTGTCGGACGCCACCACCTTCACGCTGGCCGACGGTCTGAGCTGGAAGGACCCGGCGGGCCGTACCCGGACCGAGACCGACCTTGCCGAGTGGCTGGGCAAGCGCGCCAGCGCAGGCCGCATGGCACCCCGCGGCTTCCCGCGCGACAACCGGTTCAACTGAGCTTCCTTTCCGGCGGTCGATCCGGCCCGGCGATCCTTTGCCGGGCCGCGGTTCCGTCGAAGGGAACCGCCTTGCATCCGGCTGCGTTTGAGGGGCAAACCTTCGGTCGGATGGTCCGTCCGCGGGCCAAGAACGGGCGGTCGATCATGTCCGCCCCAAACGGGAGGATACCAATGAAACTCGCCCTCATCGCCATTCCGCTTGCCTGCCTGTCGCTTGCCGGCTGCGTCGAAGATGGCAGCGGCCCATCCTATTCCAGCGCGCCGCCGGTGCAGCAGATGGACGTGCGGACCGGCACGATCGTCGGTGTGCGCAACGTCGAGGTGCAAACCCATGACGGCAATCGCGAAGCGGCGGGCACCCTCTTGGGCGCGGCTGCGGGCGGCCTGCTCGGCAACCAGTTCGGCAAGGGCGGCGGCAAGACCGCGGCGACCATCGTCGGCGTCGGTGCCGGTGCCGCGATCGGCAACAGCATGGCCAAGAGCGGCTCCAACAGCGTGAGCTACAGCCGGGCGTGGAGCGTGCGCCTCGATCACCGCATGGGCATGATCTCGGTCATCCAGGACGGCCGCAACCTGCGCGTCGGTGACCGCGTGCGCGTGATCGGCAACGGCAACAACGTCCACCTCGAGCATTACTGACGCGCGCGCCCGGCGGTTCCCGAGCCGCCGGCCCATCGTCACGCAAGGCCCCGGCACCGCGGTGTCCGGGGTCTTTTCATGTGGCGAGGGGCGGACCGGCGGGGGCGCTGCCCCCTGCACCCCCGGGATATTTGAGAGCAGAAAGACGGAAGCGGCTAGAGGCGCAGGAGGGCGGGCAGGTCGGCCATGGCGTGGAACACCTGCGCGCCCTCGGCGGTGAGGCGGGCGCCGTCGCCATGGGCGGCGTAGCCGAAGCAGGGAATGCCCGCGTTTCGCGCGGCGCGCGCGCCGGTCGCGCTGTCCTCGATCACGACGCAGCGCGCGGGATCGGCGGCGACCGCGCCGGCGGCGTGAAGGTAGAGGTCGGGGGCGGGCTTGGGCTTGCCGAGGGCCTGGCCCGAGAACATCCGCCCCTCTAGCCGGCGGTAGAGCCCGGGGTGCTGGCCCAGCGTGATCTCCATCTTCCGGTCGGTCCCGTTGGAGCCGACGGCGTAGCGCACCCCCGCGGCATCGAGCGCGTCGAAGACCGCCTCGATCCCCGGCACGAGCGGCGTGCCCTCGGCGAGGATCTCGTAGATCCGTTCGTAGAAATCCTCGCCCCAGCCGTCGGGCAGGGGGGCGCCGGCAGCGCGGGCGCGTTCGGCCACCGTGTGGATCGTGCCGCCGACGTAGTCACGCTCGATCTCCGGCATGTCGAGGTGCAGGCCGTAGGCGGCGAAGTCCTTTTGCAGCAGCGCGAGGAGGAGTGGCTCGCTGTCGACGAGTACGCCGTCGCAATCGAAGAGCACGGCCTCGGGCGGGGCCGTCAGGGGATAGGGCGTCATGGCGCCTCCAGGATGGTGACGAGGGTATCGCCGTACTGGCGCTGGTCGAGGGTCTCGAACCCCTCGGGGATGGTGGGGGGCGTGCCTTCCTCCCAGACGACGAGGGCACCGGGAGCTATCCAGCCGCCGGCTTGGGCCGCGGCAAGGGCGCGTTCGCCCAGCCCCGCGCCGTAGGGCGGGTCGAGGAAGACGAGGTCGCAGGGGGCGCCGCGATTCTCGCCCAGCCGGGTCGCATCGCGGCGGTAGAGGTCGGTCGTGCCCATGGCGCGGGTCTTGTCGATGTTCTCGCGGATCAGGGCGCGGGCCTTCACCCCGTCGTCGACGAAGGTGACCCGCGCCGCGCCGCGCGACAGCGCCTCGAGCCCCAGCGCGCCGGTGCCGGCGAAGAGGTCGAGGACGCGCGCGCCGGTGATCGGGTCGCCGTAGCCGCCGTTGACCAGCAGGTTGAAGATCGATTCGCGGACCCGGTCGGTGGTGGGGCGCAGATGGGCCCCGGGGTCGCCCTTGCCGACGCTTGCCAGCGCGAGGCCCCGGTGCTTGCCGGCGATGATCCTCATTCCGTGGCCCCGGTTACTGGTCCGCTCACTGGGCCGGGGCCTTCAGGAGCGCCTTGAGGTCGGTCGCGGGGTCGGCCACGATCCCGGGCGCGGGGGAGCGGCCGGCCTCGATCAGCCGTTTCGCCACCATGTAGGCGCGCGGGTCGTTCATCGCGTCGATCGCCAGCAGCCTGTCGCCGGCGTAGTACCAGTGAGAGGTGCCGCCGCCTTCGGCGTTGGCGTCGTGGCGGCCGACGATGCGGTCGGCGCCGGTGCCCAGCCCGGCGATCTGAAGCTTGACGTCGTACTGGTCCGACCAGAACCACGGTTTCGCGTCATAGGCGCGGTCGGCCCCCAGCATGTTGGCGGCGACCAGTTCGCCCATGTCGATCGCGTTGCCGACGCTTTCAAGGCGCATCCGGCCCGTGGCCCCGGGAAAGGAGGCGCAATCGCCTGCGGCCCAGATATGCGGGTCGGAGGTGAGCCCCTGCGCGTCGCAGCGGATCCCGTTCTCGACTGCAAGCCCCGCGGCTTCGGCAAGCGAGGTTTCCGGCCGGATGCCCACGCCGACGATCACGAAATCGGCCTCGATCCGCGTGCCGTCGGTGAACTCCGCCCCGGTGACCCGCGCCTCGCCCAGAAGGCGCTTCAGCCCGGTGCCTTCGCGGATCTCGACCCCGTGCCGGGTGTGCAGGTCGCGGAAGTAATCCGCCGTCTCGGCGCAGGCGACACGGCCGAGGATGCGCGGCGCGGCCTCGATCAGCGTGACCTTCAGGCCCAGCTTTGCCGCGACTGCCGCGGCCTCCAGCCCGATGTAGCCGCCGCCGACAACCAGCAGGCGCGCACCGCGGCGGAACTCGTGCGCCATGGCGTCGATGCCGTCGAGGGTGCGCACCGTGTGGACACCTTCCAGTTCTCCGCCGATGTCGGCGGGCAGGCTGCGGGGCACGGCGCCGGTGGTCAGCGCAAGCTTGTCATAGCCCAGCACCTCGCCGCCCACGGTCACGGTTCGCGCCGCAGGATCGAGCCTGGTGACCGGCTTGCCGAGGCGCAGGGTGATCTTCTGCTCGGCGTAGAACGCATCGGAGCGCAGGAAGAGCCGTTCAAGCTCCATCTCGCCCAGCAGATATTGCTTGGACAGCGGCGGGCGCTGGTAGGGGGGCTGGTGTTCCTCGCCGATCAGGGTGAGGGGGCCTTCGAACCCCGTGGCCCGAAGCTTCGCCGCCAGCGAGGCCCCTGCCTGTCCAGCGCCGATGATGACGATCCCTGTCATGGTGGACCCTGTCATGGAGGTCTCCGATTTCCCTGGTGGCGACGATGGCCGATTTCACTGGCCCGCCCGCGTGCTGACCCTATATGCCGGAACACAGGATACGCAACGCGAGAGGACTCGATATGACAATTTCGGTGGGCGATGCGCTGCCCGGTGGCACGCTTCTGAAACTCGGCGAAAAGGGGCCGGAACAGGTTTCGGTGGAAGAGCTGACCAAGGGCCGAAAGGTCGTGCTGTTCGCGCTGCCCGGCGCCTATACCGGCACCTGCACCACCGCCCATGTTCCCAGCTTCATCCGCACCAAGCAGGCCTTCGACGGCAAGGGCGTGGACGCCGTGGTCTGCGTGTCGGTCAACGATCCCTTCGTGATGGGGGCCTGGGGCGAATCGACCGGCGCCACCGGCGCCGGGATCGCCATGCTGGGCGATGCCGACGGGGCCTTTACCAAGGCGATGGGCATGGATTTCACCGCCCCGCCCGCGGGCCTTTACGGCCGGTCCAAGCGCTATGCGCTTTATGCCGAGGACGGCGTGGTCAAGGTGCTGAACGTCGAGGAAAGCCCCGGCGTGTGCGAGCTGTCGGCGGGCGAGATGCTGCTCGACGCGATCTGAGGCCGGCGTTTTCGTGGGTTAGCGGGGAGGGGGCGGGTGCCTTCTCCCGCCTGGCCCTTTCCCCCGGCGCATGTGCGAGGGGGGAAAGGGCTTTTGCGTATTTGGGGAACAATGAAAGGGAAGGGGCCCCTTTTCCCCGAAGGGTGCGTTCAGCGCTGCGGGCCGTCGACATCCTCGTCGTCGTTGTCGGGCAGGATGCTGGCCTCGGGCGCCGGTTTGGCGGGCGGGGCAGACGGTGTGGACGGGGTTTTGGGCTCGTCCGTCTTCGGGGCGACGCCGCCGGCGGCCACGAGGGTTCGCGTCGGGAAGGGGATGTCGATGCCGTTCGCGTCGAACTCTTCCTTGATCCTGCGCAGGATGTCGTGGCTGTAGGCCCAGTAATCGGGCCGGTTCGCCCAACCGCGCACCCGGAAATCGACCGAGCTGTCGTTCAGGTTCGACACCTGCACGAAGGGCGCGGGATCGGCCAGCGTGCGTTCGTCTGCGGCCAGCACGTCGCGGATGATCTGTTCCGCCTTGGCGAGATTCGCGCCATAGCCCACGCCGATGATCCATTCCGCGCGGCGCGTCGGCAGCACCGAGTAGTTGGTGATCGTGTTCCCCCAGACCTTGGAGTTGGGCATGATCACCTGCAGGTTATCGGCCGTCGCCAGCTCGATATAGTTCAGGTTGATCGAGACGATGGTGCCGTAGGTCCCGCTCACCTCGACGAAATCGCCAAGCTTGAACGGCCGGAAGATGATGATCATCACCCCTGCCGCCACGTTCGACAGCGTCCCCTGCAGGGCCAGGCCGACGGCCAGGCCGGCGGCGCCGATGACCGCGACGATCGAGGTGGTCTGGATCCCGAAGGTGTTCAGTACGAACAGGATCGTGAAGGTCAGGATGGCGTATCGGGTGATGTTGCCGAGGAAGGTGAACAGCGTGTCGTCGAGCCGGGCATATCGTTTGGACAGCCCGCTGATGCGGTTGTCAGCCCAGCGGCCCAGGAAGAAGCCCACGACGAGGATCAGAATCGCCGAAAGCACAGATCCCGCCAGCGAGGCGAGGAACGGGATGGTGATCACGTCGGCAATGGATTTGCCCTGCAGAAGGGGCGTGTGAAGGATGTTGTAGAAGAACTGGTTCATGTCGAAAGGGCGTCCATCTTCTTGGCCAGTTTGATGTCGAGTTCGGTCAGGCCGCCTGCGTCATGAGTGGAGAGGGTGACCTCGACCGTCCCATATACATTGCGCCACTCGGGGTGGTGGTTCCATTTCTCGGCCCAGAGCGCAACCCGCGTCATCCAGCCGAAGGCCGCGACGAAGTTGTCGAAGTCGAAGGTTCTGGCGATCGCGTCGCGGCCCGGGACCTCGGTCCAGCCGGTACGGGAAAGTTCGGCCAGCGCGCCGACGCGGGCCTCGTTCGAGAGTTTCTCGGCCATGTCTACTCCTCCGGTTCTGCGGTGGGCGAGGGCCCGGTCTTGCGGAACGGGCCGTATTCGGTCAGCACCTCGATTTCTTCGTCGACGGCGCGTTCCTCGGCCTCGAGGAACTGCGCCACCGCGCGCCTGAGGCCGGCATCGGCGATCCAGTGCAGCGAATGTGTCTGCACGGGCAGGTAGCCGCGCGCCAGCTTGTGCTCGCCCTGAGCGCCGGCCTCGACCCGCATCAACCCCTGCGCGATGGCATGGTCGATCGCCTGGTAATAGCAGAGCTCGAAATGCAGGCAGGGGTGATCCTCGATGCAGCCCCAGTAGCGGCCGTAGAGCGTCTCGCGCCCGATGAAGTTGAGCGCGCCGGCAATCCAGCGCCCCTCGCGCTCGGCCAGCACGAGGAGGATGTCGTCGGCCATGGTCGCGTGGATCTCGTCGAAGAACTCGCGCGTCAGGTAGGGCGTGCCCCACTTGCGGCTGCCGGTATCCTGGTAGAAGCGCCAGAAGGCGTCCCAGTGTTCGGGCCGCAGCGTGGCGCCGGTGAAGGCATGGATCGTGCCGCCGAACGCCTGCGCCGTGCGGCGCTCCTTGCGCAGGGTCTTGCGCTTGCGCGACGACAGGTCGGCAAGGAAGCCGTCGAAATCGGCGTAGCCGCGGTTCACCCAGTGGAATTGCTGGCTGACGCGGTGCATCAGGCCCATCTCCGCCCCGGCGCGGGCCTCATCCTCGGTACAGAAGGTGACGTGGACCGAGGACAGGTCGTTGCCGTCGGCGATCTGCACCGCCCCCTGCACCAGCGCGGCGCGCCCGGTCTCCTCGAACTCCGGCAGGGTAAGGAAACGTCGCCCGGTCGCGGGGGTGAACGGCACGGCGATCTGAAGCTTGGGGTAATAGCGTCCGCCCGCCCGCTCCCAGGCATGCGCCCAGTTGAAATCGAAGATGTACTCGCCCTGGCTGTGGCTCTTGACGTAGAGCGGCGCGACGGCGATCAGCACCTCCCCCTGCCGCACGGCGAGGGGGCGCGGATCCCAGCCGGTCCCCTGTCCGACCGAGCCGGAGCGTTCCAGCGCGCTCAGGAACCGGTGGGTGGTGAAGGGATCGAGGGGGCGCCCGCCGTCCGCCGCTTCGGGGCAGGCACAGGCGTCCCACTCCGCGGCGGGAACCTCGGAGACGGAGGAAAGCAGGGTGACGTCGACGGTGTCGGTCATGCTGGGCAGGGCCGGGTCGGGAATGTTGCGCGCATATCCCGCCAAGATGGCCCATCCCCGGTCAGGGTCAAGTCGGCGCCGCGCTGATCGCTGTGGTCGGCCAGGATGGTTTGTCGGGATGACCGCCGCGCGCGCCGTCGCGATTCGACACGCCGCACCTTCATCTTGGCGAAAATACTCCACGCGGGTCCGGGGGCGCGAAGCCCCCGGCCTGTCCGCTGCCGCCTCCGGTTGGGGAATGCTCCGGTCGCCTCAGCCGGGGATCGCCGCCGGATAGTTCTCGAAGGTGATGCCCTGTGCCACCTTGCGCGCCTCGGCCTCGGCCTCGGGCGAGCGGATCGTCCAGCACAGGATCGCGGCACCCTGCGCCTTCAGCTCGGCCACCCGGGGGCGTGACAGATCCTTCGCCTCGTGGCTGATGAAGCTGGCGCCGACGCGGTCGTAATCGGGGATCTCGCGCAGCTCCGCGGCGCGGGCCGGGGGCAGCAGCTTCCAGTCCTCGGGCGCGTAGCCGCAGGTGGTCAGGCCGCGCGGGATCGCCGGGGCAAGCCCGGCCATCGCGGCCACCGAATGCGGGTTGAAGGACATCACCGCCAGCGGCCCGGTGTATCCCCTGAGCAGCGCCGCGGCGGCGGCCTCCAGCGCGCCCACGCCGGGCCCGCTTGCCCCGTCCTGGTCCTTGATCTCCACCAGCAGCGGCACCCGGCCGGCAACGGTGTCCAGCACCTCGGCCAGCGTCGGAATCGTGCCCCCGCCGATCAGTGGCAGACGGCCCAGCTCGGCCGCGCTCCGGCCCTTTATCGGCCCGGCCTCGCCCGTCAGACGCTTCAGATCATAATCGTGAAAGACCATCGGCACCCCGTCCGACGAGGGCTGGAGGTCGATCTCGATCCCGTAGCCCGCGGCGATCGCGGCCTCCACGGCGGGCAGCGAATTCTCGGGCCGCCCGGCCGCACGGTCATGATAGGCGCGATGCGCGATCGGCAGGCGCAGGAAGTCCTGCGGCAGGGCGGGCGACATCAGCGGATCTCGAACACGCCGTCGATCTCGACGGCGACGCCCATCGGCAGGGCGCCCGCGCTGACGGCCGACCGGGCGTGGCGGCCCTTGTCGCCCAGCACCTCGACCAGCAGGTCGGAGGCGCCGTTGACGACCTTGGGCTGTTCCGTGAACTCGGGGACCGAGTTGACGAAACCGGTCAGCTTTACCACCCGGACCAGGCGTTCCAGGTCGCCCTCGCAGGCGGCGCGGACCTGCGCCAGAAGGCTGAGCGCGCAGCGCTTCGCGGCGGCGGCGGCCTCTTCGGTCGTCAGGTCGCGGCCGACCTTGCCGGTGATCAGCCCGTTCTCGTCGGCACTGATCTGGCCCGAGACATGCAGTAGGTCGCCCGAGCGGACATAGGGAACGTAATTCGCCGCCGGCGCCGGGGCGTCTGGCAGGGTCAGGCCAAGGTCGGCCAGGCGGGTTTCGATCGTGCTCATCGCATCCTCCGGGTTCATGCGTCGCGGGGACGCTAGCCCAAGGCGCGAACGGCGAAAAGGGAGGATCGGGCGCCCGTCCCCTGCCGTTCGGTCCCCGGCCATGCCGGCGTGGCAACCCTGCCGGTCTGCCGCGGATCCCCGGGGTGCGGCGTGAGGGTGGCCCATCAGCTTTCGCGGAAAGCACGGCGGAAATAGTCGGCGAACGGTTTGAGCAGGTAGTCGGCGGGGCTGTGGCTGCCGGTCGAAAGATAGGCCTCCACCGGCATCCCGGGTTTCAGCGGCCTGCCAAGCCGCCCGGCCTCGCCCGGGTCGAGGGCGATCTCGGCGAGGTAGCGGGGGCGGCCGGTGGAATCGGTGACCGCGTCGGGCGAGACCCGCACGACATGGCCCGAAAGTTCCGGCGTGGTGCGCGCGGGCAGCGCCGACAGCCGCAGCCGCGCCGCCTGTCCCGCGCGCACTTCGTCGATGTCGAGCGCGGAGACCTCCGCGCTGATGACCAGCGGGCGGTCCTGCGGCACGATCGACAGCAGTGGCTCGGCGGGGCGCAGCACGGCGCGCGGCGTGGTCAGGACCAGGCCCAGAACGATCCCCGACGCGGGCGCGCGCAGGGTCAGCGCGTCGCGCCGGGCAGCCAGCGCGCGGCGCTGCGCGGCAAGCGCGGCGATCTTCTCGCCGAGGTCGCGCAGCCCCGACAAGGCCTCTTCGCGGCGCTTCGCGGCAAGGCGCGTGCGCTCGATCCTGATCTCGGTGCGCTGGCCCTCGGCGGCGGCATGGCTGGCGGTCAGCCCGGCCAGCACCCCGTCGAGGCGCGCGGCCTCGCGCTCCAGCGCCAGAACCCGGGCGGTCTCGGTCAGGCCGCGGGCGCGCAGCCGGCGCTGGGTGTCCAGCTCGGCCCCGATCAGGGTGCGCTGGCGGGTCAGCGCCGCAGCCTGTGCCGCGAGGCCCGCGATCTGGGCGCCGGCCTGGCCCGCGCGTTCGGCAAGCTGGGCGTCTATCCGCTCCGTGTCCGATCGCCGGGCGGCATGAAGCTGCGCCTGCCCGGCCAGCAGGGCCGCGACGGCAGGATCGGAAGCTGCGGCGGCGGCAAGCGCCGGATCGGGCCGCAGCGTTGGGCGGTCGTCGCGCTCCGCCTCGAGCCGCGCGCGATGGGCGATAAGCTCCCACCAATGGGCGTCGGCGGCGTCGGCTTCGGCGCCAAGTTCGGTGCCGTCGAGACGTGCGAGGACCTGCCCCGCGGTCACCTCGTCGCCCTCGGCCACGGCGAGGCTGGCGATCACGCCGCCGGTCGGGTGCTGCACGACCTGACGATTCTGCGACGGGGCGATCCGTCCCGGCGCGATCACCGCGGCGGAGAGACGGGCGCCGAGGGTCCAGCCGCCCAGACCGCAGACCAGAAGCGCCACCGCGAGCCATCCGGTCAGAAGCGCGCCGCGGGCCGGGGCGGCGGCATGGACTGGGTCACGAAGGGTGCCACGCAAGGGGGCCTCCTGCTGCGCCAAGGTCATGCCCGGCCCCCCGGCACCAGTCGCGGGGTGAGACTGACCCGCGGGCCCGGGTCGGCCTCTGCCCGATCTGCCCGTCCGGGGTCTCCCTGTCCGGGCGCAACCTGTCCGGGCCCAACCTGTCCGGCCCCAACCTGTCCCTTTGCGCTCAGCACCTGCTCGCGCGGACCGATTGCGCGGAGGTTGCCGGCCTCGAGGATCATCAGCTGGTCGCATTCCTGCACCGCGCTACGGCGGTGCGCCATGACCAGCACCGCCCGCCCTGCCGCCTTGGCGCCGCGGATCGCGGCGTTCAGCGCGGCGCCCCCCGTGGCGTCGAGATGGGCGTCGGGCTCATCCAGGATCAGGAGTGCGGGGTCGCGGTAGAGCGCCCGGGCGAGGCCGATCCGTTGAAGCTGGCCCGCCGAGAGAAGGGCGCCCGCAGGCGAGACGCGGGTCTCGTACCCGTCGGGCAGGGCCAGGATCATCTCGTGCGCGCCGGCCTGGCGGGCGGCGGCGATCACGGCGCAGGGGTCCGCCCCGCCCTCGAACCGGGCGATGTTCTCGGCCAACGTTCCCTCGAACAGCACCACCTGCTGCGGCAGGTAGCCGAGGTGGCGGCCAAGCATGTCGGGCGCGTAGCGGCCCAGCGGTGCGCCCCCTAGCGTGATGCTGCCCGCGGTGGGCGGCCAGAGCCCGGCCAGGGCCCGGGCCAGCGCGGTCTTGCCGGCGCCGGTCGGGCCGATCACACCCATCGCCTGTCCCGGCGCGATCTCGAAGCTCACCGCGCGCAGGGCCGCCGTGCGGCTGCCGGGGGGCATCACGGTGACTTGCGACAGCGAAAGTGCCGAGCGCGGCGGCGGCAGGGCCAGCGGGGTGGCGGGGGCCGGGGTTCCCGACAGCAGGCCGGCCAGCCGGTGCCGCGCCCCCGAAGCCCGGGAAAGCACCGTCCACTGCCCGAGGATGAGCTCCACCGGAGCCAGGGCGCGGCCCACCAGCACCGAGGTGGCGACCATGGCGCCGGGGGTCAGAGCGTCGCGCAGCACCAGCCAGGCCCCGAGGCCCAGAAGCGCCGATTGCAGGGTCAGCCGCAGGCCGCGCGTGGCGGCGGCAAAGCCGCTGTGCCGGTCGCCCAGCCGCAGCCCGGCATCGCGCGCCGTGTCCTCCTCGCGGCGCCATCGGGCATAGCCCGCGCCAGCCATGCCCAGGGCCCGCACGGTGCCCGCCTCGGCGCGAAGCTGCGCCGAAAGCCGTGCCGCGCGGGCGGCGGCCTCCGACGCCTCGGCGCCGGGGCCGCGTGTCGCCAGCCGGTTGCCCAGCGTCAGCAGCACGAGGCCCGCGCCCCCCGCCGTCGCGGCGATGCCGAGCAGCGGGTGGAAGACGAAGATCGCGCCAAGGAACAGCGGCGTCCACGGCAGGTCGAAGAACGCGGCGACCACCGGCGCGGCCATCGCGCCGCGGATCAGGTCGAGGTCACGCTGGGCTACCTCGGCACGGGGGTCGTCCGGGTGCTGCGCCAGGCGCGACAGCGCGGCGGCGAAGACCCGGGCGCCCATCCGGTCATGGGTGCCCGCCCCGGCCCGCGCGATCAGGCGCGCCCGGGCGTGATCGAGCACCGCCATAATGGCATAGAGAAACACGGCCAGAAGGCTGAGCGCGGTCAACGTCTCGACCGAGTGGGCGGTCAGCACGCGGTCGTAGACCTGCAGCATGTAGAGCGGCCCGGTCAGCATCAGCAGGTTGACGAAGGCGCCGAAGATGGCGGCCTGCCAGAGCAGCGGCCGCCCCGGGCGCGCCGCCGTGCGAAGCTCTTCCCACCCTGCGGCGAGGGGATCCGTACCTCCGTCCGATCTGATCCCGCCCGCCATCCGCCCGTTTCTCCGCCCTGACGTCGCAAAGGATTCCGTGCGCCGCGGCAGCGCGGGCCGGGGCGATTCCGCGGCGCGGCGACCGTTGCACGACGTCCCCACCGCCCGAGAACAGGGGCGTTCAGGTTGCCTTCACGGAACCGAGCGCCTATCTGTTGCGCTCGTACTGATCAGGACAGTGACACAAGACCATTTCCGGAAAGCTAAGGCATGTGGCGAAATCGTTCCTCCTCCTCCCGTGAGCTGACGACAGTTTCCGTGACCCTTTCGCGGCCCCGCCGGCAGCCTTTGCGCGCCGGTGCGAGGGGCGACGGCGGGGCCGCGCGGACCCTTCCGGCAAAGGCCTTGCCTGCGCTTGGGGTCGTTGCGGCGCTGGCTCTCTCGGCCTGTGCGCCCGCACCCAAGGGGGGTGGCATCAACGACCCCTACGAGAAGCAGAACCGGGCCGTGCACCGGTTCAATGTGGGTCTCGACAGGCACCTGGTGAAGCCCACCTCGAACGTCTACGGCCATGTCGTGCCCGAGCCGATTCGGCAGGGGGTGGCGAATTTCGCCTCGAACCTCTCGCAGCCAAGCTACATCCTCAACGATCTCCTGCAGGGCGATGTCGGTGATGGCGCGCACACGCTGTTTCGCTTCGTCGTGAACACCACGGCGGGCGTGGGCGGCATCTTCGATCCGGCCACCGCGCTTGGCATCAACGACCAGCCCAACGACTTCGGCCACACGCTGAGTGTCTGGGGGGCGCGGCAGGGGGCCTATCTCGAGGTGCCGGTGCTGGGCCCGTCGACAGAGCGCGACCTGACCGGCACCGTGGTGGACCTGGCGATCAACCCGATGAACTTCCTGCTCAACGGCGACGAGCGGAAGGGCGGCTTCGTCGTGCAGGTCTTCAAGAAGCTGGGGAACCGCTACAAGTACTCGTCGACCGTGGATTCGATCCTATATGGATCGGGAGACAGCTACGCGCAGGAGCGTCTGATCTATCTTCAGAGCCGCGACTACCAGCTCGGCATCAAGTCCAAGGACGATGCCTTCACCGACCCCTACGAGGACCCCTATGGCAATTGACACCCACAGCCCCTCGCGCCGCACCGTGCTTGCCGGCCTGATGGCCGGTTCGGCCGCCCTGGCGATCGCCGGCCCGGCCGCCGCACTGGACACCGCACAGGCCCGTTCGCTGGTGAATTCCGTCGTCGACGAGATCAACAGCGTGATCAACTCGGGCGGGACCCTGAACCAGATGATTCCGCAGTTCGAGCACCTGTTCAATCAGTACGCGGACGTCAACATCATCGCGCAATCCTCGATGGGCGTGGCCTACCGCAGCGCGACTCCGGCGCAGCGCCAGGCCTATATCGAGGCGTTCAAGGGCTACCTTGCCCGCAAGTACGGCAAGCGTTTCCGCGAATTCATCGGCGGCAAGATTGCCGTCACGGGGGCGAGCGAGATCAAGTCGGGCATCTACCAGGTCACCTCCACCGCCAAGCTGCGTGGTCAGAGCCCGTTCGAGCTTGACTGGCTGGTGTCGAACAAGTCGGGCCGCAACCTGTTCTTCAACCTGATCATCGACGGTGTGAACATGCTGGCGACCGAGCGAACGGAGATCGGCGGCCTGCTCGACCGCAACGGTGGCAATGTCGACAAGCTGATCGCGACGCTGAAACGGGCGGGCTGAGGCCTAACCTCATCACGGACGACCGAGAAGGGGCGGTGCCTGCCGGGCACCGCCCCTTTTCCGTTGTCGTGTCATCTTTGGCTGCGATGGAAGGGCGTTCCCGCTGCCAAGGGCGTGAGGGGAGCAGGGAGGGGCGCCGGGCCGTGTTTGGCCCGGCGGCGCTCAGTTCTTGCCGCCGAAGAGGCGCGAGACGTCGTTGAGGATCTGCTGGGCGACATTGCCGCCGCCGCCGCTGTTGTCGTTCGCCTCGGCGCCGGTCAGCGGGTTGCCCTGATTGTCGCTCTGCGGCGGGGTGCGCGGCGCCGGAACCGTCATCGGCAGCTGCACGACCGGCGGGTTCTTGGCCTGGTCGATGTTGGTCATCAGCGCGTGCCAGATGTCGGCCGGGATGCCGCCGCCGGTCACGCGGCCCGTCATCGGCGAGTTGTCGTCGTTGCCGATCCAGACGCCGGCCACGTAATTGCCGGTGAAGCCTACGAACCACGCATCGCGGCTATCCTGCGAGGTGCCGGTCTTGCCCGCGGCCTCGCGGTCGGGAAGCTTGGCGTGATGTCCGGTGCCGCTCTCGACGACCTGGTGCATCATGTAGATCAGAAGCTTTGCCGCGTCGGGAGAGATCACCCGCTCGCCCACGCCGCCTTCCTTGCCGATCAGGGGCGTGTTGTCGCCGCGGAGCGAAAGCGAGGTCATGCCGTAGGGTTTCACCGCCTGGCCGAGGTTCAGGATCCCGGCATAGGCGCCCGTCATGTCGAGGAGCGTCGCGTTCGACACCCCCAGCGCGACCGCCGGACCCTGGGCCAGGTTCGTCGTCAGGCCGAATTCCTTGGCGACCTTGCGCACATTGTCGAGGCCCACCGCCGTCGCTACCCGCACCGCAGGAATGTTCAGCGACTTCTTCAGCGCGGTGGTCAGGGTCACGAGGCCCTCGTAGGTGCGTTCGTAGTTCTTCGGCGACCATTTCTGCCCGTTCGGCATGTGCACGGTCAGCGGCGTATCCTCGACGTAATCCGAAGGCGAATAGCCCATGTCCATGGCCACGGCGTAGATGAACGGCTTGAAGGCCGAACCAGTCTGACGCTCGGCCTGGACTGCGCGGTTAAAGCCGCCCGGCGCCTCGGAGGTGCGGCCGCCAACCATGGCGCGCACGGCACCGTCGGGCGACATCACCACCACCGCGACCTGCACCTTGGACCCGTCCTTGAGCTTCTTGTCGAAGACGTCGTGCACGGCGCTCATGGCGGCCTGCTGGACCTGCGGGTCGAGGGTGGTCTTTACGGTCACGTCCTCGGTCGTCTGCGACGAGAGGTAGGCGGGCAGGGTGTCCATCACCCAGTCGGCGAAGTAGCCGCCGGAATGGTTGGTCGCGCTTTGCGACAGCGTCGCCGGTTCGGCCTTGGCCGTAGCCGCCTGGGCCAGCGTCAGGTAGCCCTGCTGCTGCATCAGGTCGATCACCACGTCCGCCCGGGCCTGCGCGCGCTTGAGGTTGTTGGTCGGCGCATAATAGCTGGGCGCCTTCAGAAGACCGGCAAGCATCGCCGCCTCGGCCGGGGTGACCTGCTTGGCCGACTTGCCGAAATAGCGCTGCGCCGCGGCCTCGAAGCCGTTGGTGCCGGCGCCCAGATAGGCGCGGTTGAGGTAGATCGAGAGGATCTGGTCCTTGGTGTATTTCCACTCCAGCGCGAAGGAGTAGGGCACCTCCTGGATCTTGCGCCACAGCGTCGACTGGCGGCAATCGTTCTGGTACTCGGTCTCGTTCTTCCACTTCGACGGATCGTAGGGCGTGCCGAGGCACAGAAGCTTCGACACCTGCTGGGTGATCGTCGAACCGCCGTTGCCTTCGAATGGGCCACGGCCAGCACGCAGGTTGATCGCCATGGCGCCGACGATGCCGCGCGGCGAGATGCCGAAGTCGTGCCAGAAGCGGCGGTCCTCGGTCGCGACCACGGCGTCGCGCAGGTAGGGCGAGACGTTCTTGGCAGAGATCTGGTCGAAGGTGCGGCCGCGCCAGGCGAAGGGCTTGCCGTCATCGTCGATCATGGTGACAGACCCGCGCGAGCGGCCGTCCATCAGGTCCTTCGCGGCGGGCAGCTTGGTCTCGAAATAGATCGTGGCGGCGATCACCACGACGGCGCCAACGAGGGCCAGCCGCCAGAAGAGCGCCCAGATCACCCGGAGAATCAGGCGCAGCAGACGCAGCGGCGCGCCGATCAGGCCACCGCCGCCGCCGCCCGAGGGGCGGCGCGGTGCCGGTTGACGCCGCGGGCGCTTGGGGGGCTTGCCGCCGCCGCCGGATCCGCCGCCGGCGCCGCTTGCGCGCCGGGCACCGCCCGACTTCGCCGAAGACGCCTTGCCCTTGGCCGAGTTGCCCCGCGCCGAGGTTTTCGACGCACCCGCGCGCCGCTCTGCCACCAGGGGTGGCCGGTTCGAATTTCCGCTCATGTCCTGGCCTGCTCGACCCCGCCGCCGCTGGTGCAGGGGGCTGTCTTCGGTTGCAGGGCTGTACCGCCCCTTTTCGGAACAATCTACCCTTTGAGCAGCGGAAAGCGAAGTCTGGAGCGTCCCTGATTCCGTTTCAATTTCGCCCAAAAAAATAACACATAGGATTATTTGTGCAAAAATTGTGCAACATGGGGCTGTGACGAGGCAGATGTAACAACCGCGCGACTTGTTCTGGAACCGCGTTCACGGCCTTCTTCCGCCGTGGGCGTCTTCGCGAGAGCTGCCGACTGCCAAAAACGGGAAGGAAACGACAGTGAAACTGATCATTGCTGCAATCAAGCCGTTCAAGCTGGAGGAGGTACGCGAGGCGCTGACCTCCATCGGCGTGCGCGGCATGATGGTGACGGAAATCAAGGGGTTCGGCTCGCAATCGGGGCATACCGAGATCTACCGCGGCGCCGAATACGCGGTGAACTTCGTCCCGAAGGTCAAGCTGGAGATCGTCGTCGCGGACGGCCTGGCCGACCAGGTGGTCGACACGATCCAGAAGACCGCCAAGACCGACAAGATCGGCGACGGCAAGATCTTCGTCCTCGACGTCGCCCAGGCGGTGCGTGTGCGGACGGGCGAACTCAACGACGACGCGCTCTGACGCGGCAACGACAGGGAAGAGAGACAACGACATGGCGAACTTGAAGAAAACCCTGGGCCTGGCGGCGGCAATCGCCGCGCTCACGGCCCTGCCGGCCTTCGCGCAGGACGCGAAGTTGAGCGGCGCGGATACGGCCTGGATGATGACCTCGTCGCTGCTGGTGCTGTTCATGACGCTTCCGGGCCTGGCGCTGTTCTACGGCGGCCTGGTGCGCACCAAGAACATGCTCAGCGTGCTGATGCAGTGCTCGATCATCACCGGCGTCGTGATGATCGTCTGGGTGGTCTACGGCTATTCGCTGGCTTTCGGGTCGGGCAACGCGATCTACGGTGGGTTCGAGAAGGCCTTCCTTGCGGGAATCACGCCTGACACGCTGTCGGGCACGATCCCGGAATACGTCTTCATCGTGTTCCAGATGACCTTTGCGGTGATCACGCCGGCGCTGATCGTCGGCTCCTTCGCCGAGCGGATGAAGTTCTCGGCTCTGACGCTGTTCTCGATCCTGTGGGTGACCTTCGTCTACTTCCCGATCGCCCACATGGTCTGGGGCGGCGGCTACCTCGGGGCGCAGGGCGCGAAAGACTTTGCCGGCGGCACCGTGGTGCACATCAACGCCGGTGTCGCGGGCCTCGTCGGGGCGCTGGTCCTGGGGCCGCGCCTGGGCTTCGGCAAGGAGAACATGGCGCCGCACTCGATGACCCTGACCATGGTCGGCGCCTCGATCCTGTGGGTCGGCTGGTTCGGCTTCAACGCCGGGTCGGAACTGGCCGCGGACGGCATCGCCGGTCTCGCCATGATCAACACCTTCGTCGCCACCGCCGCCGCACTCGTGTCGTGGTGCGCGGTCGAGGGCATGGCCCGCGGCAAGGCCTCGATGCTGGGCGCCGCCTCGGGCATGGTTGCCGGCCTCGTCGCCATTACCCCGGCCTGTGGCTTCGTCGGCCCGATGGGTGCGGTCGTCCTGGGTCTGATCGTCTCGCCGATCTGCTACTTCTTCGTCACCACGGTGAAGTCGAAGTTCGGCTATGACGACAGCCTCGACGTCTTCGGCGTGCACGGCATCGGCGGCATCGTCGGCGCCATCCTGACCGGTGTCTTCTGCGCCCCCTCGCTGGGCGGCACGGGCTATGGCGACGGCGTGACCATGGCGCACCAGATCTACGTGCAGATCGAGGCGGTCGTGATCACCATCGTCTGGTGCGGCGTGATCTCGTTCATCCTGTACAAGATCGTCGACATGATCCTGGGCCTGCGCGTCGATGCGGACAGCGAGCGCGAAGGTCTGGACATCAGCCAGCACGGCGAAGCTGCCTACCACAGCTGAGCCCTACGGACAGGCAAGACCGGAAGGCGGCGGGGGAAACCCCGCCGCCTTTTCTTGTGCGGGACCGGAGGGCGGTTGCCGGCGGTCTTGACTTCGCCCCGCACTGCGCCGTTCCTTCACGCACGGACACGCGAGAGGGAGGAGACCGCGATGACCAAGTTGACCAGAATGTTTGCCACGGCGTTGGGGCTGGCATTGGCGGGAGGGGCGGCGGCCCAGGCCGCGAGCTTTGCCGATATCCAGTCTTCGGGCACATTGCGGGTGGGCACCCCCGGCGATTACGCGCCGTTCAGCGTGGCCAGGGCGGACGGCGGTTACAAGGGGGCGGACGTGGTCGAGATCGGGCGCGTGGCCAAGGCGCTCGGGCTGCAGATCGCGTGGGTCAGGACCAGCTGGAAGGATCTGGCCGCGGACACCAAGGCCGACAGGTTCGACATCGCGGTGGGCGGGATCACGATCACCGATGCGCGCAAGGAATTCGCCGCTTTCACCGTGCCGCTGGTGACCGACGGCAAGCGGCCGATCGTGCGCTGCGCCGACAAGGACAAGTACGTGACGCTGGCCGCGATCGACAAGCCGGACGTCCATGTCGTGGTGAACGTGGGTGGCACCAACGACGCCTTCGCCAAGGCGAACCTGAGCCATTCCGACCTGACGCATTTCGACGACAACACGAAGATCTTCGACCAGATCGTCTCGGGGAAAGAGGACGTGATGGTGACCGACGGGGTCGAGGTAGACCACCAGGCGCTGCTGCATCCGGGGGTGCTGTGCGCGGCGGAGGTGAAGGCGCCGTTCACCCACAGCCAGAAGGGCTACATGATGCAGAAGGATCCGGCGCTGAAGGCGGCGGTGGACAAGGTGCTTTCGGCTGACATCAAGTCGGGGGCGTGGCAGAAGACGCTGACCGAGGCCGAGAAGCAGCCCTGAGCGGGGCGCCTCGTCGGGCGCTGCGCGCCTCCTCGGCCGAGGAGGCGCCCACAGGCGCCCGAGGAGGCGGCCGCCGTCAGATCCCGACCTTGCCGATCGCCTCGGCCAGGATCGGCACGGTCTTCTGGTTCAGGCCCGCGATGTTCATTCGCGAATCGCCCACCATGTAGATCCCGTGTTCCTCGCGCAGCTTCAGCACGTCTTCGGGCGAGGCGCCCAGCCGCGAGAACATGCCGCGGTGCTGCGCGATGAAGCCGAAGCGGTCCGACCCGGTCACCCGGCGCAGCTCGCTCGCCAGCTGTTCGCGCAGCGCCAGCATCGTCGTGCGCACCTCCTCGAGCTCGGCCATCCAGTCGGCGCGCAGCTCGGGATCGGTGAGGATCGTCGTCACCACCCGCGCGCCGTGATCCGGCGGGAAAGAGAAGTTCTGGCGGTTCAGGTAGGCCATCGCGCCCTGCGCCAACTCGGTGTCCTTCGCATTGGCCGAGAGGGCCAGCAGGATCCCCGTACGCTCGCGGTAGATGCCGAAGTTCTTGGAGCAGGAGGCGGCGATCAGCATTTCGGGCAGGCGCTCGGCCAGAAGCCGCGTCGCAGCGGCGTCCGCGTCCAGCCCGTCGCCGAAGCCCTGGTAGGCGAGGTCGACCATCGGCAGCGCGCCGGTCCTTTCCAGCGCGGTCGCGACTTCGGCCCATTGGGTCAGGTTCAGGTTGGCGCCGGTCGGGTTGTGGCAGCAGCCGTGCAGCAGCACGACGTCGCCGGGCTGCACCTTGGCGAGATCGGCCATCATTCCGTCGAAATCCACCGCCCGCGTGTCATTGTCGAAATAGCGGTAGGATTGCATCGGGATGTCGAGGTGCTTGAGCATCGACAGGTGGTTGGGCCAGGTCGGATCCGAGACCCAGACGGTCATGTCCGGCGAGGCCATGCGCGCCAGCTCGAACGCCATGTGCACGGCGCCGGTGCCGCCCGGGGTCGCCGCCGAGGCGACGCGCGCCCTGTCGTACCCTTCCCCCAGCACCAGCCCGGCCATCGCGTCGCGATAGGCCGCCTCGCCCACCAGCGCGGTGTAGCTCTTGGTGGTCTCGCTCTCCAACAGGCGCTTTTCCGCGGCCTTCACCGCGCGCATCACCGGGGTGTTGCCGTCCGGGTCCTTGTAGACGCCGACGCCGAGGTCGACCTTGGTGTCCCGCGGGTCGGCGCGGTAAAGCGCCATGAGTTCGAGGATCTTGTCCTGTGCCTGGGGTTTCAGGTTGCCGAACATCTCATTCCCCTTTCGCGACCTTGAGGTCGTTGTACATGCCCCACTCGGCCCAGGAGCCGTCGTAGAGCGCGTGGTTGCGGTGGCCGAGCATCTCGAGCGCCAGGCTCAGGATCGCTGCCGAGACGCCCGACCCGCAGGTGGTGATCGCGGGCCTGGCGAGGTCGACCCCGGCGGCGTCGAAGGCGGCGCGCAGTTCCTCGGGCGATTTCATCGTGCCCTGGGGGGTGACGAGGCCGAGGGCAGGCACGCTCTTGGAGCCGGGGATATGACCCTGGCGCAGGCCGGGGCGCGGTTCCGGATCCTCGCCGCGAAACCGGCTGGCGGGACGGGCGTCGAGGATCTCCCAATCGCCCAGCTTCGAGGCGGCGGCGACCTGCGTCACGTCCTTCACCAGGTTGGCCTGACGCTGCACGGTCATGTGCCTGTCGCGCACCATCGGGGCGATGTCCTCGATCGGGCGGCCCTCGGCGCGCCACTTCGGCAGGCCGCCGTCGAGCACCGCGACATCGGTCTTGCCCATCAGTCGGAAGGTCCACCAGACCCGCGGGGCCGAGAACATGCCGTGGTTGTCGTAGATCACCACCTGGTGGCCGTCGCCCACGCCCATGGCGCGCAGCCGCGAGATGAATTTCTCGGGCGGGGGGGCCATGTGCGGCAGCTCGCTGCGCTGGTCCGAGATCTCGTCGATGTCGAAGAACCGCGCACCGGGTATGTGGCCGGCCTCGTATTCCGCCTTCGGATCGCGGTTCATCGAGGGCAGGTACCACGAGCCGTCGATCACCCGCAGGTCCGGATCGTTCAGATGCGCCTCGAGCCAGTCGGTCGAAACCAGTGTCCTCGGATCGTCCATGATGCGTGCAACCCTCCCTGCTAGAACGGCCCCGGCGGCTCCGGCGGTCGCGGCGGCGCCTGCGGCGTCCTTGGCATACGCAGGCTGGCGCCGACAGGCAAGGCGGCGACGCCAGTTTCCGGGGCGATTCAGCCGACGTTCTGCTTCAGCAGGCGCTGCTTTTGCCGGTTCCAGTCGCGTTTCGCGTCCGTGGCGCGCTTGTCGGCCAGCTTCTTGCCCTTGGCGATGCCGATCTGCAGCTTGGCGATGCCGCGGTCGTTGAAATAGAGCTTCAGCGGCACGATCGTCATGCCCTGGCGCCGGGTCGCGTTCCAGAGCCTGGCAAGTTCCCGGCGCGACACCAGGAGCTTGCGTTTGCGGCGCTCCTCGTGGCCCCAGGTCTTGGCCTGGACATAGGCGCCGATATGGCCGTTGATCAGCCACAGCTCTCCATCCTCGACCGACGCGTAGCTTTCGGCGATGTTCGCCGATCCTTCGCGCAGGCTCTTCACTTCGGAGCCCATGAGCACGATGCCCGCCTCGAGGTCCTCCTCGATCGCGTATTCGTGCCGGGCGCGCCGGTTCTCGGCGATCAGCTTGGAATTCGGGTCTGCATTCTTGGCCATGATGGGCAGGAGATAAGGATTGCCGGGCCCGCTGTCCAGTCGCCTGCCGACGCTTCCAAGTTCCGGTGGCGCCGCCTAGACTTGGCGCGCCAACCGGAGGCCCGCCATGTTCCTGCAGATCGCGCTCGGGACGCTGTTGATGCTGGTGACGATCGTCATCGGCGGGTTGAGCCTCTGGGGCCTGGAATACGTGCTGGAACGCGCGGGCGGCTGGCTTCGGCGGGAACCGCACCGGCCGAAGATGATGCTGGTGCTCTGCGTCGCGGCGACCTGGGCGATGTGGAGCGTCACCATGGCCGTCTGGATCTGGGCTCTGACGCTGTGGGGGCTGGGGATCTTCATCCACCTCGAGACCTCGGTCTACTTCTCGCTGGTGGCGTTCACGACGCTGGGGTTCGGCGACCTGCTGCTGCCGCAGGAATGGCGCCTGCTGGCGGGGATGGCGGCGGCGAACGGGCTGCTGAATTTCGGCCTGGTCACGGCGACGCTGATCGAGGCGCTGCGGCACGTCCGCAGCGGCCAGATCGAGGCGCGGCGGCGCAAGCCGTGAACCGGCGGAGCGCGCCAGGGCGCGCAAGACCAATCTGCGATGGGGGCGCTGCCCCCATCCCCCCGGGATATTTCCGCTCAGAAGAAAGGCAGGCGCCTGTCTACTTCAGGGAGGGTATGAGGCGGGGTGGGGCGCGTCCGATGGCAACCGGGCGCGCGCCCTGCAAATGTGGTGGGCCTCAGTTCACGAGGCCGGCGTGGCGCATGGCGTCGTCGATCTGGGCCATGGTCGCCTCGGAGACGCCAAGGAGCGGCAGGCGCACCTCGTTCTCGACCATGCCGAGCTTCGACAGGCCGTATTTCGCCCCGGCGAGGCCGGGCTCGAGGAAGATCGCCGTGTGGAGCGGCATCAGCCGGTCCTGGTAGTCGCGGGCGGTGGCGTAGTCGCCCGCTTCCATTGCCGCCTGGAATTCGGCGCAGAGGCGGGGGGCGACGTTCGCGGTGACCGAGATGCAGCCGACGCCGCCCTGGGCGTGGAAGCCGAGGGCCGAGGCGTCTTCGCCGGTCAGCTGGCAGAAGTCGCGGCCGCAGTGCTGGCGCTGCTTCGATACGCGGGCCACGTCGCCGGTCGCGTCCTTCACCCCGATGATGCGGGGCAGCTTTGCCAGCTGGCCCATCGTTGCGGGCGTCATATCGACGACCGAGCGGCTGGGGATGTTGTAGATGATGATCGGCAGGTTGGTGGCGTCGTGGATCGCCTTGAAATGGGCGTAGAGGCCGGCCTGCGTGGGCTTGTTGTAATAGGGCGTGACCACCAGCGCCGCGTCGGCGCCGTTCGCCTCGGCGTGCTGGGTCAGGCGGATCGCCTCGGCCGTGCTGTTGGAGCCGGTACCGGCGATCACGGGCACGCGCCCGGCGGCGGCCTTGACCACGGCGGCGACGACCTGGTCGTGTTCCTCGTGGCTGAGCGTCGGGCTTTCCCCGGTCGTGCCCACCGGCACCAATGCCGAGGACCCCTCGGCGATGTGCCATTCGACGAGCTTCTTGAGCGTGTCGAAGTCCACGGCGCCGTTCTTGAACGGCGTGACGAGGGCGGGGATGGATCCCTTGAACATGACACGCGTCTCCTTTTCGCAGGGTGCGGGCGGCCCTTGACCCGAGTCGCGCCCGCGCAAATCCGGCGCAACCTATCCCCGGGAGAGGAACTTGCCAAGGTCGGCTCTTGCGGTGCGGCGCGGGGGCGTTAGAATCCGCGGGCCCGCCCTCCACGCATCGCGCCGGCGCCCCCGGCTGACCCACCCGAAGTGACGGAAAAATCCCCGTGATCCGACGCGCCTTTCTGGGCCTCGTGGCAAGTGCCGCGCTTGTCCTGCCCACCCTCGCCAATGCCGATCCCGAAGCCGACGCCCTGCGCGAATCGCTCGATCTCGTGCTGCGGCGCGACTGGGACGGGGCGGAGGCCGCGGCGCGGCCAGCCGGGCCGGTGGGGCGCGACGTGATCGAGTGGATGCGGCTGCGCGCGGGGCAAGGGACGCTGGAGGACTACGTCGCGTTCCTGCGCCGGCGGCCGGACTGGCCCGGCCTGCCGCTTCTGCGGGCGGCGGGAGAGAAGGTCCTTGCCGAGAGCGGCAGCCCGGACGAGGTGCGGGCCTATTTCGCCCATCACGCGCCGCAGACGGCGAAGGGGGCGATCGCGCTGCAGAAGGTGCTTCTGGCCGCGGGCGATCGCAAGCGGGCGGAGGCGGCGGCGCGCACAGCCTGGGCCACGCTGGTCTACGGTGCCGACGACCAGGAGGCGCAGCTTGCGCTGATGGGCAGGGTGCTTGTCGCGCATCACGTCGCGCGGCTCGACATGCTGTTGTGGGAGGGCCGGCTGACCGAGGCCGGGCGGATGCTCGACCTCGTGGCCGAGGGGCCGAAGCGGCTGGCGCAGGCGCGCATCGCGTTGCAGTCGAACGCGCCGGGGGTGGATGCGCTGGTCGACCAGGTGCCCGCGCGCGAGGCGGGCGATGCGGGGCTGGCGCACGACCGCTTCATCTGGCGCTACTACCACGATTTCAACGACTCGGCCGAGGAGCTGCTGCTGCAACGCTCCACCTCGGTGGCAAGCCTCGGGCGGCCGGAGGACTGGGCCCGGGTGCGCGCGGCGCTGGCGCGCGACGAGATGCGCTCGGGCGATGCGAAGAAGGCCTACCGGATCGCGGCGAACCACCACCTGAAGGACGGGGCGGCCTATGCCGACCTGGAATTCGTGGCAGGCTATGTCGCGCTGATGCGGCTGAAGGATCCGAAGACGGCCTATGTGCATTTCACCCGGCTGGAGCGGGCGGTTTCGACGCCGATCAGCCTGGGCCGGGCCTATTACTGGCAGGGCCGGGCGCTGGAGGCGATGCGCCTGCCCGACAAGGCCGCCGCGGCGCTGCGCAAGGGCGCGCGCTATCAGTCGGCCTTCTACGGCCAGATGGCGGCGGAACGGCTGGGGCTGCCGCTGGACCCGTCGCTTCTGGGACACGAGCGCTATCCCGACTGGCGCCGCCAGCCGTTCCTGTCCTCCTCGCTGGTGCGGGCGGGGCTTCTGCTGGTGAAGGCGGGGGACCGGCCGCTGGCCACGCGGTTCTTCCTGCAGCTGACCGAGGGGCTGAAGACGGCCGAGCTGGGGCCGCTGTCGGACCTTGCCCTGGCGGTGAACGAGCCGCATATCGCGCTTCGTATCGCCAAGGCGGCGGCGGATCGCGGGGTGATCCTGCCCCGACCGTATTTCCCGATGTCCGACCTTGCCAAGCTGAAGCTGGCGGTGCCGCCGGCGCTGGCGCTGTCGATCGCGCGGCGCGAGAGCGAGTTCAACGTCTCGGTGATCAGCCCGGCCGGGGCGCGGGGGCTGATGCAGGTCATGCCGGGTACGGCGAAGCTGATGTCCGAGGCAATCGGAGTCGGTTACGACAAGGGGCGGCTGACAAGCGACGGCGACTACAACGCGCGGCTGGGGGCGGCCTACCTCGCGAAGCTGGTGGACGAGTTCGGCCCGGCGCTGACGCTGGTCACCGCGGGCTACAACGCGGGGCCGAAGCGGCCCGAGGCCTGGATCCAGGTGCTGGGCGATCCGCGCACGAAGACGGTGGACCCGATCGACTGGATCGAGGAGGTGCCCTTCACCGAGACCCGCAACTACATCATGCGGGTGTCGGAGGCCTACACGATCTACCGGGCCAGGATCGAGGGCAAGGCGGGGCGGATCCGGCTTTACGAGAGCCTGAAGGGCGAGTGAGGCCCGCGGTGGGCGCGCGCTGCGCCCCCGGCGATCGGTGCGTGCGGCGCGGTCGGCGGCGGGGGCGCTGCCCCCTGCACCCCCGGGATATTTGAGAGCAGAAAGGGGAGTGGGGCCGTTTCCTTATGCGGAGGAAGGTTCCGGGGGGCGCCGGGGAGGGCGTCATTGGTTCGCGGCAGGGGCGCGCCAGGGCTTCAGGCCGGTTCGACGTTCAGCCAGACCCCGCCTTCGGGCCGCAGGGTCAGGATCAGCACGGGTTTCGGATCGCGGCCCGGGACGCGGGTGAAGCGGAAGCGCGCGAGCAGGGTGGCGAGGATGATCACCGCCTCCTGGATCGCGAAGCTGGCGCCGATGCAGACCCGGGGGCCGTCGCCGAAGGGCAGGTAGGCGAAGCGGTCGATCGCCTTCGGATCGGCGAAGCGGTCGGGATCGAAGCGGTCGGGGTCGGGCCAGAGCGCGTGATTGCGGTGCAGCGCGTAGATCGGCAGCATCACCGTGTCGCCCGGCCGGACCTCGCGTCCGCAGATCGTGTCGGCCTTCTGCGCCGTGCGCGACAGGAACGCCGCCGGCGGATAGAGCCGCAGCGCTTCGTCGACGATGCGCCGGATGTAGGGGAGCGACGCGAGATCCGCCGCGGTCGCCGCGCGGTCCCCGAGCACGGCGCGCGCCTCGTCGCGGGCGCGGTCCTGCACCGCGGGATCGAAGGCGCAGAGGTAGAGCGACCAAGCCAGCGTCAGCGCCGTCGTCTCGTGCCCGGCTACGATGAAGGTGAGCAGGTTGTCGCGCAGCTCGGCTGTGGTCATTCGCCGGCCGGATTTCGCGTCGTGCCCCAAGAGCAGCAGGTCGAGGAGGTCGGGCACCCCCGTGTGGGGCGCCGTCTTGCGGGCCTCGATCGCGGCATCGGCAACGGATTTCATGTCGCCCATGGTGCGCTGGGTGAACATCCGGTTCAGCCGCGGCACCCAGTCGGGCAGGCCCAGCATGTCGAACAGCGATACCCTGGCCGTCTCGGCGATGTAGCCATCGATTGCGCGGTGCATCTCGTCGCGGTCAAAGCCCTCGCCGCCCGACAGCGTCACGTCCGAGATCACTTCGAACGTGGCGGTCACCATCTCGTGATGCAGGTTGGCCGCGCGGCCCGACTGGGCGGCGATCCGGTCCGAGGCGCGTTCGGCGGCGGCGGTCATCACCGGACCGAGGGCCGCGATGTTGCGGTGCGAGAAGACCGGCGCCGCGACCCGCCGCTGCCAGTGCCAGTGGGGACCCTCGGCGACGAACAGGCTTTCGCCGATCGCCGGGCGCAGGATCGCCTTGGTGACGTCGGACTTGGGGTAATCCTCGACCTTTTCCTTCAGGATCCGGCGGTTCGCCTCGGGGTCCATCACCATGTGCCAGCGCTTGCCGGTCCGGCCCGAGACGATCGGTTGGCGGGTGGCGATCTCGGGGATGATCTCCAAGAGGTTGCGCCGCGCATGCTTCAGCGACCCCCAGAGGCCGAGCGGCCGGGTGACGAGGGGGACGGACACCGGAACGGTCGGCGGGGCATCCCCTGCGGCGGTGGCCGCGGCGGCCCGCGGGACGGGCCTGTCCTCGATGAGGGTCATGGGCGTTCCTCCGTGGCTTTCACACAATATAGGCAAGGCGCCGCGCGCGGCAAAGGTGGCGGCAGTTGCGTGCCGGCGGCGGGCAGGCTAAGCGGGGAAAAAACGGGGAGAGAGAATGTTGCACGCCCTTCGCGCCCGGAAGCGCGCCACCCTGCGCGCGGTCGTGGCGGTAAGCTGTCTGTCGATGCTGGCCGCCTGCGCGGGCAAGGGCGACCTGAACAAGCCGCCGCCGCCGTTGGGGCAGTTCAAGCTGGGGCTCAACATCGTGGTTGCCGAAGGGGCGCAGAAAAGCCCCGTGTCGCGCGATGCCAAGGCGTCGGAATGGGAAGCCGCGCTGAAGAAGGCGATGAAGGACCGCTTTGGCCGCTACGACGGTGACCGGTTCTACGATTTCGGGATCAAGGTCGACGGCTACGCGCTGGCGCCGCCCGGGATTCCAGTGGTGCTCTCGCCCAAGTCGGTCTTGGTGATCACGGCCAACATATGGGACGACCCGACGCAGACCAAGCTGAACGCCAAGGGCAAGCAGTTCGTGGTGACAGAGGGGCTGAACGGCGAGACGGTGGTCGGCTCGGGCCTTCTGCAGAACCAGCACACGCAGATGGACCGGCTGGCGTACAACGCGGTGAAGAAGATCGAGGGCTGGCTTCTGCAGCACCCCGAGTGGTTCCCGGCCGAAGGCGCCGGCATGCCGGAAAATGCCGACGGCAGCCATGGGACCGTGCCGGCGAAGGAGCCGACCAAGGCGGAGCTGGCCAAGCGTGCGCGGGAGGCGGCCAAGGCCACGTCCGCGCCGGCGGCGGCCTCGGGCGGGACGGTGACGACGCTTTCCCCCACCGCAGCCGGCGGGTCGGCAGGCGCGAACACCGCCGCACCGGCCGCGACCAAGGCGACCACCCGGACGCGGACGTCGAAGGGGGCGTCAGGCAAGACTGTCCTGCCGCTTCCGATGGTCGACCAGACGCTGCCCTGACACCGGGCGGCGGTCAGGGGGATCGCAACCGCTCGGGGTATCGGCGGGGCAAGCCCGGCAGAGGCCTGCCGCGGCGGGCACAGGCCTCTGCAAATGGCCAAGTGGTGCTTGATTTTCCCCGCTCCGGCAGCTAAGTGGCGCCCGATACTGACCCGGGTCCGCTGCGACCCCCGAACTCACGAGGCGCTCGGCCAATGGCTAAGGCAAAGTTTGAACGGACGAAACCGCACGTCAACATCGGCACGATCG
>NZ_PHSN01000060.1 GCF_002871005.1 Acidimangrovimonas sediminis
CGGAACAGGCCTTCATCGCCATCGGCGACATACATGGCAGCCTCGACCAGCTCGATGCGCTTCTTGCGGCGATCGAGCGTGCCGGGCAGGGCGCGCTGCCGCTCGTGTTCGTGGGCGATTACATCGACCGCGGTATGGACAGTCTCGGCGTCCTGCGGCGTCTGCACGGGTTGCAGCAGGAACGGGGCCCCGAGGGTTGCATCTGCCTGCTGGGCAATCACGAGCAGATGCTGCTCGACTTTCTCGAGAACCCGCGTGCGGGCCGGCGCTGGCTCAGCCATGGCGGGCTGGAGACGCTGCTGAGCTGCGCCTTGCCGATGGTGCCCGCTTCGGCGCCGTCCGAAGACTGGGAGGCGCTGCGGCTGCAGCTTCTGGAGCGGTTGGGTCCGGGGCTTTGCAGCTGGATCGAGGCGCTGCCCGTGACCTGGAGCACGGGCAATGTCGCGGTGGTCCATGCCGGGGCGGATCCCGCGACGCCTCTGGCCGGGCAGCAGCGCAGCCATCTGGTCTGGGGGCATCCGGATTTCTTCACCCGGCCGCGGCAGGACGGGCAATGGGTGGTGCACGGCCACACGATCCAGCCCGAGCCGACGATCATCGACGGCCGGATCGGCATCGACACCGGCGCCTACGGCACCGGCCGCCTGACCGCCGCGCTGGTTCGCCCAGGCCAAGCGGGCTTCCTGACCGTTGGCTGAGGGGGCCAGAGAGCAATCCATTGCGAACATGGGTCGGATGATGTCGAACGCTGCGCTGGCCCGGCTGGTGCATCTGGGCGGGTGGGGCGCGTCAACGGGTGGGGCGCCTACGATCGGGAAGACGCCCGCTTTGACAGTGCCGGGGTCCGGGCCTCGGCAGGAGATCGCTGCCACAAGCCAACTGGGTGGCGCGAACCGGTTCAGGAGGGATCATCCGGCTGTTTCGCGGTTGACGCCGCAGTGCAGAAAGCCACATTGAGTTTTTGTCTGTCTGTTCCGAAGGCCCGCGACACGATGATCGAAGCATGACCCTGTGGAGCAGTTCAGATCGCCTGCCTAGCTTGCGGCGGATTGTCGCCGGAAGCCTCGCATTGTCAGTCTTCTCTGATATAACGCCGATGTTCGGGTGCATTCCGCTGTCAGAGGATCTCTTGACGAGATCACCAGAAAACAAGCCGAGCGCTTGCGCATGCCATTTCGGGCCTGACCCGCTTCTGCACGGGATACACCTGTCTTGATCTCCACGGCCAAACGCACGCTGATCTTCCTGACAGGCAATACCGTGGCGCAGGCGACGATGTCGCTGTCCGGCCTCCTGCTGGCCCGCTGGCTGTCGGTGCCGGACTACGCGCTCTATTCGATCGTGATCGCCATGACCGGCGCGATCACTGTCCTCACGAAGGCAGGAGTGGATATCGGTTATACCGCGCTACTCGGCCGGCATTGGCCGGACATGACTCGCGCGGGTGAATTAACTCGGGCCGCCATGAAAGTGCGGCGCCGCGTGTCGATCGTCATGCTGCCTCTGATCCTGATCACCACCGGATATACGCTTTGGAAGAATGGCGCCTCGCCTGGGCTTACCGCCATCTTGCTGGTTTTTCTGGTCGTCTTCTGGGTAGGCGACATGAGCACCCGAATCGTCGATCAGATCCTGTTCTTCGACAAGCAGTCGAGCCGTTTGCAGCTGCTGGATACGATCATCGCGGTGGTCCGGCTTGGAGCAATTCTGGCGGTCTTCTTCGCGGGCTGGCTCGGGTTGATATGGGCCGCCGCGATCAACTCTCTGGCAGCATTGGCACGGATTCCCCTGATCTGGCGGTGGATCCGTCAGTTCCTCCCGGCTCAGACGTTCGATCTTCGGCAAGACGACACCGAAGAGATCTGGAAGGCCGTCAAGAAACAGATGCCGGTGACGCTCTTTTTCGTCTTTCAGAGCCAGATCGTATTGCTGGTGCTGTCTATCTTCGCGGGAAGTGCCCAAGTGGCGGGATATGGAGCGCTGACCCGGCTGACGCAGTTACTGGTCCCGGTTCAGGCGTTCGTTTATGCGATCGCAGTGCCGATCTTTGCAAAGCGGAAACACAAACTGGGACGTACCCTATCAATACTGGTGGGGTTATGCGCAGTGCCCGGGGTCTTGCTGGTTTTGCTGTCCTTGACGGCGCCATGGGTGCTTCTATGGCTGGTCGGGCCGCATTATGCGGATCTTCAGAATGAGGTCGTGCTTGCCTGCCTCATGGCCGCGGTGAACCGCACAGCCGGCGCGTTCCGCAACCTTGTCTCCTACAAGGGCTGGCTCACGTTCAACTGGTTGTCCATTCTCATCAACATCAGCTGGATCGCATCAGGCCCCTTCCTGTTCGATCTGGGCACCGTCTCCGGCGCGCTGATGTTCCAGACAGGTTTCGCGATTGGCCCGGTAGTGTCGGCGCTTGCCGATTTCACATACAACAGCAGGAAGACAGGATGAGCGAGATCTCCGGCCCGACCGTCAGCATTCTGGTGCCCACGTTCCGCCGGCTCGAGATCCTGAAGGAGTGCCTTGCCGGATGCGAGACACAGACCCGCCAGATCGACGAGATCGTCATCGTGCACAGGCCGGATGCAGATCCCGAAACCGCGGCTTGGCTTGAGGAAGTGGGCCCGCAGCATCCGCTCTGGCGCTGCGTTCCGGCGTCTGAGGCGGGCGTGGTCGCCGCGCTCAACACGGGCATTGGCGCCACGAGGGGTGACATAATCGCGATCTTCGACGATGACGCCGTACCGCATCCCGACTGGCTGGAGAAGGTTCTGACGCATTTCGAGGATCCCGCCGTTGGTGGTGTTGGCGGGCGCGACTTCGTGCATGGGCATCGCGGGCTCATCCTCGAGCCGCGCACCACGGTCGCCGGTGTCCGGGACAATTGGCATTCGCTGATCGGCGGACACCATCTGGTAGAAGGACCACCCAGACCGGTGGAGGTGCTCAAGGGCTGCAACTGGGCCCTGCGCCGCGCTGCGCTCGACAGCCTGAAGCTGGACCCCAGACTACTCGGCAAGGGGGCGCAGGTCGACAACGAGGCGTGGTTCTGCCTGTGCCTGCGGGCCGCAGGCTGGCGCTTGATCCTTGATCCTCAGGCCCAGATCCAGCACCACCCCGCACAGCGCAGTGACATCGACCGTTCGACATGGAGCCGTCAGCGTTGCTTTGAGCAGGCCTGTAATTCCACCGCCGTTCGAACCGCGCTGCTGACACCTGCCCAGAGGTGGCGTTACATCTGGCGCATGGTCACCGTCGGTACACGCTATTGCCCGGGCCTCTATTACCTTGCGCATGGTCTGGTGAAGCGCCCGGGTCAGATCCTCGGTGTCGCCATCGGCGGATGGTCCGTTTTCCGGGCCGGCCTGCGCCTCGGTCGCCAGTTCCGGGACGATCCGCCGGGAATAGCCGCCCCGGCCCCGATCTCGCAAGGAGAACAGAAATGACCGCTCCGAAACCGAGGGTCCTGATCGCGAGCTATGCTTTCTGGCCGTCCCTTGGCGGCCTCGAGATCATCGCCGAACAACTCGCGCGCGGGCTGAATGCGAGGGGGCACGTGGTGGAGGTGCTTACCGCCACTCCCGCGCCAGAAGCACAAGTAGAGCGAAGCGACTTACCATATCCTGTGCTTCGCTCGCCGGGGCTCTGGGCTTCCCTGATGGCGTTCCGCCGGGCCGACATCGTCATTTCCAAGCATCTTGCGCTCCGGACCTGCTGGCCTATCCTGTTGATCCGCCGTCCGCTGATCATCTGGCATGCAACCTGGTATCCGGAAGAAAGGCGGCTCAACCGGTACCTGCGCAAGGCGATCATGCACCGGGCACGGAATATCGGCAACAGCGCGGCGATTGGTGCCTCTCTCGACCATTGTGACGGGATGGTTCATCCCGGCTACGACGACAGTCGGTTCCGCAATGAGGTTCCCTGGTCGGAGCGCGACATGGATTTCGCCTATATCGGGCGGCTCGGTGCCGAAAAGGGCGTGGATCTGTTGATCGAAGCGGTGGCGGAGCTGCCGGGCACCACCCTGTCCATCATCGGCTCTGGCTCCCTGGAGCCGCAGCTCAGGGAGCGGGTCGAGGCGCTGGAGATATCCGACAGGGTGCATTTTCTCGGCCGCATGGAGGCCAAGGAGATCAATGCCGCGTTGAACCGCCACAAGGTGATGGTCGCCCCGTCCCGCTATGACGAACCCTTCGGGACCGTTGCGCTCGAGGGCCAAGCCGCAGGCTGCCGCGTGGTGGTGTCTTCCGGCGGCGGGTTTCCGGAGGCGGCGGGGCCAGGGGGCATCGTCTTTACAAACGGCGACATAGATGCCCTGCGCGACGCGATGCAGCAAGCGCTGGAGCCGATGGATTCGCGCCTCAGCGGCGACATCGATCGGCATCTCGAGAGCCACCGCATCCAAAGCTTCGTTGCAGCTTTCTCGGACATGATCACGGCGGCGATGCGGCGCTGAGATCTACCATCAAGTCAACTATGCGGCGGCGAACCGGCCATCCCGGCTGGCGCGGTAGAGCTCCCAGTCTGCGGCGTAGAAGTCGTCTATGAAACTGAGGAGGTCTCCCGAGCGAAAGATCGCGGGCAGGTCGGGCGTTTTCGCGGCATTATCGCCAACGTGATATACAAAGTGTACAAAGTATGGAGCCGTCGCGCCGCGTGACAGATACAGGTGCTATCGGGCAGCTCTCCCCGGAGATCTCTCCTTCCTTCAGCCGTTGACTACTCCCAGGACAGCGCGTCGAGCTGGTCGAGGCTGCCATGTATGTCGCCGATGGCGATGAAG
>NZ_PHSN01000061.1 GCF_002871005.1 Acidimangrovimonas sediminis
CCCTGCAGGGATTTGCGCAACAGAGCCGTTCGTCGGGTAAAACGGACCGCCAAGATCGTTTGAATCTCGATCTGGGGAGTGAACTTAGGGCCTGCCATAAGGTCGGATTTGGCATTGAAGCCACATCCCCGCCAGGCGGTCCTCTCCCGTGGCGTACATGCAATATTTAATTCGCGGCGAAGGTCCGGAACCCGCCCTCGGCAAAACGTCTCTCAAGCGCGGCACAGATCGAGACGTTGCAGCGAATGGCAGGAAGGACCGCACTGCTGACCTTGGGGCCCTAGACTATGCTGCGCCGTGCCATGAAGGTCCGGTGTGGGGAAGCCGCGCTGCGGCAATGGCGATCTTGGCCAATGACCGGAATGGGCCGCACCCGGCCTCGCCGCTGTTAGGCAACCTTTCCCATTCTGGGTGATCTCTGACTATTCAACCACAGGTCGAGCCCGCTTGCGTTCGGGTCTGTCTGGCTGAGCTGCTGCCGGTTTCGTGGACACCGGGTTAGGTTTGCATAGCTCGGGCCTCGAATGCCATCCCATTAGCTCAGACATCGCTTGCCAGTTCGCTGCGGTCAACTAATGACGGCTTCATGGCGGGCTATGGCCCAGAACTCGGGTCATCAGGGCCGACCGGCTCGTTCGTAGTCGGTTTCCGCTGAGTGTTCTTAGTTTCAGGATTAGGCGCCACTTCAAATTGGCATCCGCGTGCTCTTAGTTTCCGAAGGCAGATCTTTGCGTCTGGGCACGGAGTCTCGCCTGCGACGCTCACCAAACCAACAAAGTCCAGGTTTTCCATCTTCGAAGCTGTTCGAAGAATGTCGGGAAAGCTCTCAAAGATCATTACGCGACATGGCTCTGACGGCAGGTGGAAGATGCCGAGGCCGCGCCGCCCGCCCGGGACGAGCGGATCTCGGCGTTGCGGCCGTGCGCGTTCGTGACCGACCACGGCACCGGTGCTGCTGATGTGCGGCAGCAGTGGCCCCAAGAGGGGATGATCAATAGCACGCGATTCTGTCGCATCCGCGTCCGAGGCCTCGCCGACCATTGATATTCTGCAATATTCCAGCAGTTGTCGGATCGACGTATGGTCAAGGATGCCCGTCTGACTGAACTGGTCTTCGATTTCTTTCTTCCGCCTGAGTTTCAGTATGCCCGGGGACGCGGTTATGATTGCGGCGGCATCCAGTGGCGCCAGCCGCAATTTGCTTTTGCGTGCATCGCCGGCAGAAGCGAGTTTATCCGCATGCTGGGCTTTCAGAGCCCCTCGCAGAGCTTGCACCACAGGGGCGCGGGCGCTGCCGAATGCGGCCTTGAGTGCGGCCTCGGATTCAGCGTAGTCCTCTTTGATGCAGCGCTTCTGCGCTGCGATCTGGTCGCGCTGAGTTTTGGTCTGCGCGTGTTGCTTCGCCCTCCGCTCGAGCCAAGTCGTTGTGGCGCCTTCGATCGTCTTCTTGGGTGGCGCGTCAAATCCTTCGACCTTGATCGCGAGGCCGTCTCCGGCTCTTGCGCATGCCCTGCAAAAGCTGCCCGGACCGATGGCGCGGATTGTCGTCCAGCCATGACCGTAGGCAATTGTCATCATGATGAAGGCGGCGATTTCGGGCATGTCGGCATTTGTAGCGACTATCTTGCTTCCCAGGTCCTCAATGTGCGCGCCGCCCACCAGCACGATCCTGCGCGGGATGTCCCGCAGAGCAATGTATTCGATGTGGCGGAGTATTCTCTCGTTCGCGGTGATCCGCGTGAATACTTGCGACTGTCTTCCGTTCCGGACGGACTGTGTCGAGAACAGCTCGGCCTCCGGCATTCCCGACCAACCTTCGATCCTCAGTTTTGCCGGTGCCTTCTCGAGGTGGAGGCGCGCGCGGCGCGGGACGTGTTGCGGGATGTCTCCAAGCTGCTTCGTCAGCTTGCCGCCGCTGTAGGGTGCCCCAAGGGCTGACGCGCGCATATGATCACCGGCGTGGTCGACGTAGAGGCGCGCGCCGCTACCAAATGGGCGCAGACTCAGGCCCAGCTGGTCCAGCCTGGTCGTGACGTCTGACCAGTCTTGCGCGGTATCCAGAGCGCGGCGTATTCTGCTTTTCAATGGCGCGCTGAGCCGTGCTGACAAGGGTTGCGTTATCGCTCCCCGGCTTCTGCGACGTTCCGCCTCTCCCTGTGATCGAAGCCCGGCGGCGCGATGTTCGGCCTTTCTTTTCCAGTGAACGGCGGGCTTCTGCACGAGTGTAACATTTTGATCCCGGTCGAGCCGGACATCGAACCGTCCTCGGTCCGCCGACCATCCCTGCGCAATCTCGATTTCACGGCAGGCACGTTCGAGGATCGCGAAATCGTTCGAGGTGGACAGCAATCTGCCCGACGCCATGTGGAAGCGGTTCAAAACGATATGAATGTGCCGCTTTCCGGTATCGTCATGGATCGCCAAGACGGCCTCATGATCCTGCGCGCCGAGCGCCGCGATGACCTGATCGGCGGCGTCGAACATCTGTTTGTGGCTAGGCCGCTCTTGTTCCGGCCAAGAGAGCGAGATGTGGTACAAGACCCGGCTGGTCTGTCGTCTTCCGAGCTCCGCCGTCTGCTGCATCTGGCGCGCCGCATCGTGCCAATCTCCGACAACATGTCGCGTTTCGACACCGGACGCCTTCTCGACCGCATAGGTGATCGTGGCCGCGAAAGCGTCGCGGCCTTGATGGTCGTATGTGCGTCTCTGGATGATCTTCGGGATCATTGCCATTTATCCCCGGAAATAGCTCTGAAAACTATTCTTAATTCTGCCTGCATGGCTTCGAGTATTTCGTGAAGCGCCTTGTTTGTGCCCACCGAACTGCGCATAGACTCTTCGAGAATATTGTGAATCTTGGCCAGGCGCGCTCGCACCTGAGCCAGTGGTCTTTGGGGAACGGCATTTTGCCGGAGTGCGATATCCCTCGCGAATTCGGTGTGGTTCTCATATCCCCAGGCGTTGGCAGTCCGCTTTACCCGGTCGAGTTGCTCGGCGGTCACGCGGAAGGCGATGACATGCGCCGCCTTCCGCTTCTCCGACCGCAGTTTCCCATCACCCGCCCGTGCCATGGATCACTCACTCACAGAGCGGTGCATGATGGCGTCTGGTGTGGCTTCGGAGTCGGTCGATGCCCCGGATGCCCCGTCCGCGATCAGATCGGCTGCCTCGTGCGTCGGATCGGGATTGCGCGAGGTGCTCTGGATCACGTGCCTGCCCCCGATCGTTTTCTTTTTGGGTTTTTGCGTTTTCTTGTCATTGAGAAATTGGCGCAGATACGACTGAAGCGTCGACGGAGCAATGTCGAGCCCGAGTGCGCGGACGGATCCGATCAGTTCGGCGGCCGTGACTCCGCGGTCGAGGGCTGCTTTCAGTTCGGGAAGCAGCTCGCGCACCGCCTCGCGGGCGGTAAGCTCGCGGGGCGTCGTCGGCTCGAGCGCCGCGAGTTGCCTGCGCATCTGCTCAAGGTTGTCGGTGGAGATTTTCTGCATGATGTCACCTGTGCTGTTCTAACGGTGACCCACATACTATGCATCAAAAGCGCCGCGTCGTCATCTGATTTGAAGTTTTCCACATAATTCGAATGCCCGTTTCGGAGAGGTCTGTCCATTCGTTGTAACCCGGCGGTTTCGAACGGCACGCTGGCTGAACCTCAGATCACGTGCGCAGGCCTTATCAGAAGCCTTTGTTCTGAAAACATTGGGATGATCCGTATTGCCAACGCATCCAGCTTTTCTATCCGAAAGCAGGGTATGCAAACGGTTAACCGTCCCTCCGAAGTGGAAATAGATTTTCTATTATCTTGAGAAATTGCCTGTCGTCTCGTGTTCCATCAGCGCGGGGCGCATGCTGACGCCATAGCTTTTCAGCGAGGGCCTCGAAACGCGCGCGCTACATACGGCAAGCTTGGGCGCGGATGGCTTTCTGTTGGGCGCACGCCCGACGCAAGCTGGTCGAGATCACCCGCACCGGCTCGGCGCCGATCGCCGAAGAGGGCGTGAAGCGTATCGGCGACCTCTATCGTATCGAGGCCGAGATCCGGGGGCGTGATCCCGCGGCACGCCGCGCTGCTCGACAGGAGCGCTACGCACCGATCATCGCCGACGTTGAGGCCTGGCTCACTCACCACCTTGCCCGTCTCGCGACAAAGTCGCCCCTGGGCGAGGCCCTGAAATACATCGCCAAATACTGGGACGGCCTATGCCTGTTCCTGACCGATGGCCGGATCGAGCTTGACACGGATGATGTTGAGAAGCCCTTTTCTCGTCTACGGATGATGTTGAGAAGCCCTTTTCTCGTCTATTC
>NZ_PHSN01000062.1 GCF_002871005.1 Acidimangrovimonas sediminis
TCCCCTCGGGCCCGATCCGGCGCGCCGCGTGGCCGCCCTTTCCGGGCGCCGAACAGACCGCGATGACGCAATCGGTCTCGGCCACCGCGCGCCAGTCGCTGCCGTTCGGCAGATACAGGCAATGCGGCGGCGTCTTCTCGAACACGTCCATCCGGTCGCCCAGCACGCCCCAGTCCTGGCCCGCGCCCTCAAGTCTCGCCTTGCCCTCGACCATGACGAGGATCACCTCGCGTGTCCCGGTCGCCTCCGCCGCCGCTTCCCCGGCGCGCAGCCGGTAGAGCGAGAAGCCCACGTAGCGCCACCCGGCGCTCTCGGGGGTGATCTCGTGCACCTTGCCATGGCGCCCGAACGGCCTGCGCAACAGATCTGCCATCTCAGTCTCCTTTCCTGTCCTGTGTCCGGTTCGCGCTCAGCCCGCGCTCAGCCCGCGACAGGCCCCGCGACAGGCCCCGCGACAAGCCCCGCGGCGCGCGCAAGCTGCCTGAGCGTCGCGAGGCCCAGCGACTGGTACGCGAAGGGATCGCGCTGCGCGGGGTCCTGCTCGGCCTCGATCACCACCCAGCCGGCGTAGTCCGCCGCCTTCAGCTGGCCGAGCAGCGGCGCGAAGTCGATCCCGCCCTCGGGGTCGCCCGGCACGGTGAAGACCCCGGCGCGCACCCCCTCCATGAACGACAGGCCCTCGGCGCGCACCCGGGCCATCACATCGGGCCGGACGTTCTTGGCATGCACGTGCCGCACCCGCCCGATATGCCGCGCCAGCACCGGCGCCGGGTCGGCGCCCTGCCCGCCGAAATGGCAATGCCCGGCGTCGAACAGCAGCCGGGTGGCCGGCCCGGTCGCCGCCATGAAGGCGTCGATCTCCTCCGGGGTCTCGACCACGGTGCCCATGTGGTGGTGATAGACGAGGTCGATCCCCTGCGCGGCGGTGAAGGCCGCCATCTCCTCCACCTTCGCGCCGAACGCGGCCATGCCGGCGGGGCCGAGCACCGGGCTTTCCGACAGCGGCACCGGCAGCCCCTGGATCGAGTTCGAGGTCTCGCAGGCGATGCAGACGGTGCAGCCGTTGTGCCTGAGCTTGTCGAGATGCGGCTGGATCGCGGCCTTCTCGGCCTCCATCGGGCGGGTCAGCAGGTTCAGCGAATGCCAGCCGGAGACGAAGGCGAGGCCGTAGCCGCCCAGAAGCTGCCGCAGCGCCTCGGGGTCGTCCTGCGGCCAGCGGTGGCCGTTCTCGATGCCCTCGAAGCCGATCTCCGCGGCCTCGCGCAGGATCTGATCGGTCGGGATATGGGCGCCGAGCGAGGTGTCGTCGTCATTGGCCCAGGCGATGGGGTTGGTGCCGAAGCGGATCATGCTCTCTTCCTCAGTTCACGATCATCTGCCGCCGCGCGTTCGCCGCGTAGCGCGCCCTTGCGTCGTCGAGGCGTTCGGGCCCGCCGGTCTGGGGCACGGCGACGTCCCACCAGGCGCCGCCGGCGCCGGTGCCGGGGACGGCGTCGGTGTCGATGACGAGGACGGAGGGGATGTCGCGCCCGCGCGCGGCGACGATCCCGGCCTCCAGCTCGGCGATGGAGGCGACCTTCCGGGCATCGGCCCCCATCGCGGCGGCATGGGCCACGAAGTCGATCTCGGGCTGCACCTCGACGTTGCTGTCCTTGTACATGTTGTTGAACTCGGCCCCGCCGCATTCGATCTGCAGCCGGTTGATGCAGCCGTAGCCGCGGTTGTCGGTCAGCACGATGGTGAAGGGGATGCGCCGCATCACCGCCGTCGCCAGTTCCGAGTTCGCCATCATGTACGACCCGTCGCCGACGAAGCAGATCACCTCCTTCTCGGGCGCGGCCAGGGCGATGCCCATGGCGCCGGCCACCTCGTAGCCCATGCAGGAATAGCCGTATTCCATGTGGTAGCCCGCGGGCGCGGCCTGCCACAGCACCTGCAGCGCCCCCGGCATCGTGCCCGCCGCGCACATCACCACGGTCTTGTCGGTCGCCACCCGCTGCACCGCGCCGATCACCTGCGCGTCGGTCGGCAGGGCGGTGGTCGGCAGGCCCTCGGTGGGCGCCGCCGTCACCCCCCCGACCACCGCGTGCCAGTCGTCCCGCGACCCGGCGTCGAAGCCCGGCGCCCGGTGGTCGCCCAGTGCCGCCGACAGTTTCTCCAGCACCACCCGCGCGTCGCCCACCAGCGGCACCGCGCCATGCTTGGTGGCGTCGTAGCCGTGCAGGTTGATCGACACCAGTTGCCGCGCGGGGTTGCCGAAGGCGGTCCAGCTGGCCGTCGTGAAATCCTGGAACCGCGTGCCCACGCCGATCACCAGATCGGCCCCGGCGCAAAGCGCGTTGGCACAGGCCGACCCGGTCACGCCCGGCGAGCCGAAGTTGCGCGGATCGTCCCAGCCGTTCGCGCCCTTGCCCGCCTGGGTCTCGACGAAGGGGATGTTGTGGGTATCGGCGAAGCGCGCAAGTTCCGCCTCGGCCCGGGCGTAGATCACGCCCCCGCCCGAGACGATCACCGGCGCCCGGGCCCGACGGATCATCTTCACCACATCGGCCAGCTCGCGCGGGTCGGGCTCAGGCCGGCGGATGCGCCAGACCCTGGGGGCGAAGAAGCTTTCGGGGTAGTCGAAGGCCTCGGCCTGCACGTCCTGGCAGAAGGCGAGGCAGACCGGACCGCAATTGGCCGGATCGGTCATCACCGCCAGCGCCCGCGGCAGGCAGGTCAGCAGGTGTTCCGGACGGGTGATCCGGTCGAAATAGCGCACCACCGGGCGGAAGGCGTCGTTCGCGCTGATCGTGCCGTCGTCGAAATCCTCGATCTGCTGCAGCACCGGGTCGGGGCGGCGGTTGGCGAAGACGTCGCCGGGGATCAGAAGCACCGGCAGCCGGTTCACATGGGCCAGCGCCGCGGCGGTGACCATGTTGGTGGCCCCCGGCCCGATCGAGGAGGTGACGGCCATGGCGCGGGTGCGCTTCTTCGTCTTGGCATAGGCGATGGCGGCATGGGCCATGGTCTGTTCGTTCTGCCCGCGCCAGGTGGGCAGCGCGTCGCCGATGCCGTGCAGCGCCTCGCCGATGCCGGCCACGTTGCCATGGCCGAAGATCGCCCAGACCCCGTCGATGAAGCGCTCCCCCTCCTCCGTCATCTGCACGGAAAGCCAGCGCATCATCGCCTGCGCCGCGGTCAGTCGGATCGTCTCGGTCATTCTGCTGCCTCCCGGGCGCGGGCCCGCGCCTCATCCCAGATCTCGCACAGCCGCGCGTAGCGGCGCGCCATCTCCTCCACCGCGGCGGCGTCGCCGGTCTCGCCCTTCAGCCAGGCGCGCGCGACATCGCCGAAGATCGTCCGCCCCACCGCGAAGCCCTTCACCAGCGGGTGGCGCGCCGCCACGCCGAAGCTGGCGGCAAGCTCCGCCTCGGGCGCGTCGAGGCCCAGCACCACGATGCCGCGGGTGTGGGCGTCATGCGCCTCGATCGCGGCGATCGCGTTGGCCCAGGCCGCAGGCGTCGTCATCGGCTCCAGCTTCCACCAGTCGGGATAGACCCCCGCGGCATAGAATTGCCGGATCAGCGTGGCGGTGGTCGTGTCGTCGACCGGGCCCACCTTGGAGGGGATCACCTCCAGCAGGAACTCGAGGCCGTTGCGCCGGCCCGCGGTGAACAGCCGGTGCACCGTCGCCTCCTGCCGGGCGCGCGTCTCCGCGTCGTCGTCGGGGTGGCAGAAGCAGAGCACCTTGATGACGTTCTCGCGCGCCCATTCGACCAGCGTGCCGCAATCGGGGCCCAGCTCCGGCTCCAGCTCCAGGGGGCGGGACCCCGGCCATTCCGCCGGCCGCCCGATCCACAGGCCCGTGCCGCTTGCCCGGTGCAGGGCCGCGCGCCCGATCCGGTTGTCGCACAGGATGCCATAGCCCTCGCGCCCGGCCTGCACCTTCAGCGCGGCGTCGAGGCAGAGCTCCTTGAACGCGCCGCCCTTCTTCGGGGTATAGCCCGCCATCTCCTCCAGCTGGACGCGGTGGTCGAAGGCGAAGATCCGCGCCTCGGACCCGTCGCCGCCATGCAGGGACCGCCGGTTGGTGGACCAGTGGATCTGCTCCAGCTCCGCGTCGTTGCGCAGATCCGGGCGCACCACGCCGCGGCTCAGGAAGAACTCCAGCTCGGCAAGCGAGGGATAGGCCGGCGTGCAGCCGTGGCGGCTGACCGCC
>NZ_PHSN01000063.1 GCF_002871005.1 Acidimangrovimonas sediminis
GGCAGGCCCGCAATGAGTGACGCATTCGCCTTCACCGAACCGGTCTGGACCACCCCCCGCGCGCAGGCAAGGATCGCCCGCCGCGACCGAACCATGGGCCGCCTCTTCATCCTCTTCGTCGTCGCAATCTTCGCCGAGGGAATACTCAGAAAATGGGTGATTCCCGGCGGGGCGCAGAAGATCTTCTACTTCCTGCGCGATCCGGTCATCCTGGCGATCTATATCCATTACCTGCGGCACTACCGGATCAATCCGCGATGGGTGAAGCCCTTCCTGATCTATGCGATGTTCATCGCGATCCTGGCGCTTCTGCAGAATATCTACTGGCAGCGCGGCATCCTGACGCCGCTTCTCGGGATCCGCTTCTACACCTTCTACCTGCCCCTGCCCTTCATCATGGCCGAGGTCATGACACGGGCCCAGCTGCGCCAGATCCTGCTGCTTCTGCTCTGGGCCGCCATTCCTGTCGCGCTTCTGGTGATGTTCCAGTTTTCGCAGCCGTCCACGGCCTGGATCAACAAGGGGACATCGGACGATGGCTTCGTCTTCACGATTACCGGCGATATTCCCCGGCCCTACGGCCCCTTTACGTTCACCAGCGGGCAAACACTCTTCGGCGCCATGATGGTTGCGGTTTGCCTTGCCTGCTGGGAGCGGCGGAGAGACCTTGCCCTGCCCTTCTGGCTGGTCCTTTCTGCAGGCTTCGCCACGATGGTGATGGTCTCTCTAGGAGGCTCCCGCGGCGGGCTGATCAGTGCAGGGATCCTGATGATTTTCTATGTTGCCGCCGGCTTGACCTCCCCAAAACTTGCTGTCGGCGCCAGGCGGATCGTTACAATCGTCCTCGCAGCTACTTTGGCTATCATGACCTTCGTCGTGGTCTTTCCCCAAGCCTATGAGGCGATGAGCATCCGGCAGACACACGCCGTACGCAGTGAGGGCAGCACCGCGGGCCGCGCCTTGTCAACGATCACCGATGTCACCCACGCTTATGATTATACACCTTTCGGGGGGTTTGGTCTCGGTGCGGGCTCCAACGGCGCGCGCGCCTCCAATGGAAATACGAACTACAGCCAGCTGGCGGAATCAGAATGGCCCCGCATGGTCAATGAGGGTGGGCCGATCTTCGGAACGCTTCTCCTGATGTTGCGACAGTGCTTTGCGCTTGTGCTGTTTCTCCGATGCCTGCGCCTCAATCGGAAGACGGGGGATGGCAGTGCCATGATCATGATGGGCTTCGCGGCGCTTGAACTCGGGATCGGCCAGGCGACCTCCGACAACCAAGCCCTGACTTTCACCTGGTTCGCCACCGGCCTCGTTCTGGCTTTCCTCCACAACCCCCAAACCTCGCGTAGGCGCCGATGAAGGTCGTGCTCTCCACCGTCGGACGCTTCCATATCTTCCCGCTGGCGCGGGAATTCGAGAAGCTCGGCGTGCTGGAACGGGTCTACAGCGGCTTTCCGTGGAGCCGCCTCGCCCGCGAAGGCGTCTCGCGCGCGCGGGTCACGACCTTCCCGCTGGTGCGTCCGCTGCTGATGGGGCTGCGCTTCCTTCCCTTTCCTGTGCCGAAGGGCACGACCGACCGGCTGCATCAGCTCTCGGCCGCCAGCCAGGACCGCTTCGTTGCCCGCCATATGCCCCCCTGTGACATCTTCGTGGGCCACGAGGCGGTGGGGCTGCTCTCCGGCCGGGAGGCGCAGAGCCGCGGCGCGCTTTATGTCTGTGACAGAGGCTGCTCCCATATCGGCTGGCAATACCGGCTCCTCGACGAGGAATACGCGCGCCAGGGCTTGCCCCCGCCGAAGCGCACGCCAACCTTGCACCGGGAACTCGCGGAGTATGAGGCCGCCGACCTGATCGTCGTCGCCTCCGGGATGGTGAGGCGCAGCTTCCTTGAGGAGGGCTTCGCGCCCGAGAAGCTCGCGGTCATCCCCTATGGCGTGAATGTCGAACGTTTCCACCCGGTCGGCGCGCCCGATCCGGCGCGCTTCGACATCCTCTTCGTGGGCGCACTCTCGGTTCGCAAGGGCGCGCGCGACCTGCTCACCGCCTTTCATGCCGCCAAGATCCCGAACAAGCGGCTGCGCCTTGCCGGGGCGATTACCGACGAGATCCGCGAAACCTGCGCCGATCTTCTCGATCATCCCGCCATCGAGATCCTCGGCCATGTGCCCCACGAGCGGTTGAAGGAGGTGATGAGCACGAGCCACCTGATCACCCTGCCCTCGATCGAGGACGGCTTCGGCATGGTTGTCGCCGAGGCCATGGCCTGCGGCTGCCCGGCGGTAGTCAGCGAAAATACCGGCGCGGCCGATATCGTTGAGGAGGGCGTCTCGGGCTTCGTGGTGCCGATCCGCGCGCCCGAAGTCCTGGCCGAACGGTTCGAGCGCATCGCCGCCGCCCCTGAGCTGCGGCAGGCGATGTCGGAGGCGGCCTTGGCGCGCGTCGCGCAAATGGGCGGCTGGAGCGCCTACGGCGAAGCGATGCGGGACGTGTTCCTCACGGCGCTGGAGCGCCTACCGCAAAACCCGTGAGGGAAAAGCCACGTCTTCAAGAGAGGAGACCTAGCGTACCGCGAGATCAGCCGAAGAGAGAGCGAAGAGTCGCGTCGATTGAATTCTGTCGTCAGATGCACGCGGCACCTCCCCGGTGATTATGGTCTTCATACGACGTGCAGCGGCTCGGACCATTTTCTGAGTATTCCCTCGGCGAAGATTGCGATGACGAAGAGGATGAAGAGGCGGCCCATGGTCCGGTCGCGGCGGGCGATCCTTGCCTGCGCGCGGTGGGTGGTCCAGACCGGTTCGGTGAAGGCGAATGCGTCACTCATTGCGGGCCTGCC
>NZ_PHSN01000064.1 GCF_002871005.1 Acidimangrovimonas sediminis
AGGGGAGCTCCGGCTGCTAGGAGAGGTCGCTGTCCTGCGGACAAGGGGCGGCGCCGTCCCGCCGGACCGGTAGCGGGCGGTCGCGGCGGCGGCGGGAACGGGGGCGCGGGCAACGGCGGCCCGCGCCCCCGCCCTCAGGTCGCAAGGCTCAGCTTGTCGAGCGGCATGGACCGCACCCGCTTGCCGGTCAGGTGCGACACGGCGTTGGCGATGGCCGCGGGCACGGCGGGCAGCGGCGGCTCGCCCACCCCGCCCATCTTGGCGCCGCGCTCGACGATGGTCGCGTGGATCCTGGGCGCGCGGTCGGGCGGCAGGATCGGATAAAGATCGTAGTTGCGGGCATCGGGCTCACCGTTCTTGTAGGTGACCTCTTCCATCAGCACCTGCGACACCCCCAGCGTCGCCGCCGACATCACCTGCGCCCTGATGATCGCCGGATTCACGATGCTGCCGGGATCGACGGCTTCCCAGATGTCGTGCACCACCACCTTGCCCGCGCCGTCGATCGAGACCTCGGCGATCGCCGCCGCCTCGCTGCCGAAGGGCGAGGCCATGGCGACACCCCGCGCCCGCTTGGTACCATCGCCCGCGGTGAACGGCCCGCGCTTCCAGCCGCCCGACAGATCGCCCGCCGCCTTCAGCAGGGTCGTCAGCCGGTCGTTGCCCTTGAGCAGCTGCATCCGCAGATCATAGGGGTCCTTGCCCCCCGCATCGGCCATCTCGTCGAGGAACCCCTCGTAGAGAAAGTCGTTCATCGAATGCCCGACCGAGCGCCAGTAGGCCAGCGACACCGGGGTGTGCACGTAAAGTTCGGCGATGCGGCGGTTGGGGATGGCATAGGCCTTGCCGGTCAGACCCTCGACCGCCATCGGATCGGGCTTGCCGTCCTTGTGGCCGCTGAGACCCTCGGTCGGCCCCTCGGTCGCGCTGATCGCCTCGATCGCGACGGGCATGCCGTCGGCATCCAGCGCGCCGCGGAACCGGACCGCCGCCATCGGCCGCTGCGGATCGCGCAGGAATTCCTGCTCGCGCGTCCAGATCACCTTGACAGGCTTGCCCACCGCCTTGGCCAGTGCGATGGCCTGCGGGAAGGGGTTGGCCCCGGGATAGAGGAAATGCCGGCCGAAGAACCCGCCCAGCAGGGGCGAGTTCACGTGCACCTGTTCCGGCTTCACCCCCGCCGCCTTGGCGATCTGCGCCTGGAACTGTTCGGGCGCCTGGTTCGGCAGCCAGATGTCGAGCGTGCCGTCCTCGTTGAACCGCGCCAGAGTCGCCGCAGGTTCCAGCTGGGCGTGGTGGACATATTGGCTGTGATAGGTCGCCGTGACGGTCTTGGCCGCCCCGTCGAAGCCCTTCTTGATGTCGCCGTGGCTTTCCGCCTCGTCGCCGTCGCCCTTGGCCTCGGCCAGCTGCTTCGCATAGGCCTCGGTCGAGAAATCCGCGGGCATGTAGCGGACCTTCTTCTTCTCGGCCTCGGTCGGTTCCTGCCAGTCGACCTGCAGCGCGTCGGCGCCCAGCTTGGCCACCCAGAAGCGTTCCGCCACCACTGCGACCGCACCGTCGAGCTTGTGCACCGAATGCACGCCCTTCATGCCCTTCACATCGTCAAGGTTGGCGATGTCGCCGGGCTTCAGCCCCAGCCGCGGCGCATGCTGGACCGCGGCATGCAGCATGCCGTCGACCTTGCAATCCATCGCGTAGACCGCGCGGCCGGTCGATTTCTCATAGACATCCAGACGCTTCAGGGGCTGCCTGATCCAGCGGAAATCCTTGGGGTCCTTGAGGGCGACGCTCTTCGGATCGGGCACTGCCAGGTCCAGCGCATCGCCTGCCAGGTCGCCATAGGCTACCTTCTGGCCCGAGGCCTTGTGCACCACCTGCCCCGGCTCGGTCGAAAGCTCTCCCTTCGGCACGTTCAGGCGGGTCGCGGCCGCCTCCAGCAGCATGTCGCGCGCCATGGCGCCCAGCTTGCGCATGGTGTCATAGCTGGTGCGTACCGACATCGAGCCGCCGGTGATCCGCATCTTGCCGTAGACCACGAGGTAATCGTGCCCCGCCGGCGCGTTCTCGACGATGAAGCTTTCGGGGTCGGCGTCCAGCTCCTCGCCCACGATCTGCGCCATCGCGGTGAAGACGCCCTGACCGCCCTCGTTGAATGGGCTCTGAAGCCGGATGCGGTTGTCGGGCCGGATCTCCAGGAAGGCGGGCACGTTGGTGCCGGGGGCCATCTGGCCCTCGGATGCCGCGGCCCGCGCCGGCCCCACGGGCACGCCGACCCCGATCACCAGCGCCCCGGCGGCCACGCCGGCCGAGGACAGCAGGAACCGACGCCGCGAAAGGTTCTGCGGCGCACCGTCGGGGAAACGGTCGGACGAAAAGTTCGGATCGTGATCGTTCACAGCGTGTCCTCCCCGGTCTTGCGGCCGGCCTGAGACCCGCGGCCCGCAAGGTCGTTCATCGCGCCGCTGATCGCATTGTAGGTGCCGCAGCGGCACAGGTTCAGCATCGCCGCCGCGATCTCGTCCTCGCCGGGCGTCGGGTTCTCCTTGAGAAGCGCGGTCGCCGCGACCACCTGCCCCGACTGGCAATAGCCGCATTGCGGCACCTGGTGGGCCACCCAGGTCTCGACCACCCGCTTGCCGACGGGATCGTCCTCGACCGCCTCGATCGTGGTGATCTTCGCATCGCCCACGCTGCTCAGCGGCGTCACGCAGGACCGCACCACCTGCCCGTCCAGCATCACCGAACAGGCCCCGCA
>NZ_PHSN01000065.1 GCF_002871005.1 Acidimangrovimonas sediminis
CGAACGGCGCCTGCAGGGACTGGAGGGCATTATGACGCGTCATTCTTTGCCGGAGGGGATGGTCCGGGCGCCGTCGGTGACGGGGCCGCACGAGGGCTACATGCCGGGCTTCGGCAACGATTTCGAGACCGAGGCGCTGCCGGGGGCGCTGCCGCAGGGGCAGAACTCGCCGCAGAAGGTGAACTACGGGCTTTATGCCGAGCAGCTTTCGGGCACCGCCTTCACCGCCGCCCGGCCCGAGCGGACGTGGTGCTACCGCATCCGGCCCTCGGTCAAGCACACCGGGCGGTTCGCGAAGATCGAGGTCCCCTACTGGAAGACCGCGCCGCATGTGGCCGACGATGTGATCAGCCTCGGCCAGTACCGCTGGGATCCGGTGCCGCAGGCGGAGGCGCCGCTGACCTGGGTCACCGGCATGCGCACCATGACCACGGCGGGCGACGTGAACACGCAGGTGGGCATGGCGGCGCATGTCTACCTGGCGACCGCCTCGATGCGGGACGAGTATTTCTACTCGGCCGACAGCGAGATGCTGGTGGTGCCGCAGGAGGGCAAGCTGCGGTTCTGCACCGAGCTGGGCGTGATCGACCTGGAGCCGAAGGAGATCGCGATCCTGCCGCGCGGCCTGGTCTACCGGGTCGAGGTGCTGGAGGGGCCGGCGCGCGGCTTCGTCTGCGAGAATTACGGCCAGACCTTCGAGCTGCCGGGCCGCGGCCCGATCGGGGCGAACTGCCTGGCCAACCCGCGCGATTTCAAGTCGCCGGTCGCGGCCTTCGAGGATCGCGAGGCGAAGAGCCGCGTGGTGATCAAGTGGTGCGGCCAGTTCCACGAGACCTTCATCGACCATTCGCCGCTGGACGTGGTGGCCTGGCACGGGAATTACGCGGCCTACAAGTACGACCTGCGGACCTATTCCCCGGTGGGCGCGATCCTCTTCGACCACCCGGACCCGTCGATCTTCACCGTGCTGACGGCGCCCTCGGGCCAGCCCGGGGTGGCGAACATCGACTTCGTGCTGTTCCGC
>NZ_PHSN01000066.1 GCF_002871005.1 Acidimangrovimonas sediminis
ATGTCGGAGCTGATGGGCAACATCCACGGCATCTACGACGCCAAGCCCAAGGGCTTTGTCCCCGGCGGCATGAGCCTGCACAACATGATGCTGCCGCACGGGCCGGACCGGGGCGCGTTCGAAGGGGCCTCGAACGAGGCGCTCAAGCCGGTGAAGCAGGACAACACCATGCAGTTCATGTTCGAGACCCGGTTTCCGCAGCACCTGACGGCCTTTGCCGCCACCGAGGCGCCGTTGCAGGACGATTACATCGACTGCTGGGACAGCCTGGAGAAGAAGTTCGACGGCACGCCGGGGCTGAAGTAGGCCCTTGGTGGCAGGCCGGGGAGCCGGCGGGGGGCGCGCCCCCCCTGCACCCCCCGGAGTATTTCGACAAGAAAGAAGGGCAAGAGATGGCCTTGATGAAGAGCTGGGTGGAGAGTGCGAACTCCGCCGAGGGGGAGTTTCCGCTCAACAACCTTCCGCTGGGGGTGTTCTCGGTGGGCGCGGACGCGCCGCGCTGTGGCGTGGCGATCGGCGACAAGATCGTCGATGTGGCCGGGCTGGAAGAGGCCGGGCTGCTGGCGTTCGAGGACGGGCCGTTGTTCGACGTGCCGTTCTGGAACGAGCTGATGGAGGCGGGGCCCAAGGTCTGGGCCGCGTTCCGGGCGCGGATGACGGCGTTGCTGGCCGAGGGATCGGCGGAGCGCGAGGCGGTCGAGCCGCACCTCGTGGACCGGGCGGGGGCCGAGATGCACCTGCCGTTCCTGGTCTCGGAATACACAGATTTCTATGCCGGGCGGCACCATGCGTTCAACGTGGGCTCGATCTTCCGGGGCCCCGAGAACGCGCTGCCGCCGAACTGGCTGCACATTCCGATCGGCTACAACGGGCGGGCCTCGTCGGTCGTGGTCTCGGGGACGGAGGTGCGCCGGCCGCTGGGGCAGCTGAAGCCGCCCGGGGCCGAGGTGCCGGAGTTCGGGCCGTGCAGGCGGTTCGATCTGGAGCTGGAGATGGGCGCGATCGTGGGCCAGCCCTCGGAGGGGCCGATTTCGGTGGCGCAGGCGGATGCCGCGATCTTCGGCTACGTCCTGCTGAACGACTGGTCGGCGCGGGATATCCAGGCCTGGGAATACCAGCCGCTGGGGCCGTTCCAGGCAAAGGCGACGGCGACCACGATCTCGCCCTGGATCGTGATGGCGGCGGCGTTGCAGCCGTTCCGCGTGGCCGGGCCGGAGCGGGAGGTGGCGCTGCTGCCCTATCTGCGCGAGCCGGGGCCGATGCTCTACGACATCGACCTCGAGGTGGCGCTGGCGCCCGAGGGCGGCGCGGAGGCGGTGATCTCGCGCACGAATTACCGCGAGATGTATTATTCCTCGGCTCAGCAACTGGCGCATCACACCACCTCGGGCTGCCCGATGAACGTGGGCGATCTGCTGGGATCGGGCACGATCTCGGGGCCCGGGAAGGGCAGCCGCGGCAGCCTGCTGGAGATGAGCTGGGGCGGGAAGGAGCCGCTGGAGCTGCCGGGGGGCGCCACGCGCAGCTTCCTCGAGGATGGCGACACGCTGACCATCCGCGGACATGCCCAGGGCGACGGCTACCGCGTGGGATTCGGAGCGTGCACCGGAAAGCTGATGCCCGCGATGAACCTCCCGGATTGGGCGA
>NZ_PHSN01000067.1 GCF_002871005.1 Acidimangrovimonas sediminis
CAGACAAGATTGACATCGTTTAGAGAGATGAAATTGCACTATCGTGGTGCATCCGAGTGTGGATGCATCGCCGGGTGATGCCGGCAAGCGATAGTGTCCAAGTCAAGTACACTAACCAATATGCGTCTTACCAACGAACCAGGGTAAGGCGTGGGAAAGTACTGCTTTTGATCCCGGAAAGGTAAGATGTGATCTTGCTCTTTCTGGATCAAATCAAGCGCGAAAAGGGCGTTTGGTGGATGCCTTGGCAGCAAGAGGCGATGAAGGACGTGATACCCTGCGATAAGCTTTGGGGAGCCGGGAATAGGCTTTGATCCAGAGATCTCCGAATGGGGCAACCCACCTGACAGATGGTTATTGTGTGTCACTGAAGAGCTATGAGGGCTTCGCGCTCAAGTAGCGAAGCGGTAGCGCACAATAATCGTCTGAAACAGGTACTTATTACCTGAATACATAGGGTTTTAAGAGCGAACCCGGGGAACTGAAACATCTAAGTACCCGGAGGAAAGGAAATCAACAGAGACTCCGCTAGTAGTGGCGAGCGAACGCGGACCAGCCGAGCCTTGAGAGTGACCGGAACTGGTTGGAAAACCAGGCCATAGCGGGTGACAGCCCCGTATGGGAAGCTCGACAGGACGTATCAAGTAGGGCGGGACACGTGAAATCCTGTCTGAAGATCGGGGGACCACCCCCGAAGGCTAAGTACTCCTTGCTGACCGATAGCGAACAAGTACCGTGAGGGAAAGGTGAAAAGCACCCCGACGAGGGGAGTGAAACAGTTCCTGAAACCGGACGCCTACAAGCAGTCGGAGGGGCTTCGAGCCCTGACGGCGTACCTTTTGTATAATGGGTCAACGACTTGGTCTTACGAGCAAGCTTAAGCCGATAGGTGGAGGCGCAGCGAAAGCGAGTCTTAAATGGGCGCATGAGTTCGTGGGATCAGACCCGAAACCGAGTGATCTAGGCATGGCCAGGATGAAGGTTAGGTAACACTAACTGGAGGTCCGAACCCACACCCGTTGAAAAGGGTCGGGATGAGCTGTGCCTAGGGGTGAAAGGCCAATCAAACTCGGAGATAGCTGGTTCTCCGCGAAAGCTATTTAGGTAGCGCCTCGGACGTATCCTCTCGGGGGTAGAGCACTGCATGGGTGATGGGGTCCCACAGACTTACTGAGCCTAAGCAAACTCCGAATACCGAGAAGGACTATCCGGGAGACACACGGCGGGTGCTAACGTCCGTCGTGGAGAGGGAAACAACCCTGACCTACAGCTAAGGCCCCTAATTCGTGGCTAAGTGGGAAAGCAGGTGGGACGACCAAAACAACCAGGAGGTTGGCTTAGAAGCAGCCATCCTTTAAAGATAGCGTAACAGCTCACTGGTCTAGACAAGTTGTCCTGCGGCGAAGATGTAACGGGGCTCAAGCCACGAGCCGAAGCTTAGGATGCACAGTGATGTGCGTGGTAGCGGAGCGTTCCGTGATATAGCTCATATCCTCTTCTATTGCTTCACTATGACCGGTGCGGGAAACCGCGCTCAAGTAGCGAAGCGGTAGCGCAGGATAAGGAGCTTTCTGTGAAGCGGGCCTGTAAGGGATCCCGTGGAGAGATCGGAAGCGAGAATGTTGACATGAGTAGCGACAAACAGGGTGAGAGACCCTGTCGCCGAAAGTCCAAGGGTTCCTGCTTAAAGCTAATCTGAGCAGGGTAAGCCGGCCCCTAAGGCGAGGCCGAAAGGCGTAGTCGATGGGAACCAGGTTAATATTCCTGGGCCAGGAGATGGTGACGGATCCTCAGGGTTGTCAGTCCTTATCGGATTGAACTGGCAGCTGCGGGGTCCCTGGAAATAGCCCTCCATGAGACCGTACCCGAAACCGACACAGGTGGACTGGTAGAG
>NZ_PHSN01000068.1 GCF_002871005.1 Acidimangrovimonas sediminis
GAATTTCCGGGCCTGCGTCGGCGATGATGACGATCTCTGGATCCTCGGGGATTTCGCATTCGGCAAGGCTGAGGATCAGCTCAGCGGCTGGTTTCACCAGCTGCCGGGCCGCAAGCATCTGATCATCGGCAACCACGATGACGAGGCGATCATCTCCCTTCCCTGGGCCAGCGTCGCCGACCTCACCGAGATCCGCGATGGCGACCAGGCGCTGGTTCTCTGCCACTATCCCATGATTACCTGGAAGGGCGCGAGGCGCGGAGCGCTACAGCTCTTCGGTCATGTCCACGATCAATGGAAGGGGTCACGCAATTCCATCAACGTCGGTGTCGATCAATGGGACTTCCGCCCCGTGCAGATCAGCGACATCGCCCGGCGTGCGCGGAAACTGCCGATCAACAAGCATTGGAAAGATGTCGAGCATGGGAGCGAGCTCGACTAGCCGCGACGACAACTGAGGATGTAGGGCGAAGGGCAACACGCAGCAATGGGCTCGCACCGGCCTTGCGGCGGCGCGGCAGATGGACGCTCAGATGGCCTGGCGTACGGGACCGTCGCGGACGGCCCTCCGCGGATATTCGAACCCGGCGAGGAGCATGACCGTTCCCTGCCCCCAAGCTGGCCTTCATGCATGACGCGGCACGACAGCCAAGGTCGACACGATGGGCGGGGAACGGACCTTCGCTGCGTCGTGGGCGAATGACCGGAAGCGAGGTGAAAATGGCGACGAAGTCCGTGTCGCCACTTATAGTTTCTTGAGCTCCTCAATTTCGCGAAGCGCTGCACGTTCAAAGCGTTTTATTTGGTGAGAAATTTTCTCATCTCCTTCAAAGGCGGCGGCACTGCGCCGACCATAGGAGGAAAAGTTCCTAACGACACGAAGACCCTCCTCGTCGCGCACCTTCAGATGGGTGAAGCGGCGATACAGGCGCTTGGTGTGTGCCTTTGCAGACTTTCCAGAAGCGATGTTTCGCTCTGCGATCTTGCGGGTCCGACGCACCGCTCTTCGCATCTTCCGCCACTGGCGAGCGAGTGAGCTTTCTCGGATGGCTGGCCCGGTTTCGTGCAGTGCGAAACCGAGGTATTGGGCCGCCTTCCCGACAACCGCGCCCGTGCCTGTGAACTCGGTCCTTTCGGTCTTGTGAGGCGATAGCTCGAGCTTCTCTGCCTTGATTAGATCCATGATCTTTGCTTCGGCAGCTTTGGCGTGAGTAGGGTTGCAGATTACCAAGATGTCGTCCGAATACCGGCGATACATTGCACCAATGCTGTCGCAGTAGGCGCGTGCGGCCGCGTCGAAGTCGATCATGTATAGGTTTGACGCGGCTGCACTGATCGGTGTGCCCTGAGGAATACCTCTCCGATAGCCTCTTGCCAGTTCGGGGTTCGGGTGGAACTTGATGCCATTGGCTTTGAGTTCTTCGACACTGGCGATCCTGTCCCGGCTGTTTTCCTTGAGCCGGGTGGAGAACGTCGCGTTCGCCTTGAGCTCTTCCATATCGACGTAGTGGAAGGCTGTAATCGCACGAAACACGCGCATCCAATGTTCGGGGAGTGACGCTACGCCCAGCAAGGCCTTTAGGCGGCGCTTCAGGAGCGAGTGGTCAAGGTTGTCGAAGAAGCTGCTGACGTCGAAAGCCAGTATCGTGACGGGGGCATGGGTCTTGGCATACGCATACACGTCTGCCGAGAAATCGTAGTTGCCGCGTCCGAGGGTAATCCCCCCCGATCTTAAGGGGATGCGGAAGTAGAATTTTCTCGGCAGGAT
>NZ_PHSN01000069.1 GCF_002871005.1 Acidimangrovimonas sediminis
CCCTCGTCGACGGCTTCGAATTCCATCGTCGCCTTGTCGGTCTCGATCTCGGCGAGGATGTCGCCGGACGAGACCGTGTCACCCTCTTTCACCAGCCATTTCGCCAGCGTTCCTTCCTCCATCGTGGGGGAGAGCGCGGGCATCAGGATTTCCGTGGCCATGTCGTTGCCTCCTCAGCGATAGGTGACCTGGTGGACCGCCTCGATCACCTCTTCGGTGGTGATCAGCGCCAGCTTCTCGAGGTTCGCGGCGTAGGGCATCGGCACGTCCTTGCCGGCGCAGTTGATCACCGGCGCGTCGAGATAGTCGAACGCGCGCTGCATGATCGTGGCCGAGATGTGGTTGCCGATGGAGCCGACGGGGAAGCCCTCTTCGACCGTGACGCAGCGGTTGGTCTTCATGACCGAGGCGAGCACGGTGTCGTAGTCGATCGGGCGCAGGGTGCGCAGGTCGATCACCTCGGCCTCGATCCCGTCCTGGGCCAGCTTCTCCGCCGCTTCCAGGGCATATTGCATGCCGATGCCGAAGCTGACGATCGTCACGTCCTTGCCTTCGCGCCAGACCCGGGCCTTGCCAAAGGGGATGGTGAAATCGTCCATCACCGGCACGTCGCCGGTGCGGCCGTAGAGGATCTCGTTTTCCAGGAAGATGACCGGGTTCGGATCGCGGATCGCGGTCTTCAGCAGGCCTTTGTAGTCGGCGGCCGAGTAGGGCATGACGACCTTGAGGCCCGGGATCATCGCGTACCAGGCCGCGTAATCCTGGCTGTGCTGGGCGCCGACGCGGGCCGCGGCGCCGTTCGGGCCGCGGAACACCATGGGCGCACCCATCTGGCCGCCGGACATGTAGAGCGTCTTGGCGGCCGAGTTCACGATCTGGTCGATCGCCTGCATGGCGAAGTTGAAGGTCATGAACTCGACGATCGGCTTGAGGCCACCGAAGGCCGCGCCGACCGCAAGGCCGGTAAAGCCATGCTCGGTGATCGGCGTGTCGCGCACGCGCTTGTCGCCGAACTCGTCGAGGAGGCCCTGCGACACCTTGTAGGCGCCCTGGTACTCGGCCACTTCCTCGCCCATCAGGAAGACGTTCTCGTCGCGGCGCATTTCCTCGGCCATGGCGTCGCGAAGCGCCTCGCGCACGGTCGTGGACTTCATCTCGGTGCCCTCGGGCCAGTCGGGGCTGGCGTTCGACTTGGGCGCCTCGGGGGCAGGGGCGGCGGCCTTGGCCGGGGCCTTGGCGGCCGGGGCCTCTTCCGCATCGTCCTGCGCGGAGGCGGGCTCCGCCGGGTTGGTGGCGTTCTCGATGTCCGAGGCGTCCTCGCC
>NZ_PHSN01000007.1 GCF_002871005.1 Acidimangrovimonas sediminis
CCGATTACGCCATCTCAACGAGGAGATCTTCGACACCCTGGACGACGCCCGGCGCGCTTGCCCAGAAAGACCGCCCAGACTACCAAACTCAAACCCGCAGACTCTCGCTATGAACGAGGGACCCAAGGGGGGCAGGCCACCCGGACCGAGGATCTCAACCGTCTCCACCAGATCTTCGCCCGCAGCCACAACGCCGCCATCACCTCGACTGCGATGCACGGGCTCGGGGGCGTCGGCAAGGCCTCATGCGCCCAGTTCAGAACGTATGCGCAAGCCAGTAGACGCCCCCGGCCCCCAACGACAGGGGCAGGGCTATGCGCAGCATCCGGTTCAGGAAAAGGGCCAGGAACAGGCCCCTGAAGACACCGCCGGCAAGCGACATGAGCAGGAGGAGCCCAAGCAGCACGACGCCGGTCAGTGCCGGGTCGGTCGTGGCGTTCTGCATCAGAGTCAAAGGCCTATCCCTCGCAGCGGCCGCACCGGCCGGTCACCACCCGAGCATACGCGGGTTTGCGCTTCAAGACGCATCACTTCCGGGCTGGGGAGGGGGGCAGGGCCGGCCCGCGTCGTGCGGGGGCCTGGAATCAAAGGCGCGGCGGCATCAGGGAGGAGGGATGCCGCCGCGCAATCAGGAAGGCCCAGGGAGGAGGAGAGGCCTTCCGGGAACTTGTTCAGCCGTTGTTCGCGGCCTGCAGCGCCACCTGGCGGATCGAAGCGCGGTGCATGCCCAGATCCGCGAGGTCGCGGTCGGACAGTGCGCGCAGTTCGTTCAGCGTCGTGCGGTACACGCGGCGGCGGGCCAGCGCGGCGTCGAGTTGCGATTTCAGGAGGCCCAGCCGCCCGGTACGGGCGAAGCCGGCAACATGGGTCGTGCTCAGGGTAGCCATCGGTCTTCCTCTTGCTTCGTATTCGTTGCTGTTGGCGCTAACATATGAAATTGCTGCGCCTGCACAATCCGGAGATAGCGAATTGCCGCCATGCAGCATGTGCATGCATGACGCTTCCGTGAGGTCGGGCGGGTGCGGGCCATATACGGGCGGGAAGGGGGCGGCGCCTTGAGGAGGGCTGCCACGGGGGGCGCGATGATGACTTTTCCCTGAGCCATCTTCGAACTATCTTTTCGAAAAGAAAGAGTGGTGAGTGTCATGCCCTTCGAAATGGACCAGGAACGGGATCTCACGGATCGCGGCATCGAGATGTGGGCGCGCGAGGTGCCCGAGCTCGATACCTCCGGCAAGGCGGTGACCGGCCGCCTCCTGATGCTGGGAGAGATGGTCTTCGAGCGGATGAACGAGACGACGACGAAGTTCGGGCTGAAGTACACCACCTACGCGATCATCGCCACGCTGCGGGTCTCCGGCCCGCCCTACCGGCTGTCGCCCAAGGCGTTGCAGGCAACCTTGCTGATCACCTCGGGCGGCCTGTCCAACCTGCTTGCACGGACGGAAAAGCAGGGGCTGATCCGCCGCATGACCGACCCCGAGGACGGCCGCGGCGTCGTGGTGGAGCTGACCGAGGAGGGCCTGCGCACCGCGACCGAGGTGATGCCGGTTCAGGCCGAGGCCGAGCGCAACCTGACGCGCATGTTCAGCGAGGATGAGCGCCAGCTGTTGATCGACCTGCTGCGGCGGATGATTCTGATCAATTCGATCGGGTGACCGGCGGACGCCCGCCCCCGACGTGACGCGGGCAGGCGCAGCAGCACCCTCCGGCTTCCCCCGGTTTGCTTGGTTCTTGGGCAGGAGGATGCCATGGCGCGATTTTTAATCTTTATGGTATCTTTTTAGAAAGACAAATTGCAGGATGTGTCCCTAGGGTCGGAGGCAAGACGATGCCACAACCAACGGGGAAAACATGAAGAGAGTGATTTTCGGCGGCATCCTTGCCGCGTCGCTTTGCGCCGGGGCCAGCGCCCAGGCCAAGGATCTTGTCGTCGGCCTGTTCGGCGGCTCCTTCGCCAAGGCTGCGGACCAGTGCCACATCAAGCCGTTCGAGAAGGCCTCGGGCGACACCGTCGTCACGCAGCAGGGCAGCTCGTCGCAATTCGCGGCCAAGGTGCGCGCCACCGGCGGCAAGAGCGATTACGACGTCGTCTACATCGACAATTCCTTCGCCCAGCAGCTGGCCTCGGAAGGGCTGCTGACCAAGATCGACATGTCGAAGGTCTCGAATTCCAAGGATCTCGTGAAGGGCTCGATCGGCGCCGATGGCCAGTACGTGATCTACCAGTGGAGCGCGACGGTCATCGCCTACAATCCCAAGGCCTACAAGACGCCGCCGGACAGCTGGGCCGATGTCTTTGCCGCGGCGAAGAAAGGCCGCGCGGCGCTGCCCGACATCTCGGGCACGGCGGGGGTCGACTTCCTGCTGGCCGCGGCGCGGATGAACGGCGGCAGCATCGACGACCTCGCCCCGGGCTTCAAGGCGATCAAGGCGGTCTCGCCCCATGTCAGCGCCTATTACACCCAGGCCGATCAGCTGATTTCAATGTTCGAGCGCGGCGAGATCGACATCGCGCCGTGGTATCCTGACCGTGCCACCGTCGCAGCCAAGTCGGGCCTGTCGGTGGCCGTCGCCTACCCGAAGGAGGGTGCCGTCGGCATCAAGGTGGCGCTGGTGATCCCGAAGGGCGCCCAGAACGTCGCGGGGGCCGAGAAATACATCGACACCGTGCTGTCGGCGCCGGCGCAGAAATGTTTTGCCGACACGATGTACGAGGGCTCGGTCAACAAGACGGTCAAGTTGACGGGCGACGCCGCCAAGGCCGTGCCGCCGGAGAAATACGGCACGATCTACTTCCCCGATCCCGCCAAGGTCGCGGCCGACGTGGGCAAGTGGCGCAAGACCTGGGAACACCAGATCACCCACTGACGGCCCGCGAGGGCCTGCCCCGCACCCGCCGCCCGCGCTGCTTCCCCGCGGGCGGCGGGTGCCCTGAACCTGTCACCTTCCCCGCAAGACGGAGCCCGCCTTGTCCTCGCTTTCCCTACGTTCGCTGGTCAAACGCTATGACGAGACGGAGGTCGTCAAATCCGTCTCGCTCGAGGTGGCCGAGGGCGAGTTCGTCTCGCTGCTGGGCCCCTCGGGCTGTGGCAAGACCACGATCCTGCGCATGGTGGCAGGGCTGCTGGCGCCGACCTCGGGCCAGATCCTGATCGGCGGCGAGGACGTGACCCGCCTGCCGCCGAACCGGCGCAACCTCGGCCTCGTGTTCCAGTCCTACGCGCTGTTCCCGCACCTGACGGTCGCCGACAACGTGGCCTTCGGGTTGCGGCGGCTCGGCGTGAAGGGGGCGGAGCTTTCCGGCCGCGTGACCGAGGCGCTGGCGCGGGTGCGTCTGGGCCATCTGGGTGACCGTTACCCGCGGCAATTGTCGGGCGGGCAACAGCAGCGCGTGGCGCTGGCGCGGTCGATCGCGCCGCGGCCGGGGATCCTCCTGTTCGATGAGCCGCTCTCCAACCTCGACGCGCAGCTGCGCGAGGAGATGCAGATCGAGCTGAAGCAATTGCAGGCCGAACTCGGGCTCACCTCGATCTTCGTCACCCACGACCAGCACGAGGCGATGACGCTGTCGGACCGGATCTGCCTGATGGCCGGCGGCGTGATCCAGCAGATTGGCACGCCCGAGGAGGTCTACCTTTCCCCCGCGACCGGTTTCGTCGCGGATTTCATCGGCAGCCCCAACAAGCTTTCGGGCACGATGCGCGGCGCCCGGGTGGATCTGGGTGGCGGCATCGCCCTCACGTCGGCAAACGACACGCTGGCCGATGGCACACCGGTGCGCGTGACGTTGCGACAGGAGGATGTGGCGATCGCGCCGATCGCGGACGATGCGGGGGCGGGTGCCATCGAGGGTACGATCCGGCTGCGGCTGTTCGAGGGGGCCTCGGTTCAGTTCCTCGTGGCGGTTGCCGAAGGGGTTGAGCTGCTGGCCCGGGTGGCGCAGCAGGATCCGCGCGCGACCCTGGCGCCGGGCGACCGGGTGCGCCTGAGCGTCGCGCCGGAACGGGTCTTCGTGGCCCCGGCCGGGGCGGCAGGGGCATGAGCGCGCGGCGCATCTCGGGCCTGTGGCTGATCGCGCCGGTGACGGTGCTGCTGGTGGTGGGCTTCCTCGCCCCCACGGCGATCATGGGCATGCTCAGCCTGCGCAACTATTCCGGCATGTCCGGGATCGGCGACAGCTGGACGCTGGAGAATTACATCGGCGTCATCACCGACCCGTTCTACCTGACGATCATCGGGCGCACGCTGTTGCTGGGGGTGATCGTCACCGCGCTCTGCCTCCTTCTGGCCTTTCCGCTCGCGCTCTTCATCCTGCGGTCGGGGCCGAAGGTGCAGACCGCCTCGATCCTCCTCGTGATCTTTCCGCTCCTGTGCAACATCGTGGTGCGGTCCTTCGGCTGGATGGTGCTGCTTGCCCCGCGCGGGATCATCAATGAGGCGCTCATCGGCGCAGGGCTGATCGCGCATCCGCTGCCGCTGATGTACGACCTGACCGGCGTGACGATCGGTCTTGTGCAGATCTTCCTGCCGTTCATGGTGCTGCTGCTGATCCCGGCGCTGCAGAACATCCCCGCGGATGTCGAGGCCGCGGCCCTGATCCTCAAGGCCTCGCGGCTGCGCACCTTCTTCACCATCACCCTGCCGCTGGCGCTGCCGGGGATCCTCACCGGGTCGATCCTCGTGTTCGTGCTGTCGATCAGCGCGCTGGTGACGCCGCGGATGCTCGGCGGGCCGACCTACCGGGTGATGGCCACGCAGATCTACGAGGAGTTCATGACCAACCTGAACTGGCCCGGCGGGGCGGCGCTGGCCTTCGTGCTGACGGTGATCGCGCTGGCGCTGATCTGGGGCGCCAACCGCATCGGCAACCGCCTGACGCGCGGGATCTCCGGGGGGAACTCCTGATGATGCCGCGCCGCAATTCCGTGTGGATCGTGCTGGCCGCCGCTGCCGTGCTGATCTTCATGAACGCGCCGACCGTGGTCGTGGTGCTGGCCTCCTTCACCAAGACGACCTACCTCACCGTGCCGCCCAAGGGATGGACGCTGCACTGGTTCGCCGAGGTGCTGGGCGACGACGGCTACCTGCGGGCCATCGGCACCAGCCTGTGGCTTGCCTGCGCCGCGACCATCCTGTCGCTGATCTTCGGCACCATGGTCAGCTACGCGCTGCACCACCGCATGGTGCCGGGACGCGAGGCGATCCTGTCGCTGGTGATGGCGCCGCTGGTCTTTCCGGCGGTGGTGATCGGCGTGGCGCTCTTGCAGTTCGTGTCGCTCATGGGGCTGCGGGGGAACACCCTGATCCTCGTGCTGGCGCATGTGCTGATCACGCTGCCCTATGTCGTGCGCTCGGCCATGGCGTCGCTCGTGGGCATCAACCCGCAGATCGAGGAGGCCGCGCAAGTGCTGGGCGCACGCAGCTTCACCGCCTTCCGGCTGGTCACGCTGCCGCTTCTGAAGCCGGGGCTGATGGCGGGCTGCGTGTTTTCCTTCGTCACCTCGCTCGACAACGTGCCGGTGACGATCTTCCTGCTGACGCCGCGCCAGTCGACCCTGCCGGTCAAGATCTACGCCGCCGTCGACCAGGGCGTCGATCCGTCCATCGCTGCCGCCTCGACCCTGCTGATCGCGGGCGCCGCCGTCGCGCTGATCATCGCGCAGTGGCGCACCTCGCTCACGCGCTTCTTCTGACACCAACCCGAACGGACAAGACCCATGAGCTTTACCTCCAAAGGCTTCCCGATGATGCTGACCTTCGATCTCGACTGCGAGACGATGTGGACGGCGCGCGACCCCGAGGCCCACACCCGCCCGATCCTGATGTCGCAGGGCGCCTACGGCTGGAAGCGCGGCGTCTGGCGGGTGCTCGAGGTACTCAAGCGCTACGACATCAAGTCCACCTTCTTCGTGCCCGGCGTGGTGGTCGAGGCGCACCAGGAGGTAATCGACGCGCTGCTGAAGGACGGCCACGAGATCGCCCACCACAGCCACACCCACCGCTGGATCGTCACCCTCACCCCCGAGGAAGAGCGCGAGGAGATGGAGCGCGCGCAGCAGGCGATCATCAAGGCGACCGGCGAGGCGCCGCGCGGCTGGAGGTCGCCCGCCGCCGAGGTGACCGATGTCACCATGGACCTGATCAAGGAATACGATTTCCGCTATTCCTCCAACTTCTTCGACAATGACGAGCCCTACATGCTCAAGGTCCGCGGCGCCGAGATCGACTGCGTCGAGCTGCCGTTCCGCTACATCAACACCGACAGCCCCTATTTCCAGTTCGCCAAGATCCTGCCGGGCCGCACCATCACCAACCCGCGGCAGGTGCTGGATATCTGGAGCTGGGAATTCGACACGCTCTTTGCCGAGGAGCGGATGATGGTGCTGGCCTGCCACCCGGAATTCATCGGCCAGCCCTCGGGCGCGATCCTGCTGGACAAGTTCATCCGGCATGTCACGGCGCAAACCGGCGTCTGGATCGACCGCTGCGACCGCATCGCCGCCGACATGCGGCCCGGGCTGATGGCCACGGCATGAGCGGGGCGTGCAGCGGCCTGCGGGTGCTGATCACCGGCGGGGCCTCGGGCATCGGGCTGGCGACGGCGCGGATGCTTCTGTCGCGCGGTGCGGCCGTCGCGGTGATCGACCGCGAGGCCGTGGCCGTTCCGGGGATCGCCTCGGCGGTGGCCGACCTGACCGATCCGCCGGGGCTGGAGGCCGCGGTCGCCGCCATGGCCGCGGCCCTGGGCGGGATCGACATCCTCGTGAACTCCGCGGGCATCGACCTCGAGACCCCATTCTCCGAGATGGGCGATGCCGAGTGGAACCACGTGCTCGACATCAACCTGAACGGCCCGATGCGGGCCTGCCGCGCGGCCTTTCCCTACCTGCGCGCCTCCGATCGGGCGTCGGTGGTCAACGTCTCCTCGGCGGCGGGGCTGTCGCCGATCCCCGACCGGGCGGCCTATTGCGCCTCCAAGGCGGGGGTGGTGATGCTGTCGAAGTCGCTGGCGCTGGACTGGGCCGCGCATGGCATCCGGGTCAACACCGTCTGCCCGGGTGCCGTACAGACCCCGCTCTTCGAGCAGAGCTACCGCGACCATGCCGACAGCGAGGCCCGGCTCGACCAGATCCGCGCGCGCTATCCGCTGGGCCGGGTGGCCGAACCCGATGAGCTTGCCGAGGCGATCGTCTTCCTCGCCTCGCCCGCGGCCTCCTACATCACCGGAACGACGCTGGCCGTCGATGCCGGGCGCAGCTTTCATTGAGGGCGCCATGACCCGTTTCCAGGACAGGACGGTGCTGATCACCGGCGGTGCCGGCGGCATCGGCGGCGCCACCGCGCGCAGGTTTCACGCCGAAGGCGCGCGGGTTGCGGTCTTCGACCTCGTGGAGGCGCCCGCACCCGATAATCGCCACGATAATGGCCCCGGCGGCGACCCCGGCGGCGACGGCGGCCGCTGGCTGTCCTGCGCCTTCGACGGCACCGACGCCGAGGCGCAGGCCCGCGCGCTGAAGGAGGTGGAGGCCCGGTTCGGCCCGGTCGACATCCTCTTCAACAACCTCGGCCGTAGCGCCCGCGAAAGGGCGGGGCTGTTCTGCGAGTCGGAGGAGGACACCTGGCGTTTCGTCCTCGACATCAACCTGATCACCACGATGCGCCTGTCGCGCCGCGTGGCGCCGGGGATGGCCGCACGGGGACATGGCCGGATCGTCAACATGTCGAGCGACGCGGCGCTGTCGGGCGACCTCCGGCTGGCCGATTACGCCACCGCCAAGATGGGCGTCATCGGCTTCACCCGGGCGCTGGCGATGGAGCTGGCGCCGAAGGGCGTCACCGTCAACGCCGTCTGCCCCGGCGCGATCGCGACCGAGGCGCACCGGTGCATCCCGCGCGAAACCCTCGATGCGCTGGTCGCCGCCACCCCCGCGGGCTTCATCGCCTCGCCCGAGGATGTGGCGGGCCTCGTGGCCTACCTCGCCTCGGACGAGGCGCGCTTCGTCACCGGCCAGACCATCGCCATCAACGGCGGGCGCAACCTGCTCTGACCCGCGCTTCCCGCCCGCAGCCCCGAAGGACCCCGCCATGACCGACATCCTTGACCTTTCCGCCCGTGACATGGCCGCCCAGATCCGCAAGGGCGCCCTCTCGCCAGTCGAGGCGACGCAGGCCGCGCTCGACCGGATCGCCGCGCGGGCCGATCTGAACGCCTTCGTCACCGTGGATGCCGAGGGCGCGCTGGCCGCCGCCCGCCAGGCCGAGGCGGCCGTCAGGGCGGGGGAGGCGCTGGGGCCGATCCACGGCGTACCCTATTCCGTGAAGGATCTGATCAATACGGCGGGGATGCGCACGACCCAGGGTTCGAAGATCTTCGAGGCGAACGTGCCGGCCGAGGACGGCGTTTCCGTTGCGCGCAGCCGCGCCGCCGGGGGCATCCTGCTGGGCAAGACCACGACGCCCGAGTTCGGTCACAAGCCCGAGGCGACCTCTCCCGTCTCGGGCAGGACGCTGCACCCGACGCATCCGGGCCATACGCCGGGCGCGTCCAGCTCCGGTTCGGCCGTGGCGGTGGCGGCGGGGATGGGCCCCCTGTCGATCGGGTCGGACGGCGGCGGGTCGATCCGCATCCCGGCAGCCTGCTGCGGCATCGTGGGGCTGAAGGCCACGCTGGGGCGGATCCCGCACCTGCAACTGCCCGATCTTTTCGGCGCCAATTCCTACGTCGGCCCGATGGCCCGCAACGTGGGCGACACGCGGCTTTTCTTCGAGGTGATGGCCGGGTTCGACAGCCGCGATCCCTGGGGGCAGGGGGCGCTGCCGCCCGCGCGGCGCACGGATACGCTCAGGGGGCTGCGCGTGGGCTGGCTGCCCCGCGGCGGCGCCTCGGTCGATCCGCAGGTCGCGGCGCCGACCCTTGCCGCGGTGCGGGCGATGGAGGCCGAGGGCGCCATCGTCACCGAGATCGATCTGGATTTCCGCGCGCTGGAGCCCGCCTTCCTGACCGTGCTGCGCAACGGTCTTGCGTCGCGCGTGGGGCCGCATGTCGCGCGGTTCGGCAATGTCATCGACGCCACGCTGCTGGCCCGGATCGAGGAGGGCGGGCGCCTGACCGCCGGCGACGTGGCGCAGGCCACCTACGATCGCACACGGTTCTTCACCGAGTTGCAGGCGGCGCTGGCCGATCTCGATGTGATCGTCTCGCCCACGCTGACGGCGCCGCCGCTGCCGATCGGCGTGGACACCGCGGGCGAGGTGTCGGTGGGCGGCAACCACGGCACCGTGCGCGGCGCCTGGTATCCTTTCACCTTTCCGCTGAACCTGTCCGGGCACCCGGCGCTGGCGATGCCCTGCGGCACCACTGCCGAGGGCCTGCCCATCAGCCTTCAGATCCTGTCGCACTGGCACCAGGAGCGGCTGATCCTCGACGTGGCCGAACTTGTCGAGTCGCTGCTCGGCCCCGCCGCCCGGGGCTGACCCGGGCAGAACGCGCCTTCCGCCTGCCGTCATCACCCCGGCCGCCGCCAGGCGACCGGGGTGATGACGGTCGCGCCCGGCACACCGACGCAAACCTGCGCATGACCCGCGAACGAGGTTGACAGGCCCCCCGCATCCAATACCATGAACATAAGTTCGCATGGTGGACTCCACGCTGCGAATGTGGAGGAGCGACGGGAGGAGAGACCGATGAGGGCCAGAGTCTGGGCTGCGACGGCAGCTGTCTGCATGTTGGCGGGGGGAGCGTTCGGCAAGGATGTCGAGATCGGGGCGGTGTTCCCGATGAGTGGGACAAACGCCATCTACGGGGACGTTTTCAAGTCGGGCGCGGACCTCGCGGCCGAGCACATCAATGCCGATCACATGCTCAAGGAACCGCTGAAGATCCTCTACGAGGACAGCCAGGCCCTGCCGCAGCCTGCGGTGGTCGCGATGACCAAGCTGGTCGAGGTCAAGCAGGTGCCCTACGTCCTCTCGGCGTTCACGGGTGTGTCCAAAGCGATCTCGACCCTGGCGCAGCGCAGTCAGACCGTCGCCGTGAACGGCGGCGGCGTCGGGCCCGACCTTGCCAAGCTGGGCGATTACTTCTGGAACGTCATTCCGCTGGCGAACCTCGAGGTGCGCGCGATGGTGCCCTATCTCGCCAAGCACGGCATGAAGAAGGTCGCGCTGGTCTATGTCGACGATCCGCTGGGTCAGTCGATCCTTGACGAGCTGAACGCGAACCTTCCCAAGGTGGATGGCAAGCTGGTGGCCGAGCTGTCGGTGCCGACCAGCACGCAGAACTTCTCGGGCATCGCGGCCAAGGTTCGGGCCTCGGGCGCCGATGCGGTCTACATCGCCTCCTACGGGGCGCAGCAGATCCAGATCGCCAAGCAGCTGCGCGACAACGGGGTGAAGGCACAGCTGGCCTCCTATTCCGGATTCTCGACCCCCGACGCGCTGAAGTTGCCCCAGGCGGAAGGGCTGCTCTACACCACGCAGGCGGTGAACTATAAAGCCGGCGACAAGGTCACCCAACGCTTCCTCGCGGATTACCAGAAGGCACATGATGGCAAGAAACCCAGCGCCTACATCGTGAACTACTATAACGCGGTGCTGCTGTTCGGCATCCTCGCCCAAAAGCTGGAAGAGGCGGGCAAGCCGATCACCGGTGCCAACCTGCTGGCCGAGCGCAAGGCGACCAAGAGCTTCGACCTGGTGGGGGGCACGGTGTCGTTCCAGGACAACGGCACGTTGCTTGCGCCGATCCAGGTGAACAAGATCGTCGACGGGGCCGGTCAGCCCCAGGAAACCGTCGATATCAACTGACGGTGCGACGATGCTCTGGCTTCAACTCACGCTCACCGGGCTTCAGACCGGTGCGCTCTACGCGCTCACGGCGGTCGGCTTCTCGTTGATCTTCGGGGCGACGCGGGTGTTCCACTTTGCCCATGGCGCGGCCTTCGTGCTGGCGGCCTATGTCTTCTACTGGGCCGACACGGCGGGGCTGGGGATGATCCCGGGCATCGTCCTCGCGGCGCTGGCGGCAATGGCCTTCGGCGTCGCCATGGACCGGCTGGTCTACGCGCCGATCCAGCGCCACGAGGGATCGTTCTTCACCGTCTTCGTTGCCTCCTTCGGCATCGGCATCGTGGTCGAGAACGTCGTGGGCATGGTGTTCGGGCGCAGCTTCGTCACCATCGACTCGACGCTCAGCCAGTCGCGCGAGCTGATGGAAGGGGTCTATGTCGCGCCGCTGGCCTGGATCGCGATCGCCTGCGCGGCGGTGTTCTTCGCCGCGCTGCAATTGTTCCTGCGGCGCACCCACACCGGGATGGCGCTCCGCGCGCTGGCGGATTCGCCCGAGCTGATCCGTGTTTTCGGCCTCGACCCGCGGAGGCTGTCGTCGATCGCCTTCGCGCTCGGGTCGGCCCTGGTGGTGCCGGGCGCGGTGATGACCGCGCTCGGCTCGGGGCTGAACCCGGCGCTGGGGCACCACGTCATGCTGATCTCGCTCGCCGCGACGATCGTCGGCGGGATCGGGTCGATCGGCGGCGCACTTGTCGCGGGCTTCGTCCTGGGGCTGGCCGAGAACCTCGCGCTGATCGCCTTTCCCAGCCAGTGGAGCGAGGCGGTGACCTTCGCGATCCTGTTCCTGGTGATCATCCTGCGCCCCGCCGGTCTCTTCGGCCGCGCGACGGCACATTAGGGAGGGCGACGGATGGAAGCCTATCTTCTCAACCTCGGCGTGCTGGTGTCGATCTACGCGATCCTCGCGGTCACGCTGAACTTCATCATGGGCTACGCCGGGATCTTCTCGCTCGCGCATGCAGTGTTCTTCGGCGTCGGTGCCTATGTCGGCGCGCAGATGGCGATGCATGTCTCGGCTTCGCTCTTCGTGACGATCCCGGCGGCAATGGTGGTGGCGGCGCTTCTGTCGCTGGCGCTGGCCCTGCCCGCGCTGCGGGTCCGGGGCGAATATTTCGTCGCCGCATCGCTCGGGCTGCAGATGCTGGCGATCACCGTCTTCTCGGAATGGAAGGGCGCGACCGGCGGCATCGGTGGCCTTGTGGGCATTCCTGCCGTGCGCATGTTCGGCGAGGACATCTACCGCCCCGCGGCCTTCTTTCCGCTGGCCGCCGCGGTGGCCGTCCTCGTGCTGATCGTCACGCGCCTGCTGGTGCATTCCAGCTTCGGCCGCTCGCTTACCGCGATCCGCGACAGCGAGAGCGCGGCCGAAAGCTTCGGCAAGAACATCGCGCTGATCAAGACGATCTCGGTCGTCGTGTCGGCGGCGCTGGCGGCGGTGGCGGGTGTGCTTTACGCAAACTACCTCAGCTTCATCAACGTCGAGAGCTTCACCCTGAACACGTCGGTCCTGGTGATGGCGATGGTGATCATCGGCGGCACCGGCACCGCGCTGGGGCCGGTCGTGGGGGCGGCGCTTCTGCTGATCCTGCCGGGGCTGCTCAGCTACCTGTGGTTCCTGCCCCAGACCGAGATCGGTGCGATCCAGCAGATCATCTACGGTCTCGGCATGGCGGTGCTGATGATCTTCCGTCCCGGCGGGTTGGTCGGGCGCTCGGCGGGCGCGCGCAAGCGCCGCAAGCGCGATGCTCTCAAGGCTGCGGCGGGTCAGTCCGAAGCTCGTAAGATGGAGGGCGCGAAATGACGGCGCAGGTGACTGAGGCGACCCTGGCCAAGGCAGACCCGTCGGAAGAGGTCCTGCTGGAGATCCGCGGCCTCGAGAAGAGCTTTGGCGGGGTGAGGGCGGTGTCGGACGTGTCGATGGACCTGCGCGCCGGGATCGTCACCACGCTGGTCGGCCCGAACGGCGCGGGAAAGACCACGTTCTTCAACCTGATCACCGGACATCTCGCGCGGTCGGGGGGGACGGTGCGCTGGCTCGGGCGCGATATCGGCGGGATGAAGCCCTACCGCATCGCCCGCCTCGGCATCGCCCGCACCTTTCAGGATCTTCGGCTGTTCAACGACATGACGGTCGAGGAGAACATCCTCACGGTGATGGAGCCGGGCGCGCTGCCGTTCTCGGTCTCGGGCCCCTCGGCGAAGGAGAAGCGCGAGAAGGTGGCGCGGGTGATGGAACGCACGGGCCTGGCCGACAAGGCCCGCACGAGGGCGGTCGACCTTGCCTATGCGGAGCGCAAGTTCCTCTCGATGGCGCGGATCATGGCCGCCGAGGCGCGGCTGTGGCTGCTGGACGAGCCCGCCTCGGGCCTCGATCCGAACAGCTACGCCACCTTCCTGCGCCTCCTGCGCGAGGAAGTCGCGGCAGGGGTGACAGTCTGCATCATCGAGCACAACCTCGACATCGTCGTCGGCATCTCGGACCGCATCGCCTTTCTCGACCGCGGCCGGCTGCTGGCCGATGGCGACCCCAAGTCGGTTCTGGAGGACCCGGAGCTGACCAGGATCTATTTCGGAGACCGGGCATGAGCGCCGTTCTGGAAGCCCGCAACCTGACCACCGGCTACGGCGGCGCGATGGTTCTCGAAGACCTCTCGATCGCGCTGAACGAGGGCGAGGTGCTTTGCCTCATCGGCCACAACGGCGCCGGCAAGTCGACGCTGATGAAGACGCTCTTCGGCCTGCATCCGGCCGGGTCGGGAGAGGTGGTGCTGCGCGGCGAGACGGTCACCGGCGCCACCCCCAAGGCGCTGGCCCTGCAGGGGATCGCGATGGTGCCCGAGGGGCGGGGGATCTTTCCCAACCTCACCGTGGACGAGATCTTCGAGATGGGCATGTGGGCGGTCGGCGTGCCCGAGGCCGAGCGCGCGGCGCGCCGCGACTGGGTGCTGGGCGTGCTGCCGGTGATCGCCGAGTTCCGCCACCGCAGGGCCGGCACCCTGTCGGGCGGGCAGGCGCAGATGGTCTCCATCGGGCGCGCGCTTCTCAGCCGGCCGCGGATCCTGCTGCTTGACGAGCCGTCGATCGGGCTGGCGCCCAAGCTCTTCCAGGACCTGCTCGCCCCGATCCGGGCGTTGCAGCAGGAGGAGGGGCTGTCGATCCTGCTGGTCGAGCAGAACGTACGCGAGGCGCTGAAGATCTCGGATCGGGTCGAGGTGATGAAATCCGGGAAGATGATCTGGGAGGGCCGGCCCGGGGAGCTTTCGGACAACCGAAAACTCATGGAGCTCTACTGACCGGCCATCCCGGCGGTCGGCGCATGCGGCGACGCCCGGCCCGGATGGCGCTCGGCCCGGCGGGGCTCAGATTGGGAGGCAGGTTGGCGGGGCGTCTCCGGGGTGCTTCCGGCGCCACATGGGCACGCCGCTTACAGCGGGATTTGGCGTGCAGGGTGTTCTACGCGGACCATGGGGCATGCGGCGCTTGCCGTGAGGGAGGAGCCCACGAATGACGGAGTTCAAGGCCGCCTATGTCGTTGCGGGGGTGCCGGTGGGCCGGATCGGGCGGCCCGAAGACATTGCCCGCGCCGCGCTTTTCTTCGCGTCGGACGGGAACGACTATTTCACCGGCCAGCTTCTCTACATCTGCGGCGGCCGGTCACTTTTCAGCGTCGGCTTGTGAGGCGGGTCATGAGCGTTCTTGTCCAGATCGACGGCCCCGTCGCCGCGATGACCCTCAACGATCCCGGCGCAGGGCAGCTGGCCCTGATCCATGGCCGCGAGATCACCGGCACCGCCGCCCGGCGCTGACCGGACCGAAGCGAAAGCCCGGGCCGCCGCGGCCCGGCAGGACCCGGAGGAGGAGAAGACATGCCGCTGTTGCACTGGTCGCCGCGCTCGCCCTACGTGCGCAAGGTCATGGTCGCGCTGCACGAGAAGGGGCTGGCCGAGACGGTCGAGACCCGCCGTACCCTGGCCGACCCGATGGTGCCCCCGGAGGCGTTCTTCGCCACCAACCCGCTGGCCAAGATCCCGACGCTGGAACGCGAGGGCCATCCGCCGATCTTCGACAGCCGGGTGATCATGGAATGGGCCGACGGGGCATCGGACCGTGGGCCGCGGCTCTTCCCGGCCGAGCCCGAGATGCGGCTTGCCGCGCTTACCGAAGAGGCGCTGGGGACCGGCATGATCGAGACCGGGATGACCCTGCTGATCGAGCGGTTCATGCGCAAGCCCGAGGCGCAGGATCCGCGGATCGAGCAGGTCTGTGCGCGCAAGTTCAGGGCGGCGCTGGATCACCTAGAGGCCGCGATCGGTGGAACCGCCGCACGCGCGTTCGACGCGGGGCATGTCTCGCTCGGGGTGGCACTCTGCTACCTGGATTTTCGTTTCGGCGATCTGGGCTGGCGCACGGGGCGCCCGGCGCTGACAGAATGGCACGCGGGTATTGCCACGCGGCCCTCCTTCGCGGCCACCGAATTCCGCGACGACCCCCGACCCGCCGGCTAGGGCCGAGGCGGCAATCGGAGGCGGAACACAGAGGTGAGACAAGGGAAAGCCCCGGATCCTTCGCGGGATCCGGGGCTTCGCATTGCCCGCCCTGTCGAGGAGGTCAGCCGGGCAATGTCAGCGCGGGCCAGCTTGCGCCTTCAAGGCGATAGCCGTCGCCCTCGCGCCGGATGGTGCCGCAATGGGGCACGCCGAAGTGCATTGGCATGATCAGCGTGCCGCGCTCGGCCGCCTCGGCCAGCACCCGGGCGCGGGTCTCGCGCGCGACCTCGGGCAGGACGCAATAGGCGGTGTTCAGTTCCGGCTTGAGGATCTGCAGCGGCGAATGGAAGACATCGGCGCAGAAGAGCCCTTCCTCGCCCTCGGACGCGAGGCGGTAGCTCAGCATCCCCGGCGTGTGGCCTGGCACCGGCTCGACCCCCAGGCAGCCGAGGATCGTGCCCGCGTCGTCCTCGACGAAATCGACGAGGCCGGCCTCGACCACGGGGGTGACCGAATCCTCCCAGCTCTGGTCCATCGTCATGTCGGGTCCCCGGGACAGGGCCTCCTGCCAGTGGTCGTAGTCGCGCCGGGGGAAGAGGTAGCGGGCGTTCGGGAAGGCCGGGCGCCAGCTTTCGCCGTCGAGGACGGTATTCCACCCGGTGTGATCTGAATGCAGATGGGTCTGGACCACGTGGGTGACCTGCCCGAACCCGGCACCGGCGGCGGCAAGCCATTCCGGCACCCGGTTGTTGAGCTGCGTCATGCGGGGCGCCTTGCGGGTCTTGGCATTGCCGACCCCGGTGTCGATCAGGATCACCTTGTCGTCGATCTGCACGATCCAGATCTGGATCGTCACGATCAGCCGGTTCATCGACGGCACGTAATGGTGTGGCGCGACCAGCGGCGCCAGCGCGTCGAGTTCGGCCTGGTCAAGATCGGGGAACAGGAAGGCCGGGTCATGGGTGGGGGCGGCGTATTCCAGCACGCGGGTCACCCGGGCGCGGCCGATCTGGCGAGACTGTATCATGTGTCCTCCCTCTTCCTCTGTCTGTCCGTCACGCGGGGGCGCTGGTGCGGGGCTGCCCCTCGGGCCTGATGTAGGTCGGTCGGCCGACGAAGCCCTCGCTCAGCGGTGCCATGTAATGGAAGTCGATCTTGCGCCGGGCGAAGCGCCAGGCTCCGTCCTCGCGCCGGAACGCGTCGTCGTAATGTCCGGCCGAGATGTAGCTGACGCCGTCCACCAGCGAGAGGTACTGCATCGAGATCCGCCCGCTGGCGTGGTTGCGGTCCTCTGCCAGTTGGATCGTCGGGCTGGTGCAGAAATGCCAGATGCCCTCGGCCGAGGGCGAGACGGTATCGCGGAAGAAGCGCAGGATCGCGTCACGCCCCTGGACGCGGGCCAGCCCGTCGAAGAGGCCATCCTCGGTGAAGAGGCTGGCCAGCTCGTCCCATTGGCGGTGATCGAGGACGTGGCAGTAATGCGCCCGGAGCTGGGCGATTTCCGCCCGGTCCTCCAGCGCGGCGATACGGCGTTCGAGACCCATTCCGTTCCTCCCCCCGGCGCGGCGGCCGCCTGCGGCCCCGGTGCCTCCTCCGCCTGACCCCCGGGTCAGGCCTCCTCGGCCATCCTGAGCGGCGCCTCGGTCCTGTCTTGCAGGTCGGCAAGCGTCATGCCCTCGACCATGTCGCGCACGGCGAAGCCCTCGGGGGTGACGTCGACCACCGCGAGGTCGGTGTAGATCCGCTTCACCCGCCCTGCCGAGGTGAGCGGGTAGCCGCAGCTTTCGACCAGCCGGGGGACGCCACTGCGGGTGACATGCTCCATCGCGACCCAGACGCGCCGTGCCCCGATCGCCAGGTCCATCGCGCCGCCGACCGCAGGGGCGGTGTCGGTGCTGGAACGGGCCCAGTTCGCGAGGTCGCCGCCGGACGAGACTTCGTAGGCGCCCAGCACGCACAGGTCGAGGTGACGGCCGCGGATCATCGCGAAGCTGTCGGCATGGTGGAAGAAGGCGCCGCCGGGCAGCAGCGTGACATGCTGCTTTCCGGCGTTGATCAGCCAGCGGTCAAGCTCGTCCGGGGCAGGGGCGGGGCCGACGCCGAGAAGCCCGTTCTCGGCGTGAAAGATCACCTCGCGCCCCGCCGGCACGGTGTCGGCGACCAGCGTCGGGATGCCGATGCCGAGGTTGACGTACCAGCCTTCGGGAATGTCCTGCGCGACGCGTCGCGCGATCTCGGCGCGGTCCCTTGCGGTCCAGTTGCTCATCTCCTCTCGCCCCTCTCAATCCTGCGGGTCGCCGTAGGGCAGGTGCACCACCCGGTCGACGAAGATGCCCGGCGTCACGATGGTTTCGGGATCCATCTCTCCCAGCTCCGCCACGGTCTGGGTCTGTGCGATCGTCAGCCGCGCCGCGGTGGCGCAGACCGGGTTGAAGTTGCGCCCGGCCCTCCGGTAGGTCAGGTTCCCCCAGCGGTCGGCGCACCAGGCTTCGACCAGCGCCACGTCGCCGGAAAGCGCGTGTTCCATCACGTGCGGCACGCCGTCGAAGGCGCGGGTTTCCTTGTCCGCGGCGAGCTGCGTTCCCGCCGCCGTCGGCGTGTAGAACGCGGGAATGCCCGCCCCCGCCGCGCGCATCCGTTCCGCCAGCGTGCCCTGCGGCACCAGCTCCAGCTCCAGCTTGCCGGCGCCGTAGAGTTCCTCGAAGATGGTGGAGCCTGCGATCCGCGGGTAGGAGCAGATCAGCTTGCGCACCCGGCCTTCCTTCAGCAGCCGGGCAAGGCCGACCTCGCCGTAACCCGCGTTGTTGGCCACGATTGTCAGGTTGGCGACGCCGGTTTCCAGCAGCCCCTCGATCAGATGGTTGGCCTGGCCGACCGCGCCGAACCCGCCGAGCAGCAGCGTCGCCGCATCGGGCACGCCTTCCAGCGCCTCGGCGACGGATGTGACGAACTTGTCGATCATGAACTTCCCCCAAGCCTCTCTTCCCCGGCCTCTTCCCCCGGCCCGTCTTTTCGGGCTCCTGTCCCGGCCTTTCTGCCGGCGGGCGCGGCCCTCTCGCGGCCGGGCGCAGCACGCTCGGCAAAGGTCAGGCTCCCAAATGTCCGTTATGCGAACATATGTCCAAGAAACTCATGAGACGGCGCCGGTGTCAAGGGTCGAGGCAAAGCAACCGCATGGCGGACAATTGTCCACTTTATCTGCCTTGCCTGTGCGGGGTAGAGTGGGTGCCTAACGCGGCGCAGGCTGCCCGAACCGATCAGAGGTCATGACCACAGAGCCCGAAGATAACCTCTCCGAGGACGAGCCGCGCAAGACCGATTTCGTCAGTGCGGTCGGCCGCGCGATGGCGATTCTCGAATGTTTCACCTCTCCCGAGGCGATCCGCCAGCGCGGCCGCCTGACCCTGACCGAAGCGGCGCGGCTGACCAACCTCAGCCGCGGCACCTCGCGCCGCCTGCTGCTGACGATGCACGAACTGCATTACGTCGACACAGACGGCAAGGTGTTCTGGCTGACGCCCAAGCTGATCAACCTGTCGCGGGGCTTCCTGCTGCCGCTTGGCGTGGGCGAGGGGTCCTACGCGATCCTGACCGCGCTGACCGAGAAGCTGGACGAAAGCGCCTCGGTCGGCATCCTCGACGGCGGCGACATCGTCTATATCGAGCGGGTGGAGGTCCGGCGGATCTATTCGTCGCGGATCGTCAATGGAACGCGGCTTCCGGCATCTTGCTCGTCGATCGGGCGGGTTCTGCTCGCGGGGCTGCCGGATGCGGAGCTGGAGGGCTGGCTGCGCGGCAACCCGCTGCAGCAGCTGACCGCGAAGACGAAGACCGATCGCGCCGAGTTCCTGGCCGAGATCGAGCGAGTCCGCCAGCAGGGTTATGCCGTGATCGACGAGGAGCTGGAGATCGGCATCCGGTCGATCGCCGTGCCGATCCGAAGCCCGAACGGACGCGTCATGGCCGCGCTCAACGCCTCGACCATATCGGCGCGGCGGACGGTCGAGGACATGGAGCGGCATTTCCTGCCCGAACTCCTCGCCGCCGCGACGGAGCTGTCGCGCAAGATGGGCTGGTAGCGTCGACCACGCCCCCGCAGGACGTGGCCGATCTTCTGATGCGGATGTGCCGCGAAGTCGGCCAGGCCCGGGCCTCAGCCCAGCGAGACCAGCGCGTGACGCTTCTTGCCGGCAGTCAGCTTCAGGCCGGCGGCAATCTCGTCGCGCGACATCAGCCGGGCCTCGGTCACCACCTCGTCGTTGATCCGGGCGCCGCCCTCCGCAAACAGGCGCTTGGCCTCCTTGCCCGAGCCGGCAAGACCCGCCTGCACGAAGAGCGCGGTGTTGGCGATGCCCTCGCCGACCTGATCTGCGGTCAGGACAAGGGTGGGAAGATCCTCGCCCACGCCGCCCTTCTCGAACACCTCGCGCGCCGTGGCCTCGGCCGCCGCCGCAGCCTCGGCCCCGTGCAGCAGGGTCGTGACCTCGTTCGCCAGCCGGATCTTGCCCTCGTTGATCTCGGACCCCTGAAGCGCGCCCAGACGGTCGCATTCCTCGATCGGCAGCTCGGTATAGAGCTTGAGGAACCGCCCCACGTCGGCATCGGTGGTGTTGCGCCAGAATTGCCAGAACTCGTAAGGCGAGAGCATGTCGCCGTTCAGCCAGACCGCACCGCCCTGGCTCTTGCCCATCTTGCGCCCGTCCGAGGTGGTCAGAAGCGGCGTGGTCAGGCCGTAGATTTCGTGATCCAGCACCCGGCGGGTCAGGTCGATCCCGTTGACGATGTTGCCCCACTGGTCGGACCCGCCCATCTGCAGAAGGCAGCCGTAGCGGCGGTTCAGCTCCAGGAAGTCGTAGGCCTGGAGGATCATGTAGTTGAACTCAAGGAACGACAGGCTCTGTTCCCGGTCGAGGCGCGACTTCACGCTTTCGAAGCTGAGCATCCGGTTGACCGAGAAGTGCCGCCCGATGTCGCGCAGGAACTCGAGGTAGTTCAGGCTGTCCAGCCATTCGGCATTGTTGCGCATCAGCGCGCCGTTGCCGGCCTCGGCCTCGTCCGCCGCGTAATCGAGGTAGCGGGCGAAGACCTTGCCCATGCCGTCGATGTTCGCGTCGATCTGCTCGGGGCCCAGCAGGGGCCGTTCTTCCGATCGGAAGGAGGGGTCGCCCACTTTGGTCGTGCCGCCACCCATCAGGGTGATCGGCTTGTGCCCGGTCTTCTGGAACCAGCGCAGCAGCATGATGTTCAGAAGGTGCCCGACGTGCAGCGAGGCCGCGGTGGCGTCATAGCCGATATAGCAGGTGACCATCCCGTTCGAGAGTTTCTCGTCCAGCGCCTGCAGGTCGGTGCAGTCGGCCAGGAACCCGCGCTCGATGATGATGCGCAGGAAGTCGGATTTCGGATGGTAGGTCATCTCGCTTTGGTCCATGCTTCGGGCGGCGTTGCCCGGGCCTCGTCTCAGGCGCTCTCTATAGAGGCGCTGCGGCCCGAGGAAAAGGGATCCGAGCAGGCGGGTGGCGCAGGTGGGGCAATCGGGGCAGTCAAATGGCGGAAACGAGGTCGGGGCTGCGATCGGGACTGCGGTCGGGACGTGGGGCCGATATCGGGCCGATCTGGGCGCTTGGGGCGATGTCGGGGACCTCTCTCGACGGGGTGGACGCGGCGCTTCTGCACACCGATGGCGAGCGGGTCATGGCGTTCGGCGACACCCATTACCGCGCCTATGCCCCGGAGGAACGCGAGGTCTTGCGTGCGGCGCTGGGGTGCTGGCCGGGGGATCCGGGCGTGACCGAGGCGGCCGAGGTGGTCGAGATGGCCCATGCCGAATGCCTGGCGCATCTGACCGATCAGGCGGAGATCGTGGGCTTTCACGGCCAGACCCTTGCGCATGACCCGCGCGGGCGCGGCACGCATCAGGCGGGCGACGGCGACGTGCTGGCCGCGGTGCTGGGCCTGCCGGTGGTGTGGGATTTCCGGTCGTCGGATGTGGAGTTGGGCGGGCAGGGCGCGCCGCTGGCACCGTTCTACCATTTCGCCCTGGCGCGGTGGATGGAGCTGGACGCGCCGGTCGCCTTCCTGAACCTTGGCGGCGTGGGCAACGTGACCTGGGCCGATCCGCGCAAGACCCGGCCCGAGGAGGCGGGGGCGCTCTTGGCCTTCGACACCGGGCCGGCGAACGCGCCGGTCGACGACCTGATGCAGGCGCGCCGCGGCACGCCACGGGACGAGGGCGGGGCGCTGGCCGCCGAGGGTGTGCCGGACGAGGCGGTGCTGGCGGCCTTCCTCGATCATCCGTATTTCTACCGGATGCCGCCCAAGTCATTGGATCGCAACGATTTCGCCCAGCTTGCGACGATGGTGGCCGATCTGGACGATGCCGACGCGGCGGCCACGCTGACGGCGGCCTGCGCGGCCTCGGTCGCGCGCGGGGCCGAACATTTCCCCGCACCGCCCGAGGTGATGCTGGTTTCGGGGGGCGGGCGGCACAACGCGACGCTGATGGCGATGCTGTCGGAACGGATGTCCTGCCCGGTCGTGGCGATCGAGGAGACCGGCCTCGACGGCGACATGATCGAGGCGCAGGCCTTCGCGCATCTGGCCGTCCGGGTGCTGCGTGGCTTGCCCACCTCCTGCGCCACGACAACCGGGGTCGCGGCGGCGGTCGGCGGCGGACGGATCAGCCGACCGGAGGAGTAGGGCGGCACCCTGACCGCCCGTTGGTCCGGGCGACTAGCCCGGGCCGCGCCCGACCCTCCCCCGGGAGGGCGCATTGCGCCGTCGCTGCGCGCTCAATCGTGGGAGGCGTGTGAGACGATAAAGTGCCGACCACGACCGGAGTAAAAGCGCCCACCCAGGGTCGGGCGCCGCCCATTGCGCTCCGGGCCGGCACTGGCCCTGCTCCTCCCCGCCTACAGGAAGAAATCCTCCATCTCGGCGATCTGCGCGCTCAGCCAGTTGTCGAAGCGCGGCCCGGGCTGACGCGCCTCCAGCGTCGCGGCCAGCGGGTCGGGGGCGCGTACTGTGCTGCCCGACAGTTCCTCCAGCACGGCATGGCCGCAGAAGGGCACGTACATCTGCGAATAGCCGCCCTCGTGCACCATCGTCAGCCTTCCCTCGCAAAGCTCCGCCGCGGTTTCGACCATCATCCGGGTCATCAGGCGGAAGGTCTCAGCCGTGGCCATCATGCGGCCGAGGGGATCGACCGCCGCGGCGTCGAAGCCGCAGGCCACGATGATCGCGTCGGGCTGATACAGCTCCAGCGCGGGTACCACGATCCGCTCCATCACCTCGAGATAGCCGCGGTGCCCGGTGCCGGGCGGCAGCGGGATGTTGATGTTCGCGCCATGGCCCGCGTCCGCCCCGCGGTCTTCGGCATCGCCGGTGTCCAGTGGATAGTTCCGTTCCTGGTGGAGCGAGATCGTCAGCACCTCGGGCCGGTCGTAGAAGATCGCCTCGGTCCCGTTGCCGTGGTGCACGTCCCAGTCGACCACGGCGATCCGCTGGGTCAGCCCGTCGGCCAGCGCCGCCTCGATCGCGATGGCGATGTTGGCCAGCAGGCAGAAGCCGTTCGGATGCTCGGGCAGGCAATGGTGCCCCGGCGGGCGCGACAGGGCATAGGCATTGACCGCGCGGCCCCCCAGAACGTCGTAAAGCGCGCCGCGCGCCAGCCCCGCCGATAGCGCCGCGATCTCGTACCCGCCCTTGCCGAAGGGGGTGGCGTGACCGATCGTGCCGCCGCCCGCGTCCGACATCTGCTTGAACTGCCGCAGGAAGGCGCCGGGATGCACCCGCGTCAGCTCCTCGATACCGACGGGCCGGGCCGTCCGCGGGGCGAGGTCCCGTATCAGCCCGGTCACGTCGAGCAGGTTCTTCAGCCGCCGCTTGGTCTCGGGGTTCTCGGGCAGACCGTCCGGCATCGGCTGCACCAGCCCCCCGGCCGGCACGGTCAGCGCGAAACTGCCCCCCGCATGCCAGAAACAGCGCTCGTCCCAGTAGAAGGCAGTCGCCATGTTCTTTCCCTTCGTCCCCCTTTTGTGCGAAGCCTACGAAGGGGTTACACCCGATGCCAGCGGAAATCCGCCCGCCCGGCCCGATCGAGGAGAAGATGCGCCCGCCCGACCTCAGTCACCTCGCCCGTCCGGGGGCCGAAATCGCGGTACGGGTAACGCCGCGCGCCGCGCGCAACGCCGTGACGCCGGCCGAGGACGGCGTGCTGCGCATCGCCGTCACCGCGGTGCCAGAGGGCGGCAAGGCCAATGCCGAGGTGGTGAAGCTGCTGGCCAAGGCGCTGGGGGTGGCGAAGACGCGGCTTACCCTCCTGCGCGGCGCGAGCGGGCGTGACAAGCTGTTCCGGCTGGACTGAAGGCCGGGGCGCCTGCTGCCGCCGCCTTTGGCACCTGTCGCATCCTTGGGAATTCGGGCCATCAAGAAGGTGGACGCCGGGCAGGGGCCGTTCATGGGCTCCCCTCTCGTCGAAACCCTCCGGGCACGACGTGGGCCAAGGCCACAGGGTCACGAGGGCAAGGTCAGCCCTTTCGGCGGTAGATGCCCTCGGGCAGGTTCAGCGCGGCGGCAAGGTCGGTCACCTGCGCCATCGAGAGGGTGATCGTCACCGTCTCGTCCCGCTGGGCGTCGTATTGGGTGAGCGTCACGCAATCGTCGAAGGCGTTGAGGACGACGTCCTCCTGCAAATGCGTCCCGCCCTCGTCGACGAGGGTGACAACGGTCGCGTCGAAGTCGTGCTCGATGGTGAACATGGGCTCAGGATACAAGAGCCGGCGGCACCCGCAAGCGCCATCGTGCGGCGGCTTCGCGCCGACCGGAGCGGGCGAGGGCAGGACGGCGCGGATCACTTGATCTGGGTCATGGCGGCGCAACGGCCGCCTTGGCAGTTTTCGCCAAGGGCCGCGACCGGCGGCGGGACCTGCAAGGAGGACGGCGCGATGATTTCCTGGAACAAGATCGACCATCACATGACGCTGCTGCACCGGATGAGCGGCGCGACCGGGGCTGACCTTGGCCAGGCGCTGGAACGCGGCGCGGTCGCGCCCGAGGGGCTGCGCGCGGCGGTGCTGCGCTGCGCCAACTGCGACCACCCCGATGCCTGTGCCGAGTGGCTCGACACCCAGCCTGAAAAAGGCCACGCGGCGGCGCCGGGATATTGCCGCAACAAGGCGCTGCTCGGGCGTCTTGCCGAGGGTTGAGGCGATGGCCGGATCGAAATCGCCCAGACCCAGATCGCCCGCTCGGGAATCGCCCGGATTGGGAACGCCCGGATTGGGATCACCCGTGGAGCGCGGGTACTGGATGACGCAGGGCATGGCGCGGGTCGCGGGTGTGAACCTGACGCAGGCGCTGCTTGACGGCTGGCTCGACCGGGCGGAGCTTGAGACGATGGTGGGCCGGTGCGGGGCCTGCCGTCGCTGCGAGGCCTGCACGGCGTGGCTGGCGCGCGCCGTACCGACCGTCGCGCCGCCGGAATTCTGCGGGAACCGCGGCGGGTTGGAACGCTTGCGCGGACAATAGGATGCTCGCCGAGCCGATTTCCGAATAATCAGTAAAACATTGAAAACATGTTGTTTTCTCCTGTTGCGTAACCTGTGTTGCGGGGGGTGAGACAGCGAGGCTGTCCCATCTTTTTACGTCAATCTCCGGTTCCGTCGGGAACGGAACCGGGGGCTCGGGCATTTTTGTGTCATGGCACGGGGCGGCAAGGGCCCACCTCCCCGGCGCCCCTCGGAAACCTCCAACACTAGGGAGAGAGAGACACATGAAACGCATTCTGATGACCACCGCGATCGTCGCCGCCATGGGCACCGGCATGACCTCGACCGCCTGGGCGGAAGGCGCTGCAAGCGACCAGTCGTCGGGCCAGTCCTCGGCGACCACGCAGATGTCGGCGGATGCCGGCGCCTCCTCGGGCACGGTCTTTGCCAGCGACGTGTCGCAGCAGTCGGTGAAGAACGATGTCATGGCCAGCGCACTGATCGGCAAGGACATCTACATTCCCAAGTCGAAATCGACGTCGGATAACGGCGGCTCGGGCGATTCGGCCTCGAACTCGACGCAGATGTCGAACGGGGGCTCCTCCGATACCGCGTCGAACCCGAAGGCCAATCTCGACGACGTGGGCCAGGTCGGCGACGTGATCCTGACCAAGGAAGGCAAGGTCGACGCGGTTCTGGTCGACGTGGGCGGCTTCCTCGGGATCGGTTCGCACACCGTGGCGCTTAGCTGGGATGCCCTGCAGTGGAAGATGCCGGCGAACGCCAAGTCGACCTCGGACAGCTACCTCGTGGTGAACGCCTCGCGCGATCAGCTGGAGAAAGCGCCCGCCTTCAAGAAGTCGTGGCTGCAACAGACCGCCGACAACACCAAGGACATGGCGAATTCCGCCGCGAACAAGACCGCGAACGCGGCTGACAACGCGGCCGATGCCACCTCGAACATGGCCAGCAACGCCGCGGATGCGACGTCCAACATGGCCAACAGCGCGGCGCAGAAGACGGCGGATGCCGCCAACAGCGCCAAGCAGGGCATGAACTCGATGGCCGACAAGGCCGGGGACAAGATGGCCGGCAACGACAGCGCGTCGGATGCCAAGGGCAGCCCGATGGCCAAGGCCAAGGCCGACGGCTACACCACTGCGGATACCGGGTCGATCTCGACCAAGAAGCTGCAGGGCGCTTCGGTCTACGATTCCAAGGGCGACAACATCGGCGAGGTGTCGAAGCTCGTGATGGATCCGTCGAGCAACAAGGTGAACGGCGCGGTGGTCGACGTGGGCGGCTTCCTCGGGATCGGCGAGAAGCCGGTCAAGCTGAGCATGGACCAGCTGCACGTCATGACCAAGCAGGACAGCGACGACGTGCGCGTCTACGTCAGCCAGACCGAGGCGCAGCTGAAGAAGATGCCGACCTACAAGGAAAAGAGCTGATCGCTTCCCGATCGCTCCAACGACGTCAGGGCCCGCCGCGTGCGGGCCCTTTCGCTTTGGCGGTCACGCAGGGAACGTAGGCCGGGGAAGTCGGGACGGGAATGTCTGGCGTGGCCTCCGCCCGGCGGCGTGGCTAGTCGGAGAGCCGGCCCCAGAGGTCGTATTCGCCGGCCTCGTCGACCTCGACCGTGACGATCTGGCCCGGGGTCAGGCCCTCGAACCCCTCGTCGATGAAGAGGTTGCCGTCGATTTCGGGCGCGTCGGCCTTGGTGCGGCAGGTGGCGCCCTCGTCGTCGACCGCATCGACGATCACGTCCATACGCTGGCCCACCTTGGCTGCCAGCTTCGCCTCGGAAATCGCCTGGGCCTTTTCCATGAAGCGGTCCCACCGCTCCTGCTTCACCTCGGGGGCGACGTGGTCGGGCAGGGTGTTGGCGCGGGCGCCGGCGACGTTCTCGTACTGGAAGCAGCCGACGCGATCGAGCTGGGCCTCGTCCATCCAGTCCAGCAGCGTCTGGAATTCCGCCTCCGTCTCGCCGGGATACCCCACGATGAAGGTGGAGCGCAGGGTGATGTCGGGGCAGTCGCGACGCCAGGCGGCGATCTCGTCCAGCGTCTTTGCCGCCGCCGCCGGCCGCGCCATGCGTTTGAGCGTGTCCGGATGGGCATGCTGGAACGGGATGTCGAGATAGGGCAGCACGAGGCCCTCGGCCATCAGCGGGATCAGGTTCCGCACATGGGGGTAGGGATAGACATAGTGCAGCCTGACCCAGGCGCCGAGCGATCCGAGATCGCGGGCAAGATCGGTGATATGGGCGCGGTGGCCGCGCTCCTCGGCATGCTTCAGGTCAAGGCCGTAGGCTGAGGTGTCCTGGCTGATGACGAGGAGTTCCTTCACCCCGGCCTCGACCAGCCGCTCGGCCTCGCGCACCACGGCATGGGCCGGGCGCGACACCAGACGGCCGCGCATGTCGGGGATGATGCAGAACTTGCAGGCGTGATTGCAGCCCTCGGAAATCTTCAGGTAGCTGTAGTGCCGCGGTGTCAGGCTGACGCCCGAGGCGGGCAGCAGGTCGACGAACGGATCCGGCGCGGGCGGCACGGCGGCATGGACCGCGTCCAGCACCTGTTCATATTGATGCGGGCCGGTGACGGCCAGAACCTTGGGATGCGTGCCGGTGATGTAATCGGGCTCGGCCCCCAGGCAGCCGGTAACGATCACCCGCCCGTTCTCGCGCAGGGCCTCGCCGATCGCGTCCAGGCTTTCCGCCTTGGCACTGTCGAGGAAACCGCAGGTGTTCACGATCACCGCCTCGGCCCCGGTATAATCGGGGCTGATCGCGTAGCCCTCGGCCCGCAGGCGGGTCAGGATCCGCTCGCTGTCCACCAGCGCCTTGGGGCAGCCGAGGCTGACCATGCCGATGCGCGGCTGGCCGGGCCGGGCGGCCTCGGGCGTCAGGCTCGCGCGGGCGAGGTCGGGGCGCAGGTTCGGCGGGTTCTGTGACGGGGCGTGGGACATGGCCGCGCATATAGCGCGGGCAGGGGCTGCGGGGAAGGGCCCTGTGGGGAAGACGGGGGGCAGGCCAGCGGGGAAAGTATGGTGGTGAATGGCCCGTGGCGACGGGTTTGCCGCGCGATGGGTACGAGGACCGCAAAAATATGTGGGAATGCACGAATTCGCATGTAATCTGATGACGGTTTCTGCGCGCCGAGGGAACAGGAGGGGGCGCGGGGCCGGTAACCAGCTGTCTGCGTCGGTCCGGCGCGGCGCGAGAGGGAGGCCATCCGATGATGACAGTGAAACGAACCCATCTGCTTCGTGCAGGTCTTGGCGCGGCGGCGGCCGCGCTTCTGAGCGTGCCGGCCCATGCGACCGAGGGCTATTTCGCGCTCGGCCCGGACGCCGCGTCGCGCGGCACCGCGGGTGCGGGCGTCGCCGCGCCTGGCTTCAACGCGATGTCTTCGGCCGTCAACCCGGCCGCCGTTGCCGGCATGGGGCGCCAATTTTCGCTGGGGATAGAGGCCTTCTCGCCCCACCGCGGCTTTACCGCCACCGGCACCGGGGTGATCTCTCAGGGGCGGGTCGACAGCGGGCACAAGGTCTTTCCGGTGCCGAACTTCGGCTACACCATGCCGCTGGCCAACGGCGGCACGCTGAACATCGCGGCCTATGGCAACGGCGGGATGAACACCTCGTACCCGGCGATGACGCGGGTCAATCCCTGCCCGCCGGGTGCGCCGTCCTCGACCGGCGTGTTCTGCGACGGCAAGGCCGGGGTCGACCTGAATCAGCTGTTCCTGTCGATCACCTACGCCAAGGAGACCGGCGGCGTGCGCTGGGGCATCGCGCCGACCCTTGTTGCCCAATGGTTCAAGGCCTATGGCCTGCGCCTCTTCAGCCCCTATTCTAACGATCCGGCGAACCTGTCGAACAACGGCTACGATTATTCCTACGGCGTCGGCCTGCGCGCCGGTATCCAGGCCGATCTGACGCCGGAGCTGAGCGTCGGCCTGTCGGGCCAGACCAAGATGCGGATGTCGAAGTTCAAGGATTACGCGGGCCTCTTCGCCGATGGCGGCAGCTTCGACATCCCGGCGCAGATCACGCTGGGAATGGCCTACAAGGTGGCGCCCCGCTGGACCGTGCTCGCCGATATCCAGCGGATCTGGTACTCCGGCGTCGATTCCGTGGCGAACCCGTTCCCGGCCAACACCTCGCCGATGCCGCTGGGCGCCCCCGGAAACTCGGGCTTCGGGTGGGATGACGTCACGGTCTACAAGATCGGCGCGGTCTGGCGGCAATCGGACCGGATGACCTGGCGCTTCGGCTACGCGCATTCGACCAACCCCGTTAAATCGAGCCAGGTCACGCTCAACATCGTGGCGCCGGGCGTGGTGACAGATCACTTCACCGTCGGCGGCAGCTACCAGATGAGCCCGCGCGACACGCTCGACTTCGCGCTGGTCTACGTGCCCAAGAACTCGGTCAGCGGGGCGGTGCCGGCCTCGCTCGGAGGGGGCGATGTGACGATCGACATGCATCAGGTCTCGGCCTCCGTCGGCTGGACCCGCCGGTTCTGAGGGGCTGCCCGGACCGCGCCGCGGGGGAGGGGCCGGCCCGCTCCCGCGGCTGCCGCCCGGTGGAGGTCACGCGGCCTTGAAGGGAGGGGCCGGGTCTCCTAGGCTGACGGCGAGCAGGTAGAAGAACAGGGAATTGCCATGCGCTGGATCGTTCGCGGGCTCGGGCTCTTGGTGCTGATCGTGCTGCTGGGGGCGGGCGCGCTCCTGCTGATTCCCTCGAAGAAGATCGCGCGGCTGGCCGAGCAGCAGTTCGAGGCCGCGACCGGCAGGGCCATGACCTTGTCGGACGAGGTGCACCCGACGCTCTGGCCGAGGCTGGGCGTGCGGACCGGGGCCGTCACCATCGCCAATGCCGCGTGGTCCAAGGCCGGGCCGATGCTGGCGGCCAAGGGGCTGGACATCGGCATCGACCCGATGGCGCTGATCCAGGGCGACATCAAGGTGACCAAGGTCGAGGTGCTGTCGCCCCGGATCCTGCTGGAGCGCGACGCCAAGGGGCAGGGCAACTGGGAATTCCCGGCGGCCTCCGGCTCTGGGTCGGGCACGGCAGAAGGTGGGGCAAAAGGCACGGCTGCCCCGACCGAGACGACCGATAGCGCGGCATCTGGGGGCGGGATCCAGGCGTTCTCGCTCGACAAGGGGGTGATCAAGGACGGTTCGGTGACCTGGATCGACCATGGCACCGGGCAGAAGATCGCGCTGACCAAGATCGACGCGACGCTGACGATTCCCAAGTTCACCGGCCCTGCCACGCTGAAGATGACGGCCGAGGCGAACGGCAAGCCACTGAAGCTTGACGGCACGCTGGGCGAATTCTCGACCTTCCTCGGGGGCAAGGTCGTGCCGGTCGACCTGTCGAGCGGGATCGCAAGCTCGACCATCGCCTTCAAGGGCAAGCTCGGCACCGATCCGGTGGCGGCGCAGGGCGCGCTCGACGCCACGCTGAAGGAACCTGCGGCGCTGGCCGCGCTTTTCGGCGCCTCGGCCCCGGACCTGCCGAAGGGGCTGGGGCACGACCTGGTCGCGCTGAAGGGCAACGTCACGCTCGCCCCGGAGGGCAGCATGCACCTGCGCGATGGTGAGGTGACGCTTGACGGCAATCACCTGACGCTTGCCTCGGACGTGACCTTTCCCAAGGGGCGCCCCCATGTCAGCGCCCAGGTCGGGGCCGGGGCGCTGGATCTCACGGGGCTGACCGCCGGAAGCAGTTCGTCTACCGCGGCCACCGCGCAGGGCGGGTCGCAGAACGGGGGGCAGGCGGCGACGCCGGCATCCTCCGGCTGGTCGACAGACCCGATCGACGTGAGTGGGATGCAGGCGGTCGACGCCGACGTCGCGCTGACCGCCGACAGCATCGATTTCGGCGCGGCCAAGGTCGGCAAGACCCGGATCGGGGTGGCCCTGAACAACGGGCGCGCGGTCGTCGACCTCAAGCAGCTTCAGGGCTATGGCGGCACCGTCACCGGTCAGATGGTGGCGAATTCCCGCGGCGGGTTGTCGACCACGGCGGACCTGTCGGCCAAGGGCGTCGCCATGCAGCAGCTTCTGGGGGCGTTTCTCGACTTCAAGCGGCTGGTGGCAAATGGCGACATGACGCTCAAGCTGGCGGCCTCGGGGAATTCGCAGGCAGCGCTGGTGCGGTCGCTCTCGGGGTCGGGGCGTGTCGGCCTCGGCAAGGGGGAGCTGCAGGGGCTGGACCTTCTGGGCATGCTCAAGACCATGAACCTGAACTACGTGGGCGCGGGGGCAAAGACGATCTTCGATTCCATCACCGCCAGCTTCACGATCGACAAGGGTGTGCTGACCAACAGGGACCTGTCGCTCAAGGCGCCGCTGCTGACGGCGGCGGGGACAGGCACGGTGAACCTGGGCGACCAGACGCTGAACTACACGCTGACGCCCACGGCGCTCGAGAAATCCGACGGCACGGGCGGGATCAGCGTGCCGGTGACGATCCAGGGGCCCTGGGCCAAGCCGAAGTTCGGCCTCGACCTGGACGCGCTGGCCAAGCAGAAGCTCGACATCGAGAAGGGCAAGCTGCAGGACAAGGCCAAGTCCGAACTGGCCAAGAAGCTGGGCGTGACCCCGGATCAGGGCCAGAGCACGCAGGACGCGGTCAAGAAGAAGCTGCAGGATGAGGCCAAGAAGGGCCTGCTGAACCTTCTGAAGTGAGTGAAGGCCTGTGATCGGGGGCCTGTGACCGGGGGCCCGGAACAAAGCCGCTCCCGTCCATCTTTTCACCTGCTGGCGGCGGCGGGCCCGTGCGGGCCGCAGGCCGCGGCCACGCCGTAGCGGTTCAGCCCCGTGCCACGTCCTTGTGGATGATGACGTCGGCCTGCGGGTATTCCTCGATGATCGCGCGCTTCAGCGCCGCGCCGATCTCGTGCGCCTCGTGCAGGGTCTGGTCGCCGTCAAGCTCGATATGGATCTGCACGAACAACCGGCTGCCGGCGGTGCGCGTCTTGATGTCGTGGTGGCCGCGCACGCCGGGCCAGGTCCGGGTCATCTCCTCGATCCGGGCGGTCACGGCGGGATCGGCGCCGCGGTCCATCAGCGCGTCCCAGGCGCCGCGCCCGATGTGCAGCGCACCGAAGGCCATAAGCGCGGCGGCGGCCAGCGCGACAAGGCTGTCGATCTGGGTGAAGCCCCAGCGCGCAGAGATCGCAAGCGCGAGGATGGCGCCGATATTGGGCACCAGGTCGCCGATGTAATGCAGCTGATCGGCCGCGACCACGCGGTTTCCCGTCCGCATGGAAACCCGCCGCTGCCACGCCACGAGGGCGAGGGTCAGCACGATTGCCACGACCATCACAATGATCGCCGGCCCCTCGCGTTCGATTTGCACCCGGCCCGGAGCCAGCAGGCGGCCGATCGCCGCCCAGGTGATCGCCACGGCCGAGGCGAAGATGAACAGCGCCTGACCCAGCGCGGTCAGATCCTCGGCCGAGGTGTGGCCGAAGGCGTGGTCGTCATCCGGAGGCCGCGCCGCGTAGAGGATCGCCGCCAGCCCGCCGAGCGAAATCACGAGATCCAGCGCGCTGTCCGCAAGCGTCGCCGCGACCGACAGCGATCCGGTTGTCAGAAAGGCCCAGACCTTCAGCAGCACAAGTGTCAGCGCGACCGCGACCGATGCCAGCCCGGCAGAGACGTTGAGGCGTAGATCGGGATGGTCGTTCAAGGGGTCTCCCTCCGGGGCGGGCGTCGCGTTTGCGCCCCGGAATTAGCGGAAGACCTCGCCCGGGTCCACGCCCCAGACGGCAGTTTTCGGCACCCAGCCGCGGCTGCCGTCGGCGCCCACGCGCACCCAGTCGCGGCGCGCCTCGTAAAGCCGGGCGATCACGCCTTCCTGCGCCTTGGCGTCAAGCCGGGCCTTCGCCTCGGGCGCATCGCGCATGTCGGTCATCTGTTCGGTGAACAGCACCGTGCGGATCCCCGAGATCAGCGTGTAGTGGATCCAGCCGCCCAGCCCGTCCTGATCCTCGACCCGGCGCCAGTGCTCGAATTCCGCGGTCACCCGAAGCGGCATGCCGGCCCGGGTGAAGACCCAGTCGATGCGGTTCGAGAGGCCGGGGCCGCGCCGCACGTTGCCCTCCTTGCCCTTGAGCGAGACATAGCGCGGCAGCGGCAGCCCGGTCACCGGCCCGACATGGGGATCGGCCTGGACCTCCGACCTGGTGGTGGGTGCCTCGCCGCCGGGGTCTGCCGTCGCCTCCTGCGCATTGGCAAAGGATCCGCGCAGGATCGGCCCCGCGGCAAGCACGAATGTCCCGGCGGCGCCTGCCGCCCAAAGGGTGAAGTCCCTGCGATTCATGGTCTGCCCGCCTGCCTGATGTCGTTTTCTGCCTCTGCCCGTGAGCGGCCTCTCGTCGCGCCGTGCCGTCCCCGTTCCGGCCCTGCCCGGTCATAGTGTCGCCGGGTGATCCTGCGGGGCTCTGGGCGCTTGTGCCTTGCCGAGCTATGGGTCACTTTGCCATCCGGAGGCCCCGTTGAGAAGTGCAGGGAGGGATCACATGCCTGTGGAGCGCCTGAGTGTTGTCGTGACGCGACGGTTGCCGGACGCCGTCGAGACCCGGATGAAGGAGCTTTTCGACGTCGAACTGCGCGACCCCGACACGCGGATGACCCGCGACGAGCTGGCCGCGGCAATGCGCCGCGCCGACGTGCTGGTGCCCTGCGTGACCGACACGATCGACGCGGGCCTGTTGGCGCAGGCCGGCGACAAGCTCAAGCTGATCGCCAATTACGGCGCCGGGATCGACCATATCGACGTGGCCTCGGCCCGGCAACGGGGCATCCTCGTGTCGAATACCCCCGGCGTGGTGACCGAGGACACGGCCGACATGACGATGGCGCTCCTGTTGGCAGTGACGCGGCGCATTCCCGAGGGGCTGGCCCTCATGCAATCGGGCAAGTGGGAGGGCTGGGCCCCCACCGCGATGATGGGCGGCCGGATCGGCGGGCGGCGCCTCGGCATTCTCGGAATGGGGCGGATCGGGCAGGCTGTGGCGCGCCGGGCGCGGGCCTTCGGCATGCAGATCCACTATCACAACCGCCGACGCCTGCGCCCCGAACAGGAGGCCGAGGTCGAGGCGACCTGGTGGGAAAGCCTCGACCAGATGGTCAGTCGGGTCGACGTGCTGTCGATCAACTGCCCGCACACGCCCTCTACTTTCCATCTGCTGAACGCCCGGCGGCTGAAGCTGATGAAGCCCTCGGCGGTGATCGTGAACACCTCGCGCGGCGAGGTGATCGACGAGAACGCGCTGACCCGCGGCCTGCGCGCGGGCGAGATCGCGGGCGCGGGCCTCGACGTCTTCGAGCACGGCCACGAGATCAACCCGCGGCTGCGCGAACTCCCGAATGTCGTGCTGCTGCCGCACATGGGCTCGGCCACGGTCGAGGGCCGGATCGAGATGGGCGAGAAGGTGATCATCAACATCAAGACCTTCGCCGATGGCCACCGGCCGCCGGACCAGGTGGTGCCCGGGGTGATGTAGCGCACGCCGCGCAACCCGTTTCCGTTACTGTCGGTCCCGGTCCCGGGGAAGGGGCGATGCGTGCAGCGAAATCTCCCCGTCAATGCCGCGGGACGGCCCCACTCGCGCCGCGATCGCCGCCGAGCCTCGCGCCCCGGAAGATCGACGAAGATCGCAACCCGGAGGCCTCATGCATCGCACCTATCCCGTGCTCTTCATCCTGATCGTCGCGCTGGTCTCGGGCGGCATCTACCTGCTGAACGGTGACGGATCCGACAAGGCCGTCGCCGCCCCCGCCGCGCAGGGCAAGGCCGCACCCGGGATCGTGGCGCCCGGCCGGACCCCGGCGGGTGTCCCGGCAGCGGCCACCCCGCCAGCGGCCGCAGCGCCCCGGGTCTGCATCCGCCGCGGCGGCACGCTCGACTGTCCGAAGGGCTGAACCGGCGACGGCGACTGGTCCGCGGCGGCGCGGGGCCTATATCGGGGACAACGGAACCCACGGAGGCCCCATGATTCCCTATTCGGTCCTCGACCTGTCGCCCGTGCCCGAGGGCGCGACTCCTGCCGATGCGCTGGCCAACACCGCCGACCTTGCCCGCCATGCCGAGGGCTGGGGTTACAACCGCTACTGGCTGGCCGAACACCACAACATGACCGGCATCGCCTCGGCCGCCACCGCGGTGGTGATCGGCCATGTCGCGGCGGCGACAAAGACGATCCGCGTGGGATCGGGTGGCGTGATGCTGCCCAACCACGCGCCGCTGGTGATCGCCGAGCAGTTCGGCACGCTGGCCACGCTGTTTCCCGGCCGCATCGACCTCGGCCTCGGCCGGGCGCCGGGCACCGATCAGCTGACGATGCGCGCCCTGCGCCGGGGTATGAGCCAGGCCGACACCTTCCCCGACGACGTGGTGGAGCTGTACGGCCTTCTTCAGGACCCGCAGGAAGGCCAGCCGGTCCGCGCCGTGCCCGGCGCCGGCACCCATGTGCCGCTGTGGATCCTGGGGTCGAGCCTTTACGGCGCGCAGCTGGCGGCGCACCTCGGGCTGCCCTATGCTTTCGCCTCGCATTTCGCGCCTGACGCGCTGGAGGAGGCGCTGGCGCTCTACCGGGCGAACTTCCGCCCCGGTCTGGGCGGGGAGAAACCCTATTTCATGCTTGCCGCCAACATCTGCGCGGCGGATACGGACGAAGAGGCGCGGATCCTGCGGACCTCCTATCAGCAGGCTTTCATCAAGCTGCGCACCGGCCAGCCGGGCCCCCTGCCGCGGCCGGTCGAGCGGATCGAGGACGTGGCCGATCCGCGCTGGATCGCCCGGGTGGACGAGGCGCAGCGGGTCACCGCCGCCGGCAGCCTCGAGACGGTGACCCGGCAGCTGGGCGCCCTGGTCGACCGCTACGAGCCCGACGAGGTGATCCTGACCGGCCAGATCCACGACCATGCCGCGCGGCTGAAGTCGTTCGAACTGGCGGCACAGGCGATGCAGGCGGTCTCGGCTGCGCGGGAGCGGGCAGAGGCCTGACCCCGGGGGCGTGAGACAAAACTCTTCGAAGAGTTTTGCAAATTCCTTCGAAGGAATTTGGCCCGGCCGCGCGGCGGCGGTGAACCTCGCATCGCCGATGTCGTTTTCCGCCGCCAAATGTCGGGCGTCTCACGCCGCGGCACCCTCGCTCTGGCTCATATGGGGCCAAATCCATGCGACGAGGGAGTCGGCCGATGAAAACCCATGTCAAAGCCCTGATCGTCGGCGGCGGTGCCGTCGGCGCCTCGGTCGCCTATCACCTTGCCAAGGCGGGGTGGGACACCATGCTGGTGGAGCGCGACGAGCTGACCTCGGGCTCGACCTGGCATGCGGCGGGGCTGCTGCCGCTGTTCAACATGAACTTCGCGACCACGCATATCCACAAGTATTCGGTCGATTTCTACAAGACGCTGGAGGCCGAGACGGGTCTGAATGCCGGTTTTGCCGTGGTCGGCAACCTGCGGATGGCCCAGACCGACGCGCGGATGGACGAGTACAAGCTTTATTCCTCCATCGCCGAGACCGCGGGTGTCTACCACGAGTTCCTCAGCCCCAAGGAGATTTCGGACCGCTGGCCGCTGGTGCGCACGGATGACCTGAAGGGCGCGCTGTTCCATCCGCAGGACGGCTACATCAACCCTGCCGACGTGACCCAGGCCATGGCCAAGGGCGCACGCCAGCATGGCGCGGTGATCGAGCGCAAGTGGCAGGCCGACGCCTACGAATGGACCGGGTCGGAGTGGAAGGTCACGCTGACCAAGATGATCGAGAAGGGCGGCAACCTCGTGCCGTCCGAAGAACAGACCGTCGTCATGGCCGAGCATGTCGTCACATGCACCGGTAACCACGCGCAGCGTACCGCGCGGCTGCTGGGCATCAAGATCCCGGCGATCCCGGTCGAGCACCAGTATATCGTGACCGAGCCCGATCCGGCGCTGGTCGCGTACCGCAAGCAGGGCGGGGCGGAGCATCCGGTCCTGCGCGATGCCGACGCCAAGTGGTACGTGCGCGAGGAGCGCGGCGGCTGGATCCTCGGGCCCTATGAGCGCAACGCGCCCGCGCGCTTCATCTACGACGTGCCGGAAAGCTTCCGCGCCGACCTGTTCCAGCTGGATCTGGAGCGGATCGAGGAAGAATACATGTCGATGATCCACCGGATCCCGACCTCGGAAACCGCGGGCCTCAAGGACGATTTCAACGGCCCGATCTGCTACACCCCCGATGGCAACCCGCTGGTCGGCCCCGCACCGGGGCTGCGCAACATGTGGCTGGCCGAGGGCTTTTCCTTCGGGATCACGGCGGCGGGCGGCACCGGCTATTACCTCGCCCAGATGATGGTGGAGGGTGAGGCCGAGATCGATATGGCCGCGCTCGATCCCAAGCGTTACGGCGGCTGGATGACCACCGACTACGCGGTGAAGAAGAACGAAGAGGCCTATGAGCACGTCTTCATCCTGCACCACCCGGACGAAGAGCGCGAAGCGGCGCGTCCCTTGCGGACCTCGCCCGCCTATGACCGGCAGGCGGCCAAGGGCGCGCAATTCGGCCAGGTGAACGGCTGGGAACGCCCGAACTACTATGCGCCCATGGGCTTTGACGACCACGCGAGCCGCAGCTTCCGCCGCGGCGGCTGGTGGCAATATGCCAAGGCCGAGGCCGAGGCGCTGCGCGAGACCGCGGGGCTGATCGACGCGACCGCGTTCACCAAGCACATCGTGCGCGGGCCGGGTGCCACTCAGTTCCTCGACTGGTTCACCTGCAACAAGCTGCCCAAGGTCGGCCGCATCAACCTGACCTATGCGCTGACGGTCCAGGGCACGACGCGGACCGAATACACCATCGTCCGGATCGCCGAGGACGAATATTACCTCGTCTCCGCCGGGGCCTGGACGGCCTATGACGCCGACTTCCTCAAGAAGGCGGCCGAGGACAAGATGGGTGAGTTCGGCTGGATCGACATCCATGATGTGACCAACCAATGGGGTGTCTTTGCCATCGCGGGCCCTGCCTCGCGCGATATCCTGAAGGAGATCGTCAAGGATGCGGCGCCCGAGACGGTGCTGGGCAACAAGCGGTTCCCGTGGCTCTCGATGCGCAACATCGAGCTGGGCATGTGCCCGGTGCGCGCGATCCGCGTGGCCTATACCGGTGAGCTTGGGTGGGAACTGCATCACCCGATCGAGATGCAGAATTACCTGTTCGACCAGCTGATGGCGGCGGGCGAAAAGCACGGGATGAAGCTGGTCGGCGCACGGGCCCAGAACTGGCTGCGTCAGGAGAAGAGCTACCGCGCCTTCGGCACTGAGCTGGGTCGCGATGCGACGCCGCTGGAGGCCGGGCTCGACCGGTTCATCGACCTCGGAAAGGACTTCCACGGCAAGGAAGCGATGGTCGCCACCGGCATCCGGTCGAAATGCGTGACCGTGCTGATCGATGGCCCGGCGGATGCCGACCCCTGGGGGCGCGAGGCGCTGCTCAAGGACGGGGTGAAGGTCGGGCGCCTGACCTCGGGCGGCTGGTCGGTCGGGTTCGGCAAACAGATCGGCATGGGCTATGTCTCGCCCGAGCTGGCCGAGGTCGGGACCGAGCTGGAAGTGCGGATGTTCGGCGAGGCCTACAAGGCGGTGGTCGCCGAGGACAGCCCGTTCGATCCGACCAACGCGCGGATCCGGGTGGACGGCTGAGGACGTGCTGGTGCGGGGGGCGGCTGCCCCCCGTGCCCCGCGCCGTGGGGGTTTCACACCCCCACACCCCCGTGGAGTATTTCGGCAAGAAAGACGCGCGGGTCGGGGCGCCGGATGCGGCGTTCAGATCACTTCCATGTCCTTGATGCGCATCTCGTCGCCTCCGTTGGGCAGGAGGCGGGTGCCGCCGCAGTTCGGGCAGGGGGCGAGGCGGTCGTCGATCTCGACCGTTTCGCCGCAATCGTAGCACAGGGCCGTGCCGGGCAGGTCGATCATCTCGAGCGCGGCGCCTTCCGCCGGGCCGCCCTTCATCACCGTCTCGAAGCAGAAGGCGAGGGCGGGTTTCTCGACACCGGCGAAGGCGCCGATCTCGAGGCGCAGCTTGCGCACGGCGGTGAAGCCGTGGTCGCGGGCCTGGGCTTCAACGATCTCGCGGATGCCTTCGGCAAGCGACATCTCATGCATCGCGGGTCTCCTTCAGCGTGCAGGCGACGCAGGGGTCGAGGAGGTCGACCACCAGCGCGGCAAGCGGGCGTTTGGTGGCGGACAGGGTGGCAATCGACTGGTCCAGCATGCCGCCGGGGGCCAGCATGTGGTCGGTGGGCGTGCGACGGGTAAGGCCGGTGACACGGCCGCCTTCGGTGTCGAGGCGCAGGGCATAGAGGCCGCGGGCGGCTGCGGCGAGCGCGGTGCCGTCGGGCAGGCGCCGGGGCGCGGGGAGACGGCCAGCGAGGGCGGCCTCGACATCGGCGAGGCGGCCGAGCGCGCGCCAGAGCGGGCCGCGGCCGTGGCTGGCCTCGATGGCGCGCAGAAGCGGGTGGGCGGCGTGGCGCAGGCCGGGGGAATTCTCGACCGGGGCTGCGGCGAGCGCGGTGTCGTCGGTGACGGGGGCGAGGTTGGCGACCGCCTCGCCCGGGGCGAAGGCGCGGTCGAGCGCGGCCAGCAGCGGGGCGGCGCCGGTGCCCTCGGCGCGCCAGCGGGCCAGGGCTGCCGGCGTGTCGGGGAGGTGGCGTGCCGGGCCGAAAAGCGCCTCGGCCTCGGTTCCCGGACGGGGCAGGGGGGCGGGGGGCAGGCCGAGCAGCTGCGGCCAGGTCAGGCCGAGTTTCAGCAGGTGGTCGCGCAGCAATTCGCGGTGCAGCGCAGCAGCGCTGTCGCCCGGGTCGAGGCCGAGGCTGAGCCGTGCCGCGGCCTCCTGCGCCGAGCGGCAGAGGCTGAAGAGCCGGGGCAGCAGGGTGGCGGCCTCCTCGGGGGACTTGCCGGCGATCAGCCGGGCGAGGGGCAGCGCGGGGGCGGGCCGGACCCGGGCCGCGAGCTTGCCGCCTTCCTCTGCAATGGTGATCTCGATGCCGTCGAACATGGGCGGAGCGTAGCGGGCGGCGCGGGCCGGGGCCAGAGGATCGTCGGGCCCCCGGGGGGGCATGTTACGGCCGGAAACCGGACCGCGGGCCGCCTTGTTCCGGACGGGCCGAGGAATGCGGGAATTGCCCGGATCAGGCCGTGCTTGATCGGGCCACGCTTATCAGGCCGTGTGCTTGATGAGGAACGTGTAGACGCCCGCCTTCTCGCTGTGCTCCATCATCTCGTTGCCGGTCGTGCGGCAGAAGGCTTCGAAATCCTTCACCGAGCCCGGGTCGGTGGCGTCGATCTGCAGCACCGCCCCGGTCGGCATGTCCTTCAGCGCCTTTTTCGCGCGCAGGATCGGCAGCGGGCAGTTCAGCCCCTTGGCGTCGAGAACCTGGTCGGCCATGTCGTGTGTTCCTTCTTCTCTCTCGTCAGATATAGAGGTTGATGTCGCTTTTCGCCGCGACGTCGACCCAGCTGGCCGCGCCGCCCAGGGTGGGGCCGTCGATCATGTCCTCGCGCTTGTATTCGAAGAGATCCATGGTCATCTGGCAGGCGATCATGTTGACGTCGGCCTCGAGCGCGAGGTCGCGCAGTTCCTCGATCGAGGCGACGCCCTTCTTCTTCATCATGTTCTTCATCATGGTGGTGGTGAGCGAGGTCATCCCCGGCAGCGCCGCCACGATATTCGGCATCGCCATGTGGCCGCCGCCCATCGGCATCTCCATCGCGCTGTTGCCCAGCGGGTTGATCTTGAGGTCCAGCTTCTTCTTAAGGAGCTGGAGGCCGTAGAAGGTGAAGAACATCGTCGTCTCGATCCCCATCGCGGCCGCGGTGGTGGCCAGGATGAACGGCGGATAGGCCCAGTCGAGCGTGCCCTTCGTGACGATGATGGTCATCGACTTGGCATTGGTATCGTCGAGCATATTTTCCTCCAGCCGGCGGGGCCGGCGTTCGTTGAAATCTTCGACCGGGCCTGCGGTCATTGCCCCGCGATCACGGGGCCTTCAGTCCGGGCCGCCATTGCAGGGCCGCCGTCGCGAGAGGCCTTTGCCAGGCCCGCCGCGCTATGCGTTGCAGCCGGCGAAGGCGTCGGCGTCCATCTTGGCCTCGTAGGGGCCGGCCACGTCGGTGCCCCTGGTCAGCGCCGCGGTGGCCGCGGGATCCTCGGGCTTCACCTTCACCATCCAGCCCTCGCCGTAGGTGTCGGAATTCGCCAGCGAGGGGTTCGCGACCAGGGTGTCGTTGGTCGCCACGATCTCGGCGTCGAAGCCGAGCTTGGCGGGGCCGACCCACTTGCCCGACTCGACCGTCGCGCAGGACTTGCCGGCCTTGATCGTCTTGCCCGCCTTCTTGGCGGTGAAGGCGACCAGCTGGCCGGCCATGCCGGTCGCGATCATCGTCATGCCGACGGTGAAGGTTCCGTCGCCCTCGTCGCGGTACCAAAGGTTGTTGTCGACGTCGTACAGCAGGTCGTCGGGAAGGTTGCAGCCACGCACCACAGGCATTTCAGGCCTCCATCGCTCAAGCGGTTTCCTTGTCGTTCGGGGTCGTCTCGGCCCTGCGGATCGGGCGGGACGAGCAGCAGAATTCGCCCAGCCCGTCGGCCTGCAACTTGCCGCCGATGAAGAGCGCGAGGTGGCGCACGACCATGGCGCCGACGCGGATCGCGTGGGCGACATCCGCGGCCGCCGGGTCGTACAGGATCAGGTTGCGGTGATAGACCAGCTCGCGGCAGGTCTCGCGGCAGGCGTTGAAACTGGGGTTGCCTCGCGCGCCCTGGCGGTGAAGGGCAAGCAGGCGGAACCCCTCGTGCGTCTCGTCGGTGGGGGTCTCTCCGCGGGCGTCCAGCCAGGCTTCGAGGATCGACTCGCCCATCGAGAGCATCTCCTCCGCCAGGGCGGGGGCCTCTGCCATGAGCATGGCGTTGGGGGTGGCGATGATCGCGTCGATCCGCGCTTCGATCTCCCCGATGGTCAGGCGCTTCTCCAAGGACGTCATCATCCCAGCCCCTTTTCCTTCAGCAGCGGGCGGGCATCCGAGAAGTTCTCGTTGACGCCGACCTTGCGGGCGGAAAGCCCCAGCGCCATGCCCAACAGCTGCGTAAAGTAAAGTATCTTGATATTCGTCTTTTTGCCAAGGACCTTTTCGGCCCGGACCTGGTGCATCTCGAGCCCGGTGTGACAGGTGGGGCATTCGGTGGCGATCACCTCGGCACCGCAGGCCTCGGCCGCCGTCAGGATGTTGAGGACGAGCTTCGTAGAGGTGTCGCTGTCCGACAGCGTGTGCGCCCCGCCGCAGCATGCGGTCTTGAGCGGGAAGTCGACGTTCTCGGCCCCGGCGGCGGCAAGGATGTCGTCCATGAAATGCGGCTTGGCGGTCGATTCCGTGCCCGGGCCCTGGTCCTTTTCCGGGAAGATGTGGCGCGGGCGGGTGTACATGCAGCCGTAATAGTTGGCGATCTTGACGCCCTTGAGCGAGTTCTTCACTCGCTCGCGGATGCCGTCCTCGCCGATCGAATGCTTGATCCAGTCCAGCGCGTGGATCGTCTCGACCTTGCCGGCCTTGTAGGGGCGGTGACCGGCCTTGGTGGCCAGCCGGTCGTTGACCTCGACCGAGGCCGGGTCATGGCCAAGGTCGTATTCCGCCTTCTTGAGGTTGTGGTAGCAGCCGTTGCAGGGCGCCATCACGGTGTCGAAGCCCATCTCCTCGGTCGTGCCGAGGGTGCGCGCGGACAGGTAGGTCTGGATCTTGGGGTCGATGTTCTTCACTTCCATCGCGCCGCAGCAGTTCCAGTTCTCGACCTCCACCAGGTCGAGGCCCAGTGCCTTGCCCACCGCCTTGGTCGACCGGTTGTAGGCGTGACCCGACCCCTCCAGCGCGCAGCCGGGGTAATAGGCGACCCGCTTGTATTTCATGTCTCCGGCCATCACTTCGCTCCCTTGGTTCCGAGCCCGACCGCGCGGCGGTTACGCTCTTCGCATTCGTGGACGTATTCCTCGATCGCATCGCGGGCCTTGCCCCAGCCCCGGGTCCTGGGTCGGAACACCGTCGCGAGGCCAAGCTTCATGAGGTAGAAGACCGGGAACCGCTTCACGAGGCCCGAAACCAGGGCCACCAGCCAGGGCTGGGTCACCGGTTGGCCGGTGCGCTTGAAGAATTCGCGCAGCACCAGCCCGTCCTCGATCTTGCCGCGTTCGAACACCTGCTCGGAAAACGCCTCGTCGAAGATCATCGAGGGCGATTTCGGCGTGTGGCCTTTCAGTTCCAGCCAGTGCGAGGTGGCCTTCATCACCTGTTCCGGCACCACGTCGCGCGGGCAGGCGTAGGTGCATTTGTTGCACGACACGCATTGCCAGATGATGTCCTTGTCGCGCAGCAGCTCCTCTTCCATGCCCATGCGGATCAGGTAGATCCAGTAGCGCGGGTTGAAGTCGGGGTTCAGCGCGTTGACGGTGCAGGCGTTGGTGCAGGATCCGCATTGCCAGCAGCGGTGGATGTTCTCGCCCCCCGGCAGGGCCGCGATCTCTTCCTGCAGGGTCTCGTTGTAATCCGGAACCGACCGGCCTTCGATGAAGGTCGACCAGTGGCCCGAGACGTCCATTCCCTCGATCACCAGCTCTTCGTGTTCGACCAGCTTCTCGGGCCGGATCAGGGATTTCTCGTGAATGGGCATCAGCTGTTCTCCTGGTGGGAAATCCCCTTCGGGGTGCCGAGGACATGGGCAGTGCCGTCGATGAGCTTGAGGCGGGTGCGTCCGGTCTCGGTATCGACGGCGTCGAGGCCCAGCATGCGCCGCGTGTGCAGCATCGGGTCCGACGAGGTGGCGAATTCGGCCCGCATCAGCGAGCCGCCGCGATCGTTGATGTAATCGGCGTAGACATGCGACATCAGCAGATCGGTGTAGAAGGGCAGGTCGCGGAAGACGCCCTGCGTGGTCAGGAACTCTTCCAGTTCCGTGCTCAGCATCCTGAAGGCGGCGAAGTCATCGTCCACCGCGATCCGGGCGGTCGCCACGTCGTCCGAGAACCAGATCTCGCGCAGGACGCCGGTCTTGACGCGCGCGTCCCAGACCCAGCGGCACATCAGCGGGTAGCGGTCTGGCGCGATGAAATGCAGCACCTCGGCGCCGAGGTCGCGGACCCAGCGGTGCGCCTTGTCGTCCGGGAAGGCGCCGGTGAAATCCTGCAATCGCGTGTCGACGGTGCCGAGGTCGGACCAGCCTGCCAGCAGGCGTTCAAGCCGGCTCCGCAGCGCCTCGAACCCGTTTTCGCCGATGTAGCTGCCCACCTTGCGCCTGACCGGGGTGATGAAGGCGGCGAGGTCGAGGAACTCCATCTCGGTAAGCTCCGCCACGCGGCCCTTGCCCAGCATCTCCTCGAAGAGCGAGGCCTTGAGGGCGAGCGCCATGACGTAGCGCTCCACCCCGCCGGTGGGTTCGGCCGACTTGACGAGATGCTCGAACGCGCGCCGCAGGACGGGGCCGGACAGGTCCAGCACGGGCGCGTCCTTGCGGACCTCCCGTTCCCGCGGTTTGCGCCCGAGCCCGAACATCACTCGGCCGCTTCTGCAGGGGTCTTGGCGGGCACGAAGGTCAGCGCCGCCATCGCCGCGGCCGAGCCCTGCGCGATCGAGTCGTCGATCGTCTCCGGCCCGGTCGCCGAGCCCGCCACAAAGACGCCGGGGCGCGAGGTCTCGCACAGCGTGGTGTAGGTGTTCTTGCGCTCGATGTAGCCGTACTTGTTCAGCTTCACCCCGAAGACCGACGAGATCGTCATGTTGTCGACGTTCGGGTCCATGCCGACGGCGTGCACCACCATGTCGAAGGGGATCGAGATCGGGCGTTTGACGAGGGTATCCTCGCCCTTCACCAGCAGGCGCTTGCCGTCCGAGGTGACCTCGGCGATCCGGGCCTTGATGTACTTGACCTTATATTCCTCCTGGGAGCCCCAGTAGAATTCGCCCTCGTAGAGGCCGAAGGTCCGGATATCCATGTAGTATATGTAGACATTCGACTCCGGCAGTTCCTCGCGGATCTCCATCGCCAGGTTGGCCGAGACGGTGCAGCAGATCTTGGAGCACCACTCGCGCCCGATCTGGCGGTCGCGAGAGCCCACGCACAGCAGGATCGCCACGCGGTCCGGCTTGCGCCCGTCCGAGGGGCAGCGCACGCCCTTGCCGGAGGAGATCATCTGTTCCAACTGCGTGGTGGTGACGACGTCGGGATAGGTGCCGAAGCCCCACTCGGGCTTGTTCACGCTGTCGAAATGGGTGAACCCGGTGGTCAGGATCGCGCTGCCGACCTCGACCTTGCCGCCGTCCTTCAGCGTCGCCGTGAAGGCGCCGGGCGTGCCGTCGAAGCTTTGTACCCGCGCGCCGGTCCTGACCGTGACATTGGGGTTGTCCACGACCCGCTTGACCATTGCGCCGATCACGTCCGAGGCCCATTCGTGACTGGGCACCAGCTTGGCGTATCCCGACAGGATGGGTGCGCCGCCGAGACGATCCTCCTTCTCGATCAGGGTCACCTTGCGGCCTGCGCTGGCCGCGGCATGGGCGGCGGAAAGGCCCGCAGGCCCCCCGCCGACGATCAGGATGGGCTGGCTCACTTCTCCGCTCCTGCAAGTGCTTTGGGTTTGACGTAGCCGGGGCCCGAGGTGATGGCCCGCTTCGGGTCGTAGAGGGTCTCGATCCGGCCCGCCTTGACCTCTTCTAGGTAGGCCTCGAATTCGGCCTTCTTCTGCTCCCAGTCGATTCCCATCTTCTCGAGCAGGGTCTCGAACGGTGAGGCGTGCCAGTGCAGTTGCGCCAGCTTGTAGGGATGCGCGCCGAGCGCGATGGCCGCGAACTGGCAATCCGCCATGACCGGCAATTCGTAGACCTTGTCGACGGCGCGGCCGATCCACTGGTTCTTGTCCAGCGTGGTGATGCAGCCGGTGTCATGGCCGATCATGACATCGGATTTCGCCTCTTCCACCGCGACCTTGATCTTGCGGTCGATCGCGAAGGAGCGGGTGAATTCACGCTCGCCGATGATGTGGCGGAAGCCGAAACCGCAGCAATCGTACCACGTGGAATAGTCGATCACCTGCGTGCCCAGCGTCTGCAGAAGGCCCGTGGTTACCGCCACGCGGTTCCCGTCCATCACCGTGTCGTCGTAGATCACGTCCTCCGGCACCATCTTGTAGACGTGGCAGGCCGGGTGCACCGTGGTGCGGATGTTCGAGACGTCGATCTCCTGATAATTCCTGATCCGGTGGCGCATGACGTGCAGCCACTCGGAATAATGCACCAGCTCCTCCGGGATCAGCAGCTTGCCGTCGACCAGACGCCCCAGCTTGCCGAGGATCTTGGTGACCTCCTCGCGCAGCTCGGCCGAGTGGACCAGGAAGTGCCGCATCTCCTTGTAGTTGCCGAACGAGGTGCCGCAGTGGATCAGCGGGTAATAGGTGCCCTCGGGCAGCCCCTGCGCCTTGGCCGAGACATAGGCCTGGTGGTAGTTGCGCAGGAACACCGCCGCCAGCGAGACCACGTTGCCGATCCCCGAGCCGTGGTAGTTCCACGCGGTGCACGAGGTCTGGTCGGTCTCGTCGAGATAGGTCAGCTCCATCTTGTTCATCAGCCACAGGACCGACGAGGGATAGCCCGGGATGTTGCCGCACTGGCCGCAGGACTTGTGGTGCCAGAGGTTGGTCGTGGGGATCTTCTTGTCCCAGCCGTACAGCGTTTTCGCCATGATTGGTTCGTTGTGGTCGCCCACGCGGTGAACCTTGATCTGGCCCTCCTTCTCCAGCTGCCACATCGCGTCGCGCACGTCTTCCTTGCGCTCCTTCGAGGTCAGCATCGACCGCTTGTCGATCTTCGCCTCGACCCAGTCGGTGGCGCGGCGCGCCTCGTCCCGGCTCAGGTTCGAGGGCTGCCAGTCCGCGCCGAAGCCCGAAAATGCGCCGCCGCCCGTGTTCTCTTCGGTTGCCATCGCTGGTCTCCTCTCGCTTGGTCCGCCGCGCCCTGGCGACGTGCCGGGCTCAATCGTCGTCGTCCCCGTCGTCTTCCTGTTCCTCGAGCCAGTCGTCCCATTCCTCGCGCTTCTCATCCATCACGTCCGAGACGACGTCGAAGAGGTTCTCGTCGACCATCTCCAGTTGATCGAGGACGCCCGTGGCCTCCCAGATCGTGTAAAGCTCGACCGAGGTTTTCAGGTTCACCTCCCACGCCGTATCCAGAGTGTGCATGGTCGGCATCGGGATCGCCTTGCGCAAAATCATCAGCGGCGCATCGACCTTGGCGACGTTCGGCCCCCAGTCGGGAAAGGCCTCCTTGGTGATCATGTTGGGCGCCAGCTGGTTGCCGGTGGACACCAGCTTCAGCAGCACGCGCGAGAACGGGCGCAGCACCTCCTTCGCCGTCTCCATCCCGTGCTTGATCGCGACTTCGCGCATGATCATGACAAGGCCGCCGGGCGAGTTCTCGAACGGGCAGCGAGCGGCGCAGGTGTAGCACTGGGCGCAGGCCCAGATCTTTTCCTGCATGGCGTCGTAGATGCCCTCGAGGTTCTCGGTCCACAAAAGCTGGACGATCTCGCGTGGCGAGTAATCGTAGTAATGCGCCGAGGGGCAGGTCGCGGTGCAGATGCCGCAGTTCAGGCAACCGTGGATCTCGTGGTGATAGACCGCGTGGCCCCGGATGTCGTCGAAGATCTCCTCGAGCTTCTCGTAGGGCACGACGGGCTTGTCCGAGACCGGGTCGCTGATCTGCGGGTCTGGTAGTTTTGCGTGAACCGTCACCGGAGCCTCCCTTCGGCGAGTGTCTGCGTCTGGCGATGTCTCGTGCGCCCCGGGTACGTCGATCCCGGAGGGCGGGGCCCTAGTAGGTCAGGACCCTGGCGTCGTCGTTTTCCATGATGTCCTCGATCACCTTTGCGCCGCCAACGATGCCCTCGCATTCGGGGATCAGGTCGTCGGCGGTCATGTCGAAGAGATCGAGGTTGGGCGAGCAGCAGTAGAACTTCGCCCCCGCCTCGTGCGCATCCTTGATGAAGTCGTAGACGGTCTTGGGCGACCCTTCCTTGACCACCAGCTTCTCGGCCTCGCCCTTCTTCATCAGGCGCCCGGCGGTGGCGGTGCAGATCACGTCGACCTCGTAGTCCATGGCGGCGGCGACGGTGGCCTGGAAGAACGGTGCGCCAAGCTCCTCGCCGTTGCGCGGGTCGGTGTTCACCATCACGATGATCAGTTTGTCAGCCAAGGGGTCCTCCCATGATCCCGTTTGCGCTGAAGGGGCGCGGCCATTGGTCGCCTTTGCGTCTCCCTCCTCCTCCTGATCTACGTTAGATGCACAAATTTGAATAAGCAATACCGTCGTGCCGCGGCATGGTCCGGAAGTGCCAGACCGGGGGGACGAGGGGTGGCCAGGATCACATCCAGCCGGTCGCGGAGACGACGCCGACCATCAGGTCCGTCAGCGCGGCGCCGATCTCCGCCTGTGCGTCCGTCAGCTCCTGCAGCGGGGTGACGCAGTCTTCCGGCGTGTCGGCGAATTCCATGATCAGATCCTCCATCATACCGCGTTTCATGCCCGGATGACCCAGGAAACCAAGGCAATTCCCGCGTGTGGAGAAGACCAGAGGCTCCCCCGTTTCACCCGCGGCGAGGATGGTGCCGCCCGGTGGGATCGCCGGGGCGTCGCGAAGGTAGCAGCCGATCGGAAAGCTCTGCGGCAGATGTCCGCCGAGATGGCCCGGCGCGGTGGCGATGGCGCGCGCCACGTCGAACCTCAGGGGCGCCTCGCGTGCGCCGCCACCCGCCGCGGTGGAGAGAATCACCGAGCCCAGTTCCATCCCCACGACCGGCAGGCCCGCGTCGAGGAAGGCCCGCGTCAGCCGGAGCTCGTGCCCGATGGACGGCAGGATGTGCCCCGAGACGATGCCATAGGGCCCGCCGCCCAGCAGTATCAGCCCGTCGAACCCCTCGGTCGAACTCGGCAACAGCCCGCCCGACGTGAAGGGACGCTTGTAGACGAAGCGGATGTTGCGCCCCTCGAGATGGTCTTCCATCAGCCCGAGGTATTCCGCCTCGGTGTGCTGGATCACGCAGATGGTCTTCACGCCGGGCCTCCTGCCGCGCGGGGGGAGGGCGGTGCGCGCCGCGGCGGGCCACGGAACGGCCGCCTCCCCCGGTCAATTCGCTCCCGCGCAGGAGACCGCGCCGGGGGCACTCCGTCAACCTCGCATTCGAATTTTTGAATAGGGTCGCGGACGGGGCCTCGTCGGGGCCCTGCCGGGCGCTCCTCGGCGCACCTGCGACGAGCGTCCGGAAGGACGACGAGGAGGGGCGCGTGAAACGCCGGACGCCCGGCCATCGGCCGGGCGCCCGCCCCCTCGCATCGGTGCCGCCCTCCTCAGTAGCTGAGCACCTTGTAATCTTCCTCCATCACCTTCTCGATCACCGCGGCGCCGCCGATGATGCCCGAACATTCGGGGATCAGATCCGCCTCGGTCATGTCGAAGAGATCGAGGTTGGGCGAGCAGCACCAGAAGGTGGCCCCCGCCTCGTGCGCGTCCTTGATGAAGTCGTAGACGGTCTTGGGAGAGCCTTCCTTGACCACCAGCCCCTCGGCCACGCCCTTCTTCATCAGCTTGCCGGAGGTGGCGGTACAGACGACCTCCACCTCGTAGTCCATCGCGGCGGCGACCGTCGCCTGGAACAGCGGCGCGCCCAGCTCCTCGCCGTTCCGCGGGTCGGTGTTCACCATCATGATCAGGAGCTTGTCGGCCATCTCACGCGTCCTCTTCCTCGATCAGGTGGTCGGCGATCACCTCGACGATGCTGGCAAGCTCGCCGTCCCAGTGCCAGTACTTCGTGCTTTCGTCCATCGTCAGGCGGCAGTTGGCGCAGGCCGAGATAAGCGTCTTGGTATGTGTCGCCTCGATCTGGTCGAGCTTGATCCTGAACGCCTTGTTGCGCAGCTCGGCGGCGCGGCCCATCGCCTGCACGCCGCCCCCGCCGCCGCAGCACCAGTTCATCTCGGCTGTCGGCGTCATCTCCTGGAACTTCGTGGCAAACCCCTCGAGGATGTAGCGCGCATCCGCCGCCGCGCCGCCGCGGCGCGAGACCTGGCAGGGGTCGTGGTAGGTGAAGGGCGTGTCGTAGGGCTTCAGCTTCAGCTTTCCCGCGCGCTTGAGCCTGGCGATGTATTCGGTGATGTGCAGTACCTCGAACGGCAGTTCGCGGCCCAGGATGTTCGCCGCTGACCAGCGGAACACGCCATAGGCGTGCCCGCATTCGGGGATCACCACAATCTTTGCGCCGCAGGCCTCGGCGCCCGCGACCAGCCGTTCCACCATAACCTTCGCCACGTCGGGCTTGCCGGCGAGATAGCCGAAATTCGTCGACTCGTATCCCTTGGTCGAAAAGGTCCAGTCGACGCCGGCGTGGTTGAGGATCTTCGCCATGGCGGCCAGCGATTCCGGGTATTTCATCGCCTCGATCGACGAGACGGTCAGCAGCACCTCCGCCTTCTCCTTGTCGATCGGCATCTCGGTTTCGTCGTCATCCTCCAGCCATTCGACCCGCTCGACGAGCTTGTCGGGCGTCAGCCCAAGCGGGCTGCCCCGATCTCGGCTGGTGTCGGCCGCGGCCAAAAGATCCTCGGGGCCCAGCCCCGCCGCGACCCAGGCCTTGCGCGCCTGGCCGATGATCGAGGCGATGTCGATGCCCATCGGGCAGACCTCGGTGCAGCGGCCGCACATTGTACAGGTGTCGAAGATCAGGTCTTCCCACCCGGTCAGGTCCTCTTCGGTCAGCTTCGGCGCGAGGCCGAGCCATTTCAGCGGTGAATGCGCGGCGCGATAGGCCTTCTGGATCGGCACCAGCTTGTAGGCCGGCGTGTGCCGCGGGTCGCCCGAGGTGCGGTAGAACAGGCAGGCATCGGCGCATTGCCCGCAGCGCAGGCAGGCCTGCGCATAGGCGATCACGTGTTCCTCGGTCTGCGCCGTGAAGGTCCGCATCGCCGCGTCGACGTCGATCTTGCGTTGCTCGGTCATGGCGGCCTCCTAGCGCACCTGGATCTGGGTCAGTTCCTCGCCCTGCGGGTCCACCACGTGGACGGCGCAGGCGATGCAGGGGTCGAAGGAATGGATCGTGCGCTGGATCTCCAGCGGTTGTTTCGGGTCGGCCAGCGTGTGGCGATCCATCAGCGCGGCCTCGTAGGGGCCGGGCTTGCCGGCCTCGTCGCGCGGCCCCGCGTTCCAGGTCGAGGGCACGACCGCCTGGTAATTGTCGATCTTGCCGTCCCTGATGACGATCCAGTGTGCAAGTGCGCCGCGCGGCGCCTCCATGAAGCCCACGCCTCTGGCAACCGAAGGCCAGGTCGAGGGGTCCCACTTGGCGTCGTTGAAGACGGCAAGCTCTCCCTTGCGGATATTGGCGATGAGGGCGTCGTACCAGGTCGACATCTGGTCGGCGACGATTTTCGATTCCAGCGTCCGCGCCGCGGTCCGGCCCATCGTCGAATAGACCGCCTCCAGCGGCAGGTCGAGCTGCCGCAGCGCCTTCTGCGTCAGCTCGACGGCGGGCTCGAACCCCTTGGCGTTCAACATCAGGACGCGGGCCAGCGGCCCCACCTCGACCACGTTTCCCTTCCATCGCGGCGACTTCAGCCACGAATAGTCCTTGGCGACGTCGAGCTGTTCGAAGGGCGGCTTCGGCCCGGTATAGTCGAGGTTGGTCTGCCCGTCGTAGGGGTGCAGGCCGGTATCCTTGCCGGTCGAGTAGCCATAGTAGCTATGCGCGACGAATTCCTGCACCTGCATCGGGTCGTTGAGGTCCACGGGGTGGATCGTCGTGAGGTCGCGGTTCAGGATCACCCCGGCGGGGATCAGCCATTTCGACGGATCACCCGTGCCGTCCTCGGGGAAATCCCCGAAGGTCATGAAGTTGCCGACGCCCTCGCCGCGCCGGAACCAGTCCTTGTAGAACGACGCGATGGCCAGGGTGTCGGGCAGGTAGACCTCGTTTACGAAGGCCTGCATCCTGGCGATCACGTTCTTCACGATCTCCAGTCCCTGCACGTTGACCGAGGTCGCGGCCAGCGTATCGGCGTCGAGGCTGATCGGTGCGGGCGCGCCACCGACGACGAAGTTCGGATGCGGGTTCTTGCCGCCGAAGATTGCGTGCAGCTGCACCACCTCGCGCTGCCATGTCAGCGCCTCGAGGTAATGCGCGACCGCCATCAGGTTCGCCTCGGGCGGCAGCTTGTATAGCGGGCTGCCCCAGTAGCCGTTGGCGAAGATCCCCAGTTGGCCCTGATCGACGAATGTCTTGAGCTTCTTCTGCACGTCCGAGAAATAGCCGGGGCTCGACTTGGCATAGCTGGAGATCGACTGGGCGAGCGCGCTGGTCGCTTTCGGGTCGGCCTTCAGTGCCGAGACCACGTCGACCCAGTCCAGCGCGTGCAGGTGGTAGAAGTGCATGACGTGGTCGTGCACATATTGCGCGCCGATCATCAGGTTGCGGATCAGCTGGGCGTTTGGCGGGATCTGATAGTCCAGCGCATCCTCGACCGCCCGGACCGAGGCGATACCATGCACCAGCGTGCAGACCCCGCAGATCCGCTGGGCGAAGGCCCAGGCGTCGCGCGGGTCGCGGCCTTGCAGGATCAGCTCGATCCCCCGGACCATGGTGCCCGAGGACCAGGCGCCGGTAATCTCCCCCCCCGGCGAGGTTTCGGCCTCGATCCGCAGGTGGCCCTCGATGCGGGTGACCGGGTCGACGACGACTCTCTGTGTCATGGCGTCCGCTCCTCAGATCTTGACGCCGCGGCGGGCGTAGAAGGCGCCTGTCTCGGCCCGGGTCACGAAGACGAGGAAGGCGTGCATCAGCTTGCCGAAGGGAAACCAGATGAGCAGCGCCGCGACCGACAGCATGTGGATCGCCAGCAATGTCTGATAGGGGGCGCCGATGTGGGCGACGGCGGCAAGGCCGGTCAGCACCGGCAGGGCAGTGACGATCCAGGTGACGTAGTCGTTGAGGGTCGAGATCAGCCGCAGCACCGGGCTGGTCCGCCGGTGCACCAGCGCCGCGATCAGCGAGGCCAGCGTGACCACCGAGACCAGCGTGATCACGCCGGTGGGCAGCCCCGGCCAGGACAGCCCGATCAGCCCCCTGATGAACAGGATGTGTTGAACGAAACCGAAGACGATGACGGCAAGGCCGATGTGGAAGATGTAGCCGTTGACGATGGCGAAGCGCGAGGTCATGCCGAATTCCCGCGGTGTCCAGAGATGGCGGACCATGGTACCGACCGCGCCCCGCACCCGCCCCGGCGCGCCCTCGCGCGGGACTGAACGGTCATCGGCCCAGGGCATCGCGAAGAGCGCGACAAGCCGCCAGACCACCCCCAGCACGAAGACGGCCATGGCCACGTTCAGCGCCGGCCCGCGCGCGAAGTCGAGAAAGCTCATTTCGTCGTCTCCTTCCCTGGGGTGTCTCCGGCGGGGGCGCCTGTCGTTCCACCGCCCTCTCTGTAGGCCGAGGCGGCGGCCGAGATTGCCGCGTCGCGCCGGCTGCGCGCCATCAGGGCCGTCGCCCCGCCGGCGCCGGCGCCAAGGATCGCAGCCCCCGCCAGCAGCGCGTTGTTGCCCATGACCGAAGCGGACAGCGGCTTGTAGAAGCTGCCGCGATCCCAGAACCCGGGTTCGGAACAGCCAAGGCAGCCGTGGCCCGACTGGATCGGAAAGCTGACGCCGCCGTTCCATTTCAACGTGGCGCAGGCGTTGTAGGTGACCGGGCCCTTGCAGCCGACCTCGTAGAGGCACCAGCCGTTGCGCGCGCCCTCGTCGTCGAAGGTCTTGGCGAACAGGCCCTTGTCGTAGAACGGCCGGCGGTAGCAGCGGTCGTGGATCGTGTCGCCGAAGATCGCCTGCGGCCGGTTCAGGTGATCGAGTGCGGGAAGCCGCCCGTAGGTCACGAAATGCGCGATGGTGCCCGCGATCGCCTCGGGGATCGGCGGGCAGCCGGAGATGTTCACCACGGGCTTGCCGGTCACGATCGTGTCGACCCCCGTCGCGCCGGTTGGGTTGGGGTTCGCCATCGGGATGCCGCCGAAGGCCGCGCAGGTCCCGACCGACACCACCGCGGCGGCGTTCGCCGCGACCGCCTTCAGCGTGTCGAGGTTCGCCTTGCCCGCATTGGTCGAATAGACCCCGCCATCCGCCGTGCTGACGGAGCCATCGACCACAAGCAGGTACTTGCCGCTGTTGCGCGCCATCGCCGCGGCCATCGCCTCTTCCGCGGCCTGGCCCGAGGCCGCCATCAGCGTCTCGTGGTAATCGAGCGAGATCAGCTCGAATATCAGGTCCTGGATCGAGGGCGAGAAGCTTCGGGTTAGCGATTCCGTGCAGCCCGTACATTCCTGGAAGCTGAGCCAGATCACCGATTGTCGGGGCTGATCGGCCAGCGCCTCGGCCATGGCACGTCCGGCCATCGGCGGCAGGGCCATCAGCCCGGCCAGATAGGCCGTGTATTTCAGAAGCGCCCGGCGCGAGATGCCCCGCGCCGCCAGCGTCTCGCCGATCTTTTCCTCACGTCGCATCCCGGTCCCCCCTCAGTTCCTCGGCCAGCCGCGCGGCGGACCAGCCGATATCGGCGCTTTGCGCGTACAGGATCTCGGGCGCCGCGCAGATCTCGATCGTTTCGGCCGCGATGGCGCCGCCCTCGCCGCGGTGGGTCACCCACCACACGCCGGTGAAGGCGGTCTCGCGCAGCGTGCTTTCGCCCGCGACATGCAGGACGGCCTCGACCTCGCCGGTGCCCAGAACCTCGTGCAGCTCGGTTCGGTCGGCGGGAGAGAGGGGCAGGGCGCGCAGGTCGATGGCGTGGGCCTCGCCGGTGTCGGCCAACTGGGCCAGCCGGTCGGCAATCTCGCGCAGGAGACTGCGGGCAAGGCCCGTGCGCAGGGTGTCATGGCTCTCTGCGGTCATCGTGCCACCTCCGGACCAGGTTGCGCACGGCGGCGGCGGCGGGCTGGATCGCCGCGCTGACCGTCTCCGTCGGCTGAAGGCCCCAGCCCGTCGTCTCGGGCTGGATCGCGACCAGCGCGCGCCGGGCCGGGGCCATGCCCGACAGGTCCGCGGCCTGGATCAGATCGGACAGCGCGACCTCGTGCGCGCTATGGCGTGCGCCTTGCAGAACGGCCGTCATCGCCGCGCCCTCGTGCACCTGCAACGTGCCGGGCGGCGCGCCCATCTCCATCGCGTCGACGGCGATCAGGCCGGTCGTGGCGTCGATCCCGGCCAGCAGGGTCAGCCCGATCGTGCCGCCGTCGCGCAGCGCCACCCCCTCCGGAATGCCCTCGGCATCCAGCTGCCGCAGGACATGGATGCCGATGCCGTCGTCGCTCAGCAGGACGTTGCCGATGCCGAGCACGACGATGCGCTCCACCGCCGCCTGCATGGCAACGCCGGGTGCGTCGGTCTCGGCCGGGTCGGCAGCAGGGGTCATGACGCGCCTCGACAATGAATCATATGTGAATATGTTGTACCTCGAGTCGGGCCGGTTCCTTGATCTGAATCAACGCCCGGCTTCACGAAGCCGCGATGATACCGGGGCGCGGCGGGGGCGCGGCGGGGGCGAACGCGGGGAGAGCCCGGGAGGAGTACAGCGGGGAGGGCTGGACGATGTGCCTGACGATTCCGATGCGAGTGGAGCGGGTGGAGGGCCTTACGGCCCATTGTGTCGCGCGGGGCGTCCTGCGCGAGGTCAGCCTGTTCCTGATGCAGCACGAGACGGTTGCGCCGGGTGATCACCTGTTGGTCCACCTCGGCGAAGCGCACGAGAAGATGAATGCCGAGGACGCCGCCGCGACCTGGGCGCTTTACGACGAGATCTTCGCTTGCGAGGCCCCGGCGACCGGGGGGTAAGCGGCGGGCAGAACGGGCATGACCCAGATTTTCGCCGGAATGATTTGCTTTCGAATATAATTATTGGAATATATAAGAGTCAGAGAAGATGAACCCGCCCCGCCCGGCTTCCGTCGCCAGTCGGGGTGTCCGCAGAAAGGCTCCCATGCCCGCCCGTTTCATCAGTTCCGAGATCTATCGCGCGACCGGATACCGGGGGAACCACCCTCTGGCGATCCAGCGTATCGGACCGGTCCTGACGTTGTCGGAGCAGTTGGGCTGGCTGCCCGATGGCTACGAGGAAAGCTATCGCGCGACCCGCGACGATCTGCTGAAGTTCCATGCGTCCGATTACATCGACGCCATCGCCGCCTGCGAACGGGAGGGCCGCGTGCCCGAGGCCCTGCGCGAGCGCTACAGGATCGGCACGCTGGAGAACCCCTTGTTTCCCGGCCTTTACGCACGCGCCAGCACTTCGGTCGGGGGGTCTGTCCAGTGCGCTCGGTTGGCGCTGGACGGGGGCGTCGCCTATCACCCTTCGGGCGGAACGCATCATGGCATGCGCGACTACGCCTCGGGGTTTTGCTATTTCAACGATCCCGTCTTCGCAGTCCTGACCTTTCTGGAGGCAGGGCTGGAGCGTGTCCTCTATGTCGATCTCGACGCGCATCACGGCGACGGGGTGGAGGCGGCCTTTGCCGGCGATCCACGGGTCATGACGATCTCGATCCACGAGGAAAACCGCTGGCCGTTCAGCGGTGCGCTTGGCGATCGGGCCGGCGGCTCGGCCCGCAACCTGCCGGTGCCGGGCAGGATGAACGACACGGAATTCGACTATCTGATGACTGCGGCGGTGTTGCCGCTGGCATCCCGGTTCGCGCCTCAGGCGGTGGTGATCACCTGTGGCGCTGATGCGCTTAAGGGCGATCCGTTGTCGTCGCTGGAACTGTCGAGCACCGCGCTCTGGGATGCGGTGATGTCGCTGACACTGGTGGCGCCGCACACGGCGGTGCTGGGTGGCGGGGGGTACAATCCCTGGACGGTCGCGCGGCTCTGGACCGGGCTCTGGGGCCGGCTTGCGGGGTATCCGATCCCCGAGACCCTGCCGGAGGAGAGCCGCGCGCTGCTGCGATCGCTCGACTGCGATCTCGTCGACGAGGAGGACGAGATGCAGCCGCACTGGACCACGACGCTGGCCGATCCGCGCAATGACGGCGCGATCCGCGACCGCTTCCGCGAGATTGCCGCCGCGGTGCTGGCGCCGGAGGAGGAACTGGCCTGACGGCCGAGGGAAGGGGAGGAACGCATGTCGCAATGGCTGGACCGGATCGCGGCGATCGAGGAGCTGGAGGATGCGGAGTTCGACCCCGCGCTGGTGGCCGAGATGGAGCGTCTCGCACCGCAGATGATGGCGCGGGACATCCGCTTCTCGACCCCCACCTTCAAGGAATACGATTCGACCGAGGTGAAGGGGTGTGGCAAGAATTCTTTCCCCGCCTTCTCGGTCACCGCGGGCGGATGCGCGCTGGATTGCGACCATTGCCAGGCGAAGATCCTGGAGCCGATGATCCCCGCGACCAAGCCCGAGACGCTGGACCGGAAGGTGCGCGACCTGATCCTGTTGCAGGATCTGCAGGGGTTCCTGCTGTCGGGCGGGTCGAACCGGCGCAACGAGATCCGGTACGAGCGGTTCTACCCGGTGATCGAGGGGCTGAAGCGCGATTTTCCCCACCTCAAGATCGCGATCCACACCGCGCTGACCGACCCGGCGGGGGCGAAGCGGATGGAAGCGGCGGGCGTCGACACCGCGATGATGGACGTGATCGGATCGGACGACACGATCCGGCAGGTCTATCACCTCGACCGCCCGGTGGAGGATTTCGAGGCGACGCTGGCCGCGCTGACGGCAACGAAGATGGAGGTCTCGCCGCATATCGTCGTCGGTCTGCACTACGGCGAGATCAGGGGCGAGGCGCGGGCGCTGGACATCGTCTCGCGCTATCCGGTCAACGCGCTGGTGCTGGTGGTGATCATGCCGTTCTACGCCAGGCCCGGCACGTTCAGGACGCCGTCGACGCATGACGTGGGGCGGATCTTCCTCGAGGCGCGCTCGCGGCTGAAGGACAAGCAGGTGCTTCTGGGCTGCGCCCGGCCCGCGGGGATGCACAAGCGGGTGGTCGATGCCTACGCGGTGATGGCGGGCCTCGACGGGATCGCCTTCCCGGCCGAGGGGGCGCTGGCGGTGACGCGCGCGATCGGGCGGCCGTGGCACCAGGAACATGCCTGCTGCTCGATCAAGATCGGCGCGGATATCGGCGGGGGGAGGGTGAAGATCCCCTCCTGCGCGGCATGACCCGGCGCTACGACATCCTCGTCTCCGGCCTCGGGCCGGCGGGCGCGGCGGCGGCGGCCGCGGCGGCGCGGGCGGGGCTTTCCGTGCTGGCGGTGGAGCGCAGCGCGCGGCCCGGCCTGCCGGTCCAATGCGCGGAATTCGTGCCGATGATGACCGGCGCCGAGGTGCCGGAGGTGCGGGCGGCGCGGATCCAGGACATCGCGGAGATGGAGACTTTCGTGGGGGCCGATCCGTCGCACCTGACCCCGGATTTCCGCGGCCACATGATCGACCGGGCCCGGTTCGACCAGGCGCTGATCGAGAAGGCCCGGGCGGCGGGGGCGGAGTGCCGTTTCGGCACGCCGGTGCGGGCGATTTCCCCGGACGGGGTGGTGACGATCGGCGCGGGGGCGGCGCAGGAGACGGTGACGGCACGGCTGATCATCGGCGCCGATGGCCCGCGCTCGCCCGTGGGGGCGGCGGCGGGCTGTTCGAACGCGGAGCTGGTCGAGACGCGGCAGATCACGGTGGACCTGCTCAGGGCGCACGGGGCGACGGATATCTTCCTCAGGCCCGAGATCGTGGGCGGCTATGCCTGGCTGTTTCCGAAGGGGACGGTCGCGAACCTCGGGCTTGGCGTGGTGCCCGGGCAGAAGGACCGGCTGAAGCCGCTCCTCGATGCGCTGCACGCGCAACTCGTCGCCCGTGGGCGGCTGGGTCCGGCCGTCCATCGCACGACCGGGGGTTTGATCCCGGTGGGCGGGATCGTGGGGCTGACCGCGCGGATCGGGGCGGTCCCGGTGCTGCTTGCGGGGGATGCGGCGGGGCTGACCAACCCGGTGACGGGGGCGGGGATCAGCGCGGCCGTCATCTCGGGCGCACTGGCGGGAGAGACGGCGGCGGCCTTCCTCGGCGGCGAGGCGGGGGCGCTGGAGGCCTATGCGGAAGAGGTCGAGGACACCTTCGGCCCCTCGGTTGCGCTGGCGGTGCGCCGGCGGCGGCAGCTGCTGGCGGCCTATCGCGGCGGTGCGGTGCCGGGGCCCGACGCCCTGCGCCGCGGTTGGATCGCCTATCCGGACTACTGGACGCGGGAGGAGACGGCCTTGGCCCGTCAGGAGACACAAACGGCGGAGGAGACAGCATGACCTGCTTGAAGCCCGAGACTGCAATGCCCGGGGCGGCCGGCGCGGGGGGCGCCGATTTCAACGCTTTCGACGTGATGGCGCCGCGCCGGCCCGGGGTCACCCCCGCACCGTTTCGCAACGGCAAGCCGGTGAAGGACGCGGATATCGCGCCGCATGGCCTCTACCGTCCCGATTACCGGGTGATGACGCCGCACATGCGCTCTCCCGACTACGTGCAGATGTCGACGGCCGCGGCGATCACGCTGGGGCTCGTCGAGGGGCAGATGCACGGCTGTTCCTGCACCCGCTGCCTGAACCTTCTGCTGACCTATCCCGAGGGGTGCCGGGCCAATTGCGCCTATTGCGGGCTGGCCCGCCACCGCGAGGCGGAGCGCAACTATGCCGACCGGAACTTCATCCGCGTCGACTGGCCCGCCGTCAGCATGGACGAGATCGTCGCGCGGATCGCGGGCGATCCGGCGACGCCGTTCCACCGGATGTGCATCTCGATGATCACGCATCCGAATTCCGACAAGGATACCTTCACGGTGCTGAAGAAATGGACCGACCGGATCGACCCGGGGCGGATCCCGATCTCGATCCTGTCGAACCCGCAAACCATGACGCGGGGCGACGTGAAGCGCCTGCACGAGATGGGATCGGACATCTTCACCGTGGCGCTGGATGCCGCGACGCCGGAGCTCTTCGACCGGACCCGCGGCAAGGGCGTGCAATCGCCCCACAGCTGGCGGAAGTACTGGGAGATCCTCGAGGATGCCCGCGACATCTTCGGGCCCCAGAAGTTCGGCGCGCATATCATCGTCGGCATGGGCGAGACCGAATACGAGGTGATGCTGCTGGTGCAGAAGCTGGTGGACATGGGCGGCCACAGCCACATGTTCTGCTTCTTCCCCGAAAAGGGTTCGCTGATGGATCACCTGCCCGCCACCCCGCGCGACCAGTGGCGCCGGGTGCAGCTGGCGCGCTACCTCGTCGATTACTGCGGCGTGCGCGTGGATCAGATGACCTTCGACGCACATGGGCGGATTGTTGATTTCGGCATGCCGAAATCGGAGCTCTCGGCGATCGTCGACGCGGGCATCGCGTTCCGCACCTCGGGCTGCCCGGGCAAGTTCGCCGATGATATCTCGGCCTGCGACCGGCCCTATGGCGACAGCCCGCCCTCGAACATCGCATCCTACCCCTTCCCGCTGAAGGAGGTGGATATCCGCAAGGTGCGCAGCCAGCTGAACATGCTGCGACCGGGCGAGAGCTACGAGGATGGCGAGGAATTCGACATCTGACCAAAGGCAGGGGGGCGCGGCCCCCCTGCACCCCCCGGAGTATTTGAACAAGAAAGAACGGGGGCATTTCCAGGGAGGAGATTTCGATGACGAAGCCGTTTCGGGTGATCGATACCGGGCTGCGCGGGTGCCGCGCGCAGATGGCCTTCGACCAGGCGCTGATCGAATGTCACAAGGCGGGGGAGATCCCCGATACCTTGCGGTTCCTGACCTTTCCGCCCTCAGTTCTTGTCGGGCGGCACCAGGCGATCAGCCAGGAGCTGAACCTCGACGCGTGTCGTGCGGAGGGGGTCGGGATCGGGCGGCGAATCACCGGGGGCGGGGCGCTCTACCTCGACGAGGGGCAGTTCGGATGGGAACTCGTGTTTTCCAAGCAGACGCTGGGTCTGGGCGACCTTGGCGAGGTCGCTCGGGCGCTCTGCGAGGCCTGCGCGGCGGGGCTGTCGAGGCTGGGGCCCGCGGTGAGGTACCGGTCACGCAACGATCTGGAGGTCGAGGGGCGCAAGATCGGCGGGACCGGCGGGTTCTTTGACGGCGACACGATCTTTTACCAGGGTACCGTGCTGGTGGACATGAACGCGGCGCGGATGGCGCAGCTTCTGAACATCCCGGCGGCGAAGCTCGCGAAGCGCGGTCAGACCAGCGGCGCCCAGCGGGTGGTGACGCTGACCGAGCTATTCGACGGTGCCCCGCCGCCGCTGGCGGAGATCAGGGCGGCGGTGACCGAGGGCTTTCGCGAGGCACTGGGGATCGCGCCCGAGCCGGGCGAGATCACCGCGGCGGAGGAGGCGAAGGCGCGCGAGATCTACGACGAGGAGATCGGGCAGGATTGTTTCGTCTACGCGATCGATGATCCGGCGCATCCCTCCGATGTGCGCTCGGGCGGGTTCACCGGGCGGGGCGGGCGCATCGCGGCGCATGTCCGGCTGGAAGGGCCGTTGCAGAACCGGATCCGCGAGGTCGTGGTGACCGGGGATTTCTTCGTCACGCCGCCATCGACGGTGCTGAATCTCGAGGCGGCCCTGCGCGGCGTGCAGGTGGCGGCGATCGAGGCGGAGGTGGAGCGGTTCTTTGCCGGGGCGCAGGTGGGCCTGCTGACCGCGGCGCCGGCGGATTTCGCCCGGGCGATCCGCAACGCGATCGAAGGGGCGGAACTCTACGAGACCTCGGCCTGAGGCGCTTCCGACACGCCGGCCGGGCTGCTGCGCCAGCCGCGCGCGCCCGTCCATCTTCTTCTGAGTGAAAATATCCCACGGGGGTCCGGGGGTGTGAAACCCCCGGCGCCTGACAGACCCGAGGGGCGCCTCGCCTGTGGTCCCGACCCGGACTGGGGAATGAGAAAAGGCGCCGACCTTGCGGCGGCGCCTTTCCCCAAAGCAGTCGGCCGATCCGTCAGAGGATCTTCTGGCCGGTCTTTTCCCAGTCTTTCAGGAACGCCTCGAGGCCCTTGTCGGTCAGCGGGTGGGCGGCTAGCTTGCGGATCACCTCGGGCGGGGCGGTCATCACGTCGGCGCCGATCATGGCGGCCTGGCTCACGTGGTTCACCGTGCGGATCGAGGCCGCGAGGATCTGGGTCTTGAAGTCGTAGTTGTCGTAGATCGTGCGGATATCGGCGATCAGCTCCATCCCGTCGACGTTGATATCGTCGAGGCGGCCCACGAAGGGCGAGATGAAGGTGGCGCCGGCTTTGGCCGCCAGAAGCGCCTGGTTGGCCGAGAAGCACAGCGTGACGTTGACCATGTGGCCCTCGTCCGAGAGTACCTTGCAGGCCTTGAGGCCGTCCCAGGTCAGCGGCACCTTGACGGTGATGTTCGGCGCGATCTTGGCCAGCTTGCGGCCCTCGGCGATCATGCCCTCGGCATCCAGCGCGACGGTCTCGGCCGAGACGGGGCCGGCGACGATCTCGCAGATCTCCTTGGTCACCTCGAGGATGTCGCGCCCGGATTTCATGATCAGCGACGGGTTGGTGGTGACGCCGTCGACCATGCCAAGGGCGGTCAGCTCCTTGATGGCCTCGACATCTGCGGTGTCGACGAAGAACTTCATGGGGGACCCTCCTGGGTTGCGCGTTCGCTCGGGCGGTGGTTTAGCGCATGGGGCGGGGCTGTTAAACCCCGCAAAGGAGGGCTGCGGCGTGTTCGGGGCGGGTTACGGGGCGGAAATCGGTGCGGAGTTCGGGGCGGGAGAGCGCCTGGGCGTGCTCACGACGCAGCCGCTGGGCCGGATTCTCGACTACCTCGCGCCCGAGGGCGGGTGCTCGACCGGGGACTGGGTCGAGGTGCCGCTGGGGCCGCGCCGGGTGATGGGCGTGGTCTGGGGCAAGGGTGAGGGGAGCTTTGACGCGGCAAAGCTGCGGCCGGTGGGCCGGGTGCTCGATCTTGCGCCGATGCGCGGGGAATTGCGCGATTTCCTCCAGCGGGCGGGCGATTACACGCTGACTTCGCTGCCGGCCATGCTGCGCCTTGCGACCCGGGCGCCGGGGCTGGGCGATGCGCCGGCCAGCCGCCGGGTCTATCGCCGCGGCCATGGCGAACCTGACCGGATGACCGACGCCCGCGCCCGGGTGATGGACGCGCTCGATGCGGTGGGGGGCGCCGCGCTCACGCTGTCGGAGCTGAGCCAGACGGCGGGCGTGTCTTCCTCGGTCGTCAAGGGGTTGGTCACGCAGGGCGTGGTGGCCGAAGAGGAGGCGCCGCGCGACACGCCGTTTCCGCATCTCGACCCGGGGCTTGCGGGGCACGCGCTCAGCCCGGGGCAGGCGGAGGCGGCGGCTAAGCTGCGCGCCTCGGTCGGGGGCGGGCGCTATGGCACGACGCTGCTCAAGGGCGTCACCGGGTCGGGCAAGACCGAGGTTTATCTGGAGGCGGTGGCGGAGTGCCTGGCGCAGGGGCGGCAGGCGCTGGTGCTCTTGCCGGAAATCGCGCTGACGGCGGGGTTCCTGACCCGGGTCGAGGCGCGGTTCGGCGCAAAGCCCGCCGAGTGGCATTCCGGCGTGACCCAGACCGAGCGGCGCCGGGTCTGGCGGATGGTGGCGGAAGGGGGCGCTCAGCTGGTGGTCGGCGCGCGCTCGGCCCTGTTCCTGCCGTTTCGCGATCTTGGCCTGATCGTCGTCGACGAGGAACACGACACCTCCTACAAGCAGGAGGACGGCGTTCTCTACAACGCCCGCGACATGGCGGTGCTGCGCGCCTCGCTCTGTTCGGCGCAGGTGGTGCTGGCCTCGGCCACGCCCAGCCTGGAAACCTGGGCCAATGCCGAGGCGGGCAAGTACACCCGGGTCGACCTGCCCGCGCGGTTCGGGGCTGCCGAACTGCCCGAGATGCGCGCGATCGACATGCGGGCCGAGGCGCTGGAGGCGAACCACTGGATCTCACCCAGCCTGCAATCGGCGGTCAGGGCGCGGATCGCGGCGGGGGAGCAGGCGCTTCTGTTCCTCAACCGCCGCGGCTATGCGCCGGTCACCATATGCCGGGCCTGCGGGCACCAGATCGCCTGCGACGATTGCGATGCGCGGATGGTCGAGCACCGGTTCCTCAAGCGGCTGATCTGCCACCAGTGCGGCGCGGAAAAGCCGATCCCCGACAAGTGCCCCGCCTGCGAGGTCGAGGGCAAGCTGGCGCCCGTGGGCCCGGGGGTGGAGCGGATGGCCGAAGAGGTGGCGGAGCGCTTTCCCGACGCGCGGGTGGCGGTTCTGTCGTCGGACCTTTTCTCTTCGGCGCGCGCCCTCAAGGCGCAGATCGAGGCGATCGCCGAGGGCGGGGCGGACATCATCATCGGCACCCAGCTGGTCGCCAAGGGGCACAACTTTCCGCTGCTGACGCTGGTGGGGGTGATCGACGCGGATCTGGGCTTGCAGGGGTCCGACCTGCGCGCGGCGGAAAGGACGTTCCAGCTGATGCGCCAGGTGGCGGGCCGGGCGGGGCGGGCCGACAAGCCGGGCGAGGCGCTGTTGCAGACCTTCCAGCCCGACCACCCGGTGATCCGGGCGATCCTGTCGGGCGACGAGGAGGGATTCTGGCGCGCCGAGGCGGCGGAGCGAGAGGCAGCGGGGATGCCGCCCTATGGCAAGCTTGCCGGGATCATCCTGTCGGCGCCGGAGGCGCAGCCGGTCTTCGATTTCGGGGCGGAGCTGGCGCGCCGCGACGCCCCGCTCCGTGCGATCGGTGCCACGGTCTTCGGGCCCGCGCCCGCGCCGATCGCGCGGATCCGCGGGCGGCACCGGGTGCGCCTTCTGGTCAAGGCGCCGAAGGGGGCGCCGTTGCAGGCGGCGCTGACGCGCTGGGTCCGGCAGCTCAGGCAGCCGCCGAACCTGCGGCTGGTCATCGATATAGATCCGCAGAGCTTCTTCTGAGCCGGCGCCGGGGGCCAGCCCCCGGACCCCCGGGATATTTGAGAGCAGAAAGGAGGGGGCGGTCGTTCGCCTGTGCCCGGCAGGGGCTGCATCTTTTCTCGCCATGGCGGGGGGCGCGATGGTAGGCTTCTCCCCGAGGGAGGAGATGCGCCGTGAGGGATCACCGGCACGTCGAGGAGATCGAACGGGTGCTGGAGGGCACCCAGACCGGGCGCGACAGCTGCGTATCCGCGTCCTGGCGGCGCTGTGTCGAGGTCTATGGCATGGATCCCACGCGCCGCGATCCCGCCCATATCGTCACCGAGGCGGAGCTGCGCGATCACCGCAAGCAGGCGGAGTGGATGATCGCCGCGGCGCGGTCGGGCTTGCAGAGCCTGTTCCGTCAGGTGGCCGGGCAGAATTACGTGCTGTTGCTGACCGATGCGCGCGGGGTCTGCGTCGACTTCTTCGGTGACGATCATTTCGCCGAGGATCTGCGCGGGGCGGGGCTTTATCTCGGGTCGAACTGGTCGGAGGATCTGGCTGGCACCTGCGGCGTGGGCGCCTGCATCTTCACCGAGGAGGCGGTGACGATCCATCAGGACGATCATTTCGGCAACGCGCATACCGCGTTGTCATGCACTGCCGCGCCGATCTTCGACAGCCTCGGCAAGCTGGCGGCGGTGCTGGACATCTCCTTGTTGCGGGCGCCGCAGCCGAAGACCAGCCAGAAGCTGGCGATGAGTCTGGTCACCGCGGCGGCACGGCGGGTGGAGATGGCGAACCTGATGGCAGAGAGCCGGCGTGACTGGGTGCTGCGGCTGTCGGCCAGCCCGGAATTCCTCGATGTCGATCCCGAGGCGGCGATCCGGCTGGACGGGTCGGGCCGTGTCGTGGGCCACACCCGGGGCGTGCGGCGGCTGATGCCCGAGGGCGGGCCGATCCTCGGGCGGCGGATCGAGGAGGTGCTGCACCTTTCGGTCGACGACCTGCCCGAGCTGATGCGCGACCGCCCGACCGAGGAACGTGTCGTCGCGATGCGCGACGGCGGCGCGATCTTCGGTCACGCGATCGCGCCGCAGATGCCGCGATTGCCACGGCAGGTGGCGGGCGTGCGGCCGCCGCCCCGGGGCGGGGCGCTGGCGGGGCTTTCGGGCGGGGATCCGGCGATGGCGCGGCTGCTGGCCGCGGCCGAGAAGCTGGCACCGACCGCCGTGCCGCTGCTGATCGGTGGCGAGACGGGTACCGGCAAGGCGAAACTGGCGCGGGCGATCCACATGATGAGCCCGCCCGCGGGGTTCCTCGATCTCGCCTGTGCCGGGCTGACACCCGGGTCGCTGGCCGCGGCTGCGGCGACCCAGCCGGGGCCGGCCACGCTTCTGTTGCGCCGGGCCGAGGATCTGCCTTCCGGGACGGCGGCGGCGCTGTCGGCGCTCCTCGACCGGCGGCCCGAGCTGCGCGCGATCGCCACCACCTGCCTGCCGCCGGCGGGGCTGGGTCTGCCGCGGCCGCTGTTCCACCGGCTGAGCGGGGCGGTGCTGTCGCTGCCGCCGCTCCGGCGGCGCCATGACCTGGGCTGGCTGATCGACCGGCTTCTGCGGCGCCGGGCGCCGGACCCGCTGCGGCTGTCGCCCTCGGCCAGGGCCGATCTGATGGGCCGACCCTGGCCCGGCAACATCCGCGAGCTGGCGCAGGTGCTCGACGTTGCGGTGGCCCTGGTCGAAGGGCGGGTGATCGACCTGCCTGACCTGCCCGCGCCCGTCGGGGCCCGGGACGAGGCCGACCCGGCGACCGAGGAGGCGCTTGAAGAGGTGATGGAGGCCTGCGACTGGAACATGGCACGGGCGGCGCGGCGGTTGGGGGTGAACCGCTCCACCGTATTGCGCCGGTTGCGCCGGGCGGGGTTGACGCCGCCGCAGTGAGGGCAGCCGTGGTGGCAAAGTGGGGGCGTGCCGAGGCGGCCGCGCCAATCCTCTCCCACCCGTTGCACGGCGTTGCGCGCGCAACATGCCGCGCCGCGGCGGTGAGGATTTCGCCGCCTGTCGCCCCCTCGGCCATGGATCGGACCCGCGCCTCGCGCCGATACTCCGCCCCGAGCGAAGCGCAGAGGAGGAGACGCGATGCTTGATTCCACCGTGACGACCCGCACCGAGGAGGTGCTCGACAGCCTGAACGCCGCACTCGCTGCGGGCGAGCCGGAGCGCGCGGCGGCGCTTTTTGCCACCGACAGCTACTGGCGCGACCTGGTTGCGGTCAGCTGGAACATCCGGACGGTCGAGGGGCCGGCGGGCGTGGCCGACATGCTGCGCCATCAGCTCGATCATACCCGCCCGGGCAACTTCCGTCTGCAGGAGGGCGAGGCGCCCGCCGAGGAGGGCGGCGTCATCACCGCCTGGCTGACCTTCGAGACGAAGGCCGGGCGCGGCTGGGGGCTGGTGCGGCTGAGGGAGGGCCGGATCTGGACCCTGCTGACCGCCTTGCAGGAGCTGAAGGGCTACGAGGAGAGCCGTGGCACCCGCCGGCCCATGGGCGCCGAGCACGGGGCGCAGCGCAACCGCCAAAGCTGGAAGGAGCGTCGCGACGAGGAGGCGGCGATGCTGGGCCAGGAAGTGCAGCCTTACACGGTGATCGTCGGCGGCGGGCAGGGCGGCATCGCGCTGGGAGCGCGGCTGAGGCAGCTCGGGGTGCCGGCGATCGTGATCGACCGCCACGACCGCCCCGGCGACCAGTGGCGCAGCCGCTACAAGTCGCTCTGCCTGCATGACCCGGTCTGGTACGACCACCTGCCCTACATCAAGTTCCCCGACAACTGGCCGGTCTTCACCCCCAAGGACAAGGTGGGCGACTGGCTGGAATGGTACACTAGGGTGATGGAAATCCCTTACTGGACCCGATCCACCGTCGAGAAGGCGGCCTTCGACGAGGCCACCGGGAAATGGACGGTGACGGTGGACCGGGATGGCGAGAAGGTCACGCTCACCCCCACGCAGCTGGTGCTCGCCACCGGGATGTCAGGCAAGCCGAACATGCCGTCCTTCCCCGGGATGGACAGCTTCGGGGGCACGATCCAGCATTCCTCGCAGCACAAGGGGCCGGACGACTGGGCCGGGAAGAAGGTCGTGGTGATCGGTTCGAACAACTCGGCCCACGACATCTGCGCCGCGCTGTGGGAGGCCGAGGCCGACGTGACCATGGTGCAGCGCTCCTCGACCCATATCGTGCGCTCCGACAGCCTGATGGAGATCGGCCTCGGCGCGCTCTATTCCGAGGAGGCGGTGGCGAACGGCGTGACGACCGAGAAGGCCGACATGATCTTCGCCTCGCTGCCCTACCGCATCATGCACGAGTTCCAGATCCCCCTCTACGACCAGATGCGCGAACGCGACGCCGCCTTCTACGAGGGGCTGGAGAAGGCGGGGTTCGAACTCGACTGGGGAGATGACGGCTCGGGCCTCTTCATGAAGTACCTGCGCCGCGGCTCGGGCTACTACATCGATGTCGGCGCCAGCCAGCTGATCATCGACGGCAAGGTCAAGCTGGTGAAGGGCCAGGTGGAGCGTTTCGACGAGACCGGGGTGGTGCTGGCCGACGGCACGCACCTGGATGCGGATCTCGTGGTGTTGGCCACCGGCTACGGCTCGATGAACGGCTGGGCCGCCGACCTGATCAGTCAGGAGGTCGCCGACAGGGTGGGCAAGGTCTGGGGCCTGGGGTCTGCCACCACCAAGGATCCCGGTCCCTGGGAGGGCGAACAGCGCAACATGTGGAAGCCCACGCAGCAGCCCAACCTGTGGTTCCACGGCGGCAACCTGCACCAGTCGCGGCACTACTCGCTCTACCTCGCGCTGCAGCTGAAGGCCCGGATGGAGGGGCTCGACACCCCCGTCTATGGCCTGCAGGAGGTGCACCACCTGGCCTGAGCCCCTCCCGGCTCACGCCACCTCCGCGCCCGGGTCCCCTTCACCGGACCCGGGCGGTCCGCCCGTCCCTCCGGCACCTAGTCCTCCTGCCTTCTTCTGAGCGAAAATATCCCGGGGGGTGCAGGGGGCAGCGCCCCCGCCGGTCCGCCATCGCCCACCAGGCGCGCCGCCCAGCCAGATCGGTTCCTACACAACCTTTCGATTTTCTCGAAAGGTCCGTTGACGCGCCGCACCGTTTTTTCGCCGCAGCGAAAACTAGCTCGTATCCCGGGCGGAACGACCGCCGCCCCGGACAAGGCCAGGAGAGGGAGCAGTGATGTCCACAAACCATGCACTCGTCGCCGGGGGGCTGGGCGTGATCGGCCGCAGCCTCGTCACACATCTTGCCGACCGCCTGGGATGGCGGGTCACCGCGATCTCGCGCCGCACGCCGGATTTCGAGACCCGGGCGCGCTATCTTCCGGTCGACCTTCTCGACGCGGAGGGGACCCGTGCCGCGCTGGCCGGGGCAGGGCCCTTCACCCATGCGTTCTTCGCCGCCTACCAGGAAAAGGCCGATCCGGCCGAGCAGGTCGCGGTGAACCTTGCCATGCTGCAGAATTTCGTCGCCGGGGCCGAGGCTGCCTCGCCCGCGCTCCGGCGGGTCGTGCTCTATGAGGGTGCGAAGTATTACGGTGCGCATCTGGGGGCCTTTCCGACCCCGGCGCATGAGGATGACCCGCGCGTCATGCCGCCGATGTTCTACTACGACCAGGAGGATTGGCTGACCGGCCATGCCGCGGGCAAGGCCTGGGACCAGGTCGTGCTGCGGCCCGACGTGGTCTGCGGTTTCGCCATCGGCAACCCGATGAACCTGGCCATGGTGATCGCCGTCTATGCCGCGATCTGCCGTGAACTGGGCCTGCCGCTACGCTTTCCCGGTTCCGCCCGCTGCTACGACCGGCTGGCGCAGGTCACCTCGGCCGCGCAGCTGGCCGAGGGGTCGGCCTGGGCCGCGACCGAGGCGCAGGGCGGCACCGCCTACAACCTGACGAACGGCGATATCTTCCGCTGGCGCCCGCTGTGGAAGCGCATCGCGGCGCATTTCGACATGGATCCGGGAGAGCCGAGGCAGATCCCGCTGGCCGAGATGATGGCCGACAAGGGCCCGCTGTGGGAGAAGATCAGGCAAAAGCACGGTCTGCTCGACGTGCCCTTCGACAAGATCGCGGCCTGGGGCTTTGGCGACTTCATCTTCAACTGCGACTGGGATGTGATCTCGTCGACGACGAAGATCCGCCAGGCGGGATTTGCGCCGGTGGTCGACAGCACGGACATGTTCCTGAAGCTGTTCGACGAGTTCCGCGACCGCAAGATCATTCCCTGAGGGCAGGGCCGGGCACGGCCCCGCGCATCTTGACGCGCCCCGCGTTCTGGCAGAAGTCTGCCGGGACAGGAGGAGCAGGGCGGCGTGGAGCGATTCCATCCGACACTTGACGATGTCGCGCTGAAGGCCGGGGTCTCGCGCGCGCAGGCCTCGCGGGCGTTGCGCGGCGATGCCGGCGTGAACGAGGCCAAGCGCCAGCAGGTGCAAAAGGCGGCGGCTGAGCTTGGGTATCGCGCCAATGCCGCGGCCCGGGCGTTGGCCAGCAACCGCAGCTCGATCGTCGGCGTGATGATCGGCGAGCCTATGAACCCCTATCACATGGAGATGGCCTCGGCGATCTCGGACGAGCTTCTGCGCCGGGGCTTCGATCCGGCGATCCAGTTGGGCAAGGTCGGGCAGGACATGGGCCTGGCCGAGACCGAGCGTCTTCTGAACCTGCGCGCAGAGGGGGCGATCCTGATCGGCACGCCGCATGACCTGGAACTCTTGCAGCAGATCTGCGCGCGCCTGCCCTGCGTCTACCTCGGCAGCGACGTGACGCATCTGGGGATCAGCTGCGTCCTTGGCGACGACGAGGTGGGCGCGCGGGCCGCGACCGATTACCTGCTGGGCCTCGGCCACCGGCGGGTCGCCCATATCACCGGCGGCGGCGGGGCAGGAGCGGGCGGCCGGCGCGCGGGCTACCGCGCCGCAATGGAGGCCGCGGGCCTTCCCGCGCTGATCCACGAGGGATGGTTCGACCTGGACGGTGGCCGCGACGGGGTGAATGCCCTGATGGCGCGGCCGCAGCGCCCCACCGCAATCTTCTGCGCCAACGACCGGATCGCCATCGGCGCGATCAACCAGCTGCGCGGCCTCGGCTACCGGGTGCCCGAGGACGTGTCGGTCGTGGGCTTCGACGACTCGCTCGACGCGCGCTCGGAATCGTTGTCGCTGACATCGGTGCACCAGCCCTCGGGCGATTTCGGGCGCGATACCGTGGCGCTGCTGGAGGAACGGCTGCGCAGCGACGGCAAGGACCTCCCGGCAACGGCCCGAGTCGTTCCCGTAACACTGGTGCGGCGCGGATCGAGCGCACCGCCGGTCGGCTGACGCGCCGGGTTTCCAGAGAATAGCGATTTTGTGATCGGGGCTATCCCCTTGATTTGCGGCATTTCGCCATGCGACATGAGAGCGCTCTCAAATATTGGCGGGATTCCGCTTGATGCTACCGGGCACGCGAGTAAATAGACGCGTGTACAGCGCCGGGCTCCTTCCGCCTCCATTCTTCTTGTTCCAGCAGGATGCGAACGCAGGGCCGGGCCAACGCGGAGCCGGAAGGTCAGGAGCGTCAGATGAACAGCACTTCCCCGGGAAGAACGGCCGATAAGGCAGCAATTATAGATAGAAGGCGGTTCCTCATGGGGACTGCAGCCGTTGTGGCGGTGGCCTCTGGGCCGGTTCTCCCGGTTGGGGCACATGCGGCGGGGGCCGCGGCGACCGATGTCGCGGACCTGCAGAAAATGGCCCATCTGGTGACCGGAAAGCAGGTCGATCAGGCACTGGCAGAACGCGCCGGGAGCGCTATCACAGAAAACCACCCCGGCTTTCCCGCGGCGCTGGCGAAGCTTCAGGATTTCGCGGCCAGCAACAACATCACCGATGTCGAGATGCTCAAGGACGCGCCCGGGTTCGAGGGCGATCTCAAGGATACGGCAAAGCTGCTGATCGGGGCGCTCTACCTCGGCTATTCGGGCACGCCCAAGGCGCTGTCGTCGGTCGATGACGTGAAGTTCGTGACCTACACGCAGGCGCTGACCTTCCAGCTGACCCATCCCTACACCCCGATCCCCAGCTATTCGCGCTGGGGCACCGGCTACTGGGCCGAGAGGCCGGGGAGGATCTGACCGGGTCGCCGGACAGCCAGCCCTCCGCCAGCCCAGCACAATCAAGGACATTCCCTTTGGCACAAGATTTCGACGCAGACGTGATCGTCGTCGGCTCCGGCGCGGTCGGATCCAACGCGGCCTACGAGCTTGCCCGGCAAGGCAAGTCGGTGATCCTTCTCGAGGCGGGGCCGTCGGTTCCGCGCTGGAAGATCCTGATGAACTTCCGCAATTCGGGCCGTCACTACGACCACAACGATCCCTACCCCAACAACCCCTGGGCGCCGACCAGCTATCAGCCCGGCTACCTGCAGAACACCGGCAGCTTCGAGATGATGCCGGGCATGCTGAAGCTGGTGGGCGGCACCACCTGGCACTGGGGCGGGGCGACCTGGCGCTACATCCCGAACGATTTCAAGCTCAACAGCCTTTACGGCAAGGGGCGCGACTGGCCGATCGGCTATGACGACCTGGAACCCTATTATACCCGGGCGGAGTATCAGCTTGGGATCTCGGGCGGCGACGGCGAGGACCAGTCGGGCACGCACAAGGGCCAAGCCTATCCGCGGCGGTCGAAACCTTACCCGATCAACGCCGAGAAGTTCACCTACAACGCCCAGAAGATGCACGATGCCCTGGGCACGCAGGACTACGCGATGTGCACCGAGCCGACGGTGCGCATCCACAAGCCGTGGGATGGCCGCCCGGCCTGCGAGGGCAACAACAACTGCGATCAGGTCTGTCCGATCGGCACACTCTACAACGGCTCGATCCATGCCGATAAGGCCGTGCGCGCGGGCGCCAGGCTGATCACCGAGGCGGTGGTGACCAGGATCGAGGTCGGCGACGGCAAGAAGGTCAGGTCGGTCAGCTACATGACGCCGGAGGGCAAGGAGACGAAGCTTACCGCCAAGGTGTTCGTCCTTGCCGCCCACAGCTTCGAGACGGCGAAGCTGATGATGATGAACGAGGTGGGCAACTCGTCCGACATGGTGGGCCGCAACCTGATGGACCACATCGGCATCGGCATGGACCTGATGGCCGGCGAGGATGCGATGTGGTCGGGCCGCGGCCCGGTGCAGCAGCTGACCATCATGAACTGGCGCGATGGCGATTTCCGCAAGGAACACTCGGCCAACAAGACCGCGCTGGCCAACGGCAACCCGCAGATCTCGCTGGCCGAGGCCGCGATCAACGAGGGGCTGATGGGCAAGGAACTGGACGCGCGCATCATGCGCGACAGCGCGCGCTACCAGTTCGTCTATTCGTTCCTTGAGATGCTGCCTTCGCCCGCGAACCGTATCCAGCCGAACCCGGCGTGGAAGGACAGCCTGGGCAACCCGGGCATCAAGATCCACTTCGACGTCGACGATTACGTCAAGGCCGGCGCCGTGGTCGCGCGAGAGATGTATCAGGACATGGCGAAGCGGATGGGCGGCACGATCGCCAAGATCCACGGCTTCGAGAACCACGACCACCTGATGGGCACGCTCATCATGGGGGCCGACGCCAAGGATTCGGTGGTGAACCACGAGGGCCGGAGCTGGGACCACGACAACCTGTTCGTGGCCTCGGTCGGCGTCATTCCCGCCGCCGGGGTGGTCAACCCGACGCTGACCGCAGTCGCCTTGGCGATCCGCTCGGCCGATGTCATCGCGAAGGAGGTCTGAGATGCGCCTGACACGTCTCAAACGCGCAGGCTTCGCCGCGCTCGTCCCGGCCATCGTCCCGGTCATCGTCTCGGTCTTCGCCCTGGGCCTCGCGCTGCCCGTGCTGGCGCAGGATGCGGGGGGCGGTCTGGTGTCCAGGGGCGAATACCTTGCCCGGGCCGGCGATTGCGCCGCCTGTCACACCGCCCGCGACGGCAAGCCGATGGCGGGAGGCTATGTCTTCTCGATGCCGATGGGCAAGATCGTCTCGTCGAACATCACGCCGTCGAAGCGGTTCGGCATCGGCAACTGGACCGAGGAACAATTCGCCCGCGCTGTGCGCAAGGGGGTGCGGCCCGACGGCAGCCACCTCTACCCGGCGATGCCTTACCCGTCCTACGCCAGGATCACGGATGCGGACATGAAGGCGCTTTACGCCTACTTCAGGCAGGTCAAGCCGGTGGACGCGGCGCCCTCGGTCAAGACCTCGCTGAAGTTCCCGTTCAACCTGCCCGGCATGATGATGGGATGGGACCTGATCTTTGCCAATTCCGGGCCGTTCAAGGACGACCCCAAGCTTGACGCGCAGCAGAACCGCGGCAAGTACCTCGTGCAGGGCCTTGCCCATTGCTCGACCTGCCACACCCCGCGCAACGCCTTCATGGCGACCGACAACGGCAAGTACCTTGCTGGCGCCAATGTCGACGGCTGGGAGGCGCCGAACCTGACCTCGGACAAGGTCAGCGGCCTTGGCGGCTGGTCGGATGCCGAGATCGAGAGCTACCTGAAGAACGGCCATGCCAAGGGCAAGGCGCAGGCCGGTGGCCCGATGGCCGACGCGATCACCCATTCGCTGCACTACCTCAGTGACCAGGACATCGCGGCGATCACCGCCTATCTGCGCACCGTCCCGCCGATCCGGACCGAAGGCCAGTCGAAGCCCTCCTGGGCGGTGGGCAAGGCGCAGCCGGTGGACTGGACCAAGATCGAGCCGGGCATGGTGGCCGCGGACAAGCCGGGCTACCGCGCGACCGACAACACCGACGGCGCACAGCTTTACAACACCGCCTGCGCGGCTTGTCACGGGATCAACGGGCAGGGCTCGGACGACGGCCACTACCCGACGCTGACCAACAACAGCGCGGTGGGGGCGCCGAAGCCGAACAACGTGGTGATGGCGATCGTCGACGGGATCCACCGCAAGGGCGCCGACGGCATGGCCGTGATGCCGGCCTTCAGCGCCTCGAACCAGGTGATCCACGACACGCTCAGCGATGCCCAGATCGCCTCGGTCGCGAATTACGTCACGGCGACCTTCGGCAACGGCTCGGCCAAGCTGACCGCCGCGGACATCCCGCAGATCGAGGCGGGCGGCGCCGCGCCCTGGCTTATCCGGAACGCGGCGACGCTGTTCTGGGTCGGCGTGGCGGTCGCGGTGATCGTGATCCTGCTGATCATCGCCGCGGTGGTGATGTCGCGCCGGAGGAAATCGGCCGCGGTCTGAGACCCCGCCATATGAGGCCCCGACACATGAAACGGGGAACGGCGCGCCGGGAAGCTGGCGCGCCGTTTTCGTTTTGCCGGGCGCCCGGGCCTGGCGCCGTGATCCGAGGTCGGCCCGTGATTGTGGCCGTGACTGGCCCGCTACCGGCGCCTCTGGTGCTCGGCGCGCCGCGCCCTATGCTTTGCCCGGGCCGCAGGGCCGATCCACCAGCAGCGCGGAGGCAGCACATGACGGAACGCTTCAACGGGCGGCGCGAAGATCCCCGGTTGCTGACGGGGCAGGGCAGTTATACGGCCGACCATTCGCTACCGGGGCAGGCCTGGGCCGCTTTCCTGCGCTCCGACGTGGCCCATGCGGTGATCCGCGGCATCGACACCGCCGAGGCGGAGGCAGCGGAGGGCGTGCTCGCCGTGCTCACCGGCGCCGACATGGAGGCCGCGGGCTATCGCCGCGGCGTGGCGCCGATGCCATTCAAGGGGCGCGGCGGATCCTCGCTTTTGGTTGCCGACAAGCCGGCGCTCGCCACCGATCGCGTGCGGTATGTGGGGGAGCCGATGGCCATCGTCGTGGCCGAGACCGAGGCGCAGGCGCGCGACGCGCTGGATCTGATCGTGCCGGATCTGGAGGGGCTGGAGGTCGTCCCCGACATGCCCGCCGCGCTGGCAGGGGGCGCGCCGCTGATCCATGACGAGATCCCCGGCAACACCGCCTTCACGCTCGACTTTGGCGATGCGGTGGCGGTGGAGGCCGCGATCGAGGGTGCCGCGCACCGGGTCAGGATCACGCTGGAAAGCCCGCGTCTACTGGGCAACCCGATGGAGCCGAAGGCGGTGCTGGCGCGCTGGGATGGCGATATTCTCGACCTCTGGAGCCCGAGCCAGGGGATCACGCCCCTGCGCGGCGGGCTGGCCGCGGTGACGGGCCTCGGCCCCGATCAGATGCGCCTGCACGCCGAGGACGTGGGCGGCGCCTTTGGGGTGCGGGGTCAGATCTATCCCGAATACACCGCCGTCGCGCTGGCCGCGAAGCGGGTGGGGCGGCCGGTGAAGTGGGTCTCGTCACGGTCGGAATCGATCCTGTCGGATTACCAGGGCCGGGGGCTGACCCTGAGCGCGGAACTGGGGCTGGATGCCGAGGGTCGGTTCGTCGGGATCCGGCACGACATTCTGGCCGACATGGGCGGGCATGTCTCGGCCGCGGGCCCGGTGACGGCGATACAGAACCCGCTTCAGATGGCCTTCGGCGCCTATGCGATCCCCGCGGTCGGCGGGACGATCCGGCTGGTGCTGACCAACCGCACGCCGGTGTCGGCCTATCGTGGCGCGGTCAGGCCCGACATGGCCTATGTGGTGGAGCGGCTGGTGGACGAGGCGGCGCGCCAGACCGGGTTCGACCGGATCGACCTGCGCCGCCGCAACATGATCCCCGTGGCGGCCTTCCCCTACGACATTCCGGCGATGCCGGCGCCCACCTCCTACGACAGCGCCGATTTCGGCAGCCTGATCGACGCCGCACTGGCCCGCGCGGATTGGGACGGGTTCGACGCCCGCCGCGCCGCGTCCCGCGCGCAGGGCAAGCTGCGTGGCCTTGGTTGTGCGCTGTTCATCGAACCGGCGGGCGGGGGCACGCAGGTCGACCAGGTCGCCCTGACATGGGAAGTGGACGGCATGCTGACGATTCACACCGCCGCCGTGGCCTCGGGGCAGGGGCACGAGACGGTGTTCCCCGAGATGCTGGGCGCGCAGCTGGGAATGGCGCCCGACAGGATCCGCCTTAAGGGCGGGCGCTCGGACAGTCCGCGGATCACGGGCGGCGGCGCCTTCGGGTCGCGCAGCATGATGGCGCAGGGCAGCACCACCACCGAGGCCGGGCGCCAGATGCTTGCCAAGGCGCGGTCGCTTGCGGCGGAGCTGATGGACCTGTCGCCCGAGGCGCTAAGCTACGACGACGGCCTCTTCTCCGCCGAGGGGTCCAACCGGTCGCTGTCACTCGCCGACATCGCGGCGGAGCTGCCCGGCCAGCTTGACACCATGGCTGAATTGCCGGGGCCGCGCGCTTTCCCCTCGGGCATGCACGTGGCCGAGGTCGAGATCGACCCCGAGACCGGGGCGTGTGCCCTCCTGCGCTACACCTCGGTCGACGATTGCGGCACGGTGATGAACAAGACGCTGGTCGAGGGGCAGATCATCGGCGGGCTGGCACAGGGGCTGGGGCAGGTCTTCGGCGAAATGGCGCATTACGACGGCGATGCGCAGCTTCTGTCGGGCAGTTTCATGGACTACCCGATGCCGCGTGCGGACCTGATGCACCGGGTGGACATCGAATTGCGCGGCGTGCCTTCGCCCGGAAACCTTCTGGGGGCCAAGGGCGTGGGCGAGGCGGGGACCGTGGGATCGCTTCCGGCGGCGATGAACGCGGTGATGGACGCGCTGGCACCCGAGGGCGTGGCGCATCTCGACATGCCCGCGACGCCCGCGCGGATCTGGGGCGCGCTCATCGCCGCCGGAAAGGGCGCCTGAGGCCGCGGGCCCCGCGGCATCGGGGCGCGCCGAAGTCAGCCCCGCGGCGGCGTCAGGTCAGCCTGATCAGCAGGTCGAGAAAGGTCTTCCGCTCTGCCTCGGTCAGCGGTGCCAGCGTCTCGGCGGTGATCGCATGGGCCGCCCCGACCGAGGCGTCGAAGGCGGCGCGGCCCTCGGGTGTGGGGGCAAGGGTGATGCGGCGCTGGTCGTCAGGATCCCTGCGTGCGGCGACGAGGCCCTTGGCCCGCAGCCGGTCAACCACCCCCTTGATCGTCGCCGCATCCATCGCCGTCAGACGCCCCAGGGCGTTCTGCGATTGCGGCCCGGCCTCGCACAGCTTGGCCAGCGCGGCGAACTGGGTCGCGGTCAGATCGGGAATGCGCCCCGCGAAGATCGCGAGGTGGCGCTGCGTCGCGCGCCGCAGCAGAAAGCCCACCTGGGTGTCGAGCGTGTAGCCGATCTCCCCTGCCTCTCGCGCTGCCCCGCCGGGTGCGGTCTTGTCCGAAATCTCCATCCTGATCCGATCCTTGTGGCAATGCGCGCCTCGCGCAAGCGGGAAATCGCGCGGGCGGTGAACGGGTGGTGAAATCGTGTCCGTCGCGCCGCCGTGGTGAATTCCCGGGCAGTGGCGATGCGGGGCCGCCCCCATTCGACATTGGCGATTGACAGGTCCGGGGGCAGGGGCACAGTGTTTGTATGCGAACAATCTCCGAGGAGGTCCCGTCATGTCCGCCTGGCACCGCCCCGCCTCCCTGACCGAGGCGATCGGCCTTCTGGCCGAGGGTGGCGTGGTGGCGGCGGGCTGTACCGACCTGTTCCCCGCGACCCGGCGCCAAGCGTTGAGTGGACCGGTGATCGACCTCACCCGCGTGGCCGAGATGCGCGGCATCTCCGAGACGCGCGGCGGCTGGCGCTTCGGCGCGGCGGTGCGCTGGTCCGAGGTGCTCTCGGCGGCGCTTCCGCCGGCCTTTGACGGGCTCAAGGCCGCGGCGCGCGAGGTCGGTTCGGTGCAGATCCAGAATGCCGGCACGCTGGGCGGCAACCTGTGCAACGCTTCGCCCGCGGCGGATGGTGTGCCCGGCCTGCTGACGCTGGAGGCCGAGGTGGAGCTGGCCGGCCCCGCGGGGATGCGGCGGCTGCCGCTGGCGGCCTTCCTTGCCGGCGCACGCCGGACCGCGCTGGCGCCGGGCGAGGTATTGGTGGCGATCCATGTGCCGAGCCATGCTGCGGCGGGGCGGGGCGCTTTCCTGAAGCTGGGCGCGCGGCGCTACCTCGTGATCTCGATCGCCATGGTGGCGGCGCGTCTGGTGGTGAAGGGCGGGCGGATCGACCGTGCCGCGGTGGCCGTCGGGGCCTGCGGCCCGGTCGCGTCGCGGCTGCCGGCGCTCGAGGCGGCGCTTGCTGGGATCGCGCCAGAAGACGCGGCGGCTGCGGTCAGCGAGGCGCTGGTCGCCCCCGCGCTGGCGCCGATCGGCGACGTGCGGGGCGACGCGGAATACCGGGGTGTCGTCGCGGTGGAACTGGTGCGCCGTGCGCTGCGTGGCCTGGCGGCGGAGGGGATGCGATGAACCGTGCGGTGCCGATGATCCGACTGACCGTCAATGGCGCGGCGCGCCCCGTCGCCGCCGATCCCGCGCGCCGGTTGTCCGACGTGCTGCGCGAGGATCTGGGCCTGACGGGAACCAAGGTTGGCTGCGACGCGGGCGATTGCGGTGCCTGTACCGTGCTGATCGACGGCGCCCCCGTCTGTGCCTGTCTCACCCCCGCGGCTCAGGCCGAGGGATGCGAGATCCGCACCGTGGAAGGGCTGTCGCAGACCGCGGAGGGCGGCGCGGCGCTGGGGGCGCTGCAGCGCGCCTTCCTGCGGCACGGAGCGGCGCAATGCGGGATCTGCACGCCGGGGATGCTGATGGCCGCCACGGCCCTTCTGAAGGAGGTCGCCACACCGACGGAAGACCAGGCCCGCGCCGCCCTCGGCGGAGTGCTCTGCCGCTGCACCGGGTACGGCCGGATCATCGCCGCGGTCTGCGATGCGGGGCGCGACATGGTGGGACCCGCACCCTCGGCGGGGGCCGCCGTCGGCGCCGCGCTGGAGCGGCTCGACGGCCTGCCCAAGGTCGACGGGACCGAGGCATTCGGCGCAGATCTCTGGCCCGCCGGGGCGCTGGTGGTCCGGGCGGTCCGTGCGCCACATCCGGCGGCCCGCTTCGTCTTCGGTGACCTGATCGACTGGGCCGGGCCGCGGCAGGTTCGGGTCTTCACCGCTGCCGATATCGCGGGCGAGAACCGGTTCGGTGTGATCCCGCCCTTCGCCGACCAGCCCGCGCTGGCAGAGGGCGAGGCGCGGCTGCGCGGTGAGGCGATCGCGATCGTGGTGGGCGAGGCCGAGGTGATGGCCACGCTCGACCTCGACGACTTTCCCGTGATCTGGGAGCCGCTCGACCCGGTGACCGACCCCGAGGCCGCGGCGGGGGCGCGGGCGGTGCTGGCCGCCCGGCCCGACAACGTGCTGACCCGGGGCCGGGTGGTGCAGGGCGATGCGGCGGTGGGGCTGGCGGGCGCCGCCCATGTGGCTGAGGCCACGGCGCGCACCTCCTTCGTGGAACACGCCTATATCGAACCCGAGGCCGGCCTTGCCTGGCTGGAAGGCGACGTGCTGGCGATCCGCGCCTGTACCCAGGCGCCGGTGATGGACCGCGACGACGTGGCCCGGGTGCTGGGCCTCGCGCCAGGCAAGGTGCGGATCATTCCCTCGGCGGTGGGCGGCGGTTTCGGATCGAAGCTGGACGTGTCGTTGCAGCCGCTGATCGGGCTTGCGGCGCTGAAGACCGGGCGGCCCTGCCGGATGGTCTACAGCCGGACGGAATCGATGCAATCCACCACCAAGCGCCACCCGGCGCGGATGCGCGCCCGGATCGGCGCCGATGCCTCGGGCCGGATCTGCGGCATGGATTTCGAGGGCACCTTCGACACCGGCGCCTATGCAAGCTGGGGCCCGACAGTGGCGAACCGGGTGCCGGTGCATGCCTCCGGCCCATACCGCACCCCCAATTACCGTGCCGAGACGGTGGCGATGCACACCAACAACCCCGTCGCCGGGGCCTTCCGCGGCTTTGGCGTGCCGCAGGCGGCGGTGGTGCAGGAGGCGGCCTATGACGACCTTGCACAGGCGCTGGGGATGGACCGGCTTGCCTTCCGCCGCCTGAACGCGCTGGCCGAGGGCGAACGCTCCGTCTGCGGCCAGGAGATGCGGGGCGTGGGGATCGGCGCCTGCCTCGACGCGCTGACGCCGCGATGGGAGGCGGCGCTGGCCGAGGTCGCGGAGTTCAACGCGGCAGGGGGCACGGTGAAGCGCGGGATCGGGGTGGCAAGCTGCTGGTACGGCTGCGGCAACACGGCGCTGCCGAACCCCTCGACCGTGCGGGCGGGGATCACCCGGGATGGGCGGCTGGTGCTGCACCAGGGGGCGACGGATATCGGGCAGGGCTCCAACACCGTGATCCCGCAGATCTTCGCCGATGCGCTTGGCGTCGCGGTGGCAGAGATCGCGCTGGTCGGGCCGGACACCTTCCTGACGCCGGATTGCGGCAAGACCTCTGCCTCGCGCCAGACGGTGGTGACGGGCAATGCCGCGCTGCGGGCGGGGTGGGCGCTCAGGGCGCAGATCCTTGCGCGGACCAACCGGGGCGACGATGCGCGGATCACGCTCGCGCCCGGGAAGCTGCTGGTCGCCGACCGTACCGGCACGGCCGAGATCGCACTGGCCGACCTCGCTGCGGGGGCGCAGGGCTATGTTCTCATGGCCGAGGAGAGCTACGACCCGCCGACCGAACCGCTCGACGAGAACGGGCAGGGCGTGCCCTATGCCGTCTACGGCTACGGCGCGCACCTGGCCGAGGTGGCGGTGGACATGATGCTGGGAACCGTGAAGGTCGGGCGGATCACCGCGGCGCATGACCTGGGCCGGGTGGTGAACCCGTTGCTGGCACTGGGACAGATCGAGGGCGGGATCGCGCAGGGCCTCGGGATGGCGCTGATGGAGGAATACGTGCCGGGCCGGACCGAGAACCTGCACGATTATCTGATCCCCACGACCGGCGACATGCCGCGGATCGACCCGATCCTGATCGAGGTGCCCGATCCCAAGGGGCCGTTGGGCGCCAAGGGCCTGGGCGAGCACGTGCTGATCCCGACGGCCCCGGCGATCCTGTCGGCGATCCGCCATGCCAGCGGCGCGCGGGTCACGCATCTGCCGGCGCTGCCGCACAGGGTGCTCCGGGCGATCCGGGAGGCGGGACGATGAGGGTGGACAAAACTCTTCGAAGAGTTTTGCAAATTCCTTCGAAGGAATTTGTCTGCGTCGCCTGGAACAGCACAGGGGGCCACCCATGACCGATCCGGCCCATGACATGCGTGCGGACACGTCGGAGGGGGCGTTGCCCGGCGACCGGATGCGCGCCGAGAAGATCCGGTGCGATGCCTGCCCGGTGATGTGCTACGTCGCCGAGGGCCGCACCGGCGCCTGCGACCGTTACGCCAACCACGGCGGCAGGATCGTGCGCTGCGATCCGGCCACGGTGCTTGACCGGCGGCTGGAGGCGGGGGGTGAGATCCGCCCCTTCCTCAGGGCCGATTGGGATGGCACGCTGTCGGATGCGGACCTGTTCGTCTCGGCCGTGGGGGCGGGGACGACCTATCCCGATTACAAGCCCGCGCCCTTCATCGTCAGCCGCGAGATAGAGGGGGTCGACGTGGTCACCGTGGTGACCGAGGCGATCTATTCCTATTGCGGCGTCAAGGTGAAGATCGACACCGACCGGCATCTCGGCGACGAGGGCGCGGTGGTGCGCGCGGGGGGCGAGGCGGTGGGCCTTGTCGTGACCTCGGAATACGGATCGCAGATGCTGTCGCTGGGGGGGGTCGATCACCTGACCGGCGGGTCGAAGGCCGAGGGGCGGGCGACCTGCGATGCGCTGATGGCGCTGTGCAACCGCGCGGCGGTGGAGCTGACGATCGATGCGGGCGCCAGGGTGGTGGTGCAGGCCGGCTGTGCGCCCATCGTCGACGGGGTGCGCGAGGAGCGCATGCGGGTCGGCTGTGGCTCGGCCACCATCGGGATGTTTGCCGCGCAGTGGCAGGGGCTGGTCGACGAGGTGGTGGTGGTGGATGACCACATCACCGGCGTGGTCAGCGAACATCAGGCGGGCAAGGTGCTGGGCTGGCCCGACACCGGGATCCGCATCAAGGGCCGGCGGTCCACGCCCGGGCGCTATTTCCAGGTGGCCGCGCCGGGCCTTGGCTGGGGCGGCACGGATATCGACGACCCGCTGACGATCCTGGGCGAATGGAACGCGAAGAAGGGAGCGCGGCCGGGGCTGTCGCTGCTGATGGTGTCGACCACGGGAGAGCACGCGGCCTATTATGTCCTCGATGACGCCCTGGTGCCGACGCCGCAGCCTATGCCGTCCACGCTAACCCCCTCGGTCGCGCTGATCGCCGAGAATTGCGAACCGGCGATGTGCACGGTGATGTTCACCGGCGGGGCGGGGGGCAGCCTGCGCTCTGGCGCCACGCGCAACCCCGTCCGCCTTACACGCGCGGTGCAGGACGGGCGGGCGACCGTCACCTGCGGCGGCGCGCCGGCCTGGGTCTGGCCCGGTGGGGGGATCACCTTCCTCGTCGATGTGCTGGAGACGCCCGGCGATGCCTTCGGCCATGTGCCGACGCCCGCCTTGGTGGCGCCGCTCGAATTCACGATGAGCCGGGCGGATTACCTTGCACTGGGTGGGCACGAGGGGGCGATCCGCCCGCTCAGGCAGGTGCTGGAGGAGGGTGGCGAATACGGGGCGGACTGGCGCGCCGTCGCGCCGCCGGCGAAGGGGTGATGGCCGTGCAGGCCGGATACCTGCCCGACGGCGCGCGGCTGCACCTGAACCACGGGCCGATCGACCTGATCCTCTGGGCCAATTCCGAGGTGCGCGAGCTGGCCTACGCGCAGGCCATGGCACGTTTCAGCGGCCTTCTGGAGGAGCTCGTCGCCGAGCTCCCGGTGTTGCGGTCTGCCGCGCCGCAGGCCCCCTCCGGTCCCGTCGCCCGGGCGATGGCCGCCGCGGTCGCGCCCTATGCCGGGGAATTCATCACCCCGATGGCCGCCGTCGCGGGGGCGGTGGCCGATGCGGTGCTGGCGGCGATGGCCGCCGTGCCGGGGCTGACCAAGGCGCATGTGAACAACGGCGGCGACATCGCCTGTCATCTGGCGGGCGACGCGCGCCTGTCCGCCGCCATCGCAGGGGGGGCTGCCGGGCTGGGCCTGACCTCGGACCAACCGTGGCGCGGCATCGCCACCTCGGGTTGGCGCGGGCGCAGTCACTCGCTCGGCATCGCCGATGCGGTGACCGTCATCGCGCGCACCGCGGCCGAGGCCGACGCCGCCGCCACGATGATCGCCAATGCCGTCGATCTGCCGGGCCATTGCGCGATCGTGCGCCGGCCCGCGCGGGAGCTGGCGCCTGACAGCGATCTGGGCAGCCGCCTCGTCACCGTTGCCGTCGGAACGCTCTCGCGCGACGAGGTTGGGGCCGCGCTTGACCGTGGTCTTGCTGCGGCGCACCGATATCACGCGCGGGGCCTGATCGGCGCCGCCTTCCTGTCGCTTGCGGGGGAGACCCGGGCGACGGAATCCGTGCCCACCGCGACAGGCGCCGCCAAGGTGGCTGCCCCTGCGACGGTTGCCGTGCCCGCCCCTGATCCGGAGGACCTTGATGCCTGACTTCACCATCCGCAAGACCATGATCTTCCTCGAGGAAATCCACCACGAGGGTGGCCCCGCCGCCGCCACCCCGCGCCAGAGGGGGGCCATCGTGGCGCTGGTCGCGAACCCCTTCGCAGGCCGCTACGAGCCGGAGCTTCAGCCGGCGATGGAAGACCTGAAGCCGCTGGGGCTGGCTTTGACCGATCGCCTGATCGCGGCGATGGGCGGCCTTGCGGGCATCGACAGCTACGGCAAGGGCGCCATCGTCGGCGAGGGCGGCGAGATCGAGCATGGCGCGCTGTGGCACGTGCCGGGCGGCTACGCGATGCGCGAGCGGCTGGGCGAGGCCAAGGCGATCGTGCCCTCGGCGATGAAGGTGGGCGGCATGGGTGCGCGCCTCGACGTGCCGCTGGGCCATATCAACGCAGCCTATGTCCGCAGCCATTTCGATGCGATCGAGGTGGGCCTGCCCGATGGCCCCCGGACGGGCGAGATCCTGTTCGCGCTGGCGATGGCGCGGGGCGGCCGGGTGCATGACCGCATGGGCGGGCTGAGTGTGGCGCAGGTGAAGGGCGAGGACGGGCTGCGCTGAAGCCCATCCCCGAAACTTGCCCCGAAACCTGCGCCTTGGCTGGGCTCAGAGCGTCAGGATCGTGGCACCCGTGGTCTTGCGCGCCTCGAGCGTGCGATGCGCCTCGGCCACCTGCTCCAGCGGGAAACGCTGGTCGATCGCGATCTTCACCTTGCCGCTGACGACCATATCGAACAGCTGCTTCGCCATCGCCTGACAGGTCTCGTGTCGGGCGATGTGAGTGAAGAGGGTGGGCCGCGTCACCTGCAGCGACCCCATCGCGCCGAGGCGGCCAAGGTCGAAGGGCGGCACCACGCCCGAGGCATTGCCGAACGAGATCATCATGCCCACCGGACGCAGGCACTTGAGCGAGCCCTCGAACGTGTCCTTGCCGACCGAATCCATCACCACATCGACCCCGCGACCGCCGGTGATCTCCTTCACCCGGGCCACGAAATCCTCGGTGCGGTAGTTGATGACATGTTCTGCGCCGGCGTCCTTGGCCAGCGCGCATTTCTCGTCGGTTCCGGCGGTGCCGATCAGGTGGATGCCGCGCGCCTTTGCCCATTGGCAGGCAATGAGGCCGACGCCGCCCGCCGCGGCATGGAACAGCACCCAGTCGCCGGCCTTCAGCGGCACCGTCCGCTCGAACAGGTAGACCACCGTCATGCCCTTGAGCATCATCGCCGCGCCTTCCTCGAACGAGATCCCGTCGGGCAGCGGGCAGACCTGCGCGGCGGGCATCACCCGTTCCTCGCAATAGGCGCCGGGCGGGGTGGCGGCATAGGCGGCGCGGTCGCCCTCCTTGAGGTGGGTGACACCCTCGCCCACGGCGGTGACCACGCCCGCGGCCTCCATCCCCAGCGCATGCGGCATGTCGAGCTTGTAGACGCCCGAGCGCTGGTAGACGTCGATGAAATTGAGGCCCACGGCCTCGTGCCGGATGCGGATTTCGCCCGGGCCGGGGGCGCCGACCTCTAGGTCGACGATCTTGAACTCCTCCGGCCCGCCCTGGGCCTCGATGATCGCGGTTCTTGCCATGGTGATCCTCCCTTCGTGTCTGCCGGTCTTCGGGCGGCGCCGCGGTCGCCCGGATGTCGCAAGCAGATAGCCGGGGCGTGGGCCGCGTCCAGCCCCATGTCCGTCCGGCGGGGTGGCGTAGAGGCGGCGGGGCGGGGCGCCTCAGTCGTGATGGAAGAAGTCGTAGATGGTCTGGGCAATGGTGTCCGAGATCCCCTCGACCGCCTGCAGATCGGACAGGCCCGCCCGCGTCACCGCCTTGGCCGAGCCGAAATGCGCGAGCAGCGCCCGCTTGCGCGATGCCCCCACGCCCGGCACGTCGTCCAGGGGGTTCGCGCTCATCGACTTGGCGCGGGCCGCGCGGTGGGTGCCAATGACGAAGCGGTGCGCCTCGTCGCGCAGGCGCTGGACGAAGTAGAGCACCGGATCGTTGTGGCGCAGCGCAAAGGGCCGCTGGCCGGGGCGGTAGAATTCCTCCTTGCCGGCATCACGGTCGATGCCCTTTGCCACGCCGATCATCGGGATATCCTCGACCCCCATCTCCTCCATGATCTCCTGCACCGCGGAAACCTGCCCGGCGCCGCCGTCGATCAGCAGAAGATCCGGCCAGGTGCCCAGTTCGCGGTCGGGGTCTTCCTTCAGCAAGCGCGTGAAGCGGCGGGTCAGCACCTCCTTCATCATGCCGAAATCGTCGCCGGGTGTGATCTCGGTCCCCTTGATCTTGAACTTGCGGTACTGGCTTTTCAGGAACCCCTCGGGCCCCGCCACGATCATCGCGCCCACCGCGTTCGTGCCCTGGATATGCGAGTTGTCGTAGACCTCGATCCGTTGCGGCGGGCCGTCAAGATCGAAGGCCTCGCCCAGCCCGGTCAGCAGGCGCGTCTGGCTGGCACTTTCGGCCATCTTGCGCGCCAGGCTCTCACGGGCGTTTCGTGCGGCGTTTTCCACCAGCTCGGCCTTCTCGCCGCGCTTGGGTACGGCCAGTTCCACGTTCCGTCCGGCGCGGGCCGACAGAAGCTCATGGGCGAGGTCATGCTCCTCGACCGGGTGCGAGGTCAGCACCAGCCGCGGCGGCGGGCGGTTCTCGTAGAACTGCGCGAGGAACGCCTCGAGGATCTCGCCCTCCTCGGCGCCCGAGCCGGTGCGGGGGTAGAAATCGTGGTTGCCCCAGCTCTGGTGGCCTCGGATGAAGAAAACCTGAACGCAGGCCTGCCCGCCCTCGACGTGCACCGCGATCACGTCTGCCTCGGCCACGCCCTGCGGGTTGATCCCCTGGGCGGATTGTACCTGGGTCAGCGCCTTGATCCGGTCGCGCAGGGCCGCCGCGCGTTCGAATTCCATCGCGTCCGAGGCTTCCTGCATCTCGGCGGCGAGGCTGGCCTGGATCTTCGTGGTCTTGCCTTCGAGGAACGCCTCGGCATCCTCGATCAGCGCCTCGTAGGCATCGTGGTCGATGCGGCCGACGCAGGGCGCCGAGCACCGCTTGATCTGGTAGAGCAGGCAGGGCCGTGTCCGGCTTTCGAACATCGAGTCGGTGCAGTTGCGGAGCAGGAAGACCCGCTGCAGGTGGTTCAGCGTGCGGTTCACCGCGGCGGCGGAGGCGAAGGGGCCGAAATAGCGGCCCTTTTCCGTGCGCTTGCCGCGGTGCTTCTTGATCTGCGGAAAATCGTGGGTGCGGCTGATCAGGATGTTGGGGAACGACTTGTCGTCGCGAAGCAGCACGTTGTAGCGCGGCTTGAGCTGCTTGATCAGGTTCTGTTCCAGTAGCAGCGCCTCGGTCTCGGTCCGGGTCGTGAGGAACATCATCGACGCCGTCTCGCGGATCATCCGGGCGATGCGCTGCGAATGGCCGGTGGGACGGGCATAGTTCGACACCCGGGCCCGCAGGTTGCGCGCCTTGCCGACGTAGAGCACCTCGGACTTCTCGTTCAGCATCCGGTAGACCCCGGGCGAGCCGTCGAGCGTCTTGAGGTACGATTGAATCACCGCCTGACCGGTCGCCACCGGGCCGCTGCCGGCGGTCGCCGCATCGGGGGAAGGCGCATCCGTCGCATCCGCATCCTGCCGCGGACTTTCGGGCGAATCGGGAGAGGGGCTTTCAGTCATAACGTAGCTTACGATTCCCTTTCGGGCTGCAATCTATTGGCGAGGTTGACAAGAGAAAAGCTGTCCACGGATTTTGTGGATAAGTCTGGTGGCAACTTTCCGGCGGCCCTGATTTTTCGAAGGATTCTTGCGGATTCATTAGGATGCTGAAAAAATGAGCGCAATCATAACCGACTGATTTCAAGCGGAAAAATTTTATAGCCCATGCAAGTTCCTGATTTTTCTAACAGATTCCTAACGTTTGTGTGAAACTTTCGGCGGGGGTGGACAAGTGGCCGTGCGGCCCCGCGTGAGCGCCCTGGTTCAACTCTCCACGCCCAGGATGTCGGGGGTCTGCCAGGCCAGGTGCTGCCCCCCGTCCGGGCAAATCAACTGCCCCGTAACCGCCGGCGAATCGAGGAAGAATCCAAGCGCCGCAACGATGTCGTCGGGCCCCGATCCGCGCTGCAGGACGGTCGCCGCGCGCTGCCGGGAGAAGTGTTCGTCGCTCTGCCGGGCGCCCTTCAGCGTCGGCCCCGGGCCGATGGCGTTGACGCGGACGTCGGGCGCAAGGCCCTGCGCCGCGGTACGGGTAAAGGCCCACAGTCCCATCTTGGCGATGGTGTAGGACATGAACTCTGGCGTCAGTTTCCAGACGCGCTGGTCGATCATGTTCAGAACCATCGCCTGCGCCACCGGCTCACCCGCCGCATCCGCGATGGCGCCGGGGGCCTGTTCGGCGAAGGCCTGCGCAAGCTGCACCGGGGCGCGCAGGTTCGACCCGATCGCCCGGTTCCAGCTTTCCGCGCTCATGCTGCGCACATTGTCGTATTCGAAGATCGAGGCATTGTTGACCAGCACGGTAAGCGGGCCCCCCAGCGCCTCTGCCGCGCGGCCGACCAGCGTGCCGGTTGCGTCTTCGTCCAGCAGGTCGGCTTGCAGGGCCGTGGCGGTGCGGCCCATGGCGCGCAGCTCCGCCACGACCTCTTCCGCGGCGTCGGCGGAGGTGGCGTAATGCACCGCCACGTCGAACCCCCGCTGCCCGAGATACAGGGCCATCGCCCGCCCGAGGCGCTTGCCCGCGCCCGTCACCAATGCCTTGCCAGGCTGCATCACGTTCCTCCTGCGCCCCGTGTCGGGCGTCAATGTGCCAGTGCGATCAGGAACACGACATAGCCGGCGGTCAGGACGAGTCCCCAGATCCTGGTGATGTTACGTCGCCCGAGGACAAAAGGTGCAATCACCAGTGTCGTGACGAGCATGGCCCACAGGTCGAAATGCAGCATCGACTGCGGAACGCGCAGGGGCCCGACAAGACCGGCGATGCCGATGATGCCCAGCAGGTTGAACACGTTCGAGCCGATCACGTTGCCCATCGCCACGTCGGCCTGTTTCTTGCACGCCGCGGCGACCGAGGTGGCGAGTTCCGGCAACGACGTGCCGACCGCGACCAGCGTCAGCCCGATCACGGTTTCCGAGATGTCGTAGGCGCGCGCGATCCCCACCGCGCCCTCGACCAGAAGCTGGGCCCCAAGCGGCAGGCCGACAAGGCCCGCCACGAGGTAGGCCGCGATCTTCCAGCCGGGCAGGGCGGGGTCGGCGCCCTCCAGCACCTCCTCGGGGTCGCCGGCGGCGCGATGGGCCCGCGCCTCGCGGTAATTGTCCCACAGCATGAGCGCGAGCGCGCCGAGCAGGATCAGCGCGTGCCACCAGCGGAACGGCCCGAGGAAGGCGAGGATGATGAACAGGATCGTCGCCGCGACCATGGTCAGGTAGCTGCGTCGCGCGTGGTTGTCGCCCGGATGGATGACCGAGATCATCGCGGGGATCCCCAGCACCAGCAGGATGTTGGCGATGTTCGACCCGACGACGTTGCCCAGTGCGATCCCCGGGGCGTCCTGCGTCACCGCCTTGACGGACACCAGCAATTCCGGCGCCGAGGTGCCGAAGGCGACGACCGTCAGCCCGACGATCAGCGAGGGGATCCCCAGCCTGAGCGCAAGGTTCACGGCGCCGCGCACCAGGGCCTCGCCCGCCAGCACCAGAAGCACCAGCCCGGCCAGCACCTGCACGATATCAATGGCCATCAGGTCTTTGTCTCGCAGGGGCAGGGGCCGCGCCCGATGCGGAACCGCCCGCAGCGCGGGCAGGTCCCGGGTTTGGAGAGCTTACGCCCCTTCATCCCCGGCACCCGGAGGCGCCCGAACATCGCCAGCACGACGATGGCGATCAGGAAGAGGGAGACCAGCTTCACCATCCGGTCACAACCCGAACCGTGCCATCAGCGCGCGGTCCTCCGCCTCGGCAGCGACGCCCGACAGGGCCTCGGCGCCGAGGCGCCGCAGAAGGCCGCGCTTGGGGCCGTAGGTCCGGAACCTGACCTTGTCGCCGTAAAGCGCCTTCATCTTCGGCACGAGGTGGGCGATGCCGTCTGCAAGGCCGAGGTCGACCGCCTGCTGGCCAAGCCAGAAGGAGCCGTCGAACAGCTCCGCCTCCGACGACAGCCGCGATCCGCGCCGCGCTTTCACTTGGTCGATGAAGATCCGGTGCATCGGTTCGAACAGGGCCTGAAGGCGTTCCACGTCCTCGGGCTTTTCCGGCTGGAACGGATCGAGAAAGCTTTTCGACTTGCCCGCCGTGTGCACTCGTCTTTCGATCCCGTGCCGGGCGATCAGCTCGGAAAAGCCGAAGCCTGCCGAGATCACGCCGATGGAGCCGAGGATCGAGGTCTGATCGGCCCAGATCTTGTCGGCCGCGGTCGCCAGCCAGTACCCCCCCGAGGCCGCCACGTCCTCGACGAAGGCGTGGACGGGGATTTCCTTTTCATCCGCCAGGCGGCGGATGCGGGCGGCGATCAGGCTCGATTGCGCGGGCGAGCCGCCGGGCGAATTGATCGTCAGCGCCACCGCCTCGGGCCGGCCCTTGGAGAAGGCCTTTTCGATCAGCGGGGCGAGGGCGGCATCGTTCATGCCGGCACCGCGGCGGCCGCCCGCGGCGATGACGCCCTGCAGACGAAGAACCGCGACCGTCGGGCGGGAGGGGAGGGGGGACCAGCGTGCCATCGTCCCGATGTAGGCGGCGGCGGCGCGGCGAACAAGAGACGGCGCGGCCGCGCGCGGCGATTGTTGCGCGGGCGGGCGGGTGTTACCTCTTGCCAGGGGAGGATCCCGGGATGATCGACAAGCTCGAGATGTTCATGGCGCTCGCGGCGGAACGGCATTTCGGCCGTGCGGCCGAGGTTTGCGGCGTGACGCAGCCCACGCTGTCCAGCGCGATCAAGCAGCTCGAGGACCAGTTGGGGGTGCAACTGGTCTGGCGCGGCTCGCGCTTTCAGGGGCTGACGCCCGAGGGGTTGCGGGTGCTCGACTGGGCGCGCCGGATCGTGGGCGACGCGCGCAGCCTGCGCGAGGAGATGCGGGCGGTGCGCGCGGGCCTGTCGGGGGTGCTGCGGCTGGGCGTCATTCCCACCGCGCTGCCTATGATCGCGCGGCTGACCGACCGGTTCACCGCGGCGCATCCCAATGTCCATCTGCGGATCTTTTCGCGCACCTCGGCCGAGATCCTGCAGGAGATCGAGGATCTCGAGCTTGACGCCGGCGTCACCTATCTCGACAACGAGCCGCTGGGCCGGGTCGCGCGCGTACCGCTCTACTCCGAGGGCTATCGCTTGCTGGTGTCGGGCAGGATGGACCTCGCCGCACGCGACAGCATCGCCTGGAACGAGCTGGGGGAGGTCCCGCTGTGCCTTCTGACCCCGGAGATGCAGAACCGCCGGATCGTGAACCACTTCCTCGCCGAGGCGGGCGTGGCGGTCTCGGCCCCGGTCGAGTCGAACTCGATGATCGCGCTGCTGGCCCATGTCGCGACCGGCCGCTGGGCCTCGGTCGTGCCCGAGGCGATGGCCGATCTCTTCGCCAGCGCGGATTTCCGCGCGATCCCGATCCGGGCGCCCGAGGTCCATTCGGTCGTCGGGCTGATCGCGCCCTGGCGGGAGCCGCACACCCCGCTGCTGGAGGCATTGCTGGCCGATGCGGCCAAGATCGCGACGGTCGGGGCCGGCGCCTAGGATGGCGCCAGTCAGGGGGAAGGCCGGGGGCCGCCTGGCGGCATCATTCGGCCGGACATTGCGCTCGGTTTGATAGATTGCATCAATCAAATGACGGAATGTCTATATTGATTTGCCTATCGTGCAGGTTAGAAATGGCCCCCAGCCAAGCCGGGAGGGGTTTATGCCATTGGACGATCAGGACATCGCTGTGCGTGTCGAGGAAATCCTTGCCACCCATGACGGCGTCGAGGGGCCGCTTCTGCCGATCCTTCACGCGATCCAGGAGGCCTTTGGATACGTCCCGCGCGCGGCGCTTCCACAGATCGCCGAGGGGCTGAACCTGAGCCGTGCCGAGGTGCATGGCGTGATGACCTTCTACCATGATTTCCGCGAGGATCCGGCCGGGCGCCACGTGCTGAAGCTCTGCCGTGCCGAGGCCTGCAAGTCGATGGGGGCCGACCGCGTTGCCGCCCATGCCCGGGGCAAGCTGGGGATCGACTGGCACGAGACGACGCGCGACGGAACCGTGACGCTTGAGCCCGTGTTCTGCCTCGGTCTCTGCGCCTGCGCGCCCGCCGCGATGATCGACGGCAAGGTCGTGGGCCGGATCGACGAGGCGCGGGTCGATGCCCTGCTGACGGAGGTGGGCAAATGAGGATCTACGTCCCCCGCGATTCCGCCGCCAAGGCGCTCGGTGCCGACGACGTGGCGAAGGCCGTTCAGGCAGAGGCCGCCAGGCGCGGGCTCGACATCACCCTCACCCGCAATGGCACCCGCGGCATGGTCTGGCTGGAGCCGCTGCTGGAGGTGCAGACTGAGGATGGCCGCCGCGCCTTCGGTCCGCTGACCGCCGCCGACGTGCCCGCCCTCTTCGACGCCGAATTCGGCGACCATCCGAAGGCGCTTGGCCTGACGGACGAACTGCCCTGGATGATGGGCCAGACGCGGCTGACCTTTGCCCGCGTCGGCGTGATCGACCCGCTGGACCTGGCGGAGTACGAACATCACGGCGGCCTTGCCGGCCTGCGCAAGGCGCTGGCGATGACGGGCGAGCAGATCGTGACCGAGGTCACCGAGTCCGGCCTGCGCGGCCGTGGAGGCGCGGGCTTTCCCACCGGCATCAAGTGGAAGACGGTGGCGGGGGCGCAGGCTGAGCAGAAATACATCGTCTGCAACGCGGACGAGGGCGACAGCGCCACGTTCGCCGACCGCATGCTGATGGAAGGCGACCCCTTCACCCTGATCGAGGGGATGGTGATCGCGGGCCTCGCGACCGGCGCCACCAAGGGCTATGTCTACGCCCGGTCGGAATACCCCGACGCCAACGCGGTCTTTGCCGAGGCGATCCGCGTGGCGCGCGAAGGCGGGCTTTTGGGCACCGACATCCTCGGCTCCGGCAAGACCTTCGAGATGGAGATCCGGATCGGCGCGGGCGCCTATGTCTGCGGCGAGGAAACCAGCCTCCTCAACAGCCTCGAGGGCAAGCGCGGCGTGGTTCGCGCCAAGCCGCCGCTACCCGCGCTGGAAGGGTTCCTTGGCCGCCCCACGGTGGTGAACAATGTGATCTCTCTGGCGACGGTGCCGGTGGTGATGTCGCATGGCGCGACCTTCTACAAGGATTTCGGCCTTGGCCGGTCGCGCGGCACGATCCCGCTGCAGATCGCGGGTAACGTGAAGCACGGTGGCCTTTACGAATGTGCCTTCGGCCTCTCGCTCGGCGAGATCGTCGAGGGCATCGGCGGCGGCACCGCCAGCGGCCGCCCGGTGAAGGCGGTGCAGGTGGGCGGGCCGCTGGGCGCCTACTTCCCGCCCGCGCTGTTCGATACCCCCTTCGGCTACGAGGAATTCGCGGGCGCCGACGGGTTGGTCGGCCATGCGGGCCTGACGATCTTCGACGACACGGCGGACATGTTGGAAATGGCGCGCTTCGCGATGGAGTTCTGCGCGATCGAAAGCTGCGGCAAATGTACCCCCTGCCGCATCGGCGCCGTGCGCGGCGTCGAGACGCTGGAGCGGATCGCGGGCGGTGATGCCAGCGCGATCCCGATCCTCACCGACCTGTGCAACACTATGAAATTCGGCTCGCTCTGCGCGCTGGGGGGCTTCACGCCCTACCCGGTGATGAGCGCGCTGACCCATTTCCCCGACGAATTCACGGGCACCCATCAGGAGGCCGCCGAATGAAGGACTTCATCATTCCCACCAGCCTCGACCAGGATTTCGGCACCCCCGCCAGCCGGTCGACGACGATGGTGACTTTGACGATCGACGGTGCCGAGGTCACGGTGCCCGAGGGTACTTCGGTCATGCGGGCGGCCAAGGAGACGGGGATCACCATCCCCAAACTCTGCGCCACCGACATGGTCGATGCCTTCGGCTCCTGCCGCCTGTGCCTTGTCGAGATCGAGGGCCGCAACGGCACGCCCGCTTCCTGCACCACGCCGGTGGCGGCGGGCATGGTCGTGCACACGCAGACCGGCAAGCTCAAGGACCTGCGCCGCGGGGTGATGGAGCTCTATATCTCCGACCACCCGCTGGACTGCCTGACCTGCGTGGCCAACGGCGATTGCGAATTGCAGGAGATGGCCGGCGCCGTGGGCCTGCGCGACGTGCGCTATCAGCCCGGCGCGAACCATTATGACGACGGCTCCGGCACGCTGGCCAAAGGCGATGCGCGCGCCCGTGGTCTGGGGGAACGGGGCCTGCGCGGCATGCTCGATGGTGACATGGGCAACCCCGATTACCTGCCGCGGGACGAATCCAACCCCTATTTCACCTACGATCCGTCGAAATGCATCGTCTGTTCGCGCTGCGTCAGGGCCTGTGAAGAGGTGCAGGGCACCTTTGCCCTGACGATCGAGGGGCGGGGCTGGGACAGCCGCGTCAGCGCGGGGATGCACGAAAGCTTCCTCGGGTCGGAATGCGTCAGCTGCGGAGCCTGCGTGCAGGCCTGCCCCACCGGCACCCTGCGCGAAAAGGCGGTGCACGAGATCGGCACGCCGGAACATTCCGTCATCACCACCTGCGCCTATTGCGGCGTCGGCTGCTCCTTCAAGGCCGAGATGCGCGGCGATGAGCTGGTGCGCATGGTGCCGTGGAAGGACGGCAAGGCGAACCGCGGGCATTCCTGCGTCAAGGGCCGCTTCGCCTGGGGCTATGCCCAGCATCAGGACCGCGTGCTGAAACCCATGGTGCGCGAGCGGATCGAGGATCCGTGGCGCGAGGTCGAATGGGACGAGGCGCTGACCTTCGCCGCCGACCGCATGCGCGGGTTGCAGGCCGAATACGGGCAGGATTCGATCGGCGTCATCACCTCGTCGCGCTGCACGAACGAGGAAACCTACCTCGTGCAGAAGCTGACCCGACAGGTCTTTGGAAACAACAACACCGACACCTGCGCCCGGGTCTGCCATTCGCCCACCGGCTATGGCCTGGGCCAGACCTTCGGCACCTCGGCCGGAACGCAGGATTTCGACTCGGTCGAGCATTCGGACGTGATGATCGTCATCGGCGCCAACCCGACCGATGGCCACCCGGTCTTCGGGAGCCGCATGAAGAAGCGGCTGCGGCAGGGGGCGAAGCTGATCGTCATCGACCCGCGCCGCATCGACCTGGTGAAGTCGCCGCACATCCGCGCGGCGCACCACCTGCCGCTGAAGCCCGGCACCAACGTCGCCATGCTGACGGCGCTGGCACATGTCATCGTCACCGAAAAGCTCTATGACGAGGCGTTCATCCGCGAACGCTGCGACTGGGACGAATTCGCCGATTACATGGCGTTCGTCGCCGACGAGAGCCACAGCCCCGAGGCGGTCGAATCCGCCACCGGCGTCCCGGCCGAGGAGGTGCGCAAGGCTGCCCGCCTCTATGCCGGTGGCGGCAACGGGGCGATCTACTACGGCCTCGGCGTGACCGAGCACAGCCAGGGCTCCACCTCGGTCATTGCCATCGCCAACCTTGCCATGATGACCGGCAACATCGGCCGTCCGGGCGTCGGCGTGAACCCGCTGCGCGGCCAGAACAACGTGCAGGGCTCCTGCGACATGGGGTCGTTCCCGCACGAATTGCCGGGCTATCGCCACGTCAAGAACCCCGAGGTCCGCGCGATCTTCGAGACGCTTTGGAACACCAAGATCTCGGATGAGCCCGGCCTGCGCATCAACAACATGCTGGATGCGGCGGTCGAGGGCACGTTCAAGGGCCTCTACATCCAGGGCGAGGACATCCTGCAATCCGACCCCGACACCCACCATGTCGCGGCGGGTCTGGCGGCGATGGACTGCGTCATCGTCCACGACCTCTGCCTGAACGAGACGGCGAATTACGCCCATGTCTTCCTGCCGGGGTCGAGCTTCCTTGAAAAGGACGGGACCTTCACCAATGCCGAGCGCCGGATCAACATGGTCCGCCGCGTGATGGCACCGAAGAACGGCTATGCCGACTGGGAGGTGACGCAGGCGCTGGCCAATGCCATGGGCGCGGGCTGGACCTATACCCACCCCTCGCAGATCATGGCCGAGATCGCGGCCACGACGCCCAGCTTTGCCAACGTGACCTACGAGCGGATCACCGAGTTGGGATCCGTGCAGTGGCCGTGCAACGACGAACACCCCGAGGGTTCGCCCATCATGCACGTCGACGGCTTTGTTCGCGGCAAGGGCAAGTTCATCCGCACCGAATATGTCGCGACGGATGAGAAGGTGGGCCCGCGCTTCCCGCTTCTGCTGACCACCGGGCGGATCCTCAGCCAGTACAACGTGGGTGCCCAGACCCGGCGCACCGACAACACTGCCTGGCATGCCGAGGACGTGCTGGAGATCCACCCCCAGGATGCCGAGGATCGCGGGCTGCGTAGCGGCGACTGGGTGCGGCTGGCGTCGCGCACCGGGGAAACCAGCCTGCGTGCGAAGGTCACCGACCGGGTGGCGCCCGGGGTGGTCTACACCACCTTCCACCACCCCGAGACGCAGGCCAACGTCATCACCACCGACTTCTCGGACTGGGCGACGAACTGCCCGGAATACAAGGTGACGGCGGTGCAGGTCGCGCCCTCGAACGGCCCCTCCGAATGGCAGGTGGAATACGAGGCGCAGTCCGAGGCCGCCCGCCGCGTGCTGCCGGCGGCCGAGTGATGAAAAAACGCCCCGCCAAGGCACACCGTCCGCACACCACCCGGGTTTACCGGGGCGGTGAGACGTCGGAGCGCCAGCGCGAACTGCCCGAGGAGATGCCCGTCGCGCTGTCCTTCAACGGCACGACGCAGGCGGTAATGATGGCCACGCCCGCGGATCTGGAAGATTTCGGGCGTGGCTTCGCCCTGACCGAGGGGATCGCCACCCCGGACGAGATCGAGGACCTGCAGGTCCTCGTGGGTGCGGCCGGGATCGACGTTCAGATGTGGCTTGGCACCGAGGCCGAGGCCCGTCTCGCCGCGCGGCGCAGGCACATGGCCGGGCCGGTGGGCTGCGGCCTCTGCGGTCTCGATTCGATCGAGGCGGTGCTGCGCGATGTGGCCCAGGTTACCGCCGCGCTTTCCCTGACCCCGGCACAGGTGACGGCGGCGATGGCCGCGCTGCCCGGCCACCAGTCGCTGCACGACGTCACGCGGGCCGCCCATGGCGCGGGATTTTTCATCCCCGGCCGCGGCATGGTTCTGGCGCGCGAGGACGTGGGCCGGCACAACGCGCTCGACAAGCTGGCGGGGGCGCTGCTTGCCGGGGGTGTGGACACTGGCATGGGGGCGGTAGTGCTTACCTGCCGGGTCTCCATCGACATGGTGCAGAAATGCGCCGCCCTCGGGGCGCCGGTGATGATTGCCGTCTCGGCCCCCACCGCCCATGCCGTGCGGCTGGCCGAGGCACTGGGCCTTACCCTCATAGGCCTCGCCCGCGGCGACGGGTTCGAGGTCTTCACCCATCCCGACCGCATCCGTCCGGAAAGGAACGCAGATGTCGCCTGACAAGCTGATCCGCATGGCGAACCAGATCGCCACCTTCTTCGCCTCGAAACCCCATGACGAGGGCGTCGCCGGGGTTGCCGCCCACATCAGCGACTTCTGGGAGCCGCGGATGCGCGCCCAGCTTTTCGCCGCGATCGAGGCGGGGGGCGAGGGCCTGCACCCGCTGGTGATCGAGGCCGCCCCGCATGTCCGCGCGGTAAAGGCCGCCTGAGATTGCTCTGCTGAGCCTCGATCAGGCACCCGCCCGGCCTCGGGCGGGCGCTGCCCTACGTTCATGGTCTGCACTGTAGCTGACCCACCCCTTCCAGCGTTTGTCCGTGCGTAGACGTTGCCATTGTGCCCTGCCGGGGGAGGGCGGGCGCCGCCCGGATCCCGGGTCGCGACCCCGTGGCAGGGGCGGATGAAGTGGTGCCGCGTCTCCCGCCACCTTGAGCCTCTTTCCCCGAAGTGCCAGAAATGGCCGACCGGATGGAGGAGCCCATGGCCAACACACTTTACGACGCGCTCTTCGCGCCGCTTGCCGCGCGCGACGACGCTTTCCTGATCCTGCCCGACGGGACCGAGATCACGGGCCGCGCCTTCCACGCGTTGATCGCGCGGCAGGCCGATGCGCTGGTGGCCGAGGGGGTCGCGCCGGGCGACCGGGTGGCGGTGCAGGTGGCCAAAAGCCCCGAGGCGCTGGCGCTCTATGCCGCGACGGTGATGGCCGGAGCGATCTTCCTGCCGCTGAACACCGGCTATACGCCCGACGAGGTGGGGTATTTCCTTGGCAACGCGACGCCGCGCGTGTTCCTTTGCGATCCGGCGAAGCGCGATGCCCTCGCGCCGGTCGCGGCCGCACATGGCGCCCGGACCCTGACCATGGGGGCCGACGGTGCGGGCAGCTTTGCCGATCTCGTGGCGGCCCGGCCCGACAGCTTCACCCCCGTGGATCGGGCGCCGGAGGACCTTGCCGCCTTTCTCTATACCTCCGGCACCACGGGCCGGTCGAAGGGCGCGATGCTGAGCCATGCGAACCTTCTGTCCAATGCCGAGGTGCTGGTGGCGTTCTGGCACTTCACCTCGGAGGATGTCCTCCTTCATGCGCTGCCGATCTTCCATACCCACGGCTTGTTCGTCGCCTCGAACACGGTGCTGCTGGCGGGCGGGTCGATGATCTTCCTGCCGGGCTTCTCGACCGACGCGGTGCTTGCGCACCTGCCCCGGGCGACCTCGATGATGGGGGTGCCCACCTTCTATACCCGCCTGCTGGACGATCCGCGCTTCACCCGCGACATCGCGCAGCACATGCGCCTTTTCACCTCCGGTTCGGCGCCGCTCCTGGCCGAGACGCACCTCGCCTTCGAGGCACGCACAGGGCACCGCATCCTCGAGCGCTACGGAATGACCGAAACCAACATGAACACCTCGAACCCCTATGACGGCGACCGCCGGGCGGGGACGGTGGGCTTTCCGTTGCCGGGGGTGGAGGTGAAGATCACCGACCCCGCAACCGGCGCGGCGCTGCCGCAGGGAGAGCCGGGGATGATCGAGGTGCGCGGGCCGAACGTGTTCCAGGGCTACTGGCAGATGCCGGAAAAGACCCGCGAGGAACTGCGCGAGGACGGGTTCTTCATCACCGGCGACATCGGAACCCAGGACGACCGCGGCTACATCTCGATCGTCGGGCGGCAGAAAGACCTGATCATCACGGGCGGCTACAATGTCTATCCCAAGGAGGTCGAGCTGGTGCTGGACGAACAGCCAGGTGTGCTGGAATCGGCGGTGATCGGCGTGCCCCACCCGGATTTCGGCGAGGCGGTGTTTGCCGTGCTGGTGCCCACGGGCGACGGGCCGGACGAGGCGGCGATCCGCACGGCGCTTGAAGCGCGGCTTGCGAAGTTCAAGCAGCCCAAGGGCTATGCGGTGCTGCCGGAACTGCCGCGCAACACCATGGGCAAGGTGCAGAAGGCGCTGCTGAGGAAGGAGTTCGCGGGGAGCTTCGGCTGACTGCGACGCAGATTGCGACCCCCACGGCCGTCTCCTTGTGCCCTTCGCGGGCACGCGTCGTCCGCCCCGGCCACGAGGAGCGCGCGGAGGCGCGACGACGAGGGCGCCTGCCGTGTCACTCCGCCAGGTCGAGCACGTAGCCCCGGCTGTCGCTCGGGCCGAGCGCGGGGTGGGTCCCGATCACCCGTTGCAGGCCCGCGATCTCCCATTGGTCGCGCAGACGATAGCCGGGCAGGGCGGCGAGCTCGGCCTCGAACCCGGCGCGGTTGCGGATCTGGTAGGGAACCCGCGCGCCGCCGATCCGCTCCAGCGTCACCACCGTCGGCCCCTCGCGCGTGGCGACCTTGTTGAGGATGATCCTCCGGGGGCGCGCCGGCAGCGCCCCGATCAGGGACGCAAGCGGCGCGTCCATGTATTGCATCAGGCCCGAGCCGAGCAGGATGTCGCAGGCCGGCACCTCCTGCGGCGCGGTGGCGAACCCGATCGCCGTGGGCAGCGCGCCGCGGGCCTGCCGCGCACGTCCGGCGGCGCAGATCGCCGGCAGGTCGAGGACGGTCCAGCGGGCGCGGTCGATCGCCAGGTGTGGCCCGAAGGCGATGTACTTGGTCCCCATGTGTCCGCCCGCGTCGACGATGCCGATGCCGTCGTGCCACATCTCGCGCAGCCAGAGCATCACGGGATAGTCCCACAGCGTCAGGGCGCACATCGCCTCGAAGGCGACATCGGCGATCTCGGCATGGTCGTAGCCGCCCATCGCGCCTGGGGGCACGGCGGCCAGTGCGGTGGTGTAATCGGGGTAGGCGCCGCTCAGCCTGGGCGGGCGGCCCGCGGCCAGGCGTAGGCGCCCTTCGGCGGTGGACAGTGCAACACGGACGTGCCGGCGGGTGTGGGCGAGCGTGGACAGAACCATGGGGGTGCGACCTCTCCGGACCGGGAGGAGGATCTGCCCGGAAACGCGGTCAGGATAGCCGCGTCACGCCGCCGTGATTAGTGTGTGATCCGGAAACACTCAGTCGAAGGTTCCGGTCACCCGGCCGAACAGCATGAAGGCGCGGGCCGTCCGGGTTTCGGCCAGGTTGGCCAGGTCCTGGTCGGTCGCGGCCTTCTCGAAGGTGGCCAGGCTCTTGTCGAACTGGCGCAGGAAGTGGTGCGCTGCGTCGCGAAACACCGGGTCCGCGCGCATCCGCCCCGCGGTCAGTGCAAGGCTCGACCGGTCGCGCACGCCGCCGAGGCCCGAGATCGCGTGGCCGCGCTGCCCCTGCGCGAAAAGGCGCCAGACCTCGGGGCGGGCACGGTCGGGCTTGAGGTCGTCCATGTAGATGCCGTCCTCGCTGAGCAGGGTCAGCACGTCCTGTGCCGCCCGGATCAGGCGCGCGGTCTCGCGGTCCTCGAGGGCGGCGCGCAGGGCCCGGAACCCTTCCTTGTCGTCGACCGACTCGGGAAAGTTCAGGGCGCGCACGAAGGCCTGCGTCTCGACCGGGCGCTGGCCCTCATCCGGCGCGGTGCCAAGGGCGAGGCGGGGCTGTTCGTCAGCCGCGGCGGCGGGTGCGATGGTCAGCGCGGCCTTGCGGTCGATCGACGGGATCACCCGCTGGTGGTCGCGGCGCGAGGTAAAGGTGGCAAGCGTGGCGTCGGTCTGTCGCTGGGCGGCGGCGATCTCGTCGAGCTTCTTCTCGACGGTCGGGCGAATCCCAAGGGAGGCGGCCTGGCTGTGCTGGACATAGGCCGCGCGCATGCCGTCGACGGCGGCCTGCAGACGCTGGGCCTCCTCGCGCAGGTCGCGCACGGTGCGGGCGTTCAGGGCCGCGACCCAGATCATCGCGACCGGCAGGAACACCGCAAGCAGGGTCATCACCGCGGTCAGCGCGCCGCTGCCGGTGACCGAGCCGCCGGTCAGGCCGAAGAAGGTGCCCACCGCGATCACCCAGATCAGGGTCAGCGCTCCGGCGATCACCTCGGTCTGGGTGATCCGCTCGGGCGGGCGCTGGCGGGCATAGGTGCCGAAGCCGGAGACCTGTCCGCTGACGGTCCGCGGGGCGGCGCCCGGACCGGGGCCCGCTCCGCCACCCGGCCCGGCACCCGCCCCACCACCCGGCCCGGCGCTGCCCGCCGAGGCGCGCTGCGCGGTGCCCGCACCGGTGGTGTCGGTGCCGCCGTTTCCGGCTCTCGCGCCGTTCCCGCCGGGGGCCGCATGGGCGCCGCCAAGCCGTGGCGCTGCCGATGGCTGCGCGGCAAGCCGCGCCGCCATCTCCTGCGCGTCGGCGCGCAGGGCTTCCGACACGTTGCCGCCGGTCGCGACCGGCCGATCCGCGTCATCGCTCGCGCCCGGCGCGCCGCCGGGTTCGCTTGATTTCTCGTTCATTCCCGACCCTCCGGACACCCCTCCCGGGCCTCCGCTCAGACGAAGCGGATGGACAGGACCTCGTAGGCCTTCTCGCCGCCGGGCGTGCGCACCTCGACGCTGTCGCCCTCATCCTTGCCGATCAGCGCGCGGGCCAGCGGCGACTTGATGTTGAGCAGGCCGCGCTCGATATCCGCCTCGGCCTCGCCGACGATCTGGTAGGTGCGTTCCTCGTCGGTGTCCTCGTCGACCAGCGTCACCGTGGCGCCGAACTTGATCGTGCCCGACATCTTGGCCGGGTCGATGACGTCGGCACGCCCGAGGATGCCCTCGAGTTCCTTGATCCGGCCCTCGATGAAGCTCTGCTTCTCGCGGGCGGCGTGGTATTCGGCGTTTTCCGACAGGTCGCCATGTTCGCGTGCCTCGGCGATCGCACGGATCACCTCGGGCCGCTCCTTGGACTTGAGCACCTTCAGTTCTTCGTCGAGCGCGGTGTAGCCCGCGCGTGTCATCGGGATCTTTTCCATCGGTCACTTTGCAAAAAAGACGCCACTTGGCCTCCTCCGGAGGCCATGGCGCCGTTCCACGTTTCTCCTCACCTGACCCGGGATGGGGGGCAAATGCAAGAGGCAAGGCGGGGGGAGCGGTTAGGCCTGCGGTTGTGTGCCGGTGTGGGGCACGGGGGATGGCGGGGGCAGGAGTGTGGAAAGTGGCGCCGTGGCCACCGGCGCCGGAGCACGTTTTTTCTGCGCTTGCATCCTTCTGATGCGGCGTCACGATTGCCCTGCGCGCATCGGCGCGCTAACGCTGGAGCCGCGAATTAAGGGACGAGACGGCGCCGGACGTGCGCCCCCAGGAGGTAGATGATGACCGAGACCACCCGCGAAGCGATGGAATATGATGTCGTGATCGTCGGCGCAGGCCCCGCGGGCCTCTCCGCCGCGATCCGGCTCAAGCAGCTCGACGAGGGTCTGAACGTCGTCGTCCTCGAAAAGGGCTCCGAGGTGGGGGCGCATATCCTGTCGGGCGCCGTGCTCGACCCGGTCGGCCTGAACCGCCTTATCCCGGACTGGAAGGAAAAGGGCGCCCCCCTCAACACCCCCGTGACTGAGGACCGGTTCTTCGTGCTGGGCGAGGGCGGGCAGATGAAGATCCCGAACGGGCCGATGCCGCCGCTGATGTCGAACCACGGAAATTACATCGTCTCGATGGGCAATGTCTGCCGCTGGATGGCCGAACAGGCCGAGGAGATGGGGGTGGAGATCTTCCCGGGCATGTCGTGTTCCGAGCTGGTCTATGACGAGAAGGGCGGCGTGAAGGGCGTGGTCGCGGGCGAGTTCGGCAAGAACCCCGACGGCACCGAGGGCCCGGGATACGAGCCGGGGGTGGAACTGCACGGCAAGTATGTCTTCCTTGCCGAGGGGGTGCGCGGGTCGCTGTCGAAAGAGGTGATCGCCAAGTACGACCTGTCGAAAGGCCATTGTCCGCAGAAGTTCGGCCTCGGCATGAAGGAGATCTGGGAGATCGACCCGGCCAAGCACAAGGCGGGTTCGGTGACCCACACGATGGGCTGGCCGCTGAACTCGAACGCGGGCGGCGGGTCCTTCGTCTATCACCTTGAGAACAATCAGGTCTACGTGGGCTTCGTGGTTCACCTGAACTACAAGAACCCCTACCTCTACCCCTACATGGAATTCCAGCGCTTCAAGCATCACCCGATGGTGGCCGAGCTTCTGAAGGGCGGCAAGCGCGTGGCCTATGGCGCGCGGGCGATTTCCGAGGGCGGCCTGCAATCGCTGCCCAAGATGGTGGCGCCGGGCGTGGCGCTTCTGGGATGTTCGGCGGGCATGGTCAACGTGCCGCGGATCAAGGGCAACCATAACGCTATGCTTTCGGGCATCGCCGCGGCCGAGGCCGCCCATGCCGCGATCGAGGCGGGCCGGGCGAGCGATGAGCTGACCGCCTATGAAAAGGATGTGCGCGAGGGCGACATCGGCGAGGATCTGAAGAAGGTCCGCAACGTGAAGCCGATGTGGTCGAAATGGGGCCTCTGGCCCAGCCTCGCGCTTGGCGGGCTCGACATGTGGACCAACACGCTGGGCTTCTCGCTCTTCGGTACGCTCCGTCATGGCAAGTCCGATGCCGCCGCGACCGGCGAGGCGAAGGATTTCCAGCCGATCGACTATCCGAAACCCGATGGCGTGCTCAGCTTCGACCGGCTGACCAACGTGAGCTTTTCCTTCACCAACCACGAGGAAAGCCAGCCCTGCCACCTGAAGCTCAAGGATCCGTCGGTTCCGATCGGGGTCAACCTGCCGAAATATGCCGAACCTGCGCAGCGCTACTGCCCGGCAGGGGTGTACGAGGTCGTGGGCGAGGGCGCCGAGGCGAAGTTCCAGATCAACTTCCAGAACTGCGTGCACTGCAAGACCTGCGACATCAAGGACCCGAGCCAGAACATCAACTGGACCACGCCCCAGGGCGGCGACGGGCCGAACTACCCCAACATGTAAGGCAGATGTCCTGCGCGGCCGCGGTCGTGCGGGGCACATCGGCGCCGCTGCCAGATGGCGGCGGGTCGTGACGGAAAAGGGGAAAGTGGGACTGGTGCACGGCCTGCGCCGGGGGCCGCACCGTTCCCGGTCTGCCTGCCGCCGCACCAATCCCGTCAGCTAACGCGCAAAGCAGTGATCGGTTCCGCGGGATTTCGCGAAAAGATCGGATTGCGCGGGCCTGCTCATTGCCTCCGGCGGGGCGGGCCATTAGCTTTGGGGAAGCGATTTAGCCCGTGAAAGGACCCGATCTGATGCGTGCCCTCCGCCTTGGCCTCGTCTCCGCCTTTGCCGCCGGCCTCGTCGCCCTGCCGCTGCCGCTTGTCGCCGCGACCCAGGGCGAGGCCGCCGCCAAGCAAGTTCCGGCGAAGGCGGCGCAGGACGATGCGCTGACGCTGCTGCCCGCGGGCACGGCCGGCGCCTACCTTGCCGCGCGCCAGGCCAGCCACGACAGCGATTACGCCGCCGCGGCGCGCTATACCGGCCAGCTTCTGGCGCTGGACAACACCCAGCCGGCGATCATGGAGACGGCGATCCAGTCCGACGTGCTGCTCGGCAATTTCGGGGCCGCCGTCCCGATCGCCCGGGACATGCAGAAGCGCCACATCCGCAGCCAGGTCGCGCTTCTCGTGTTGCTGGGCGATCAGCTGGACAAGGGCCAATACGACGCGGTCCTGGCCGAGCTGGACAAGGGGTCGGGCGTGGGGTCGCTGGTCGACGGTCTGGTCTCCGCCTGGTCCGATCTCGGCGCCGGCAAGATGAGCGAGGCCACCGCCGCCTTCGACAAGGTGATCAAGGCGCCGGCAATGCAGGGGTTCGGCCTGTATCACAAGGCGCTGGCGCTGGCGTCGGTCGGCGATTTCGAGGGCGCCGAGAAGATCCTAGGCGGCAAGGGCCCCGAGGGCATGCAACTGACCCGCCGCGGCCTGATCGCCGAGGCGCAGATCCTCAGCCAGCTGGAACGCGGCAAGCAGGCGCTGCAGCTTCTCGACGCGAACTTCCCGCAGGGCAGCGACCCGGGCATCGACGCGATGCGCGAAAAGCTCAAGGCCGGCGAGACGCTGCCGTTCACGGTGGTGCGCAATGCCCGCGACGGGCTGGCCGAAGTGTTCTTTACCGTGGCCACCGCGCTGCAGGGGCAGGCGTCGGACAGCTACACGCTGATGTTCTCGCGCATTGCGCTGCATCTGCGGCCGCACCTGACCGGGGCCGCGCTGCTGACCGCGCAGCTTCTGAACAAGGAAGGGCAATACGACCTCGCGCTTGACGTCTACGGGTCGGTGCCCAAGGACGACCCGTCCTATTTCGTGGCCGAGATGGGCCGGGCCGACACCCTCTACGACCAGGGGCGGGCGGCGGAGGCGACCGATATCCTCGGCCGTCTGTCCAAGGTCTATCCGCAGGTCCTCGAGGTGCAGGCCGGCTATGCCGACATGCTGCGCCAGCAGGAGCGCTGGGGCGAGGCGGTCAAGGCCTACGACAAGGCGGTCGACCTGATCGGCGTGAAGCGCGAGGCCGGGGACTGGGTGGTCTTCTACATGCGCGGCATGTCCGAGGAACGCGCGGGAGACTGGTCCCGGGCCGAGCCCGACCTGCGCGAGGCGCTCAAGCTCAATCCGGATCAGCCCGAGGTGCTGAACTACCTCGGCTATGCGCTGGTCGACCGGGGCGAGAAGCTGGACGAGGCGCTCGACCTGATCAAGAAGGCGGTGTCGGAGCGGCCGAACGACGGCTTCATCCGCGACAGCCTGGCCTGGGCCTATTACCGCATGGGCGACGTGCAAAAGGCCCTGCCGGTGATGGAGAAGGCGTCGGAGATGGAGCCGGTGGACCCGGTGGTCACGGATCACCTGGGCGATGTCTACTGGGCGGTGGGCCGCAAGCTGGAAGCGCAGTTCCAGTGGCGCCGCGCGCTGTCCTACGGGCCCGACGATCAGCTGGCCGCGCGGCTGCGCGAGAAGCTGTCGAAGGGGCTGGACGCGGTGCTGAAGGAGGAGGGCAAGATGCCGGAAGAGCCGGCCAAGGCCTCCAACCCCGTGACGACCAATGGCGGCTGACCATGCCGGCTGAGGCCTTCGCCCCGGCCAAGGTCAACCTTACGCTGCATGTCACCGGCCGCCGGGCCGACGGCTATCATCTGCTCGACAGCTTGGTGGTGTTCGCGGATGTAGGTGACCGGGTGAGTGCTGCCCCCGGTGCGGGGCTGACGCTGCGCGTGACCGGCCCGCGTGCGGAGGGGGTGCCGGTGGGTGGCGACAACCTCGTCCTGCGCGCCGCGCAGCTCCTCGGGGCTGACGGCGTGGCCCTGACCCTCGACAAGCATCTGCCCGCGGCGGCGGGGATCGGCGGCGGGTCCTCGGACGCGGCGGCGGGCCTGCGGGCGTTGTCGGCGCTCACGGGCCGGGAAATGCCCGGGGCGGAGGCGCTGATGCGGCTGGGGGCCGACGTGCCGGTCTGCGTGGCGGCGGAAGCGTCGCGGATGCAGGGCCTTGGCGAACGGCTGAGCCCGGTGGCGGGGGTGCCGCCGGTGTGGATGGTGCTGGCCAATCCCGGCGTCGCGGTATCGACCCCGGCGGTGTTTCGCGCGCTTGCCAGCCCCGACAACCCGCCGATGCCCGAAACCCTGCCGGCCTGGCCTGACGCGGCGGCGCTGGCCGGCTGGCTGTCGATGCAGCGCAACGATCTCGAGGCGCCGGCGATGGCGCTTTGCCCCGAGGTGGAGCAGGTGCTTCGCGCGCTGTCGGCGCTGCCCGGCTGCCTGCTGGCGCGGATGTCGGGGTCGGGCGCCACCTGCTTCGGCCTCTTCGCCAGTGCCGGCGGGGCGGCGCAGGGGGCGGCGGCGCTGTCGATGTATCAGCCGGGCTGGTGGATCGCCGATGCGGGCCTGTGGCAGGACGCCAGAAACGGCCGGAGGGTCAGCCCTTCAGACCCGGATCGTCCGAGACCCTGACAAGGCGGGTGAGGTCCGACAGACGCTCGATCTGGCCGCCCGCGTCGGTGAAGTTGCCGGGCGCAAGCCAGGCCTGATACGCGGCCTTGAGCGGCGGCCAGTCGGCGTCGATCGCGGCGAACCAGGCGGTGTCGCGGTTGCGGCCCTTGTAGATCGTGGCCTGCCGGAAGGTGCCCTCGTAGCTGAAGCCCAGCCGCTGCGCCGCGCGCCGCGACGGCAGGTTCAGCGCGTCGCATTTCCATTCGTAGCGCCGGTAGCCCGCCTCGAAGGCCCATTGCATCATCAGGTACATCGCCTCGGTCGCGGCGGGGGTGCGCTGCAGCTCGGGGGAAAGGTTGATGTGCCCCACCTCGATCGTGCCCACGGAGGGGGTGATGCGCAGGTAGCTGGCGACACCGCCGAGGTGCCCGGTGGCGCGGTCGCGGATCGCATAGAAGAATGGGTCGGTGCTGCCCTCCATCTCGCGCGCCCAGCGGTGATAGGCGGCCGCCGCGCCGAACGGGCCGTAGGGCAGGTAGTTCCAGATCGCGTCGGAGGCGGAGTTCGCGCGGTGAAGGTCGGCCGCGTGGCGATCGGCATCGAGTCGTTCGAGCCGGGCGAACCGGCCCTCAAGCACCTCGGCATCGGGCGCACGCGGCGGGGTCCAGTCGGGAAGCGGTCGGCCGAATTTCGGGGTCTGCGCCATGGGATGCTCGCTCTGCAGTGGGGCGAAGGGATCCTGACGGGGTAGCGCAGGCCCCGGGGTCAGGCAATCCCCCGCCGTGCGGCCCGGCCGGGGATGCCGCGGGGGCGGCGACGGTCGGCGGGCCGCGTCAACGGCAGTCGCCCGAGGCGCGCAGCACGTCCGACAGGCGCCGCACACCGTCGCCGGTATCGGCGGTACAGTCGCCGATCCGCCCGGCGGAGGTCTCGTGCCAGTTGCAGGTCATCGTGCCGCGGCTCTGCATGAAGCTGTGGGCCGTGGCGCTGGCGCGGCGGCCTGCGTCGCTGTCGGGGGAGGGGCAGGTCAGGCCGGCGATGCGAAAGCTTGCGTCACCGATACGCAGGGTGTCGCCCGACAGGGCCTGGGTGCCGTCGGTGGCGGTGCCGGTCGCCACGCTGGGGGCCGCGGAAGGCGCGGTGCGTGCCGTCTTGTCCGCCGCCGCCTTGTCGAACGTCGTCTTGTCGGCGCCCGGGTCACTGGCGGCGACGGAGGCGTTGTCCGTGCCCTTGTCCGCCGCGGTCTTTCCTGCCGTGCTCGCACCGGGGGTGGGCGCAGGGGCGCTTGCGGCAGCCTTTCCGTCAGCCGCTTGCGGGGCGGTGGTGTCTGCCGCGGAGCCGGTCTCGGACGGCTTCGGCGTGTCCGTTCCGCCCTTCGGCGTCGTGCCGGCCTCCGGGGCGGTGGCTTGCGTCGCCTCGGCTGAACCGTCGTTTCGGGCCGAAGTGTCCGGGCTGCCTGTCTCGGGGGCGGGGCTGCCGGAGCTGCTCGTGTCGCTCGACGGCATCAGCGGATCCCCGATCTCGGCAATCCTACGCTCCAACTGCGCGTTGCCGAGCAGGAGCAGCGCCACCGCCACCGCGGCCAGGATCGCGATCCCCGTCCAGCTTCTGAAGAAATTCACCATGTCCCCCGTTGCTCTTCATCACGGCGCGATCCTAGGCGAATTCCGGGGGCGGTGAAAAGCAGGCTGCGCCCTTCGTGATCACAAGAGCATGCGCGGATCGTCGCCCATGTCGAGCCCCGGGAAGATCTTGTCGCTCAGCGTCGTGCGGTCGATCCCGTACATCCCTCGCATCGCCCAGGCGGCATAGAGCCGCACATCGGCGGTCGGCATCAGGTCGCGCCGCTGGTAGAGCGCTGTCTCGCTCAGCCCCGGCCAGCGGCCGTAGACCTTGCCGCCGCGGATCGCGCCGCCCGCCATCAGCATCGCGCCGCCGGTGCCGTGGTCGGTGCCGCCGGTGCCGTTCTCGCGCGCGGTGCGACCGAATTCGGTCATGGCGAGGACGGTGGTGCGCTTCCATTCGGGGCCAAGCCCCTTCTTCAGCGCAAGGATCGCCCGGGCAAGTCCGGTCAGCTGGGTCCTGAGCACGCCCGACTGGCGGCGGTGCGTGTCCCAGCCGCTGATCGAGAAGGCGGCGATGCGGGTCTTTTCGCGCATCCGGTCGGCGGCGAAGGCGGCAAGGGCCGAGGCCTGGTCGGCCCGCTGCGCCGCCTGCCGCATCTGGCGCGGATCCATCGGCTTATCGTCGCCCAGCTGGTCGGCCAGGTCCATCGCCTGGGTGCCGGCCTGCGCGAACAGCGGATCGTCGTGGTAGACCTGTTCCAGCAACAGCCGGCTCTGCTGGCTGAGGATCAGTCGGGTATCGGGGGCCCAGCTGGAATAGCGCGCCTTGCCGCCAATCACCTTGAGGTCGTCACGGCCCACGGCAAAGGCGGTTTCGGCCTCGATCCCCGGCACCGATTGCAGCATCCGGTTCAGCCAGCCGTCGCGCACCCTCAGGTCGGGCACGTCGAGGCCGGTCCCGGCCTCTAGGATGTCCTGCCCGTCGAAATGGCTGCGCTTGTTGCGGTAGGGGGTGGCGACGGCATGGGCAAAGCCAAGCTCCCCCGCCTGCCAGAGCGGCATCAGATCGCCGAGCGCGGGGTTCAGCGCGTAGAAATTGTCAAGCATCACGGGCGGCTGGTTGCCGTTGAGGTCGGGGGTGCGGAGCGCCGCCCAATCCTTGTCGCCGACGGGCCGGACGACATCGAGCCCGTCCATCGCGCCGCGCAGGATGATCACGACCAGCCGGTCGTCGCCCGGGGCCGAGGCCAGGGTGACATGGGTCATCAGCGGCCAGGCGGCGGCCGAGCAGCCGATCAGTGCCGAGGCCTTCAGAAAGGTGCGGCGGGTCGGGGAGGTCGGGAAGTCGGACATGGTGCCCTCGCGCGTCAGGGGTCAGCGGCGGTTGAAATCGGCGGAGGCCAGGATCAGCCCCACACCCTCGGCCCGGCTTTCGGAGCGGGCCGCGGCCTGGATCAGGGTCGGGCTTGCCGCATCGGCAAGCGCGGTCTGCACGAAGGCCCGGGGGTCGGGCATCGGATCGCCGCCCGCGGCGCGCCCCTTCGCCCGGGGCGTGTCGGCGGCGTTGCTGTCTGCCGCCGGCATGCCGCCTCCCATCTCGCCACCCATGTCGCCGCTCATGCTGCCCGACATGCCGTCGCCAGCCATGTCCGTGCCTGTGCCTGTGCCCATACCGCTATCGGTATCTTTCCCGCGGGCGGGGGTGGGGCCCGCGTCGGCAAGGGTCAGGAAGCGGTTCACCTTCATCGCCCAGTCGATCCGTGCGGCAAGGCCCTGCGGGGTGATCCAGGCCGTTGCCTCCTCGTGCCAGCCGTCCGGCCCCGAGGGTTTCTGCCAGGGCTGTCCCATGAGCTTGATTGGGTTGGTCAGGAACCGCTGCACCCGACCGGCGTCGAGACCGTCGAGCGCATCGGGCGGCAGGCCTAGGCTGCGCAGGCTTGCGGCGATGAAGTCCCACGGCTGGCGCGCCTTGCCGCCGGGGCCGACCGGCGCCCAGGCCGCCGGATGATCGAACATCGCGCGGTAGACGGTGGGCAGGTCGCCCTTCGAGGTGGTGTAGGCCTGCGTCATCGCCGTGACGAGGCCGGGGTCGGGCGTGTCGGCCACGAAATGGGTGGCGAGCTGGGTCGAGATGTGTTTCGCCGTCGCCGGGTTCACCGCGATGTCGTCGAGGGCTGCGAAGATGTCGGCAAGCCGCGCCGGCTCCTCGCCGCCGTAGTGACGGCCGAGCACCGTCTCGGCGCCGGGTTCGGCCCAGCCGGGGCGAAAGACGAACCCGCCCTCGGAGTTGAACCCCAGCCCGGTCAGCAGCTTGGCCATCTGGCGCACGTCGGTCTGGGTGTAGGGCGCGCTCACGCCGAGGGTGTGCAGCTCCATCAGCTCGCGCGCGAGGTTCTCGTTCAGGCCCAGCTGGCGCTTGCGCCGGGCGTCCATCCGCTTCGCCGCCCGCGACTTCGGCCCGATCGAGCTGTTCTGATCGAGGTAGAGCAGCATCGCGGGGTGGGTGGTCGCGGCCTTCAGCATGTCGGCAAAGCTGCCGCCCAGGTGGGGGCGGATCGCCTCTTCGCCGAAGGCGGTGGGGTAGAGCGCGGAGATGTTGTTCTTGGCCTGCACCGTGAAGTGGTTCGACCAGAAATACTGCAACCGCTCGCGGAAGCCATGCGGCGACTGCACCGCGCGTTGCAGTTGGTTGACGAAGGCCTCCGCCTCGGCGCCGCGCAGCGCCAGCCGTGCCGCGCGCACGGCGCGGTTGCGACTGCGGTCGCCCTCCGTCTTCTGTAGCGCGCGGGCATCGCGCAGGGCGCGGCCCAGCGTCACCGCCTGTTCCTGCGAGGGCAGGGGGTAGCGCGTGGCCATCGCGTCGGGGGCGGTCAGCTCGGCCATCAGGGCGGCGGTAGAGGCGGGGGGCGGCATTGTCGGCGACAGGCCGTAACCGAAGCGGATCGCCGCGGTGGTGGGGGAAAAACTCATATCGTCATCCTGGCACAGCGGGCCCGCGGGCCCGGCATGGCCGGCGTCGCGCCGACTCGGGGAATGCTAGCATGGCGCCTGCCCCCCGGAAGTAACGCTTTCTGTGATTTGCGGAAATCCGCGCCTCGCCGGTCCTAGCGCCGCACATGGGAACAGCGGGACGCGTCAAAGCGTTCCGACAGACCCCGATCGCCCCCGACTGACCCAACACGACTGACTGCAAGGAGGAAACGATGTCCGACATCTATGCCGAGATCAAGGCGGATCACGACCGGCACCGCGCGCTGATGAAGACGATCGCCGGCACCGAAGGCGCGAGCGACGCCCGCCGCGAGGCTTGGCGCGAGTTCTACTACGACATCAAGTCCCACGCCGCGGCCGAGGAGGAGACCTTCTACTCCAAGCTGATGGAAAAGACCTGGGGCCAGGATGCCGCGCGCCACTCGGTCGAGGAACACGCCGAGATGGACGACCTGCTGGACGCGCTGAACGAGATGGACATGTCGAGCTCCGGCTGGCTCAACAAGTTCCACACGCTGCAGCACGACTATACCCACCACATGGACGAGGAAGAGGACGAGATCTTCACCCGCGCCCGCAAGGTGATCGACGACAGCCAGGTCGGCGCGTACGGCGACCGCTTCCGGGCCCGCAAGGCGAAGGAGAAGGACCTCGTCGACGCCAAGCAGAAGGACCACCTCGAGGACTGAGCGCCAAATTTCCTGGAAGGAATTTGCAGACCTCTTCGAAAAGTTTGGGCCCCGGCGCCGGACGTCGGGGCCCTTTTGCGATCTAGGCCGTGTCGATCTGGGCCGTGTCGATCTAGGATGCGGCGATCTCGCGGAAGAAGTCGCCCACGCGCCGGACGATCAGGTCCTTGTCGTTGTCCAGCGTCGCGACGTGGTAGGAGTGGTGCAGCCGCTGGAGGCGGATATCGTCGGCGCGGATCCGCGTGACGATCTCCATCTCGTTTGCCTGCGGCACGACATGGTCTTCCTCGGCCTGGATCACCAGGGTGGGGCAGGTGATGCGCGGCAGCATGTTCCACGTCATCAGCATCAGCGCCGCAATCTCGCGCAGACAGATCACCGGGGTGCGATCATAGGCGACCTCGGTCACGCCTTCGGCCTTGATGTCCGACCCGATGCCCGGCACGAAATCGGGCCGCGGGTTCAGCGCCATCAGGTCGATGAAGGGATCGGGCATGGGCCCCGCCGCGGCCGAGATCGGGGCGATGGCGGCGATCGTGTCGCCAAAGCGCGCGGCAAGGTTCAGGGTCAGCGTGCCGCCCATCGAAAGCCCCGTGACGAAGACCCGCCGCTTGCGGGCGGCCAGTGCCTTCAGCTCCGCCTCGACCGCGCCCAGCCAGTCGAGATAGCCGGTCTCGGCCATCGCCTCGGGTGTCGTGCCATGGCCGGGAAGGGCGGGGCAGACCACGGTGAAGCCATAGCGACTGTGCAGTTCCTCGCCGAGGTAGCGCATGCTCTGGGGCGAGCCGGTGAAGCCGTGGATCACCAGCACCCCGGTCTCGTCCCCCTCGAAGGTGAAGGGTTCGGCGCCTGCCATGTAGTCGGTCATCTCTCTCTCCCGTCCTGATGCGACGGGAGAGGAGCTAAGGCCGGGGCAGGGGGCGTCCAGCCCTCTCGGCCGGAAGCCGTCAGTCTTCCTTCGGCACCACGCGCAGACCAAGCTCGCGCAGCTGCTCGTTCGTGGGGTCCGAGGGGGCGTTCATCATCAGGTCCTCGGCGCGCTGGTTCATCGGGAACATGATGACCTCGCGGATGTTCACCGTGTCGGCCAGCAGCATGACGATCCGGTCGATGCCCGCCGCGCAGCCGCCGTGGGGCGGGGCGCCGTAGCGGAACGCCTTGACCATGCCGCCGAAGCGCTTCTCGACCTCTTCCTTCGGGTAGCCCGCGATCTCGAAGGCCTTGAACATGATCTCGGGCTTGTGGTTCCGGATCGCGCCCGACACCAGCTCATAGCCGTTGCAGGCCAGGTCGTACTGATAGCCCTTCACCTCCAGCGGGTCGCCCATCAGCGCGTCCATGCCCCCCTGCGGCATCGAGAAGGGGTTATGCTCGAAGTCGATCTTGCCGGTCTCGGCGTCCTTCTCGTAGATCGGGAAGTCGACGATCCAGGCAAAGGCGAACCGGTTGGTGTCGGTCAGGCCCAGTTCGTCGCCGATGACGGTGCGCGCGCGGCCCGCGACCGGCTCGAACACCTTGGGCTTGCCGCCGAGGAAGAACGCCGCATCGCCGACGCCAAGGCCAAGCTGCTGGCGGATCGCCTCGGTCCGCTCGGGGCCGATGTTCTTGGCCAGCGGGCCCGCGGCTTCCATCTGGCCGTCGGTCTCGCGCCAGAAGATGTAGCCCATGCCGGGCAGGCCTTGGCTCTGGGCAAAGCTGTTCATCCGGTCGCAGAACTTGCGGCTGCCACCGGTGGGCGCGGGGATCGCGCGGATCTCGTTGCCCTCGGTCTCAAGGAGTTTTGCGAAAATCGCAAAGCCGGAGCCGCGGAAATGCTCGCTCACATCCTGCATCTTGATCGGGTTGCGCAGGTCGGGCTTGTCGGTGCCGTACCACATGGCCGCGTCGCGATAGGCGATCTGCGGCCAGTCCTGATCGACCTTGCGGCCGCCGCCGAACTCCTCGAACACGCCCTTCAGCACGGGTTCGACTGCGTTGAAGACATCCTGCTGCTCGACAAAGCTCATCTCGACGTCGAGCTGGTAGAAGTCGGTGGGCGAACGGTCGGCGCGCGGATCCTCGTCGCGGAAGCAGGGCGCGATCTGGAAGTAACGGTCGAAGCCCGCCACCATGATCAGCTGCTTGAACTGCTGCGGCGCCTGCGGCAGCGCGTAGAACTTGCCCGGGTGCAGGCGCGACGGCACGAGGAAGTCGCGCGCGCCCTCTGGCGAGGATGCAGTGATGATCGGGGTCTGGAACTCGGTGAAGCCGGTGTCCCACATCCGGTCGCGCATCGACTTGATGACGCGCGAGCGCAGCATCATGTTCTGGTGCAGCGTTTCGCGGCGCAGGTCGAGGAAGCGGTATGCAAGGCGGGTTTCCTCGGGGTAGTCCTGATCGCCGAAGACCGGCAGCGGCAGTTCCTCGGCCGCGCCCAGCACGGTCATCGACCGGATGTAGACCTCGATCTCGCCGGTGGGCAGCTTGGGGTTCACGAGCGAGGCGTCGCGGGCCTTCACGTTGCCCTCGATCATGATCACCCATTCCGAGCGGACCTTTTCCACGTCCTTGAACGCGGGCGAGTCGCTGTCGCACAGGATCTGGGTCACGCCGTAATGGTCGCGCAGGTCGATGAACAGGACGCCGCCGTGATCTCGCACCCGATGCACCCAGCCCGACAGGCGGACGGCCTCGCCGACCTCGGCCTTGGTGAGTGCGGCGCAGGTGTGGCTGCGATAGGCGTGCATGATCTTCCCCTTCCCGAGGCTCTCAAGTGGTTTCGCGCCGATACACAGCCTGCCGGCCGGGAAGTCAAGCGCAGCCGCTCGATGCCTGCCATGTAAGCAGGGGCCCGTTTGCAAGGTCGGCGGCTCATCACGAATCTGTGTCGGCACCGTTTTGCCTCTCGTGAATTCCGCCCTAGCTTTGGTTTACAAAGATTAATTGACGGGACAGCCGCCGGGGAACTTCTAGGAGATTGGGATGTGGACAGGATTGCTTGACAGGATGTTGTCGGGTTTGGTGCGGAAAGGCTCGCTGGTGCTGCACATGCCCGACGGGAAGACACTGCGTCATGGAGACGGCGGACTGCCGAGCGTGACCGTGAAGGTCACGGATCCCGACATGGCGCGCAAGATGGTGATGAATCCGGACATGGCCCTGGGCGAGGGCTATACCGACGGCACCATCCAGATCGAGAACGACGACCTTTATGGTCTTCTGACGCTGGCGCTGCAGAACATCCAGGACGCGCCGAAGAACTGGCGCAACTGGACGATGCGGCTGCAGTCGATGAAGCGGATGCTCGACCAGTTCAATCCGACCGGGCGGTCGAAGCGCAACGTGGCGCATCACTACGACCTGTCGGGCAAGCTGTACGATCTCTTCCTCGATTCGGACCGGCAGTATTCCTGCGCCTATTTCCGCGAGCCGACCTATTCGCTTGAAGAGGCGCAGGAGGCGAAGAAGCACCACATCGCCAAGAAGCTGCTGATCGAGCCGGGCATGACGGTCCTCGACATCGGCTGTGGCTGGGGCGGCCTGGGCCTGACGCTGGCGCGCGACTACGGCGCCAAGGTGCTGGGCGTGACGCTCAGCGAGGAGCAGCACAAGATCGCGGTGCAGCGTGCCAAGGAAGCGGGGCTCGAGGACCGGCTGGAATTTCGCCTCTGCGACTACCGCAACGTGCAGGGCAAGTTCGACCGCATCGTGTCGGTGGGCATGTTCGAACACGTGGGCGTGCCGCAGTACCGCACCTATTTCCGCACGATCTACGATCGGCTCGCCCCGGATGGCGTGGCGCTGGTGCACACGATCGGCCGGCCTTCCCCGCCCGGCACCACCAGCCCGTGGATTCTGAAGTACATCTTCCCCGGCGGCTATTGCCCGGCGCTGTCCGAGACCATGGCGACGGTGGAGAAGGAGCAGCTCTACACCACCGACGTGGAGGTCTGGCGCCTGCATTACGCCGAGACGCTGCGCCACTGGCACGACCGGTTCATGGCCCGGGTCGACGAGGCGAAGGAGCTGTATGACGAGCGCTTCTGCCGGATGTGGCGATTCTACCTCGTCGCCTGCGAACTGACGTTCCGCTACAACGACCAGTGCGTGTTCCAGATACAGCTTGCCCACAAGCAGGAGGCCGTGCCGCTGACGCGCGACTACCTCTACAAGGACGACGGCCCGGCGAACGACATGGTCGAGGTGCCGCAGCGGGCCGAGGCGGCCGAATAGGCCCCGGCGCGGCGCGCGGCATCTGACAGCGAACGCCCGCTGCGTCCGCCCTTGCCGGATCGGGCAGGGCGGGCGCAGCGATTGTTCCCGGTCTGCAAGATGGCCCGCCGCGCATGCGTATTTGCGGAACAATGAAGGAGGGGCGGTGCCCCACGCGGGGTGCGCGCCCGGCGGCTTGGGGTGGCCCTGCGTCGCTTCGGGGCTTGCACCCCGCGTCTTGCTGGCTATAACCCCGACAATTTGCGCGATCGAGGGGCCGGACGATGCCGAAAAGAACCGATATCAAGTCAATCATGATCATCGGCGCAGGGCCCATCGTCATTGGCCAGGCCTGCGAGTTCGACTACTCCGGCGCACAGGCCTGCAAGGCGCTGCGCGAAGAGGGCTACCGGGTGATCCTGGTGAACTCCAACCCCGCGACGATCATGACCGATCCGGGCCTTGCCGACGCCACCTACATCGAACCCATCACCCCCGAGGTCGTAGCCAAGATCATCGAGGAAGAACGCCCCGATGCCCTGCTGCCCACGATGGGCGGGCAGACCGGTCTGAACACCTCGCTCGCCCTTGCGGACATGGGTGTGCTCGAGAAATTCGGGGTGGAGCTGATCGGCGCCAACCGCGAAGCCATCGAGATGGCCGAGGATCGCAAGCTGTTCCGCGAGGCGATGGACCGCATCGGCCTGGAGAACCCCAAGGCGACGATCGTTGCCGCGCCGAAGCTTGCGAACGGCAAGTTCGACATCAAGGCGGGCGTCGCCGAGGCGCTGGAAGCGCTGGAGGATATCGGCCTGCCCGCGATCATCCGCCCGGCCTTCACCCTTGGCGGCACCGGCGGCGGGGTGGCCTACAACCGCGACGATTACGAACGCATCGTGCGCTCGGGCCTCGACGCCTCGCCGGTGGCGCAGGTGCTGGTCGACGAATCGCTGCTGGGTTGGAAGGAATACGAGATGGAGGTTGTGCGCGACCGCGCCGACAACGCCATCATCGTGTGTTCCATCGAGAACGTCGATCCGATGGGCGTGCACACGGGCGATTCGATCACCGTGGCGCCGGCGCTGACGCTGACCGACAAGGAATACCAGATCATGCGCAACGGCTCGATCGCCGTGCTGCGCGAGATCGGGGTCGAGACCGGCGGATCGAACGTGCAATGGGCGATCAACCCCGCCGACGGCCGCATGGTGGTGATCGAGATGAACCCCCGCGTCAGCCGCTCCTCTGCGCTGGCATCGAAGGCGACCGGTTTCCCCATCGCCAAGATCGCGGCCAAGCTTGCTGTGGGCTACACGCTCGACGAGCTGGACAACGACATCACCAAGGTCACACCGGCCTCGTTCGAGCCGAGCATCGACTACGTCGTGACCAAGATCCCGCGCTTCGCCTTCGAGAAGTTCCCGGGATCGAAGCCGGAACTGACCACCGCGATGAAATCGGTGGGCGAGGCGATGGCGATCGGCCGCACGATCCACGAATCGCTGCAGAAGGCGCTGGCCTCGCTGGAGACCGGCCTGACCGGCTTCGACGAGATCGCGATCGAGGGTGCCGAAGGCCCGTCGGCCAAGGCGGCGGTGATCAAGGCGATCTCGCAGCAGACGCCCGACCGCCTGCGGCTGATCGCCCAGGCGATGCGCCACGGCCTGACCGACGACGAGATCCAGCAGGCGACCGCCTTCGACCCGTGGTTCCTGTCGCGCATCCGCGAGATCGTCGAGGCCGAGGAATCGATCCGCCGCGACGGCCTGCCGATGAACGAGCAGGGCCTGCGCCGCCTCAAGATGATGGGCTTCACCGACGCCCGCCTCGCCAAGCTGACCGGCCGCGAGGAAGGCCAGGTCCGCCGGGCCCGCCGCAATCTGGGCGTCACCGCGGTCTTCAAGCGGATCGACACCTGCGCGGCCGAGTTCGAGGCCCAGACCCCGTACATGTATTCCACCTACGAGACCCCGGTGATGGGAGAGGTCGAGGACGAATCGCGCCCCTCCGACCGCAAGAAGGTGGTCATCCTCGGCGGCGGTCCGAACCGGATCGGGCAGGGGATCGAGTTCGACTATTGCTGCTGCCACGCCTGCTTCGCGCTGACCGACGCGGGCTATGAGACCATCATGGTCAACTGCAACCCCGAGACGGTGTCGACCGATTACGATACCTCGGATCGCCTGTATTTCGAGCCGCTGACGCTGGAACACGTGCTGGAGATCCTGCGCGTCGAGAAGGAGCGCGGCACGCTGCACGGCGTGATCGTGCAGTTCGGCGGCCAGACGCCGCTGAAGCTTGCCAACGACCTGGAGGCCGAGGGCATCCCGATCCTCGGCACCACGCCCGACGCGATCGACCTTGCGGAGGACCGCGAGCGGTTCCAGAAGCTTCTGAACAAGCTGGAGCTGAAGCAGCCGAAGAACGGCCTGGCCCATTCCGACACCGAGGCGTTCCGGATCGCGGCCGAAGTGGGCTATCCGCTGGTGATCCGGCCGTCCTACGTGCTGGGTGGCCGCGCGATGGAGATCGTCCGCGACGACGCGCATCTTGAGCGCTACATCCGCGACGCGGTGGTGGTTTCGGGCAAGAACCCGGTGCTTCTGGACAGCTACCTTTCCGGCGCGATTGAGGTCGACGTGGATGCCCTTTGCGACGGCACCGACGTGCATGTCGCCGGGATCATGGAGCATATCGAAGAGGCCGGCGTGCACTCGGGCGATTCCGCCTGCTGCCTGCCGCCGCATTCGCTGACCCCCGAGACCGTGGCCGAGCTGAAGCGCCAGACCGTGCTGATGGCCAAGGGGCTGAACGTGGTCGGCCTGATGAACGTGCAGTTCGCGATCAAGGACGGCGTGATCTACGTGCTGGAGGTCAACCCGCGGGCCTCGCGCACCGTGCCCTTCGTTGCCAAGGCCACCGACAGCGCGATCGCGTCGATCGCGGCGCGGCTGATGGCGGGGGAAAAGCTCTCGTCCTTCCCGATGCGCGCGCCGTACCCGGAAGGGGTGGGCCCCGACACGCCGCTGCCGCTGGCCGATCCGCTGACTCTGGCCGACCCCAAGACGCCCTGGTACAGCGTGAAGGAGGCGGTGATGCCCTTCGCCCGCTTCCCCGGCGTCGACACGATCCTCGGGCCCGAGATGCGTTCGACGGGCGAGGTCATGGGCTGGGACCGCAACTTCGCGCTGGCCTTCCTCAAGGCCCAGATGGGCGCGGGGACCAAGCTGCCCGAGGGCGGCCGGGTCTTTGTCTCGATCAAGGACATGGACAAGACCGAGGCGATGGCCGACGCGATGCGCGACCTCGCCGCCATGGGTTTCGCCGTGGTGGCGACGCGGGGTACGGCCAAGTTCCTCGAGGCTGCGGGCGTCACCTGCGAGGTGGTGAACAAGGTCTACGAGGGGCGTCCGAACATCGTCGACCGGATGAAGAATTCCGACATCGCGCTGGTGTTCAACACCACCGAGGGCAGCCAGGCGATCGAGGACAGCCGCGAGATCCGCTCGGTCGCGCTCTATGACAAGATCGCCTATTACACGACCGCCGCGGGCGCCATCGCCGCGGTCGCCGCGATGAAGTCGCGCGGCGAGGGCGAGATCGGCGTGCGCACGCTGCAGGGCTGAAAAAGCGGCGTCCCGTTCCGGGGCGCCGGCGCCTGCCCGAATTCTCGTGGCGGAACTGAACCATAGGGCCGCCGATCGCGTTATCCACAGAGCGGGACGGCGGCGTCCCGACCTTTCCCTCCGACGCGAAAGGCGCAGACCTGCCCCATGGCAAAGCTTTACTTCCACTACTCCACGATGAACGCGGGCAAGTCGACGCTGCTCCTCCAGGCGTCTTACAACTACCGCGAGCGGGGGATGCAGACCTACCTGGTCACTGCGCGGCTGGACAATCGGGCCGGCACCCGGACCATCGCCTCGCGCATCGGCATCAGCGAAGAGGCCGACGTGTTCGAACCGGGCGAGGACGTCTTCGTGAAGATCGAGAGCCGCCTCGCCGCAAGCGCGGTCGACTGCATCTTCTTCGACGAGTCGCAGTTCCTGTCGCCCGAGCAGGTCTGGCAATTGGCCCGCGCGGTCGACGACCTCGGCGTGCCGATCATGTGCTATGGCCTGCGCGTCGATTTCCAGGGCGAGCTGTTCCCCGGCTCCGCCACGCTCCTGGCCCTGGCCGACGAGATGCGCGAGGTCCGCACGATCTGCCATTGCGGCAAAAAGGCCACCATGGTCGCCCGCCTCGATGCCAAGGGTCAGGTGGTGCGCGAGGGCGCGCAGGTGCAGGTGGGTGGCAACGAAAGCTACGTCGCGCTCTGCCGACGCCACGGGCGCGAGGTGATGGAAGACTGACGCCTTTCCCTTTCATTGTTCCCCAAATACGCGGGCCGGCCCGCTCCACTTGCGCCACCCCCTGAATTGGTTATATTTCCTGACCAGTTCGCCGTGGGAGGACAGCGATGGAAATGCCGACCCCGAATTCCGCGGTCCTGGCGCGCAAGGATCGGATTGTCGCGCGGCTGGCAGAGGTGTTGCCTCAGGACGCGCTGGTCTCGGATATCGAGGAGACGCGCGCCTATGAATGCGACGCGCTCACCGCCTACCGCTGCCCGCCGCTCTGCGCCGTCCTGCCCCGCTCCACCGGGGAGGTCTCGGCGATCCTGAAGATCTGCCACGAGGAGGGCGTGCCGGTGGTGCCGCGCGGCTCGGGCACGTCGCTCGCCGGCGGGGCGCTGCCGACGGCGGATTGCGTGATCCTGGGCGTCGCGCGGCTGAACGCGGTTCTCGAGACGGATTATCCCAACCGCTTCATCCGGGTGCAGACCGGGCGCACCAACCTGTCGGTGACCGGCGCGGTCGAGGCTGACGATTTCTTCTATGCTCCCGACCCGTCGTCGCAGCTGGCCTGTGCCATCGCGGGCAATATCGCGATGAACTCGGGTGGGGCGCATTGCCTGAAATACGGGGTGACGACGAACAACCTGCTCGGCGTCACCATGGTGCTGATGGATGGCACGGTGGTGGAGGTGGGCGGCGCGCATCTCGACGCGCCGGGGCTGGACCTGCTGGGGGTGATCTGCGGGTCCGAGGGACAGCTGGGCGTGGTGACGGAGGCCACGCTGCGCATCCTGCGCAAGCCCGAGGGGGCGCGGCCGGTGCTGATGGGGTTCGACCGCAGCGAGGTGGCCGGGGCCTGTGTCTCAGACATCATCAAGGCGGGCGTCCTGCCCGTGGCGATCGAGTTCATGGACCGCCCCTGCATCCGCGCGACCGAGGATTTCGCGGGCGCCGGCTATCCCGATTGCGAGGCGCTGCTGATCGTCGAGGTCGAGGGCAGCCCGGCGGAGATCGACGCGCAGCTGGGCCTGATCAAGCAGATCGCGCTGCGCCACGACCCGGTCGAGCTGCGCGAGAGCCAGTCCGAGGAGCAGTCGCGCAAGATCTGGCTGGGCCGCAAGTCGGCCTTCGGCGCGATGGGGCAGATCAACGATTACATGTGCCTCGACGGGACGATCCCGGTGTCCGCGCTGCCCGAGGTGCTGCGCCGGATCGGCGAGATGAGCCGCGACTACGGTCTGGACGTGGCAAACGTCTTCCACGCGGGTGACGGCAACATGCACCCGCTGATTCTGTTCGATGCGAACACGCCGGGCGAGTTGGAGAAATGCGAGGCCTTCGGGGCGGATATCCTCAGGCTCTGCGTCGAGGTGGGCGGCTGCCTGACCGGGGAGCATGGCGTGGGGATCGAGAAGCGCGACCTGATGGAGGTGCAGTTCGCGCCCGAGGATCTGGAGGCGCAGATGCGCGTGAAGGACGTGTTCGATCCGCAGTGGCTGCTGAACCCCGCGAAGGTGTTCCCGCTGCGCGTGAGCGCCGGGCGACGGGCCGCGTGACGCGGGAGGAGCGGGGGGCGCTGCCCCCCTGCACCCCCCCGGGATATTTTTGCTCAGAAGAAGATGGATTTGGGATGAGGCCGACAAGCGAGGCAGAACTGGCCGAGATGGTGCGCGGGGCGGCTGGGCCGCTTCGGGTGCGGGGTGGCGGGACGCGGACGATCGGCCGGCCGGTGACGGGCGAGGTGCTGGAGACCGCGGGGCTGTCGGGGATCTCGCTTTACGAGCCGGGGGCGCTGACGCTGGTGGCCGGGGCGGGAACGCCGCTGGCCGAGATCGAGGCGACGCTGGCGGGCGAGGGGCAGAGGCTGCCCTTCGAGGTGCCGGACCTGCGCGGGCTTCTGGGGCGTTCGGGCGAGAGCACCGTCGGCGGCGTGGTGGCGGCGAATGCCTCGGGGCCGCGGCGGATCCAGGCAGGGGCCTGCCGCGACAGCCTGATCGGGGTGCGGTTCGTCGACGGCGCTGGCATCGTGGTGAAGAACGGCGGGCGGGTGATGAAGAACGTCACCGGCTATGACCTCGTGAAGCTCATGGCGGGCAGTCACGGCACGCTGGGCGTGCTGAGCGAGGTGAGTTTCAAGGTGCTGCCGGTCCCGGAGGCGGCGGCCTCGCTGGTGGTGGCCGTCGCCGGCCCGCGCGAGGCGGTGGCGGCGATGGCCGCGGCCATGGGCACGCCCTACGAGGTGAGCGGGGCGGCCTGGGTGCCGGGCGAGGGCGTGATCCTGCGGCTGGAGGGGTTCGCGGCCTCGGTGGCGGCCCGTGCGGGCAAGCTTGCCGCGCTGATGGGACGGCACGCCGAGGTCGGGATCGAGGAGGCGCCGGGGGCGGTGGCCGCGCGCTGGTCGGCGATCCGCGACGTGACGGCGCTGGCGGGGCGCGCGGGCGATGTCTGGCGGATCTCGGTCAAGCCGTCGGACGCGCCGGACGTGGTGGACGGGCTTGGTGCCGAGGCGGTGGCGATGGATTGGGCCGGCGGGCTGATCTGGGCGCTCGTGGCGCCGGGGACGGACCTGCGCCCGCGGCTGAAGGTGCCGGGGCACGCAACGCTGGTGCGGGCCGAGGCGGACACGCGGGTCGCGGTGGTGCCGTTCCATCCCGAGGCGCCGGCGCTGGCGACCATCTCGCAGGGGATCCGGACAAGGTTCGATCCGCGCGGCATACTCAATCCGGGGATCATGGGCTGATGCAGACGAATTTCACAGAGGCGCAGCTGGCCGAGCCGGGCATCAAACGGGCGAACGAGATCCTGCGGGCCTGCGTGCATTGCGGGTTCTGCACCGCGACCTGCCCGACCTATCAGGTGCTGGGCGACGAGCTGGACAGCCCGCGCGGGCGGATCTACCTGATCAAGGACATGCTGGAGAGCGGGCGGCCGGCGGATGCCAAGACCGTCAAGCATATCGACCGTTGCCTGAGCTGCCTTGCCTGCATGACCACCTGTCCGTCGGGGGTGCATTACATGCACCTCGTCGATCATGCCCGGGCGCATATCGAGAAAACCTACACCCGCCCCCCGCGCGAGCGGCTGCTGCGGTGGATGCTGGCGAAGGTGATCCCGCACCCGGGGCGGTTCCGGCTGGCGTTGATGGCGGCGCGGCTGGGGCGGCCCTTTGCGCGGTTGATGCCCGATGCGCGGCTCAGGGCCATGCTGGCGATGGCGCCGGACAGGCTGCCCAGGCCCTCGGCGGGCGACCGGCCGCAGGTGTTCGCGGCGGAGGGGCCGCGGAAGATGCGGGTGGCGCTGATGACCGGCTGCGCGCAGAAGACGCTCAACACCGACATCAACGACGCGACGATCCGGCTTCTGCGCCGCCTCGGCTGCGAGGTGGTGGTGGCCCTGGGCGCGGGCTGCTGCGGGGCGCTGACCCATCACATGGGGATGCAGGACGACAGCCACGCCAGCGCCGCGCGCAACATCCGCGCCTGGATGGCCGAGAAGCGGGGCGAAGGGCTGGACGCGATCGTGGTGAACACGAGCGGCTGCGGCACCACGGTGAAGGATTACGGCCACATGTTCGCGGCGGATTCGCTGGCCGGGGACGCGGCCGAGGTGGCGGACCTTGCCGTCGACGTGTCGGAGCTGCTGGAGCGGATCGGCCTTCCCGAGGGCATCGACCGGGGTCTCAGGGTCGCCTATCACGCGGCCTGTTCCCTGCAGCACGGGCAGCAGGTGAAGACCGCACCGAAATCCCTTCTGAAGCAGGTGGGTTTCGAGGTGGTCGAGCCTGCCGATAGCCACCTGTGCTGCGGCTCTGCGGGGACCTACAACCTGTTGCAGCCCGAGATCTCGGCCGAGCTGAAGGCGCGGAAGGTGAAGACGCTCGAGGCGAAGGCGCCGCAGGTGATCGCGGCGGGCAATATCGGCTGCATGATGCAGATCGGCTCCGGTACCGGGGTGCCTGTGGTGCATACGGTGGAGCTGCTCGACTGGGCGACGGGTGGGCCGAAGCCGCGCGCGCTGGCGTGACGGGCCTGGCGTGACGGGCCTGGCGTGACCGTGCGGGGGCTGGGGGCACTGCGGCGCGCGGCGGAACATCCCGCGCCGCCGGTCGTTGTAATGGGGTCGTTGTTGTAACGAGACGGCGCGGCCCGGCGCGGCACGGGGGCAACGGTTGCGGAAGGATGCGCAGTGTTCACGCGCATTTTCGGCCCGGCGCCGCCGACTTGCCGTATCTTGGCCGTGGGGCCGGGCTATCGGTTGTGCCGATCGGACGTGCCACGCCAAAGATCAGATACGAAGACCCGAGACCCCGGACCGACCTCATGCGCCTTGCCTCCTTCCTGGCGATTCTCAGCCTTTTCAGCCTTGTGCTGCCGATCGCGGCGCGTGCCGACGCCGCGCTGGAGAAGCTCGAGACCGGCTACGAGGTGGCCGGCTGGAACGGGGTCGGGCAGCTCGACATCGGTGGGCGGGGCTTCTGTACCGCGGCGCTGATCTCTCCGACGCTGGTGCTGACCGCGGCGCACTGCCTGCACGATCCGTCGACCGGAAAGCTGGTCGATGCCTCGAAGCTGCGGTTCCTGGCGGGCTGGCGCAACGGGCGGGCCGATGCCTACCGCGACGTGCGCCGGGCGCTGGCGCATCCGTCCTATGTCTATTCCGACCGCAAGTCGGCGGGCGACGTGAACTACGACCTTGCGTTGCTGGAACTCGACAGCCCGATCCGGTTGCCGTCGATTCAGCCCTTCGACGTTGGCGCGCCGCCGGCGCCGGGGGCGACGGTGGGGGTCGTGTCCTATGCCCAGGGGCGGTCGGAGGTGCCCTCCTACCAGAAGGCCTGCCAGGTTCTGGCGCGGCGCAACTCGATCGTGGTGATGAGCTGCGACATTGATTTCGGCGCCTCGGGTGCGCCGGTGTTCCAGTTCGTCGACGGCCGGCCCGAGATCGTCGCTGTGGTCTCGGGCAAGGCGGTGATCCGCGGCAAGCCCGTGTCGCTGGGGATCGCGGCCGAAGATCCGCTGAAGACGCTGCGCGCCGAGCTGAAGGCGTCGGACGGGAGCCGCTTCGTCCGGGCGCCGGTGCCGGGCGACGGCGGCGCGGTGACGGGGGTGCTGCCGACCGGCGGCATTCGCGCCGGGGGCATGGGAGCCGGGGGCATCCGCGCCGGCGGGGCCAAGTTCCTGCGTCCGTGACCCCGGGGCCCTGAAGTGCCGGCCCTTAGATATCGGCCTTGATCCCCAACCCGTGAGCCATGCTCCGTACCCTGAGAGTGCGTGCCCCGACACCATGTTTCCAGCGCCGTGTTTCCGGCGTGATTGCAGGGGGTTGCGCCTTGCCATGCAGACGGCCCGCAGGGGGCTGGCGGGGTCTTGAAGCGCCGTTGCGCGATACATACCTAAGCCCTGTCCGGGTGCCATGACGGGCCCGGTTTTCCTGCCTGTCCCCGCAGGGGAAGGCGCAACACCACATCGCTCCATGGAGGATGACAATGCGTACCTTTGATCTTGCCCCGCTTTACCGGGCAACCGTCGGCTTCGACCGTTTCGCCGACCTCGTCGACCGCGCCCTGACCAATGACGTCGGGCAATCGACCTACCCGCCCTACAACATCGAGAAGACCGCCGAGAACGGCTATCGCATCACCATCGCCGTCGCCGGTTTCGCGGCGGACGAGCTGAACGTCGAGGTGAAGGAAAACACCCTCGTCGTCGCCGCCCGCAAGGCCGAGGATGCGACCGACCGAACCTACCTGCATCGTGGTATCGCGACCCGCGCCTTCGAGCGCCGCTTCGCGCTGGCCGACCACGTGAAGGTGACGGGGGCCGCCCATGCCGACGGCATGCTGCACATCGACCTGGTGCGCGAGACGCCCGAGGCGCTGAAGCCGCGCCGGATCGAGATCGCGCGCAGTTCGGACCTCGAGGCCAAGGCCGTCGAGGCGCAGGAAGCGCCGGCCGAGGCCTGATCGGCCGGAGAGACCCCGATCGCAGGAAAGACCGGATCGGACTGGAAACTTCGGGGGGCGTGCCGCTGGCGCGCCCCTTTTCGCATGTCGCGCGGCCCGGACGGCGGGACCGGCGGGGGCGCTGCCCCCTGCACCCCCCGGGATATTTTCGAGCAGAAAGACGGGAAGGAAGAGGGCGGCATGGTATCTGCGCCAGATCAAGGTGTGGCGGCGGAGCTGCGCTACAGATCCGGTGTGGCCGCTTTCATGCTAGGCTGGCGGCATGGTTCATGTTTGGGAGGAGAGAACCCGTGCCCCAGATCGACGACGACTTCAGCGGACAGACCGTGATCACCACCTTCGAGATGACCCCCGGCACCTGTGCCGATCTTCTTGAGGCGCTGACCGATGCCTATGCCAGCTTCATTTCGAAGCAGCCTGGTTTCCTGGCGGCGGGGTTGCATGTGAACGACGCCCAGACCCGGATCGCGAATTATTCCAAGTGGCGCCGCCGCGAGGATTTCCAGGCCATGCTGCGCAGCCCCGAGATGCGCGAGCGCAACCGCCATATCTCGTCACTCTGTTCGCGGTTCGAACCGGTGATGTACGAGGTGGCGGCAGTGTTCTGAGCATCCGTCAGGAGATCTTGCGGGAATGATCCGGAGCATCGACCTTGCCGCGTTGGCCGTGGGTGTGCTGCAGCTTGCTGACATGGCGACGACCCTGATGGCCATGGGGCGGGGCGCGCGCGAGGCCAACCCTCTGGTCGCGGCCTGCATGCGGCTGCTTGGCCGGGTCGGGGGTCTTGCACTGGCCAAGCTTGCGGGGCTGGGCCTGACGCTGTGGCTGTGGTGGCAGGGGTCGGGCTTTCTGCTCTGGGCCGTGGCGCTGCTGTACCTGTGGGTGGTCATGCACAACCTGCGGGTCTGGCGCCGGAGGCGGCGGCGGGCCCGTGCGGCGCGGCGGCCGGGGGCTACATCGCTTCCTTGATGCCGTGGCGGATCAGCATGCGGTTGGTTGGCCAGGCGGTGAGCAGGCCCGCGCCCATGGCGATCTGCATCGCAAGCCAGAACGGCGGCGAGGCGGGGATCAGCCGCGCCCCGATCAGATCGGGGAAGACCCAGAAGTGGAAGATCGCCATGGCGCCGTACATGCCCACCTGCCACGAGATCAGCGACAGCGCGTCGGCCTTCACCGCCGCAACGATGCCCTGCAACGGCTTCAGCCCCTGCATCGGCACGATGGCGTAGTACTGAAACACGATCCCCAGCACGAAGGCGAGGATGAAGTCGAGGCCCCAGGCCGCGAAGATCCGGTCCGGCCAGAACCCGGGATAGCCGAAGAAGGTCAGGATCCCGGGCCAGAGCGCGGCGGCGCTTTCGGCCAGGATGTCGCCGAGGCTGCAGCCGGCCCCGCAGTGCAGCGACCCCTTGGTGACGGAGACGGCTGAGGGATCGGCGGTACCGCCGTGGTTGTCGCCATGATGATGGTGGTGATGATGGTGGTGGTCGGCGCCGCCCTCGGGCGAGCGGCCATGGCGCAGGTAGAAGGCGACAAGGATGGGCCCGCCGAACAGCGCGGTCAGCGGCCAGACCGCGGCCATGATGCCCATCGGCGGCGGTCTGCGGCGGACGTCGATCGCCACCCAGAGCGCGGACGCCACCCCCAGCACGATTGTGAGCCAGGACAGAACGACGAGCCAGGAAGGATACATGAAGACAACGGTCCGGTTCGGAAAGGTTAGAGGCGTCTGCCCCGGCCCTCTGGGGAAGGGACCGGGGCGCGTGCCGGGGACAGAAGGCACGTTAGACGCTATCCGGACAGGCAAGCCGGACACAGACACAACGTCGCAGGGGCAGGGCGGTTCCTGAGGCGGCGAAGTTTTTTCTTAACCTTTCCCGCGGTTGAGCGGGCGGGACGGATGCATTGCCCCCCGGCACGTCACTTGCGCGCGGGGCGTTTCCTCGGCTTGGAACTCATCCCCGGGCGGCCGGCGGTGGAGCGGCCCTTGGCGGCGCCCGCGGCCTCCACCGCCGCCTCGACCGCCGATTGCCGCGCCAGCGGGTCGTCGGAGACGGCAAGGTCCACCGCCTCCAGCCGCTTGACCTCGTCGCGCAGGCGCGCGGCCTCTTCGAACTCCAGGTTTTCCGCGGCCTTGCGCATCTGGACACGCAGCGCGTCGAGATGCGCCTCGAGGTTGGCGCCGTGCATGGGGGCCTCGACCTTGGCGGTCACGCGGTTCATGTCGGTGTCGCCCTGCCACAGGCCCGCCAGCACGTCCTCGACGTTCTTCTTCACCGTGGCGGGGGTGATACCGTGTTCCTCGTTATAGGCGATCTGCTTGGCGCGTCTCCGGTTGGTCTCGTCCAGCGCGCGCTGCATGGAGCCGGTGATGCGGTCGGCATACATGATGACCCGCCCGTCGGCGTTCCGCGCGGCCCGGCCGATGGTCTGCACCAGCGAGGTTTCCGAACGCAGGAAGCCCTCCTTGTCGGCATCGAGAATGGCCACCAGCCCGCATTCCGGGATGTCGAGCCCCTCGCGCAGAAGGTTGATGCCGATCAGCACGTCGAAGGCGCCGAGGCGCAGGTCGCGCAGGATCTCGATCCGCTCGATCGTGTCGATGTCGGAATGCATGTAGCGCACGCGGATACCCTGTTCGTGCAGGTATTCGGTCAGGTCCTCGGCCATGCGTTTCGTGAGGGTGGTCACGAGTGTGCGCATCCCGGCAGCGGCCACCTTGCGCACTTCGTCGAGAAGGTCGTCGACCTGCATTTCCACCGGGCGGATCTCGACCGGCGGGTCGAGCAGGCCGGTGGGGCGGATTACCTGCTCGGTGAAAACGCCGCCGGTGCGGTCAAGCTCCCAATCGGCGGGAGTGGCCGAGACAAAGACCGACTGAGGGCGCATCGCGTCCCATTCCTCGAACTTGAGCGGTCGGTTGTCCATGCAGGACGGCAGGCGGAAACCGTGCTCGGCCAGGGTGAACTTGCGCCGGTAGTCGCCGCGGTACATGCCGCCGATCTGCGGCACCGTCACGTGGCTTTCGTCGGCGAAGACGATGGCGTTGTCGGGGATGAATTCGAACAGGGTGGGCGGCGGCTCACCCGGCGCGCGGCCGGTGAGATAGCGCGAGTAGTTCTCGATCCCGTTGCAGACGCCCGTGGCCTCCAGCATCTCCAGATCGAAGGAGGTCCGCTGGTCGAGGCGCTGCGCTTCAAGAAGTTTCCCTTCCTTTTCCAGCTGGGCGAGGCGGTCGCGCAGCTCCTTCTTGATGCCGACGACGGCCTGGTTCATCGTCGGGCGCGGGGTCACGTAGTGCGAGTTGGCGTAAACGCGGATCTGCTTGAACGTGTCGGTCTTGGCGCCGGTCAGCGGGTCGAACTCGACGATGCTTTCCAGCTCGTCTCCGAAGAACGAGAACCGCCAGGCGCGATCTTCAAGGTGGGCGGGCCAAAGCTCCACCACGTCGCCGCGCACCCGGAAGCTGCCGCGCTGGAAGGCGGCGTCGTTGCGGCGATATTGCTGCGCCACCAGTTCCTGGATCAGTTGGCGGGGGTCGTAAGTCTCCCCCGCGACCAGATCCTGCGTCATGGCCGAGTAGGTCTCGACCGAGCCGATGCCGTAGATGCACGAGACCGAGGCCACGATGATCACGTCGTCGCGTTCCAGCAGCGCCCGGGTGGCCGAGTGGCGCATCCGGTCGATCTGTTCGTTGATCTGGGATTCCTTCTCGATATAGGTGTCCGAGCGGGCGACATAGGCCTCGGGCTGGTAGTAATCGTAGTAGCTGACGAAGTATTCCACCGCGTTGTCGGGGAAGAAGCCCTTGAATTCGCCGTACAATTGGGCGGCCAGTGTCTTGTTGGGGGCAAGGATGATCGCCGGGCGCTGGGTTTCCTCGATGATCTTGGCCATGGTGTAGGTCTTGCCGGTGCCGGTGGCGCCCAGCAGGACCTGATCGTGTTCGCCCGCCGTGACGCCGCCGGCCAGTTCCGCGATCGCGGTGGGCTGGTCGCCCGCCGGCTGGAACGGGGTCTGCATGACGAAGCGCCGGCCGCCCTCCAGCTTGGGGCGGGTAAGCACGTCGGGCCGGAGCGTCGGCGCGTTGGTATTGTTGTGCGGCATCGGACGATTCCCTGAGGGGTTTCCCCCAATCTGGTCCGTTTTTGTTCCGGTGCAACCCTTCGCATCGCGGATCTGCGCCACGGTACTGGCCCCCGGTGCGGGCCGGGGGTGTCCGGGTCGCAGGAGCGGCGCGGCCCTGCCTAGCGCCCCGTCGTCCCGCCCTGAGGCGCGGGACGCGCCTGGGCCCGAGCACTGGGCTGCGCGCCGATCTGCGCCCGGGCCTCCCGCCGCCGGGTCAGCAGGCGGCGGAGTGTCATCGCCGCCGCGCCCTCGACCGGCAGCACGACAAGGCAATAGGCCCAGACCAGAAGCGCCATGGGCCAGCCGATCGGCGTGACCAGCACGCCGTAAACCGCGAAGAGCGTGCCCACGACCTGCGTCGTCTCGGTCGCGAGGAAAAGCCGCAGCGCGGGCCAGGGCCGTTGCCAGAACCAGCCCTGGTTGCGCGTGACGTAAAGCGTCATGTGCCCCGAGACGAGGAGCTTGAGGAAGATCAGCGTCTGGATCACCTCGCGCGGCAGGTGCATCACGCTGTCCACGTACCAAAACAGCAGGAACGTCTCGGCCACGCCCAACACGCCCAGGGTGCTTGCGATGGTGATCACCCGGTGCATGTCCCAGCGCACCGGTCGTTCGGCCACGGTGACGTTGTCATAGGCGATCATCATGATCGGAAAGTCGTTCAGCACCGCCAGCAGAACGATCATGATCGCGGTGACCGGGTAGAAGTTGTAGGCGAGGATCGTCAGCGTCATGAACAAGAGCACCCGGATCGTCTCGGCGATGCGGAAGGTGGCGTAGCTGGTCATGCGCTCGAAGATGCGCCGGGCCTCGGCGATCGCCTCGGTGATGATCGAAAGGCCCTTTTCCGTCAGCACCAGGTCGGCGGCGGCGCGGGCGGCATCGGTGGCGCCGCTGACGGCGATACCCGCGTCGGCCTGCTTCAGGGCGGGGGCGTCGTTCACGCCGTCGCCGGTCATCGCGACGATGCTGCCGCTTTTCTGTAGCAGCTCGACGATGCGGAATTTGTGTTCCGGCAGCACCCGGGCAAAGCCGTCCGCGGCGCGGACCCGCGCGATCACCTCGCCGTCGGCTCCGTCGAGCAGCTGGCCCGCCGGCTCGATCTGCTCGCCGAGGCCGAGCTGCCCGGCGATCTGGCGCGCGATCGCCTCGTGGTCGCCGGTGATCATCTTGACCTCGAGGCCCATGGCCTCGGCCTTCGCGATGGTGTCGGCGGCATCGGGGCGCGGCGGGTCGAAGATCGGCAGAAGGCCGAGGAACTGCCACGCGCCCCCCGGGGCGGCGCGGGCCGCACCGAGCGCGCGGAACCCCTTGTCGGCCAGCGCCACGACCTCGGCCTCGATCACGGCGCGCGCGTCGCCCGCAACCTTGGCAAGGTCGAGGATCACCTGCGGCGCGCCCTTGGAAAAGCGCCAGCTGGCGCCGTCCTTCGTGGCCTCCACCTCCGTCCGTTTCGAGACCGGGTCGAAGGGGGTGAAGCGGCCCCGGCTATAGCCGGGAAGCGCCTCCAGCCCCTTTGCCGCCGCCAGTACGGCCTGGTCGATCGCGTCGGGCGCCGTGGCGTTGCACGCCAGGGCCGACGCCAGCAGCAGGTCGTCCTCCGTCGCGCCCTGCGCGGGGCGCGGGGCCTCGACCGTCAGCTGGTTGAGGGTCAGGGTGCCGGTCTTGTCCGAACACAGCACGTCGACACCCGCCAGCTCCTCGATCGAGACCAGCCGCGCGACGATCGCCTTCATCCGCGCCAGTCGCTCGGCCCCGACCGCCATCGTGACCGACATCACGGTGGGCAGGGCCACCGGGATCGCCGCGACGGTCAGGATAAGGGCGAACTGCACCGTGCGCCAGAACGGATCGTGCCGGAGGATCGAGACGACGACGATCAGCGCCACCAGCGCGAGCGCGCTGACGATCAGGAAATTGCCGATCCGCATCACCGCCTGCTGGAAATGCGACTTGGGGGCCGCCGACTGCACCAGCGCCGCCGTGCGCCCGAAATAGGTGTGCATGCCCGTGGCGGTGACCTCGCCGGTCATCTCGCCCAGCTTCACCACCGCGCCGGAATAGGCGGTGTCGCCCGGGGCCTTGTCGACCGGCAGGGATTCCCCCGTCAGCGCCGCCTCGTCGACCGACAGATATGCGCCCTCGGCCAGCCGCAGGTCGGCCGGGATGATGTTGCCGATCGCCAGCCGCACGATGTCGCCCGGCACCAGCTGCTCCGCCGCGATCTCCTGCCACGTGCCATCGCGCAGGACCCGCGCGGTGGGGGCCAGCTTTTCCTTCAGCAGGGCGATCGCGTTGTCGGCCTTGTTCTCCTCCCAGAAGCCGACCCCGGCGTTGAGAAGCAGCATCGCGAGGATCACGCCGAAATCGGCCCAGTCGCCAAGCGCCAGCGACAGCACCGCCGCGACCTCGATCAGCCAGGGGATCGGCCCCCAGAAATAGCCCAGGATCCGCTTCAGCAGGCTCTGTCGGCGCTCCTGCAGGGCGTTCGGGCCGAAGCGGGCCAGCCGCGTGTCGGCCTCGGCCGCGGTCAGGCCGCGTTTCGGATCGGTGGGGGGCAGGGCGGGTTGCGCTGCCTCCGGGGTGGGGGTGCCGGCGGTCATCCTGGCTCCTGTCGTCGCGTCTCTCATCTCTCGTCTGTCCCGGCGGCCTCTCCGACCGGGCCTCCGACCACGCGGGCGGTGTGGCGCGCGATGGTCAGGTCCTCGTCGGTGGGAATGACCCAGACCGCAACGGCGCTGCCCGCGCTGCTGAGGCAATGTGCGCCGGCGTCGTTCGCCGCCGGGTTGAAGCGCAGGCCCAGCCAGTCAGCCGCGCGGCAGACCGCCTCGCGCACGGGGGCCGCGTGTTCGCCTATGCCCCCGGTGAAGACCAGCGCGTCGAGCCCGCCGAGCGCGGCGGCGAGGGAGCCCAGCTCCCGCGTGATGCGGTAGGTGAAGATCTCCACCGCCTCGCGCGCCTCGGGGGCGTCGCTGGCCAGAAGCGTGCGCATGTCGTTGCTGATCCCCGACACGCCGAGAAGCCCCGATTCGCGGTAGAGCAGCCGGGAAAGCGCCTCGTATCCCATGCCCTTTTCCTTCATCAGGTAAAGCAGGACCCCGGGGTCGATCGCGCCCGAGCGGGTGCCCATCGGCAGCCCGTCGAGGGCGGTGAACCCCATGGTCGAGGCCACGCTGCGCCTGTCCTTCATCGCACACATGCTGGCGCCGTTGCCGAGGTGGGCCACCACCACGCGGCCCCCGGCGACGGGCCCGAGGATATCGGGCAGCCGGCTTGCGATGTATTCGTAGGACAGGCCGTGGAAGCCATAGCGCCTGATGCCCGCGCCGGTCAGCTCGCGCGGCAGGGCGAAATGCGTGGCGACCGGGGCGTTTCCGGCGTGAAAGGCGGTGTCGAAGCAGGCGACCTGCGGCAGATTCGGCGCAGCTTCGGCCAGCGCCCGGATCGGGGCGAGGTTGTGGGGCTGATGCAGCGGGGCCAACGGCGTCAGCGCGTCGAGACGGGTGAGCGTCTCCGGCGTGACGACGACGGGCCGGGTGAAGGCCGGGCCGCCATGCACCACCCGGTGGCCGGCGGCGACCAGCCGCAAGCCGTCCTCATGCCGCGCGATCCAGTCGAGGACGAGGCGCAGGATCGCGCCATGGTCCGCCCCGGCCGGCAACCGGTGGTCAAGCGCATGGGCGGCGCCCGTCTCGACGATGCGCAGATGCGGGGCCGAGCCGAGCCCGTCGACATGGCCGTCGGCCAGCGGGGCGGGATCGGCGGTGCCGCCACGCAGGCGGTAAAGGCCAAACTTCAGGCTGGAGGAGCCCGCGTTCAGGGTCAGGACGGTGTCGGTCATGGCTGCCCGGCCCCCGCGCCGTCCATGCCAGCGCCGTCCACGCCAGTGCCCTTGCCTGTCGTCCCGACCGTCGCCGCCGCGGCTCCGGCGATCGCCCCGCCCGCGGCCTTGTGGGCGCGGATCAGTGCCGCCACCGCGCAGGAGGCGAGGCGGCTTTGCGCATCGTCGGCCCGGCTGGTCAGGATGATCGGCACCCGCGCGCCCAGCACCACCCCCGCTGCCGCCGCGCCGGCCAGGTATTCCAGCTGCTTGGCGATCATGTTCCCGGCGTCCAGGTCCGGCGCGATCAGGATGTCGGCGGCGCCCGCCACCGGCGAGACGATATGCTTGGTGCTGGCGGCGGCGGGCGAGACCGCGTTGTCGAAGGCCAGCGGCCCGTCGACGATGCCGCCGCAGATCTGGCCGCGCTCGGCCATCTTGCAAAGCGCCGCCGCATCGAGGGTGGAGGGGATGCGCGGATTGACCACCTCGACCGCCGAGAGGATGGCGACGCGGGGTTCCGCAATCCCCAGCGCGTGGGCCATGTCGATGGCGTTCTGGACGATGTCGCGCTTGGCCGAGAGGTCGGGCGCGATGTTGATCGCCCCGTCCGAGATGAACAGCAGGCGGTCGTAGCTGGGCATATCCATCAGGAACACGTGGCTGAGCCTCGCCGCGGTGCGCAGGTTGTTCTCGGCCGCCATGACGGGGTGAAGGAACTCGTCGGTGTGCAGGCTGCCCTTCATCAGCGCCTGCACCTCGCCCTCGTGCGCAAGCCGCGCGGCGGTGGCGGCGGCTTCGGCCGAATGCTCGGTCGCGACAAGGCGATAGGGCGCGATGTCGAGGCCCGCCTCTTCGGCCGCGGCGCGGATCCGGGCCGCGGGGCCGACCAGTACCGGCGCGATCAGCCCGGCCTGCGCCGCGGCGACCGCGCCGCCAAGCGCGTTGGCATCCACCGGGTGCACCACGGCGGTCGGCAGCGGCGGCAGCGCTTCGGCCTGGCGGATGATCGCGCGGAACTTGGCGCCGGGCTGCCGCAGGGTGACGGTGGGCAGCACGACGCGGGGTCGCGATACCTTCTCGGTCGGTGCGATCACCAGCGCGACGCCGTCGATCACCACCTTGCCCGACTGGTCGACGCAGCGGCAATCGAAGGTGATGCGGTGATGCTTTTCGTCCTTCTCGCGGGCGGTAACGGTGACGGTGACCGTGTCGCCCAGCCCGATCGGCCCGAGGAAACGCAGGCTCTGGTCAAGGTAGATCGTGCCCGGTCCGGGCAGCTGGGTGCCCAGCACGGTGGAGATCAGCGATGCACCCCACATGCCGTGGGCGATCACCTTGTGGAACAGGTCGCTCCTGGCGAATTCGGGGTCGACATGGGCAGGGTTCATGTCGCCCGAGACCGTGGCGAACAGCTCGATGTCGCGGATCGTCAGGGTGCGGGTCAGGCTTGCGCTCTGGCCCGGTGCGATCTCTTCGAAGGTGAGGTTGGTGATCAGGTCGGGGGTGGTGTCCATGAGGAGGGTCCTGCAACTGGGGCGCCGGACGCGGGCCGCCCGGAGGGAGGAGGGGAGGTGGCCGCGATCAGCCCATGATGTGATATCCGGCGTCGATGTGGATCGTGTCTCCGGTGACCGAGGCGGCCGCGTCGCTCACCAGGAAGGCGGCCATGGCGCCCACGTCGTCGATGCTGACGAGGCGATGTTCCGGGGCGCGGGCGGCGGCCTGCTCGATCAGCGCGTCGAAATGGTCGATGCCCGAGGCGGCCCGGGTGCGCAGCGGCCCGGGCGAGAGCGCGTTGACCCGGATCCCCGAGGCCCCGAGCTCCGCCGCCATGGCCCGGGCGGTCGCCTCGAGGGCGGCCTTCACCGGCCCCATGAGGTTGTAGTGGCCGACCACCTTCTCGGCGCCGTAATAGCTCATCGACAGGAAACAGCCGCCCCGGGTCATCAGCGGCTCGGCCAGCCGGGCCATGCGCACGAAGGAATGCACCGAGACGTCCATCGCCTCGGCGAACCCCGCCTGCGAACAGTCGACCACCCGTCCGTGCAGATCGTCCTTCGGGGCGTAGGCAATGGAATGCAGCACGAAGTCGAGCCGCCCCCACCGGTCGCGGATCGCGTCGTAGACGGCCTCGAGCGCGCCGGGATCGCGCACGTCGCAGGGCAGTATGAGCGGGCTGTCCAGCGCTTCGGCCAGCGGGCGCACGTAGGGCTCCGCCTTGGCGGAAAGGTAGGTGATCGCCAGCTCCGCCCCGGCCTCGCGGAAGGCGCGGGCGCAGCCGTAGGCGATGCTGTTCTGGTTCGCGATCCCGAGGACCAGCCCCACCTTGCCTTGCAGGTTCGTCATCGTGACCTCCGGTGTCTCATGCCTGTTTCTCCGTGCAGAAGCGTGCGGCTATTTCTCGTGAACGTAGGTGCCAGGGGCGTCGCAAAGGGGCGCAAGGCCCCTGTCGGCGCGGCCCATCGGCGGCGGCGCGACCTGTTCGCCCGAGCGTTCGGCCAGCCAGCCCTGCCAGGCGGGCCACCACGAGCCCTCGTGCACGGGCGCCTCTTCCTGCCATTCCTCGGGGCCGACATAGGGGTCGTGCGCGGCCTTGGTGGCGAGGCGGTAATGCCGGTGCGGGTGGCCCGGTTCGCTGATGATGCCCGCGTTGTGCCCACCCGAGGTGAGCAGGAAGGTCACGTCGGTATCCGTCAGCAGGTTGACCTTGTAGACCGATCGCCAGGGCGCCACGTGGTCGCGTTCCGCCCCCACGACGAACAGCGGCACCCGGATGTCGGTCAGCGCGACCGGGGTGTCGCCGACACGGTACCGGCCCTCGGCGAGGTCATTGCCCAGGAACAGGCGGCGCAGGTATTCCGAATGCATCCGGAAGGGCATGCGCGTGGCGTCGGCGTTCCAGGCCATGAGGTCCGACATCGGGCTGCGCCGGCCCATCAGGTAGCCCTGCACGATCTGCGACCAGACCAGGTCGTTGGTGCGCAGCATCTGGAACGCACCGGCCATCTGCTTGGTGTCGAGATATCCCTTGGCCCACATCATGTCCTCGAGAAAGGACACTTGGCTGTCGTCGATGAAAAGCGTGAGCTCCCCCGCCTCGGTGAAGTCGGTCTGCGCGGCGAACAGCGTCATGCTGCCGATCCAGTCCTTGCCGTCGCGGCCAAGCGCCGCTGCCGCGATCGACAGGAGCGTGCCGCCGATGCAATAGCCCACCGCGTGCACCTTCTGCGGGCCGGCGATGCCGCGCACCGCCTCAAGCGCGGCCAGAACGCCGGAGGTGACGTAATCGTCCATCCCCAGTTCGCGGTCCTCCTCGGTCGGGTTCCGCCAGGAGATCATGAAGACGGTGTGGCCGTTCTCGACCAGGTAGCGCACCATGGAGTTCTGCGGCGACAGGTCGAGGATGTAGTATTTCATGATCCAGGCCGGGACGATCAGCACCGGCTCGGCCTGCACGGTCGCGGTGGTGGGCGCGTACTGGATCACCTCGATCAGGCGGTTGCGGAAGATCACCTTGCCCGGGGTGATCGCGACCTCCTGCCCGACACGGAACTCCTCGGCGCCGACCGGGGGTTCGCCCAACAGGGTATGGTGGCTGTCCTCGATCAGGTTCTGCAGGCCCCGCACCAGGCTCATCCCGCCGGAGCGGCGGAATTCGGCAAGGATCTCGGGGTTGGTCAGGGGAAAGTTCGAGGGCGACAGCGTATCGAGGGCCTGGCGGGCACCGAAGCCAACCATCTGCTCGTGATGCTCGGCGACCCCTTCGACGCCGCTCGTGGCCTCGCGCCAGAGCTGTTCGATCATCAGGAAGTACTGCGAGATCGCGGCAAAGGGCATCGTCTGCCAGTCCGGCGCGGCGAAGCGGTGATCCTGCGGCAACGGCGCGACCACCGGGTCGGCGGGCTGTCCGGTCATCGCGCGTGCAAGGTAGCCGGCGAAATCGGCCCAGCGGCGGGCGGCGTTGCCTGCCACCTCGGCCTGCCGGCCCGGCGAGTTGGCGAAATGCACGAACCAGTCCATGTAGGCGGCCATCGCCGAGGCGGGCGACATGCCCGAGGAAAGCCGGGCCTCGGCCGCGTGCAACTGCCTGTCGAGGGGGGCGACCGTGTTCCCGCTCATGGTGCTCAACCGGCCTTCCGGACGCGGGAAACGGGTTCTTCGGTCTTCTCGTCGCCGGGTGTCGCCGCGTTGTCTAGCTCGCGCGCAAGTTCGTGCGCGAGCTCGGCGTAGCGGTCGCCGAGCCGCTTCGACAGATCCGCCCAGATCCTGGCGCGCCGGGACGAGGCCTCGACCGCGGCGACCATCGCCTCGAGCTGAAGTTCGGTCAGGTCCTGCGGACGGCGCGTGAACAGCAGCCCGGGCATCTTCTCGGTGAAGGCCATGGCGCCTTCGGCGAACAGGGCGCGCTGCTGCTCTAGCGCATCGCCGCAGATCTGCTGAAGGTCCGAGACATAGCCCGCGAAAAGCTGCGCAGGCAGGTCCATCGGGCGGGGAATGGCAGTCCCGGCAGCGGGCTGCCACATCTGGAAGGCGGCAGTCATCTGCTGAAGGGCCGAGGTGACGGGATCGGTGGTATTGGTCGTGGCCATGTCGTGTCCTCCGGGGGGGGGCGAGCGAATTGGGGACTTGCAGCGCGGATACCCGGCTGCGGTGCAACGGGCCGCAGGGGCCGGAACACCTGTGGGCCATTTTCGGCATGCTGCGGTGCGGCGCCTTGATCTCGCGCAGGTTGCGGGGCCTGCAGGCCCCGATATTCGCTAGATTCCTTCAAAACGGCGTGAGCAGGCGTAACGCCGCCGTTATTTCCGGGCCCGAGTCGCCGCGCGCCTTTTGCCGCCCCCGCCCGACCCACGCGGATCGGCAGAGACGGGCCGGGCAGGGCGCTCCTGCGCCGTGCCGTATGGTCAGGCCGCGACGATCTTGCTATGCGACGGGGGATGGACCGGCGGCATCGGGCACCGCTGCCCGCGCCAGCGGTGCAGCCATTCAGTGATTTGGGGGACCAGCCTCGCATGACCATGCTCGAAACCTTCATCAAGCCGATGCACCGAGAGGGGATCAAGTTCGTCGCGATCTTTGCCGTCGTGACGCTGGCGCTGTTCCTTCTCTGGGAGCCCCTGGGCTGGCTCGGGGTCGGGCTGACGGTCTGGTGCTATTACTTCTTCCGCGATCCCAAGCGTGCGACGCCGCAGCGCGAGGGGCTGGTGGTCAGCCCCGCCGACGGCGTGGTGTCGCTGATCGAACCGGCGGTTCCGCCGGCCGAGCTGGGCATGGGCCCCGAGCCGCTGACCCGGGTCAGCGTGTTCATGAGCGTCTTCAACTGCCACGTGAACCGCTGCCCGGTCGCCGGGCGCGTGACCGAGGTGGCCTATCACCCCGGCACCTTCGTCAACGCCTCGCTCGACAAGGCGAGCGAGAACAACGAACGCAACGGCCTGCGCATCGAGCTTTCCGACGGCCGGAGCCTCGCCGTGGTGCAGATCGCGGGCCTCGTGGCGCGGCGGATCATGTGCTGGACCGCGCCGGGCCAGAGCCTTCGGACCGGGGAGCGGTTCGGCCTGATCCGCTTCGGCTCGCGGCTTGATGTCTACTTGCCCGAGGGGGTCCAGCCGCTTGTGGCGCTTGGCCAGACCATGATCGCGGGGGAAACCGTGCTGGCCGACCTCAAGGCAGATGAACCCCGCCGCCAGGCAATGGTGGAATGACAATGACCGAGCCCAGATCCACCGAGCGCCCGCGGCGCAGGGCAGAGCTGCCGCTGATCACCCTGCTGCCCAACCTCGTGACCGTGGCGGCGATTTGCGCCGGCCTCTCGGCGATCCGCTTCGCGATCGAGGGCAACACGCTGGGCGCGGTGCAGCTGATCCTGGTCGCGGGGCTGTTCGACGGGCTCGACGGCCGCCTCGCGCGGATGCTGAAGAGCGAGACCCCGCTCGGGGCCGAACTCGACAGCCTCGCCGATTTCCTGAACTTCGGCGTGGCGCCGGGGATCCTGCTTTACACCTGGGCGTTCGGCGACCTGCGCAACGAGGGCTGGATCGCCGTGGTGATCTATGTCGTGTGCTGCGTGATGCGGCTGGCCCGGTTCAATGTCGGCAACAAGGCGGAGACCGCAGGCGCATCGAAACGCTTCTTCACCGGCGTGCCGGCGCCGGCGGGGGCTTTTCTGGCGATGCTGCCGGTCTTTGTCTCGTTCACCTGGTCGCGGGTGCCGCTGGTGCCCGAACCGGTGATCGCGCTCTACATGGTCGCCGTGGGGCTGCTGATGATCAGCCGGATCCCGACCTGGTCGCTGAAGTCGCTGACGATCTATCGTGAGAACGCGCGCGTCTTCCTGGTCGGCTTCGTGGCCGTGCTGGCCGCGCTCCTCAGCTTTCCCTGGATCTCGCTGTCGATCCTGTGCCTGGCGTATTTCGCCGGAATGGCCTGGTCGTGGCGGGTTGCCAAGTCAATTCGTTAACGGCAAGGTCCGCACCATGGAAATCCAGGCTATCGAGAAATCCTATGCCCTCTGGGCCCCGGTCTACGACAAGACGTTCGGCGCAGTGACCCAGGCCGGACGCCGCCGCGCGGTGTCCTACGTCAACACCCGGGGCGGCAGCGTGCTAGAGGTCGGCGTCGGCACCGGCCTTGCTTTGCCGCTCTATGGCAAAGGGGTCGAGGTGACGGGCGTCGACTATTCCGAGGAGATGCTGGAAAAGGCCCGTGACAAGGTCAAGGGACGCGGGCTTTCGCAGGTCAGATCGCTGCAGCAGATGGACGCGCGCGAGCTGTGCTTTGCCGACGATTCCTTCGACAACGTCGTCGCGATGCACATCATGTCGGTCGTGCCCGAGCCCCGCAAGGTGCTGGCCGAGATGACGCGGGTATGCAAGCCGGGCGGGATCGTGCTGATCACCAACCACTTCGCCCGCGAATCCGGCGCGCTGGCCACGCTGGAACGGGTCTTTGCGCCGATGGCGAACCTCATCGGCTGGCATTCCGACTTTCCGATCTCGACCGTCATGGGCGAGACGGGGCTGGCGCTGACAGAACGCCGCGCCCTGCCGCCGCTGGGCATGATGACCTTCCTCGCCTTCCGCAAGGACGCCTGAGGCCGGCTCTTCCGGTCCTTGCCGATCCCTTGCCCCTTCGCCGCCGGGCGGGGACCTTCGGCCGCTGACGCTGCGCCCGGGTTCGGGGCGGTGGCCGGCGCTTGGCCAACCTCTGCCCGGAAATTGGCGACGCCGCGGCGCCCGTTGCCGGATATCTGGGCGAAGCCTGCTCCGGCGGTGGCAAAATACAATATTCAGTGCGGCCCCGGACAATCGAGGCCCCGAGGCACGCTCCTAAGATCGGTTTCGGCCCCACCAAGGTCAGACCTGTCCAACGGAGCGGAACATGAAACATTCTCAGAAACGAGCCCTGCCTTTACTGCGCCGCAACCTGCACCGCAGCCTGCGCATTGCCGCAATGGCGCTGTGCCTGACCCTTGTCGCCGCCAGTTTCACCCTGCTGCAAACCACCGCGGCGCGGGCGGCCGACACCCCCGCCGCCTGCCAGGCGCTGCAGCAGAAGTACCCGGCCCTGAAGGGCAAGACGCTGGTCAACGCCGTCAACCCGCACACGCCGGGTTACGAGGCGCTCGACCCTGAAGATCCGTCGAAATACGTCGGCTTCGACATCGACCTGGGCGAGGCGATCGCGCATTGCCTGGGCTTCAAGCTGAGCTACAAGTCGGTGACCTTTGCGGCACTTCTCACCACGCTCGAGGCGGGGCAGGCGGATATCGTCATCTCGGACATCTACGCCACCAAGGGGCGTGCCAAGGCGGCGGACTTCATCACCTACCTCAAGGTCTATGACGGCGTCCTCGTGGCCAAGGGCAACCCCAAGAAGATCACCGGCATCGACATGTCGCTGTGCGGAACCACCGCGGCCGAGAACACCGGCTATGTCGAGGTGCCGCTGATCCAGGCGCTGGCGGAGAAATGCAAGGCCGCGGGCAAGCCCGCCCCGCAGATCCAGCTTTACGACAACAACGCGAACTGCATCCAGGCGATCCTTTCGGGTCGGGCCGACACCTACATCAACGACGCCAACACCGTCGACGGCGCGGTGAAGGCCTATCCCGCCAAGCTGTCCAAGGCGACGGCGGTGACACTGCCCTATTCGGTCGGGATCGCGGTGCCGCGCAACAAGCACGACTTCCGCGCGGCGGTGATGGCGGCGCTGGAAGCGATCCAGAAATCCGGGATGCAGGAAAAGCTCATGGCGAAGTGGAACCTGCCCAAGGACCAGATGGAAACGCCGAAGCTGGTTCTCGCCGACTGATCCGGCCCCAGGCCATCGAACGGGGTGCCGGGCCGCGCGCGGCCCGGCATCCCGCCCCCTTCTCCGCACAAGATCCCGGACGGACGCCATGGACCTGTTCCTGAAATACCTTTCGCAGCCCTATCTCCTGACCGGGATCGTCTACACCATTGTGATCACCTTCGGCGGCCTTGTCGGCGGCTCTCTGATGGGGATCGTCCTGTCGGCGATGCAGCTGAGCCGGTTCCGGGCGCTGGCGGTGGTGGCGCGGATCTACGCCATCATCTTCCGCGGCACGCCGTTGATCCTGCAGATGGTCTTTGCCTACAACGCGCTGCCCCTGATCGGCATCAAGCTTTCGGCGCTGGAGGCGGCGGTGCTGGCGCTGACCTTCAACGAGGCGCCCTTCATCGCCGAGATCATCCGCGCCAACGTGCTGGGCGTGGATCGCGGCCAGACCAGCGCGGGCCAGGCGCTGGGAATGCGGCCGGCGGCGATCATGCGCCGGGTGGTGGCACCGCAAGCGTTCCGGATGATGGTGCCCGCGCTTGGCAACGAGGCGGTCAGCGCCCTCAAGAACTCCTCGCTCGCCTCGGTGATTTCCGTGCAGGAGCTGACGCTGCGCTCGACGCAGCTTGCCTCCTCGACCTTCGATTTCTTCTCGATCTTCTTCGCTTCGGGGCTGATGTACATCGTGCTGGCCGGGCTGATCGCGCTGGTGCAGATCCTGATCGAGGTCGCGCTGGACCTCGATCGCCCCGACCCGCGCCAGCGACTGGCCGCCCTGATGCCGTGGATCCGGCGCGAGCTTGCCCCGGCGCCCACAGCCCCCCTCGCCACCGGAGAGGCCATCGCGACCGAGGCGGAAAGCGCCGAAGCCGAGCCCGAGCCGGAATCTGACCCCGAGCATCTCCCGCCCCTCGACCGCGCGGCGCGCGAACGCACGCTGGCCTCGGCCAAGGTCGTCCTGCAGATCGACGGGCTGGTGAAATCCTACGAGGGGAAGCGCGTTCTCGACGGGCTGGACCTCGAGGTGCGGCAGGGCGAGATCGTGGCGCTTCTCGGCCCGTCTGGGTCGGGCAAGTCGACGCTGCTGCGATGCATCAACCGGCTTGAGGGCTGGGACAGCGGCCGGATCAAGGTGCTGGGCCGCCATATCGGCCTGTCGGGCAACAACGTGCCGCTGTCTCCGCGCGAGATCGCCGATGCCCGGGCCGAAGTCGGGATCGGCATGGTGTTCCAGAACTTCAACCTCTTCGGCCATCTCACCGCGCGCGAGAATATCGCGGGGCCGCTGCGCTGGGTGCAGCATGTCCCGGCGGAACAGGCCGCCCGGCGCGCCGACGACCTGCTGGACCGGGTCGGGCTGTCGCATCGTGCGGATGCCCTGCCGCGGCACCTGTCGGGCGGGCAACAGCAGCGCGTCGCCATCGCGCGGGCGCTGGCGTCGAACCCGCAGATGCTGCTCCTGGACGAGCCGACCTCGGCGCTCGATCCCGAGCTGGTGGCCGGGGTCCTCGGCCTGATCCGCCGGCTGGCCGAGGAGGATGGGCTGACCATGCTGATCTCGACCCACCAGATCGGATTTGCCCGTGACGTGGCCGATCGGGCGATCTTTCTCGACGGCGGGCACATCGTCGAGGACGGCCGCGCCGACAGAATGCTCAGCCACCCCGAGAACCCGCGGACCGCGCGTTTCCTTCGCGTGCTGTCCGAGGACGCGCCGATCCCGGCCTGACACCGACATCCGGCCCCACGCCGGCCCCCGTTTGCAAGAGCAGGAGAACCCCTTCCCATGCGCCACTACACGCTTCCGGTCTCGCCGAAGACCGTTCACTGGGGCTATTTCAGCAAGGCGGTCACCCCCGCGCTGACCCTGAAGTCGGGCGACCGCGCCACGATCGAGACGCTGACCCACCACGCTAACGACGATTACGAGCGGATGATCCGCGACGATCCGGGCGCCGAGGCGGTGTTTCGCTGGACGCGAGAGGAAAAGCCGGTCTGGCGCCGCGGCGCGGGTTCGGTCGAGCCACCCTTCACCTACGGGCCGGGCGAGGGGCTGGGGGTGCACCTGATGACCGGCCCGGTCGCGATCGAGGGGGCGGAGCCGGGCGACGTGCTCGAGGTGCGGGTGCTGGACGTGCGACCGCGGCCCAGTTGCTCGGCCTGCTACGCGGGGCGCTGCTTCGGGTCGAACGCCTCGGCGAACTGGGGGTTTCACTACCACGACCTGATCGAGGAGCCGAAGCCGCGCGAGGTGGTCACGATCTACGAACTCGACACCAGCGGGGAGCCGGTGGCGAAACCGGTCTACAACTACGTCTGGACGCCGCAGACCGATCCCGACGGGGTCGTGCACCCGACGATCGACTATCCCGGCGTGCGGGTCGACCACGCCCTCGTCCAGCACCGCGAGAACATCCTGCCCGGCGTGCGCGTGCCCGCGCGGCTGCATTTCGGCACCATGGGCCTTGCGCCGTCCGAGGCGGAATTCGTCAGCACCATCCCGCCGAACTACACCGGCGGCAACATCGACGACTGGCGCATCGGCAAGGGCGTGCGGATGTATTACCCGGTCGCCGTCGAGGGCGCCTTCTTCTCGGTCGGCGATCCCCACGCGGCGCAGGGCGACAGCGAGCTGAACGGCACCGCGATCGAGACCTCGCTGACCGGCGATTTCGAATTCATCCTGCACAAGCGCGACGATCTGGAGGGGACGATCCTCGAAGGGCTCGACCACCCGCTTCTGGAAAACGACCGGCAGTGGTCGGTCTACGGCTTCACCTTCCCGAACTACCTGCAGACGCTGGGGCCGGAAGGGCAGGCCACCGTGGCCGAACACGCCAGCCTCGACCTTGCGATGCGCGATGCGTTCCGCAAGCTGCGCCGGTTCCTGATGACCACCCGTGGGTTCAGCGAGGACGAGGCGGTTTCGCTTATGTCCGTCGCCGCGGATTTCGGCATCACCCAGGTGGTTGATGCAAATTGGGGCGTTCACGGCTCGATCCGCAAGGATCTGTTCACGTGAGTGGCGCCCGGATTCTGGCCGCGGGATGAAAGCTTCCCTAGGATCCGGGGCGGGCCGTCCGAGGCCCGCCATGTTGAGGGCAGGCCAGGTCGGGATGCCGGTCACGCGATTCCAGAGCGAAGCCTACCCGAGCGAGCAGCGCGATCGCGCCTGGCTGGATTTTCTCGACGGCATCGGCCTGCAGGAGATCGCGCCGGGGCGCGGCACTGGTCCGGGCACTGGTCCCGGTGCTGGCGCGGGGAAAGGGGCGTCGCAGGCGGCCGGCTATCGCTCGGGTCTTGCACATGGCGGGGCGCCGGGGCTGATGCTGGCGCGGCTGTCGATCCCGGGCGGGTGCCTCGCGCCGGTCGCGCGGCGGGGCGGGGCGCCGCTGATCCTGCTGCCGCTTGACGAGACGGTCGAGATCCGCCGTGGCGATGACGGGCTGAGCCTGCGCAGCGGAGAGCTGGGCCTGTTGCCTGTCGATCCCGGCTGGCACATCCGCCTTCTGCGCGACGGCCGTGCGATCTGCGTGACCCTGCCAGAGGCGCAGCTTTCGGGGCGGCGGTCGCCCAACACCGGGTTGGCGGCCCCGCGGGCGTTCCAGCGCGAGGGCATGGCCGCGGTCTTCGCCGCCGCCGTCGAGACCGCCGCGGCCGAGATCGAGCGTCTTCAGCACGGCGACTGGGCGACGCTGGCCCAACAGCTGAGCGACCTGTTCTTCGGTCTGCCCGCGCAGGCTGCGCCCGACGGCAACCGTGGCCCCGGGGCCGGGCTGATCGGCCGGGTGTCGCAGCGGATCGAGGCGCACCTCACCGACAGCGAGCTGAGCGCCGAGGCGGTGAGCCGGATGGAGGGGATCTCGGAGCGTTATCTTCAGCGGCTGTTTCGCGAGACCGGAGAGACCTTCACCCAATACCTGCGCGAGCGCCGGTTGCAGCGGGCCCGCACCATGCTGTCGGTGCCGGGCGAGACCGAGGTGCCGGTTGCCAACATCGCCTACAACTGCGGCTTCGGCGATGCCGCGAACTTCAGCCGGCTCTTCAAGCAGCGCTTCGGCCAGCCGCCGGGCGCCTACCGCGCCAGCATCGGCGAGGCCCGGCGCGAGGATGAGGGCGGGGTCGAGAACCGTGGCTGGCCGATGGACGCGCTGACCCGGTTCCAGCCGCGTCTTGCCTGGTCGGACGGGGTGCGGCGGACGGTGTCGGACGAGGTGTCGAACACCCCGGGGCCGCCGGGGCAGGTGCATCACCTCAAGGTCGATGCGTCGACGGTGCACTGGGGCTACTTCAGCCGCGCGCTGGCGCCGGTACTGTCGGTGCGGCCGGGCGATCAGGTCATCATCGAGACCCTGACGCAGCACGCCACCGACGCGCCGGAGCTGATGATCGCGGGCGATCCGGCGGCCGAGGAGATCTTTTACTGGGACGGCAGGCGCAAGGGCATCGACCGTCGCGGCGCGGGGCCGCAGGATGCCTCGGTCTTCGGCCGCGGCGCGGGCGAGGGGTTCGGCGTGCACATCTGCACCGGCCCGATCCACATCGAGGGGGCAGAGCCCGGCGACGTGGTCGAGGTGCATATCGACGAGCTGGCGCCCCGGCCCAGCCGGGCCCCGGGCCATGAGGGGCGGATCTTCGGCAGCCACGTCTCGGCCTGGTGGGGCTATCAGTATTCCGACCTGCTGACCGCGCCCAACCCGCGCGAGACCGTCTCCATCTTCGAGATCCTCCCCGACGCCGGCGAGGCGGGGCAGGCCGAGCTTCTGTATTCCTACCGCTGGGCCGAACAGACCGATCCCTTCGGCGTGACCCATGCGACCTACGATTACCCGGGTATCCCGGTGCGGCCCGGCGCGGTGGCGATAGACCCCGCACCCGAGCGCCCGCTGCGGGTGCCGCTGCGCCCGCATTTCGGCGTCATCGGCCTTGCCCCGCGCGAAGAGAACCTGATCGATTCCATCCCGCCGGCCTATTTCGGCGGCAATATCGACAACTGGCGGCTGGGGCGGGGGGCCTCGGTCTATCTGCCGGTCTCGGTCAGTGGCGCCCTTCTGTCCATCGGCGATCCCCATGCGGCGCAGGGCGACGGCGAACTGGCGGGCACGGCGATCGAATGCTCGATGACCGGGCGGATCACGATCCGGCTGCACAAGCGCGGCGCGCCGATCGCCAATGTCAGCTACCCGCTGATCGAGACGCCGGAGGCCTGGGTGCTGACCGGGTTCAGCCACCCCGACTACCTGTCGGAATTCGGCAAGAAGGGGTTGAGCGAGGTCTACGCCAAATCCTCGCTCGACCTGGCGATGCGCGATGCCTTCCGCAAGGCGCGGCGCTTTCTGATGGTTCGCGGCGGGTTGAGCGAGGATCACGCCATCGCCCAGATCTCGGCCGCCGTCGATTTCGGCGTGACCCAGGTGGTCGACGGCAACCTGGGCATTCACGCGATCATTCCCAAATCACTGCTGCCAGACATCAAGGAGTAGAGCCATGCAGTATCACATGGTCACCGGCGGGCCGAAGCCCGTCGCACCGTTCAGCCATGCCGTGGAACAGGACGGGCTGATCTGCATCACCGGCCAGATGCCCGACACGGCAGACGCGCCCGGTATTCTGCCCGAAGGGATCGAGGCGCAGACGCGCAACGTGATGGCGAACCTCGAGACGGTGCTTGCGGGTATCGGCCTCGGCTGGACGAACGTGATGATGGCGCGGGTCTACCTGACCGAGTTCCAGCGCGACTATGCGGCGATGAACGCGCTCTACGCCAGCTACTTCCCTGCCGACCGGCGCCCTGCGAGGACCTGCGTGGGCGTCACCGGCCTTGCCTATGACGCGCTGATCGAGATCGACCTGATCGCCCGGAGATGACACCGGTCAGGGCGCGGCCCCTGCAGGGACCGCGCCTCGGCGGGCATCGCGCCTGTAGGCGTCAGCTCGGCTCGCCGATCCCGCTGTCCAGCCGCGATTGCGCCGAATCCCTGACGCCGAGGAAGGCGATCAGCAGGCCGCAGGCCACCAGCAGGAGCGCAAGCAGCCCGAAGGCCCCGCGCGCGCCCCAGAGCGTCAGGCTGGTCAGCACGATGTAGGGTGCGGCGATCCCGCCGATATGGCCGATGCCGTCGGCAAACCCCATCGCGGTGGCGCGCAGCCGGGTCGGGAAGATCTCCGAGGTGTAGATGTAGCCCACGCCCGAGTTGATCAGCAGTACCAGTGCCACGAGGAAGGCCCCGATCACCGCCGTGGTCGCGCCGGTGTTGAACGCAAGGGTGGCAAGCCCCGCCGCGAAGATCACGCTGGAGATCCCCAGCAGATAGCGCCGCTGCATCCGGTCGACGAGGAGAAGCGGCAGCGCCGCTCCGATCGGAAAGGCCAGATCCCCCAGCGCGGTATAGAGAAGGCCCTGCGGCTTCGCGACCGACAGCTTGTCGAGAAGCACCGTCTCGAAGCCGAGAAATCCATAGATCGCGATGTAGAGGAGCACCCAGTAGAGCGTGACCACCACCACCCGGCCGAGCCAGGGATGACGCAGCAGGTCGATCAGGCGGATATGCGCGGCCTCGCTCACCCCGTGCAGGTCGGCCGTGACTTCTGGTTCCGGCAGGGTGGCGCCTTCGGCGGTCAGGCGCGTCTCCATCCGGGTCACCAGCGCGTCGGCGGCGGCTTCGCGGCCACGCGCGGCCAGCCAGCGGGGCGATTCCGGCATCCAGGCGATCAGGATCATCGGAATCACCGACAGCACGCCCAGCCCCAGCACCAGCCGCCAGCCGTCCGGCCCGAGCGACAGGAGGCCCATCGCGACGAAGGGGGCGACCGCATCGCCGACCCCCGCCGCGATGATGTTGCGCTGGATGTTGCGGGCGCGGTGTCGGGCGGGCGAGAATTCGTTGATCATGGTGGCGCTCAGCGCGATCTGGGCGCCGATCCCCATGCCCGTCAGGAAGCGGAACAGCGACAGCGACGACAGGTCCCAGGCCAGGCCGCACAACACCGAGGACACCGCCAGCAGCGCCATGGTCGCGGCCATCAGGGGGCGGCGTCCGTAATGGTCGGCGAGGCGGCCGAAGATCATTGCGCCAACGATGTAGCCGAACAGGCTTGTGGTCAGCGGCAGCGCCTGCTGGCTTCCCGTCAGGTGAAAGGCGCGGGTCACGTCCGGCAGCACGGCGCCGATCGCAATGATGTCGTAGAAGGCAAAGAAATACGCGGTCACGAAGACCCATTTCGCCCCGGCCGCAATGCCCCAGCGCGGCAACCTGTCGATCCGCGCATTGATCCTTGCCACAGCGGCGTCCGACGGCGCCTCCGCTCTCTCGCTCATCCTGTCTCCTCCCTTTGCGCCGGCTGGGCCGGCTGGATCGCGACGGCGACCGCGGGCCGCCGGACAGATGGGGGAAGGGGAATGCGCCGAGCGTTCCGCCGCGGTTCCGCGCCGCACCGTGCGTGCCGCGCCCCGATCGGGGCACGGCCTCCTTTCGCCACGGATGCCGGCATGGAAGCTCAGGCCGCAGAACCACAGGTGGCGGCCCACCAACTTTCGCGGGCCGCGCTCCTCCTCATCCCCCTCATCTGGGGGTAGAACTTGGCGCGTCGGCAGGGGGGCGGCCAATACTATTTGCGGATGCCACCATTCGCGCAATGCTATGGCCGGGAAGATGGCCTGTCCGGGCGGGAAAGCGGTACCCTTTCCCCGCCGGATGGTGGATCGTGGGGCGGCGGTCCGGCCGCTGCCCTGTGCCGGTGTTCGCTGCCGGGCCTCAGCGCCGGGGTTCAGCGCCGGACTTCGGGGCCGGGCCTCGGGTCTGGCGGCCCTCCGCGCGACCTGCTCAACCCTAAGCTCCGGAAGGATCCATGACCACACTGACCCTCAAGAACGTCCGGCCCATGGCCGCGCCCGCGACCGACCTGTACATCGTGGACGGCCGTTTCGCCGCCGCCCCCACCACGGGGGCCGAGGTGATCGACTGCGGCGGGCGGATCCTGATCCCCGGGCTGGTCGAGGCGCACACCCATCTCGACAAATCCCTGCTGGGAATGCCGTGGTACCGCAACGAGGTGGGCCCCAGCCTGCAGGACAAGATCGACAACGAGCGCCAGGTGAAGCGTGCCCTGGCCCTCGATCCCCAGGTGCAGAGCGAACGCCATGCGATCCTCGCCATCTCGTATGGCTGCACCCATATCCGCAGCCATGTCGACATCGACACCGAGCAGGGGCTGGCCGCGGTCGAGGGCGTGATGGCCACGCGCGAGAAACTGGCCGGGTTGATCGACATCGAGATCGTGGCCTTCCCGCAATCCGGCATGATGCCCCGCCCGGGAACCGCCGAGCTGATGGATGCGGCGCTGGCGATGGGGGCCGATCTTGTTGGTGGGCTCGATCCCTGCGGGCTGGAGCACGACCCCAAGGGCCATCTCGACACCGTCTTCGCGCTGGCCGAGAAGCACGGCAAGCCGATCGACATCCACCTGCACGAGCGTGACTCTCTGGGCTGGTTCTCGATGCAGGAGATCATCGACCGCACGGTCGCGCAGGGCATGCAGGGGCTGGTGTCGATCAGCCACGCCTTCTGCCTTGGGGCGCCCGATCGCGCCGCCGTCGCCGCGCTGCACGAGAAGCTGGCCGAGGCGCGCATTCACATCCTGACCACCGCGCCCGCCTCGGCCCCGGTGCCGGCGGTGAAGGAGCTGAAGGCCGCGGGTATCCTGACCGGTGCGGGCTGTGACGGGATCCGCGACACCTGGGGTCCCTACGGCAATTCCGACATGCTGGAGCGTGCGATGCTGGTGGGTCTGCGCAACAACCTGCGCCGCGACGACGAGCTTGAACTCGCGCTGGAGATCTGCACCCGGGGCGGGGCCGCGATCCTTGGGGTGAAGGGCTACGGGCTGAAGGTCGGCTGCACCGCCGATTGCGTGCTGGTCGAGGGCGAGACGCTGGCCGAGGCGGTCGTGACCCGCGCCCCGCGCAAGCTGGTGCTCAAGGGGGGGCGGGTCACCGCGCGCGACGGCGCCTGCGTGGTCGCCGCCCCGTGACGCCGACGCCGGGAGGGGGCGTGTCCGCCGGGGGCTGTGCGCCGGTCGGAAGATGGTCGGGGTGCCGGTATTCGCCGACGAAGAGGATGATCGCGGCGGCCACGGCGGCGCAGGCCGGCACCGTCGTCAGTGCGAGGCGGAAGTTGCCGCCCGCGCTCTCGGCGATGTAGCCGACCAGCGGCTGGAAGATCAGGGCGCCCGCGATCCCGATCATGTTGACGAAGGCCACGACCGTGCCGACCAGGCCGCCCGGCTGGCCTTCCTTCGCCATCGCGAAGGTCAGCATCTGCAGCCCTCCGAAGAAGCCACCGGCGAACAGCAGGGCCGCCGTCTGCCAGGCCGTGACCGGCAGGTAGAGCGAGGCGGCATAGGCAAGCCCGGTCAGGACCGCACCGAAGAAGACAAGGTACTTGCGGTGGCCCAGCACGTCCGAGAGCCAGCCGCCCGCGACGCTGCCTGCCGCCATTCCCCAGAAGATCATCGACACCGCCGTCTCGGCCTCGACCTGGCTGAAGCGGTGGTCGCGCACCAGTTCGGTCGTGCCCCACAACCCGCCGTAGACGTTCACCGGCATGTAGTAGAGCATCCCCACGATCGAGACCGCCCAGAGCCGCCCGTCGCCCAAGATCGCCCCGAGGCTGTCGCGGACATGTTCGGCGGGACCGCTGGTCGCCTCCTGCGCGGGGGAGGGCGGCTCGCGCAGGAAGGCCGCGATCAGAAGGCAGAGCGCGGTCCCCGCCGCCCCGGTGCCGAGGAACACCGCGCGCCAGCCCTCGGCCTCGATCACGTCGGATAGTGCCACGGCGCCGACGGCCGTACCCAGCATGCCCACCGCGTTGACCAGCCCCGAGAGCAGGGCAAAGCGTTCGGGCGCGAACCAGTGGTTCACCAGCCAGAGGGCCGAGACGAAGGCGAAGGAAGCGCCGAAGCCGGTCAGCACCCGGCCAAGCGCCCCGATCCAGACGATATCGGAGGCCGAGAACAGCAGGACGCCGGCCGCGCAGGCGAAGCTGCCGAGGAGGATCAGCCGCCGGGCGCCGAAGCGGTCGAGGGCCAGCCCGACGACGATCTGCATCGGGGCGTAGACCCAGAAGAACAGGCTGGCGAGCGTGCCGAACCCCGAAGGCGTCAGCCTGTAGAAGGACGAGATCGCATCGGTCGCGAGGCTGGGCTCGACCCGGGTGACGAATTCGAACAGAAAAAAGCCCGAGGCAAGGGCGAAGGCGATCCAGGCTTTTGTCATCGGGTGCGGCTTTTCCGGTCTGCTGGCGCGCAGCTAAGCCCGCGATCCGGCGCAGGTCAATGGACGGCGCAGCCCCTGGCGCCGGGGTTGGCGCGGCGGCCCGGCAGGCCCCGGGCGGGGGTGTTTTTGCCTCGACGCCCCGGGGGTGGGACAGTATCAACGGGGTTTCAGGCGCCAGGCGCTCACCATGACGACCCCGGGGATCCAGGTGACTCGATTGGGCAAATTCGACAATATGCCGTTGCCGACGATCCTCGCGGCATCTTTCCTCGATGCGGGGGGCCATGGCGTCGCGCAGGTGTTGACCCACCGCGAACGCGCCGCGCTCGTCGGCATGTCCCGCCCGGTGGAATTCAAGCGCGACCAGATGATCCAGACCGAGGGTGCCCGGGCCGAGTTCATCTGGAACATCGTTTCGGGCACCGCCGAGACCTATTGCCTGCTGCCCGACGGCACCCGGCGGGTGATGTCGATCCTCTTTGCCGCCGATCTCATCGGGTTGAGCGAGGGCGGGCATTATGTCGAGACCGCCCGCGCCCTGACCGAGGTGCGGGCGTGGGAGATTCCGCTGCGCGCGCTCGACGGGCTGGTCCGGCGCGATCCAAGGCTCGACGCCGCGCTGCTGTGCAAGATCAGCCATGAACTGCGCGAGTCGGAACGCCACCTGCTGACCACGGCGCGACAGGATGCCCGCGCGCGGGTCGCGGCCTTCCTCGTCTGGCTGAAGCAGAAGGAGGCGGCGACGCTCCATTCGGGCGACCTGCTTGAGCTGCCGCTGCGCCGCGAGGATATCGCCGACTACCTCGGGCTCAGCGTCGAGAGCGTGAGCCGCTGCCTCGGCCAGCTGGAGCGTTCCGGCCTGATCCTGCGCGAACAGCGGCGGACGCTGCGCCTGATGGACGTGCCCGCGCTGCAAAAGCTCGCGGGGATGGACTGACCCCGGCGCGCCCCCCACGGTCAGAGCGCGCGCACGATCGCTTCGAGCACATTCTGCGCGCGGTCACCGGCGACCCAGCGCAGCACGGCGACCACGTCATGTTCCGGGTCGATCCAGATCTGGTGCGTGCCCGCCCCCTGCGCCGCGAAAGCGTCGGCGGGCAGCGCCGGATTGGCCGCCGGGCCGCGGTTCAGCCACCACAGGAAACCATAGTTGGCAAGCGTGGCAGAGGGCGTCACCGACTGCGCCATCCAGCCCTCGGGCAGAAGCCGCTGCCCCTCGTGAACCCCATCGCGCAGGATCAGCTGGCCGAAGCGCGCGTGATCGACAGCCGAGATGAAGAGCCCGCCGCCCCAGTGCCCGCCACCGGGCACCGATTGCATGCGGCGACCACCGATGTCGACCCACGAGGTCTCGTAGCCTTCCCAGCGCCAGCCCTGCGAGGCGCCGATCGGATCCATGATCCGCGTACGCAGCACCTCCGGCAGCGGGCGCCCGAACAGCGACATCAGCGCGAAGGAGAGGGCATTCACGCGGACGTCGTTGTATTCGTAGTAGCTGCCGGGGGTTTTCAGGGGGCGCTTCGTGCCCTTGCGGCTGTTGTCGGCGCCGGGGCCGATCTGTCGGTAATGGTCGACCTGATCGGACTTGCCGAACAATTCCCCGCTCCATTCGCTGTTCATCTGCAGGAAGTGGCGCCAGGTGATCTGGCCGTTGTGCGGCCCCTCGAAGACCGGCCCGGGCACGCGGATGCAGACCGCCTCGTCAAGGTCCGGCAGCAGGCCGTCGCCATGGGCCACGCCCGCAAGTATCGACAGGTAGCTCTTGGCGATCGAGAAGGTCATGTCGGCCCGGTCAACGTCGCCCCAGCGCGCGATTTCCCGACCGCCGCGCAGCACGAGGCCGGCAGGCCCGCCGCGAGGCGCCACAGGGCCGACGATCTCGGTCCAGGGGCCGGTCTCGTTCCACTCCACGTTCCCGACATAGCGGCCGTCGTCATAGTACATGGACCGCGGCCAGGGAGATTCGCTCGCCTCGGCGAGGGCGACCGCCTGGGCCATGCGTTCGGGATCGAAAGCGGTGGTCATCTTGTCTTGCTCCGTGAAGGCTCTGCCTGCCCGGCTTGTCCCCTGCGCCGCGCGACCGCAAGGGGCGGAGGCTGGCGGGGGGCTTCGGCGTGCAGCCGCCGGCGCGGGTTGACCGATATTTCGGCGTTTGCCCTGCCGGAGTGGAGCGCGGGCGGGCCTGACTGACCGGTGCCCGGGGGCGGATCGCCGGATATTTGCGTTCGTCGCCGCGTCATCAGCCGTCGCGAAGACCTTGCAGGAGGAGGGCGCGAGTCGGCCGACGCGGCTCCGTCGGGCGATATGCGCGACCGCATCGGGTTGCGGCGAGATCTTGACGTCGATCAAGGAAGAGCGGGGGCGGGTCCGCTACGTTGCCATACATTCGGGGAAGGTGACGGCCGCCCCCGGCGACGGGCACGGCGCGTCGGCCGGGGGCGGAGATCAGGCCCGAAGCAGCAGCCTTGTGTCGGACGAGAGGGACATATCATGAGAGTGCTTGCCATATTGACGATGCTTTTCAGCGTCCTGGCATTGACCGCGTGCGAGCAGACCACATCCACGAAATACCCGATTTCCGGCATCCAGTGCTCGGCCAAGGATCCGGTCCACGACATGACCGCGGATTGCCTTCCCCCGACCTGACGGGCGACGGGCGGCCGCCCCGGCCGGAGGGCCGGTGATGGAAATGGCCGAGGGCGGGCCGGTGAGAATCGGCTTGCCGCGGTGTTCCGCGGGGGGTAGACGCATGAAGAACGACGCGCCGATTTGAGCATCAGCTTGCGGGCGCGAAAGAAATGCAGCTAAAGCGGAGAAAGCCATCGCGTTTTCTTCACGTTTGTCGCGCAGCCGCGCGGAAGGAGGCGAGATGGGCATTGTCCCGAAACAGACGTTGATCCCTGCACTGGCAGTTCCTGTCGCGCAGATCCTCGAGACCCGGCGCGCCTTTCCGCAGGGCGAACTTTCCTATGAATTCGACGTCCAGACCGCCGATACCTGGCAGGGCCTGGCGCAGTTCAGCCTTGCGCTGGCGGCGGCGGGCCTGACGCCGCGGCTGCTGCGCTGCGGCGGCGATGGCAGGATCTCGGTCCGGGCCGAGGATCCGGGCCGGGCGCGTCTCGACCTGCTGGACGCGTGGTTCCAGGGCCAGGCCCTGGTGACGCTGCAAAGCTGGACCACCGTGATCGGCTGATCGGGCGCGGCTCGGCCCGCAAAGCTGAATGATGGAAACAGTGAAAGGTTTCGACCCGAAGTTCCGGGACTTTCCGGATTACATCATCGGCATCATCCGCGAGATCTGGGAAGAGCGCGGCATGGCCACCCTGCACGATTACGACGCCGATGACATCATGATGCGCGCGCCCGCCTCGGTCGTCGTGGGCAACCATGGCGACGCTGGCCGAATTTCCCGACCGCACCCTTCTGCCCGAGGACGTGATCTGGTGCGGCAGACCGAAGTTGCAGGCGACCGGGCGGATCGTCCTCAACGCCGCGCGCGTTCCCGGGGTTCGACATCTCGTCCTTCGAACGTGCCTGGTCGGCCTTCGAGGTGGCGCGGACCTGACCCGCGGACCGCGGGGTGTGTCCCCGGGGGCCACTTCCGGGGGCGTCGGAGGGGCGGTCAGCCCTCACGCACCTGTGCCTGATCCCGGGTCGGCGCCCGATCCCCGGCTTGCGTCCGCCCGGGCCAGGCGTCGACCTCGGCCAGCAGCGCGTCCAGCGTCGGATCCTCGATCCGAAGCTCCCGACATCCCGCGATGACGTTCTCGAGGTATTCCCGGCTGGTTCCCAGCCGCCCCGTGCCGGTGGCGAGATACCTTACCTGATCCTCGTGCCGGATCCCGGTGTCGATCATGTCCGCCTTCGGGTCGGCCACGAAGCACAGCGCCTGGACGCGGCCCTGCGCCGTCTCCACCGGGGCGAAGACCGCCTTGTAGCAGGGCGCCATCATCTCGCGCCGCCAGATCACCTCGGACTCGCGGTCGGCGGTCTCGGCAGCGAGACGGAACACCAGCCCGTCGCAGGACGGCCCATGGTCGAGCGCGGCCATCAGACCCGGCGCCTCGGCCGTGCCGCGCCCGCCGGACCGGTCCACCAGGCAGAAGCTGCGACGGTAGCCGGGAAGGCGCGCCCGGCGCACCTCGGCGAAATAGACCGCCGGGTCCCACATCAGCGACCCGTAGGCAAAGACCCAGATGTCCTTGCCCTGCCACGGCGCAAGCGTTTCGTGGCGCATCGCCTCGCGGACCGCATCGGGATAGCGCGGGTTGGCGCCCAGATCGGCCTCGGCCCAGATCGCGTCGATCTCCGCGAGGTCGAGATCGCGGAAGAAGCTTTCCGCGGGGTCGCGGATCTTGCCGGCGAGGCCGGGGTGATGACGAAAGGCGTCGGGGGCGAAGGACATCGGGGCTCCTTGCTGATCTGCACCGGGTGCCGGGGTGCCGGGGGAGGGCGGCGATCCCCCCGGCCTACGTCCGCCACGCGCCGGGTGCAACCTTTCCCGCGCCGGTGCCGGGCGGGGCACCAGGCGACAAGCAGGCACCAGGCGACAAGCGGGTCCCCGGCGGCCGGGCGTCCGGGATCCGACCTGCTTCGCCGCGACTGCACCCTGGCTGCGCCCCGGCAGACGCGGGCCTACCTCAGGATCGCATCGGTCAACTGCTGCCAGTTGCGATGGGCAAAACCTTCCAGCGCCTCCCCGGTCAGCCCGCAGGTCTCGACGAACGCCCGTGCCTCCCGCCCGGGGCGGTACTGGTAGGGGTAGTCGGTCGAGAACAGAAGCCGCTCGGGGCCGACGATGCCGATCGCCCGGCGCAGGTGCTCCACCGAGAACATGCCGCTGGCGCCGAGGAAGACGTTCCGCCGCAGGTAGGTTTCCAGCGGATGTTGCAACCCGGCGATCCGGTCCAGCGCCCTGAGCCGATCGACGTAGTAGAGGACCAGCTCGCCCCAATGGCCGAGGATGATGGGAAGATCGGGGTAGCGGTCGAACGTGCCCGACAGCAGCAGGCGCAGGAACTGGAATCCGGCGTCCAGATGCCAGCCGACCGCATAGCCCGCCAGCGCGGCCTCGACCTGATCGCCGAGACCTGAGAACCACGCCGTGCGCACCGCATCCGGCGCGACGCGGGGATGCAGAAGCAGGGGAATGCGGCGACGGCCCGCGACCTCGAAGACCGGGGCGAAATCCGGATGGTCGAGGTTGCGCGCCCCCACCCGTCCGCACAGCATCGCGCCGCTGAAGCCAAGCGCCGTGACGCAGCGCTCCAGCTCTTCCGCCGCGGCCTCGGGGGCGGCGACGGGCAGGGTTGCCATCGCCTGGAACTTGTCGGGATGGCGCCGGAGGGCCGCGGCCAGCACGTCGTTGGTGCGGCGCGCCATGTCGATGCTTTCCGCACCCAGGTCGTGCAGTGCTGGTGTCGTCAGCGACAGGACCTGCACGTCGACGCCGGCCTCGTCCATCAGGGCGATCCGGCCCTCGGCGAGGTCAAGCAACCGTGTCTCTATCTCGCCCACGCCATGGTAGGCCACGCCAGGATCGCGCGCGGCCAGCCCGAGGGCGCCCCAGGCCCCGGCAACCTCGGGCGTGACCATGTGTTCTTCGGTCGCGATGATCTTCATGGGGTCACCAGGCCACCGTCTTGCCGTCGCGATCCTCGTAGCGCAGGCCCGGTTTTCCCTCCTGCGCAAGGATCACGTCGACGAGTTTGGGCGCGGATTCCCCGAGCGAGTAGCGCGCGTCATCTCCGCCCAGCTCGGTGCGGATCCAGCCGGGCGCGATCAGCAGCATCGGGCGGGTTTCCCCTTCGCGGATGGCATAGCTGCGCATGTACTGGTTCAGCGCCGCCTTGCTTCCGCGATAGACCTCGCGCCCGCCCCTGGTGTTTTCCGCGATGCTGCCCTGGCCCGAGGACATGACGGCAAGGATGCCCTCGGGTGTCAGCAGATCGCTGAGAACCTCGACCACCCGCATCGGGCTGAGGGCATTGGTGACCATGACGCGGATGAATTCATCGGTCGTGGTCTCGGCGATCGTCTCGCCCTGGTTGGCGTTCGACGTGCCGGCATTCACCAGCAGGGCATCGAAGGCCTGCCCGGTCAGCCGCGACTTCAGCGCCGCGACCTGATCGGGGAAGTTGATGTCCACACGTTCGATCTCGACTGCCTGCGGGTGCGCGTCACGCAGAGCATGCAGCGGGGTCGCCGCCGTGCCGCGGATCGTTCCGGTCACCTGCCAGCCGCGGGTCACGAATTCGCAGGCCAGAGAATGACCGATGCCGCGCGAGGCGCCGATGATGAGAATGCGTTTCATGATGTGTCCTTTCCGGGCTCTGTCCTTCTGCCGTCGATCTGGTGCGGCGGAGGTATTTGCGCCAGACGCATGCTCCGCAAGGAGTCATTGCATCCGATGCAACTGAAGGGCATGGGCACTGGCCCGCTTGAGTAGAAACGGCTTACCCGGGGGCTGCCGGTCTGGTCCGGGCCCATGACCGGCGCACACCGAACCGGTCGATGCACCGCCTCGCTCTGGCCGGGCCATGCGCTGTCAGGAAGACGGTCCACCCCGATAGCCGAAGGCGCGGGTGTCGCGGATTGGTCGCGGCCATCTCGCCGGTGGACCCCGCCCATCGCGGGGCGCGGCCACCGTTCCGGCGGCACGATTCATTTCGGGAAAGATGTGGGGGGAGGGAGGCGGCCCGCTTCGCACGGATGCAAGGCGGGGCCCGAGATAGAAAGCGCGGCGGCATCAGGGAGGAGGAGAGATGCCGCCGCGCGCAACGAAAGGCCCAGGGAGGAGGAGGGGCCTTCCGAAAAGGTGTCAGCCGCGGTTCGCGGTCTCGAGCGCCAGGTGGCGGAACGAGGCGCGGCTCAGTCCAAGGTCGGCGACTTCGCGGTCCGAAAGGGATTGCAGTTCCTTCAGCGCGGTGCGGTAGACGCGCCGGCGCGCGAGGGCCGCGTCGAGTTGCGATTTCAGGAGGCCGAGCCGCCCGTTACGGGCATTGCCGGCCACTTGGGTCATGCTCAGGGTCGCCATCTGCGTCTCTCTTCCGTGTTCGTCGCTGTTGGCGCTAACATATGCGATTGCTGCGCCTGCACAATCCGGGGAAAGGGAAGATCCGGCATGCAGGCGGTGCATGCCGCGAGAGGCGGATCGCGGGATGGCCCGTGCGGCCCACGGGGCAAGCCCCCCGCCGATCTTGCCGCCCCTGCCGTTCGGCGGTCCTGCCCAGGCAGGGCCCCGGTGCGCGCTGAGCGGCCATCCTTGCCAGGGACGTTCCCCGCTCAGCGCCCGATGCCCGCGGTGCGGGATCGCGCGTGCCACGATCCCGCGCCTGCGGTCCCGCCCCAGCGGTCCCGCATCGTTCAGGCCGAGGGCCTGATGTTCTGGTTGACGTGGAACAGGTTGTCCGGGTCGTACTTGTTCTTGATCTCGGCCAGACGTGGGTAATTGTCGCCGTAGGACGCCCTGACCCGGTCGTCGCCCTCGTCATCCATCATGAAGTTCGAATAGCCGCCGCTCTCGTTGAACGGATGGACCGCATCCCAGTAGGTCTTGGTCCATTCGGTGACCGCGCCGGCCTTGCCCGGGTCGGGATCGCAGCCGACGATGACCATCGACCAGCGGGCGTCCCGCGCGCTCCAGGCCGTGTCCGGGCCACCGACGCGCGCCGCCGCCCCGTCCAGCGGGTAGAGATGCATGAGCGACAGCTCGCTTGGCGACTTGGCGGCTTCGGCGACATGTGCCGTGATCGCCGCGTCCGGCACGTCGTGGATGAAGTCGCCGCGCCAGTACATCTGCAGACCGGGCGGCAGCAGCGGGTCGAACATCGCCTGAACCGCAGGAAACGGCATCATCCCGGTCCAATCGAGCGCCGGCGGCGGGACCTTGTCGAGAAGCGGCGCAAGCGCCTTGCGTCCCTCCACTTCGTCGCCGTTGTAGCACACCATCACGAGGCAGATGCCATGCCCCCAGAACTGTTCGGGGAAGGGTGCGGCCGAGGGGACGGTCTGAAGCCCGATCCACAGGCCCAGATCCTCGGGCGCCCCGGGAACGAAATCGCGGAAGGCGCGCATCACCTCCTCCGCCTGGCTTGCCGGCCAGGCCAGCGGCCCGCCCAGCACCATCGACACCGGATGGGCCTGGAACAGGAAGCTGGTCACGACGCCGAAATTGCCGCCGCCGCCGCGCAGGGCCCAGAACAGGTCGGCGTTCCTGTCCTTGCTGGCGGTGACGAAGCTGCCGTCGGCCAAGACCACGTCGGCTTCGAGAAGGTTGTCGATGGTCAGGCCGTGCTTGCGCGTCAGATACCCGGTGCCGCCGCCCAGCGTCAGCCCCCCGACGCCTGTCGAGGCGATGATGCCGAAGGGCACCGCAAGGCCGAAGGCATGGGTCGCGTGGTCGACATCGCCCGAGCTGCACCCGGGCCCCACCCGAACCGTGCGGTTCGCGGGATCGACGCGGACGCCCTTCATCTCCGACAGGTCGATCACCAGCCCGCCGCTGACGCTTGCCAGGCCGGGTCCGTTGTGGCCGCCGCCGCGAATGGCGATCTCCAGCCCCTGGTCGCGTCCGAATTTCACTGCCGCGATGACGTCGGCCACGTCGGCGCAGCGCGCGATCAGCAGCGGGTGCTTGTCGATCATGCCGTTGTAGAGCTTGCGCGCCGCGTCATAATCGGGGTGATCGCGGCCGATGAGAGTGCCGCGCAGGGCCGTCGAGAAATCGGTAATGGCTTCTTTTATATCCAACATGTCGTTCCCTCCGGTGGGTGGACAGGTGCGCGCCCGAAAATCCTGGGCGCCCTGACAGTGTAGAAGCCGGGGCGAAGACCGATCCAGTTCACGAAGTGAATCGCGCGGCCCGATGCCGGAACTGGCCGGAAGGCCAATTTCGGCGTAGGCTGTTTTGGCGTAGACTGCGGATATTCATGTGCACGAGGTCACATTCATGACCCAAGGCAGCTACCATCAGTTCTGTCCTGTCGCGATGGCCGCCGAGGTGCTTTGCACGCGCTGGACCATGGTCCTGCTGCGCGAGCTGGTCGTCGGGTCGACCCGGTTCAACGATCTGCGGCGCGGTGTGCCCCGCATGTCCCCGGCCCTGCTTTCGAAACGGCTGAAGGAGCTGGAGCGCGCCGGCATCCTGACCCGGATCGTCCCGGGCGATGGCGGAACCGAATATCATCTGACCCCCGCCGGGCGCGACCTGCATGCGGTAATCGACGCGGTCGGTCTCTGGGGCCAGCGGTGGTTCGAGGCGGATGTCTCCCTGAAGAACCTCGATCCCTCGCTCCTGATGTGGGACATGCGGCGGTGGCTCGACCCGACCCCGCTTCCCGACCGCCGCTGCGTGATTCAGTTTCTGTATCCCGAACTTTCGCCGGCCCAGCGGCTCTGGTGGCTGGTGGTCCAGCCGGGGGAAGAGGTGGACCTGTGCTCGGTCGATCCGGGGTTCGACGTCGACCTCTACGTCAGCTGCGACTTGCGCACGATGACGGCGATCTGGATGGGGGTGATCACCGTACGCGCGGCAAGGGAGATGCAGAGCCTCACGCTCACGGGCGACAGACAATTGTCGCGCGACATGCAGACCTGGCTCGGCCTCAGCCCCTTCGCGGCAGAGAAGAAACGCGCCCGGGAAGCTCTCGGCTGACCCGCCCCCGGGGAGAAGTCGCGATCTTCGGCGCGCCCCTGGGCCGATCCCGGCCCTCCGCCGCTCGCGGGTGATGCCCTCACGGTGCAGGTCCGCCCCCGCTTGGGCGCGCGCGCCGTCCCCCGTGGAGACCCACTCCGGCAGCGCATGCATCGGCGCAGGGCTTCACGTTCCTGCACGCGCTCCGAGGGTGGCTCCGAACGCTCTGTCTGAACTCACACCGAAGGTGCCGGCCGCCAGGACGCTTGACCTCGGCTGCCCCCTAAAATATGGCTCAGGGCCAGGCGCGGGTGTAGCTCAATGGTAGAGCAGCAGCCTTCCAAGCTGAATACGTGGGTTCGATTCCCATCACCCGCTCCAATACTTCCCGACACTGGCCTTCCCGGGACACTGCGGCTCTCCCTCCGCGCGGCCTGCCACTCGAAGCGTCCCGTGCAAGGTGAAAAGGCGCCCCGCCCCCACGTTCTGCTCGAAAATATCCCACGGGGGTGCGGGGGTGTGAAACCCCCGCGGATGCGGTGGGTGCGGGGGTGTGAAACCCCCGCGGATGCGGTGGGTGCCGAGGGTATGGAACAGCCGCGGATGCGGTGGGTGCGGCGCTGCAATCCCCCGTGGTGGTCCGCGATCAGCCCGGCAGGGTGGGGGCGAATCCGTCAAGCGGCAGGTCGCGCACCTTGCGCAGCATCTCGACGAAGCCCGCGACCTGCGCGGCGCAGGTCGTACGGCCCTTCTCGGCGGTGGCCAGATGGGCCTCGCCCACCGCGCCCTCGGGGTTCAGGTCCGAGGAGACCCAGCCGTAGGAGAGCGGCCCGATCGGCGAGATCGGCGCGGTCTCGGCGGAGGAGCGGAAATCCTTCGCCTTCGACATGTCCACCGTCTCGGGCCGGAAGGCGAGCATCAGCGAGGTCTCGTAATCGCCCGCATGGATGCCGAATCCCCGTTCCCGGGCCGAGAACATCCCCTCGGGGCGGTCGAACCCGCTCCACTGGCATTTCACCGCCAGCATGCCGGCACGCACCCGCAGTTCGCGCGACAGGATCGACACGAGGTCGAGGTTGCCGCCATGAGAATTCACGATCACCAGCTTGCGGATGCCCGCCCGGGCGACCGAAAGCCCGATCTCGGTCCAGGCGCGCAGCGCGGTTTCGGCGGTCAGGGTCAGGGTGCCCGGCGCGTGAACATGCTCGTTCGACTTGCCCACCGCCTGCACCGGCAGGATCAGGATGTTCAGGTCGTCGGGGCAAGTGCGGCGCAGCTCGGCCAGCATGCCCTCGGCGATCATGGTGTCGGTCCCGGTGGGCAGGTGCGGCCCGTGCTGCTCGATCGCGCAGGTGGGCAGGATCGCGATCGTGGTCGCGGGGTCCATCGCGGCGAATTCGGTGGTGCGGTACTGGGCCCAGTCGAGGCGCCGCGTCTGGTCTGTGGTCATTTCGGCTCCGGCGTGTAGGTGGCGTTGAGGCGCGCGCGCAGGTAGTCGGCGCCCGTGACCTCCGGGTAGCGGGGCGTCCCGGTGCCCGGCAGCGCGGCGATCACGCTGTCGGGGTTGGGGTCGAGGAAGAAGGCGATGGAGCGTCGGCGCGCCTTCGGCGCCAGCACGCGGTGCGGCGTCGAGGCATAGGTATCGTTGGTCCAGCGCATCAGGCAATCGCCGATATTGACGACAAGGGCGCCCGGCACCTGCGGCACGTCAAGCCAGTCCGCGCCACGGGGCTTCACCTGCAACCCGGCAACCCCGTCGGTCATCAGCAGGGTCAGGGCGCCATAATCGGTATGCGCCCCCGCGCCGATGCCTTCCCCGATGCCTTCCCCGGTGCGGTCCCCGGTGCCCGCGCCGGTTCCCGCGCTCGCCGGATAATGCAGCAGGCGCAGGGTCGCCATCGGTTCGGTGAACTCGGGCCCGAAGCGGTCGGGCGGCAGGGACAGATCCTCGGCCACCGCGGACATCAGCGTGACGCCCAGGTTCAGCGCCGCCTCGTAATAGCGCATCAGCGTCTCGCGGAACCCCGGCAGCGCGGGCCAGACATTGACGCCGCGGAACGGCTCCCCCGCGACCACGCGCGGGTCGCGGGGCGGAAGGTCGAACCCCACGTTGAAGGCCTCCTTGCGGTCCATCTGGCCGCTTTGCTCGTCCAGCGCCTCCGAGCCCTGGCAGGCCCAGCCGCGGTTGTGGGGATTGCGGCGGATGTCGAGGGGCGCCTTCTCGGCGTCAGGCAGGGCGAAGAAGGCGTCGCCCTGGGCGAAGGTCTCGGCGACCAGGGCCTCGGACAGGCCGTGGTTCTCCAGCAGGAAGAACCCGGTTTCGCGGCAGGCCTGCCCGAGGGCCGCGACGAAGCCCGCGCGGTCGGCGCCGCCGGAGTAGAGCGACCAGTCGAGAAGGGGGATCAGGGGCGCGTCGGTCATGAGCGGCTCTTGTCTGTGGCCTCGCCGAGGGCGTCCTGCAACGTCTCGGACAGCGGGGCGGAGCGGGGCCGGGGCGCGGGCGCGCGGCCGGCGATCAGGCGGTCCATCCGCCGGCGGACGAGAGCGAGGTGCCGCGCGCGGCTGTCGGGGGTGGAACTGTCCATGAGGTAATGCGCGGCGAAGGCGCGGCGAACCCTCGGCGCGCAGATCAGCGCGACTCCGCGCAGCAGCGTTCGCCGGCCCGGGGCGCCCACGAACCATGTCAGCATGCGGCTGGCCCCGCAGGTGGTGAACACGCCCAGCCGCGTGATATGCGTGAGGCCTGCGCGGATCGTGTCGCCCTCGCCCCTCGGCATGATGAAGGCCACGTCGGGCAAAAGCGCCCGGTCGAGCCAGCCCTTGAGCATCGCCGGCAGCCCGTACCACCAGGTCGGGTAGACGAAGATCAGCGTGTCGGCCCACATCAGGGCCTCGACATCGGCGTGAAGGCCTGCGCGGTTCGCCGGCACCTCGAGGTATCCCGCATGTTCGGCATCGCTCATCGCCGGGCGGAAGCCGCTGGCGTAAAGGTCGATCAGGCGCACCTCGGCCCGCGCGGCGGCAAGGCGTTCCAGCACCGTGTCGCGCACTGCGGCGGTGAAGCTGTCGGGGCGGGGGTGGCAATAGACGACGAGGGCGCGCATCAGAGCGCCTCCATCTCGCGCCGCACCCGGCCGAGGTGGGCGGCGCGGTCGGCATCTGTCGCGCGGTTCATGTCGTAGAGCGCGAGGTAGCGGAATCGCGACGGCTGCGTCGTGTAGCGCAGCGCGCGCGAGATCACCTTGCGCGGCGGGTCGCCGGCAAGGAAGGTCTTCAGCCGTGCGCCGCCATAGGTCGCGCAGGCCGCGAGCTTGTCGATATGGGTCAGGTTCGGCCGGGTCACGCCGTCGGCCATGGCGAAGGAGACCCCGGGCAGGAAGACCCGGTCGAAATAGCCCTTCAGGATCGCCGGATACCCCATGTTCCAGACCGGGAACACCAGCACCAGCGCCTGCGCCGCCATCAACCGTTCGACTTGGCGCGCGACGGGGATCATGTTGGTCGCGAGGTCGTGGTAGCCCTGCCGTTCCGCCGCGCTCAGCACCGGGTCGAAGCCCTCGGCGTACAGGTCGCAATCGTCCACTTCCCAGCCCCGGGCCATGAGCGTCGCGACCACCGTCTCGTGGACGGCGGCGTTGAAGCTGTCGGGCACAGGATGTGCGAAAAGGACAAGGGCGCGGGTCATTCGGCGGCTTTCATCCCCGGGTATTCGTAGGGTTTTGAATAGTCCCAGTCGCTGCGATCCCAGGCGATCATCTTCCCCGGGTTAAGCAGACCCTTCGGATCGGCCTCGCGCTTGAAGTCGAGCTGACGCTGATCATGGGCCTGGCGCCCGCCTTCCTCCAGCGTGTAGCGGTGCGGGTTGAAGATCATGCAACCCATCTCCTCGTGCAGGCGCACGATCTCTTCAAGCCGTTCTTCCGTGGTGAAGGTGACAAGCGGCAGGCCCGCGAACATGACCTTGCCGTTCTCGCGCATCACCTCGAGGTGCTGCAGAACCTCCTGCCCGAAGGTTTCGCGCACCTTCTCGACCAGTTCCAGATGCTGGGGGAAGCCGTAGCGCACTTGCAGATATGTGATCTCCGGGCGGAATTTCAGCGCCCTTAGCGTGGTGTGGTTCCAGCCAAATTCGAACACCGGGCCCGGATCACGCTCCCACGTCGGTGCGTCGGAACGATAGAGGATCTCTGCCCCCTCCCACCGCGCGGTGAAGGTCTCGAACCCGTCCATGGAATGCGGGGCGACCATGAGGCCCACGAGGGTATCGTCGGGCGTCACATGCGGTTTGACACGCTGGAAGTAGGAATGCGCCATCGGCGCTTCGTAGACCGAGGCGAGCTTGATCAGGATGCCGTCCTGGTTCGCCAGATCGGCGGCGTAGCGCGCGGCGGCGGAGAAATCCTTGAACGAGACGAAGAGGTCGACCCAGTCATAGGCCGGGGCCAGCGGCACCTCGACCTCGGTGATGATACCGTTGGTGCCATAGGCGTGGCTGACGCGGGCCAGCTCCTCGCCGCGGAATTCGAGGATGCGGGGTTCCTCTTCCATGGTGATCACCCGCAGGCGGATGATGTTGCCCAGATCCCGCAGCGCGCCCCAGGTGACCGAGCCGACACCGCCCGATCCGCCGGCGATGAAGCCGCCGATTGTGGCGGTGGCGGCGGTGGACGGGGTCATGCGCAGCTCTTGCCCCGATTTCTCCTTGGTCTCGCGATCGAGGTCGCGGATCACGCAGCCGGGTTCGGCAATGACGCGGCCGGGGTGGATCTCCTTCACCTTGGCAAAGTTCTTCATGTGGATGACGCAGCCGCCCGCCAGCGGCATCGCCTGGCCGTAATTCCCGGTGCCCGAACCGCGCACGGTGACCGGCACGTCGTGGGCATAGCAGACCTTCAGGATCTCGATCACCTCGTCCTCGGATGCCGGGCACACGACGAAATCGGCCTCCACATGGTCGAGCCATTTCTTAAGAAGCGGCGAATACCAGAAGAAATCGCGGCTTTTGGAGCGGATGGCCGAGGGGCTTTCATCCTGCTCGATATGGGAAAGGGCGGTTTTGGCGGCGGCGATGTTCGGGGTCATGGCGTGCTCATCAAGGGGTCGAGGTCGGCGTAATCGGGCAGGGTGCGGTCAATTTGCCTGCCGCCCCGGATCACGATGCGGTCGGATTGCGGGCGCGAGAACAGCTCTGTCCAGCCACGTGCGCGGGTGATCACCAGATCGGCGGGCGCGCCGGGGGCGAGGGAGGGCGCGTCGAAGCCGCAGGCCCTGGCGGGGTTGGTCAGAAAGGCGTGGACCCAGTCGGTGGCGGAATGGTCGAGATGGGCGATCCGGGTCGCCTCGCGCATCACCTCGATCATGTCGAGGTCGCCATAGGCATAGAACGGATCGCGGGTGTTGTCGGAGGCGAAGCTGACGTTGATCCCCCGCGCGCGCATCTCGTGCACCAGCGTGATCCCGCGCCAGCGCGGGGTGCGGGGCGGCGCGTTCTGGGCCACCCGGTCCTGCAGGTACATGTTGCACATCGGCAAGCTGACGACGTTCAGACCGGCCTTGGCCACCAGATCCAGCGTATGGCTGGCCTCGGCGTCTTCCTGCACGGCCAGCGAACAGCAATGGCCCACGGTGACGGGGGCGTCGAAGCCCATCTCCAACACTGTTTCGGCGATCACGCGCAGAGTCGCGACCGAAGGATCGCCGGTCTCATCGACATGCAGGTCGGTGTGCAGACCGCGCGCCGCGGCAAGGGCAAAGAAGGCGCGCAGCCGTTCCTTCAGATCGGCCACCGGATAGGTGACGCAGCCCAGCACCCCGCCGCTTTCCGCGACGATATCGGCGGTCTGCACATAGGGGCCGTCGTCGGAGACACCGTCGATGCCCACGAGGCAGGAGGCCTGCAGGTCGATCCGGCCGCGCCACTTCGCCCGCATCTCGCGAAAGACAGGAAAGGAAATCGCGTCCTGCGGTGCGGTGCTGTCCAGATGTGTGCGAATCGCGCGCGTCCCGTGGGCAAAGGCGCATTTCAGGGCGAATTCCATCCGGGCCGCCACATCCTCGGCTGTCCAGCGGGCCACGCGGTCGGCGCCCACGGTGGTCAGCGCCCCCATGAAGCTGCCGTCGGGGTTGGGCGAACGCGGCCAGATATGGCCCTTGTCCAGATGCGTGTGCATGTCGACAAAGGCGGGCAGAACCATCGCCCCCTTCATCTGGACCTCTTCCATCCCTTCGCGCGGGGCGACGATCTGCCCGTTCTCTACCGCGAGGTCGAGGCGGGTCAGGTCGCCGGGTTGGCCGATCAGGCAGGCGGGGGCGGTGAGGTCTCGAAGGATATAAGCGCCGCTGGGCAGAACGCGAAAATCCATCAACTCTCCCGTTTGAGGGCGCTTTCATGCCATTTGCGCAGCAGAAGATGGCTGAGCAGCGACAGCGCCATGAAGATCACCACCCCGGTGGCCGCGATCAGGATCAGCGCGGCAAAGACCCGGGGGATGTTGAGACGATAGGACGACTCGAGGATCGTGAAGGCAAGCCCCGATCCGACGCCGCCGGTGCCGGCCACGTATTCCGCGACCACGGCCCCGATCAGCGCAAGGCCCCCGGCGATGCGCAGGCCCCCCAGGAAATACGGGAGCGCCGAGGGCAGTTGCAGATAGCGTAGGCGTTGCCAGCGGGTGGCGCCGTAGATGTTGAAAAGATCGCGCAAATTGTGGTCGGCCGAGTTCAGCCCCAGCGTGGTGTTCGACAGCACCGGGAAGAAGGCCACGATCCAGGCGCAGAGCAGCATCCCCACGATCTTCGACGAGATGTAGATGAAGATCAGCGGCGCGATGGCGACGATCGGGGTCACCTGCAAGACCACCGCGTAGGGGTAGAACGACATCTCGAACAGCTTGCTTTGCGTAAACAGCACGGCAAGCCCCACCCCGCCGATCACCGCGACCAGAAGCGCGAGGATCGTGGTGCGCAGCGTGATCAGCAGCGCCTTGAACAGGATCGGCGCGTCGTTCCACAGGGTTTCGGCCACCAGCCCCGGGCGGGGCAGGATGTATTTCGGGATATCATTCCAGACGCAGATCCGGTCCCACAGCACGATCATCAGCACCAGCACGACCAGCGGCAGCGTCCAGCGGCCGATGCTCTCGATGCGGCGGCGGCGCGCGCGGGCGGCCTCTTCCCGGTCGATGATGCGCTTGGTGCCGGGGCGGGTCTTGGGGGCTTCGGTCTCCGCCATTCTAGTCTCCGCCATTCTAATCTCCGATCGCGTCGTGCAGCGCGTCGCTGGCGGCGCGGCAATGGGCGGCATAGGCGGACGAGGTGCGGAACTCCTCGTCGCGGGGGTAGGGGGCGTCGACCGCGACCTCGTGGATCACCCGGCCCGGACGGGCGGCCATCACCACGATGCGGTTCGACAGAAAGACGGATTCGAACACCGAATGGGTGACGAAGATGATGGTGCAGCCGATCTTGGCCCGCAGTGCCAGCAGGTCGTTGTTCAGCTTGTGCCGCGTGATTTCATCCAGCGCGGCAAAGGGTTCGTCCATCAGGATCAGCCGCGGGTTGGTGACCAGTGAGCGGGCGATGGAAACCCGCATCTTCATGCCGCCGGAAAGCTCTCTCGGGTAGCTGCCAGCGAACTTCTCCAGCCCGACGAGCGCCAGCGCCTCCAGCACCTTGTCCTTGACCGAGGCATAGCTTTTTCCCCGCAGGCGCCAGGGCAGCCAGACGTTCTGCGCCACCGTGGCCCATGGCATCAGCGTGGGTTCCTGGAACACCACGCCCAGGTCTCCCGCGCCCTGACCACCGGTCCAGTCGATCTTGCCCGAGGTGGGATGGCTGAGGCCCGCGATCAGCCGCAGTGCAGTGGACTTGCCGCAGCCCGAGGGACCGAGGAGGGAGACGAAATCCCCCGCCCGCACCTGAAGCGACATGCCGTTCAGCGCGACGAGATCGCCGTTGAACACCTTGGACACATCCGAAAGCGTCAGAAGGGGCGCGCCCTCGCTCGTGCCATCCTCGTTCGTGGCGCCCCCCTTCGTGACGGCGTCCGTCGCCGCCACGTCTGTTCCCTCAAGCGACATCTACTTGTCCGTAAGCTTCTTCTTCACCGGCAGCGAGGCACCGCTGTTGGAATATTTCGTGGTGAAGACCTTGGAGATATCGAGGCCCTTGTCGACCACGCCCGACTTGACCATCTTCTCGTAGAAGCTCTTGATCTGGTCGGCAGACATCGCGCCGATGCCTTCCTTCAGCGACAGCCCGCTGTCGACGATGCCGTGGTCTTTCATCGCCTTGATGGAATAGTCGATCTGATCCTGCGTCATCTCGGGGTTGGCCTTGAGGATCGCCGCGTTGCCCTTGCTCGGATCGCCGTAAAGGTAGTTCGCCCAGCCGATGGCCGAACCCTCGACGAAGCATTTGACCCAGGCCGGGTGTTTGTCGAGCGTCGACTGCATCGCCTCGACCAGCGTGGCCGGTGTGTTCCAGCCAAGATCCGCCATCAGATAGACATCGGGCTTGAAACCGCCCTGTTTCTCCACCGCGTAGGGTTCCGAGGTGACGTAGCCCTGCTGCGCGCTGTTCTTGTCGGCGATGAAGGGGGCCGCGTTGAAGGTATAGACCGCCCGCTGCGACGCCTTCAGCCCATAGGCCTGTTCCAGCCACTGGTAGAGCGACTGATAGGCGTTGTCGCCGACGAAGATCTTCGGCAGCGTCTTCATCTCCTTGAAATCCTTGAGACGGCCCGGGTGGGTCATCAGGATCTGCGGGTCCTTCTGGAAATCGGCGGCGACCACGACCAGCGGGATACCTTCCTTCAGCGCCTGGAACGGCTGCAGGAAGTTGCCGTCCATGTTGAAGGTCAGCCGACCGGCCATCATCATCGCGCGGTTGTTCACTTGCGGGCCGCCCGGAACGATCGTCACGTCCAGGCCGCACTTGGCATAGGTGCCGTCGGCCACCGCCTGGTAATACCCGCCATGCTCGGCCTCCGGCAGCCAGTTGGTGCCGAAGCTGACCTTGTCGAGGGCAAGCGCGGGGCCCGCGCCCAGCATGCCTGCGCCGAGGGCAAGGCTGACGGCGCCGGCCGCGAGGGTCGCGTGGATCTTGGTCATGGAAGAGCCTCCTTGTCGGTCTCTGCTGTTGGTCGCGCGCTCTCTCGGCGCTGTTTCCCGGCGCTCTCCGGAGGGTCGCGACCGGGGCGCTTTTCCTCCGCCTACGCCGGGGGTCGGGCGGGTAACAGAAGTCTGGGGCAAGGACTGCCTGCGAGTCCATCACTTGCCGTATCGTTGTGCATTCATTTCGTGCGGATGCCTGATTTGTCATCGTCCGAACCGGGGCGCCGGACCCCCCATTGTCCCCGGCTGCCGGCCCCGGCAGGCTCCGCCCGCGGCTTGGGCCGCCATTCCGATTCTGCCGCTCCGCCCGCCGGGCCGGAGCGCTTCGTCTGCCGTTCTGGAGGATAGCCATGCGCCCGCTTGCGCCCGAAACCATCGCCGCCCCCTTCGCCCGCTACTCTCACGGGGTCGAGGCCCCGGCGGGCACCCGTCTCGTGGTGACCTCGGGGCAGCTTGGTCTGCGGGCCGACGGCACCCTGGCCGAGGATGCGCGGGGCCAGGCCGACCAGTGCTTTGCCAACATCACGGCAATCCTGGCCGAGGCGGGCATGGCCCCGGGCGACGTGATCCGCATCAATGCCTTCGTCACCGACAGGGCGTATATGCAGGGCTACATGGCGGCGCGTGACGCCTGGCTTGCCGATGTTGCGGTGCCGCCGGCCTCGACCCTCGTGATCGTCTCGGGGTTCACCCGGCCGGAGTTCAAGGTGGAGGTCGAAGTGACCGCCGCCGCGGCGTGACGGCGGGAAAGTTACAGCGCTGGCGGATCGGCGCGGATTGGTTTTGTCAGCCTTGCCTTGATCCGAAGAGAGGGTAAGGTGCCTGCGAATCCGCGGGGGCCGGATCGATTGTCCGGTATTGCGGGCTGAAGAAAAGGAAAAGGAATTTGCCAGCCATGATCACGCCGATCCTCATGTGCGGGGGGGCCGGAACGCGGCTTTGGCCGCTGTCGCGCAAGAGCTACCCCAAGCAGTTCGTTGGGCTCGTCGGCGAGAACAGCCTCTTCCAGCAGGCCGCGACGCGCCTCTCGGGGCCGGGCTACGCGGCGCCGGTCGCGGTCACCGGGTCGGACTTCCGCTTCATCGTGACAGAGCAGCTGTCCGAGGTCGGCATCGACCCGGGCGCCGTGCTGATCGAACCCGAGGGGCGCAACACCGGACCCGCAGTCATGGCCGCCGCCCTGCACGCGCTGGAAGCCGATCCCGAGGCCGTGCTGCTGGTCGCGCCGTCGGATCACGTGATCGCCGATGCCGAGGCCTTCCGCGCCGCGGTGGAGAAGGGCCTGCCGGCGGTGGCCGAGGGGCGCATCGTGACATTCGGCATCACCCCGGACCGGCCCGAGACGGGCTATGGCTACCTTGAGCTGGCGGCGGCGGCCGACGGCTCCGGCGCGCCGGTCGAATTGAAGCGCTTCGTCGAGAAGCCCGACGCCGGGACCGCGGCCAAGATGCTCGCGGCGGGGAACTTCCTGTGGAACGCCGGGATCTTCCTGTTCGCCGCGAAGGACATCGTGGCCGCCTTCGACACCCATGCCCCGTCGATCGCCGGCCCGGTGCGCCGCGCGCTGGCCGAGGCGCAAGCCGATCTCGGCTTCCTGCGGCTCGCCCCCGGCCCCTGGGCCGAGGCCGAGGCGGAATCGATCGACTACGCGGTGATGGAACGGGCGGGCAACCTGTCGGTCGTGCCATATACCGGCGCGTGGTCCGACCTGGGCGGTTGGGACGCCGTGGCGCGCGAGATGGAACATACTGCCGATGGCACCGCGGTCTCCGGCCCGGTGACCGAGATCGACTGCCGCGACACGCTTCTGCGGTCCGAGGCGGATGGCCTGGAACTGGTGGGGATCGGCCTCGATGGGATCGTGGCCGTGGCCACGCCCGACGCCGTTCTCGTGGCCCACAAGTCGCGCGCGCAGGATGTGAAGCTTGCCGTTTCGGCGCTGAAGAAGAAGGGCGCGAGCCAGGCCGAGGCCTTCCCCAAGGATCACCGCCCCTGGGGCTGGTTCGAGACGCTGGCGCTGGCCGACCGCTTCCAGGTGAAGCGGATCGTGGTGCACCCGGGTGCGGCCCTCAGCCTCCAGAGCCACCACCACCGGGCCGAACACTGGATCGTCGTGCAGGGCACGGCCAAGGTCACGGTGGACGACACGGTGAAGTTGGTGACCGAGAACCAGTCGGTCTACATCCCGCTTGGCGCGATCCACCGGATGGAGAACCCAGGCAAGGTGCCGATGGTCCTGATCGAGGTGCAGACCGGCAGCTACCTCGGCGAGGACGACATCATCCGCTACGAGGACGTCTATTCCCGCGGCCAGGGCGCCAAGGGCTGAGATTTCGGCGGCCTGAGATGATCCTCAGAGGCTGAGATCGGTCGACCGTTTGCGATGCGGGCCCGGGGGGAAACCTCCGGGCCTTTCGCATTTGCGGGGCCGGTAGCCGGTGCGTTTCGTCTGACGTCCGCGTCGGGACAGATCCCGGGGCCCGACGCGGGGGCCCGACGCGGGGGCCCGACGCTTCGGGAGGACCAAGCGCTGCCCGAGCGCGCCGGCAAAGGCCCTCCCGCCCGGACAGAGGCGTTCAGCCGGCGGCGCCGCCGCGCTGGGCGGCCAGTGCATCGAGCTGCTGGCGCCAGACCTCGAGGTTGTAGCCCTGCGCGGCCGCCGCGGCGACCAGCGCATCCGTCGGCTGCCGTCCCGCCTGGCACAGCCCCCAGACGATGGTCGAGCGGTTGCCCGAGGCGCAATAGGCCAGCACCGGCCCCGCGCTTTCGGCCATGGCGGCGTCCTGCGTCTTGACGTTGTCCATGGTCAGCTGTCCCGGCAGCACCGGGTTCTCGACGAAGCGCAGCCCCTCGGCCTCGGCCAGCGCGCGGATCGCGGCGGCGCGGTGCGTCGGCTCGATCTCGGCGTCGGGACGGTTGCAGATCAGCGTGGTGAAGCCGGCCTCGCGGATCAGGGCCACGTCGCCCGGGTCGATCTGGGGCGATACGGCGTAGGTCTCGGCGATCTGGCGAATGTCCATGGCGGGGCCTCCGGTCTGCTGGCTGAGGATCTGTTCGGGTCCGATACTAGGCGCAGCGCCCCGCCGGGTGCAATGTCGGCCGGTTTTTGCCACCTCGCGGCCCGCGCCCCGGGTCTTGACCTGCGTCAAGGCCCGAATCGTGTAGCCTGTTTACCGTCCGGGGCCATGAGGACGCAGGAGGATGGCATGGCCACGGCCCCGGAAAGCAAACCCAAGGACCCGTTCGCGGCACGCAGGTCGCAGCTTGAGACGCGGCTTGCCGCGCTGACCGAGCGGATCGAGGCGATCCGCGACGAACTCGGCCAGCACCAGTCGAAGGACTGGGAGGAAATGGCCACCGAACGCGAGGAGGACGAGGTTCTCGAGGGCATGGGCGCCAGCGCCCGGGCCGAGGCGATGCGGATCCGTGCCGCGCTGGAGCGCATGGACGAGGACGATTACGGCACCTGCATGCGCTGCGGCGCCGAGATCGACCCGAGGCGGCTCGACCTTCTGCCCGATACGCCGCTTTGCAGCGCCTGCGCCCGGGCCGCAAGCGGGCCGACGCATTGATGGCCGCCGCGGCGGGACCAGTGTCGCAGGGCCGTCATGGAATGGCCCCATCCTGCCGGGGCGAGGGGCGGAGGGATCCGCCGCCGGTCCGGCGCCGGAAATGTCACGCACCACAAGGGAGGATGCAATGAGCGCAAGATTTCAGACCACGGGCAAGGCGCCCGCAGCTGAGACCCCCGAGAGAGCGAACGCCGTGAAGGAGGGCGGGGCGGCCGATGCCCTGCGCGATCCGGCGCTGCGGTTCGTGGTCGGCGAGCTTGAGACGCTGTCACGGCTGATGCCGCCCGCCGGCCTGCAGCCGCCGGGAGACAGCGACGAGGCCGAGGACGCGTTCTTCGACAACATGCCGGTCTGACGGCGCAAGCACTGGGGCCGGGCTCGGGCCCGGGGCCAAGGCCAGACCCGAGACTGGATCCGAGACTGGCGCGAAGCGGGCAGGACGGGCACGCCACCGCCGGTGATTCGTGCTGGGGATTGCCAAGCCGGGTAGCCTTCTTGTTAATGGCGTCAAAGATTTGACGGCACGGACGGGGGCTCGATGTCACAGGCAGTAAGCTGGCAAACCCAGGACGGGGTCATGATCGTGACCATCGACAACCCCCCGGTGAACGCGCTGGGGGCCGAGGTGCGGCAGGGCCTGTGGGATGCGATCGGGGCGGCCGAAGATCCGGGCGTTAAGGCGGTGGTGATCCACGCGGCCGGGCGCACCTTTCCGGCAGGTGCCGATATCCGCGAATTCGGCAAGCCGCCGGCGGATCCGTGGCTTCCCGACCTCTGCAACCGGATCGAGGCTTGCGACAAGCTGGTGGTGGCCGCGCTGCACGGCACTGCGCTTGGCGGCGGGTTCGAGGTCGCGCTGGCCTGCCATACCCGGATCGCACTCGCCTCGGCGAAGGTGGGCTTCCCCGAGGTGAACCTGGGCATCCTGCCCGGCGCCGGCGGCACCCAGCGCGCGCCCAGGCTGTGCGGCGCGCAGGAGGCCCTGACCCTGATGATCGAGGGCAAGCCGATCGACGCGCCGACGGCGATGGCCATGGGGCTGATCGACGGCGTGGTCGAAGAGGATCTGCTGGAACAGGCGATCCTGCTGGCCGGGATGCTGGTCGAGGAGGGCAAGCCCCTGCGGCGCAGCGGGGAGTGCCGCGACGGCTTTCGCGACCCGATCGGCTACGAGGCGGCGATCCGGGCGGCTCGCGCCGTCAAGCGCGACCCCAACCTGCCGGCTCCGGGCCGGATCATCGACTGCGTCGAGGCCGCGCTCCTCCTGCCGTTCGAGAACGGCCTCGGCTATGAACGGGCCGCGTTCGAGGATCTGGTGGCCTCCGAGGCCTCGGCCGGCCTGCGCCACGCCTTCCTGTCCGAGCGCCGGGCCGGGCATATCCCAGAGGCCCACGCCACCCCGCGCGAGATCGCGCAGGCCGGGGTTGTCGGCGGCGGGCTGATGGGGGCGGGCATCGCCACCGCGCTTCTTGGCGCCGGGCTGCACGTGACCCTGGTCGAGGCCGACCGCGAGCGGCTGGCGGCGGGCCTTGGCCGGATCGACGACCTGCACGAGCGCGCGGTCAAACGCGGCCGGCTGAGCGCCGATGCGCGCGAGGCGGAATGGGACCGGCTGGGCGGCACCACCGATCTGGCGGGGCTCGGCGCGGCCGACCTGGTGATCGAGGCGGTGACCGAGGACGAGGCGCTGAAGGCCGGCGTGTTCCGCGACCTGGACCGGGTGATGAAGCCGGGCGCCGTGCTGGCCACGAACACCTCCTACCTCGACGTCGACGACCTGGCGCGGGTGACCGATCGCCCGGCCGATGTGGTCGGACTGCACTTCTTCTCGCCCGTGCAGGCGATGCGGCTGGTCGAGGTGGTGGCGGCCGCGAAGACCGCGCCCGAGGTCGTCGCGACCGGCTTCGCGCTGGCGAAGCGGCTGGGCAAGGTCGCGGTCAGGGCCGGGGTCTGCGATGGCTTCATTGGCAACCGCATGCTCACCGCCTACCGCATGGCCGCGGATATCCTGCTGGAAGAGGGTGCCGCGCCCGCCGAGGTCGACGCCGCGATGCGCGACTTCGGTTTCGCGATGGGCCCCTATCAGGTGGCAGACATGGCGGGGCTCGATATTTCCTGGGCGCGGCGCAAGCGGCTGGCCGACAGTCGCGACCCGGCGCAGCGCTACGTCGCCATCGCCGACCGGCTGTGCGAGGCCGGGCGCTTCGGCCAGAAGACCGGGGCGGGCTATTACCGCTATGCCGAGGGCAGCCGCACCCCCGAGGAGGATCCTGCCGTGGCGGATATCCTTCAGGCCGAGCGCAGCGCCAGGGGCATCGAGCCGCGCCGCTTCGGCAAGGTCGAGATCCGCCAACGCTGCCTCTTCGCCATGGTCAACGAGGGGGCGAAGATCCTGGCCGAGGGGATCGCGCTGCGCCCGTCGGACATCGACGTGGTGATGCTGGCGGGCTACGGCTTTCCGCGCTGGCGCGGCGGGCCGATGAAGGCGGCGGACCGGCTGGGCATCCTGCAGGTCCGCAACGCGCTGCGCGGCTGGGCGGCGGACGAACCGTTCTGGACCCCGGCGCCGATGCTCAACGACATGATCAAGAACGGCCGGCATTTCGACGACATGAACGCGGAGGAGGCGCAAAAGTCTTGAGAAGACTTTTGCAAATTCCTTCGAAGGAATTTGGCAGGAAAATCAAGGATTTTCCCGGGGGCGGTTCTGGCTGTGACGGCCGTGGCCGTGTCGGATCGCGGTGCCGGGTGGTCTAACGGGCGAGCAGGACGCCCACGACGACGATCATCAGCCCCAGCATGGACAGGCCGAGCGCGGCCATGTTCCAGACCACGATCTTTTGCAGCCGCGCCCGCATCGCGGCGTCGTCGAGGCCGGCGCGGCGGGCCTTCAGCGTGGCGACGATGCAGCCGATCACCCCGGCGAGGCCAAGCGCCGACATCACCGCGCCTGCGACGATCACCCATTCCATGCCGGATCTCCTCCATCGCCCGGACCGCCGGGCGCTTCCCCGCCTAGCGCGCCGCCGCCGGGCTGGCAAGGGATGCGGCGACGCATCGGCAGGCTTGAACGCCCCGCGCGCTGCCGGTAGGGAAGGGGGCCTTTGCCGCCACAGAGTCCCGGGAGACCGACATGAGCGATGCCGTCGCCGACGCCCAGTATAACGTCACCGCCGAGGAACTGCGCCAGTTCATCGAGCGCTACGAGCATCTGGAGGCAGAGAAAAAAGACATCGCCGAGCAGCAGAAGGAAGTCATGGCCGAGGCCAAGGGCCGCGGCTACGACACCAAGGTGATCCGCAAGGTCATCGCCCTGCGCAAGCGCGACGCCGACGACATCGCCGAGGAAGAGGCGGTGCTGGAAATGTATAAGGCCGCTTTAAATATGATCTGAGGCTTTGGGTTGGGCCTTGTTTTCTTGGCCCAACCTCCTGCGCTCAGGTTCTATGAGGCAACATCAAGAACTGTTCATCTTGTTAAGAAAGCGATGGTTTCTTAACAGGTTAGCGGCGACTCTTTGCGGAGGCTCAGATTCGCAGGAACGGACCAAATGAACAGCCACTTCGTCGTCTTGGGAGATGGGGTCTCGTCTCCACTCCCCAAGGGGCATCCGGCCATCTGGTGCGAAGACGTATTGCACGAGCCTGCGTGCCGATGGCTCAACGAAGAGGTCGTGCCGCAGTCGCGGTCGATGGGCACGTGGGATACTGCTGCCCGAAGTGTGGTCACCTGGCTCGATTACTGCTCCGCGGCTTCCGTGGATTGGAAATACGCGCTAAGACAAGATCTTATCGCCTATCGTGATGCATATCTCTCTGGAATTTCGCCACAAACCGGGCGGCACTATAAGCCGGGGACGGTGCGAACCAGGATGACATTCATTCTCTCTTTCTTGGAGCACGCGCAGCATTCTGGCTCATATGAGGGAGATATTCTCAATTCATATTCCTCAGTGAGCGCGATTCAGCATGTTCGGATAGACTCCGATATGCTCGCTCACTCGCGAAGAGGTGTGGCAGATCGACAATCCGCGTCGTCTCGAAAATTTCTTCCGAAGCAGTCGCAGGACGATACGGTGCGGGTGATCCGCAAGGATGAATTGCAGCATCTCATCCGATGGGCGGGGCCGCGGCCGTCTGAGCGCTCGGACGAGGATGCCGCTGGAAGCGACAGAGACTTTGTTCTGTTGGCTCTTGGATGGGCGGTGGGCCTAAGGGCCGATGAGATGCTCCGACTGAAGATCTATCCATTTGAGAGTATCGTGGTCGATCCGGCATATCTTGGCGAACACCATAAGATATCGGTCTTTGGCAAACGGGGGAAGACGCGGCGTGTCGACGTTCCTGCCTGGTTGGTAGAGGACATCCAAGCCTATATCGCAGGGGAGCGAAAGCGCGCCCTCGCTCGTCGTGGGCGGTGGGCACATGAAGGCCAGCTTCTTTTGAATGGTGAAAGGGCCAAAAGTTTCGCAGGAAAGCCCATCAGTAAGACAGGAATTGATCTCGTTATAAAGCGAGCCTGCAATTCTTGTGGTTTGGTGGAGAAGTCAGAGCGGAGAAATCCCGAAAAAGATGAAATCGCGTTCGTTTCTCGTCCTAAATACAGCCTCCATTGCTTGCGTCATACCTACGCAGTCATGACATATCATAGCATGGCTGCGGCAGGTTTTGATGATGTCGAAAGGTGGAAGTATATTCAACTTCAGCTTGGGCATGCTTCTGCCAAAACCACGATGGATTACTACCTTCGACACGTGTCCGTGTGGTCTTCGCGGCGAACGGCATCAGCATTTCGGGAGCTGTTTTCATGAGTCGTCGGAAGAAAGTAAATCCAGCCGCCTCAGTTGTTCGTCAAGCTCGGGTTCGCAATGCATCGGGCGAGATTGCGGCTGGCAACCCGATTGAAAGTCTGGTTGATCTCGCTAGCAGTCGTGTTGATGATAGCCCGCATCCGGTGACCGGCCAGCCCAGGTTGCGCGTTATATTTCAAAGAGGCGAGATCAAAAAGGAGTATGATTTTTCGCCGCTTTTGAGTGTACCTGAGTGGGCATCTATATTGATTGAAGGATTTCGGATTCGATCAGAAACAGTATCTCCAATTACCGCATATAGTGAATATGGTAATATTTGTCGGCTGGCCTCTTTCTTGGTAGATGCCGCGCGGCCGCCTGAGCAGATTGATGAGGTTTTCTGGTCATCTCTTATTTCTTGGCTAAATGCACCTCAGACAGATGGCGAGCCTCTTGCTCCGAGGACGCGTCAGCAATATTTTAATATTTTTCAATTAACTGTCGGTGCGCTTCTCGATGTTCCCAAGCGTCAGTCAGTTGCGGAGCATATTCTCTTTCGCTCTGGAGCTCCGGTAAGGCCTTGGCCAGCAAGCAGTCGAAAGTCTATTCCTTCGCCAGTTCTCAGGCCTGAGCAGCGGCTTCAAATCACTCAGGCCTGCCTCGCTGCGATTGAAGAAATCCGAGAGCGGTATCATGAAAACGAAGCGTTGATAGGTAGCGGAAAAGCACGGCTGAGGCTTGCACCTCTTGGATCCCATGAATCTCTTTACAGTGATATGAGCGTGTGTGCTGCAGCCGTGGATGGGTACACACATGATCATCTCATTTCGGTTGTTGAGTTGAGAGAGTTTGATTCTGCGCTGATGACAGCTATCGGAAAGGAGCATGGTGGACTCGGCGAAATTCGCAAGATGCTCTATGCAGCCAACGAAGATTTGGTGCCGTTTGTAATTCTTCTTGCAATTGTCACGGCATTTAACCCGTCAACCGTTCTTGGCTTGGTTTGGTCGAATATTCGAGAGGCGCATGATAAGAAAAAAATAAGCATTACAGGGAGAAAGCCGAGAGCCGGGGCGGCACAAACCAGCACCCATGAGGTGGATCTGGCATCGCTCAATCTTCCGGCCGAGTACGGGGTCGTCGGTGGGCTTTCAGACATTTTGGATCTTCTGAAGGCGATCACTGCGAGAGCGCGGCCGTTGGCCGACCCTCTCGACAGGGACCTCTTGTTCATTTCTGCGCAGCTCCATGCACATGTGAGGGTTAGTAGCTTCTATTCGCATGACGGACAGACAACAAAGATTACCCCAAAGGCATTCGATGACTTTCGCAAGCGATTTCATCTCCCGCCTTTCAACTTGAGAATGCTGCGCGCGACTGAAGCCGAAGTAGAGTATCAAAGAACCGGGGATATTCTGGCGGTAAAGGAACGGATGGGACACAAGAGCGCAAATGTTACTCGAACACACTACACGTCGGGTTGGGTGCGCAGTCACGGTCAGGATCGTATTGGTGCTACACAAGAATTGGTGATGCGTTGGGCAACGACGGGAGGAAAAAGCGATCCTCGCGGTCTTAAGGACCCGCGTGATGCGCCAGCGGCCACTCGAGGTTTTGGGTGCCTGGATCCCTTCGACAGTCCTCGCCATGGGCAAACGAGGGGGAAGCTCTGCTCCGCATATGGTGAGTGTCCCTCGTGTCCATTGATGCTCTCACGTCCCCGCGATCCGCAGTCTGCGGCATACTACCTCGCCCTTCGTCGTGCGATCGTCGAAGGGAAGAGAGGTGTTGCCTCGGGCGAAGCTTGGGTGGAACGTTGGGCACCCGTTCTCCAAGACCTCGAGAGCCTGATTAAGGAAATTCCGCGGGGAATCGTGGAGAACTCATCTCGTTTCCGCGTTTCGCTTCCTCCGGTTGCGTAAATTTCAGGATTTGGCCGTGCCCGCTAGCCAGCGCAAGACGAAGTTACGATCGACCTCCGAGATCATTGAGGAAAGCGCGGCCCGACCTCTTCATTTGATGCGCCGTGAAGACCTTGCGGTAGAGGGCGTTTCCTCCCAAAGCCGCTGGGGTGACACCACTTGGGTTTTGGATCATTCCTCTTCCGGCGCCGATGGCAGCCGCAGCAAGTTTCGTTGGGATATCGATCTCCCCGGTGGCCAGAAGCTGACTAACGTGGCATTCGCTGACACGCTCGATTGGCTGCGCAGGCTGATCTGGTCGCTCGTTGCTGCTCCTGCTGGCGGGAGAGGTGCCTTGTCACCTGCTAGCTTGAGTGCGCTGTCGCCGGGCGTTCGATACTTCGTCCGGTGGCTATGTGCCAACCATATCTCTTTGCCGAAAGAGCTGGATCTGTTGGCTGTCGCTGGCTACGTGCGAGAACTTGAAAGCCAGGCTGAGGACGACGCAGGGGACGGACGTAGGGCTGACCCGACGCAAGCCGAAATTTATAGCAAACTTCGGCCGATTTCGTTCTTGTGGCAGCAGCGGACAGTTCTCGAACGCGCGGGCATCGAGCCCATGCCAATGCCTCCGTTTGGTCGGCGAAGTGCAAACGACATTGCACAGAAGATCGCGAAAGTTGCGACTGGTGCATATCGACCTCTGCCGGACGAAGTGGCAATACCCCTCATGAACACGAGTTTGCGCATGCTTGGAGCGCCAGCAGAAGATGTCATTGAACTCGCGCACGGCTGTTTGGCTGTCTTGGACAGCGGCAGATCGGAAAGAGTGATACTTCGTGAGCAACGCTCATTCATTCATGCATTTGAGTTCCAGAAAGTAAACGGAAGGCCATGGCACTGGCCCCTTGATCCGACGAAATGGGACCGAGGATATGTAACTCAGGTTCAGGCGGGCCTCGAAAGCATTGTCGCCCGCGCACGTGATGGGAATAGGCAGTCGGGCGAAGGTTCAGGAATAAGTCCGATTCCGTCAGTCACGAAAATCCGCCCTTACGTCGATAGCAAGAAGCTGCTTCTGGAAGCTGGAGCGGCCGCCGACGAAGCTGGAGCGCTATTCTTCAATACAGACTGGCGATCAGTCGTGGAGGAGCAGGCTTCGAGAGAAGGTCTTTTTCTTCAGTCGAATAAGGTGTCGCATCGTGTTCGCCAGTTAGTGGTGGCAATACAGTCCGCCGCGCATCTCGTCATCCAGGCAACCACAGGTATGCGCTTGGGGGAGATCGCGGCGATGGAGGCTGGTGTCGATGAGGCCACCGGTCTTCCCGTCTCGGTAACGGTGCGAGATAGCACGTCGGGCCTTGGCGAGGTTTTCATTCTGCGGAGCAAATTGTCGAAGACGGAAGAGACGCCGCGATCGGTTGAGTGGACCCTAGGCTATCGACTGAAGGGCTCCGACGCACTGCCTCCCGCGGTGATTGCGATGTTGGTGGTTGAGAGATTAATGGCGCCGTGGCGCACCATGCTGGAGGAGAATTCGCTTTTTCTCCATTTCACCAATACAGTGGCGTTGCCAAAGAGTTCTGATGGCCTTTCATCAGCCATGTCATACCGTCTGAGAGATACCGTTCGTGATTTCATCGAAGAATGGGTGGACCTGACCGATTTGCCTGATAACGCCGCGCGCCCGACTCTCGATCGTGAACTGGTGCCATACCGAGAATCTCACGGTCGCAACTTTAAGACTCACCAACTGCGAAAATTATTCGCCAACTTTGCTTATCGGGTTGATGGGAGAATGCTTCCCATTCTCCAGATGCACTTTCACCACGTCTCGATCGCGATGACAGATGGTGGCTATATTATGTCCGATCCTGCGCTTCTGCGCGAGCGCGACGATGTTCGTCACCAGCATTCGGCGCTAATGGCTCTCGAAACCGCGAGGGGTGGCGCTCCTCTCGCGGGACGCTTCGGCGAGGAACTAGAAGGAATGATAAAAGGCGAATTGGGGCCACGGATTGAGCATGAAGATCATGGGGCGGCGTACGACGAGGCCTTCGCCTATGTAGAAGAGGCAGGTCTCGACCGTCTCTTCTACGAACCCTATGGCATCTGTGGTGCCAGAAGTGCATCAGAAATGGCCTGCCACCAGGTGGGGGGCACCGAAGACGCTGCGCGTTGGTCTCATCATCTGACGCCAAATTATGACACGCGTGTGCCCTCTCTTTGCGCTGGGTGTCCCAGTTTCGTTGTCGCAAAGTGGCACCGGCCATACTGGGAGGAGCGGTATGTCGATCATGCCGTGCCGCTGGCTCTCGCTGAGGTACGAGGCGACGACGTTGGTCAAGCCGATCCGTTTGCCGCGGTGACGAGCTTTCGAATGCGCCAAGCCCTGGCCCTGGCGCGGAAGCTGGGTGCCGATCCGTCTGAACTGGAAATGCGGGTGGAGGCGCGCGTGAAGGAACTGCTGGATGCCTAAGCAACGCGGGCGAGCGCCCGACACCATTGAGCAGGACTTCCTTGATGCGATCGAGCGCCTCAAGGCGGGTTTGCCTCAGCACCCAAAACACAAGGAATGGTTGAAGAAACGAGGAAGCGTTCCAATCAGTATTTCATCCGTAGCGCGGGAGGCAGGGCGCGCTCGCGGTCTGATCGCTGCTGAGGATTCCAAGTATCAGAAAGTGCGGAACCTTGTTCTACTGGAAGCGGGTGAAACGGGGATCGAGCCAGGAAATAGGCAAGATGTAATTGCGGATTTGCGTGCTCAGGTGGCTGAACTGCGCGCTGAGTTGCGATCTGTACGTGATCATGCGGCTTATCACTTCAAGATGCGGTCGGAGGCAGAGAAGCGGGTGCAGGATTATCGAGGTCGCTATGAGCGGCTGCAAAGGAAAGTGGAGAGATCTGCTCCTCGCGGGCCAGTCATCAGTTTGTTTCCTGAGGATGAAGGTTAGCATGGGAAGTGCAGCCCATCGCGTTCAACTGCTCCTTCGTTCTTGGGAAAACGCCAAGTATTCCCTGAATTTTACTCCGCACTGAAGGAATGGAGCGAGTATGTCCGAACTAATAGCGCTAGCGGTGCGTGGCGACGCGTTCGAGAGTGTCAGGTCTTTTGTGTAAAGTAGATCCGGTCCATGCTTCATCGAAAGGAAGCATGCATGACGATCTCCAAGGACCTTCTGGATGAACTGCTGAAGGGCGTGGAGCGCCCCGAGGACCTGTTCGGTGACACCGGGCTGATGAAAGAACTGAAGATCAAGCTCATGGAACGTATGCTGGGTGCGGAGCTGACAGCGCACCTCGGCTACGAGGAAGGCAAGGAGGCCCCGCCCGGTCAGACCAACCGCCGGAATGGTGCCTCGACCAAGGTGCTGAAGGGGCAGGACGGGGAGATGCCGGTGGCGGTGCCCCGCGACCGTGACAGCAGCTTCGAGCCCGAGCTGGTAAAGAAGGGCCAGACCCGGATCGACGGGATGGACGACAAGATCATCGGGCTTGACGTGAGACCCGTATCTTCCTCCAGTTTGAAGTAGAGTCCGCTCCAACCTGCTCCGCTCCCCAAGCTCGGACCGCCGGACCTTGGAGTTTCCGGCGCTGCTCACGATGGCGCAGCCAGCCCGCCATCGTGATCAGAGCCGGGAAATTCCAGCTTCCGGTGATCCAACCTTGGGGAGCGGAGCACAAACCCGCAGACCCTCGTTATGAACGAGGGACCCAAGGGGGGCAGGTCACGACGAAGGAAGAGTTCTGTAACATGCTCGCACCCCACTGCACATTGCATTTCGCGCACTTATGCCCTCTATTAGTTTGTGCAAAGTGAACCATGCGTTGCCAGGGTTGAGTTCTCATAGAGGCCGATGATGACCGAACGGGTAAAACTTGAATTCAGGCCTAGAGCGCGCCTCCTTCAGCTTCTGGGCGATCAGCTCATCAAGAGTCCGCGACTCGCTGTATTTGAGCTCGTAAAGAATTCTTATGATGCAGATGCACGCAATGTGGAGGTACGCATAGAAGGTCTGGGGACCAAATCGCCTAAGGTAATCGTCCGTGATGATGGCTTTGGCATGTCGCTCAAAACAGTTAGAGATATCTGGTTTGTACCAGCACATGACCACAAGGAAAAACAAAAGGAAGCCGGCATCAGGACGCCTTTAGGGCGCGCCCCTGTAGGCGAAAAAGGGGTAGGCCGCTTTGCCGCACACAAGCTAGGAAACAGAATAAAGCTCGTGACTAGAAAAGCTGGTGAAGAGGAGGTCTCCCTGAACATAAACTGGGACGAACTTATGAAAAGTGAGTTCCTCAGTGAAGCAAAGGCGGAGATTGATGTCCGGGAACCACAAGAATTTACCGGTACGAAAACTGGAACACTTATTGAAATAGACGGACTCAGAGACAAGACTTGGAGCAGAGGCGACCTTCGGAGGCTTAGACGCGACATCATCTCTATCTGCTCTCCCTTCGATGCACCGGGTGAGTTTGATGTAAAATTCTCGGTTCCTGGCCGCGACAAGGAGTTCTCCGACATTCCAGACACCGGAGAGATTCTAAAAAGGGCGCCATGGCACTTCAAATTTGAATTTGACGGCGAGGCATTTTCCTGGAGTTATGAATTTAATCCACCAGCAGCGATATCAAAGAGAATTGCTGGGCGTTCAAAAGAATCGGAACCTGAGGCGCCTCTTATCATAGCTGGCGCAGATAAGAACGTCGCCGACAGACAAATTCTGGAAGGGATAGGCCCAGTTTCTGGTGAATTCTACGCGTATGACAGAGGAAAGGAACTCTGGGACAATCAACCAGAAAAGCAACTGGTTTCGAATTTCTTGAATGAAAATGGGGGGGTTCGCGTTTATCGCGATGGCGTCAGAGTTTACAACTATGGCGAAGAGGACGACGACTGGCTGGGACTTGACTACAGGCGCTTCATGAAACCCGCCATGCGCATCAGCCGCAACATTGTGATCGGCGCGATATCAATTGATCTACTGGCCAGCACCGCACTGCGCGACAAGACAAACCGCGAAGGTTTTGTTGAAAATGAAGCCTTTGAAAGGCTAAAGCAGGTGGTGCTTGGAGCGTTTCATATCTTTGAAACTGAGCGCTCCATAGACAAGGAAGCCATAAGAAAGACAGAGCGAAAACCAGTTCAGATTGAGGGAGACAAAATTCGCGATCCAATTTCTGAAATCCGAACAATCGCCACAAGGGAAAAGATATTTGAGAAGATTGAGCCTAGTCTCAATCGACTTGAGAAAAACTATAATGAGCTTCGTGAAACCATGCTACAGGCAGGCCTATCTGGCCTCGGCTTAGCAACTGTATTTCATGAGATTCAGCACGGTGTGACAGCACTTCTGCGACGCGCAAAATCCGGAGCATCCGTAGACGACATCGTGATTCAGGCCACTGAGCTTGAGCAGTTGCTGTATGGAATATCTGGCCTTCTGAGAAGAGAGGAGAAATCTGAACTAGATATTGCGGATCTCGTAAGGAAGGTGAGACAAGCTTCACTTATTCGCTTTAGAAGCCACCGAGTTCAATTGGTGAGCCCACTACTTCAAGGCGAACAGGACGGCTTCAAAATAAGAGTAAACAGTCGTCTGTTCGTGGGGGCTGTCACGAATCTTCTCGATAATGCATTTTACTGGTTGCGTGCAAGGTGGCCATCGAAGCCGACCGACCAAGAGGAAAGCCCAAGGAAGATTTTCATTGGTGTAAGCGATGATTTTGAAGCCGGCCCAGCACTAATAATTGCTGACACGGGCCCGGGTTTTCAGGATGATCCGGACACTCTGGCAGAACCATTTTTCACGAGACGTCCTGATGGTATGGGGCTTGGCTTATATTATGCTAGACTCGTGATGGAATTGTCGGGTGGAGAGATGATCTTTCCGGAGAGAGAAGACGTCGACGTACCCGAAGAGTTTGACGGAGCAGTAATTGCAATGGTATTTCCTGAAAAATGATACTTCAGCCAGCTCGAATTGTGTTGATTGATGACAACCGGGATCACTTGAGGGCGATTTCTGATGCGCTTGGGTCTCTTGGCTCCGCCTCCCTGTCCTTTTTGTATAACAGCGACCACCCGAGTCCCAGCGTCCTTGCCGGAGCAAGACTCATATTTTGCGATCTTCATTTGAATGCGGACACAATTACATCCGATGGAAAGGCCGAATGTGGCAATATAGCTAGTATGCTTGCCACAGGACTAACCGAAGATCATGGACCATATCTTCTTGTCATATGGTCACAATTCCCAGATAAAGTCGCAAGCCTTTCTGACTATCTGGCTGAGCTAGCCCCAGGGCAGAAACCCTTCCAATACATTTGCCTCGATAAAAACAAATTTATCGATGTTTCTGCGGGTTCAGCTCTTAGGGGCACAGATCTTCCGGGAGAAATTCAGGGAATAGTTTCAAATCAACCTGGGCTGACCGCAATGCTTAGTTGGGAGCAAGTTGTTTCGCTTTCAGCCGCACAGACTACAAACAGCCTTTGGACGCTCAGCTTAGCGGCAAGCCGCCGGCAGCCCGACAAAGCCCTGTGCCAAACCCTCGGAAAGCTTGCTGTTGGGGCAGCTGGATTAGCCTTCAGTACAAATTTTCCAGGACATAGTGTGGTAGAAGCACTAGTCCCACTATTGGCGGATCAAATAGAAACCCGTGATATTGATGAAAGCATCTGGAAAGCAGCCGTCGATGTGCAGAATCGAAGCTCAGGCGCAGCTTCAGAAGCACTCTATACTGCTTTGCACATTGAGGCTCCAACCTCCTACGCCGCCAAGAAACGTGGCACAGTCAGTCCACTAGATGAGTTAATAGCGGACACCCATTTCAAGAGTGTTTTTGGGTTTGAAAAATCCGACCTCCTTATGGATTCTGGCTACAACGAGAAAGATGACGAGAATTCTACGAAAAGTAGTGTTGCCTGGAAGGCATTCGGTGAAGCCGTAGAGCACTCAAAGTGGTTCCTCGTCCAGATAAATGCTGCGTGTGATGAAGCTCAGGACCATCCGGGACTTCTGCCATTTTGCCTAGCATTCACTGTACCAGCCAGCACGACAAGAAGAGGCAAGCCCAAAGGCAGTGTGGAAGTAACCAAGACCATTCTTTTGGACGGCACGAAAGCATACATGTACCTACTCGGCCGATTCGTTATTGGCCTACCTAATAGCGAGGCTGAGAAACTCAAGCCGAGCTTCAGAATCCGAGCTGCGCTTCTCGACAAACTTGTATTTGGTTTAAGAACAAACTCTGCTCGATTGGGAATTACAGAGCCTTAGTCGAACCAAATGTTTTGGCGTACGCTGCAGCATAGGTCACGTTCGCTCCACACTTGTTTCTCGGCCAACCTCCACTCTCTCATAGCGGAGGCAGTTAGACCTTAGAGCAGCCCGAAAAACAATAGGCGGATGCCCGTCCAGCATGAACGAAACAGCAAGGGCGCAGATCTTCTTCTGGGCGCCTAATAAGTGGAAGCGAACGACTGCACGAGCCAAGATTTAACTGCAGCAGAAGTTCCGTAGCCGGTGTCTTTGAGCAAGCGGACAATATCTACAGCAGCAATTACCAGGATGGGATGCTCATCTTCTTTTATCTCTCTGTATGCCTGCTCATCTACGCAGCTGGTCGTAACCAAGATTCCGAACTGCCGATGGCGAAGACGGGAAATTAACCTCGACATCTCCCGGACCCCGACAGCATTTGAGGTAGCGTAACATTTCGCCTCCAGCGCGAAATCGACAAGGATCGCGCTTGCGCCTGCGCCAATCCGCATTTGCCCAATCCCATCGCGGCCTCCATCCCGCGACCGCCTAGTGAGATCGAGACTGGCGATAGTCGGCAACATCATCCTCGCCAGTTCGGCTGCGCACTGTTCAAAGCCGTGTGGATCTTCGGCGAAAAATTCGCGAATGGCGTCAATCATTTCCTTCCCGACGCGGTCGTCAGGAAGCTGTTCTCCCCGTCGGCGGTACTGGATCGTTCGTGGAGCCAGCAGAGGTGTCACACGGCCGGTTTGAACCCAAGTGTTCCAAACCGACGGGGCCAAGGAGGCGTCAGCCTTGCCAGCTACGACGCTATTGATCCAGGCGCGTGGCACACTCTCAGTTCGCAGAATGGTGAAGTGTGCCCTGTAGTTCTGAAAGCGGCTCTCATCCCTCATGCGCCAGATCGCGACGAGATCCTCTCCTGGACGTTGTCCCGTGACGCCCGGCACAGCCAAGCCAAGGAAGATCACGTCGCGTCCCTCACCGGCAGATGTGAACACCAGAACTGGGGGAACTTTTCGACGACCTTCCTCGCCGCTATTTGCATCCTCGAATATGCGCTGAAGCAACGCATTGCCGAAACGCGGAGTGGCGTGAAGTTCTCGGCCTGGAACCTTGTTGTCGCCATAGTAGGTGTAGACGCCGCTTTCCCGGTCGAGAGTGTCGGGCCAGTCGGGGTCACGCGTGTTCGAAGTAAGAACAACCAGTTCCAGACGATCGATCCTACCTCTGTACCGGAAACCTCCCCCGGTGCTGACACCAACGAGTCGAGGCAGCGGGTCGTCCCCCGCATTGCCGGCACGGCCTCCCTGATAAACTGCGTCGATCAGAAGGTCTGCTGATGCAATGTCGTCCGAGCCAAAGATGCGCATCAGCAGCCCCCTGTTTAGACTGCGATCGGCGCTTGGCTGCCGGCGCGCAGCGCTCTCGCTGGGGCAGTCTGCTTTGTCCCGGCCTCGCAGGTCAATGACTCCACCACGGCTTTCATGACCGGTGGACAGACGCCGTTTCCAAGAAGCTTCACACGATCGCGACGCGATCCGCGTTCCAGCATTGCAACTTCAGGATAACCCATCGCACGGCGAAGTTCCGAAACCTGCAACATCCGAAATGTTGCCACGCCGTTCACCCAGCGAACCAAGCCAAACCGGTCCAACGTCGTGAGGGTCCTTATGGGCCGATCGAGCGGCTGCCATCCACCCGCGCGGTCGGAGCCATAATAGACGACCAGGAAATCCGTGCGCTCCCCCAGTTCCATCATGCCGCGATTTATTCGCGCAATTGTGTTGTCGGAAAGATGACCGTCCGACAGCGGGCGTGCTTTCCACGAAGATGGATTGTCGAGAATGGTCGTAGCTTCGGGAAACTGCTTCCTGCCAAGGACCTTGTCCGGCTTGCGAAGACGGTCACCGAGAATGAAGAGGCGCTTTCGCGTTTGGGGAACACCAAAATTCGTCGCGTCCAGCATCTGAATCCGCAGATGATAGTGCTCACCAAGCTCGCTAAGCAATTCCTTGTAACCAGCCCAGCGTTTCATCCCCGAGACGTTCTCAAGCACAATCCACCGCGGTTTGTATGCCCGAACAAAAGGCATGACATACCAACCGGATCTGCGGCTGGCCTCGTCTCTAGGCTTGGCGCCACGGGCGATGGAGTGATGCGTACATTCCGGCGAGGCGATAAGTAAGTCCACCGAGTCGACCTCAGTGAAAATGTCGGCACCGCTATTGTCATCAAGACGGGTTGTGATCACCTCCGCCTGCGGAAAATTGTCCTTATAAGTTTCGGTCGCGATGTCCCACGCATCGACAGCTCCCACCATTTCCACACCCGCTGCGCGTGCGCCTAGGCTACTTCCCCCACCCCCGCAAAACAGGTCTAATCCTCTTATTTTATTCACGAATTCTTAAGACCTTTCGACTTCTGCGCTTCCTCGACTGCGATGTTGCCAGGCTCAGCACCAAACGGCAAGCCTCTCCCAACACGCAAAAGGATACTGCGTCGACAGCGATAGGGGCTTTCGTTGATCCGATGCTCCCAAATGCGAAGCACCTGCCACCCGGCCTGACGCAGAAGGCGCCGGTTACGATCATCCCGACGCATTGTCTCAGCGATCTTCGCCTCCCACTTTTCCGACAGCTTCATTCGCCACTCGTCGAAGCGCCATCCATGCCAGAAGTCACCGTCGACGAAGATACACAGCGAGTGCTGCCACAGCACAAAATCCGGCCTCCCCGGGAGCGATCGCACGTGGGTTTCGAAATCCAGGTCCAGGGCTTCAAGCATAGCTTGGACAGCCCTCTCCGGCCCGGTATTGCTGCCGCGTATACGGCGCATGACCGCGCTGCGTGTCTCCGGGCTCATAAAATCACCGCGGTGCAGCCGTGTTGATGAGCCCGCTTCTATCGAGGGACAAGCAGAAGGCTCGGACGGAAGTGGCGCCTCATCCAGTTTAGCGCCGACACGTTGTGCTCTCATGAGAGCACATTAGCCTGTTTAGTGGAGGATGTATTTGCTCAATCAGTATCATCGATCAGATTGGAGGTTCTCACGGTTGGTGGAGACCGCCGGCGGAACCGGAAGTGGCCGGATGAGGTGAAGGCTCGTATCATGGCGGAGACGTTGCGGCCCGGGGCGAGCGTTGCAGCGGTGGCGCGAACACATGGTATTCAGGCGAACCATGTGTCGTCGTGGCGGACGTTGGCGCGTCAGGGCAAGCTGGTGCTGCCCGCGCTGGACGATGAGATCGAGTTTGCCGCGATGGTCGTCGCGCCACCGGCCCCCGAGAAGGCGGCCCCCGCATCCGGAACTGCCGAGATCATCATGGGAGCGGTGACGATCCGGCTCGAGGCTGGGGCCTCGGCGGAACGGATTGCCGCGATCGTGCGTGCGCTGGCAGCGCCGGCATGATCCTCCCATCGAACCGGGTGCGGATCCTGGTCGCCACCAGACCGGTGGACTTCCGCAAGGGGCATGACGGGCTGGCGGCGCTGGTGAAGAATGAACTGCGCAAGGAGCCGTTTGCCGGGACGGTCTTCGTGTTCCGGGCGAAGCGGGCGGATCGGTTGAAGCTGCTCTACTGGGACGGCACCGGCTTGGTGATGGCTTACAACGATCTGGGTTCATACTACACCTCTTTCCTCCTCAGGTGATGGTTTTGGCGGAACCGCCTCCTGCAGGCGTTCATCCGCCCGATCAGTGAGGCGGTCCCACCGGCTGGAATGCTTTTGCGGCAAGTTTGAATCGGGGAGTTCGTAGAGACCATAGTGCCCGTTGTAGGCATGGCGGGTTATGAGGCCGTGTCTGGCCCAGCTGTTGATGGTGGTCTCGTGGATATTGAGACGGGCAGCCGCTTCCTGCTTGGTCAGCATGCCGCGGGCACGCAGGCGGTCATAGCGTGAGCGCAACTTGTATTGCTGAACGATGTAGGCCACCCGCTTGGAAGTGAATTGGGCGTCATGATGGCCGCGGCGGGAGGCCTCGCCTGGGCGAAGTTCCTGCTGGTTTAGAAGTTCGGCGATCTCGGAATAGATGTGGTCGTCGAGGAGCCTGTCGACCAGTTCGATGACCCCGGGCCGGGTCTTGATCTGCAGGGCGGGCGCTCTTGGGCTCAGGGTGGTGAGCGTCTGGACCTTCGCCCTACATCCTCAGTTGTCGTCGCGGCTAGTCGAGCTCACTCCCTTGCTCGACATCTTTCCAATGCTTGTTGATCGGCAGTTTCCGCGCACGCCGGGCGATGTCGCTGATCTGCACGGGTCGGAAGTCCCATTGATCGACACCGACGTTGATGGAATTGCGTGAACCTTTCCATCGATCGTGGACATGACCGAAGAGCTGTAGCGCTCCGCGCCTCGCGCCATTCCAGGTGATGATGGGGTAGTGGGATAGGACCAGCGCCTGGTCGCCATCGCGGATCTCGGTGAGGTCGGCGACGCAGGCCCAGGGAAGTGAGATGACTGCCTCATCATCGTGGTTGCCGGTGATCAGATGCTTGCGGCCCAGCAGCTGGTGAAACCAGCTGCTGAGCTGCGCAGCATCCTTGCCGAATGCGAAATCCCCCAGGATCCAGAGCTCGTCATCATCGCCGACGCAGGTCCGGAAATTTCGGATCATCGCCGCATTCATCTCCGCGGTCGACCCGAAGGGGCGCCCGCAGAAGTCGATGATACGGGTGTGCCCGAAATGAAGATCGGCCGAATACCAGTTGGCCAAATCGCGCTCCTTTTGCTGCGTGCCGTTTGAGGGAGAAGTGCTCCGGTGCGGGGAATGCGAAGGCGGGGGCAGCCAGCCGCAAAACCTATGAACTGCGGCCAACGCCGGGGAGGCTTGATGCCCGGGCAGAACCGGGTCAGTGCACCATCGGCTTCGCCTCGAGAAAGGCGGCGCGTTCCAATTGCCGGATGACCGTCCTCAGGCTGATCTTCTCCTCGACGTAGATCAGACGACGGATGCTCTCCTCGATGGCCCCGATCGAGAGTTCTGAAAGGTCTCGGCGCCGGCCCTCCTGCCACGCAAACTGGATCAGGTGTTCCGGCCCGGGTGATCCAAGCCGCACGATCCGGCATCGGCTCAGAAGCGGCTCGGGCAGGGGGGCCGTGCTGTTCGAGATCAGGATCCAGCTGATCCAGGACATATCGAAGGTGACGCGATAGGCGGGGCAACTCCAGCGCCGCGCAGTTGCAGGCTCCAGGAGCGGCAACAGGGCATCGGCAATATTGTGGGAATGTCCCTTGTCCGAGGTTACGCGCCCGGCTTTCTCGATCTCGTCAACGATGATGACGGGATTGCCGACGAGTGTTCGCCGGATCGTCTCGACAGTGCGCCCGGGTTGCGATGACGCCCAGCCGCGCTGACTGCCGGCAACCGCGAAACCGGCGGTCTCGCCAGAGGCGTCGATGGCGATCGAGGGCACGCCGATCAGGTCCCCGAGCCGGCGGGCCCAGATGCTCTTTCCGATCCCGGGAGGGCCTGCGAGCAGGAGGGGAGGGATTCGAGCGCCGGGATCATCCGCCTGGGCCGAGCGGCGCAGCGCATGCCAGACCTCTTCGGTGGCGGCCCCCAGCCATGGCATAGCGGCATGCAGCTCGGCAGCGATTTCGTCGGCCCGATGCTCGGAGCCGACCGGGACGAGAGACACGCCGTTCCTCAGGACAGAGAGTTGCTCGCGCTCTTCGCTCCTGAGATGCTGCAGACCCGTTGCTGCGTCCCGTCGCAGGGCGAGCTTCTTGCTTCTGGCACGGATGCGGGCCGCCTCCGCGTCGGAGGGATAGCACCGCTGGGCGTGAGCGCGGTAGCTCACGGCGGC
>NZ_PHSN01000070.1 GCF_002871005.1 Acidimangrovimonas sediminis
GAGGCGGCCATTGAAGCTCTCGACGAAGCCGTTCAGGCTCTTGAGGCAGCGAAGAAGCGGACCGTTCGTTTCCGGCTTCTTCGGGACCTCCGGTTTGGCCTCGACTTCGAGACCGCACTTCGCCTCGCTCCGGCAAGCGATGGGAGTAAACCGGCGCCTCGCTTGCGGGACTTTCACGGGATGTCTTGAAGGTGGCCGATCCCGAATCCGTGATGAACCTGGAGGATCGAAGTGGCACGCCTCCGGTCATCCTTCTTGTGCGAGCTGGAGAGGTCGAAACCGATGGCGCGCGGGCCGCCAATTACTTCCTCCACGCCTTCGGAATCTACTCCGGGGAAGAGCCTTGGCCCGATTCCGGCGGGATGCCGCGCCTGGTCCGGGCGGCGGCAGAGCGAGGTCTCGTCTCGGAAGCGCGAGAATTCGCGGACAGGATGGTGGACCTTGCCGACAAGAATACCGCCCTCCCACCTGGGGCGGGGCGGCGGTGCGACCTTCTTCGGATCTGCGAGGTGCCGGACCCATTCGCGAGAAACCTTGCGCGATTCCCGCTGGAAGGTCTCATCCGCCAGCGCCAGACCGTGTATTTGTTAAGTCCCAGGCGCCGCGCGAGTTTACGCACCGACTACGGTGCGGCGGGCCCAGCATATCCCGCAGCGCGACCATGAACAGGTCCGGGCGATGGAGTCGGCCGATGGCGCTGCCCGTTCTGCCCGAATAGGTCTTCTGGCGGCCAGTGCAGCGGTAGCGCTGAACCTTGGTCCGGGTGCGGCCCCACTTCTGTCGGCGCACGTCCCCACAGACGGGGCACTTCAGATCTTGGTTTGTCCGTTCTTCGATCTCCAAGATCGCCTCCGTCTTCTGTCCAAGATCCCTGATCATCGACTGGGCGTCTTCGATCTGGGCCGGGTTCAGGCTGTCGAGAGTATCGAGAAACCGGCGAAAGTCGTGGTGCAGCATGGGTATTCCCCTCGTAAAAGGCCGAGTGATATAGGCCTTTCTGCGAAAGAACGAAGCGCACCAACACGGTTTGCGGACACCTCCAAATTTTAACTTATGTTCGACGTCTGCATGGGCAGCCGACGTCGGGTTTCAGGTCGACATCTGGAAGGCGGGGTCCGGCCCTCGTCGCGACGCCCCACAAGCTCCCCCAGCGCTTTTGTCCTCACCCGGAACGGCTGAGTGCCGTGCCATCTCAGTTCTTGGTGATGTTCCTGGTCGTGGTGATGGAGGGGATGATCTGCTGGAGG
>NZ_PHSN01000071.1 GCF_002871005.1 Acidimangrovimonas sediminis
GCCTTCCTCGAGGCTTGCGAGAAAGGCTTCCATTTCCCCGAAGCGGTCAGATTGCAAGGTCATCTTTGCCCATGCCTCAAAAATGAAGTGCTGCGACAAGCTCTAATCCCGCGGGCCGAGTTCGTCCAGTTTGCCGTGAATGCAGGCATAGGGTGTCAGGTCGGCACCCCGCGACATACGAAAGACGACAGAATGAAGCTGAATTCTGCCCTTGCGGCCCTCTCCCTCGGCTCATTCGCGATCGGATTGACGGAATTCTCTCCCATGGGCCTTCTGCCCGTGATCGCGAACGACCTTGAAATTTCCATCCCCACCGCGGGTCTGATTGTGACGGCTTATGCCTTCGGCGTGATGGTCTTTGCGCCGATTGTCACGCTCGCGGCGGGCCGTATGGCGCGCAACCGGTTGCTGATCCTGCTGGCCGTTATCCTTGCCGCG
>NZ_PHSN01000072.1 GCF_002871005.1 Acidimangrovimonas sediminis
AACGTTTTTCGGTGTGGGCGGAATCGTGGCCGCGGGTCTCGTCGCACCGGGCCGCCAGGCTGGGGCCGTGGCGGCGGTTTTCATGGGCCTCACCGTGGCGAACGTCGCCGGGGTTCCCGCGCTGACCTACCTCGGCGATCTGGCCGGCTGGCGCGTGCCCTTCATGTTGATCGCCGCCCTGGGGCTCGCCACGGCCTTCGCCTTGACGAAAGCGCTCCCCCATCTGCCGGCCTCCGGCGACACCAACGCCAAGGCCGAGATCCGGGCCATGTTGCGCCGGCCCGTGCTCGCCGCCCTGGGCATGACGGTGCTGACTTCGACCGGTCAGTTCACCGTCTTCACCTATGTCGCTCCGACGCTGCAAGACGGCGTCGGTGCCTCCGCTACCCTGGTGACGATCGCGCTGATCGTCGTTGGCCTGGGCATGACGGTGGGCAACCACTTTGGCGGGATCGCTGCGGACAAGTCGCTGCGCGCCACCTTGATCGTCACCCTTGTGGCCCTCATCGTGCTTCTCGGCACCATGTCGGTGCTTCACACCAACCTGATCGCCGTGCTGGTGCTACTGTTTATCTGGGGCGGGCTTTGCTTTGCCTTGGTGCCGACGATGCAGATGCGGGTGATGGGCGCGGCGCAGGACGCCCCGAGCCTCGCCTCTTCTGTCAACATTGGCGCCTTCAACCTCGGCAACGGTCTTGGTGCGGTGGTGGGCGGTGCAGTGATCCGGGTGGGGTATGACTACGCCGCGGTGCCGCTGGCCAGCGCGGTGGTCTTCGCAATTCCC
>NZ_PHSN01000073.1 GCF_002871005.1 Acidimangrovimonas sediminis
CGAGAGCGAGCCTCGCTGGCGTAGCGCGGCCCTCGCCATTGTGCTCGAACCAATGACCTGCCCCCCGCGAGATCCCTCAGTCTGATGTAGAGTCTGCTCAACCGTGAAGGAGCAGATGAATGAGGAAGAGCCGTTTCACCGAGGCGCAGATAATCGGGATGATCAAGGAGCAGGAGGCGGGCATGCCAACAGCTGAGGTGTGCCGCAGGCATGGTCTCAGCCCTGCGACGTTCTACAAGCTGAAGTCCAAGTATGGCGGCATGGAGGTCTCCGAGGCCGCCAGGCTGAAGGCGCTGGAAGATGAGAACGCCAAGCTCAAGCGCCTGCTGGCCGACACCATGCTCGACAATGTCGTCCTGAAGGATCTTCTGGGAAAGAACTGACGACGCTGACCAGGCGGCGAGAGGCAGCGCTCAGGGCCATGCGGGATCACGATATCTCGCAGCGCCGGGCCTGCCAGCTTGTCGGTGTCGATCCCAAGACGGTCCGGCGCGAACGCCCGCCGGACTGCCCCGAGATCCGCGAGGAAATGAAGGAGATCGCCGGGAAGCGGCGCCGGTTCGGCTATCGCCGGATCGGCATCCTGCTCGAGCGCAAGGGCATGCTCATGAACCACAAGAAGCTGTATCGGCTCTACCGGGAGGAAGGGCTGTCGGTGAAGCGACGGCGCGGGCGCAAGCGGGCCCGCGGGTCACGCGCGCCGATGCCGGAGGCGGCGCATCCCAATGCCCGCTGGTCGCTCGACTTTCTGGCCGACAGCTTCGGCGCCGCGCGCAAGTTCCGCATCCTGGCGGTGATCGACGATTGCTGCCGGGAGAACCTGTGCCTGACCGCCGACACCAGCATCTCGGGCGCCCGTGTCGCCCGCGAGCTGGATGCGCTGGTGCGGATCTACGGAAAGCCCGCTTGCATCGTCAGCGACAACGGCACCGAGTTCACCAGCCGCGCCATCCTGAAGTGGGCCGACAAGAACGGTGTGCCATGGCACTACATCGACCCGGGCAAGCCCCAGCAGAACGCCTTCATCGAAAGCTTCAATGGCAGCCTCAGGGACGAGTGCCTTCTGTAATCGGGGCGTGGCTGTCAAGCGGTCGATCA
>NZ_PHSN01000074.1 GCF_002871005.1 Acidimangrovimonas sediminis
GATCGACGAGATCGCGTTCGTCACCGCCATCAGCGGCGTGTGCAGGCTGTGCGCCACGTTCCAGATCACCTGGAAGCCGATGAAGCACGACAGCACGAAGACGATGAAATGCTGCATGAAGCTGGCCGGAGCCACCAGCCCCACCAGCAGAAGCACCACCGCGCCGATGCCGATCAGCGTGACCTGGCGCCGGGTCTGGGCGCGGAACGCCGCGGCCTCGGTCGCGCGGCGCTCCTCCGGCGTCGGCGCCTTCTCCTTGGCCTTGGGCTTTTGCGCCGCGATCGCCTGCACCTTCGGCGGCGGTGGCGGGAAGGTCACCGCGCCCGCATGCGCCACCGTCGCGCCGCGGATCACGTCGTCTTCCATGTCGTGGTCGATCACCCCGTCCTTGCCCGGCGTCAGATCGGCGATCATGTGGCGGATGTTGTTGGCGTAAAGCGTGGAGGATTGCGTCGCCATCCGGCTGGGAAAGTCGGTGTAGCCGACGATCGTCACGCCGTTCTCGCTCACCACCTTCTCGTCCGGCACGGTCAGGTCGCAGTTCCCGCCCCGCTCGGCCGCGAGATCGACCACGACAGAGCCGGGCTTCATCGCCTCGACCATGTCCTTCAGCCAGAGCTTCGGCGCGGGGCGGCCCGGGATCAGCGCCGTGGTGATCACCACGTCCATCTCGGGCGCCAGCGCGCGGAACTTCTCCAGCTGCTTCTCGCGGAACTCCGGCGAGGACGGCGCGGCATAGCCCCCCGTCGCGGCGCCATCGGCCTGCGCCTCCTCGAAGTCGAGATAGACGAACTCCGCCCCCATGCTCTCGATCTGCTCGGCCACCTCGGGGCGCACGTCGAAGGCATAGGTGATCGCGCCCAGGCTCGTGGAGGTGCCGATCGCGGCAAGCCCCGCGACGCCCGCGCCGACCACCAGCACCTTCGCCGGCGGCACCTTGCCCGCCGCCGTCACCTGGCCGGTGAAGAACCGCCCGAAATTGTTCGCAGCCTCCACCACCGCGCGGTAGCCCGCGATGTTGGCCATGGACGACAGCGCGTCCATCTTCTGCGC
>NZ_PHSN01000075.1 GCF_002871005.1 Acidimangrovimonas sediminis
AACCTGAAGGTCGTAGGTTCAAATCCTACTCCCGCAACCATCGTTACTTGCGAACCGCCCGCCACTAGGCGGGCGTTTGCTTCGTACCCTCCCCAAGCGCCAGGATGGCCCCCAGCTCGCCGAATAGGTCCAGCGCGATGCCATCTGGCTCGGGCTGCACCACGATCTTCTCGATCAGGCCGTGCAGAATCTCGACGGCCTCGGCGCGGGTGCTGTCGTCCGAGAGAGCAGCAGCGAGGTCGGCAACTTTACGGTGGTAGGTTGTGACCTGCCCCCCGCGAGATCCCTCAGTCTGATGTAGAGTCTGCTCAACCGCGAAGGAGCAGACGAATGAGGAAAAGCCGTTTCAGCGAGACGCAGATCAGTAAGCGTTGCATCTGACCCACGTTTTTTCGAACTTACGCCCATGGAGTAAGCGCGCTAGGTTGGCGCTATAGCGCCAACCAGAGAGCTGAAAAATAGACGTTTTCTGCCCTTTTACGCTGATGGACAGACGCAACGAGGCCCGTTTCTACCGCTGAAGCACTCAGATCCCAAGAAGTGCGGCGCGTTGCTGCACGGGCCGGCAGTTTGCCCAAGTGATGTTGGAGCCCGCTCTAGAGAGCGGCTGGATGACTTAGCTTTCAATGTTCATTGAAACATCGAGCGTCGTCACCCTGCGCGAGACTGAGCTCGGGCGAAGAATGCAGACTAAAGCAGCTGGCGCGGGATAAGTGCTCACAGCGCCTACGCCTGGGCCGCGAAATTTGCCGGCACTAGTGACCAACCCAATTGGGCACGATTATGCCCGATCCGGGTGCAAAGGATGGGGCTGCAAGAGAGCGTGCGGCTCAACTGCATCTCTGCTGACCGTCGCGGTGCGGCCGCGTGCTGACCGGTCATTTGGTGCGGCACGAACTGGCGATTGCTGGTTTTCCGCCCTTAATGTGGTGTAGACCTCACAAGGGAACACCTAACTATAAATGCATACTTCGGTCCCCTGGCCGGGATCGACCCGCGTGTTTATCGGCGGCGATCAACCAGACCTGC
>NZ_PHSN01000076.1 GCF_002871005.1 Acidimangrovimonas sediminis
CCCCTCCGCTCAACGCCCCGTAGCGCGCGTTTCGACGCCCCTCCTCCTCCCTGAAACGTCGAACGCCCGGCAGTCGGCTGCCGGGCGTTCCGTTTCGTCGTGGTGGGGCGGGCCTACTCCACCAGGCCCACGAGCTTCGACACGCTGTCCTTGGCATCGCCGTAGTACATCCGCGTGTTGTCCTTGTAGAACAGCGGGTTCTCGATACCGGAATAGCCCGTGCCCTGGCCGCGCTTCGAGACGAAGACCTGTTTCGCCTCCCACACCCGCAGCACCGGCATCCCGGCGATGGGCGAGTTCGGATCCTCCTGCGCCGCCGGGTTCACGATGTCGTTCGACCCGATCACGATCACCACGTCGGTCTCTTTGAAGTCCTCGTTGATCTCGTCCATCTCCAGCACGATGTCATAGGGCACACGGGCCTCGGCGAGCAGCACGTTCATGTGCCCCGGCAGGCGCCCCGCCACCGGGTGGATCGCGAACCGCACCTCCTTGCCCTGCGCGCGCAGCTTGCGCGTCAGCTCGCTGACCGCCTGCTGCGCCTGCGCCACCGCCATGCCGTAGCCCGGCACGATGATCACGCTGTCGGCCTCGCGCAGCGCCTGCGCCACCGCGTCCGACTCGATCGCCACCTGCTCGCCCTCGATCGCCTGCGCCGGGCCCGTCGTGGTGCCGAACCCGCCCAGGATCACGCTCACGAACGACCGGTTCATCGCCGCGCACATGATGTAGCTCAGGATCGCCCCCGAAGACCCCACCAGCGCGCCGACCACGATCAGGAGGTCGTTGCCGAGCGAGAACCCGATCGCCGCCGCCGCCCAGCCGGAGTAGGAGTTCAGCATCGACACCACCACCGGCATGTCCGCGCCGCCGATCCCCATGATCAGGTTGTAGCCGATGAAGAACGCAAGGATCGTCATCAGCACAAGCGCCCAGCCGCCCGCGCCGCCCATGAACAACAGCAGAAGCAGGAAGGACAGCCCCGCCGCCCCCGCG
>NZ_PHSN01000077.1 GCF_002871005.1 Acidimangrovimonas sediminis
CGCGCGCTGTGCGGAAGGTGTTCTGCCGCATCTCGCCCAGGATCACGATCGCCATCCCGATCAGTGCCCCGGCCAGGGTCGACATCACGAGGATCATCGACTTGTGCGGCGCGGTCGGGATGCTCGGCGTCACCGCCTTCGAGAGGATCCGGCTGTCGGGCTTCTGGATCCCCTGCTGCGCCGAGGTCTCCTTCAGGCGGCTGAGGAAGTACTGGTAGAGCAGGGTATTGGCCTGGACCTCGCGGTTCAGCTGCTGCTGGGTGATCAGGTCCTGGCTCTGCTTGTTGATCTGGCTGGCCAGCGAATCGCGCGAGCTTTCCAGCGAGGCGACCTGGGCCTTCTGCCGGGCGATGTCGGAGCGCGTCCGCTGCACGATCTCCGCGAATTGCGCCTCGAAGGTCTTGCGCGCTTCGGT
>NZ_PHSN01000078.1 GCF_002871005.1 Acidimangrovimonas sediminis
ATCGCCTGCCCGGTCGCGGTGATGCGCCCGCGCAGGTCCTTCAGCTGGCGCTCCATCATGGAAAGCGTGTCGGCGCTGATCAGCGAGGTGCTGCTGGTGAAGTCGGAGAGCCGGGTCTCGGAGGTCTCGAGCTGCTTCTGCAACTCCTGCACCCGGTCGGCGAGCCAGCTGCTCGCCTGTTCGGTGGCCTGGACCTTGGTGGTGACCTGGTCCTGCACATAGGCCGCGGCCACCGCATCCGAGAGCTTCGCGGATTTCCGGGCCGAGGGCGTGACGACCGAGATCTGGATCACCTTGGTGTTCGGCAGGATGGCCACGCCGAGCGCGCCGAGCAGGATCGAGATCGCGGTCTGGCGCGTGGCCTCCTTCCGGGCCGGCGTCTCTGCCGCGGGAGGCGGGGCGTCGGGCGTCTTCCAGAAGAGCAGCTTGTCCCAGATCCCGGACTTCTCCTTCGCCGCCTCCTCGGCCGCCTGCAGCGCCGGG
>NZ_PHSN01000079.1 GCF_002871005.1 Acidimangrovimonas sediminis
CGGCCGAGGGCCACCGGGTCGGCTCCGCGATGATCTGCGCCGCCGCCGACCTGCCGATCCCGGACTATTTCCTCGTTGCTGATTTGCAGGACGCGGCACAGGCCAACGGCTTCTGGGACAAGCTTCCCGGCCACGTGTCCTATTCCGAGTACGGAACCGGGGACGTCTCGGATGCCCCCTTTGCCTGGGGCACCACGCCGCGTGGGGCGGCAGGGGCGGGCGACTTCGAGCCGGTGCCGGTGGTCTACCGCGACGACATCGAGAACGGGCTGCGGTTCGCGGCGGACATCGCCGCCAGCCCGCTGAGCGACAAGGACGGGCGCTACGTCGAGTTCACGGACACCAACAACTACTACTTCCTCGGCAACCGATCTGGAAACGC
>NZ_PHSN01000008.1 GCF_002871005.1 Acidimangrovimonas sediminis
TGCAGACCCGTTGCTGCGTCCCGTCGCAGGGCGAGCTTCTTGCTTCTGGCACGGATGCGGGCCGCCTCCGCGTCGGAGGGATAGCACCGCTGGGCGTGAGCGCGGTAGCGCACGGCGGCAGCGATCTCGTCGTCATCATCAGAGAGCTCGGGAGCAGCTTCTGCGGCCTGTGACTTCTTCCGAAGCGCGACGAAGTGCTGGGTCAGCCGAGATTCGATGTCTCGTCTGCTCTCCTCCGACAGGTCAAAGCGGGCGTCGATGAACGGTATGCGCGGCATGGAGTGATCCTTTCCAAGACAGGCGGCATGCGCCGCCACAGTCCGCACGCCTCGGTCGGAGAGAAGGACCCGGGTCGTCGGTGCATTGCCCGCCCTCTTGAGCGCGTAAAGGGTCAAGGGGTGGCGGGCGCCTTCCATCGGCTTGCAAGCAGGCTGCGAAAAATGGCCCTTCGAGACGTTTGCCAGATGGTGTCGTGCTTAGGCGCGAACTTGTCCCGCGACTTCTTCGTGGAACAACGGACACCAAGTGTTCTCAGCAACCTAACTACGCTATTCGGCAAAAACGCTGCCGGACGCTACCTGCGGGATTTGGAGTGATGCATCATCATCGTTCGCGTCAGAGAAGTTCCTTCTAATCCAGCTTGCTGAAAACATGCCGCTAGCATCAGGCGGGTGAGGCACTTCTTCGAACACACCTCTAACTACGTAATAGAGACTTTTCTTGCATCCACCACGTGTCAGCCTGCGCAGGATGCGCTTGCCGCTCTGGGTGAGTTCAAGACCATATATGGTTTTGATTTGAGTGCCGTCGGTGATCCGCCAGCCGACAAGATAAACTAGCTTTTTCGCAAGCGCGGCTCGCGCTTCGTCCTCCCTCAGAAAGTCAAAGACTGTTAGTCGCGCAATCAATCTATCTCCTCTCTTCAGAGCATGCGGCGCCCATGTTCTAGTGATCTGGTTCATCTTCTTACTCCCAATTTGGGGTTGACCCCGTAACAGGGGTACGGAGGCCTGTCTATTACAAAATGGGTATGGCTGATGGCGGGGGCAGTCCGAAGCGATGCCTATGCGGCAATTGTCGAGGGACTCGTGGGTGAGCGTCAAAAAGCTGGCCTGTCCCAAGCCGAGCTTGCGAAAAAGCTCAGAAAGCCCCCTTCGTTCGTTGGGAAATACGAACAGAGCGAGCGGCGCCTTGACGTGGTCGAAATCTGGGTTGTTCTGGTTGCGCTTGGGGTTGAGCCGGAAGATTTTTTATTGAGGTATAAGAGTTTGATGCCTGTCACTCTGAAGTGAGTGAGGCAGGCGCTCGATTTAGAGTGACAGGCTGTTTTGAGCGAACTGTTCTAGTTTGATTGGCGCCGCTGGTTGCACGCGAAAAGCAGCGATGTTGGCTGGCTGACGATGCTTGTGCGTAAGCGAAGGCGAGAAGCGCGAAGACCTCAAACATCGCAGCGGTTCTCGCCTTCGCGGTTTGTGCCAGGGCAGTCGCGTGGTGTTCAGGATCAAGTTTTCAGGAAGTGCTTGCTAAGTTGCTAGTCGACCAAGGGAGGTCTCAGGATATGAACATGTTTTTCTATACATAAAGCAAGCACTCGGCATGCAGTGAGGCGGCAGCTTTCCGGGTCGTCCGCGGCCTGCGACCGGCGGTCGCAGTCGGGAACCCGGGGGCATGACGCGCGTTTGTCGTGGTGGCGGACGGGCCCTGGGCCCGGACGCCGCGGGGACTTGCGCGGAAATTGCACTGAGGTTGCATCGGGCGCTGAGGGGCTGGCCGGCGGGCTTGTCGAGAAGTCCGGTGGGGGGCGTTCCCTTGCTGCGGCTTCCGCAGCGGCAGCCACCGGCGCCGGGCGCCAGGCATTGAAGTCGGCTTTCCCTGCGTGTTCAATGTGCAATGGTGCAGGCCACCGGGGAAGCTTCTGCCTTTGACCGACCGAGATCCCACAGCCGACGCCCGCGAGGGTGTTCCATGGAGCGGGCCAGCGTCCGGCACCTCGGCCGCCGGAATTGCGGCCGCTGGCACGATGGATGCCGGACTGACGGCCGCCGGGACGACCGGGCGTATCGCTCCCGCGTTGGACGGGCTGATCGCCTGTCCGGAATGCGATCTTCTGATGTCGCGGCAGGTGCTGGGGGCGGGGCAGCAGGCGCGGTGCAGCCGCTGCCACCACCCGCTCTACCGCCCCCGGCCCGAGGCCGCGGTGAAGATCGTCGCGCTGGCGCTGACCGCCGGGATCCTGATGGTGGGGGCGCTGTTCTTTCCCTTCCTGTCGATCTCGGCCGCCGGCGAGACCCACGAAAGCTCCATCTTCTCGACCGCGCTGGCCTATTCCGAGGGCTACCTCGCGCCGCTGGCCGTCGCGGTGATGCTGCTGATCGTGTTGCTGCCGGTGTTCCGGGTGGGCGCGCTGATCTTCGCCTTCGGGCCGCTTCTGGCCGGGCGCACGCCCTACCGCCATGCGCAGATCGCCTTTCGGCTGGCACGCCACCTGCGGCCCTGGGCGATGGCCGAGGTCTTCATGATCGGCACCATCGTCTCGCTGGTGAAGATCGGGGGGCTTGCCTCGGTCAGCTTCGGCCCCGCCTTCTGGGCCTTCGCCGCGCTGGTGCTGGCGGTGGGCGTGATGGACAACCTTTCCAACGACTGGACGATATGGGACGCGCTCGAGACCACGCGGTGATGCTGACTGCGCGCCGGGCCGGTCTGGTCGGGTGCCGAAGCTGCGGCCGGGTCTGGCCGCGGCAGCAGCGCCATTGCGGCCGCTGCGGCGGGCATCTGGACGACGACCGCGGCGCCAGCCTGCAGCGGGTCTGGGCCTGGCTCATCGCGGGGGTGATCTTCTACGTGCCGGCGAACCTCTACCCGATGCTCGACACCGCGTCGCTGCTGACCGGCGATGTCAGGAACACGATCGTCGGCGGCGTGATCGAGTTGGTCCATGCCCACGATTACGGCGTCGCGGCGATCGTCTTTGCGGCCTCGGTGGTGGTGCCGATCACCAAGTTCCTGGCGATCGCCCAGCTCGCGCTGACCCTGGGGCGGGTACGGCCGTGGCGGCGGCACCGGCGGCACCGGATGCTGGCCGTGGTCGATTTCATCGGGCGGTGGTCGATGATCGACGTATTCGTGGTGGCGATCCTGTCGTCGCTGGTGCAGTTGGGAAGCTTGGCGCAGGTTCACCCCGGCCCGGCGGCGATCTTCTTCGCATTGTCGGTTGTGTTCACGATGCTCGCCGCGCAGGCCTTTGACCCGCGGCTGATCTGGGAAAGAGACGAGGCTGAGGCAGCATGACCGACGACAAGACCCCCGAAGACCGGCCCCAAGCCAGCGACGAGACCGGTAACCAGACTGGTCGCAACGCCGGTAACCAGACGGGTCAGGCACCGGGCCACGAGGCGGCTGGCGACGCGGGGGCTGGCACGGGCACGGGCACTGGCGGCCGCCCCGCCGAGATGGACGTGAGCGCGCCGCGCGGCATCGTGCGGCGCAACCTGTCCGTCGTCTGGCTGGTGCCGGTGATCGCGCTGATCGTGTCGCTGACGGTGGCCTGGCGCGCCTATAACGACCGCGGCGCGCTCATCCACATCACCTTCGCCAGCGGCGACGGCATCCAGGCCGGGCAGAGCGTGCTGAAATACCGCGACGTGCCGGTCGGCAAGGTCGAGAAGGTGGGCTTCACCCCCGATCTCAAGAAGGTCGAGGTCAGCGTTCGCGTCGACAAGTCGGTGGCCGACCATATCGGCAAGAACGCGCAGTTCTGGGTCGTGCGTCCCGAGATCGGCCTGTCGGGGATCACCGGCCTCAACACCGTGCTTTCCGGTGTCTACATCGAAGGCCAGTGGGATCCCAAGACCAGCGGGCCGACACCGTCGCATTTCACCGGGCTAGAGAAGGCGCCGGTGGCCGGCGGCCCGGATTCGGGGACCTGGGTGACGATCGAGGCCCCCGACGGCGGTGCGCTGATCGAGGGCGCGCCGATCCTCATGCGCGGCCTCAAGGTCGGCGAGATCCAGAACATCCGCCTGGCGCCCTCGGGCGACGGGGTCCTCGTCGACGCCTTCGTCAAGGCGCCCTACAACAAGCGGCTGACGACCTCGAGCGTGTTCTGGAACGCCTCGGGATTCTCGGTCTCGCTCGGGGCGTCCGGGGTCAAGCTCAGCGTGCGCAGCCTGTCGTCGCTGATTCAGGGCGGGATCGAGTTCGACACCTTCGTCTCGGGCGGCAGGCCGGTGACCAAGGACAACAAGCCGACCTACCAGCTGTTCCCCGACGAGCCGACGGCGCGCGACAGCATCTTCTCGGACACAGGGGCGCCCAAGGTGAAATTGTCGATCCTGCTGGGCCAGTCGGTGCGCGGGCTCAAGGTCGGCGACAACGTCAATTTCCGGGGTCTCAAGGTGGGCGAGGTGTCGAACCTCGCGATCAACGTCACCGATGCGCCGAACGGAGGGCGGATCGTGCAGCAGCGCATCGACTTCACCCTGATCCCGGAGCGGATGGGGCTGGCGCGGGACGCGGACAAGCAGGACCTCATGGATTTCCTCGCCTCGCAGGTCCGCGAGGGGCTGCGCGCGCAGGTGACCTCCACCGGGATCCTGGGCGGCACGCTCGAGGTCGACCTTCTGGACATGCCGTCAGCCAAGCCCGCGACGATCGACACGGGGGCCAAGCCATTCCCGGTGATGCCCTCGGTCGAACCGCACATTCCCGACGTCTCGGCCTCGGCCGAGGGGGTGCTGGCGCGGATCAACGCGCTGCCGATCGAACAGCTGATGGACAGCGCGATCAGCCTTCTCAACAACACCAACAAGCTGATCGGCCAGTCCGACACCCAGAAGGTCCCGGGCGAGGTCGCGGGCCTGGTCAGCGATATCCGCAAGGTGGTGGCCGCGCCGGGCATCCAGCATGCGCCCGAGAACGTCAACAAGGTGCTGACCTCGATCGACCAGTTCTTCGCGGCGCTGGAAAAGGCCAAGACGGTGGATGCGATCGTCAGCGCGATGAACGACGCGAGCGCGGCGGCGCAGGCGGTCTCCGACAGCGCCAAGGGCGTGCCGAAGCTGGTGGATACCTACACCGCACTTGGCGACAAGGTGAACAAGCTGCCGCTGGACAGCGTGGTCGACAATGCCAACAAGCTCATCGCTTCGGTCAACGTGCTGACCTCGGCCGAGCAGACGAAGAAGCTGCCGCAATCGCTGAACGAGGCGCTGGCCTCGCTCAACGGCATGCTGACCGACCTGCAGAACGGCGGGGCGACGCAGAAGCTCAACGATACGCTGGCGTCGGCCGACAGTGCGGCGCAATCGGTCAAGGCGGCAAGCGACCAACTGCCCGCGCTGGTGAAACGGCTGGATGCCGTCGTGGCACAGGCCGACAACACGATCTCGGCCTATGGTTCGCGGTCGAATTTCAACTCGGAGACCCTGGCGACGCTGCGCCAGCTGCGCGACGCGGCCAGCCAGATCAGCGCGGTCGCCCGGATGTTGCAACGCAATCCCCAGGCCCTGATCCTCGGACGGTAGGAGAGAAACGATGTCCCTGCGCCCCCTTGTCCTGTCCCTGGCCGCCTGCACCGCGCTTGCGGGCTGCTTCGGCGCGACCCCCAACCTCTACCTGATGGACCCGCCCGCTGCGGCGCGGTCGATGCCCGACCGGCTGGGCCGGGTCGAGGTGCAGAAGGTGAACCTGCCGCAATACGCCTCGGCCCCCGAGATCGCGACACAGCAGGCGGGCGGGACGCTGAAGGGGGCCAAGAACGACCTCTGGGCCGATACGCCGTCGGATGCGATCACGCGGATCCTTGCCGACCAGATCTCGCAGCTCAGCGGGGCGACCGCGCTGGCCGAGCCCTGGCCGCTGAACGACGGGCCGGACCGGCGGCTTCAGGTACGGATCGGCCAGATCTTTGCCGGGTCGGACGGGCAGCTGCATCTGTCGGGGCGGTATTTCGTGATCCCGGCGGGGGCGGTCGGGCGCGGCCGGGTGCGCAATTTCGACATCTCGGTGCCGCTGGCCGGCACCGGGGCGGCGGATGTGGCCAAGGCGCAGGCGGCGGCGCTGCACCAGCTTGCGGTGCGCATCGCGGCGCTGCGCTAGCGGCGTCTCAGAACAGCTTCGGCGGGGCATCCGCGCTGCGGTGCGCCTCTTCCACGCCCATGCGGAAGGCGCGCCCGATCCGGTGTGCGATCGCCGACCAGGCCTGCGCCGCCTCGGGGCGCAGCACCCGCGCCGCGGTCTCGTCGAAGAGGTCGAGCCAGAGCGGGAAGTGTTCCGGCAGGATATCGGGTCGGGCACGGTGCACGGCCATCGGGCTGCCGGAATATCCGCCCTCGCGCAGGATCGCGTTCTTCCAGAAGCGGCCGATCTTTTCCTCATGCGCGCGCCAGTCGGCATCTGTCGTGCCGACATGCGCGGCGAAGACCGGGCCCAGCACCGCGTGCCGCCGGATCGCGGCGTAGAAGGCGGTCATCATCCGGTCGACCTCCTCCGGGGTCAGGAAGAAGCGCGGTGGCTGGGCGGTCATCGGGGTCTCCTCAGGGGGGCTTGTGGGGCCGTCTTGCGGGGGGTCTTGTCGCCGGGGGCGAGGGTGGCCCGCCGGGCGGCCGGATGCAACCGGGCCCGCAGGGTGCGTTTTGGCGCATCCTGCGCGTTCGGCGGGCGCGGCCCCTCTGGACCCGCCCGCACCCCTTGCGTATAAGCCGCCCCATGACCCGCGCATCCGCGATCATTCAGCGAATTACCGGCCCGGCGCTCTGACCCTTCAGACGCCGGGACAAGGCGCCTGAGCCTTCGCGCCGCCGCTTGCCGCAAATTCCGACATTTCCCGGAGATTTTCCGATGTGCGCCGACACGCCTGCCACCGAGACCGAAACCCCCGACTACCGCGCCACCGTCTTCCTGCCGGAGACCGATTTCCCGATGCGCGCGGGCCTGCCCAAGCGCGAGCCGGAGTGGCTCGACCGTTGGGCGCGGATCGGCATCTATGACCGCCTCCGCGAGAGCGCGGGCAGCCGCAAGCCCTTCATCCTGCACGATGGCCCTCCCTATGCGAACGGCCACCTGCACATCGGGCATGCGCTGAACAAGACGATCAAGGACATCATCGTGCGTTCGCAGCAGATGATGGGCCGCGACGCGCGCTATGTGCCGGGCTGGGATTGCCACGGCCTGCCGATCGAATGGAAGATCGAGGAACAGTACCGCGCCAAGGGCAAGAACAAGGACGAGGTCGACGTCGTCGCCTTCCGCCAGGAGTGCCGCAAGTTCGCCGAGGGCTGGATCGACATCCAGCGCGAGGAGTTCAAGCGCCTGGGCATCACCGGCAAGTGGGACCAGCCGTACCTGACGATGGATTACCATGCCGAGGCGGTGATCGCCGAGGAATTCCTCAAGTTCCTGATGAACGGCACGCTCTACCAGGGGTCGAAACCGGTGATGTGGTCGCCGGTGGAAAAGACCGCGCTGGCCGAGGCCGAGGTCGAGTATCACGACAAGGAAAGCTTCACGATCTGGGTGAAGTTCAAGGTGGCCGACCAGAATGTTCAGACCTTCATCAACGCGTTTGGAGAAGGCGAAAAGACTGAAAAGATCCGCCTCAACAATGGCGAAGAAGTGGATAGCCTCCTCGGCGCCTACGTTGTGATCTGGACCACGACGCCTTGGACCATGCCGTCGAACAAGGCGGTGGTTTATGGCGAGGACATTGCCTACGGCCTTTACGAGGTTGTCGATACGCCGGAACAGTGCTGGGCGACCAAGGGCGACCGTTACATTCTTGCCGACGCCCTCGTCGGAGATGTGATGAGCCGCGCCCGGCTGGACGAGACCATGTATCACCGTTTGCGTGATGTTTACCCTGAAGAGTTGGCATCGCTCTCCCTGAAGCACCCCCTCGCCGGAGCCGAGGGCTCGAACGGCGAATGGGACGACTTCCGCGACTTCCGCGCGGCGGAGTTCGTGACCGATACCGAGGGCACCGGCTTCGTCCATTGCGCGCCGAGCCACGGGATGGAGGAATACGAGCTTTACCGCGATCTGGGCATGCTGCCGCAGGTCATCACCTACAACGTGATGGACGACGGCTCCTTCCGCCAGGACCTGCCGTTCTTCGGCGGCAAGATGATCCTCAAGCCGAACGGCAAGGAGGGCGACGCGAACAGCGCCGTCATCGACAAGCTGGTCGAGGTGGGCGGCCTTCTGGCGCGTGGCAAGATCAAGCACTCCTACCCGCATTCCTGGCGGTCGAAGGCGCCGGTGATCTACCGCAACACGCCGCAATGGTTCGCCGCCATCGACCACAAGCTGGACGACGGCATGGGCCAGTACGGCGACACGATCCGCAGCCGCGCGCTGACCTCGATCGACGAGCTGGTCACCTTCACGCCGGTCTCGGGCCGCAACCGCCTGCATTCGATGATCGAGGCGCGCCCCGACTGGGTGCTGTCGCGCCAGCGCGCCTGGGGCGTGCCGCTGACCTGTTTCGTCAGGAAGGGCGCCAAGCCTACCGACGAGGGGTTCCTGCTGCGCGACCCGGAGGTCAACAAGCGCATCGTCGCGGCCTTCGAGGAGAAGGGCGCCGACGTCTGGTACATGGATGGCTTCAAGGCCGAGGTGCTGGGCGGCCTGCACGACCCCGAGGCCTATGATCAGGTCTTCGACGTGCTCGACGTCTGGTTCGACAGTGGCTCGACCCATGCTTTCGTGCTGCGCGACCGCGCGGACGGGGCGAAGGACGGGATCGCCGATCTCTACCTCGAGGGCACCGACCAGCACCGCGGCTGGTTCCACTCCTCGCTTCTCCAGGCCTGCGGGACGAAGGGGCGGGCGCCCTATCGCGGCGTGCTGACCCACGGCTTCACGCTGGACGAGAAGGGCTTCAAGATGTCGAAGTCCCTCGGCAACACCATCGTGCCCGAGGAGGTGGTCAAGCAATATGGCGCCGACATCCTGCGGCTCTGGGTGGCGCAGACCGACTTTACCGTCGACCAGCGCATCGGCCCCGAGATCCTGAAGGGCACCGCCGACAGCTACCGCCGCCTGCGCAACACGCTGCGGTTCCTGCTGGGCAGCCTCAAGGACTTCTCCGAGGAGGAGCGGGTCGCGCCGGAAGAGATGCCGGAGCTGGAGCGCTGGGTGCTGCACCGGCTGGCCGAACTCGACCAGCAGGTCCGCGAGGGGTATGGCAAGTACGACTTCCAGGACGTGTTCCAGAAACTGTTCCAGTTCTGCACGGTGGACCTGTCGGCCTTCTACTTCGACATCCGCAAGGACGCGCTTTACTGCGACGCGGCCGATAGCCTGCGGCGGCGCGCGGCGCGGACGGTGCTGGACCTGCTGTTCCACCGGCTGGTGACCTGGCTTGCCCCGATCCTCGTCTTCACGATGGAGGACGTCTGGCTGTCGCGCTTCCCGTCCGAGGACGACTCGGTCCACCTGCACGACATCCCCGAGACGCCGGCGGCGTGGCACGATGCGGATCTTGCCGCGAAATGGGCGCAGATCCGGCAGGTGCGGCGCGCGGTGACCGCGGCGCTGGAGGTGCAGCGCAGCGCCAAGACGATCGGGGCCAGCCTCGAGGCGGCGCCGGTGGTTCATGTGCAGGACAAGGCGGTGGCCGACATCCTGCGGCACGCGCATTTCGCCGATCTGTGCATCACCTCGGATATCTACGTCACCACGGACCCCGCCCCGCAGGAGGCCTTCCGCCTGCCCGAGGCGCCGGGCGTCGGTGTGGTGTTCGAGACTGCCGAGGGCGCGAAATGCGACCGCTGCTGGCGGATCCTGCCCGACGTGGGCACCCACAAGCACCCGGGCACCTGTGCGCGCTGCAACGAGGTGCTGGGCTAGGTCGCCGGTCGGGACTTTGCGTATTTGCGGAACAATGAAAGGGGCGGTCTTCGGGCCGCCCCTTTTGTTCGTCGCCGCGTTTGTGGCGCGGGATCGGTGGGAGGGGCCTTCGCGCCGTGGGCAAGGGGGCACACCCGGGGCACGGCATCGGGGCAGGGGGCGGAAACCCTTGGCGTTCGTTGCGGGGCTTCGCTAGACTCGGGAAAAAACGAGCAGGCACATCTAAGGACAGGCAGTGGACAGCATGGCAGAAACCGCAATGATCGAGGAAGAGATGCGCGACAGGATCCTTGCCGATCCGGACGCGATTCTCGAGGACCACGACGTGATGCGCGCGCTGATCAGCGCGAACGAGCGGCTCATGGGGTCGAACATCGTCGACCTGCGCGGTATCGCGATGGAGCGGCTGGAGCAGCGTCTCGACCGGCTCGAGGATACCCACCGTTCGGTGATCGCCGCCGCCTACGAGAACCTCGCGGGCACGAACCAGGTGCATCGGGCGATCCTGAGGATGCTCGACCCCGTGACCTTCGAGGAGTTCCTCGTCAGCCTTGGGGGCGAGGTGGCGGACATCCTGCGCGTCGATTGCGTGCGGCTGGTGCTGGAATCGGTGCAGAACGCCGACGACCCGGCGCTGCGGCGGCTGGGCGACGTGCTGTGCGTGGCCGAGCCTGGGTTCATCGACGATTACATGACGGCGGGGCGCAACGTGCCTGTGCGCCCTGTGACCCTGCGCCAGACCCTGCCGTCCTCGGACGCGATCTACGGCGAGGCCGCGGCCTGGGTCCGGTCGGAGGCGCTGATGCGGCTCGACCTGGGCGAGGGGCGGCTGCCGGGGATGCTGGTCATGGGGGCGGAGGACCCGCACCATTTCAAACCCGCGCAGGGCACCGATCTGCTGGCCTTCTTCGCCGGCACGTTCGAGCGCACGATGCGGCGCTGGCTGTCCTGAGGGGCGCGCCGTGAGCCTTGCCATCGCCCCCCAGATGCGCGACGCGCTGGAGGGCTGGCTTGCCCGTCTGAAGGCGCTGGACGGCGCCGCTGACAACACGCTGGAGGCCTACCGCGCCGACGTGACCGGGTTCCTTGCCTTCCTTGCCGATCATGCGGGCGGGGCGGGGGGCATGGCGCAGATCCGCGCGCTGGGCCCGTCGGACATGCGGGCCTGGATGGCGCATGAACGCCGCCGGGGCGTGGCGCCCCGGTCGCTGGCCCGGGCGCTGTCGGCGGTGAAGGGCTTCGTGCGGCACCTGTCGGACCGCGAAGGGTTCGACGCGACCGCCGTGCTTTCGGCCCGGGCGCCGGCGTTCCAGAAGAAGCTTCCGCGTCCGCTGGCCGAGGATGCCGCCCGCGCGGTGATCCGGACAGTGGGCGAGCAGGCGCGCGAGGATTGGCAGGGCGCGCGCGACGCCGCCATCGTGACCCTGCTTTACGGCTGCGGTCTGCGGATCTCGGAGGCGCTGTCGCTGACCGGGGCCGAGGTCCAGCTGCCGGAGGTGCTGCGGATCCGCGGCAAGGGCGGCAAGGAGCGGATCGTTCCGGTGATCCCCGCGGCCCGGGTCGCGGTGGAGCGTTACGCGCGGCTCTGCCCGATGGAGCTTGGGGCCGGGGAGCCGCTGTTTCGCGGCGCCCGCGGCGGCCCGGTGGGGCGACGGCAGGTGGCCAAGGCGATGGAGACGGCCCGGCTGCAGCTGGGCCTGCCCGCGAGCGCCACGCCGCATGCCATGCGCCATTCCTTTGCCACCCATCTTCTGGCGGCGGGGGGCGATCTGCGGGCGATCCAGGAGCTGCTTGGCCACGCCTCGCTGTCGACGACCCAGGCCTATACGGCGGTCGACACCGCCCGGCTGATGGAGGTCTACGAGAAGGCCCATCCGCGTGCCTGAGGCGCCGTGCCTTCGCGCCGCCCGATGGTTGCAAGTGCGACGTTTTTTCTTCATGACAGGCCCATGAACGCGCAACAGAAAGCCTTTTTCGTCCACCTGCTGACCGGCACAGGCGCCGTTCTGTCGATGCTGGCCATGCTGGCGGCGGTCGAGCAGAAATGGGCGCTGATGTTCACCTGGCTGGTCGTGGCCTTCGCCGTCGACGGTGTCGACGGGCCGCTGGCGCGGCGCTACGACGTCAAGCGCAACGCGCCGCAGATCGACGGCGTGCTGCTGGACCTGATCATCGACTACCTGACCTACGTCTTCATCCCGGCCTATGCGCTGTTCAAGTCGGGGCTTCTGCCGGGCTGGACCGGGTGGCTGGCGATCATCGTCATCACCTATGCCAGCGTGATCTACTTTGCCGACACGCGGATGAAGACCAAGGACAATTCCTTTGCCGGCTTCCCGGGCTGCTGGAACATGTTCGCCATCGTGATCTTTGCGCTCAGGCCCGATTTCTGGGTCACTCTCGGCCTTGTCGTCGTACTGGCGGCGGCGATGTTCACGCCGCTGAAGTTCATCCACCCCGTGCGGACCGAGCGCTGGCGCCAGCTGTCGCTGCCGATCGCGCTTTTGTGGACGGTGTTCGCGGGCTGGTGCGCGGCGACGAACTTCGAGGCGGGCGTGATCTCGCACTGGGGGCTGGCGCTGACCAGCATCTACCTCGTGCTGGTGGGGATCGCGCAGCAGATCGTGCCGACCCGCGCCTGAGCCCGGCAGAGGCGCAAAAAATCGTTGAGAACGATTTTGGCAAAAGTCTTCTGAAGACTTTTGGGCGACCGCGCCCTCAGATCAGCAGCCCCGCCGCGCCCTCGAGCTTGAGAAGTTCCACCTTGGTCTCGATCCCCGTGCCGCCGGAAAACCCGCCAAGGCCATTCGCCCCCAGCACCCGGTGACAGGGGATGAAGATCGGGATCGGGTTGGCGCCGCAGGCCTGACCGATCGCCTGTGCGCTGGCGCCCATCTCAGCCGCTATCTCGCCGTAGGTCCGTGTCTCGCCATAGGGGATGGCGCAGAGGATCGCGTAGAAATGCAGCTGGAAATCGTTGCCGCGCGGCGCCAGCGGCAGGTCGAACCCGCGCCGCGCCCCGGCGAAATATTCCGCCAGCTGGCGCCCCGCTTCCTCGAGCAGGTCGGAGGTGCCTTCGGGCTCCGCCCCGCTCCAGCGCAGGCGGGTGATGGCGGTGTCGGTCGCGCTCACGCTGACCGGGCCGGTGGGGGTGTCGAACCGCGCTTTCATGGCCGTGCCCCGGCGAAGGGCTGGAACGCCTCGCGCAGCATCTCGATCATGCCCTCGACCGCGGGGGTGGTGCTGCGCGGGTTGCGGTGCAGCACGATGGCCGAGCTGTCGATCGGGGGAAAGCCGTCCTCGGCGGTCAGTTCGCGGCAGCCGTCGGGCATGGAGGAGCGCGACAGCGGGGCGACGGCAAGGCCAGCCCTCACCGCGCGTTCCATGCCGCCCGCGGTGTCGCAGGTCCAGGCCACGCGGTAGGCGATGCGCTGGCGCCGCAGCGACCCCTCGGCATAGTCGCGGCACCAGTCCGAGCGGAAGAAGGCCGCGATCGGCAGTGGCCGTTGCAGGTGCTGGCCGTGGGCCAGCGAGGTGGCCCAGACGGTGGGGTCGACGCCCAACACCTCGCCCGGCCCCTCCTTGCCCTCGGCGAAGGTCACGGCGAGGTCGAGCTCTCCCGACGCCAGCGCCCGCAGTTGCGGGGCCGAGAAGTCCACGCGCACGGTCACCTCGGCCGCCGGGTGCCGTTCGGCGAAGGCGGCAAGGACACCGGGCAGCACCCGCTCGCCGTATTCCTCGGGTATGCCGACGCGGACCGGGCCCGACAGCGGCCGCTCGCTCAGCGCCGCCGCGGCCTCGTCCAACAGCTCGCTCACCCTCCGGGCGTAGGGCAGCAGCCGCGCGCCGCGGTCGGTCAGCGCCACGCCGCGCGGCTGACGTTCGAACAGGGGCTGGCCGAGCAGATCCTCGAGCCGGCGGATCTGCATGCTGACCGCCGATTGCGTCCGCCCCAGCCGCCCGGCCGCCTCGGTCACGCTGCCGGCCTCGGCCACGGCGAGGAAGCTGCGCATCAGGTCACTGTCGAGGGGGACGGGCATGGGCGGGCCTGAAGGGGTGGGGGTGGCCTGACGGGGTAGGGCGGGCCTGAAGGGGTGGCATCAATCCAGCATATACCGGACATCATCACTATTCGTTGGTCTGATGTCAACGCAGGCGCCAGATAGAAGCTTCCAGACACGAGAGAGGCCCACGATGTTCCGCGCCCTGAGGTTTTCCGCCCTGCTCACCCTGCCGTCCCGCCTGCGCGCGCTGCATGCCCGCCGCAGGTCGATGGCGTTCCTGCTTGCGCGCAGCGATGACCGTCTGATCGACGATATCGGCCTGACGCGCGAGGACCTGCACAAGCTGCTTTCCGCCCCCGATCCGGAGCCGGAGGACGCCCGGGGCCCAAGGCCGGGCCGCCCGCCGATGCACCGCACCACCGAGGCCGGGTTCGGGGAACTTGTGTCGTGACGCCGGGGTCGTAATGAAAGAGGGCGCCCTTTCGGGGGCGCCCATCGCAGACGTGCCGATGCCGGTGATCCGGATCCGGGTCAGGCGGGGGCCGTCTCCGGCTCGATCCCGAGTTCCTGGTTGCCGGCGTAGATCACCGCCGGGCCGCCGAGGTCGAGGGTGAAGAGGCGCAGATCGGCCATTTCCTCGGTGCGGATGAATTCGCCGTCGACGAGGCGATGGGCCGGCACCATGGCGCGTTCGGCGCCGTAGAGCGCCCTGGCCCGCCAGTCGCGCACCAGCACGGGCTGCCCCGGGGCAACGAGGATGTCGTCGTCAGGGCGGTCGGGGCCGAGGGTGCTGGCGCCGATGCGGACGACGGACACCCCGGTTTCGGACCGCACAGAAACGCCGCGCAGCACGCGCGGGCTCGAGCGGGTGATGACCCGGTCGCCCGGTGTCAGATGCTCGACCGGCAGGGCGCCGTCGAGCGTGAGAATGATGGTCCCGGCGGCGATGCCCCCGCACGCATGCTCATGGCCGTCAACACGGCGCGCCTGCACCGTGTGGCCCGTCGTCATTTTCGACATGGGCTGATCCTGCTGTTTCTGCCTCGTATTTTTTTGCCAAAATATGTCAAGAATGGGTTACGGGCGAGCTTTTTCTGCGGCTGTTTTTCCTCTCGCATCCCATCGCGGCCTTTGCTAGAAGGGCGCGATTTCAGGGCGGCCCTGCCCGAGACGTCAAGCTTTGCGCGACGTGGAGACAGGCGGGGGCGCCCTTGGTTCATGCGGGTGTGGCGAAACTGGTAGACGCACCAGATTTAGGTTCTGGCGGAGTGATCCGTGGGGGTTCAAGTCCCTCCACCCGCACCAGAGGTGAAAGAAGGAACGGAAGATGCAGGTCACCGAGACCCTGAAGGACGGTCTGAAGCGCGGCTACACCATCACGGTGACTGCTGCCGAGCTCGACGCGAAGGTGCAGGAAAAGCTGGTCGAGGCGCAGCCCGAAGTCGAGATGAAGGGCTTTCGCAAGGGCAAGGTGCCGATGGCGATGCTGCGCAAGCAGTTCGGTCAGCGCCTGGTCGGCGACGCGATCCAGGAAGCCGTGGACGGCGCGATGCGCGATCATTTCGAAGCCACCGGCGACCGCCCGGCGCTGCAGCCCGACGTGAAGATGCAGAACGGCGAGACCTGGAAGGAAGGTGACGACGTGGTCGTCGACATGTCCTACGAGGCGCTGCCGGAGATCCCCGAGGTCGACCTGTCGGGCCTCGCGCTCGAGAAGATGGTGGTCAAGGCCGATGATGAGGCCGTCGACGAGGCGCTGAAGAACCTCGCCGAATCCGCCGAGAACTTTGAGGACCGCAAGGCGGGCTCGAAGGCCAAGGACGGCGACCAGATCGTGATCGACTTCCTGGGCAAGGTCGACGGCGAAGCCTTCGAGGGCGGCGCGGCCGAGGATTACCCGCTGGTTCTGGGCTCGGGCAGCTTCATCCCCGGCTTCGAGGAGCAGCTGGTCGGTGCCAAGGCTGGTGACGAGGTCACCGTGACCGTGAACTTCCCCGAGGAATACGGTGCCAAGAATCTGGCCGGCAAGGAAGCCACCTTCGACTGCACGGTCAAGGCGGTGAAGGCCCCCAAGCCCGCCGAGATCGACGACGAGCTGGCGAAGAAATACGGCGCCGAGGATCTTGCCGCGTTGAAATCGCAGATCGGCGAGCGTCTGGAAGAGGAATATGCCGGTGCGGCGCGCGCGGTGATGAAGCGTTCGCTTCTCGACCAGCTCGACAAGCTGGTGTCGTTCGACCTGCCGCCGAGCCTGGTCGAGGTCGAGGCCAAGCAGATCGCGCACCAGCTGTGGCACGAGGAAAACCCCGATCACCATGGCCATGACCATGGCGAGATGGACGTGACCGACGAGCACACCAAGCTGGCGACCCGCAGGGTGCGCCTTGGCCTCCTGCTGGCCGAGATGGGCCGCAAGCACGAGATCGAGGTGTCGGACGGCGAGATGACCCAGGCGATCCTGACGCAGGCGCGCCAGTATCCGGGGCAGGAGCGTGCGTTCTTCGACTTCGTGCAGCAGAACGCCGAGATCCAGCAGCAGATCCGCGCCCCGCTGTTCGAGGACAAGGTCGTCGATCACATCGTCAGCCACGCCAAGGTCGACGAGAAGGACGTCTCGAAGGACGACCTTCAGAAGGCCGTCGAGGCGCTTGACGAAGAGGCCTGATCGGCCCCTCTCTCCACGATTTGCGAAGGGCTGCCCTGAGGGGCGGCCCTTTTGCGTTTCCGGTGCCGGTTCAGACGGCGCCGATCCGGTCGAGGACGAATTGCGCCCGCGCCTCGGCCCCTGCGAGAGGCAGGTTCACCAGGCGGTAACCAAGGCGCCGGTAGGTCTCCGCCATCGTCCGGCTGGTGGCGGCGGCTTCTTCGGGGGCCTGCCGTCGCTCGGCGTCGCGGGCATAGATCGCGGGCCAGTGCGGGGCGAGGAAAACCGTGGGGTTGTAGCGGAACGCGCGGCCGGCGGTTGAGATGTGCGCAGGCACCGGCAGGCCGCAAAGCGTGAGGTAGCCGATCACGTCGGGCAGGCCGCGATCGAGGATCACCGGGCCGGGGAGAGCCGAGGCCTCGGCGTGGGAGCGCATCTCCCACCCCAGCATCTGCTCGGCATAGCCGGTGCGGTCGGCCCATGGCAGGGCGGTGCCGCCGATCCGCCGCTGGTCGCGAATGATCGCGCGCCCGGCCTCGGGCATATGGGCGAGACCGCGGCGGGCGAGGGCATTGATCAGGGTCGTCTTGCCGGCGCCGGGGCCGCCGGTGACGACGAAGAGGCGGTCACTCATGGAGCGATCCTTCCGGTCAAGGCCGGTCCGGGCCGGTCAGGGGGGAGATGACGATGCGAAAGGGGGAGACGCGGGGCCGTCGGGCGGCCCTGCGCTATTGAAAGGTATCCGGGGTCGCGTCCCGGCGCAAGCAGGGCGGGGGCGCGTGTCCGGAGGCCGGCGCCGACCCGGCGGCTGCGTTGACAATGGGGAACGACCTGCCGATACTTCTCGCATTCGTGAGGGTATTTGAATGCCGGGACTTCCTGCCGCGCGTCTGACCGACATGCACACCTGCCCGATGTGCATGGGGGCGACCCTTCCGATCCTGCCCGCCTGCCAACCGAACGTTCTTGTCGGCAAGCTGCCCGCCGCGCGAATGGGTGACCTTTGCGCCTGTGTCGGGCCGCCGCCGGCGGCGGTGGACGCGATTATCTTCGGCTCGCCCACCGTGCTGATCGGTGGACGGCCGGCGGCGCGGCTGGGCGACCCCACGGCGAAGGGTGGAGCGATCATGCCGCCCTGCCTGCCGACCGTGCTGATCGGGATGGCCGGGGCGATGGGGCCGCCGGGCATGCAGGTGCTGCCACCGATCTGCATCCGCCTGTCGGCCGACGCGGCACGGCTGGCGCAGGCGCAGAACGACGCCATGATGGCGGGCGCGGCCTATGGCGGTGCGGATGCGCCGCTGCCGCCGAACACCGCGCGCGCCACCGACGAGGATCTCGAGGCGCTGGGGCTGAAGGATGGCGACATGGATCTGACCCGCATCCCCGACAGCGATTTCCGCTCGGACGTGTTCGTCCATACCGATCCGGTGACTGGCGAGAAGGATTACACCATCGCGTTCAAGGGCACCTCGCCGCTGAGTGGCGAGGATTGGGAGACCAACGTCAAGCAGGGACTGGGCAAGGAGACGCCGTATTACAACCGCGCGATGCAGATCGGGCAGACCGCGGAGACCATGGCCCCGGGCCGCGTCCGCTTTACCGGGCATTCGCTGGGGGGCGGCATGGCATCGGCCGCGTCGGCCGTGAGCGGCGCGCCGGGGAGCACCTTCAACGCGGCGGGCCTGAACCCCGCGACGACGGAGCGGTTCGGCAAGACGCTGGGCGACGTGCCGATGGAGGCCTATTACGTCGAGGGTGACATCCTGAGTGCCGGCCAGGACAACACCCCGCTGCCCGATGCGGTGGGCACGCGGCGGCCGTTGGCGCCGGCCAAGGATTCGGCCTGGACCGATTATGCCGGCGCCGCGGCGGGCGGCATCGCCGGAGGTTTTGCCGGCGGTTTCGGGGGCGCCGCGGCCGGGGGCGCGGCGGGCGGATCGGCGGCGCGGGGCGGACGGCTTCACCTGATGAGTTCGGTCAACGAGGCGTTGGAGAAGGCCGCGAAAGGCATCTACGACACGCAGGTCGCGAACGGATGCCTGTGAGGCGCGCGCTGGTTGTCTCGGGTGCGGCGGCCTTGTTAGTCTGGGTCGGTGCCCGCAGTTCCGGGGCCATGGGAGGGCCGAAGATGGCGAACGACATGTCGGACCCCAACGCGAAGGGGCCGAACAACTGGCCGGTGATCTTCGACGCGATCGAGGCCGAGGATCACGCCCGGCTCAAGTCGCTTCTGGATTCGGGCGCCGATATCGAGATCAAGGGCTTTCAGGGGGCGACCCCGGTGCTTGCCGCGGCGGTGATCGAGGATTGGCCGACGGTTCTGTACCTGCTTCAGCGCGGCGCGCGCCCGGGAGTGGCGGACAAGCGGGGCTTCACCTTGCCCTACCTTGCCGCGAAGTCCCGGGTCGATCTGGACGGGCGCTATGGCAAGGCCCTGGCGGATGTTCGGAAAATCCTGAATGATCGGGGGCTTATGGGGCAGTATTACGAGCCGGCAGAGGTGCGAAAACGCATGAATGAAGGCCGCTGGCCGCCACGGTGACGGCGCGGCGGCGGGCCTGTCGCGGCGCGTGTCGAGCACAACCTGAAATTTAGCGCTTGACTCTGCGAACGCTCCAGGGTATAGCTTCAGACAAGCTGGAAGAGGTGGGCAAGCGGCACGGGGAGACCCGGGGCCGCTTTTTTGTTGCCCGGCTTTCTCGAGAGCGGTTTTCTTGAGAGCCGGTGGCTGCGGTGCCGCAATTTCGCTTGGCATCGCGGCACATCGCACCGTGGCACCATCGCATCGGGTCACCGCCGTACCAGCAAGACACTCGCGGGACCGGGCGGTCGGGCGTGCCAGGCACGCCCGGGGCCGGGTGACGCGGGTCCGAGGGGCAGGAACATTCTCTACATGGACATGGACACTCCCGATCCGTCGGGGGCGCCGCCGCGACCGCTGGTTTCGGAGGCCTCCCTTCTTTACACGACCGCCGCCGAGGTGCTGGCCCACATGCTGCGGGAATTGCAGCGGGGCGAGCTGGACGAGGCGAAGAAGGTTCCGGGCTATGCCCGTGAACTGCGCCAGGCACTGCAGGCGGTCCTGACCGAAAGGACGACCCTTGAACGACTCCGCAAAGACGAGGCCGGCGGCGCCGGCCCCGGGGCGCTCGACTTCGATGCGGCCCGCGCTGAGATCGGGCGCCGCCTGGCTTGCCTCCGCGACGCCGGAGACTGTTGATGCCTTCCTGGAGAGCCTGAGCGAGGGCGCGCTGATGGCGCTGCCCTGGATGTTCGAGTTCTGGGCGCTGCCGCATCAGCTGCCGCCCGAGGGCGTCTGGCGCAGCTGGGTGATCATGGGCGGCCGCGGCGCGGGCAAGACCCGGGCCGGGGCCGAGTGGGTGCGTGCCCAGGTTGAGGGGGCGCGGCCCGGCGATCCGGGCGTGGCGCGGCGCGTGGCACTGGTGGGTGAGACGATCGACCAGGCGCGCGAGGTGATGGTGTTCGGCGACAGCGGGATCCTGGCCTGCACGCCGCCCGACCGGCGCCCGGCCTGGGAGGCCACGCGCAAGCGGCTGGTCTGGCCCAACGGGGCGGTGGCGGAGCTGTATTCGGCACATGACCCGGAGCGTCTGCGGGGGCCGCAGTTCGACGCGGCCTGGTCCGACGAGCTGGCGAAGTGGAAGCGGGCTGAGGAGGCCTGGGACATGCTGCAGTTCGCGCTGCGGCTGGGGGCCGGGCCGCGCCAGGTGGTGACGACGACGCCGCGCAACGTGGGGGTGTTGAAGGCGATCCTGCGAAACCCTTCGACCGTGCTGACGCATGCGCCGACCGAGGCGAACCGGGCCTATCTGGCGGCTTCGTTCCTCGAGGAGGTGCGGGCGCGGTACGGCGGGACGCGCAAGGGTCGGCAGGAGCTGGACGGTGTGCTCCTGGAGGATGCCGAGGGTGCGCTCTGGACAAGTGCGATGCTGGAGGCGGCGCGGGGCGATGCAGTGCCGAAGCTGAGCCGTGTGGTGGTGGCGGTGGATCCGCCAGTCACCGGGCACGGGCGGTCGGATGCCTGCGGGATCGTGGTGGCGGGCGTGGTGGCCGAGGGGCCGCCGCAGGATTGGCGGGCCTACGTCCTTGAGGACGCGAGCGTCGAGGCGGCATCGCCCGACGGGTGGGCCCGGGCCGCGATCGCGGCGATGGAGCGGCACGGGGCCGAGCGTCTGGTAGCCGAGGTGAACCAGGGCGGGGATCTGGTGGAGAGCGTGCTGCGGCAGGTCGATCCTCTGGTGCCCTATCGTGCGGTGCGGGCGGCGCGCGGCAAGGCCGCGCGGGCCGAGCCGGTGGCCGCGCTCTACGAGCAGGGCCGGGTGCGCCATGTCCGGGGGCTGGGGCTGCTGGAGGACCAGATGGCGCAGATGACGGCGCGGGGTTTCGAGGGCACGGGGTCGCCGGACCGGGTGGACGCGCTGGTCTGGGCGCTGACCGACCTGATGATCGCGCCGGCACAGGCCTGGCGGCGGCCGCGGGTGCGGGGGCTGTGAGGGCGGCGCGCTCGGCCGGGTGAGGATGCCTCCGGCGGGAGTATTTCGGCAAGAAAGAAGGTTGGGCTGTGCGTGTGCCGGGCGGCGGCGCGGCCCGTGGGCAGGGTGCGCGGAGCCGGAGCCGGGAGCGGTTTCGGGGGCGCGCGCGTGATCGAGGAGAAGGCGGATGTTTCAGTTCCTGCGGCGCAAGGAAGCGGTCGTGCCGGAGCGCAAGGCGGGCGCGGCGGTCCCGGCGATCGCCTGGGCGGGCTCGGGCCGGGTGGCAGGGGGCGCGCGCGACGGGGCGTCCCTGGTGCGTGCGGGGTTCCAGGGCAACCCGGTGGGGTTTCGCGCGGTGCGGCTGATCGCCGAGGCGGCGGCAGCGCTGCCGCTGGTCTATCAGGATGCCGAGCGGCGCTATGACGTGCATCCGTTGATCGACCTGATCCGGCGGCCGAACCCGGCGCAGGGGCGAGCGGAGCTGTTCGAGGCGCTTTACGCGCAGATCCTGCTCAGTGGGGACGGGTATCTCGAGGCGGTGCCGGGGGCGGGGCGGCTGCCGCTGGAGCTGCATGTGCTGCGCTCGGACCGGATGCGGCTGGTACCTGGGGCCGATGGCTGGCCGGTGGCCTACGAATACCGGGTGGGCAATCGCAAGCACCGGTTCGACATGACCGGGGCGGTGGCGCCGGTCTGCCATGTGAAGAGTTTTCATCCGCAGGACGACCATTACGGCCTGTCGCCGTTGCAGGCGGCGGCGGTGGCGCTGGACGTGCACAATGCCGCCAGCACCTGGTCGAAGGCCTTGCTGGACAACGCGGCGCGGCCCTCGGGGGCGATCGTGTACCGGGGCGCCGATGGGCAGGGCGGGCTGTCGGCCGACCAGTACGACCGGCTGGTGGCGGAGATGGAGAGCTATCACCAGGGCGCGCGGAATGCCGGGCGGCCGATGCTGCTGGAAGGCGGCCTTGACTGGAAGCCCATGGGGTTCTCGCCCTCGGACATGGAATTCCTGAAGACCAAGGAAGGGGCGGCGCGGGAGATCGCCATCGCCTTCGGGGTGCCGCCGATGCTGATGGGGATCCCGGGCGACGCGACCTATGCCAATTATCAGGAGGCGAACCGGGCCTTCTATCGGCTGACGGTGGTGCCGCTGGTCACGCGGGTGACGGCGGCGGTGGGGCATTGGCTGGCGGGGTTCTCGGGCGAGGCCGTCGAGATCCGGCCCGACCTCGATCAGGTGCCGGCCCTGGCCGCCGAGCGCGACCAGCAATGGGCCCGGGTGGGGGCGGCCGAGTTCCTGACCGATGCCGAGAAGCGGGCGATCCTGGGGTTGCCGCGGCTGGCCGGGGAGGCCTGAGTCGATGGAGGGGCGCAAGCCTCCCGGCGGGGGCTCGCGCTTTCTCTACGACAGTTTCGACGCGACGGCGGCGCGGATCGAGGCCAACGAGCGCGTGGCCGAGGAGCGCTGGACCGGGCTGGAGCGGCGGCTCGGGCAGATCGAGGTGGCGCTGGACCGGTTGGAGCGGCGGATCTGGATGGCGGTCTACGGCGCGCTGATCTTCATGCTGGCGCAGGGCGCGGGGCTGATCGTCGACTCCCTTTTGAAGTGAGGAAACCGGACATGGACGCAAGGGATTACGGGCTGGAGCTGAAGTATTGCCGGCCGGAGGTGGCGCTGGAACTGGGCGAGGATGCGACGATCCGGGGCTATGCTTCGGTCTTCGGCCATGTCGACCAGGGCGGCGACGTGGTGGCGGCCGGGGCCTATGCCCGGTCGCTGAGTGCGCTGGCGGCGCGGGGCGGGCGGGTGAAGATGCTGTGGCAGCACGATCCCGCGCAGCCGATCGGCGTCTGGGACGTGGTGCGCGAGGACGGCAAGGGCCTGTGGGTCGAGGGCCGGGTGCTGACCGAGGTGGCGCAGGGCCGTGAGGCGCTGGCGTTGCTGGACGCGGGTGCGATCGAGGGGCTGTCGATCGGCTACCGCACGGTCAGCGCGGAGCGCGACGCCAAGGGTCGCAGGTTGTTGCAGGAACTGGAGCTCTGGGAGGTGTCGCTGGTGACCTTCCCGATGCTCGCGGAGGCGCGGGTGGCGGCCAAGGGCGAAGCGCCCGACCCGTTGCTCGCTGACTTGGCGGAGGTCCTGGAGGACGCCCGCCGGACGCTGGCGGGGCGCTGAGCCGCCCGCACGAACCCCAAGGAGAGATGAATGACGACGACCGAGATCAAGGCTCGGGCGGCCGGGACGGGTGTGTCCGGCGGCACGGGCGAGGCCCTGACGGTGAAGACCGCCCTGGCCGGGTTCCTGGAGGAGATCAGGGACTTTCGGGATGACGTGAAGGTAACCCTCAGAGAGCAGGAAGAGCGACTGACCATGCTGGACCGCAAGACCATGACCCAGGGCCGCCCGGCCCTTTCGCGCCCCGAACTTTCGCATGCCGCCGAGATCGAGGCGCCGCACCGCAAGGCGCTGGATGCCTACCTGCGGTCGGGCGACGACGACGGGCTGCGCGGCCTCGTCCTCGAGGGCAAGGCGATGAACACCTCGGTGGCGGCGGATGGCGGCTATCTGGTCGATCCGGAGACGGCGGCGACGATCAGCTCTGTGCTGTCCTCGACCGCGTCGATCCGGGCGATCGCCAACGTGGTGACGGTGGAGGCCACGAGCTTCGACGTGCTGATCGACCATAGCGACGTCGGCTCGGGCTGGGCATCGGAGACGGGTGCCGTCGCCGAAAGCGACACGCCGCAGATCGAGCGCATCACCATCCCGCTGAACGAGTTGAGCGCGATGCCCAAGGCGTCGCAGCGGCTGCTGGACGACAGCGCCTTCGACATCGAGGGCTGGCTGGCCGGCCGGATCGCGCAGAAGTTCGCCCGGGCCGAGGCGCAGGCCTTCATCGCGGGCGACGGGTCGGACAAGCCGACCGGGTTCCTGAGCCATCCGGCGGTCGCCGAGACGAGCTGGTCCTGGGGCAGCCTCGGCTATGTCGCGACCGGCGCGGACGGCGATTTCGCGGCGACCAATTCGGTCGATGCGATCGTGGATCTGGTTTATGCGCTGGATGCCGATTACCGCGCCAACGCGACCTTCGTGATGAATTCGAAGACCGCGGGGGCGGTGCGCAAGATGAAGGATGCCGATGGCCGCTTCCTGTGGTCGGACGGCCTTGCAGCGGGGGAGCCTGCGCGGCTGATGGGCTATCCGGTGCTGATCGCCGAGGACATGCCTGACATTACCTCGGGCAGCTATGCCCTGGCCTTCGGCGATTTTCGCGCCGGGTATACCGTGGCGGAGCGTCCCGACCTGCGGGTGCTGCGCGACCCGTTCTCGGCCAAGCCGCATGTCCTGTTCTACGCGACCAAGCGGGTCGGTGGCGATGTCAGTGACTTCGCCGCGATCAAGCTTCTGAAGTTCGCGGTCTCGTAAGGGGGCCGAGCGCCCGGCCCGCCGGGGCCGGGTTGCCGGGCGCGTGCCGGGCCCTCGCGGGGCACGCTCGTCAAGCTGCTGTCTTCCTCCGCCGGTCGGACGAGGTGGCGCGCGCCCGGATCCGCGGAGGATGACCAACGGGGAAACAAGCGGATGATGACGCTGATAGAGCAGACATCGGTGACCGCGGCGCAATTGCCGGTGGCCGAATTCAAGGAGCACCTGAGGCTGGGTACCGGGTTCGGCGACGACGGGCTGCAGGACGGGCTGGCGGAAAGCTACCTGCGCTCGGCGCTGGCGGCGATCGAGGGGCGGATCGGCAAGGTGCTGATCCAGAAAAGCTTCTCCTGGGGGCTGAACCAGTGGCGCGATGGTGCGGCACAGGCCCTTCCTGTCGCGCCCGTGCAGCAGATTCTGTCGCTGGTGCTGCTGGACCAGGATGGTGCGGAGGAGATGGTCGACCCGTCGCGCTACCGGCTGGTGAAGGACAGCCAGCGGCCGAGGATCGCGGGGGCGGGCACGTGGCTGCCCGCGATACCGACACAGGGCGAGGCGTGGATCACCTTCAAGGCGGGGTTCGGGACGGACTGGACCGACGTTCCCGCCGATCTGCGGCAGGCAGTGTTCCTGCTGGGGGCGGAATATTACGAGACCCGGCACGAGGGCGGGGCGTCGAAGGGCGCGATCCCGTTCGGCGTACTGGCACTGATCGAGCGCTGGCGCACGGTGCGGGTGCTGGGCGGGGGACAGGCATGAGCGCGGTGCGTCTGAACCGGCGGCTGGTGCTGGAGACCGCTGCCCGCGCGGGCGACGGGCATGGCGGGTTTCGCAGCGGCTGGACCGCGCTGGGCACGGTGTGGGCCGAGCTGCGGCCCGGCACCGGGCGCGAGAGTTTCGGCGAGGCGGTGACCTACGCGCGGGTGCCTTACCGCGTGATCGTGCGGGCAGCGCCCCCGGGGGCGCCGGCGCGGCCGGTGCCGGGGCAGCGCTTTCGCGAGGGGGTGCGGATCTTCACCATCCTCGCGGTGGCCGAGATGGACGCGGCGGGCAACTTCCTGACCTGCTTCGCGCGCGAGGAGGTGCCGGCATGAGCTATCAGGATGCTGCCGCGCTGCAGGGCGCGGTCTACGATCTTCTGGCAGGCGACGCGGCGTTGGCGGCCCTTCTGGGCGGCGCGATCTATGACGCGGTGCCGCCGGGCGACGCGCCGGAGACCTTCGTCTCGCTGGGCGAGGAGGAGGTGCGCGATGCCTCGGACGCCACCAGCGAGGGGGCCGAGCACCGGTTCACCGTCAGCGTGCATTCGACGGCCTCGGGGTTCCTGGGCGCCAAGGAGGTGGCGGGGCGGGTGGCCGCGCTGTTGGTGGGGGCCGATCTTGCGCTGGAGGCGGGTCACTTGGTCGGCATCGGCTTTCTGAAGGCCCGGGCGCGGCGCACGGAGAACGGCGACGCGCGGCGGATCGACCTGACCTTCCGCGCGCGGATCGACCTTTAGGCTGTCACTTTTGAGACATTTCGGCGCCGACGTTGGCGCCCTGTTTGTCTGCTGTTTCACATATCGGAGAAATCACCATGGCTGCCCAGAACGGCAAGGATCTTCTCATCAAGCTGGACATGACCGGCAGCGGCACGTTCGAGACGGTGGCCGGTCTGCGGGCCTCGCACCTCAGCTTCAACGCGGAATCGGTCGATGTGACCTCGCTGGAGAGCGCCGGAGGGTGGCGCGAGCTCCTGTCCGGCGCTGGGGTGAAGTCGGCTGCGCTGACCGGGTCGGGGATCTTCAAGGATGCCACGACCGACGAGCGGGCGCGGCAGATCTTCTTCGACGGCGAGGTGCCGAATTTCCAGGTGGTGATCCCCGCCTTCGGCACGGTCGAGGGGCCGTTCATGATCACCGCGCTGGAATATGCCGGCAACCATGACGGCGAGGCGACCTATGAGCTGACCATGGCCTCGGCCGGGGCCCTCGTGTTCACGGCGTTGACGTGAACGGCATGGCGAAGGCGCCGGTAAATCCATGGGCCGGAGAGGTCGCGCTGGTCGTCGATGGCGAGCGGCGGGTGTGCAAGCTGACGCTCGGGGCGCTGGCCGAGTTGGAGGCGGGCCTGGGCGAGGACAGCCTGATCGCGCTGGTCGAGCGGTTCGAGGGGCGGCGGTTTTCCACCCGCGACGTTCTGGCGCTGGTGGTCGCGGGCCTGCGCGGCGGCGGCTGGGACGTGACCGACGCGGCGTTGCGCAGTGCCGAGATCGGCGGCGGGCCGGTGGAGGCCGCGCGGGTGGCGGCGGAGCTGCTGGCGCGGGCGTTTGCGCTGCCGGAGGGGCGGTGAAGGGCGGGCTCGACTGGCCCGGGCTGATGCGGGCCGGGCTGGGGACGCTGGGGCTGGAGCCGCGGGCGTTCTGGGCGCTGACCCCGGTGGAGTTGATGCTGATGCTGGGGATCGGGGGCGGTGCCGGGCCGCTGACACGGGTGCGGTTGGAGGAGCTGGCCGCGGCCTATCCGGACATTCCGGGCAAGAAGGGGCGGATGGATGACGACGGACCTGACGGATCTGGCGCAGGGGATTGATGCGCTGGAGGCGACGCTTGGCGGCTCGGCCGAGGTGGTGACGGCGTTCGATGGCGCGCTGTCGTCGATGCGCGACAGCCTCGTGTTCACCTCGCGCGAGGTGAACACGCTGTCGCGGGGGATCGGCTGGGGGCTCAGGCGCGCTTTCGACGGGCTGGTGTTCGACGGCAAGAGCCTGTCGGACGCGTTGGACGGGGTGGCCAAGAGCATGGTGGATTCGGTCTACGCCATCGCGATGCGGCCGGTGCAGAACGCGGTGGGCGGGGCGATCGCCACGGGATTGGAAAGCGTGATGTCGTCGATTCAGCCGTTCGCCAATGGCGCGCCCTTCAGCCAAGGGCGGGTGATGCCGTTCGCGCGTGGCGGCGTGGTGGCGCAACCCACGGGGTTCGCGATGCGCGGCGGTCGGGGGCTGATGGGCGAGGCGGGGCCGGAGGCGATCATGCCGCTGACCCGTGGCCCCGACGGGCGGCTGGGGGTGCAGGCGGCGGGCGGCGGCGGGGCGGTGAATGTGGTGATGAATGTGACCACGCCGGACGTCGCGAATTTCCGCCGCAGCCAGAGCCAGGTTGCCGCGCAGCTGGGCCGGGCGCTGAGCCGCGGCCAGAGGAACAGGTGATATCATGGGCTTCGACGAGATCCGCTTTCCCGCCAACCTCAGCTTCGGCTCGGTCGGCGGGCCGGAACGGCGCACCGAGATCGTGACGCTGGCGAACGGCTATGAGGAGCGCAACACGCCCTGGGCGGATTCGCGCAGGCACTACGACGCGGGGGTGGGGTTGCGCTCGCTCGACGATGTCGAGGCGCTGATCGCCTTCTTCGAGGCGCGGCGGGGGCAGCTGAACGGGTTCCGCTGGAAGGATTGGGCGGATTACCGGTCGTGCCTGCCTTCGGGCCGCGTGGCCTTCGACGACCAGGTGATTGCGACGGGGGACGGGGCGACGACGGCGTTCCGGTTGCAGAAGGTCTATCGTTCCGGCGACCAAAGCTATGCCCGGCCGATCCTGAAGCCGGTGGCGGGGACGGTGAAAGTGGGGATCGCGGGCGAGCCGCTGGTCGAGGGCCTGCAATATTCGGTCGAGGCGGCTACGGGGGTGGTGACCTTCGCGGCCGCGCCAGACGTGGGCGTGCCGGTGACGGCGGGGTTCGAGTTCGACGTGCCGGTGCGCTTCGATACCGACCGGGTTCAGGTTTCGGTGCAGAGCTTTCAGGCCGGGGAGCTGCCCAGCGTGCCGGTGGTGGAGGTACGGCTGTGAGCGATCTTCATGCGCATCTGGCGGAGGGGACGACCCATGTCTGCCGCTGCTGGGCGGTGGTGCGGGCGGACGGGGCGACCTTCGGCTTTACCGATCACGACCGGGATCTGGGTTTCGAGGGCATCACCTTTCGCGCCGGTACCGGCATGACGGCCAAGGCGCTGTCGCAGACAACGGGGCTGGCGGTGGACAACACCGAGGCGGTGGGCGCGCTGTCGGATGTCTCGGTCACCGAGGCGGACATCATCGCCGGGCGGTTCGACGGGGCCGAGGTGCGGGCCTGGCTGGTGGACTGGACCGACCCTTCGGCGCGGGTGTTGCAGTTTCGGGGGAGCTTCGGGGAGCTTGCGCGGACGGGCGGGAGTTTCACGGCCGAACTGCGGGGGCTGACCGAGGCGCTGAACCAGCCCTTTGGCGCGGTCTATCAGCCGGGTTGTGGTGCGGTGCTGGGGGACGGGGCCTGCAAGGTGGATCTGGGCGCGCCGGGATTTTTCTCGGAGCGCGTGGTGGAGGAGGTCGAGGACCGGCGGATCTTTCGCTTTGCCGATTTCACCGGCTTCGACGATCGCTGGTTCGAGCGGGGGCGCTTCAAGGTGCTGACCGGGGCGGCGGCGGGCGTGGTGGCGATGGTCAAGAACGACCGGCTGAGCGCGGAGGGCCGGGAGGTGGAGCTGTGGCAGACGCTGGCTACGGAGATTGCCGCGGGCGACATGGTGCGGATCGAGGCGGGCTGTGACAAGCGGGCCGAGACCTGCCGCCTCAAGTTCCAGAATTTTCTGAATTTCCGGGGGTTTCCGGACATCCCCGGGGATGACTGGCTGACCACCTTTCCGCAGCGGCCGGGCGTGGCGCAGGGGGCGTCATGAGTGCGGTCGGCGGGCAGGTGGTGCTGGCCGCCCGGGGCTGGATCGGCACGCCTTATCGGCATCAGGCCAGCCTGAAGGGGGCGGGTGCGGATTGCCTTGGCCTTGTGCGCGGGGTCTGGCGCGAGGTGATGGGGGCGGAGCCCGAGGCGGTGCCGGCCTATACCCCCGACTGGGCCGAACCCGGGCGGGAGGAGGCGCTGTGGCGCGCCGCGCTCAGGCATCTGGTGCCGGCGGGGGGCGAGGCAGAGGACGCGCCGGGGGACGTGCTGCTGTTTCGCATGCGCGAGGGCAGCATCGCCAAGCACCTGGGGATCGCGGCAGAGGTGGGGGCGATCCCCAGTTTCGTGCATGCCTATTCGGGGCACCGGGTGATGGAAAGCCCGCTCACGGCGCCCTGGCGGCGGCGGATCGTGGCGCGGTTCCGGTTTCCGGGGCCAGAGGTTGAGGAAAGGGGTGCCTGATGGCGACGATCGTACTTGCGGCGGCGGGATCTGCCATCGGGGCGGGGTTTGGCGGCACGGTGCTGGGCTTGTCGGGTGCGGTGATCGGGCGGGCGATCGGGGCGACCGTGGGCCGCGTCATCGACCAGCGGCTGATGGGTGGCTCCAGCGGGTCGCAGGCGGTGGAGACGGGGCGGATCGACCGTTACCGCCTGACGGGGGCGAGCGAGGGCACGGCGGTGGGCCGGGTCTGGGGCATGACCCGCGTGGGAGGCCAGGTGATCTGGGCCACGACCTATACCGAGCATGTATCGACCACCTCGTCCACGGTGACGAGCGGGGGCGGCAAGGCGTCTTCGCCACGGTCGAGCCAGACCACGAACGTGACGGAATACAGCTATTCGGTCAGCCTTGCGGTCGCGCTTTGCGAGGGCGAGATCGCGGGGATTGAGCGGGTCTGGGCCGACGGGGTGGAGCTTGCGCCCGAGGATCTGCCGATGCGGGTTTACACCGGGTCGGAGGACCAGCTGCCCGACCCCAAGATCGAGGCGGTGAACGGGGCAGGGCTTGCGCCCGCCTATCGCGGCACGGCCTATGTGGTGTTCGAGGATCTGCCGCTGGGGGACTATGGCAACCGGGTGCCGCAGTTCAGTTTCGAGGTGCTGCGCAGGGCGCCGCGGCAGGGGGCGGAACCCGCGCTCATGACCGAAGAGGTGACGGCGGTCGCGCTGATACCCGGGACCGGGGAATATGCGCTGGCGACAACGCCGGTGCATTATTCCTATGGTCCGGGGGTGAATGCTTCGGCCAATGTGCACAATGTGGGCGCGCGTACCGATTTCTCCCATGCGCTGGATCAGCTGGGGCTGGAGCTGCCGGCCTGCGGGTCGGTCTCGGTCGTGGTGTCGTGGTTCGGGGACGATTTGCGTTGCGGCGCGTGCAAGGTGCGCCCGAAGGTCGAGCAGACGGAGACCGAGGGCGTGGGCATGGCCTGGCGCGCGGGGGGCATCACGCGGGGCGAGGCACAGGCGATCGGGCGGATCGAAGAGGCGCCGGTCTATGGCGGGACGCCCGCCGACGGGTCGGTGATCGAGGCGATCTCGGCCCTGAAGGCGGCGGGGCAGGAGGTGACGCTTTATCCCTTCGTCCTGATGGAGGTGCTTGAGGGCAACGGCCTTCCCGACCCTTATGGCGGGGCGGAGCAGGCGGCGTTTCCCTGGCGCGGGCGGATCACGCTGGACATTGCGCCGGGGCGCGAAGGGTCGGTCGACGGGATGGTGGAGGCCGATACGCAGGTGGCGACGTTCTTTGGTACGGTCCAGCCCGGGGACTTCGCGATCGAGGCGGGCGGGGTGGCGTATTCCGGCGCGGCGGAGGATTGGGGCTACCGGCGGTTCATCCTGTCCTGCGCCTGGCTCGCCAGGGCCGCGGGCGGGGTCAACGTGTTCTGCATCGGGTCGGAGATGCGGGGGCTTGCACGGGTCCGCGGGGCGGGCGGTGTGCCCTTTGCCGAGGCGATGCGCGTGCTGGCCGCGGATGTTCGGGGGATCCTTGGGGCGGGGACGCGGCTGACCTATGCGGCGGACTGGTCGGAATACGGATCCTACGTGACGCCGGAGGGCAATCTCACGTTCCCGCTCGATCCGCTCTGGGCTGATGAGAACATAGATTTCGTGGGGATCGACAATTACCTGCCGGCGTCGGACTGGCGCGACGATCCGGGGCATGCGGACGAGGGCTGGGGCGCGATCTACAACCTTGACTACCTTATGGCGAATATCGGGGGCGGCGAGTATTTCGACTGGTATTATCAGACCGGGGAGGCCCGCGAGATCCAGCGCCGCACGCCGATCACCGATGGCGATTACGGTGAGCCCTGGGTCTACCGGGCGAAGGATATCCGGGGCTGGTGGGAAAACCTGCACTTCGCGCGCACGGGCGGGATGCGGGAGGCGCTGCCCACGGCCTGGGTGCCGGGATCGAAGCCGATTCGGTTCACCGAGATCGGCTGTCCGGCGGTGGACAAGGGGACGAACCGGCCGAACGTGTTCCTGGATCCCAAATCCTCGGAATCGGCGCTGCCGTATTTTTCGCGCGGGACGCGGGACGACCTGATCCAGCACCAGTACTTGCGGGCAATGGGGATCTACTGGAGCGATCCGGCGCACAACCCGGCGGCGACCCTCTACGCGGGGCGGATGCTGGAGCATGAGCGGAGCCACGTCTGGTGCTGGGACGCGCGATCCTTCCCGGCCTTTCCGAGCCGTGTCGACGTCTGGACCGACGGCGACAATTACGCCCGCGGCCACTGGCTGACCGGGCGGGCCACGGCGCAGGCGATGGCGCCGGTGGTGGCCGAGATCTGCGCCAGCTCGGGCGTGCCGCCGGAGGATCTGGACACGGCCCGGCTGCATGGGCTGGTGCGGGGCTACAGTCTGGACCAGACCGGCAGCGCACGGGCGGCGTTGCAGCCCTTGATGCTGACCTCGGGGTTCGAGGCGGCGGAGCGGGACGGGCTCCTGCGGTTCCGGCTGCGCGACGGGATTGCGTCGGTCAGCCTCGACGAGGGACGGCTGGCGCTGGCCGAGGAGATGGACAGCGCGGTGGAGGTGGCGCGTGCGGCGGCGGCCGAGGTATCGGGGCGGGTGCGGCTGAGCTATGTCGGCTGGGCCGGGGCCTACGAGGCGGCGGCGGCCGAGGCGACCTTTCCGGGCGAGGGGCAGTTGCCGGTGTCGCAATCCGAGGTGCCGATCGTCTTCACCGGCGTCGAGGGCCGGCAGATCACCGAGCGCTGGCTGGCCGAGCAGCGGGTGGCGCGCGACAGTCTGAAATGCGCGGTGCCGCCGTCGATGCCGGGCCTCGGGGCGGGCGACGTGGTAAGCCTGCGCGGCCTCGACTACCGCATCGATCATGTCGAGGACGCGGGCGCGAAGATCCTCGAGGCGACGCGGGTGGAGCCCGGGGTCTACATCCCCTCGGACGCGGCGGAGGAGCGGGTGGTGCCCCGGCCCTTCGTGCCGCCGGTGCCGGTGTTTCCGGTCTTCATGGACCTGCCGCTGCTGACCGGGACCGAGGTGCCGCAGGCGCCGCATCTTGCGGTGACGGCGACGCCATGGCCCGGGACGGTGGCGTGCTATTCGGCCCCGCAGGACGCGGGCTATGCGCTCAACACGCTGATCCCCGCGCGCTCGGTCATGGGCGAGACGCTGTCGATCCTGCCGGCTGCCTCGGCCGGGCTCTGGGACCGGGGGCTGGCGCTGCGGGTGAAGGTTTACGGCGGGGCGCTGTCATCCGCCTCGATGGATGATGTGCTGAACGGGGCGAATGCGGCGGTGATCGGCGATGGCACGGCGGAGTTCTGGGAGGTGTTCCAGTTCGCCGAGGCCACGCTGGTCGCGCCCGACACCTATGACCTGAGCCTGAGGTTGCGGGGGCAGGCGGGATCGGACGGGGTCATGCCGGCGGTCTGGCCGATCGGCAGCCGCTTCGTCCTGCTCGACGGGGCAGCGCGGCAGATCTCGCTGCCGCTGTCGGCGCGCGGGCTGGCGCGGCACTACCGGATCGGCAACGCGGCGCGGCCCTACGATGACCCGAGCTACGTGCACGAGGTCGCCGCCTTCGGGGGGATCGGCCTGCGTCCCTATTCGCCATGCCACCTGAGGGCGGTGGTCGGGGCGGACCTGTGGGTGCGGACAGGCTGGACCCGCCGCACCCGGATCGACGGCGACAGCTGGCAGGGCTACGACGTACCGCTGGGGGAAAGCCGCGAGGCCTATCTCGTGCGGGTCGTCCTGAACGGCGGGATCGTGCGCGAAGAGGTGGTGGTCACCCCGGAATGGGCCTATTCCCCCGCCGCGCGCGACGCCGACGGCACGCTGGGGGCCGGGTTCTCCCTGGCGGTGGCGCAGATCTCCGACAGCTTCGGCCCCGGGCCCTTTGCGCAGGTCGTCGTCGCGGCCTGAGACGCGATGCGCCTGCTGACGATCGGCGACGTGCTGGCGGCCGCGCGGGTGCCACGCGCCCCGCAGCCGGAGCGGCGCGACGGGGCGATCCCCCAGTCGCTGGCCGAGGCCGACCTCGCCGACCGATGCCGGCGGCGCAGCGGCCGTGCCCATCCGGTGCACGGTGGCGGCAGCCTGATGCCGGCGGCGCTTGCGCGCGATCCCGCCTTCCTCGATGCCTTGGCCCGGGCTGTGGCGGCGCTGCAGCACCGTGATTGACGCGCCCCGGCGCCCCGTCGGATATCCGCCCTCGGAAGAGGACGGAACGCGCCCCTGCTCTTCTTCTGAGCGAAAATATCCCGGGGGTGCAGGGGGCAGCGCCCCCGCCGGTTCCCGCCAGTCCCTCCGCCAGCACTCCCCGCCGACGCCCCCTTGCATCATGTGCCCCCGCGCCGCACATTGTCCGGCACCATCCCAGGAGGTCCAGATGGCTGACACCGCAACGCTTCTCGAGGCCGCCACGAAGGTGCGCGAGAACGCCTACGTGCCCTATTCCAACTTCAAGGTGGGCGCCGCGCTCTCTACCCCCGCGGGCCATGTCCACGCCGGCTGCAACGTCGAGAACGTGGCCTACCCCGAGGGCACCTGCGCCGAGGCCGGCGCGATCGCGGCGATGGTGGCCGCGGGCGAGACCGAAATCGCCGAGATCGTGGTGATCGCCGGCAGCCCCGAGCCCGTCACCCCCTGCGGCGGCTGCCGCCAGAAGATCGCCGAATTCGCCAAGCCGGAGGTCAAGGTCACCATGTGCACCACCGGCGGCAAGAGCTGGACCGTGACCGTGGCCGAGATCCTGCCCGGCGCATTCGGACGCGGGCACATGGAGCTTTGACCGTGCGGGTCCCCTTCACCGCGACGGGCCGCTGACCTTGGACGCCCGCACCATCATTGCCCACTTGCGCCGCGGCCAGCGCCCCACGGGCGAGGAGCTGGCGTGGTTCGCCAAGGGCCTCGCCTCGGGCGCCGTGACCGACGCGCAGGCCGGGGCCTTTGCCATGGCGGTCTGCCTCAAGGGGCTGGGCGAGGCCGGGCGCGTGGCGCTGACGCGGGCGATGCGCGACAGCGGCGCGGTTCTGGAATGGGACCTGCCGGGGCCCGTGCTCGACAAGCATTCGACCGGCGGGGTGGGGGATTGCGTCTCGCTTCTGCTGGCGCCGGCGCTGGCCGCCTGCGGGGCCTATGTGCCGATGATCTCGGGCCGGGGGCTGGGTCATACCGGCGGCACGCTCGACAAGCTCGAGGCGATCCCCGGAGTGCGTACCGACGTGACGACCGACCGGCTGCGCCAGATCACCCGTGACATCGGCTGCGCCATCGTCGCGGCCAATGACGACGTGGCCCCGGCCGACCGGCGCCTCTATGCCGTGCGCGATGTGACCGGCACGGTGGAAAGCATCGACCTGATCACCGCTTCGATCCTGTCCAAGAAGCTGGCGGCGGGGCTGGAGGGGCTGGTGCTGGACGTCAAGACCGGCTCCGGCGCCTTCATGAAGAGCCTGGGCGAGGCCGAGGCGCTGGCGCGTGCGCTGGTCGCCACCGCGCAGGGCGCGGGCTGCATGACCACTGCGCTGATTACCGACATGAGTCAGCCCCTGGCCACCGCCGCGGGCAACGCGCTCGAGGTGATCGAAGTGATGGAAACGCTGACCGGCACCTCGGTCAACGCGGCGCTGTGGGATCTGACGGCGGCGCTGGGGGGCGAGGCGCTGGCCCTGGGCGGGCTGGCGGCGGATCCCGACGATGGCGCCGAGCGGATCGAGGCGGCGCTGGAATCCGGCCAGGCGGCAGAGGTCTTCGGCCGCATGGTCGCGGCTCTTGGCGGGCCGGCCGATTTCGTCGAACGCTGGCCCGACCGCCTCCCCTCGGCCCCGGTGATGCGCGAGGTGGTGTCGGGCGTCGAAGGTCATGTCACCATGATCGACGGCGAGGCGCTGGGACTTGCGGTGGTGACCCTGGGCGGCGGGCGGCTGACCGGCGGCGACCGGATCAACCCTTCCGTCGGCCTCTCGGACATCGCGGGGGTGGGGGAGCATGTCTCGGCCGACCTGCCGCTGGCCATCATCCACGCGGCGTCCGAGGCCGAGGCGGACGCGGCGGAGGCCGTGGTGCGCGCGGCCTTCATCCTGGGCGACGAGGAGGTGGTCGAACCGCCGCTGATCTACGACAGGATCGACGGATGACACGGGCCTTTCTGGTGGTGATGGACAGCGTGGGCGCGGGCGGCGCGCCCGACGCCGGGACCTTCTACAACGATGGCGTGCCCGATACCGGCGCGAACACGCTGGGCCATATCGCCGAGGCCTGCGCCGCGGGTCGGGCGGAGGAGGGGCGCAGCGGCCCCTTGCGTCTGCCCAACCTCGATGCGCTGGGACTGGGGGCGGCGGTGCGGCTGGCCTCGGGCGCCGGGATGCCCGGGTTCGACGCCGACCCCCGGGGCCTCTGGGGCGCCGCGACCGAGGTGTCGCGCGGCAAGGATACGCCCTCCGGCCACTGGGAGCTGGCGGGCGTGCCGGTGCCGTGGGAATGGCACTACTTCCCCGACCGGTTCGACAGCTTCCCGCCCGACCTGGTGGCCGAGACCTGCCGACTAGCCGGGACCGAGGGGATCCTCGGCGATTGCCATGCCTCGGGCACCGCGATCGTCGATGCCCTGGGCGCGGAGCATCTGAAGACCGGCTGGCCGATCTGCTACACATCGGCCGACAGCGTCTTCCAGATCGCCGCGCATGAGGAGGCGTTCGGTCTCGACCGGTTGTACGCGCTGTGCGAGGCGCTGGCGCCGACGCTTCACGCGATGCGGGTGGGGCGGGTGATCGCACGGCCTTTCGTGGGAGAGCCGGGCCATTTCATCCGCACCCCCAACCGCCACGACTATGCCATCGAGCCGCCGGCGCCGACGCTGCTCGACTGGGCGGCAGGGGCGGGGCGCGAGACCACGGCGATCGGCAAGATCGGCGACATCTTTTCCATGCGCGGGGTGGGGCGGTTGCTGAAGGGCCCCGACGACGCCGCGCTGATGGACCATCTGCACCAACGGGTGGCCGAGGCCCCCGACGGATCGCTCACCTTCGCGAATTTCGTCGAGTTCGACAGCCTCTGGGGCCACCGCCGCGACGTGTCGGGCTATGCCCGCGCGCTGGAATGGTTCGACGGCCATGTCGGGCGGCTGGCGGCGGCGCTGCGTCCCGGCGACCTGGTGATCTTCACTGCGGACCACGGCAACGACCCCACCTGGACCGGCGGCGACCACACGCGGGAACGGGTGCCGGTCGTGGGCGCGGGTGTCGGCTTGCGCCCGGTGGGGCAGGTGGCCTATGCCGACGTCGCGGCCTCGGTCGCCGCGCATCTCGGCCTTGATCCGCAGGGCCACCCCCAGTGCCCGGGACGGAGCTTTCTGTGACCCCCAAGATCGAACTGCACCTGCATCTCGAAGGGGCCGCGCCGCCCGCCTTCATCCGTGGCCTTGCGGCCGAGAAGCACATCGACATCTCGGGCATCTTCGATGCGCAGGGGCATTACAGCTACACCGACTTCTGGCACTTCCTGAAGGTCTACGAGGCCGCGACCTCCGTCCTGACCAGCCCCGAGGATTACGCCCGCCTCACCACCGCCGTGCTTGAGGAAAGCGCAGCGTCGGGCGTGATCTACACCGAGGCTTTCCTCAGCCCCGATTTCTGCGGCGGCCGCGACGTGGCGGCCTGGCGCGACTATCTCGCGGCGATCCGCGAGGCGGCGGCACGGGTCGAGGCGCAGGGCGGCCCGATCCTGCGCGCCATCGTCACGCCCATCCGCCACTTCGGCCCCGACAAGGCGCGCGAGGCCGCGCTTTGCGCCGCCGAGACAGCGGGGGAGTTCGTCGTGGGGCTGGGGCTTGCGGGCGACGAGAAGACCGGCACGCCGAAGGATTACGCCTACAGCTTCGACATGGCGCGCGAGGCCGGGCTGCACCTGACCTGCCACGCCGGCGAATGGGGCGGGCCCGAAAGTGTGCGCGACGCCCTGCATGATCTGCGGGTCGAGCGTATCGGCCACGGTGTCCGCGCGATCGAGGATCTGGCGCTGGTCGACGAACTGGCCGAGGCGGGCGTGGTGCTGGAATGCTGCCCTGGATCGAACGTGGCGCTGGGGCTTTACCCCGACTGGCGCCGCCACCCGATCGGCAAGCTTTACGACCGGGGGGTGAAGGTTACGGTGTCCACCGACGATCCGCCGTTCTTCCACACCACGATGACCCGCGAGTTCGACCGGCTGGCCGAGGCGCTGGACTGGGACGACGGGGTGTTCCATACCCTGAACCGGACCGCGGCCGAGGCCGCCTTCTGCGACGAGGGCACCCGCAAGCGGCTGATCGAAAGACTAGGGAGCTAGGCCATGCAGACCCACCTGACCGTCGTTGACCACCCGCTGGTGCAGCACAAGCTGACCATCATGCGCGACAAGAACACCTCGACCGCCAGCTTCCGCCAGCTCCTGCGCGAGATCAGCCAGCTGCTGGCCTACGAGGTGACGCGCGAACTGCCGATGACCACGCGCAGGATCGAAACCCCGCTGATGGAGATGGACGCCCCCGCCATCGACGGCAAGAAGCTGGTGCTGGTGTCGATCCTCAGGGCCGGGAACGGCCTGCTCGACGGGATCCTCGAGCTGGTTCCCGCTGCGCGCGTGGGTTTTGTCGGCCTTTACCGCGACGAGGAAACGCTGCAGCCGGTCCAGTACTACTACAAGGTCCCGCCGGAGCTGGGCGACCGCATGGTGATCGTTGTCGACCCCATGCTCGCCACCGGGAATTCCTCGGCCGCGGCGATCGATCTCTTGAAGAAATCGGGCGCCCGGAACCTGCGCTTCCTGTGCCTGCTGGCCGCGCCCGAAGGGGTGAAGCGGATGCGCGAGGCCCATCCCGACGTGCCGATCGTCACAGCATCTGTAGACGAACGGCTGGACGACCATGGATATATTGTTCCTGGGCTAGGGGATGCGGGCGACCGCATGTTCGGTACCAAATAAGCGAATTCCCGCTTTACTCGTGGGCCGAGGGCTGGCATGATTCCCCAACGCTACTAGGGGGTAGTCATGCTTATTCGGGTACTGGCGGTCGCAGCTGCGGCGACTGCCCTGGTTCCTTCGACCCTGTGGGCCGAGACGATCTTTCAAAGCCAGGGTCCGGCAGAGTTGCCGCCTGCCTCCTACAAGGGCGGTCAGTTCGTCGACAGCAGCGGCTGCATCTTCATGCGCGCGGGCTACGGCGGCAACACGACCTGGGTGCCGCGGGTGACCCGGTCGCGCCAACTGATGTGCGGCTACAAACCGACCTTCGCCCAGAACGAGACCCGTCCCGCCACGCATCAGAGCATCACCACCGAGGTGCCCCTGAACAAGCCGAAGGTCGCCGCCGCGGCGCCCGCACCGGCCCCCGCTCCGATCCCGGCCCCCTCGAAGGCTGCGGCGCCGATGCCGACCATCGCAAGCAAGATGGCCCCGGCCCCCGCTGCCGCGACCTACACCGCCAAGACCACGCCGAAATACAGCAGCGGCACCCCCGTTGGCGCGGTCGGGCCGGTCACCGCGCATCAGGTCGCGCTCGGCGACGCCCCGTCAGAGCAGCAGACCAAGGGCTCGGGCAGCGCGGTCGAAGCGCGCCCGGTGAAGCTGGTGAACAAGGCCTCATGCCCGGGCTACAGCTACGAGGTGTCGAAGGTCTACACCCTGTCGGACGGGCGCACCGCGGTGAGCTGCCAGCCGGGGAGCAACACCTATATGGTCGTGCGCGTGGTCGATCAGGCGCAGGCCAAGCAGCCGGTGCAGACCGCGCAGCTTGACGACTTCGACATGAAGGGCAATGTCCCGGTCGCCCCGCCGCAGCCGCTTCTGCCCGCCGGTAGCCCGGCCCCCGCGCAAAGCACGACCGCTGCCGCACCGCTGCCCGCAAGCGTGGCGCCGGCGAGCGTGGCACAGATTCCGGCGTCTTCGGGGCAGACGGTCTATGCAGATCGGACCTCGGGCGTGAATGGCGCCTCGATGGTCGACAATCCGAACATCAACACCGCACCGGTGGTACCCTCGGGCTACAAGCAGGCCTGGACCGATGGCCGGCTCAACCCTCTGCGCGGTCCGCGCAGCGCGGCCGGCGACCAGTCGATGAACCTGGTCTGGACCGACACCGTGCCGCGGCAACTGCTGAACACCACCACCGGGCAGAACGTGACCTCGAAATACCCGGGGTTGACGTACCCTGACACGGTGCGGGCGCGCCCCGTATCGACGACGGCCAAGGTTGCCCGCAGCCACCCGGTCCGCACCGCCTCGGCGCAACGCACCACGCGGGCCACGCTCTCGACCTCGAACGCGGCGGTTGCGGCGGCGCCCTCGCCGCAGGCCGGCGGGCGCTACGTCCAGGTCGGCGCCTTCGGCGAACCGGGCAACGCAACCCGCACGGCGGCACGGCTGCGCGCGGCGGGGCTGCCGGTGGCGATGGGAACGATGCATGCGCGCGGGCGCGTGCTGAAGACGGTCATGGCGGGGCCTTTCGCCTCGACCGCAAGTTTAACGGCCGCACTGGGAACGGTGCGCCAGGCGGGGTTCGGCGACGCCTATATTCGCTGACGGACAGGCAAGACCCCCGAGCCAAGAAGGGCAGAGGACAGGCAAGCGACCAGGGGCGTTCCTTTCCGAAAGGCGAGGGGCGCCCCGACCTTTTCCGACGGGTCCGCTGCCGACGGGTCCGCGCGCCACCGCCGGTGGCCGCGGCGCATGGCGGTGCTAGGAATTCTGGCAGATGCCCTGCAGGCCGACCCAGCTGTCATCGGGGATCAGCGGCGGCGGCGGATCGCTCTTGAACGGATCGGCGGCCAGAAGGCCCGCGGCGGTCGCAGCGGCCCCCGGCTCGGGCGGGGTCGCGGCGTCCAGCGCCCTGGCATAGGGCGCGGGCGACAGCTCCTCGGCGCGGAACCGGGCGATCAGCGCGGTCTCGGACACCTCGGCCGGCTGGGCCGCGCGCTTGAGCAGCACCTCTGCATAGCCATGCACCGCGCCGGTGGACATCTGACCGGTGGTCAGCAGCCGGACCGTCGCTGCGGCGCCGGCCCACCGCAACAGCGACTTCAGCGGATCGGTCTGCGCCGCCCGCGCGCGCTCGGCCAGCATGTAGCCGGCGGCGACATCGGGGCCCTCGTAACGCTCGATCAGGTCGCGGCGCAGCACCACGTAGCCGCCGGGCAGATGCACGGCCCGCGCCGGGCCGCCGGGAACCACGATCACCTGCGCCCCCCCGTCGGGAAACAGCCGGTCGGTCAGCAGGGTCAGCGCACGCTTGCCGTCGGGATCGGAACAGGCCGGGCCCGTGATCCGCGTCAGATCGGCCAGCACCATGCGCCCGATGTCCTGCCGCTTCGATTGCGGCACGACCTGCGCCGTGTGGTCGATCAGCGCGCCCGGCAGCCAGAACACCGCCAGCAGCACCACCGCCGTCAGCGCGGTTCCGGTGATCACGTGGCGCAGTCGCCCCGGCCGGGGCATCCGCGCCTCGATCGCGCCGCGCACCGTCTCGATGGCGCTGATCATCTCGTCGTCGTCAAGCTCCAGCGTCTCGACCCCGTCCTCCGACGGGGAATAGAGCGCGGGCACCTCGCCGGGGTTCAGCCGCACCACGGCCGGCAGCGACCAGTGGGTCAGCGCCTGCTCGGACCGGACGTCGGACAGCACGAGCGAAGCCTCACCGAATGCCACGATGACGTCACGACGCTGGGCGTCCGGCGCCTCGCGCCAGATCCCTTGGCTTTCCAGCCGTTGATAACGTGATAGCGCCGTTGCGCGCGCCATGGGCCCTGCTCGTTGTGCCTCTCGCGGGCGATCCTACCGCATGTCGCGGCGGGGGCAAAGGGCAGGAGACCCGCCGGACAGAGGTATTTGCACAAGAAAGACGCAAAGATCCGTCATCCGCCTCGCGCGCCCGGCTCCCCTTCTTCTGAGTGGAAATATCCCGGGGGGTCCAAGGGGGGGCGCGCCCCCCCTTGCCTTGCCTCCGGCAGCCGGATCTTCCGGCATTCAGGCGTCGATCAGCTTCGCCACCGCGCGCAGCTCGAATTTCTGGATCTTCCCGGTCGAGGTCTTGGGCAGGTCGGCAAAGACGATGTGCTTGGGCGTCTTGAACCCCGCGAGCCGCTCGCGGCAGAAGGCGATCAGCTCCTTCTCCGTGACCTCTGCGCCGTCCTTCAGCTCGACGAAGGCGCAGGGCACCTCGCCCCATTTCTCATCGGGCTTGGCGACCACGGCGCAGAGGCTGACCGCCGGGTGGCGCGCCAGCGCGTCCTCGACCTCGACGGAGCTGACGTTCTCTCCGCCCGAGATGATGATGTCCTTCGCCCGGTCGGTGATCTTGATGTAGCCGTCCGGATGCTGAAACGCGATGTCGCCCGAGCGGAAATAGCCGCCCTTGAAGGCCTCCTCGGTGGCCTGCGGGTTCTTGTAATAGCCCTTCATCACGCCGTTGCCGCGCATCGCGATCTCGCCCAGGTGGGCGGCATCGCGGGCCACGGGCGTGCCGTTGTCGTGCACCACGACCTCTTCCATCATCGGCATGGCGACGCCGGTCCGGGCCTTCAGCGCCGCGCGCTCGTCGCCCTCGATGGCGTCCCATTCGGGTTTCCAGGTGCAATCGGTGGTGGGGCCGTAGGTCTCGGTCAGGCCGTAGACCTGGGTCACGTTGAAGCCTAGCGGTTCGAACGCGGCGAGGGTCGCGGCGGGGGGCGGGGCGCCCGCTGTGAAGACCTCGACGATGTGGTCGAAGCTGCGCCGGTCCTCCGGTTTCGCGTTGACCATGGTGTTGAGAACGATCGGCGCCCCGCCGAAATGGGTGACGCCCTCGTCGGCGATCGCGTCGTAGATCGCCTTCGCGGTGATGTCGCGGCAGCACACCAGCGTGCCCCCCAGAAGCGGCATCATCCAGGTGTGCGTCCAGCCATTGCAGTGAAACAGCGGCACGATCGTCAGGTACACCGGATAAAGCACCATTCGCCACGAGATCGCGTTGCCCATGGTGCAGAGGTAGGCGCCGCGGTGATGGCAGACCACGCCCTTGGGCTTGCCCGTCGTGCCCGAGGTGTAGTTGAGCGAGATGCTCTCCCATTCGTCGTCGGGCATGATCCAGTCGGCGCCGGAATCGCCCTCGGCCAGCAGCTCCTCGTAGGTCAGGTAATGGCCCGATTGGGTCTGCCCGGCCTCGGTGTCGACGCATTCGACGATCTGCGGCGCCGGGCCTTCCATCGCCTTGATCGCGGCCTCGGCAAGCGGCAGCAGGGCGCTGTCGACCAGCGCGATCTTGCCGCCGGCATGGCCGAAGATATAGGCCACCGTATCGACGTCGAGCCGGGTGTTGATGGTATTCAGGATCGCGCCCGCGGCGGGCACGCCGAAATGCGCCTCCGCCTGTGGCGGGATATTGGGCAGGAGGGTCGCCACCACGTCGCCGGGCCGAACGCCGCGATGCGCGAGGGCCGAAGCGAGGCGGCTGACGCGGGCGGCATATTCGGCATAGCTCCGCCGGGTGCTGCCATAGACGAGGGCGGTGCGCTCGGCGAAGAGGTCAGCGGCGCGCTGCAGGTGCGACAGCGGTGTCAGCGGCACGAAATTCGCGGGCCTGCGCTCCAATCCGGTCTCGTCCGGCAACCACCCCATTCTGCGCCCTCCCGCTGAAAGAATCTTGCGTGGAGATTGGGGGATGACGATCGGAAAGGAAAGCCCCTCGCGGGGGCGGATTGGCGCGGCGCGGGGAGTGCCTTGCATGTGGCGCCCCGCGACGCCCGCCCTTGACTGTGGCATGCAAGGCTGCCTAGCGTGAGCCTGACCATCCGGTCAGAAACCGATACCCGTGCGCCGCCTCTCGCGGCGCGCCTTGTGATGGAGAGGCCCATGGCCCTGGACCGCAAACCCGCCCCGAACGATCTTGATGCCTTCTGGATGCCTTTCACCGCGAACCGCCAGTTCAAGAAGGCGCCGCGGATGTTCGTGGCCGCGAAGGACATGCATTACACCACCGCCGACGGGCGCGAGGTGCTGGATGGCACTGCGGGTCTGTGGTGCTGCAACGCGGGCCATTGCCGGCCGAAGATCACCGAGGCGATCCGGAAACAGGCGGGAGAGCTTGACTATGCGCCGGCGTTCCAGATGGGCCACCCCATTGCCTTCGAGCTGGCCAACCGCCTGATCGACATCGCGCCGGAGGGGATGGAACACGTCTTCTACACCAACTCGGGCTCCGAGTCGGTCGAAACCGCGCTGAAGATCGCGATCGCCTATCACCGTGCCCGCGGCGAGGGGCAGCGCACCCGCCTGATCGGGCGCGAGCGCGGCTATCACGGGGTCAACTTCGGCGGCATCTCCGTCGGCGGGATCGTGTCGAACCGCAAGCATTTCGGCACTTTGCTGGCCGGTGTGGACCACCTGCCGCACACCCACCTGCCGGACCAGAACGCCTACACCAGGGGGCAGCCGGAACACGGCGCGAACCTTGCCGATGAGCTGGAGCGTATCGTCGCGCTGCACGGGGCCGAGACCATCGCCGCGGTGATCGTCGAACCCATGGCGGGCTCCACCGGCGTGCTGCTGCCGCCCAAGGGGTATCTGGAGAAGCTACGCGCGATCACGAAGAAGCGTGGCATCCTCTTGATCTTCGACGAGGTGATCACCGGCTTCGGGCGGCTTGGGTCGGCCTTCGCTGGCCAGCACTTCGGTGTGGTGCCGGACATGATGACCACGGCCAAGGGCCTGACCAACGGCGTGATCCCGATGGGCGCGGTGATGTGCTCGGCCGAGGTGCACGACGCCTTCATGCAGGGCCCCGAGCACATGATCGAGCTGTTCCACGGCTACACCTATTCCGGCAACCCGATCGCCTCGGCCGCCGGGATCGCCACGCTGGACACCTACAAGGAGGAAGGCCTTTTCGAACGTGCCGCTGAACTCGCCCCCTATTGGGAGGAGGCGCTGCATTCGCTGAAGGGCACGCGCCACGTGATCGACATCCGGAACATGGGCCTGATCGGCGCGGTGGAGCTGGCGCCGATCGCGGGGGAACCCACGAAGCGGGCGTTCAACGCCTTCCTCAAGGCCTATGAGAAGGGCATCCTGATCCGCACCACCGGCGACATCATCGCCATGTCGCCGCCCCTGATCATCGAGAAGCCGCAGATCGACCAGCTGATCGGCACGCTGAAAGAGGTGCTGGAGACGCTGGAATGACGCGCGCCGGGGCGGCGGCCACGGTCCTTCTCGATGACGAGAAGGTACGGGTCACCCGCTACGATTTCGCGCCGGGGGCCGAGACGGGATGGCATACCCACGGTATGGAGTACGTCATCACCACGGTGACGGACTGTACGCTGAAACTGGAACTGCCAGGGGGCGAGGTCACGCAAAGCGTTGTGCCCGCCGGCAGCGCCTATCGCCGGCCCGTGGGCACCGAGCATAACGTCATCAACGGCGGCGATGCGCCGATGACCTTTGTCGAGGTCGAGCTGAAGGGGTGAGCCTTCGGTGAGGGCCAGTCGGCGGGGCCAGTCGGCGGGGCCAGTCGGTGGGGGACAGGATGAGTGACGCGGTGACCGCCCCCCTGACCATGGCCGAGGCCGAGAGGCTGGCCGCCGAGGTGTCGGCGGCGGGCGGGCGTCTCGCGCTGGTCTATTCGCAGGACAAGCTGCTGGAGGCGGCCTGCGCCGGGCGCCTCGATTTCCTCAGCACGCTCTCGGGCCTGCTGGAGCGCAACGGCTACCGGCTGGCACCGGTCGACGGGCTGACGGCGGTTGCGCCGGTTGCGCCGCGGCCGGGCCTCCTAAACATCTGGATGATCGAGCGGCCGCCGGTGCCCGCCACCCGGCCCGACCTCGTGCATTGCTTTCCGGGCTATCTGAACGGGTTCTGGTTCTTCGATCCCCTGGGGGTGCGCAACAATTCCTCAGTCCGGCTGCGCGACTTCCGCCCGCACAAGATGGCCGAGGAGTTCTCGGCCAAGTTCATGGCCCGCCTGCGCCAGCGCTTCGTCGCGACCGGGCGGACGAAGTTCGCGCAGGCGCCCGCGGGCGAGGTGGAGATCCCCGACGGCTGCATCACCATCGCCGCGCAGACCTTTGCCGCGCCGGAGCATTACCCGAGCTACGCGGCCTATCCCGATCTGATCGCCGAGACCCTGCGCCAGCGGGGCGACCGTCCGGTGGTGATCAAGCCACACCCATGGTCGGGCCTGCGCGAGACCGAGGTGATGGCGCGCTATCATGACCCGCGGAACGGGGTCATCGTGGCCACGCCCAACCTGCACGAGGTGCTGGCGAAATCGGCGGTGGTGGTGACCCGCTGCTCGGCCGTGGCGATCGAGGCGATGCTGCACCGGGTGCCCGCCGTGGTGTCGGCGCAGGTGGATTTCCATCACGCGGTGACCACGCTCTACCGTGCCGATGCGATCGGCGCGGCGATGCAGGCGGCCGAGGCGGCCCGGACGCCCTTCGCCAAGTACCTTACGTGGTATTTCGGCCAGAACCTGCTGCCTGCCGCCCAGCCCGCGGAATGCGAGGCGCGGATCGCCGAGGTGCTGGCGCTGATGGGGCTACCGGTGGACGCGGCGGCAGAGGCAGGGTTCCGGCTGGGCGGCGGTCAGTAGGGGTTCTTCGCGCCGCGGTCCCCGCTCAGCGATCCCTGCGATCCGGCGATCAGCTCCTCGATCGCGTCGGCAAGGTGGACCTCGGCGATGTGATCGTCGCCGCGCGCGACCCGAAGACGATGCGCCGCGATCATCACGTCGGCATGGGCAAAGCCGCGCGGCGGGTCGAACTTGTAGCAGGCAAGCTCGATCAGCAGGCCCAGCGGGTCGGTGAAGTAGATCGAGTCCATGAAGCCCCGGTCCTTCACCCCCGAATGGCGAATGCCGCGTTCGTCCAGCCGTTCGACTGCCTGCCGGTGGGTCGCCATGCTGACGGCGAAGGCGAGGTGGTGGACGCAGCCCGGATCGGTGGGCGTTCGGTCGTGGACGGGCGCGCGGGCCTCGTTGGTGAAGACGGTGATGAGCCGCCCGTCGCCCGGATCGAAATAGAGGTGTCCCTCATCCGGGTTGTCGAGGTTGGGCTGGTCGAAGACGAAGGGCATCCCCAGCACGCCCTCCCAGAAGTCGATCGTCGACTGCCGGTCGGCCCCAGTCAGCGTGATGTGGTGCACCCCCTGGGTCTGAAGCTTGCGCATGGCTTTCCTCCGATCGTTCGGGGGAAAGGGTAGGGCACCGGGCCGGGAAAGCGAGCCCTCCCGAGGCGGGGCGCAGCCCCGGTCCTGGCTCCGGTCCTGACCCCATTGCTGACCCTGGCCCGGCGGGGCAGGATCAGTCCAGCGCGCCGATCCCGCGCAGGATCACTTCCTTGACGTTGGTCTTCGCCGCCTCCCAGTCCGCGGCCGACAGCGGGCGGCCGCCGTTCAGCGTTTCGATCTGGTGGTTGAAGTCGGCGTAATGCTGGGTCGTGGCCCACAGCATGTAGAGAAGGTGGCGCGGGTCAACCGGGGCCATCCGGCCCTCGGCGATCCAGCGCTCGATCACCGCGCAGCGCCCCGCAGTCCAGTCGCGCAGCGTGGTCTCAAGGTAATCCTGGATCACCGGGGCGCCGTGCATCACCTCCGACGCCCAGACTTTCGACCCGTTCGGGTGACGGCGCGAGATCTCCATCTTGGCGTCAATGTAGGCGCCGATCCCCTCGGCCGGGCCCGCGGCCTCGTCCATCTGGTCTGCGGCGTGCAGCCAGATCCGGAAGATCCGCTCCACCACCGCGCGGTAGAGCGATTCCTTGGTGGCGAAGTAATAGTGCAGATTGGCCTTGGGCAGCCCTGCCAGATCGGCGATCAGCTGCATCGTCGCCCCGCCGAAGCCGGCCTCGGCAAAGACCTTCTCGGCGGCCTCGAGGATCGCCTGCTCGGTCGCTTCCCGCGCCGCCTCGCGCCGCCCTTTTTTTGGGCGTCCGACCGGCGATTCCTCGTTCATCCTGCGCTTTCTCCCGAGATAAACCTTGACCGGATGGTCAGAGCCGTCCCAGTCTCAAGCCTGACCATATGGTCAGAATTGGATTCGTCGCAAGAGGGTTGCAAACCCCGCCGACAGGGAGAACGACATGGCTGCACCCGGAGAGAACCTCCGCATCAACCCCGCGCGCCTGTGGGACTCGCTCATGGAAATGGCGAAGGTGGGCCCGGGCGTGGCGGGCGGCAACAATCGCCAGACCCTGACCGATGCCGATGCCGAGGGCCGCGCGCTGTTCAAGGGGTGGTGCGAAGCCGCGGGCATGACCATGGGCGTGGACACCATGGGCAACATGTTCGCGACCCGGGCGGGCACCGACCCCGACGCGCTTCCGGTCTACATGGGCAGCCACCTGGACACGCAGCCCACGGGCGGCAAGTACGACGGCGTGCTGGGGGTTCTGGGCGCGCTGGAAGTCATCCGGACGATGAACGACCTCGACGTGAAGACGAAGCATCCGATCGTCGTCACCAACTGGACCGACGAGGAGGGCACGCGCTTTGCCCCCGCGATGCTGGCCTCGGGCGTCTTCGCGGGGATCCACACGCAGGACTGGGCCTATGCGCGCACGGATGCGGAGGGCAACACCTTCGGTGATGAGCTCAGTCGGATCGGCTGGGTCGGCGACGAGGTGGTCGGCGCGCGCAAGATGCACGCGATGTTCGAGCTGCACATCGAGCAAGGCCCGATTCTCGAGGCCGAGGGCAAGGATATCGGCGTGGTGACCCATGGCCAGGGACTGAGCTGGACGCAGGTCACGATCACCGGGAAGGATGCGCATACCGGTTCCACCCCCATGCCGATGCGCAGGAATGCGGGCCTCGGCATGGCGCGGGTGCTGCAGCTGGTGGACGAGATCGCCTGGTCCCACGCGCCGCATGCGGTGGGGGCGGCGGGGCATATCGACGTCTATCCCAACTCGCGCAACGTGATCCCCGGCAAGGCGGTGTTCACGGTCGACTTCCGCTCGCCCGACCTTGCGGTGATCGAGGACATGGAGACCCGGCTGAAGGAGGGCGCGCAGGCGATCTGCGACGAGATGGGCCTTGGCGTGGAGTTCGAGAAGGTCGGCGGCTTCGATCCGGTCACCTTCGACGCGGGTTGCGTGGGCGCCGTCAGGAAGGCGGCCGAGAGCCTTGGCTATTCGCACCGCGACATCATCTCGGGCGCGGGGCACGATGCCTGCTGGATCGCGCAGGTGGCGCCGACGGCGATGATCATGTGCCCCTGCGTCGACGGCCTGTCGCACAACGAGGCCGAGGAGATCAGCCAGGAGTGGGCCGGGGCCGGGGCGGACGTGCTTCTGCATGCGGTGCTGGAGACGGCAGTCGTCGTGGAATGAGGCCGGGGGGCCAGCCCCCCGGACCCCCCGGCGTATTTGTGGAACAATGAAAGGGTGTGCGGCGCCCTTCGATGGAAAAGGGAGGCAGGGATGAGTACTGTCATCAAGAACGGAACGATCGTGACGGCGGACCTGACCTATGCGGCCGACGTCAAGGTCGAGGGCGGCAGGATCGTCGAGATCGGCCCCGATCTGAACGGCGACGAGGTGCTGGACGCGACCGGCTGCTACGTCATGCCGGGCGGGATCGATCCGCATACGCATCTGGAGATGCCCTTCATGGGCACCTATTCCTCGGATGATTTCGAAAGCGGCACGCGCGCGGCGCTGGCGGGCGGGACCACGATGGTGGTGGATTTCGCGCTGCCCAGCCCGGGGGAGAGCCTGCTCGACGCGCTGAAGAAGTGGGACAACAAGTCGACCCGGGCACATTGCGACTACAGCTTTCACATGGCGATCACCTGGTGGTCGAAGCAGGTGTTCGACGAGATGCAGACCGTCGTGCAGGAGCGCGGCATCAACACCTTCAAGCATTTCATGGCCTACAAGGGCAGTCTGATGGTGAACGACGACGAGATGTATTCCTCGTTCCGCCGCTGTGCCGAGCTGGGGGCGATTCCGCTGGTGCATGCCGAGAACGGCGACGTGGTGGCCGAGCTGTCGGCGAAGCTTCTGGCCGAGGGCAACAACGGGCCGGAGGGGCACGCCTATTCGCGCCCGCCGCAGGTGGAGGGCGAGGCGACCAACCGCGCCATCATGATCGCCGACATGGCGGGGGTTCCGCTCTACGTGGTGCACACGAGTTGCGAGGAGAGCCACGAGGCGATCCGCCGCGCGCGACAGGCGGGCAAGCGGGTCTGGGGCGAGCCGCTGATCCAGCACCTGACGCTGGATGAGAGCGAGTATTTCGACAAGGACTGGGACCATGCCGCGCGCCGCGTGATGAGCCCGCCCTTCCGCAACAAGCAGCATCAGGACAGCCTGTGGAACGGCCTCGCCTCTGGGTCGCTTTCCTGCGTGGCGACCGACCATTGCGCCTTCACCACGGACCAGAAGCGCTACGGCGTCGGCGATTTCACCAAGATCCCGAACGGGACCGGCGGGCTGGAGGACCGTCTGCCGATGCTCTGGACCTACGGGGTGGGGACGGGGCGCCTGACGCCGCAGGAATTCGTGGCCGTCACCTCGACCAATATCGCCAAGATCCTGAACATCTACCCCAGGAAGGGCGCCGTGCTGGTGGGCGCCGATGCCGACCTGATCGTGTGGGATCCGGAGAAGGAGAAGACGATCTCCGCCTCGGCCCAGCAATCGGCGATCGATTACAACGTCTTCGAGGGCAAGACGGTGAAGGGCCTGCCGCGCTACACCCTGTCGCGCGGCCGTGTCGCGGTGGTGGATGGCGATCTGAACCCGAAGGAGGGGCACGGCGAATTCGTCAGCCGTCCGCCGAACGGCGCGGTGTCGAAGGCGCTGTCGAGCTGGAAGGACCTGACCGCCCCGCGGCCGGTCCAGCGGTCGGGCATTCCGCCGAGCGGGGTGTGATGAAGGATACGGCTTCCCCCGCGCAAACGGTGATCGAGGCAAGGAACCTCGGGCTGACGTTCTCCACGAACGACGGCCCGGTTCATGCGCTCAAGGATGTGAACCTGACGATCGAGAAGGGCGATTTCGTCTCGTTCATCGGGCCGTCGGGCTGCGGCAAGACGACGTTCCTGCGTGCCATCGCAGCGCTGGAGCATCCGACCGAGGGCACGCTTTCCGTCAACGGCATGACCCCGGACGAAGCGCGCAAGAGCCGGGCCTACGGCTATGTCTTCCAGGCCGCGGGGCTGTATCCCTGGCGCACCATCGCCGGCAACATCAGGCTGCCGCTGGAGATCATGGGGTTCGACCGGGCCGAGCAGGTACGGCGCGTCGAGGAGGTGCTGGATCTGGTCGACCTCGGCGGCTTCGGCAAGAAGTTCCCCTGGCAGCTGTCGGGCGGAATGCAGCAGCGCGCCTCGATCGCCCGGGCGCTGGCCTTCGACGCCGAGATCCTCCTGATGGACGAACCCTTCGGCGCGCTGGACGAGATCGTCCGCGACCGGCTGAACGAGGAACTCCTGAAGCTCTGGGCGCGGACCGGAAAGACCATCGGCTTCGTCACCCACTCGATCCCCGAGGCGGTCTACCTGTCCACCAGGATCGTGGTCATGTCGCCCCGGCCCGGCCGGATCACCGACGTGATCGAAAGCCCCTTGCCGAAGGACCGCCCCCTCGACATCCGCGACAGTAGCGCGTTCATCGAGGTCGCCCACCGGGTCCGCGACGGGCTGCGCGCGGGGCATTCCTATGACTGAGTCGCGGGTCACGGCCCGGGGGGCTTCGGTCGCCCTGCGCCCCCCTGTGCCGTCCCGCGCTTGGGGTAGGGACGCGGGCCCCCCTTTCATCGTTCACGGTCATCGGCTCGCCAGCCTGTACCGTGCGCCAAGCTCACACCCAAATCCTTTCATTGTTCTTAAAATACGCACGGCGGCCCGCCGGCCACGGGCGCTGCTTGCGTATTTGGAGAACAATGAAAGCAAGGGGAGGCATGCATGAGATCCGTGATCCCGATCCTCACCGTCGTGGCCGCGATCCTCGTGGTCTGGTACGGCGCCTCGGTCTGGATGAATTCCCAGTGGACCCTCGACCAGGCGGCGCGCAACAACCAGACCGTCACCTTCTCGCAGATCCTGACCGACACGATGGCGCAGAAACGCCCGAAGTTGCCTGCGCCGCACCAGGTGGCCGAGGGGCTTTGGCAGGGTGTGTTCGGTCAGGCCATCACCTCGAAGCGCAGCCTTGTCTACCATGCCTGGGTGACGCTCTCGGCGACGCTGCTGGGGTTCGCGATCGGCACCGGGCTGGGGGTGCTGCTGGCGGTGGGGATCGTGCACAACCGCGCGATGGACATGTCGGTGATGCCCTGGGCGATCGCCAGCCAGACGATCCCGATCCTCGCCATCGCGCCGATGGTGATCGTGGTGATGGCCTCGGTCGGCATCACCGGGCTGTTGCCGAAGTCGATCATCTCGGCCTATCTCAGCTTCTTCCCGGTCGTGGTCGGCATGGTGAAGGGCTTCCGCAGCCCCGATGGCATGCAGCTCGACCTTCTGAAGACCTATTCGGCCAGCCGGTCCCAGACCTTCTGGAAGCTGCGCTTTCCCGCCTCGATGCCCTATTTCTTCACCTCGCTGAAGATTGCGGCCGCCGCCGCCCTCGTCGGTGCCATCGTGGGCGAGATGCCCACGGGCGCGGTCGCGGGCCTTGGCGCGCGGCTGCTGTCGGGCAGCTATTACGGCCAGACGGTGATGATCTGGGCCGCGCTGTTCATGGCGGCGATCGTGGCGGCGGTTCTTGTCGGCGCGATCGGCGCGCTGCAGGCGGTGACGCTGCGGCGGATGGGGATGCGGCAATGATCTGGATCGTCTCGGTACTGGTCTTCTGGGCCGCAGCCTGGGCCGTGAACATCCGGCTCTCGAACGGTCGCTGGGCGAAGAGCCGGGCGGTCGGCCTGATCGTGCCGGCGCTGTTCGGCCTGACCCTGCTGGTGGTGTGGGAGGGGCTGGTGCGCGGGCTGAACGTGCCGCTGGTGATCCTGCCGCCGCCGACCGAGATCGCGGTGAAGATCGCGGGCAGCCTGCCGATCCTCTGGGTCGATTTCGTGCAGACCTTCATCAAGGGCGCGCTGTCGGGCTATGTGATCGGTTGCGCGGCGGCGGTGATCGTCGCGATCCTCGTCGACCGCTCGCCCTTCCTGCAAAGGGGGCTCCTGCCGGTGGGGAACTTCGTCGCCGCCCTGCCGATCGTGGGCACGGCCCCGATCCTCGTGATGTGGTTCGGGTTCGACTGGCAGTCGAAGGCGGCGGTCGTCGTGGTGATGGTGTTCTTCCCGGTGCTGGTGAACACGGTCGAGGGGCTGGCGGCGTCCGAGAAGATGCAGCGCGACCTGATGGCCACCTATTCGGCGAGCTACTGGCAGAGCCTGTGGAAACTGCGGCTGCCGGCGGCCATGCCCTTTGTCTTCAACGGGCTGAAGATCGCGACGACCCTGGCGCTGATCGGCGCGATCGTGGCGGAGTTCTTCGGCTCGCCGGTGAAGGGGATGGGCTTTCGCATCTCGACCGAGGTCGGGCGGATGGGCCTCGACATGGTCTGGGCCGAGATCACGGTCGCGGCGCTGGCCGGAAGCGCGTTTTATGGCATTGTGGCGATGATCGAGAGGGCCGTGACCTTCTGGCATCCGTCACAGCGGGCGCGGGGGTGACCCCTCCGCGACAGGACGAGTGAAAGAGAACCCGGGACCGGGACAACCCGGCCCGCCAACACGGAGGTTGAAGGAATGAGGAAACTGGTAGCCGGGGCGATTGCCGGCGCGATGGTGGCGGGGGCGGCGGTTTCGGCCAGTGCCGCCGACAAGGTGACGCTGCAGCTCAAGTGGGTCACGCAGGCGCAGTTCGCGGGGTATTACGTCGCCAAGGACAAGGGCTTCTACACCGACGAGGGGCTGGACGTCACGATCAAGCCGGGCGGCCCGGACATTGCGCCCGAGCAGGTGATCGCGGGTGGTGGCGCCGACGTGATCGTCGACTGGATGGCCGCCGCTCTGGCCGCGCGCGAGAAGGGCCTGCCGCTGGTCAACATCGCCCAGCCGTTCAAGCACGGCGGGCTGGAGCTGACGTGCCTGAAATCCTCGGGCATCTCGTCGCCCAAGGATTTCCCGGGCCACACGCTGGGGGTCTGGTTCTACGGCAACGAATACCCGTTCTACGCCTGGATGGCGAAGCTGAAGATCCCGACCGAGGGCGGCAAGGACGGGGTGACCGTTCTCAAGCAGGGCTTCAACGTCGATCCGCTGTTGCAGCACCAGGCCGATTGCATCTCGGTCATGACCTACAACGAATACGGCCAGGTTCTGGACGCGGGGATCAAGCCCGACCAGCTGGTGACCTTCAACTACCTCAAGGAAGGGGTGGGGATGCTGGAGGACGGGCTCTATGTCCTCGGGCCGAAGCTCAAGGACGAGAAGTTCAAGGGCGACATGGTGAAGTTCGTGCGGGCCTCGATGAAGGGCTGGAAATGGGCCGAACAGCACCCCGACGAGGCCGCCAAGATCGTCATCGACAACGATGCCTCGGGCGCCCAGACGCTGGAGCACCAGGAATACATGATGAAGGAGGTGGCGAAGCTTACCGAGGGTTCGGACGGCGCGCTGGATCCGAAGGATTACGACGAGACGGTGAACACGCTGCTGTCGGCGATCTCGCCCGAGAACCCGGCGATCACCAAGAAGCCCGAGGGGGCCTGGACGCATGAGGTCACGGATCTTGCGCTGAAGAAGTGACGGACGCGCGTAACGCGGCGATGGGCCCCGGGGAAACCTCGGGGCCCTTTGCGTTGGGGGAGGATGGGCGTGCGGGGGTGAGGCCGGGGGCGGGGGTGAGGCCGGGGGCCAGCCTCCGAACCCCCGGAGTATCTTCGCCAAGATGAAAGGGGGCCGCGCGGGGAAAGGGGCTGGGCGGGCCGTCGGCGGTGATCACTTGGCGCAGGCGGGCATTCTGAGCCGGGCCAGCGCGTAGAGCAGGAGGGCGCCGCCGCCTGCGGCCGCCACCGCGTAGGGCGCGCGGAGGGCGGCCACGTGGCCGAGCGCGGGCTCCAGCCCGGCGACGATGGCACCGCCGGCAAGCGCGCCGAGCGGGATCGCGCCCCAGCCGAAGAAGCGGTAGACGCTGTTCACCCGGCCCAGCAGCAGCGGCGGGATAACCCGCTGGCGGTAGGAGACCGTGACCACGTTCCAGAGCATGCCGCCCAGCACCTGCAGCACGATCGCGCCCCCGACCGCCGGGGCCGAGGTGGCGGCCATGATCACGAGGTCCGAGACAGCCATCATCGCCAGTGCGAGCTGAAGGCTTCGGTCGCCGCCGAGGCGCCGCACGAGGCCGGGGCAGAGAAGGCCGCCCGCGATCCCGCCCATCGCGCCCGCGGTCATCAGGCCGCCGAAGGCCACGGCGCCGAGGTGGAGGATGTCCTGGGCATAGAGCACCAGCACTGTCTGCCCGGCGGTGAAGAGGGCGTTCATCAGCCCCAGCATCACCGCGAGGCGCAGGACGAAGGGATTGGCGCGCATCCAGGCGATGCCCTCGGCCATCTCGGCCAGGAAGCGGCGGCGCGTCGCCACGGGCGCCAACCGCGGCATCGCGATCAGCGCGACGAGGCCGGCTGCCACCGCGAAGGTCGCGGCATCGAAGGCGAAGGGCAGGGGCACCGCCGCGGCGATCAGGACACCCGCCAGCGGCGGCCCGAGGAACGAGGCCATGAGGTGTTCGGCGCTCCAGAGCTGGCCGTTGGCGCGTTCCAGATCCGCAGGGGCGACGATCGCGGGAAGGGCGGTCTGCGCCGCGTTCTCGCGCAGCACCTCGGCGGTGCCCAGAAGGAACGACAGTGCCGCCAGCACCGCCATCAGCCAGCCCGCGCCGGCGAGGCTTCCGCCCGGTGCGGCGCCATCCAGCGCCGGCACCGACAGGATCAGCGCGACCACCCCGAGGGTCAGCACCAGCCGCACCAGGTCGGCCCGTACCATGATCCGCCCGCGGTCCCAGCGGTCGGTCATCACCCCGGCGGGAAGCGAGAACATCAGCCATGGCAGGCGCCCGGCCATCGCGAGCACCCCGATCAGCAGCGGGTCGCGGGTGATCAGGGTGGCGAGCCAGGGAAAGGCCAGCGCCGAGACCCCGTCGCCGAGGTTCGACACCGCGCTGGCCGAGATCAGGAGGCCGAAGCCGCGATTGCGCAGCACGAGGGGGGCGGGCATGTCAGGGTGTCTCCTGATGGGCCGCCGTAGGGGCCGGCGCGCGGGGTTTCGGCAATGGCGAGCGTTCGGGCGCGGCGGGGTGCGCCTTGCGCGTCGCGCCCGTCTCCGTCTCCGTGGCCGTCTTGCCGGTTTTCCGATGGGAGGGCTTGGACTGTGCGGGCGGCGCGATGCCGGGCACCCAGGTATCGAACCGCACCGTGACGGGGAGGCCGTCGTCCGGCAGCAGCGCCCCGCCCCGGCGAAGCGGGTAGAAGGTGCCGGTCGCACGGCCCTTCAGCTTCAGCCAGCTTCCGTCGGTCCGCACGGCCTGCAACCTGACCGACAGATCGCGCGGCGCCTTCGCTTCGACCGCACCCTGGCGGGCCTCGGGCAACAGGAGGCGCGCCGACGCAGGGCTGCCGTTCTCCAGCGTCATCTCCATCAGCAGGAGGTCGGTCGGGGCTGGCCCCTTCCACAGGATCGACACGACCTTGCGGTTGGCCCGGGCCTCCCAGCCGGAGCCTGCTGCGGCGGTGTCCGAGGTGTGATAGGTGATGTGCCGCCCGGCGATCTGCGCCTCCATCCGGCCCAGTACTGTGGCCGCTGCGGGCAGGGCCGGGAGTGCGCCGGCAAGCAGGCCGGACAGCAGCGCCAAGGCCCCGGCCCGAGCTGCCCGGAGGCGCCGGGCGCGATGCGCGGCGGCAGGGTGGGGGGCAAGCGGGGCGGAGAACTGGACAGCACGCATCGGGAACCTCGGACATTCACGCCGATCCTCGCCCGGGGCGGCCGCGGTGGCAAGCGGCGAACGGCGTCCCCGGGAGGACCAGGGTGAGCGGTGACGTGTCGGAGGTCCACCGCCATCCCAACCTCGGTGGCGCCGCGCCGCGGATTGGCGTGGTTCGGCGGAGAGACATGGCACCCGCCGTCGGAACCTGCTTGAGGCCCCCGGCTGCGGGGCCTATCTTCCGCCCTCCATCGCCCCGACTCTGTCCCGCATGCCTCGAAGGACTTGCCATGCCGTTCACGCTTGCCACCTGGAACATCAACTCGGTCCGCCTGCGCGCCGCCCTCGTCGCGCGGCTTCTGCGCGAGGAGGCGCCCGACGTCCTGTGCCTGCAGGAATGCAAGAGCCCGGTCGACAAGATCCCGGTCGACGTCTTCAAGGCCCATGGTTACGCCCATTGCCTGGCCCGGGGGCAGAAGGGCTACAACGGCGTGGCGATCCTGTCTAAACAGCCGATCGAGGAAGCGGGGGCCGAGGATTATGCAGGCCTCGGCCATGCCCGGCACATCGCCGCGCGACTGGAAAACGGGGTCACGGTGCACAACTTCTACGTCCCTGCCGGGGGCGACGTGCCCGACCGCACGGTGAACGAGAAGTTCGGGCAGAAGCTCGACTATCTCGCAGCGATGCGCGATGCGTTCCGGGCCGAGACGCCGGAGCGGTCGATCCTGGTGGGCGATCTGAACATCGCACCCCGCGAGGATGACGTCTGGAACCACAAGCAGCTTCTGAAAGTGGTCAGCCATACGCCTGTCGAGGTCGAGGCGCTGGCCGAGACGCAGGAAGCCGGTGGCTGGGTCGACGTGACCCGCAAGGACATCCCCGAGGGGAACCTGTATTCCTGGTGGTCCTACCGCTCGCCCGACTGGGACGCGGCGGACAAGGGGCGCCGGCTGGATCACGTCTGGGCCACGCCCGACATCGCCGGGGCCGCGCATTCCAGCCGCATCCTGCGCGACGTGCGCGGGTGGGAGCAGCCCTCGGATCACGCGCCGGTCTTCGCGACGTTCGACATCTGAGGGGGGAGCAAGGGCGCCAGCTGAGAGGGGCGGCGCCCGGCCCCGGGCAGGCGCTGTTCCTGCGGCGTTGGCGGGTACTTGGTCGTGCCACACCCCTCTGTCGCCTGAGCCTGCGGCGGCGTTGCAATGCGCCCTCCGGGGCGGAGGGTCGGGCGTGGCCTGAACGCCGGGGCGAGGCAGTTCGCGAAAGTCCCGCCCGTCTCGGGCGTTGGGGCGCCTTGCAAGCTCACGATAGGCCGCTGCCCGGGCTGGTCGCCCGGGCAATGGTTCGCTCAGCCCTCGGCCAGCACGTCCTGCAATGCCTCGGCGGGGCCGGGGTGGTGGCAGACCACGGTGCTGGCCGCGCGGTGCCGGACGGGCGGCGTCTGGGCGCAGACCTCGGTCGCGCGGCCGCAGCGGGTGCGAAGCGGGCAGCCCGAGGGCGGGTTCAGCGGGCTGGGCAGGTCGCCCTCCAGCGTGATCAGGGTCTTAGACCGCTCGACCTTCGGGTCGGGGATCGGTACGGCCGACAGAAGCGCCTGGGTGTAGGGATGTTCCGGCTGACGGAACAGCGCCTTCGACTCCCCCGTCTCCATCATCTGGCCGAGGTAGAGCACCAGCACCTCGTCGCAGACATGGCGCACCACCGAGAGGTCATGCGCGATGAAGACGATGGTCAGGCCCAGTTCCCGCCGCAGGTCCTCCAGCAGCGCGATCACCTGCGCCTGGATCGACACGTCGAGCGCCGAGACCGGCTCGTCGCAGATCAGAAGCTTCGGCTCCACCACCAGCGCCCGGGCGATGCCGATCCGCTGGCACTGGCCGCCCGAGAACTCGTGCGGGTAGCGGTTGATCTGGTTCGGCAGGAGGCCGACCTTCTCCATCATCTCGCGCACCTTCTCCTTGCGCGCCCTGGCGCCCATGCGGGGCCGATGGGTGCGGAGCGGCTCGGCGATGATCTCTCCCACCGTCATCCGGGGGTCGAGCGCGGCCAGCGGATCCTGAAAGATCATCTGGATGTCGGCCCGGTGCTTCAGCATCTGCCGGGGCGACAGCTTCAGAAGGTCGGTCTTGCCTTCCCAGATCACCTCGCCCTCGGCGGGCAGCATGCGGATCAGCGCGCGCGCCAGCGTGGACTTTCCGCAACCGGATTCACCCACGATGCCGAGGGTCTTGCCCTCTTCCAGCGTGAAGGACACGCCGTTGACGGCGCGCAGCTTGGGCGGTGTCGTCCATGGCAGGTCGGACGGGCGGCGGATCTCGAAGGTCACGCGCAGGTCGCGCGCCTCGATCAGGGGCGCCTTGGCGGGGGTGGTCATGCCGCGGCCTCCTCGTTCAGCGCCGAGATGGCGCGGTGGCAGGCGCGGGTGCGGCCGGGGGCGAAGCCCTCGAGCGGGGGCATCTCCTGCGCGCAGATCCCTTCGGCGAAGTCGCAGCGCGGGCGGAACGGGCAGCCCACCGTCGCGCCCGCCATGTTCGGCGGGTTGCCGCGGATCGGCGTCGCCGCCGTGTCCTCGTCCAGCCGGGGGAGGGCGGAAAGCAGTCCGCGGGTGTAGGGGTGGCTCGGCGCCTCGAAGAGCGGATCGACGGGGGATTCCTCCATCACCCGGCCGCCGTACATCACGATCGCCCGGTCGCAGAAGCCCGCGACGACGCCAAGGTCATGGGTGATCAGGATCGTCGCCATGCCAAGCTCGCGACGAAGCTCTCCCAGCAGTTCCATGATCTGGGCCTGCACCGTCACGTCCAGCGCGGTGGTGGGTTCGTCCGCGATCAGAAGGTCGGGCTTGCACAGAAGGGCCATGGCGATCATCACCCGCTGCCGCATCCCGCCCGAGAACTCGTGCGGGTAAAGCCGCACGCGGTTCGCGGCATCGGGGATGCGCACGGCATCCAGTATCGCCACCGCCTCCTTCAGCGCGTCGCGCTTCGACAGGCCCTTGTGCAGAACCAGTACCTCGGTCAGCTGGTCCGAGATCCGCATGTAGGGGTTGAGCGCTGTCATCGGGTCCTGGAACACCATGGCGATGCGCTCGGACCGGATGCGGTTCAGCTGGGGCTCGGGCAGGTTCAGGATCTCCTGCCCATCAAATGTCACCGACCCTGAGGCCCGCCCGTTCGAGGCCAGCAGGCCCATCAGCGAAAAGCTCAGCTGCGACTTGCCGGAGCCGCTTTCGCCGACGATCCCCAGCGCCTCGCCCCGGCCGAGGCTCAGGTTGACGCCGTTCACGGCGTGGATCTCGCCGTCGGGGGTGCCGAAGCGGACGTTCAGGTCCTTGATATCGAGAAGGGGCATGATCAGCGCTCCTTTGGGTCGAGGGCATCGCGCAGGCCGTCGCCCACGAAATAGAACCCGAAGAGGGTGATGATGAAGAAGAACAGTGGGAAGGCCAGCTGCCACAGCGTACCATAGTTCATGGTGCCGGCGCCCTCCGAGATCAGCGCGCCCAGCGATGTCTGGGGTTCCTGCACGCCGAGGCCGAGGAACGAGATGAAGCTTTCCGTCAGGATCATCAGCGGCACCAGCAGCGTGGCAAACACCACCACGACACCCACGAGGTTGGGCAGGATGTGGCGGCGGATGATCGTCAGCGGCGGCACGCCGATGGCGCGCGCGGCCTCGACGTAATCGCGGTTCTTGAGTGTCAGTGTCTGCCCTCGCACGATCCGCGACATTTCCAGCCACGAGATCAGGCCGACGCCCACGAACAGCATGCCGATCGACCGGCCGTACATGACCAAGAGCAGGATCAGCACGAACATGTAGGGGATCGCCAGCAGGATATCGACGATGCGCATCATGACGCCGTCGACCCGGCCGCCGAAATAGCCCGCGATGGCGCCGTAGACCGTGCCCACGATCACCGCGATGGCCGAGCCGATGATACCGACGAGAAGCGAGATCTGCGTGCCCTGCACGGTGCGGGCGAAAAGGTCGCGGCCTAGGTCGTCCACGCCGAAGTAATGGCCGTTGCTGAGCGACGGCCCGGACAGGCTCGCGTCGCCCATCACGTTGTAGTCGATGTCGGAGTTGTTCCAGGCGGCGATGTAGTTGCCGAAGATCGCGAAGCAGACCACGAAGATCAGCAGGCCGAGGCCCAGCAACGCCGCCTTGTTGCGAAAGAACCGCCGGCGTGCGTCAGCCCAGAGCGAGCGCCCGGCGACGTCGGGCTGGCTGGTCGCATCGGCGAGGGAATTCATCTTGGTTTCGTCGAAGACCATGGGCTCAGTACCGGATTTTCGGGTCGATCCACGCGTAGAGGATATCGACGACAAGGTTGAAGAGGATGGTGAGGGTGCCCAGAAGGATCGTCACGCCCATCATCACCGCGTAGTCGCGGTTCAGCGCGCTGTCGACGAAGCTCTTGCCGATGCCGCCGGTCGAGAAATACACGTCCACGATCACCGAGCCGGTGATCATCGAGACGAAGGCCGGCCCGAGGTAGGACACCACCGGCACCAGTGCCGGTTTCAGCGCGTGGCGCAGGATCACCTTGCGGTTCGGCAGGCCCTTGGCCCGCGCGGTGCGGATGTGGTTCGATCCCAGCACGTCCAGCATCGAGGACCGGGTGATCCGCGTGATCGACGCCATGTAGGACGTCGACAGCGCGATCACCGGCAGGATCCAGAACCGCGGGTCGTGAAAGCTCCACCCGCCGCCGGGCAGCCAGTGCAGGCCGAGGGTGAAGATCAGCACCAGGATCGGCGCCATGACGAAGTTCGGCAGCACCTGCGCACCGATCGACAACCCCACGGCGCAATAATCCAGCCACGAGTTGCGCCGGATCGCCGAGGTGATGCCCAGGCCCACGCCCACTGCCACGGCGGCGATGAAGCTGAGGAACCCGTAGGTCAGGGTGACGGGGAAGCCCTGCGCGATGATGTCGTTCACCGTGCGGTCCTTGTAGACGAAGGACGGGCCGAAATCGAAATGTGCCACGACCTGCCAGAGGTAATGCACGATCTGTTCCCAGAGCGGCAGATTCAGGCCGTACTTGGCATCGAGGTTCTTCATGATCTCGGGCGAGACCGCGCGCTCGGACGAGAACGGGTTCCCGGGCGCGAAATGCATCAGCATGTAGGACACGATGATGAGGACCAGCAACGTCGGGATCGCGACGGCCAGCCGCTTGAGGATGTAGACGATCATCGGGGGGCTTTCGGTCAAGGGGCGGGCGCGGGCCCTGGATCGGCCCGCGCCCCTTCAGGTCATGTCGCGCGGGCTTATTTCGCCGTGCGGTACATGTCCTTCGCGTACCAGTAGTTCATCACGTTCTTGGTGAAGATACCCTTGATGTGCGGGTTGATCATGTCCGCCTTGGCATAGGCGTAGATCGGCGCCAGCGGCATGTCGTCGGCCAGGATCTTCGACGCCTTGGTGTAATCCGCCTGCGGATCCTTGGCGGTGGTCGAATCCTTCATCACCTTGTCGTACTCGGCGTTGTCCCACTGGCCCGAGTTCTGGTCCGACCAGGACACGTTCACGTCGAGATAGGTGGAGGGCTCGTTGTAGTCTGCGCACCAGCCGACGCGGGCCACATCGAAGTCATGCTCCTTGTTGAGCTTGTCGAGGTAGACCTTCCACTCGTAGTTGCTGAGGGTCGCCTGAACGCCAATCGCCTTCCAGAACTGCTGCACCGCGATCGCGATCTTCTTGTGATCCGACGAGGTGTTGTAGGTGATCGACAGCTTGAGCGGGTGGTCGGGGCCGTAGCCCGCCTCTTTCAGCAGCGCCTTGGCCTTCTTCATCCGCTCGGCCTCGGACCACTTGGCGTAGGGGATATCGGGCGCCTTGAAGCCCGCGGTGTCCCAGTGCGTCCAGGTATAGGCCGGTTTCTGACCGCCCTTGAGGATCTTGTTGACGATGATGTCGCGGTTGATGCCGTAGCTCAGCGCCTTGCGCACCCGCACGTCCTTGAGCGCCTTCGGGCCGTTCGGGCCGACGTTGAAGCGGTAGGCGTAGGTGCACGAATAGGGGTGCGAGGTCGCCTGGTTCGGGTATTCCTTCTTCAGGCGCGGGTACTGGCCGGCCGGGATCTGCACGCGGTCCAGCTCACCCGCCATGTAGCGACGCAGCGCCTGGTCGGTGTCCTGGATCGGGATCGCGGTGACCTGGGTCAGCGTGGTGTTCTTGGCGTCCCAATAGGTGTCGGACTTCACCATGACGATCTTGGCGCCGATGTCCCAGGTCTTCAGGGTGTAGGCGCCGTCGGTGACCATGTGTTCGGGCTTGGTCCAGTCGTCGCCGTATTTCTTCACCACCTTTTCCGGCACCGGGAAGGTGGTCGCGTTGGTCAGCATCTCGCGGAAGAAGGCGGTCGGCTTCGACAGCGTGACCTGCAGCGTGTGATCGTCCAGCGCCTTGACGCCCAGATCGGTCACCGGCTTCTTGCCGTTGACCACGTCATCGGCGTTCTCGAGGTTCATCAGCTGGATGTAATAGGCGTATTCCGACGCGGTCTTCGGGTTCGCCACGCGCTGCCAGCCATAGACGAAATCCTGCGCCGTCACCGGATCGCCGTTCGACCACTTGGCCTCCTTGCGCAGGTGGAAGGTATACACCTTCTTGTCCGCCGACAGGTCGTAGCTGACGGCCAGCGCGGGGACGAGGTTGCCCTCGTTGTCCTGGTCGTAGAGACCTTCGAACAGCTGGAGAAGCATCTCGTTGCCCTCGACCGACTGGTTCAGGTCGGGGTCGAGAGTCTTGATGTCGTCTTGCAACCAGTAGGTGTAGGTCTGATCCTTGGCCAGCTTGGTGCCGGCGGGAACATGGTCGGACTGCGCCAATGCGGGGGCGGCCGCGGCCGCCGCAAGGGCGAGCGCGGAGAGCGCTGTGAGCGTTTTCAAATTGAACCTCCGTTTGAAGGGGGCTTGGACGCGGCAGAACCCTCCCGCCCGCGCCGTGGGACGCCCCCCTTTGGTTTTGAAGAGGGCATCAACAGCGGGATGGTGGGCGAGGGCAAGACGTGACGCGACGTGGTTCACTTTGATTTGAGTGGCCCCGCAGGGCGTCGCCGGAAATTTGCAATGATGTTTCCCGGACGCCTTCACAGGCGAAAGAATACAAGCTTCTGACGTGCGGGTCAGGTCGGCGTCGGCGCGTGATTTTCAATTTCAGGTTGTGGTGATTCTCTCCGCCCCGGCCCGGAGGGAGCCCTGCCCGGGCTACGGTACAGGCGCCCCGGCAGGGCATCAGCCGACCGGTTCGCGCCCGGTGGCGCGGCGGGTGCGCGACGTTTGGCCGCCATTTCCCCCTTGGCCTTCGCGCCTGCGCGACACATATAGGGCGCAACACGAGCCTAGAGGGGGATGACATGATCGAACTCGGCACCGGGGCTGCGGCCGCCAACGCGCAGGGTGGGCAGGGCGCCTACGTCAAGGAAAGCAGCGAGCGGACGTTCATGGAGGACGTCATCGAGCTGTCCAAGGAAGTGCCCGTCGTCGTCGATTTCTGGGCCCCTTGGTGCGGACCGTGCAAGACCCTCGGACCCGAGCTGGAAAAGGCGGTGAACGCGACCGGCGGCAAGGTCCGCATGGTCAAGATCAACGTCGACGAGAACCAGGCGCTGGCCGCGCAGGCGCGGGTGCAGTCGATCCCCACCGTTTATGCCTTCCGCAACGGCCAGCCGGTCGACGGCTTCCAGGGCGCGCTGCCGCCGATCGAGCTGAAGAAGTTCATCGACAAGCTGCTCGAGGGCGAGGGCGAGGACGATGGCGGCCTCGGCGCGGCGCTGGAACAGGCCGAGGAATTCCTTGAGCAGGGCGCCGCCGCCGACGCGGCCGAGATCTTCGCCGCGATCCTCGGCGAGGAGCCTGCCAACGCGGGCGCCTACGGCGGGCTGGCCCGGGCGCACCTCGCACTCGGCAATGTCGACGAGGCCGAGGCGCTGCTGGCCAATGCGCCCGCCGAGATCGCCACAGCGAAGGAGATCGAGTCCGCGCGTGCCAAGATCGCGCTGGCCCGCCAGGCCGAGAAGGCCGGCCCCGCCGACGAGCTGCGCGCGAAGGTGGCCGCCGATCCGTCCGATCTGCAGGCGCGGTTCGACCTGGCCCAGGCGCTGTACGGCGCGGGCGAGACCGAGGCGGCGATCGACGAATTGCTGGAACTCTTCCGCCGCGACCGCGAGTGGAACGAGGGCGCTGCCAAGGCTCAGCTTTTCACCATCTTCGAGGCGCTGAACCCCAAGGATCCGGTCGTGCAGAAAGGCCGCCGGAAACTGTCGTCGATGATATTTGCCTGAGCCGCGGGGCGCGCTAGCTCCATGCGCATGCGAAAGCTTGCCGACCTTCCCGATATGCTGCCCCTGTTCCCCCTTCCGGGGGCGCTGCTGCTCCCACGCGCGCGGCTGCCCCTGCATATCTTCGAACCGCGCTACCTCGCGATGCTTGACGACGTGCTGAAGACCGAACACCGGCTGATCGGCATGATCCAGCCGCGCGAGCTTCCCAAGGGGTGCTCGGGGTCGAAGCTGCACAAGATCGGCTGCGCGGGCCGCGTCACCGCGTTCTCGGAAACCGAGGACGGGCGCTACATGATCACCCTCTCGGGGGTGCAGCGGTTCAAGGTGCGTCAGGAGGTCGAGGGGTTCACCCCCTACCTGCGGGCCGAGGTCGACTGGTCGTGCTTCACCGGCGACCAGGGCGCGGTCGAGACCGATCCGAAATTCGACCGCGAGAGCTTTCTCGGCGTGCTCGAGAAATATTTCGAAGAGATGGGCCTCTCGACCGACTGGGGCAGCCTTGCCGATGCCGAGGACGAGTTGCTGATCAACTCGCTCTCGATGCTCTGTCCGTTCGAGAACGAGGACAAGCAGGCGCTGCTCGAGGCGCCGAACCTGGAAACCCGGCGCGAGACGCTGGTGACGCTGATCGAGTTCGCCCTGCGCGGCGGCTCGTCCGAGGAGACCCTGCAATGACCGACACGCCCGCAAGCGCGCCCGCGACCGGCACCGCCGAAGCGGGCGAGCGCCGGCCCGCCTTCGACCGCCACATGCTCGAGGCGCTGGTCTGTCCGCTGACGCTTGGGCCGCTGAGCTATGACGCGGAGGCGCAGGAGCTGATCTCGAAATCCGCGCATCTGGCCTTCCCGATCCGCGACGGCATCCCGGTGATGCTGGCGTCCGAGGCGCGCAGGACCGACGACTAGGCCCTTTCCGCACAGCCCCTATCCGGGTTGCCTCATGCCGGGCGGGGCTTGCGTATTTGTGGAACAATGAAAGCGGGGCACTGGACCTCGGCCCCCGGGGCGATATAACGGCCTGCGCATCGCCAGCTGCACCGCAAGCTGCGTCCTATTCCTATCAAGGGGCCCTCATGTCGCGTTACGATCCCGCCACCGTCGAGCCGAAATGGCAGGAAGCCTGGGAGAAGGCGGGGACCTTCCTTGCCAAGCGTGACCCGGCCAAGCCGAAGTATTACGTCCTCGAGATGTTCCCCTATCCGTCGGGGCGGATCCACATGGGCCATGTGCGCAACTACACGATGGGTGACGTGGTGGCGCGCTACAAGCGGTCGTGCGGGTTCTCCGTGCTGCACCCGATGGGCTGGGACGCCTTCGGCATGCCTGCCGAGAACGCGGCGATGGAGAAGGGCGCGAACCCGCGAGACTGGACCTACCAGAACATCGCGGACATGAAAGAGCAGATGAAGCCGCTGGGCTTCTCGCTCGACTGGACGCGCGAATTCGCGACCTGCGATCCGGAATATTACGGCCAGCAGCAGGCGCTGTTCATCGACATGCTGGCGGCTGGTCTGATCACCCGCAAGAATGCCGTCGTCAACTGGGATCCGGTCGACATGACGGTGCTTGCGAACGAGCAGGTGATCGACGGCAAGGGCTGGCGCTCGGGCGCCGAGGTCGAGCGCAAGGAGCTGACCCAGTGGTTCTTCCGCATCTCGGATTTCGCCGATGAGCTGCTTGCCGCGCTCGACGGTCTGAAGGACTGGCCCGAGAAGGTGCGGCTGATGCAGTCGAACTGGATCGGCAAGTCGAAGGGCCTGTCGTTCTCGTTCGGCGTGAAGGGCGCGCCCGCGGGGTTCGAGACGCTGCCGGTCTATACCACGCGTCCCGACACGATGATGGGCCCGACCTTCGCTGCCATTGCCGCCGACCATCCGCTGGCCAAGGCGCTGGAGAAGGACAATCCCGAGATCGCGGCCTTCTGCGCCAAGTGCCGCGGCATGGGCACCTCGGAGGCCGCCATCGAACAGGCCGAGAAGCTGGGCTATGACACCGGCCTCAAGGTCACGCATCCGGCCGATCCGACGCTGGAGCTGCCGCTGTGGATCGCCAACTTCGTCTTGATGGATTACGGCACCGGCGCGGTCATCGGCTGCCCGGCGCATGACCAGCGTGACCTTGATTTCGCACGCAAGTACGACCTGCCGGTGATCGACGTGTTCAAGCCGCTGGGCAGCGACGAAAGCGTTGGCAAGACCGCCTTCGTGCCGCAGAAGACCGAGAAGGTGCGCTATGTCCAGTGGCACGGCGCGCCGGGGACCGAGATCACCTGCCAGGAGGCGATGGACCGGACGCTCGCGCTTTACGAGGAAAAGGGCTGGGGCGAGGCCAAGGTCCAGTTCCGCCTGCGCGACTGGGGCCTGTCGCGGCAGCGCTACTGGGGTTGCCCGATCCCGGTGGTGCATTGCGATGCCTGCGGCGTGGTGCCCGAGAAGAAGGAAAACCTGCCGATCGAGCTGCCCGCAGACGTGAGCTTTGACAAGCCGGGCAACCCGCTCGACCGGCATCCGACGTGGCGCGATTGCGCCTGTCCGACCTGTGGCAGGCCCGCCCGGCGCGAGACCGACACGATGGATACCTTCGTCGACAGCTCGTGGTACTACGCCCGCTTCACCGCGCCGCGCGCGACCACGCCCACGGTCGCGGAAGAGGCCGAATACTGGATGAACGTCGACCAGTACATCGGCGGGATCGAGCATGCGATCCTGCACCTCCTCTATTCCCGTTTCTTCGCGCGGGCGATGCAGATCACCGGCCACCTGCCGAAGACGGCAATCGAACCCTTCGACGCGCTGTTCACGCAGGGCATGGTCACGCACGAGATCTACATGACCCGCGACGAACGGGGCCGGGCGGTCTATCACCTGCCCGAGGAGGTCGAGGACGGCAAGGTGAAGGCCACGGGGGAGGCGGTCACCATCGTCCCCTCGGCCAAGATGTCGAAATCGAAGAAGAACGTGGTCGACCCGGTTAACATCGTCGACAGCTTCGGCGCCGACACCGCGCGTTGGTTCGTGATGTCCGACAGTCCGCCCGAGCGCGACGTTGAATGGACGGCCTCGGGCGCCGATGCGGCCTCGAAGCACCTCAGCCGCGTCTGGCGTCTGGCGGCCGAGGTGGACGCGCGGGGCGCGGGGGATGCCTCGCAGGACCTGGCGCTGATCAAGACCGTGCATCGCACCATCGCCGAGGTGACGGCGGGGATCGAGGGCTTTGCCTTCAACAAGTCGGTCGCGGCGCTTTACGGTCTGGCCAATGCGGTGCAGCGTACCGACGCCAGCGCCGGTGCCAAGCGTCAGGCGATGCAGGTCATGGCGCAGCTGATGTCGCCCATGACCCCGCACCTGGCCGAGGAGATCTGGGACATGCTCGGCGGCAAGGGCCTTGTGGCCGATGCCGAATGGCCCAGGGCCGACCCGGCGATGCTGGTCGATGACGAGATCGTGCTGCCGATCCAGATCAACGGCAAGAAACGGTGCGAAATCACCGTGCCGAAGGATCTGCCCCGGGAAGAGGTTGAAAAGCTGGCGCTGGCGGAGGATGGTGTGATCCGGGCGCTCGACGGACGCGCGCCGAAGAAGGTCATCGTCGTGCCGGGGCGTATCGTCAATGTCGTCATCTGATCGCCGTTCAGTCCTGATCGCCCTCGGCGCTTTGCCCTTGGCCGCCTGCGGCTTCACCCCGGCCTACGCGCCCGGCGGCCCCGCCGCCGGCCTGCGTGGCAAGATCCGCGCCGACGACCCCACCTCGCGCGATGCGTTCGATTTCGTGGGCGAGCTGGAAGCCCGGCTGGGCACCCCCGACGGGCCGCGCTTCACGCTTGGCTATTCGCTGTCGGTGGGCGAATCCGGTTCCGCGTTGACCCCCGACGGGGTGACGGGGCGCTACAACGTGACCGGATCGGTCAATTACACGCTGCGCGACGCCCAGACCGGCGCCACCGTCAGTACCGGCAAGGCGCAGAGCTTCGTCAGCTACGGTGCGACCGGATCGACGGTCGCCACGCTGTCGGCCCAGGCCGACGCGCACCGGCGCCTGATGGTGATTCTCGCCGACGAGGTGGTCACCCGCCTGCTTGCCACCTCGGGAAGCTGGAACAAATGAAACTTTCCGGGGCAGAGGCGAGCCGCTACATCGCCCGCCCCGACCCGCGGCGCGCGGGGCTGCTGCTGTTTGGCGCGGACGCGATGCGCGTCGCGCTCAAGCGGCAGGAGGCGATCGCGGCGCTGATCGGCCCCGAGGGCGAGGCCGAGATGCGGCTGACCCGGATCCCCGCGGCCGACCTGCGCAAGGATGGCGCGCTGCTGATCGACGCGGTCAAGGCGCAGGGCTTCTTTCCCGGCCCTCGCGTCGCCTTCGTCGAGGAGGCGGGCGATGGCCTTGCCCCGGTGATCTCCGCCGCGCTGGCCGAATGGCGCGAGGGCGACGCGGCGATCGTGGTCACGGCAGGGCAGCTCAACGCCCGGTCGGCGCTGCGCAAGGCGTTCGAGGGGCATGCTTCGGCCTATGCGGTGGGGATCTACGACGACCCGCCGGGCCGCGAGGAGATCGAGGCCGCGCTGGCGAAGGCGGGGCTGGCGCAGGTCGACCGCGAGGCGATGACCGACCTGATGGCGCTGGCGCGCACGCTCGACCCCGGCGATTTCCGCCAGACGGTGGAAAAGATCGGCCTGTACAAGCACGGCGACACGACGCCCCTGACCGTGGCCGAGGTGGCCCTTTCGGCGCCCCAGAGCACCGAGGCCGGGGTGGACGCGGTGATCGACATCGTGGCCGAGGGTCGCCAGCAGGAACTGGGCCCGATGCTCAGCCGGCTGGAGGGGCAGGGCGTGGCGCCGGTCACGCTCTGCATCATGACGCTGCGCCATTTCCGGGCGCTGCATTCTGCGGGGGCGGATCCGGCGGGGCCGGCGCAGGGCCTGGCGCGGCTGCGCCCGCCGGTCTTCGGGCCGCGCCGCGACCGGATGCAGCGGCAGCTGCGCCAGTGGAACGTGATGAAGGCCGAGACCGCGCTCGGGATCCTGGTCGAGACCGACCTGCAGCTGCGCTCCTCCTCCCGTGCGCCCGCCCGCGCGGTGATGGAACGCAGCCTGATCCGGCTTGCCATGCTTGCCCAGCGATAGCGCAGGCGGCGGAGACCGCCACCGACACCAGACAGGGAGGACCGCCATGACCACTGAAACCCCCGATCCGACCCGGCTGGACGCGCACCGCGGCTACACCGTGATCGGCCCCGTCAACAGCCGCGCCGCGCGGGTGCTGTGGATGCTCGAGGAGTTGGGCGAAAGCTACGAACACATCCCCGCCGCGCCGCGTTCCGAAGGGGTGGTGGCGTTCAACCCGGCGGGCAAGGTGCCCGTGCTGATCGACAACGGCACGCCGATCACCGATTCCACCGCGATCATCCAGTACCTCGCCGACAAGCACGGCCGGCTCACCTTCCCGGCGGGTACCCTTGGCCGCGCGCGGCAGGACAGCCTCACGCAGTTCCTGCTCGACGAATTCGACGCGGCGTTGTGGATGGCGGCGCGGCATTCCTTCGTCCTGCCCGAGGAACTGCGCCAGTCCGGGGTCAAGGCGACGCTGAAGTGGGAATTCGAGCGCAGCGAAAAGGTGCTGGTCGACCGCTTCTCGGAAGGGCCGTTCCTGATGGGGCGCGACATGACGGTGCCGGATATCGTGCTCGGCCATTGCCTTGTCTGGGCGCTCGGGGCCAAGTTCCCGGTGACCCAGCGCCGTCTGTCCGATTACCTCGACCTGATCCGCGCCCGGCCGGCGTTCCAGCGCGCCATGGCACGCTGACGCCATGGCGGTCCTTCTGGGGGTCGACACCGGCGGTACCTACACGGACGCGGTGGTGATCGACGAGGCGGCGGGTGCCGGGGCAGCATCCTGGGCTGCGCCCGGGGAAGTACCTGGGGCCCCGCCCGGAGCCCGCGGGATCGCCCCCGAACCCGACGGGATGTGCGACGGGCGGGTGATCGCCGCGGCGAAGTCGCTGACCACCCGTGCCGACCTTGCCCTCGGCATCGGCCGGGCCGTCGACGCGGCCCTCGCCCAGGCCGGAGTTCTGCCCGCCGAGGTCGCGCTCGTCTCGCTCTCGACGACCCTTGCCACCAACGCGCTGGTCGAGGGGCAGGGCGGCCGCGTCGCGCTTGTGTTCATCGGCTTCGGTCCCGAGGATCTGGCACGGGGCGGTCTCGACGCGGCACTTGCGGGCGATCCCGTGGTGCACCTGGCCGGCGGTCATAGCCATGCGGGCATCGAGGTCGCCCCCCTCGACCTCGCCGCGCTGGAAACGGCGCTGGCGGCGCTTGGCGACAGCGTGGGCGCCTTCGCGGTGGCGGCAAGCTTTGCCACCCGCAATCCGGCGCACGAACTGGCCGCTGCCGCGCTGATCCGCGCCGCGACCGGTTGCCCGGTGACCTGCTCGCACGAGCTGTCGGCCAACCTCAATGGCCCGCGGCGGGCGCTGACGGCGATGCTGAACGCCCGACTGATCGGCATGATCGCCCGGCTGATCGACGCCTGTGAGGGGCACCTTGCCGCGTCGGGCATCAAAGCGCCACTGATGGTGGTGCGCGGCGACGGTGCGCTGATCTCGGCCCGGGTCGCGCGCGAACGGCCGATCGAGACGATCCTCTCCGGTCCCGCGGCCTCCCTCGTGGGCGCGCGCTGGCTGAGCGGTGTGCGCGACGCGCTGGTGTCGGACATCGGCGGCACGACGACGGATGTCGCGATCCTGCGTGACGGGCGCCCGGCGATCGACCCGCTGGGGGCAAGCGTCGGCGGCTGGCGCACCATGGTCGAGGCGGTGGCGATGCGCACGACCGGTCTTGGCGGCGACAGCGAGGTGCACCTGCTCGACGGGCTGAAGGCCGGGCTGCATCTCGGGCCGCGGCGGCTGGTGCCGATCGCGCTGCTGGCCACCGAGGCGCCGGAGATGGTGCATCGCGCGCTGGACCGCGCCCTCGCCTCGGACCTGCCGGGAAGCTACGATGGCCGTTTCGTGACGCCTACTGGGGTGGGCCAGACGGGGCAGGGCCAGACGGGGCGGAACCTTCCCCCGGGGCTGAGCGCGCGCGAGGTGGCGCTCTGGGAACGGATCGCGCCCGGGCCCGCGCCGCTGGCCGAGATTCTAAAGACCCGGCCCGAGGCGGCCGCACTCAACCGCCTGGTACAGCTCGGGTTGGCTGCGCTTTCCGGGGTCACGCCCTCGGACGCAAGCCACCTTCTGGGCAAGCAGGAGGCATGGGACACCGGCGCGGCGGAGAAGGGGCTGCGGCTGATGGCCCGGCGACGCGACGCGCGGGGTGAACGGATCGCACCCGATGCCCGCACACTCGCCCAGGCGATCCTGGCGCAGCTCGGCGACCAGACCGTCGATTGCCTGCTCGAGACCGCCTTTGCCGAGGATACGCCCGGCTGGGAGGTGCCGCCCGAGACGCTGGCCCGCCATGCCCTCACTCGCCGCGCCTTTGCCGGGCATGCCGGCGTGGTGCGGCTGCAGGCGCAGCTGGGTCTGCCGGTGGTGGGGCTGGGGGCCTCGGCGCCCGCCTATTACCCGCCGCTGGGCGCGCGGCTGAACACACGGATCATCCTGCCGGCGCATGCGGGCGTTGCCAATGCGGTAGGGGCGGTGGTGGGGCAGGTCGCCGTTCGGGCCGAGGTGCTGGTGACCCAGCCGGTCGAGGGGCGGTTTACCGTGCACCTGCCCTCGGGCGCCGAGAGCTATGGCGACCGCGAAACGGCGCTGGAGGCCGCCGAGGCCGCGGCCGGCGCCGAGGCCACCGCCCGCGCCCGCGCCGCCGGGGCCGAAGACCTGCGCCTTAGCCCCGCGCGCGAGATCCAGGAGGTCGAGGTGGAGGGTCGGCGGATGTTCATCGAGGCACGGCTGGGCGTCACCGCCTCCGGCCGGCCCCGCATCGCCGGATGAGAGAGCTCGCGGGCGGCGGGGCGGGTCCCGGAGCACTTATCCGCCCGTTTCTGGCGTCGGGGCGCGCGGGGGTGGGGCGGATGCCCGCGCCGTGACCTCCGGCCGTCCGACCGGAGCGGCCATGAGAGCAGTGGCCATGAGAAAAGGGCGGAAAGGTCGCCCGACCTTCCCGCCCCCGATGGCGTTCGGCTAGCGCCGGGTGTCAGCCCAGCAGGTCGGAGAACAGCTGATCGCTGCCGTTCACCGTGGCCAGCATGCCTTCCTTGTGGTGGTTGCGGGCATAGCTGTAGAGCGCGTCCGACGTGCCCGGACCCCAGGCCCCGTCGAGACCGGAATTGTAGAGGCCGCGCTGCATCAACTGGTACTGGATCGACACCCGCATCCGGTGCGGCTGGCTGTCGAAGGCCTGCTGCGCGGGCGAGGCGGCGTGCGAATGATAGACGTATTCGCGCACCACCCGGCGATGCGCCGGACGCTCGTAGACGTAATCGGTGCGCGGCGGGGGCGCGGCATAATAGTCGCGCCGCGACGGCTGGTTCGCCAGCTGGTCGAGGGCCACCCCCCCGATGGCGCCGAGGATGACGCCGCGGGTGATGTCACCGCCCTGCGCATGGGCGGGCGTGGTGACGGCGGCGGTCCCGAGCGCCAGCGTCAGCGCCGCGGCAGACCCGATGGCGACACGTTTCGATGTCAGAGCGAAAGTCTTCATTGTTCATTCTCCTTCGCAAAGGATGCGTTCAACCGAGGGCGATTCATCGCCCCCGACGTACTGCCGGACTGACGCTTCACTTGGGAGTTCTGTTCCGCAAACGCCAGACGGGTCGGCTGGTTTCCACCGAGTCGTGACGCTTGCGTGAACGCGCACCAGGCATGAATTTTCGCCGAAAATTCTTGCCCGGCAGGCGGTTGTGGCTGCCTTAGCGGGGGGCTGCGCCTGTTACACGATTGTAATGGCCCATCTTCCGACCCGGCCGCGCCTCGGCCTTGCCATAGAGGTGCAGGGCGACGTGCGGCTCCTTCGCAAGCTGCGGGACCGCGTCGATGTCGTCGCCGATCAGGTTGGTCATCACGACGTCCGCGTGGCGCTGCCCGTCGCCCAGCGGCCAGCCGGCGACCGCGCGGATGTGCTGTTCGAACTGGTCCACCGCACAGCCGTTCTGAGTCCAGTGCCCGGAATTGTGCACCCGCGGCGCGATCTCGTTGACCAGAAGGCCCTGCGGCGTGACGAACAGCTCGACCCCCAGGACGCCGACATAGTCCAGCGCGTTGAGGATGCGGGCCGCGATCAGCACCGCGTCCGAGCGTTGCGAGGGGCTTAGCCGCGCGGGGATCGTGGTGGTGTGCAGGATGCCGTCGCGGTGGACGTTCTCGCCCGGGTCGTAGGCCGCGACCTCACCGGTCACGCCCCGCGCCGCGATCACGCTGACCTCGTGTGAGAAGTCGACGAAGCCCTCAAGCACCGCCGGCGCGCCGTTCATCGCGGCCAGCGCCGCGCCGGCGTCGGCGGGCGATGTCAGCCGTGCCTGTCCCTTGCCGTCATAGCCCAGCCGCGTGGTCTTGAGGATCGAGGGCGCGCCGATCGTCGCGACTGCGGCCTCCATCCCGGCGGTATCGTTCACCGCGGCATAGGGGGCGGTGGTCAGCCCCAGCCCGGTCAGGAAATCCTTTTCGGCGATCCGGTCCTGGCTGACCGCAAGCGCCCGCCGCCCCGGGCGGATCGGTCTGAGCGCCTCGAGCCGGTCGAGCGCGGCGGTCGGCACATTCTCGAACTCGTAGGTGATGACGTCGACCGAGGCCGCGAAGGCGTCAAGCGCCTGGACATCCTGGTAGGATGCGGTGGTCACGGCATGGGCCACATCGGCGGCGGGCGGGTTGGCGCCCGGCTCGTAGATATGGGTGCGATAGCCCAGACGGGCCGCCGCGACCGACAGCATGCGCCCCAGCTGGCCGCCGCCCAGGATCCCGATCGTCGCGCCGGGCGCGAGCGGTGCCTCCGTCTCAGTCATCCTGCGGCTCCTCGGGGATCGAGGCGGAGAGCGCGGCGCGCCAGGCCTCCAGCCGTTCGGCCAGCGCGGCGTCGGTGGTGGCCAGGATCGCCGCGGCCATCAGCCCGGCATTGGCCGCCCCCGCCGCGCCGATCGCCATGGTCGCGACCGGAAAGCCCCGGGGCATCTGGACGATGGAATAGAGGCTGTCGACGCCCGACAGCGCCCGCGTCTGGATCGGCACGCCGATCACCGGCACCCGGGTCTTCGACGCCATCATGCCGGGCAGGTGCGCGGCCCCGCCGGCGCCGGCGATGATCACCTTCAGCCCACGGCCCGCCGCCTCCTTGCCGTAGGACCAGAGACGGTCCGGCGTGCGATGGGCCGACACGATGCGCGTCTCGTAAGGCACGCCCAGATCGTCGAGGATCGTTGCCGCCTCCTTCATCGTGGGCCAGTCTGACTGGCTGCCCATGATGATGCCCACCTCTGTCTCGGCCATCGCGGTCCCCTCGCGCCGGTGATTGGAGCGGGCACTATACCCACGACGCCGCCCGCGGCAAGCACCCCCCGGGCAGGCTTTGCAAAACCCCCGGGCCGCCGGGGAGGGCGGGCTCATCCCCCGTCTTTTCCGCCCGACGATGCGAATGTGCCCCCCGGGTGGGTGGGCGCAGCCGCCGGGGCGCGGAGCGGGAGGGAGGTCAGGCGATGATGGAGGTCAGGCGATGATGTCGGGGGTGATCTGGTCTTCCAGCCGGGCGATACGGTCCTTCAGCGCCAGTTTCTGCTTTTTCAGCCGCCGCAGGGTCAGCTGGTCGCTCCGGCCCGCGGTTTCCATCGCGTGGATGGCTTCGTCGAGGTCGCGGTGTTCGCGCCGAAGCACGCCCAGTTCGATCCGCAGGACCTCCAGATTTTCCAGTTTGCTTGACGCGTTCATCTCCGGCCGTCGCGTGACATGTGATTCTCGGCTCAGGATACAGAAAATACCCGCCGCCGTGGCAGTATTCCGGCATCTCGGCCGCGGGGCAGGTGCGGGGCAGGCGCTCGCCGGGGGCGGCGGGTGCGGTGCAATCCGCCGGCGGCCTCTCCCGGCGCGCCCCGGCGGCTGCCCTTGCAGCGGGGGTGGGGCGCGCCCATATCTTGTGTACGGGCGCCCGGATCAGGGGCCCGGCACATGTCGCTTTGCGTGAAGGACATACGCCGATGACGAAACTGAGCTTCGCCTCGCACCCGTTCCTGCTGGGGTTCGAGCGGCTCGACCAGCTGGTCGAGCGTAGCGCAAAGGCAGGAACCGAGGGTTATCCGCCCTTCAATATCGAACAATCGGGCGAGACCGCCTACCGCATCACCCTCGCCGTGGCCGGATTTTCCGAGGCCGAGCTTCAGATCACGATCGAGGACCGGCAGCTGATCCTCCGCGGCCGGCAGTCCGAGGCCGACGACGGCCGCATCTACCTGCATCGCGGCATCGCGGCGCGGGCATTCCAGCGCCGCTTCGTGTTGGCGGACGGAGTCGAAGTGTCGGGGGCGTCGCTTGAAAACGGCCTTCTGCATGTCGATCTGTGCCGGTCGGTTCCCGAGACGCGGGTTCAGAGGATCGAGATTACCCGGGGCTAGGGTATCCCGCCGCCGGGTCGGCAAGGCGAAAGGCAGCAACGAGACAGGAATCGGGGCAAGGAGAACGCGATGAACACCCAGTACGAATTCGAACACGAGACGGGCGCACGCCCGATTGTCTACGTGCGTCCCGTCGCGGTTGACACCCTGCCGGACGAGATCCGCGAGCAGGCGGACGGGCTTGACACGCTCTACGCCGTACATGGCGCGGACGGCGAACGTATCGCGCTGGTGCGCGACCGCAGGCTGGCCTTCGCGCTGGCCCGGCAGAACGACATGACGCCGGTCAACGTGCACTGACCGGCACCCATGACGCCGCGCCCCTCTCGGGGGGCGTGGGCGGCACCCAAAGGCCCCATCCGCCCGGACGGGGCCTTTGTCGTTTTCGGACATTTCGGTGCCGGGTGCCGTTCTGGCCAAGGCGGGGGTCGGGCCATGGCAGGGATCGGGGCTAGGTTCGGCGAAGGCCGCGCTGGCGCGGTCAGTCCGGCTCGATCCAGTTCATCGGTGGCAGGCGATGGCCGAGGCGTTTCACCATCCGGGCGTAGAGGCTGCTTTCCGGCGGGCGGGTGTTCGGCGCGCCCTTGTAATGGACGTGCAGGCCGATCACCCCGGGGTCCTCTTCCAGCGCCTCCACCGGACCGGGCTTGTAGAACTGTGCTGTCTCCTTGCCGTTCCAGGCATAGAAGGCGCGAGTGCCGATCGCATGGCCAAGCTGGCCGTGCTTGGTCGCCAGCCGGGTGAAGGCGTCGTTGCCGTAGATCGTGATGCCAAGGTCGGGCGGGGTGAAACGCTGCCCGGTGAGGCGGTATATCAGCGGCTTGAACACGCCACGCTTCCACCCCAGCCAGTGCGGCATCAGCGTCGGGCTGTCATAGAGCCGGTTGTAATCGGCGATCATCGGGTTGTCCGGCGGCAGGTAGAACACCGGGCTGCCGATGCGGTGGCTGTCTTCCCAGGCGAAGAACGGCTTCGAGGTGTCGATCTCGAACGGTCGGAACAGCAGCACGTCACCGTCAAGCCACATGCCGCGGCCCTGTTCCATCAGCTTCATGCGAAACAGGTCGGAGTAATTGACCATGGGCTGCCAGACCTCGCGGTCGGGGTGCCTGAGCGGCACCAGAAGCTCCATGTAGCTTTCCGACAGAACGTCGGAGGCCGGCAGCAGGCGCACCCCTTCGGGCACGCCGGTCACCGGGCCGAAACTGTAGAGGTCGACCTCCGCCCCGGCCTCGACCCAGGAGGCGAGGCACAGGGTTTCGATGTTGCGCAGGGGGCCGGTGCGCCAGAATGTCGCTAGTCTCACCGGCCTCCTCCCAGGCGCATGCTGCCGGCCGCCTGGGCAGGCATTGTCGTCAGCCGCGGATGAGACCCATCGACTCGAGCTTCAGTAGCACCTGGTGCGCGCAGTTGTCGACCTCGACATTCTCGGTTTCGACGCGCAGCTCGGGGTTCTCGGGCGCCTCGTAGGGGTCGGAGATGCCGGTGAATTCCTTGATCTTGCCCTCGCGCGCCAGCTTGTAGAGACCCTTGCGGTCACGCCGTTCGCATTCCTCCAGCGCGGTGGCCACGTGGACCTCGACGAAGGCACCGTATTGCTCGATGTCCTCGCGCACGGCGCGGCGGGTGGCGGTGTAGGGCGCGATCGGGGCGCAGATGGCGATACCGCCGTTCTTGGTGATCTCGCTCGCGACATAGCCGATGCGGCGGATGTTCAGGTCGCGGTGCTCCTTGGAAAAGCCCAGCTCCGACGACAGGTTCTTGCGCACCACGTCACCGTCCAGAAGCGTGACCGGACGGCCGCCCATCTCCATCAGCTTGACCATGAGCGCGTTGGCGATCGTGGACTTGCCCGAGCCGGAGAAGCCCGTGAAGAACACGGTGAAGCCCTGCTTCGAGCGCGCGGGCGAAGTGCGGCGCAGTTCCGTCACCACCTCGGGGAACGAGAACCATTCCGGGATCTCCAGCCCTTCGCGCAGGCGGCGGCGCAGTTCGGTGCCGGAGATGTTCAGCACGGTCACGCCGTCCTCGATCTCGTCGGCCGGTTCATACTGGGCGCGTTCCTGCACGTAGACCATGTGCTTGAAGTCGACCATCTCGATGCCGACCTCCTCCTGGTGCTTGCGCACCATTTCCTGCGCGTCGTAGGGGCCGTAGAAATCCTCGCCCGCCGAGTTCTTGCCCGGGCCGGCGTGGTCGCGGCCAACGATGAAATGGGTACAGCCGTGGTTCTTGCGGATGATCGCGTGCCACAGCGCCTCGCGCGGGCCGGCCATGCGCATGGCAAGGTTCAGCAGGCTCATCGTCGTGGTTGCCTGCGGGTACTTGTCCAGCACCGCCTCGTAGCAGCGCACGCGGGTGAAGTGGTCCACGTCGCCCGGCTTGGTCATACCCACGACCGGGTGGATGAGCAGGTTCGCCTGCGCCTCGCGCGCGGCGCGGAACGTCAGCTCCTGGTGGGCGCGGTGCAGCGGATTGCGGGTCTGGAAGGCCACGACACGGCGCCAGCCCATCTTGCGGAAATAGGCGCGCAGCTCGTTCGGCGTGTCGCGGCGACCCTTGAAGTCGTAATGCACCGGCTGCTGGATCCCGGTGACCGGGCCGCCCAGATAGACGTTGCCGGCCGTGTTGTGCAGATAGTTCACCGCCGGGTGCGCCAGGTCGTCGGCGCCGAACACCGCCTCGGCCTCTTTCGCCTTGTTCGGCACCCACTTGTCGGTGACCGACAGGATGGCGAGGATCACGCCCTCGGCGTCGCGCAGCGCGATGTCCTGACCCGGCTCGATCCCTTCGGCGAACTTCTCGCCCACGTCGAGGGTGATCGGCATCGGGAAGAGCGCGCCGTCGCTCATCCGCATGTCCTTGAGGACGCCGTCGTAATCTGCCTCGGTCATGAAGCCCTTGAGCGGGTAGAATCCGCCGTTCATCAGGAGCTCCAGGTCACAGACCTGCCGCGGGGTCAGATCCCAGGACGGCAGCTCGCCCGCCTCGACCTTCAGTTTCTGGGCCGACTCATAGGACACATAGAGTTCCGGGATCGGGGCGAGGTTGGGAAGCTGCATCTGAATTCCTTGCGATAAGGGCGTCGGGCTGCGCCGATGTGCCACCTGGGCGAAAGAGCGCGTTTGGCTGGGGATAGCCCCGCGAATGAGGCGGATTCAAGACTTTCGGGCGCTTTCGGCGGGAAAAGACCGAACCTGCTGCACTCCTGCGCAGTGAGCGAACAGGGTTCTGGTGGACCGGGGGTCGGAGGCCGCGTTGTTCGGTCGTGGCCCGCGTCGTGGAATGGCATTCCCTCTGGGTGGGGCAGTGGGTGCGAAATGGTGGGGCAGCGGGCGTGAAATGGTGGGGCAGGGGGCGTGAAATGGTGGTCCCGCAGGGCGCATCCGGGTGCATCCGGCGGGACCTCGTGCCCGATTACTCAGCCATCCCCTGCTCGGCCAGCCACCGCTCGGCATCGAGGGCGGCCATGCAGCCCATGCCGGCCGAGGTGACCGCCTGGCGGTAGGTGTGGTCGGTCAGGTCGCCCGCCGCGAACACCCCGTCGATCGAGGTGCGCGTGCTGCCCGGTTCGACCCATACATAGGCGCCGTCCTTGAGTTGCAGCTGATCCTTGACCAGCTCCGAGGCCGGCGAATGGCCGATCGCCACGAAGAAGCCGTCGCAGGGCAGGGTCTTCTCGGCACCGTCCGCCGTCGACTTCAGCCGCACGCCGGTGACGCCCTTGGGCTCTTCTCCCAGGATCTCTTCGACCGTGTGGTTCCAGACCACCTCGACCTTGGGGTTCTTGAACAGCCGATCCTGCAGGATCTTCTCGGCGCGGAAGCTGTCGCGGCGGTGGATCACCGTTACCTTGGAGGCGAAGTTGGTCAGGAACAGCGCCTCTTCGACCGCCGTGTTGCCGCCGCCGATCACCACCACTTCCTTGCCGCGGTAGAAGAACCCGTCACACGTGGCGCAGGCCGACACGCCGAATCCCTTGAACTTCTCTTCCGACGGCAGGCCGAGCCATTTCGCCTGCGCCCCGGTGGCAAGGATCACCGCGTCGGCTGTGAAGGTGGTCATGCCGCCCTCGGCCACGAAGGGCCGCTTCGACAGGTCGAGGCGCGAGATGTGGTCGTTGATGATCTCGGCGCCCATCGCCTTGGCGTGGGCCTCCATCCGCACCATCAAGTCGGGGCCCTGCACCTCGGTGTCGCCGGGCCAGTTCTCGACCTCGGTGGTGATGGTCAGCTGGCCACCCGGCTGAATGCCCTGCACGACGACCGGCTCCAGCATCGCGCGCGAGGCGTAGACCGCCGCGGTATAGCCCGCCGGCCCCGAGCCGATGATCAGAACCTTGCTATGTCGTGTCTCGACCATGATCTGCCCCTTTCGTCTTGTCGCAGGCCCCGATATAGGCCGGCATGGCTGCGACGGGAAGGGCTGCGGGATGCGGGGTTGCGTCTGCGACAGATCGCCCGCTCTGCATCGCTCCGACAATTGCCACGGGACTTGCGCAATAAATCTTGCGCAGTCGCGAAATAATATTGCGCACAGGCATGCGATTTCGTAAGTTCTGCGCGCTGAGACGAGGAATTCAGATGGCCGGCACCAAACTCGACCCGATCGACCGCAGGATCCTGGCGGAGTTGCAGGCCGACGGCCGGATGACCAACGTCGAACTGGCCCGGCGGGTCGGGATCTCGGCCCCGCCCTGCCTGCGCCGGGTGCGCACGCTGGAAGAGGCCGGTTACATCCGCGGCTATCACGCCGACATCGACCCGCGCGAGCTGGGGTTCGAGGTGCAGGTCTTCGCCATGGTCCGCCTGCACAGCCAGGCCGAGGTCGACCTTTCGGCGTTCGAGCAGCGGTGCCGCGACTGGCCCCTCGTGCGCGAGTGCCACATGCTGAACGGCGAGATCGACTTCATCCTGAAATGCGTGGCGCCGGACCTGTCGACCTTCCAGAGCTTCCTGACCGAGGGGCTTACCTCGGCGGCCAACGTGGCATCGGTGAAGACAAGCTTGGTGATCCGCTGCGCCAAGGACGAACCGGGCGTGCCCTTCGACGTGCTCGAAGCGCGGCTGAGCCGTACGGCCTGAGGCCTCTGCCCGCGGCGCGGGCGGCTGCAGCTTCGGGTTGCGCAGGGCGCCGCCGCTTGCACGTATCATCTAGTATGGAGAGAGAAGGTCTCCCCGGCCGCCCGTCCGTCGCCAGAGGAGCGACGGGGGTCCATCCGCTTGCTGCGAACTTTCCCGGGCGCGCTGTGGGACCAAGCTCATTCGGTCTTCAACCGATGTTCCCCAAACATGGACGGTGTTCCAATTTTTGTCAAAATATTTCCAGTATTTATGCGCAATAAGCCGCAATCATCGGGGTCTGCCGGAATTGTTTCCCGGGTGGGGCCGAAGCGGGATCAACTTGACGCAATCTTAACCGAGTTCGGACAAAAGGGGCGAACTTGGCGCGGCGCGGTTCGCCCCAGGCTTTCCGGGGAACCCCTGACCCGGCGCTCGGCCTGCAACCCGTGATTCGCGTCCCGCGTGTCCACTGATCGGTCAGGCCCGGTCTCCTCCGGCGGCATGCCCCGGGACAAATGCGATAGGCCGGGCGCTTGCCCGGCCTTCGGAAAGATCGTTTGGGCGCCGCCAGTGCGGGCCGCTCACTCGGCCGCGAAGACCTGAAGCGGCTTGGGCGCCGGGCGCTCTGCGGTGCGCAGTGCTTCGGGGCGGCGGCGCTGGCTGCGCTGCCACGGCATTGCCGGCTGCGGCTTTGCGCTTTCCTCAAGGACCCATTTCATCCAGCGGCGTTCGGTCTTCATCTCTTTTCCCCTCCTCAGCCCCAGTGGGAGATTGCGTTTCGCTGAGATCGAAACTGACCCTGCAATGGGGCAAAGCCGTGACAGGATGCGGGTATCTTCGCGAAAGCCCGGGGCCATTTCCGCCGCATTTCGGCGACGATGATGGTGGATGGCTTGAAATTGTTCCCGTTGGCGCAACGGCCGAAGCCGGCGGTCAGAGACGGATGGTCGAGATCAGCCGGCCGTAATCGGCCTCGCCGCGGTGGGTGGTGCGGCGGAAGGAATAGAACCGGTCGGGATCGGAATAGGTGCAGTGCCGGGTCCATTCCGCCGCGCCGACACCCGCGCTGCGCAGCCGGTGCAGACCGTAAGCGGGAAGGTCGAACTGCACGCGGTCGCCATCGCCCCCCGCGAAGAATCGGCTGTTGTCGGGGTCTTCGTCGAGAAAGCTCTCGAAGAACTCGGGGCCCACCTCGTAGGCCTGCTGGCTGATCGAGGGGCCGATCACCGCGGTGATGTCCGACCGTCGCGCCCCGAGCGATTCCATGGCGTCGAGTGTCGCCTCCAGCACGCCCGCCTGCGCCCCGCGCCATCCGGCATGGGCCGCGCCGACCACCCCGGCCTGCGCGTCGGCGAACAGCACGGGCTGGCAATCGGCGGTCAGGATGCCCAGCAAGATGCCCGGCGTGGCGGTGACCATGGCATCGGCGGTGGGCCGGTCCTGTCGCGCCTCGGTCAGTGTCACGACGTCGGGCGAATGCACCTGGTCGATGGTCACCAGCGCATCGGGGGCGGCCCCCATCGCCTCGGCCACGCGGGCCCGGTTGATGGTCACGGCCGAGGCGAGGTCGGACGAGCCTGGACCGCAGTTCAGCCCCTGGAAGATGCCGGACGAGGCCCCGCCCTTGCGGGTGAAGAAGCCGTGGCGGACCGGGGCGAGCGCGGGAGAGGTGATGATCTCGAGCGTCATGATCCTTGTGTGCCGCCTTCCCGGTCAGATCTGTCGGCCGCCGGATCCAGCCCCGGCGGAAGGGTTTGGCCGGGCCCCGAGAGGCCCAGCACCTTGAACAGGGTTCCCATTTCCTCCGCCGCGGTCAAGCGGTGTGTCGCGGCGTGGTGGGTATCGCGGGCGGCCCCCTCCAGCCGCGCGGCCAAGGCCTCGGCCCGGGTGGCGATGCCAAGGCGCCCAAGCCAGGCCCCCTGCGCCGTCAGGCCTGCGGCGGGCAGGGCGGGGGCGGCCCGGCGGAGCGCCTCGAAATCCACATGCGCGGTCAGGTCGGCCTCGCCGGGGTGGGCGAGGGGCGGATCACTTTCGCGTGCCCTAAGCGCTTGCAGCGTGTCGCCGCGCGACCGCCAGTCGCCGTAGTCGATGATCAGCGCGGCCCCGCCATCGGTGGCAAGGCGCGCGGCAAGCACCTCCATCACGGCCGTTGCGGGGGCGCAAAGCTCGACCATCTCGCCCTCCCGCGTGTCGCCGAGGCGATGGGCAAGTGCCGGGGGCGCCACCGGGGCGGAGAGGCCGAAGGTCAGCGCAACACCCCCGGATTCGCCGTCTTCCAGCCCGACCAGACGCTCGCGCCAGGCGCGGCCCGCCCGCAGGAACTGGCGGATCGGCAGGGCGTCGAAGAATTCGTTGGCGATCAGGTAGAGCGGCAGGTCGGGCAGGGTCTCGACCCCGTCATGCCAGGTAGGCGCCTGACCCGCCAGCGCCTTCGCCTGGACGGCGCGCAGCCGGGGCGAGGCCTCGACCAGGTGTAGCTTCATCGCCGCGTGGAACCCCGGCACGCCCCGCGTGGCGCGCAGGATATCGGCCATCAGCGTGCCCCGCCCGGGGCCCAGCTCGGCCAGCGCGAAAGCGGCCGGCGCGCCGTGGTCGAGCCATGTCTGCGCCAGCGCGAGGCCCGCAAGTTCGCCGAACATCTGGGAAATCTCGGGCGCGGTGATGAAATCGCCCCGCTGCCCGAAGGGTTCGCGCGTGGTGTAATAGCCATGCTCGGGGTGGAGCAGGCAGGCGGCCATGTACTCGGCCACCGTGATCGGCCCGCCGGCGCGGATCCGCCGGGCGAGGAGATCGCCGAGCGGGGTCACGTCCGGTCTTTGCCGTCAGGGGGCGGAGGGGCGGAAGCGGCGGCCGGGGGCGCAGTTTCGGGCCGCGTCTCGGGCCCTGACTCGGGCCGTCGCCGGAAGCTCCACCACAGGAAGCCGAGGCCGATCAGGATCATCGGCAGCGACAGCACCTGCCCCATGGAGAACCCGCCCAGGCCGTGGCCGAACCGGATCACGTTGCCCATCGGGTCGGAGGGGGTCATGAACTCGGGGTCGGCCTGGCGGAAGAACTCCACCGTGAAGCGGGCAAGGCCGTAGCCGATCAGGAATACCCCGAGCACCCGCCCGGTGCGCTTCAGTGCGCCGGTGCGCCAGGCGAGATAGAGCAGGAGAGAGCCGAGCAGGATCCCCTCCATCCCCGCCTCGTAGAGTTGCGAGGGGTGGCGGGTGCAGACGCCGACCCAGCCCGGGCCGCAATTCGACGCCTCCGGCCCGGGGAAGGCCACGGCCCAGGGCACGTGGCTGGGCAGGCCCCAGAGCTCATCGTTGATGAAGTTCGCGATGCGGCCGAACATCAGCCCCGGTGGGGTGGCCACGGCCATGGCATCGGCGACCTGGAAGAACGGGATGCCCTGCCGCCAGGTGTAGATGAGCCCGGCGATCATGACGCCGAGGAAACCTCCGTGGAACGACATGCCGCCGTTCCAGACCTGCGGGATTTCCCACGGGTGGGAAAAGTAATAGGCGGGTTCGTAGAACAGCACGAAGCCGATCCGCCCGCCCAGAACCACGCCGAGGATGACCCAGGTCAGCAGGTCCTCGACCTGCCGGGGGGACATGGGGGCGGTGCCGCCGGGCCACAGATGCGCGCGCTTCACCAGCGCCACGACGATGCGCCAGCCGGTGATGAGGCCGACGATATAGGCCACCGCGTACCAGCGCAGCGAGAAGGTCGCGCCGAAGAGGTGGAGGGTGAAGATGTCGGGGGAGATATCTGGGAAGGGGATGTAATGCTGCATGGCACCTCCGTCGGGGCTTGGTTGTCCCGGATTGCGGGGTGAAGTCAACCTTGAGATTCCGGCGCGTGGGGGCCATATGGAAGGTCACGTTATCCGGAGGCGCGCCATGCAGACCCGCAACAAGATTCTCGACGATTTTTCGCAGCTGATGACGAACGCCATGGGTGTGGCCCAGGGCGCTAAGACCGAGGCCGAGACCGCGATGAAGGGGCTGGTCGACCGCTGGCTTGCCGATCGCGATTTCGTCACCCGCGAGGAATTCGACGCAGTTCGCGCCATGGCCCAGAAGGCGCGCGAGGAAAACATGGCGCTGAAGGCGCGCCTAGACGCGCTGGAAGCGGCGCAGAAGGGCTGAAACCCGGGCCCGGGCGGCGGCGCCCTCCGGTCGTCAGGCCTGATCCAGCGGAGCGCGCCCCGGGTGCGCGCAAGGCTTTGGTTTCGGGGGGCTGCCCCCGTCGGAGTATTTCTGCCAGGATGAAGTCGGATCGGGGCCTGACCGGGGCTGACCGGGCTGGGCCGTTTTCGCAGGGTGGCCCGGCCGGCGGTGTCAGGCCACGGGGTGCACCACCGGGCGGTCGGCGAGGGCCATTTCCGCCCAGATCGGCAGGTGGTCCGAGGCGCGGGTGGCCTCTCCATGGTCGGTGAGACCCGTGGGGCCGGCCTGCCAGCCGCGGTCATGCGCGATGCGGTCGAGCGGGGCGAGGCGAAAGCGGGCGTGGTAGCTGGGCCCGGGGGCGAGCACCCGGAAGTCGGGCCCGAGCGGCGGAAAGCTGGCGCGCGGCGACCATTCGTTGAAATCGCCGAGAATCAGCGTGGGCAGGTTCGGCTGGCGCGCGATCCAGTCCGAGATTGCGCCCAGCTGGCGCAGCCGGTCGTTGCCCAGAAGGCCCAGATGCACGCCGATCACCCGCAGCATCCGCCCGTCGCGCCTGAGGTCGGCGGCGACGGCGCCGCGGGGCTCGAACGAGGGCAGGTCGATGTGATGGACCTCCTCCAGTTCGATCCAGGGCTTCACGAGGATCGCGTTGCCGTGCCACCCGAGGCTGACCTCGTTGCGGGCCACCGGGAGCGGCTGGTAGGCGGTGTGTTCCACGATCGCCCGGCGCGGCAGTGCCGCGGGGCGGGGGCCGAGGCGGCGGTCGGCCTCCTGCAGCACGGTGATCTCTGCATCGGTGTCGGCGATCACCCGCAGCACCCGTTCGGGGCTGCGGCGCCGGTCGGTGCCCATGCACTTGCGGATGTTGTACGAGGCGATCCTCAGGCGCTCTCCCGGCGCGTCGCGATGCATCGGGTCAGGTTCCGCAGAAGGTGCGCAGGACGCGCTGGTCCGGCGCCGGCGCAGCGCGGCAGGGCGAGGCGGGATCGGCGTCGAAAGGCTGGGCAAGGGCGACATGAAGTGCCTCGAACGGGCCGAGATCGCCGCCTACCGCCGCCTGGATCGCCTCCTCCACCCGATGGTTGCGGGGGATGATCGCGGGGCTGACCCGGGCGATGGCGGCCTGCGCCTCGGCCAGTGGCCGGCCCTCGCGGGCGAGGCGGTCGTGCCAGGAGGCTTCCCATGCGTCGTAGGCGGCCGGGTCGGCGAATTCGGCGCGCGCAGTGCCTTCGGCGAGGCCGCGGAAGCTGCGGGTGAAATCGGCCTCCTGGCCTGCCATGAGGGTCAGGAACCCGTCGATCAGCTGCGGGTCGTCCTCTTCCGCTGTGGCAAGGCCCAGCTTGGCACGGAACCGCGACAGCCACTCGGTTTGGTAGAGCGGCTCGAACCGGTAGACCGCCTCTGTCGCGGCCTCGATCGCGGCGTTGGTGTCCGCGCCCATCAGGGGCAGCAGCGCCGAGGCGAATTGCGCAAGGTTCCACAGCCCGGCGTTGGGCTGGTTCGAATAGGCGTAGCGGCCCTGCTGGTCGATCGAGGAGAACACCGTGTCGGGGTGATAGCCATCCATGAAGGCGCAGGGGCCGTAGTCGATCGTCTCGCCGCCGACATGGGAATTGTCGGTGTTCATGACGCCGTGGATGAAGCCGAGCGACATCCATTGCGCGATGAGCGCGGCCTGTGCCGCGACGGCGCGGTCCAGAAGGCCCATCGCGCCCTCGGCCCCGGGATAGTGCCGGGCGATGGCATGGTCGGCGAGAAGGCGCAGCGCCTCGGTATCCTCGCGCGCGGCGAAATACTGGAAGGTGCCGACGCGGATGTGGGAGGATGCGACGCGGGTCAGCACGGCGCCGGGAAAGGCGCGCTCGCGCTGGATCCGTTCGCCGGTGGTGACGGCGGCCAGCGCGCGGGTGGTGGGCACGCCGAGCGCGTGCATCGCCTCGGACACGAGGTATTCCCGGATCACGGGGCCGACCCAGGCACGCCCGTCGCCACGGCGCGAGAACGGGGTGGGGCCCGAGCCCTTGAGCTGGATGTCGCGGCGCCGGCCCTCGCGGTCCACCACCTCGCCCAGCAGGATCGCGCGGCCATCGCCGAGCTGCGGCGACCAGCCGCCGAACTGGTGCCCGGCATAGGCCTGCGCGATCGGGTCGGCGCCTTCGGGCAGGGCATTGCCGGCGAGAACGGCAAGGCCCTCGGGCGCGGTCAGCGCCTGCGGGTCGATCCCCAGTTCCGCCGCGAGCGGGGCATTCACGGCGATCGGGCCGGGCGTGGCCACGGGCGTGGGGCCCTGGCGCGCATAGAAGCGGTCGGGCAGGCGGGCGTAGGAATTGTCGAACGGGATGTGAAGCATGATATCCCCAAGATAGTCGCTCGGGCGGGGGGAGGAAGAGTTTTGCGCAAAACTCTTGCCAAAATCCTTGAGCAAGGATTTTGCGGTGCGGGCGGCGAGGGGGGGGGCCATCGACCCCGCCATTGAACCGGTGGCCGCGGAGGGTTAGGGTCCCCGGGCGCGGGACGGCCCGCGTCCTTCGCATCTTCCCGGGACGGCCCGGCCTCGTTCGGAAAGGGCCGTGCCATGGCCTGGATCACGCTTGCAATCGCCGGGGTGCTGGAGGTCGTCTGGGCCTTCTACCTGAAGAAATCCGCGGGTTTCACCGTTCCCCTGCCCAGCATCATCGCCGTCGTCACCATGGTGGCGAGCTTCTTCGTCCTCTCGCTTGCCATGCGGTCCCTGCCGCTCGGCACCGCCTATGCGGTCTGGACCGGGATCGGCACGATCGGCGCCTTCCTTCTGGGCGTGACCGTGCTGGGCGAGGCGGTGACGCCGCTGCGGCTGGGGGGCGCCGTGCTGATCGTGGCGGGCCTCGTCGTGATGAAGCTTTCCGAAGGCGGGGCCTGAGCCGGTCAGAGCCGGGCGATCCGCTCCGTCAGCAGGCGAAAGAAGCCGTCGGCATCCACGTCACCCGCGAAAAAGGCGTTCGGCGCGCGCCCCGACACGCCCCACCAGTCGGCCACGGTCATGCCCTGGGTGAACGTGCCCTTCGTCTCGATCTCGACGTTGATCTGCCGGCCGGAAAAGAGCGTGGGCTCGATCAGCCAGGCGATGACGCAGGGGTCGTGCAGGGGCGCGCCGTCGGAGCCGTACTTCTCCTTGTCGAAGCGCTCGAAGAAATCGGTCCATTCGGCGACCATCCGTCCCGGCTCGGTCCCCATGGCGCGGAAGGCCTCGGTGCGCGGCCCCGTCACCAGCACCTTGTGCGTCACGTCGAGGGACATCACCGTGATCGGCGCGCCCGCGCCGAACACGATCTCCGCCGCCTCCGGGTCGACGTAGATGTTGAACTCGGCCGCGGGGGTGATGTTGCCCACCTCGAAATAGGCGCCGCCCATCAGCACGATCTCCTGCACGCGCTCCACGATGTCGGGGGCGCGGCGGAAGGCGGTGGCGATGTTGGTCAGCGGCCCGATCGGGCAAAGGGTGATGGTCCCCGGCGCCTCGGCCCTCAGCGTGTCGATGATGAAATCGACGGCATGGGTGTCTTGCAGGGGCATCGTGGGGTCGGGCAGCTGCGGCCCGTCGAGGCCGGTCTTGCCATGGACATGCTCCGCAGTGACGAGGCCGCGCGACATGGGCGCGTCGCAGCCGGCGAAGACACGGATGTCGCGCCGCCCGGCCAGCTCGCACACGATGCGGGCATTGCGCGCGGTCAGCGGCAGCGGCACGTTGCCCGCGACGGCGGTGATGCCCAGCACCTCGACCTCGGGGCTGGCCAGCGCCAGCAGGATCGCCACGGCGTCGTCCTGGCCGGGATCGGTGTCGATGATGATCTTTCGCGCGCTCATGGCCTGCCTCCTGTCTGAACGGCGACAAGACCGGAGGACGCGGCGATTGTCGAGGGGGCGCCTCGACAGCCGCGCGCCCCGGGTGTAGCCCGGCGCGGACCCCGCAACCAACGAGACCCGCCATGACCCAGGAACGAGAGACCATCGTCCCCCCCCTCGATGGCGGCGATCGTGGTGGAAAAGGGCTATGCGCCTGCCGTGCGCGCGGGGAACCTGCTGTTCTGCGCGGGCCAGGTCGGGCGCGACGACGCGCTCGAGGTGATCGACGACCCCGAGGCGCAGTTCGAGGCCTGCTGGCGGAACCTATCCGACGTCCTCTCCGCAGGCGGCTGCGGCTTCGGGGACGTGGTCGAGATGACGACCTATCACGTGGGCATGGCAGAGCATATGGACCTGTTCCGCGCCGTGAAGAACCGCCGCTTCCCGCGCGGCACCTGCGCCTGGACGCGGATCGGCGTCTCGGAACTGGCCCACCCGGGCCTCCTGGTCGAGATCAAGGTGGTGGCGCTGATCCCGGCCCGCTGATCCCGGCCCGCTGACATCGCCCCGCTGACCCCGGCCCGTGCGAAAGGCCGCCTGCCTTTCATTGTTCCCCAAATACGCAAATCCCGGCACTCGCCACGCAGCGCCCCGTCCGGGAAATCAGCCCTGCGTCGCCTTCTCCGCCGCCTTTGCCGCGTCCCAGAGCGCATCCATCTCGGCCAGGTCGCTGTCTTCGGGCCGCTTGCCACGCTCCGCTAGCGCCGCCTCGACCGCGCCGAAGCGGCGGGTGAACTTGGCATTGGCGGCGCGCAGCGCCTGCTCGGGGTCGATCTTCAGGTGGCGGGCAAGGTTCGCCACGACGAACATCAGGTCGCCGAATTCCTCGAACACCTCGGCCTCGGTCATCTCGGCGCGGGCCTCGACCAGCTCGCGCGCCTCCTCGGCGATCTTGTCGATCACCTCGTCGGTCGAGGGCCAGTCGAAGCCCACCCGCGCCGCGCGGTTCTGAAGTTTCACGGCGCGCGTCAGCCCCGGCAGCCCTGCCGCCACCCCGTCCAGCGCGCCGCGCTCGGCCTTGCCCGCGCGTTCGGCGGCCTTGATCTTTTCCCAATCCGCGGTCTGCTGCTCGGCCGACTTGTCGCGGCTCTCGTCGCCGAAGACATGGGGGTGACGCGAGACCATCTTGTCGCTGACCCCGCGCACCACGTCGGCGAAGTCGAAATGCCCCGCCTCGGCCGCCATCTGCGCATGATAGACCGACTGGAACAGCAGGTCCCCCAGCTCGCCCTGCAGCTCGCCCCAGGCGGCGCGGTCGATCGCGTCGGCGACCTCATAGGCCTCCTCGATCGTGTAGGGCGCGATGGTGGCAAAGTCCTGCTCCAGGTCCCAGGGGCAGCCGCCCTCGGGGTCGCGCAGGCGGCGCATGATCTCGACCAGCCGGTCGATGCCGCCCTCCGGATCGTGCACCAGCCGCTCGGACGCGGCGCGGTCCCTGCCGGTTGAAGGCGGGGTGGATGCGGGATCGGACATTGCAGCCTCCGGCGATTTGCGCTTGGGTCCGGTTAACCTCACGACAGCCGGAGAGTCCACCATGCCCGTCCTCAACTCGATCGCCGATGCCGAAGCCCAGATGGCGGGCTGGCGCCAGCATATCCACCAGAACCCCGAGATCGGCCTCGACTGCGTCAAGACCGCGGCCTTCGTGGCGGAGCGGCTGCGCGAGATCGGCGTGGACGAGATCCACGAGGGCATCGGCCGCACCGGGATCGTCGCGCTGATCAAGGGGCGCGCGGCCGGGCCGACGCTGGGTCTGCGGGCCGACATGGACGCCTTGCCGATGCCCGAGACGACCGGCGCGCCCTATGCCTCGCAGGTGCCGGGTGCGATGCATGCCTGCGGCCACGACGGCCACACGACGATGCTGATGGGCGCCGCGAAGTATCTGGCGGAAACGCGGAACTTCGCCGGCACGGTCGCGCTGATCTTCCAGCCCGCGGAAGAGACGGGCGAAGGTGCCAAGGCGATGCTGGCCGAGGGGATCATGGACCGCTTCGGGGTGGAACGGGTCTTTGCCATCCACACTTCGGCGGGCGAGGATCTGGGCGTCTTCACCACCCGGCCCGGGCCGTTCATGGCTTCGGTGGGGGATTTCAACATCCACATCACCGGACGCGGCGGCCACGCGGCCTATCCGCACAAAAGCTCCGACCCGGTGGCGGCGATGCTGGTGATGGCCAATGCGCTGCAGACCATCGTGTCGCGCAATGCCGATGCGACGGACGAGGTGGTGCTGTCCATCACCCAGGTGAACGCCGGCTCCGCCTTCAACGTGATCCCGGCCGAGGCACGGATCGGCGGCACGATCCGCTGCTTCTCGGTCGAGGCGCGCGACATGGTCCGCCGCCGGATGAAGGAGATCTGCGAGGGCGTTGCCGCCGCAATGGGGGTTTCCGTGACGATCTCGTCCAAGATCGACCTCGATCCCACCGTGAACCACGAGGCCGAGACGGCCCTGGCCGCCGAGGTCGCGGCCGAGATCTCGGGGGTCGAGATCCTCGGCCATCCGCATATGGGCGGCGAGGATTTCGGCGCCATGCTCGGTACCAGGCCCGGCGCCTTCCTGTTCCTTGGCCAGGGCAAGGGTCCGCTGGTGCACGAGACCGATTTCGACTTCAACGACAAGGCGGCCCCGATCGGCGCGAGCTTCCTCGCCCGTCTCGTGGAAAGGGCCCTGCCGATGGGGTAGGGCCCGGGCGGACGCCGCGGCAGGTCATGAGGGGGCCAGAAGGTGCGGCCCCTTTCATGGCGCCCGGCGGATGCTATATCCCGGGGGCAATCCCTGGAAAGGAGTTCCCATGCCCGGCGAACGCACCCCCGACCGTCGCATCCTGCGCCTCACCGGCCCGGACACGCGCGATTTCCTGCAAGGCCTCGTCTCGAACGATGTCGGGCGGCTGAAGGACGGGCTGGTCTATGCCGCGCTGCTGACGCCGCAGGGCAAGTATCTTGCCGATTTCTTCCTGGTTCCCGAGGCGGACGGCGAAAGCGTGCTGCTCGACGTAAAGGCGGCGCTGGCGGACGGGCTCATCAAGCGGCTGAACATGTATCGGCTGCGCGCCAAGGTGCAGATCGCCGAAGCCGACATGGCCGTCGTGCGCGGTCTCGGCCCGGTGCCCGAGGGCGCCTTTGCCGATCCGCGCGACCCGGGCCTCGGCTGGCGCGGCTACGGCCTGTCGGCGGGCGAGGGCGAGACCGACTGGGACGCGCTTCGCGTCGCGCGCTGCATCCCCGAAAGCGGGATCGAGCTGGTGCCGGAGGAGACGCTGTTGCTCGAGGCGGGGTTCGAACGCCTGAACGGCGTCGACTTCCGCAAGGGCTGCTACGTCGGCCAGGAGGTGACCGCGCGGATGAAGCACAAGACCGAACTGCGCAAGGGCCTGCGCACCGTCACCGTCGAGGGGGCGGCCCCTGTGGGCACCCAGCTGATGACCGAGGGCGGCAAGACCGCCGGCACGCTCTATACCCAGTCGGGCGGCCGCGCGATCGCCTTCCTGCGGCTCGACCGGGCGGAGGGCGTGCTGCACGCGGGTGCGGCGACCGTCACCGCCTGAAGGCGCGCGCGTCGGTCGGCGGGACCGTCCGGCGCCGCACCCCGCCGAGGGCGCTTGGTCACGCGGGCTTCGGCCCGACCACGGCGAAAAGTCCGCCCTGCGGGTCGCGCGCCTGGGCCACCAGCGCGGGGCCGGGCACTTCCATCGGCCCGTTGACGACCTTGCCGCCCTGCGCCTCGATCCCGGCCAGCGCCGCCGCGACGTCGTTCACGCCGAAATACACCAGCCAGAAGGGGCGGGGGACCGGCGCGACCTTGGGCATCATGCCGCCGATCTGCGTGCCTTCACGGGCAAAGACGTCGTAGCTGCCCATCTCGCCCATCGGCATCGCGTGATCCAGCGTCCAGCCGAAGCGCCCGGCATAGAAGCCGAGCGCCGCCTTCTGGTCGGTGGTCTGCAACTCCAGCCAGTTGCCATGGCCCGCCTTGCCCTGGTCGAAGGCCCGGCCCGCGCCATCCTGCGCGCCACCCCCTTCCATCGGCAGCGGCTGCAAGAGCCCGAATACCGCGCCCTGCGGATCCGCGACGACGGCAAAGCGCCCGGTGCCGGGAATGTCGGCGGGCGCCTTGTGAACCTCGCCGCCCTGGGCGCGGATCGCCTCGGCCTCGGCATCCACGTCGGTGACCGCGAGGTACATCACCCAGAACGGCGGCATGCCCGGCTCCGGCACCGCCATCATGCCGGCGGCCATCGTGCCCTCCGCCTTTGCCAGCAGATAGGTGAAACCCTCCATCCCGGCATCCGTCACCTCCCAACCGAACAGCCCGGAATAGAAGGCCTTCGCCGCGTCGAGGTCGGGGCTCATCAGTTCGAACCAGCAGGGCAGGCCGTGGAAACTGTCGCTCATGTCGCATCCTCCGAGGTCATGATCGGTGTGAAGCCGCCAAAGATCATCCGGCGGCCGTCGAAGGGCATCCCGCCCAGCCCGGCGATCACGGTCGCGTCGGACATCTTCGCCATGGCGGCGTCGCGGGTCGGCCTGTCGGGCCAAAGGATCCAGCTGAACACCACCTTCTCGCCCGGTGCGGCCTGCACCGCGCGGCGGAAATCCGTCTGCTGGCCGTCGGGCACATCGTCTTCCCAGCATTCCATCGTGCCAGTCGCGCCGAGATCGCGGAACATCGCCCAGGCGCGGCGGGTGAAGGCGAGATAGGCCTCCTGTCCGTCCGCAGGCACGGGGGTGAGGAACCCGTCGACATAGGTCATCGCACATGCCCTTTCGATTCTCCCTGAGACAAGGCTGAGCGTTGAAGTTACAAAAAACAACTATAAATTAGAAAACATGACCAAGGCAGGCGAAACCCCGCAAAGACGCTATGAGGAGGGCTGCATCGCGGCCCATGCCCTCGACCTGATCGGCGACCGCTGGGCGCTTCTGGTGGTGCGCGAGCTGATGTTGGGGCCGCGCCGTTTCGGTGCGATCCGGGCGGGCCTGCCCGGGATCAGCGCGAACATCCTGACCCGGCGTCTGGGCGACCTGCAGGCGGCCGGCGTGGTCGAGACGCGGCAGATCCCGGCGCCGGCCTCGGTTCAGGTCTATGCGCTGAGCGCGGCGGGCAGGGGGCTTTGGCCTGTGATCCGCGCGCTTTGCCGGTGGGGCGCGGGGATGCCGGGGCACGACCCGGGGCTCTTCATCTCGCCCACCGCGCTGATGCTGTCGATGCGGGCGATGGCCGCGCCGGGCGGCCCTCGGCTGACGATTGGCTTCGACTTCGACGGCGACGGATTCGAGGGGCGGATGGACGGCACCTACAAGGTCGCGCGGGCCGAGGTGCCGGGCGGCGACATCGGGTTCTCGGGCACGACCAACGCGGTGGCCGCGGCGGTCTACGGGCCGCAGCCGCTGGCCGAGACGGCAGAAACGGTGGGGTTCCGCGGCGACCTCGCGCTGGGGCAGGCCTTCGTCGACCGGTTTCACCTGCGCTGAGCCGTTGCTAGATCCCCGAACGGGGCGTCGTCCCGCCCGTTCGAATGACCGCTCAGATCGCCCGGTCGATCTTGGTCGACAGCTGGATCAGGCTTTCCGACGATTTCACCCCGGGAATCGCTCCCACCTGGTCGAGGACAAGGTCGAGCTCCTGCGTCGTGCCCGCCGCGATCTGCACGATCAGATCAACCCGGCCCGTGGTGGTGTGGACAATCTCGACCTCCGGCATCCCTTTCAGTCGTTGCAGGATCTGCGGTGTGGACCGCGGTTCGACCTGCACCAGAACGGTCGCGCGAATCCGCCGGCCAAGCGCCACGTTACCCAGCTTCACCGTGTAGCCCGCGATGATTCCCGTTCGTTCCAGCCGCTCGATCCGGGCCTGAACGGTCGATCGCGCCACCTTGAAACGCCGCGCGAGACGCGAGGTCGAGGTGCTGCTGTCCGCCGCCAGCGCCGCCAGAAGCTTCTCGTCGAGGTCGTCCATCGAAGCCTTGCGAATTTGCCTGCCAGTTTCGTCATTTTGACGACGATTTCGGACAATTCAACCCTTTTCATCGGTGAAAACAACATTCATATGGGCGAGACTTGCTTTCAGGATCAAAGGGCGCGCACAGCTCGTACCTGGCCTGGTTTGGTTGAACGCGCATGCGGCTCCGAACTGGTCATGCCAGGGCTGGAAGGCTTGCGCTCTGTTGGCAGCGAAAGGGAACACGCCGATGGGGCTCTCGAAGACAATCTGGACCAACCCGTCCGAATTCCTCAAATCGAATCAACCTGATAGCCCGGCGATGTTCTTTTCGCCCGCGGTTCTGCAGGCGACCGCCCGGCGGTTCCTGAACGGCTTTCCGGGGCTGGTGACCTATGCCGTGAAATCGAACCCGGACGAGATCGTCATCGCCAACCTCGCGACCGCGGGGATCCAGGGCTTCGACGTCGCCTCGCCGAACGAGATCGCGATGATCCGCCGGCTCGCACCGCATGCCGCGCTGCACTACAACAACCCGGTCCGCGCGCGCAGCGAAATCCGCGCCGCGGTCGAGATGGGCGTGAAGTCGTGGTCAGTCGACAGCCACTCGGAGCTGGCCAAGCTGATCGAGCTGGTGCCGGCCGAGAATTGCGAGATCTCGGTGCGCTTCAAGCTTCCGGTGCAGGGGGCTGCCTACAACTTCGGCGCCAAGTTCGGCGCGACAGTCGACCTGGCGATCGAGCTTCTGGCGAAGGCGGCGCAGGCGGGCTTCATCCCCTCGCTCACTTTCCACCCGGGCACCCAGTGCACCGATCCCGCGGCGTGGGAGACCTACATCCACACCGCCGCCGAGATCGCGCAGGGCGCGGACGTCACGATCCGCCGGCTGAACGTGGGCGGCGGCTTCCCCTCGCACCGGCTGAACGACGTGCAGCCGCAGCTCGAGGCGATCTTCGCCCTGATCGACAGCGCCACGACCGAGGCTTTCGGCGACGCCCGCCCCGCGCTGGTGTGCGAGCCGGGCCGCGGCCTCTGCGCCGAGGCGTTCACGCTGGCCGCCCGGGTCAAGGCGATCCGCGACGATCAGCACGTGTTCCTGAACGACGGCGTCTACGGCGCGCTGATGGAGCTGCCGATGATCGGCGTGATCGACCGGATCGAGGCGGTCTCTCCCACCGGTCAGCGCCGCACCGGCGACACGGTCAACCGCATCGTCTTCGGCCCGACCTGCGACAGCGTCGACCGCCTGCCGGGCGAGCTGCCGCTGCCGGGCGACCTTGAGGAGGAGGATTACCTCGTCTTCCACGGCATGGGCGCCTATTCGATGGCCACCAATACCCGGTTCAACGGCTTCGGCGACCTGGGCCTCGTGACGGTCCTGTCTCTGCAAGGCTGATCTTCCCGCAGGGGATGGAGGCGCGGCGTTCCCGGCGACGGGGGCGCCGCGTTGCGTTTGGCGGGTTTTCGGCGACGTGGGGCTGGCGGTGCAGAAACCCGATTCTGCGTTGCGGCGTCTGGACAGCGCCGCGCGACGGGTTAGGCTCCCCCCAGCGAGCGAGGGCCAGCAGGGAAGGGCGCAGGGTATGAGCGGATTCGGAAAGAGCCAGTCGATCAAGCGGGTCGAGGATGTGCGGCTGTTGACCGGCGAGGGCCGGTTCATCGACGATACGCGGCCCGATGGCGCGCTGGTCGCGCAATTCCTGCGCTCCCCGGTCGCGCATGCCGAGATCACGACGCTCGACGTGGCCGAGGCCCGCGCGATGCCGGGAGTCGCGGCCGTGCTGACGCTGACGGATCTGGAGGCGGCGGGGCTTGCGGCGAACGTCCCCGCGACCTGCGTGCAGAATTCCGACGGCTCCATGGGGGCCGCGCCCGAGCGTCCGGCGCTGGCGCGCAACCGGGTGCGGTATGTCGGCGAGCCGATCGCGCTGGTGCTGGCCGAGACCGTGATGCAGGCGCGCGACGCGGCCGAGGCGATCGCGGTCGAATTCGATGACCTGCCGGTGCATCTGGAGATCGCGCCGGGCGGACCGCAGATCCATGACGAGGCGCCGGAAAACGTGGCCTACGACTGGACCCTCGGCGATGCCGAGGCGACCGAGGCGGCCTTTGCCGCCGCCGCCCGCACCGTGACGCTGCGGGTCGAGGACAACCGGATCATCGTCAACTCGATGGAGCCGCGCGGCGTCACCGCCGACTGGGACGGATCGCGCCTGCACCTGGCCTTCAACAGCCAGGGCGTATGGAACCTCAAGCGGCAAATGGCAAAGGCGCTCTCGCTCGACGCCGGCGCGGTGCATATCACCACCGGCGACGTTGGCGGCGGCTTCGGCATGAAGGCGGGGCCGTACCCCGAGCATTTCGCCGTCGCCACGGCGGCAAAGATCCTCGGCCGCCCCTGCCACTGGATGAGCGACCGCGGCGAGGCGATGCTGACCGACAACGCCGGCCGGGACCTCGTGAGCGTGGCCGAGCTGGCGTTCGACGCGGATCACCGGATCACCGCCTACCGGGTGGACATCCTGTCGAACCTCGGCGCCTACAACTCGAACTTCGGGCAGCTGATCCAGTCGCAGATCTCCTCGCGCGTGCTGACCAGCGTCTATGACGTGCAGACGGTGCATGTACGCGCGCGGGGCATCTACACCAACACCACCCAGACCGATGCCTATCGCGGCGCAGGCCGGCCCGAGGCGATCTACACGCTGGAACGCACGATGGACATGGCCGCGCGTGAGCTGGGGGTGGATCCGCTGACCCTGCGGCGCAAGAACTTCATCCCGCCGGCGGCCTTCCCCTACAAGACTGCCTCGGGCGAGTTCTACGACGTGGGCGAATTCGACCGGGTGATGAGCCGGGTGGCGCAGGAGGCCGACCTTGCGGGCCTCGCCGAACGGCGCCGCGCGTCCGAGGCGAAGGGGATGCTGCGCGGCGTGGGCCTGTCCTATTACCTCGAGGCGATCCTCGGCGACCCGACCGAGGGTGCGAAGGTGGAATTCGCCGAGGATGGCACGGTGAACCTCTATGTCGGCACCCAGTCGAACGGGCAGGGGCACGAGACGGTCTACGCCCAGTTCCTGTCGGACCGGATGGGCATTCCGGTGGACAAGATCGTCGTGGTGCAGGGCGACAGCGATCTGATCGCCAAGGGCGGCGGCACCGGCGGGTCGCGCTCCGTCACCGTGCAGTCCGTGGCGACCATGGCGACGGCCGAGGCGATGATCGCGAATTTTGCCGATTTCCTGGAAGGCGAGATGGGCGAGCGGCCGGAATTCGACGGCACGCGCTTCCGCGCGCCGGGATCGAACCTGACGCCGACGGTGATGGAGGCGGCAGAGATGGCGCGCCGGGCCGGGCGGCCCGAATTGCTGACCCATCACGAGGAAACCAAGCTGCCCGGGCGGTCCTATCCCAATGGCGCGCATGTGGCCGAAGTCGAGATCGACCCCGAGACGGGGCAACTCACACTCGATCGTTATACGATCACTGACGATTTCGGGAATATCCTGCATCCTCAGCTGGCCGAGGGGCAGGTGCACGGCGGCGTGGCGCAGGGATTCGGGCAGGCGGTGATGGAACACGTGGGATTTGATGAAACCGGACAGCTTCTGACGGGTTCCTTCATGGACTACGCGATGCCGCGCGCCTCGGACATGCCGATGATGCGCTTCACCACGGAACCCGTGCCCTCGACGGCGAACCCGCTGGGCATGAAGGGCTGTGGCGAGGCGGGCACGGTGGGGGCGCTGGCGGCGGTGACCAATGCCGCGCTCGATGCGCTCTGGGCACGCGGGGTCCGAAGGGTGGATATGCCGCTGACACCGTCCCGGGTCTGGGGGTGGCTCAGAGAGGCCGAAACGGAGGCAATGGAAGGCGGTGTCGCGGGTTAAGCAGCTTCTCGCACGGATCTGGCCACGGCGCCGGGTCACGTCGCAAACTCCGGCGGGCGCGCGGTTCGCGCGTGAACCGGTCGATCACGTCGTCATCCTCGACGGCACCCTGTCGACCCTCGACGCCGGGATGGAGACGAATGCGGGCCTGGCCTACAAGCTGCTGTCCGAACTGACGCCCTCGCCCCGCCTGTCGCTTTACTACGAGGCGGGGATCCAGTGGCAAAGCTGGCGCCAGTCGGCCGACGTGATCTCGGGGCGGGGGATCAACCGTCAGATCCGCCGCGCCTACGGCTTCCTTGCTTCTCGCTACCGCCCGGGCGACCGGATCTTTCTGTTCGGCTACTCGCGCGGGGCCTATGCGGTACGCTCGCTGGCGGGGGTGATCGACCGGGTCGGCCTCGTGCGGGCCGAGGAGGCGACGGTGCGCAACATCCGCACCGCCTACCGCCATTACCAGATGCCGCCGGGGCGCGACGCGGGCCGGGCCTTCGCCCGCCGCTTCTGCCATGCCGACGTGAAGATCGAGATGGTGGGCGTTTTCGACACCGTGAAGGCGCTTGGCTGGCGGCTGCCGCTGCTGTGGCGGATGAGCGCGCCGCAGCACGCGTTTCACAACCACGACCTTGGCCCGGCGATCCTGCGCGGCTTTCACGCGCTGGCGCTGGACGAGACGCGGCGGGCCTTCGATCCGGTGCTGTGGACGACCCCCGACGCCTGGGAAGGGCGGGTGGAACAAGTCTGGTTTCGCGGTACCCATGGCGATGTCGGCGGCATGCTGGGGGGCTTCTCGCCCGGGCGGCCGCTGTCGAACATCCCGCTGGTCTGGATGCTGGACAAGGCGGCCGGATCGGGGCTGACCCTGCCGCCGCGCTGGCGCGAGCGGTTCGAGACCGATGCCGAGGCGCCGATGTGCGGCACCTGGATGGGCTGGGGCAAGGCCTTCCTGATCCGTCGCCGCCGCCCGATCGGCCGCGACGCCTCGGAAGCGGTACATCCCACTGCCCGGTCCTGGTACGAGGCCCGCCACCTGCACCGGCGCCGGCTGCCGCGGATCGCGCTGCCCAGGATTACGCTGCCAAGAAGCCTTGCCGCGGCGCGGGCGACGCCGGTCGCCGCGCCGATCATGGCCCCTGCGGCGGCCGAGGTGCCGCGCCCGATGCCAGAGGAGAGTGGCCCCGCCGCGCCGGCGGGCCTGCACCCGGCGCCGTGACATCGGGCGCCCTGACACCCGGCACCGGAGAGATTTGGACGAGACCTTTGGGGAGGGGGCCTTGGCCCGAGGGACTTGGGCGGGGGCCTCAGATCGGGGTATCTTTCACCGATTCCATCGCGACATAGGTCGAGGTGGCGGTCACATGGGGCAGGGCCGAGATCCGCTCCGCCAAGACCTTGCGGTATTCCTGGATGTCCGCCGTCCGCACCTTGAGGAGGTAGTCGAAATGCCCCGCGATCATGTGGCATTCCTCGATCTCGCCCACGGTCGTCACCGCCTTGTTGAAGGCTTGCAGCGCGGCCTCGCGCGTGTCCGAAAGCTTGACCTCGACGAAGGCGACATGGGCAAGGCCCATCCGGATCGGGTCGAGCAGGGCGCGGTAGCCGGTGATCACCCCGGCTTCCTCCAGCCGTTTGAGCCGCGCTTGGGTCGGCGATTTCGACAATCCGATGCGGCGGGCCAGCTCTGTCGCGCTGATCCTGCCCTCGGCCGACAGGACCCGCAGGATCGCATGGTCGAAACGGTCGAGGTCCGCCGGGTCTTGTGGCATGTCATTCTCCGAATATTCAGTTCTTTCGGCCTGCCGTTGAGTCTAATTCAGGACAAACGGGTGGCCGCTCCGGCCTATGATGACCCATCAAGGAGAATCGCGCCATGCAAGTTTCCGTTCCTGCCGACCCCCGCGCGACGATCCGCGCATCGACCCTTGCGCCCGAGGGCCCGCTGCTTGCGCGGCTGATCGAGGCCGCCGCGCTGTCGCCCGACGACCGCGCCCGCATCACCGCCCGCGGCGCCGACCTCGTGCGCAAGATCCGCTCCAGCGCCAAGCCCGGGCTGATGGAGGTGTTCCTTGCCGAATACGGCCTGTCCACCGACGAGGGCATCGCGCTGATGTGCCTGGCCGAGGCACTGCTTCGGGTGCCCGACGCGCCGACGATGGATGCGCTGATCGAGGACAAGATCGCGCCGTCCGACTGGGGCCGCCACCTTGGCCGCTCGGCCTCGTCGCTGGTCAACGCCTCGACCTGGGCGCTGATGCTGACCGGCCGCGTGCTGGACGAGCGTGAGCCGGGCGTGGCGGGCCACCTGCGCGCCGCCGTCAGGCGGCTGGGCGAGCCGGTGATCCGCACCGCCGTGGGCCGCGCGATGAAGGAGATGGGGCGCCAGTTCGTGCTGGGCGAGACCATCAAGTCCGCCATGGACCGCGCCGCCGGGATGGAGGCGAAGGGCTATTCCTACAGCTACGACATGCTGGGCGAGGCCGCCCGGACCGAGGCCGACGCGCTGCGCTACCTCAAGGCCTATTCCGACGCGATCGCGGCGATCGGCGGGGCGGCGAAATCCGACGACATCCGCGACAACCCCGGGATCTCGGTCAAGCTGTCGGCGCTGCACCCGCGCTACGAGGTGGCCAAGCACGTCCGGGTGATGGACGAGCTGGTGCCGCGCATGCAGCAACTGGCCCGGCAGGCGGCCAAGGCCGGCATCGGCCTCAATATCGACGCGGAGGAGGCCGACCGGCTCGACCTGTCGCTCGACGTGATCGAGGCGGTGCTGGCGGACGAGGTGCTGGCCGGCTGGCAGGGCTTCGGCGTGGTGGTGCAGGCCTACGGGCGGCGCGCCGGCGCGGCGCTCGACTGGCTTTACCAACTGGCGCAAGGGCTGGACCGGCGGATCATGGTGCGGCTGGTCAAGGGTGCCTATTGGGACAGCGAGATCAAGCGCGCGCAGGTGATGGGCCTGCCGGATTTCCCGGTCTTCACCCGCAAGGCCTCGACCGACGTCAGCTATGTCTCGAACGCGCGCAAGCTTCTGTCGATGACCGACCGGATCTATCCGCAGTTTGCGACCCACAATGCCCATACCGTCGCCGCGATCCTTGAAATGGCCACCGACAAGGACGCTTTCGAGTTTCAGCGCCTGCATGGCATGGGCGAGCGCCTGCACGACATCGTCCACAAGGCCGAGGGTACGCGCTGCCGCATCTACGCGCCGGTGGGGGCGCATCGCGACCTGCTGGCCTATCTGGTGCGGCGGCTGCTGGAGAACGGCGCCAACTCCTCCTTCGTCAACCAGATCGTGGACGAGGACGTGCCCCCCGAGGTGGTCGCCGCCTGCCCCTTCGCGGCGATCGAACCGCTGCTGCCCAGCCCGTCGAACCCGGCGATCCGCAAGGGGCCGGACCTGTTCGGCGGGCGCGGCAACTCGCGCGGGTGGGACCTTACGGAACTGTCCGAGCTGGCCGAGATCGACGAGGCCCGTGGGGCTTTCCACGCCGAGCATTTCCATGCCGCCCCGGTGATCGCCGGGCCGGTGGAGGGCGGCACGGCCTACGAGGCCCTGAACCCCGCGCGGCCGGCGGACAAGGTGGGCCGGGTCACGCCCGCGACGCCCGCCGACGTGGAAACCGCCCTTGCCGCGGCGCAAACCTGGGACGCCCCCGCCGCGGAACGTGCGGCGGTGCTGCGCCGCGCGGCAGAGCTGTACGAAAACGAATACGGCGCCTTCTTCGCCCTTGCGGCGCGCGAGGCGGGCAAGTCGATGGCCGACGCGGTGGGCGAGCTGCGCGAGGCCTGCGATTTCCTGCGCTATTATGGCGAGGGGGCGCTGGGGCTGGCGCAGCCGCCGCGCGGCACCTTCGTCTGCATCTCGCCCTGGAACTTCCCGCTGGCGATCTTCACCGGTCAGGTCTCGGCCGCGCTGGCCGCCGGCAATGCGGTGATCGCCAAACCCGCCGAGCAGACGCCGCTGATCGCGGCACTCGCCGTGCGCCTTCTGCATCAGGCCGGGGTGCCCGAAACCGCGCTGCAGTTCCTGCCTGGTGACGGGGCGACCGTGGGCGCGGCGCTAACCTCGGATCCCCGGGTTGCGGGCGTGGCCTTCACCGGCTCGACCGAGACGGCGCTGATGATCCGCAGGGCGATGGCCGATCACATGTCGCCCGACGCGCCGCTGATTGCCGAGACAGGGGGCCTCAACGCCATGGTGGTGGACAGCACCGCGCTGCCGGAACAGGCGGTGCGCGACATCCTCGCCTCGGCCTTCCAGTCCGCGGGGCAACGCTGTTCGGCCCTGCGCTGCCTCTACGTGCAGGAGGACGTGGCGGACGGGATCGAGAAGATGCTGTTCGGCGCGATGGACGATCTAGCGCTCGGCAACCCGTGGGAGCTTGCAACCGACGTGGGCCCGGTGATCGACGCCGAGGCGCAGGCGGACATCGCGGAGTACGTCGCCGGTGCCCGCGCCCAGGGCCGGGTGCTGCATGAGCTGGCGGCGCCGGTGGACGGCCATTTCGTGCCCCCGGTGGCGATCCGCGTGGGCGGCATCGACGATCTGGAGCGCGAGGTGTTCGGCCCCGTGCTGCACATCGCGCGGTTCAAGGGCCGCGACCTGCCGAAGGTGATCGCGGCGATCAACGCGACCGGCTACGGGCTAACCTTCGGCCTGCACAGCCGGATCGACGACCGGGTTCAGGCGCTGGTCGACCGGCTGCACGTCGGCAACATCTACGTCAACCGCAACCAGATCGGCGCGGTGGTCGGCAGCCAGCCGTTCGGCGGCGAAGGTCTTTCCGGCACCGGCCCCAAGGCCGGCGGGCCCGAGTACCTGCCGCGCTTTGCCCGGGCCGAGCGGCCCGAGGGCGGCGCGTGGCCCGGTGCCGCGGATTCGCAACGCCTTCAGTCGGCGCTTCGGACCGCCCGGCGCAAGGACGGCACCGTGCGGGTGACCGAGCTTCCGGGGCCGACGGGGGAATCGAACCGGCTGTCGCTGGTGCCGCGCGCGCCGGTCCTGTGCCTCGGCCCGGGGCCGGAGGTCGCCGCGCGTCAGCTTGCGGCGGTCGAGGCGCTGCGTGGCGCGGCGGTGGCGGCCGAAGGGGCGGTGGCGCCGGAACTGCTCGAGACGCTCGAAGGCTTCTCGGGCGTGCTGTGGTGGGGCGATGCGGAGACCGGGCGTGCCTATGCGCAGGCGCTGGCGCGGCGCGACGGGCCGATCCTGCCGCTGATCGCCGAGGCGCCGGATGCGGGGCGGGTATTGCTGGAACGCCACGTCTGCATCGACACGACCGCCTCGGGCGGCAACGCGCAGCTTCTGGCGGCGGCGGGCGACGGCTAGGCCGCCACGCCTTTTCGCCCGCATCCTGGGCGGGGCATCGGGGGCTTCCCCGGCTGCCCCGCCCGTGTCTCTTGTGCCGCGCCGGGCCCTGTGCGCGGTCAACTCGCAGAAACCGGTGGCAACCGGGGACCGAATCCGGGATACCCCGGGGCGACGCCGCCTGGCGAGGCGCCGCCGGGCGGTGCGGTCAGGCAATCCCACGCTTCGCGGCGCGCGCCGCGCTGATCAAGACATTCCGGGGCGCCGCGACCGGCCACCCCGTCCAACAACGCCGGGGCATGCCATGACCATCACCCACCTTGTCACCCATTCCGGCGGCTTCCATGCCGACGAGCTTCTGTCCTCCGTCATCCTCACCCGGCTCTATCCCGACGCCGCGCTGGTCCGCTCGCGCGAGGCGGCGTGGATCACCCCGGGGGAGGGCCGGATCATCTATGACGTGGGCCGCTCCTATGACGCCGTGACCGGCATCTTCGACCACCACCAGCGGCCCAATCCGCTGCGCGAGGACGGGCAACCCTACAGTTCCTTCGGGCTGATCTGGAAGCATTTCGGCCACGCCTACCTGCGCGCCTCCGGGGTGCCCGAGGCGGCGGTGGAAGAGGTCCACGCGAGCTTTGACAAGGGGTTCGTGCTGCCGGTCGACCTTGTCGACAACGGCGCGCTGGAACCCTCGGTCGCGGGGCCTCTGGCGGGGCTGACGCTGCCCGCGCTGCTGGAGACGCTGAAGCCCGCCTTCGACAGCCGCGGTGCGGGCGCCGACGATGTCGCCTTCCTTCGCGCCCTGGATGTGGCGCGGGCCTTCGTCGAGGCGGCGGTCGAGGGGCGGGCCGCCAAGTGCCGGGCCGAGGCGATGGTGATGCAGGCGATCGAGGCCGCCGGGGCCGCGCGCATCCTCGAACTGCCGATGGGCATGCCCTTCCGCTCGGCCGTCGAGAAGGCGGGGGCGGATCACCTGCTGTTCGTGATCCACCCGCGCGACGGAGACTGGGCCCTGACCACGATCCGCAAGGGTGGCGACACCTTCGAAAGCCGGGCCGACCTGCCCGAGGCCTGGGCCGGGCTGACCGATGCGGCGCTCGAGGCGGTCAGTGGCGTGCCAGGGGCGAAGTTCTGCCACAATGCCCGGTTCATCGCCGTCGCCGCCACGCACGCGGCGGTCCTGCGGATGGCCGAGCTGGCGGTCGCCGCGGCGGAGGTGTAGGGGCCTCAGGCCAGGGCGGCGAGGAGGGTCGCGACCAGCACGTTCAGCAATCCCACCAACACCATCAGCAGCCCGGCGATGGAGCCTTCCTCCACCCCCAGCTGGTTGGCGCGCGCGGTGCCCGCCCCGTGGGCCCCGATCGCCAGCACAGCCCCACGGGCAAGCGAACTGCGGATCGGCAGCCAGGTCAGCATCATGTCGCCCAGCACCGCGCCGAAAACCCCGGTCAGCACGACGAACACCGCCGTCAGGTTCGGTACCCCGCCGATGTCCTGCGAGACCTGCATCGCGAAGGGCGTGCTGATCGAGCGCGGAAGCAGGCTCAGCCTCAGCGCGCCGTTCAGCCCCAGAAGCGTGGCGAGGAGCCAGCTTGTCCCGATCGCGGTCAGGCTTCCGGCGACCATGCCGAAGGCCAGCACCGGCCATTCGCGCCGGATCAGCGCGCGCTGTTCGTAGATCGGCACCGCGAAGGCCACGGTCGCGGGCCCGAGCAGCGTCAGCAGCCAGCCGGCGCCGTGCATGTAATCGCCGTAGCTTGCATGCATGAGCAGCACCACGACGATCAGCAGCGCGGGCGTCAGCGCCAGCGGCATCAGAAGCCAGTGCGGCCAGCGACGGTAAAGCCGCTTGGCCAGCAGGTAGAAGGCGATCGTCAGCGCCGACCAGAACGCCGTCGCGAGCCAGGGATCAAGCGTCGAGAGCATGGGATGCGGCATGGCGCGCCCTCCACTTGCCCGAAAGCTCGACCGTCATCGCGGTCACGCCCATCACGGCGACGGTGCCGCCGAGGATCACCACCATGATCTTCAGCCCGAGCAGGCCGAACAATTGCGGATAGTTCAGCACCGCCAGCACCGCGGGTATGAAGAACAGGAGAAGCTCGGCCAGGAACCAGCTTGCGCCGCGCCTCAGGCTCAGCACGCTGATCCGGCGCGTCGCCAGCAGCAAGAGCACCAGCGCAAGGCCGACGATGCCGCCGGTCAGGGGCAACCCGGTCGCGCGCACCACCTCCTGGCTGAACAGCCAGATCAGGCCGAGGAAGACGATCTGTCCCGGCGCACTGTGGCGCAGGCCGTAGCGGAAGCGGACGGAGAGGTGGTGGGCGGTCATGGCGGAAACTCCCGTTCGGCGCGTGTCTCCTTCCCTGGGGGCAATATGGGGGCGCGGCGGAAATTCGTAAAATGACTTGTGTGACTGATCATCATTCCAATATGGAATGATGATGAATTTCCGCACGCTGAGAATGTTCGTCGAGGTGGTCCGCCAGGGTGGCTTCACCCGCGCGGCCGAGGCCGTCTTTGCCACCCAGTCGACGGTGAGCAAGGCGGTGCGGCAGCTGGAGGACGAGGTTGGCGTGCCGCTGATCGACCGGGCGGGGCAGCGCGTCGGCCTCACCGCGGCGGGGGAGGTGGTGCACCGCCGGGCGTTGCGGATCCTTGCCGAACAGGCGGACCTGATGCGCGAGATCGACGAGATCCGCGGCCTGCAGCGCGGCACGCTGCGCCTCGGCCTGCCGCCGATCGGATCAAGCGTTCTGTTCGCGCCGGTGCTGGCCAGCTACCGCGCGCGGTATCCCGGGGTCGACATCCACCTGGTCGAACACGGCAGCTCGCGGCTGGAGGAGGTGGTCCGGGCGGGGGAGCTTGACCTCGCCGGATCGCTGCTGCCGGTGTCCGAGGAATTCGCCTGGCAGGATGTCCGGCGCGAGCCGCTGATGGCCCTGCTGTCACGCGATCACCCGCTGGCGAAGGCCGGCGCGATCGGGATCGACGCGCTGCGCGACATCCCGTTCATCCTGTTCGAAAGCGGTTTCGCCCTCAACCGGATCATCGTCGAGGCCTGCCGCCGCCGGGGCTTTACCCCGCAGGTCGCGGTGCGCAGCAGCCAGGTGGATTTCATCGTCGAACTGGCCGCCTCAGGCCTGGGCGTGGCGTTTCTGCCCCGGCTGATGACGCGCGAGCAGCACCGCCATCTGGTGGCGCAGGTGCTGCTCGACCATGCCGATACGGATTGGCACATGGCCATGGTCTGGCGCCGCGATGCCTATCTGTCCCATGCCGCCCGCGCGTGGCTTGCCTGCCTGCGCGAGGGCGGTCGGCCCTGAGGCCGCGGGAAGAGTGGTTCGGGCGGAAGGGCTCAGGTGGGGCGGCCGCGGATCACGCAGACCTCGTGGAAGAGCGGGGCGTCCGGGTCGCTGTCGACGCGTTCCTGCGCCTCGATCGCGGTCAGGTGCTGCCGGCCCTCGGGATCGGCGTAGAATTCGCACGCGAAATCACCGTCGAGGCCACTGCCGCGCAGTGCCTTTTCGAGCGCCACGAAGAACGAGAAATCGGTGCCCGCGTGCTGCCGCACGACCTGAGCATGCAGGATCTCGGGGGTGTAGCCGTTCGCCTCGAACAGGCCGCAGATCACCTCCGTGCCGATCCGCGCACCGAAGTTGAGCACCACCTCGGCCGAGGGCGCCACCGCCCGCAGCCGGCGCAGCAGCGCCTCGTTCAGGCCAAGGCCGACGGCGTTGAAGGGAAACGCGTCGAAATCGGCCCAGGGGTAGTAATGCGCAAGGTGGTCGGCCTCGCGGTCTTCGGCGCCGTCGGCCAGCGCTACCTTCTGCGCGCGGCGAAAGCTGGACAGGCGGGGATCGTCGGGGTCGCCCACCTGCGGCAGGCAGCCGATCACGATGTCGGCGCGCTCCACCGCGGTGCGGGCCTCGGGATGGTCGATCAGGCTGACCTCCCCGTGCACGGGGGTGAAACGGTCGGCCTCACGCGGGGCGAGGCGGCGCACGTTGGCCTCGGCCAGTTGCGCCAGCCGTGGGTCGAGGTCGCTTCCGGCAACGGCGGCGGCGCCGCAAATGTGCAGCATGAAGGCCACGTTGATGCCGGTGCCGACGCCCACCTCGTAGACCCGCTTGTCACGCAGCTCGGCGCGCTCGAGTCCCTTCTGGAAGGTCTCGGTCCAGGGATCGGTGGGGTCGAAGGCGAATTCGGGAGAGACCGGGGAGGGCGCGGTCTCGTAGCTTTCGGTGTCTCTCGGGAGAGGCTTGGAATCGGTCATGGGGTCTTTCAGCGTCTGGGCCGGTCTCGCGGCGGGGGCAACCCGGGCGCGGGGAACGCGCGCCCGGGGCAGGTGCATCTGCACGGTCGAACGGCAGGGGAACGGCGGTGGCACCGCTCAGTCGAGAAGCAGCACCTCGCGCACATCCCCCCGCATGCAATGATCGGACCGCATCGAGGCGGCGTAGCCGCCCGCGTTGATCAGTGCGATCACGTCGCCTTCCTCGGGCGGCGGCATCGCGTGATCCTCGGCCCACTTGTCCAGCGCCTCGTTGACGTTGCCGGCCACGGTGTAGCTCCGGGGCGCCCCGGGGCGCGGCACGGCGGCGACGGGTTCGCAGGGCAGGCCGTAGAAGGCGGGCTCCATCGCCAGGTTGAAGCCCGCGTCCAGCCCGAGGAACTCCACGTCCTTGCGGCGCTCGGAATAGGTCACGCGGGTCAGCAGGACGCCCGCATCCTTGACCAGGAAATCCCCCGGCTCGACCGCGACGGAGAGGCCGCGCCCGCCATAGGCCGCGGCGACCGCGCTGGCCCAGCGGTCAAGGTCGAGCGGCTTGTCGTCAGCCTTGTGCGGCAGGCCGAGGCCGCCGCCGATGTTCACCTCGGTCAGGTCCGGCAGCTGGTCGACGAAGGCAAGACTTGCCTCCAGCACCCGGGCGAACTGGATCAACTCGCGGTCGAGATAGCCCGACCCCGCGTGGAAGTGGATCCGGGTTATCTTCAGCCCCGCCGTCCGGGCGATCTCGATCGCCTCGGGCAGGCGGTCGAGGTAGATGCCGAACTTGGTGGCCTCCTCCCCGCTGTATTGCAGCAGGTCGTTGCCGGTATAGCCGATGCCGACGTCGGGGTTGATCCGGATGCCCACCTCGCGCCCCGGGCACAGCTCGCCGATCCGGCGCAGCGCGGTAAGGGAATCGAGGTTGATGTTGATCCCGTCGAAGCGCGCGAGCACGGCCATGTCGGCAGGCGAGAGCGACCCCGCGGTGAAGGAGATATCCTCCTCGCGGAAGCCCGAGGCCAGCGTGTGCATCAGCTCGTTCGGGGAACAGATGTCGGCGCCGCACATGCCTTGCGCCGCCAGGTGCGACAGCAGTTGCGGGGTACGGTTGGCCTTGATCGCGTAGTAGATCCGGTATCCCAGCCCGGTGCCGTCCAGCGCGCGGCCCAGCCGGGTCAGGTTGTCGACCACGCGCGGGGCGCGCAGCACGTAGGCGGGGGTTTCAACCTTGCGCGCCAGCGCGTCCAGATCCGCGGTGCCCAGGTGCAGCCGTCCCTCGCGATAGGTCAGGTCGTCGCGCTGCCACCAGGGGGTGTCGTGCGCCGCCGGGTCCCGGGGGCGGGTCCCGGCGGGCGCGGTCGTCGTGGCACTGGCCTCAGACATGATGCGGCGTGGCCCCTGTGGTCGTCGCGGTCCCGGCGATGGCGGCGGCGGCCCCGGCGGGCGCGGCCGAGTGGATCAGCCGCAGGTCGGTGGCTTCTCCGGTCAGCGAGGCGGCGACACGATCGCAATCGCAGCAGGTTTCGTCCACCAGCACGTCAAGCGGCAGCCCGCAATCCGAACGGCCGATCACGGCCTGCTTGATGCGCAGCACGGTCAGCGGTGCGGAAAGCCCGCGGCAATCGATGAAATGGGTGGGTTGGCTCATGTCCTGTCCTTCCTTAGGTCTGGCCTTCGGGTCTGGCCTATGAGGGGGGCGGCCCTGACCGCCGAGGAGGCCCGCGAGGGCCGAGGAGGGGGCGCCGTCAGAGACGCCCGGCCTTCAGATCCTCACCGGCGCGGATCAGCGCGTCGGAAAGGATATCGATGATCTCGTCGACGTCGGCGCGGGTGACGACCAGCGGCGGCGAGAGGATGGCGAGGTTCTCGTAGGGGCGCACCAGAAGGCCCGCCTCCTGGCAATAGGCGTCGACGCGGGCGGCCAGCGCCATGTTGGCGGCGTTGGGGCCCGGCGCCTCGCCGGTCCAGCATTCGACGCAGGCCATCAGGTGATCGCCCCGCACCGTGTAGACGATCGGCAGGTCGCGCAGGGCGCGCAGCCGCTCGTTGAAATAGGGGCCGATCTCGCGCACATGGGCGCAGATCCCCTCGCGTTCCATGATCTCGATGTTCTTGAGCGCCGCGGCACAGGCCACCGGATGGCCGGAATAGGTGAAGCCGTTGGAGAAGACGGGCTTGTCCTCGGGCGCGGCCTGCGACATCGCCTCCATGATCCGGTCCGAGATGATCACCGCGCCCAGTGGCTGGTACCCCGAGGTGATCCCCTTCGCGGTGACGATCATGTCGGGCTGGATGCCGAACCGCGCCTCGGAGGCGAAGAAGTGCCCCAGCCGGCCGAAGCCCGTCACCACCTCGTCCGAGATGTAGAGGATGCCGTGCTTGCGGCAGATCTCCCACGTCGCCTTCTGGTAGCCCTCCGGCGGGGTCAGCACGCCGCCCGAGGCCAGGATCGGCTCGGCGATGAAGCAGGCGATGTTTTCGGGGCCGAGCTCGGCGATCTTCGCCTCCATCTCGGCGGTCAGCTCGGCCAGCCTTTCCCGCGCGCTCAGGCTGCTGCGGTCGGGGTCGTGGCCGGGGCTGGAAAGGTGATGGACGAAATCGCTTTCATAGTGGAAATGCGTCCGGTCCGCCGCCTTGCCCGACAGCGACTGCGCCAGGTAGGTGCCGCCATGGTAGGCATTGACGCGCGAGAGCACGTGGCGCTTTTCCGGCTGGCCCTGGGCCGAGAAGTGGTAATGCGCGATCCGCACGGCGGATTCCACGGCGGTCGAGCCGCCGGTGGTGAAATGCACCCGGTTCAGGTCGCCCGGCGCCAGTTCCGCCAGCTTCTGCGACAGCCGTGCGGCCGGCGCGCTCGTGACGTCTCCGAACGGGGTGTAATAGGCCATCTTGCGGGCCTGGTTACCGATCGCCTCGGCCAGTTCCTCATTGCCGTAGCCCACGGTCATGCACCACATGCCGCCGATCGCGTCGAGATAGCTCTTGCCCTCGCGGTCGCGCACCCGCACGCCCTTGGCCTCGTTCACCACCAGCGCGCCCTCTTCGCCCAGCGTGCTGAGGTCGGCCCAGGCGTGCAGGACATGGCGGGCGTCGGCCTCGGTCAGGGTGGGGGCGTTGTGCCCCTTGCCGGGGTGGGTGCCGTCGGCGGTGCCGGTATCGGCGTGGGAATCGGCAAGTGTGTCCATCGCGTGACGTGCCCTTTCGGTTTCGCGCGGGTCAGCACCCGCGCGGCAGTCTGTCAGAGCCTGCGTTCGGCCCCGGTGGGGCCAGGCTGGAGAATGGCCGGAACAGCGCCTGATCGTCGGGCCGCGAACCCGGAATGCGCTTGTCGCCCGGGATGGGCGACCGGCCCTGACGGAACCCCCGCGCGCATGTGCGCATTGATGGGGTGTCAGTGACGGAGCGCCGGAGTGTCGCGGTGGCGCCCGTCTGTGCAGTGTGACCCGGGAAAAGCTTCTGTTAAACCCCTGTGGCCGGGAATAACGGTCTTGACACGGGTTTGGGCCGGGAAGTCCGTCCCGATGCCGAAGGAACCGGCACTTGGCCTGAAAAAGTGACCGGTTGAAACCGTAGGGCGGCTGGAGCCACAATATCGGGCGTCAGCATGGCGCGGGGCCGTGGGGCCGCCAGGGCAGTCCGCGCGCGTTGCTCCGGCCCCTTCACCCCAGCCGCGTCACCCCAACCCTTTCACCCCAGCCGCCGCACGGCGCGTCCGGCCCAGTCCGGTGCCGGGGCATGGACGGCGCGGGCCAGCTTTTCGGCGGTGGTGTCGTCGAACGGTGCGGCGCGCCCCGCGCGGGTGTCATAGTGCAGCAGCATGCATTCGAAGGTGGCGCTTTCGCCATCGCCCGCGTGCATCACATGGGCGATGTGCAGGCGTTTCGCATCGACGCCCAGCACCATCGTTTCGACCTTCAAAACCGCCGGCGCGCGCACCTCGCCGGTGTAGCGCAGGTGCGTCTCGAGCGTGTAGAGCGCGAGGCCGGTGGCGTCGAAATAGGCCGGGCCGATGCCGAAATGATCCTGCAGCTTCCAGGTCGCGTTGCTGAACGGGACAAGGTAATAGGCCTCGTTCAGGTGGCCGTAGGCGTCAAGCCAGCTATCTTGCAGCGGTTCCTCGTGCAGATGCAGGATCGTCATGCGCGCGCCCCTCAGCCCGGTTTCGTGAAGACCACCAGCTTGGTCATGGCGGGGATCAGGTTGTCGGCGCCGGACGCCTCGAACCCGATCTCTCGGCCCTTCGCGCTCAGCCAGCCGACGGAGAGCGAGCGCGCGTCGGGGGTGAATGCCATGTGCTGGAGTTGCCAGAGCGCGGCCAGCGCAGGGCCGCGGCGGTCTTCCTCGACCATGAAGTCGTGCACCATCAGCTTGCCGCCCGGGGCCAGCGCCTCGAAGGCCTTGCGCATCAGCCCCTCGACATCGTCGCCGGGCACGCCGCTCATCAGGTAGGACATCAGGATCGCGTCCTGGTTGCCGGGCCACGCGACCGCCACCGCGTTCCCCGGAATGTAGCGCACCCGGTCGACCAGCCCCGCCTCGGAGACGAAGCGCCAGCCGATCTCGGCCACGTTCGGGAAGTCGATGATCGTGGCATGCAGATCGGGATATTCGCGGCACAGGCTGATCGTCATCGCCCCGGTGCCGCCACCCACGTCCAGCAGGCTTTTCGCCTGGCTGAGGTCGACCTTGCGGGCCAGCGAGCGGCCAGGGCCGAGCGATCCGGCGTGCTGGCTTTCGGAATAGACCGAGGCCTGTTCCTCGTCCGCCATCCAGTGCTTGTACGAAGCGATCGCATCGTCCGAAAGGTCACCCTTCATTACCGCGTTGAGCTGCAGCAGGAACGGGTACATCTGCTGGTCGATCTGGTAGCGCAGGTAATCGCCGAAATCGTATTTCGACTGGCGCGAGAGGAAGGTCTGCGCGGCCGGCGAATTCTCGACCCGGCCGTCGTCGGCGAGGGTCAGCAGCCCGATGCTGGCCAGCGCGGTGGTCAGCATGACGATGCGGTTGAGCGGGATCCCCGTCGCCTCGGCCAGCGCCGCGGTCGTTCTGGGCCCATCCGCAAGCGCGGTGAAAAGGTCGATATGCAGCCCCGCGAAAAGCGCCTTGGAGGCCATGAAGCTGAAGGCGATCGACGACAGGTCCTCTGCGGTTTCGATCGGTTCTTCCCGGCTCGGCGCCATCTTGCGGGCCAGCATGCGTGTACCTCTCAGATTATTTCGGGTCGGCCGGAAGCATACAGGCCTGAGACCCCGGTGCAACCGGAGGGGGCGACGACGTGGCCGTCCGGACCTCAATTCCAGTGGGCGAGGCGGATCCCGCGCCGGTGGCGACCGGTTCGCGGGGACGTCGGTGTCGTCCCAAGGTTGCGTGATTGCAGGAGTTTTCGGCGGGCCTTGTCGCGGCTTGTCCAATTTTGCCCCAAATGGACCGCATTTTCCCCATTGTTCCCGGGAATCCTGCAATCATTCCTGGGTCCTCCTCAAACTCGACCCTGGCAGGAAACATTCCTGCGGCGCGTTGGTGCCGCGGGCAGGCAGTAGGGTCCAGTAACGTATGTACATTCAACAGGTGAGCGGTCCGGGCGATGACGCTTCGGTCGATCTTGGGCTGCTTATGGCGGCGATCGACACTGCGCAGGCCGTGATCTGGTTCGAAGTGGACGGAACGATCCGCGACGCCAACAGCAACTTCCTGCGCTCCACCGGCTACAAGATCGACGAGATCCGCGGACGTCACCACCGGCTTTTCGTCTCCGAGGAACACGCCCGCTCCGAAGATTACCGCGCGTTCTGGAAGGCGCTGTCCGAGGGGCGGCCTCAGCGCGGCACCTTCCTGCGCCGCGGCAAGGACGGCCGCCCGGTCTGGCTCGAGGCGAGCTACATCCCGCTTCCCGGTCCCGACGGCCGCCCGGCGCGGATCGCCAAGTTCGCCTTCGACATCACCGCGCAGCGCATCGCCGCCGCCGACCAGGCCGGCCAGATCGCGGCGATCTCGGAATCCCACGCCATCGTCGAGTTCGACCTCGACGGCACGATCCGCGACGCCAACGAGAACTTCCTGCGCGCGACCGGCTACACCCGGAAGGAAATCATCGGCGAACATCACAGCATCTTCCTCAAGCCCGGCGAGGCCGGGAGCGACTTCTACGCCCGCTTCTGGGAGCGCCTGCGCGAAGGACGCTCCGAGACCGGCGAATTCCATCGCTTCGGCAAGAACCGCCGCGACGTCTGGTTCCAGGCCAGCTACAGCCCCGTGCTGGACGAGGCGGGTCGCCCCGTGAAGATCATCAAGTACGCCAGCGATGTGACCGAGGCCAAGCTGCGCGCGGTCGATCACAATGGCCAGCTCAGCGCATTGTCCAAGGCGCAGGCGGTGATCGAGTTCGCGCTGGACGGCACCGTGCTGACCGCCAACGAGAACTTTCTCGCGGCCTTCGGCTATGAGCTTGGCGAGATTCAGGGCCAGCATCACCGCATGTTCGTCCCGCCGGGGGAGGCGGGGAGCGCCGCCTATGCCGAGTTCTGGCGCAAGCTGGCGGAAGGGCGGTTCCAGGCGGCCGAATACCGCCGGATCGGCAAGGGCGGGCGCGACGTCTGGATACAGGCCAGCTACAACCCGATCCTCGATTCCACCGGCAAGCCGTTCAAGGTGGTCAAGTTCGCCACCGACATCACCGACCGCAAGCGCGCGCTCGCCGCTTTGTCGGACCAGGAGCTGATCGAGCTGCGCTCGACCCAGGACGCGCTCGAGGCGACTGAGGCGCTGTTTCGCGCCACCATCGACCATGCCCCGGTGGGCATGGCGCTGATGGACGAGGATTGCCACCTGCTGCACGTCAATGACGCCTTGTGCCAATTCACCGGCTATGTCGCCGAGGATCTGCTGGAGATGCGGCTGGCCGAGCTGATCCCGCCGAACCGCAGGGTCATCTCGGATGAAGACCGTGCGCGGATGCGCTCGGGTGAGCTGAGGGTGCTGCAGCTCGAGCGGCGGATGATCCGCAGGAACGGGACCGAGGCCTGGGCGCTCCTGCATATCTCGCAGCAGAGCTCGTCGCGCAGCGAGGCGGTGGAATTCATCGTCCAGGTTCAGGACATCACCGAGCGGCGACAGGTCGAGCAGATGAAGTCGAACTTCGTCGCCACCGTCAGCCATGAGCTGCGCACACCGCTGACCTCGATCAAGGGCGGGCTGTCGCTGGCCCTGGGCATGATGTCCGACAAGCTCGACCAGCGGGCGGAGCGCCTGCTGTCGATCGCGCTGAAGAACTGCGACCAGCTGACCAAGCTGGTCAACGACATCCTCGACATGGAAAAGATCTCGTCCGGGCAGGCGCGCTTCAGCGCGACCGACGTGCCGCTGGCCGACCTGCTGGAGCAGGCGGCGGCGATCAACCAGGCATATGGCCAGGAACACGGCGTGCATTTCGAACTCACCCCGCCGGTCACCGCGGCCTGGGTGCGTGTCGATGTCGACCGGTTCCAGCAGGTGATGTCGAACCTGATGTCGAACGCCGCCAAGTTCTCACCCCCCGGCAGCGTGGTGCGGGTGGAAAGCGAGGCGAAGAACGGCAAGGTCTGGCTGCGGGTGATCGACAGCGGGCCGGGCATCCCCGAGGAATTCGGCGAACAGATCTTCACCCCCTTCAGCCAGGCGGACAACTCGGCCACCCGCAAGAAGGGCGGCACCGGTCTGGGGCTGAACATCACCCGCCAGATCGTCGAGCGCATGGATGGCGAGATCGGCTATCACAACCGCCCCGGTGGCGGCTGCGAGTTCTGGGTGACCTTTCCCCAGGCAGCCCCCGCGCAGGCCTCGGCGCCGGCCCTGCCGCGCATCGGCAGGCCGGGCCTGTTGCCGGTGATCCTGCACCTCGAGCACGACCGCGATTTCGCCGAGATCTTCCGGTCCGCCTTCGAGGGCCGGGCCGAGGTGCGCCATGTGGCGACCATGGCCGAGGCGGTTGCGGATCTGCATCGCACCCGCTTCGACCTGATCGTCGCCGATTGGGAGGGGGTAAACGGCAAGACGCGCCGGCTGCTCGACATCGTCAGCGATCTGCAGCCGCATGCGCCGGTCTTCGGCATGAGCGCCCGCGAGATCCCCGCCGATCCGCGCGTCGTGCGCAACCTGGTCAAGAGCCGGATCGGCCTCGACGCGATCGTGCAGGCGCTGGTCGGCGACTGACCCCTCTCCCCCCGCTGCAACGGCATGCAGCGGGGCGGGGCCTATCCCCGAACGCCAGGTTGGCGCGTCGCCCCGGCGGCGCGCTTGTGCCTGTTCTCCATCCGGGCCGACAGGCGGTGACGCGCAGTCTTCCCGCCTGGCGCGGATAACGCGCATCCCGGCGGAGCGGGAGGCCGGTCCTGGCGCGACGGCGCCGTGCCCCGCGCATGGCAAGACGGCGCGACCCTGAGCAAGCCGTGCCCGGGAAATGGCGGGCGCGAGAGCACCTTGCGGGGCCTGTTGACATATCCGACTGATTAAGTCAGGAAATGCAAAGCCCAGCCCGATTGCCCGGCTCTCCCTTTGTCCTCTCCCCTCGCGAAGGAAGCCGATCCATGTCGCCGATGTCCCGATTCTTCCACGCTGCGCGCTCTTCCGACACGCCCGAGGCGACGCCTCCCGCCCACATGGGGCCGCCGCCCGCGCAGGCGCGGATGGTCATGCTCGATATCGTGCGTCTCATGCTGCAAAGCTACGATTGCCCGGCGCGCGACGGCTGGATGCGCGGCCTCGCGCTGGCCGAGGCTGCCTGGGGGCCGGCCCGGGGTGCACGCGTTTTCGCCGAACTGGCCCGCTGCCTCGACGCGATGCGCCGGGCGCGGCGCTCTCCCTATCTCTACGCCAATCCCGACTGCGCCCATTGCGGCCGGAGCCCGACACCGCACGAAGAGCTGCTGCTCCAGTGTCTCGGCCATGCGCTCCACGGGCGTGAGGCCGAGATGGCGGGCGCGGCGATGCTGCTGTGCGAGGCCAATCCCTGCGCGCCCCTGCTGGTCGCGCTGCAACGCGTCGCGGCTGTGGCGACCGAGACGGCGCCGGAGGCCGAGACCGCCGCGCCGCAGACGTTCCTTTTCCGGAGTTGACATGTTCCTTCCCTTCCTCTCCCGCCGCGCCCGGCTTCTGGGCCGCACGGCGCTGACCTGCCTTGCGCTCGGCGTGCCTGTCGCCGGCCTTGCCCAAACCGCCGAGACCGCCGCCAAGACCACGGACGCCGACACCGGCACGACCGCGCTGGCGCCGATCACCGTCAAGGGCGCGGGCGACGGCACGGGCCCGGTCACCAGCGCCGACCCGGTCACCGCGACCGGCTCTGCCAACCCGATGCCGGTGACCGAGATCCCGCAATCGGTGAGCGTCGTTTCCGATGCCACGCTCAAGGCCAGCAATGCCGACAAGCTTGACGGGGCGCTGGGCTATGTCGCGGGGGTGGTCGGCCAGCCCTACGGCTACGACAGCGATACCAACTGGATCTTCGTGCGCGGGTTCCAGGCCACGGCGACGGGCAGCTTCCAGGACGGCCTGCCGAATTATTCCTACGCCTTCGGGGGCTTCTACATCGACCCGGTGCTGGTCGAGCGGATCGAGGTGCTCAAGGGCGCGGCTTCGGTGCTGTACGGGGGCGCGAACCCGGGCGGCATCGTGAACTACGTGACCAAGGCCCCTGACGGGAGCGACCGGGGATCGGCGACCTTCGGGCTCGACAGCGAAGGGCGGGTCTGGGCCACACTGGACAAGACCGGCCACCTTGACGACACCACCGATTACCGCCTGATCGCCAAGTCCGAGCGGGTCGACGGCCACGGCATGTTCGATGCGGGCTTTCACGGCGTGCTTTCGGGCAGCCTGCGCAAGCGGCTCGACAGCGGGGCGGAGCTGAGCTTCGGCATAGATTACACCCGGGTGGACGAAAGCCACGCGGGCAGCGCGTGGCTGCCCTATTACGGCACGGTCGCGGCGACGGACTTCGGATCCATCCCGCGCGATTTCAACACCGGTGAGCCGGGGCACGACAGCTACAGCCGCAACCAGCTTATGCTGCGCTTCGGCTGGAAACAGCAGATCGGTGCCTGGCAGGTCGAGAACAAGGCGCGGCTGGCCCGGTCCGACGTCAGCGAGGATTCGGTCTATGCCTACGGCTACGCGGGATATGCGCTGACCCCGACCGATGCCGCCGGAACGCTGTCGCGGCTGGTGTTCGACCAGCATAGCAAGACCACCGAATTCGCCGACGACCTGCACGCGACGCGGACCGTGCAATGGGCCGGTGCCGAGCACAGCCTGACCTTCGGCGCGGCCTACAAGTACTTCCGCCTCGACCAGGTCCAGGCGAGTGCGACCGGCACCGCGCTGACGGTCGTCGACCCGCAATACGGCGCCGCCCAGCCCGCCGCGGTGCCCTATATCGACCAGCCGCTGACGCAGAACCAGCTGGGGGTCTACGCGCAGGACCAGATTCGCTGGGGCGCGGGCTGGATTGCCACGCTGAACGCGCGCTACGACTGGATCCGGACCGAGGCGGGCACGAATGCCGCGACCGGTGCGGCGGGGAGTACGCGCACCGACACCAAGGCCTCGTACCGCCTGGGCCTTGCGCGCAACCTGCCCGGCGGCTGGACGCCCTATGTCTCGGCCTCGTCCTGCTTCAACCCGCAGATCGTCAACGATTCCAACGGCGCGAAAACCTCGCCCGAGACGGGGCGGCAGGTCGAGGCCGGGGTGAAATGGGCGCCGAACCGCGACTTCCTGCTGACCGCGGCGGTGTTCGACATCCGGCGCAAGGGGGTCTCGCAATCGGCCTATGATAGCGGCACCGGCGGCTATGTCTACAGCCAGATCGGCGAGGTCCGCTCTCGCGGGGCCGAGATCGAGGCGCAGGGCCGGATCGCCGAGGGGCTGAAGATGACGCTGGCGCTGACCAAGATGAACATCGAGGTGCAGGACGACATCGACCCCACGCTCATCGGCAAGACGCCCTATTCCATGCCCGAGGAGATGGCTGCGCTGAAGCTGGACTGGACACCGGGCGCCCTGCCGGACTGGACCTTCTCGGGCGGCGTGCGCTGGACGGGCGGCAGCTGGGCCGACAACGCGGATACCCTGCGGGTGCCGCCGCGCGCGGTCTACGACATCGGCGTCAGCCACGCCTTCGGCGACGGCTGGAGCGCGAACCTCGCGATCCGCAACGTGACCGACAAGACCTACGTGGCCTCGTGCCAGACCGCCTACTGGTGCTATTATGGAGAGCGCCGCAACGCGAGCCTCTCGATTACCAAGACCTTCTGATTCCGGATTTCCCGAATGCCCCTGCTTCGACGTTTCCTGGCCTATTATGCCTCATGGAAGAGGCTGTTCTGGCTGGATTTCTCCTGTGCCGTCGCGTTCGGCCTGCTTGAGCTTGCCTTTCCCGTGGCGGTGCGCGGCTTCATCGACGTGCTGCTGCCGCGCGGCGAATGGGGGGTGACGGTGCTGGCGGCTGCGGGGCTGGGGCTTCTGTACCTGCTGAACGCGGGGCTTCTGGCGATCGTGACCTACTGGGGCCACATGCTGGGCATCAACATCGAGACCGAGATGCGCCGCCAGGCCTTCGACCACGTGCAGAAGCTGTCGTGGAGCTATTTCGACCGCCAGCGCACCGGGCACATGGTCTCCCGCGTCACTCATGACCTCGAAGAGATCGGTGAGCTGGCGCACCACGGGCCGGAAGACCTATTCATCGCGGTGATGACGTTCGCCGGCGCGTTCGTGCTGATGTTCTGGCTGCACCCGCCGCTGGCGCTGATGACCGCAATCATCGTGCCGATGGCGGTGGCGATCGTGTCGGTGTTCGGCGGGCGGATGGCGGCGACGTGGCGGTCCATTTACGCGCGTGTCGCCGATTTCAACGTGCGGCTGGAGGAGAACGTGGGCGGCATCCGCGTGGTCCAGGCCTTCGCCAACGAGGACCACGAGCGCGACCGTTTCGCCCGCGACAACGCCATGTACCGGCGCACCAAGCTGGACGCCTACCGCATCATGGCCGCGAGCCAGGCGCTGAACTACATCGGCATGCGCGGCGTGCAGGTGCTGATCATGGTGGCGGGCGCGGGCTATGTCATCGCGGGGCAGCTGTCGGCCGGGGCCTTCGTGGGCTTTCTGCTGCTGGCCGGCGTCTTCTTCCGCCCGCTGGAAAAGATTGCCGCGGTGATCGAGACCTATCCAAAGGGCATGGCCGGCTTTCGCCGCTTCCAGGAGCTTCTGGCGGTCCGTCCCGATATCGCCGACGCCCCCGGCGCGGTGCCCGCGCCGCCCTTCGCGGGCGAGGTGCGCTTCGAGGGGGTCACGTTCGGCTATGACGAGGGGCCGGGGGTGCTGCACGGCATCGACCTGACCATCCACCCGGGCGAGACGGTGGCCTTCGTCGGCCCGTCGGGGGCGGGGAAGACCTCGCTTCTGTCGCTGCTGCCGCGGTTCTACGAACCCTCGGAGGGGCGCATTACCCTCGACGGGCGCGACCTGCGCGAGGTGACGCTGGAAAGCCTGCGCCGGCAGATCGGCATCGTCGCGCAGGACGTGTTCCTGTTCGGGGGCACGCTGCGCGAGAACATCGCCTATGGCCGCCTCGACGCGACCGAGACCGAGATCCGCGAGGCGGCGGACCATGCCCAGCTGGGCAGCCTGATCGCGCGCCTGCCCGAGGGGCTGGATACCATCGTCGGCGAACGCGGGGTGACGCTTTCGGGCGGCCAGCGCCAGCGGGTGGCGATCGCGCGGGCCTTCCTGCGCAATCCGCCGGTGCTGATCCTCGACGAAGCGACCTCGGCCCTCGACAGCGCGACCGAGCGCGAGATCCAGTCGGCGCTGGAGCGGCTTTCGGAAGGGCGCACCACGCTGGTCATCGCGCACCGGCTGGCGACGATCCGCAATGCCGACCGAATCGTGGTGATGCAGGAGGGCAGGGTGGTCGAAAGCGGCCGTCATGACGACCTGCTGGCCCGCGGCGGCGCTTATGCCGCCCTGCACGCCGCCTGACACACCGCGCGCGCTCCCCGTCCTGCGGGGTGGGAGCGTCAGGTGGGAAGATTCCCCGGTGCAAGGGGCGAGGGCGCCTTGCGCTTATCCTTGCCCTTGCCCGGCCGCCGGTGCACCGGGCGCCGCTCACGTTGGAACATCGCAATATCCTTGAAGAATCCTCTGGACATCGCCAGGCACGCCTAATAACTGACTAAATTACTCAGCCATCCTGCCGCCCCGGCATCCGGGGTGGGCGCGGGAACGCCAAGCGCCAAACCGATCCGATGGAAAGAGTATTGCCATGACCGAACCGTCCCGCCGTTTCCCCTTTGCCCTGCGCCTCGGGGCGTTGGCGTTGTTGTCGGGCTCCACCGCGTTCGCGGCGCTGCCGGCCCGCGCGCAGGATGCCGACGACACGGCCAAGAGCACGGTGCTTCAGGCGATCAACGTGAAGGGCGGAGACGATGCCGACACCAGCATCGTCGCGCATGAGACCGACAGCAGCACCAAGATGCCGACCTCACTGCTGGATACGCCGGCGGCGGTCTCGGTGGTGACGGCCAAGTCGGTGCAGGACCGCGACGCCACCAACATGCAGCAGGTTCTATCCTACACCGCTGGCGTCAACGTCAACGAATACGGTTCGGATTCTCGCTATGACTACTTCCGCATCCGCGGTTTCAGCGAGATGGAGCTGGGCACCTACCGCGATGGCCTGCCAGTGCGCGGCGCGGGCTGGACGTTCATGCGCCTGCAACCCTACGCCTTCGACCGGTTCGACGTGGTCAAGGGCTCCAACTCGTCGCTGTTCGGACTGAATGCGCCGGGCGGGCTGGTGAACGCGACGACCAAGATGCCCAAGGATCACAGCTTCGGTCATGCCTATGTCACCGCCGGCAACCACCTGCGCGGCGCGGGCGTCGATTTCGGCGGCCCCCTGGGCAAGAGCGACGTCTGGAGCTACCGCGTCACCGCCAAGGTGCAGAATGGCGACACCGGCGCCTCCGACTCGCGCGATGACCAGCGCTATGTCGGCCTTGCGCTGCGCTACCAGCCCGACAGCACGACCCGGCTGACCTTCATGGCGGATTATTCCTCCTACAATACCTCGTTGTCGTACCCGGTGCCGCTGGGGTCGGGCATCAGCCCCGAGACGTTCCTGGGCGAGCCGGATTTCAACTACAACAAGGGCCAGTCGCGCAGCCTCGGCTACCGCTTCGACCATGAGTTCGGCGGTGGGCTGAGCCTGCACCAGACCGCGCGCTACACCTGGTTCGAGCTGGAGGACCGGCAGGTCTATCCGAGCAGTTCGGACCCGACGGCGGACCGCGACGCCTTTTCCACCCAGGGCCGCAACCGCCAGTTCGCCATCGACACCCGGCTGCAATACGACACCATGATCGGCAACGTGCGCAGCCGCACGCTGGCGGGCGTCGAATATGACTGGTTCAGCGAGCAGGAGGTCGACCTCTACGGCAGCGCGCCGGGCACCGGCAGCTTCACCGATCCCACCTATTGCGGCCTGTCGTGCATCACGCTGGGCCCCTACATGGACTGGACGCCCTCGCAGACCAGCAAGGCGCTTTACCTGCAGCAGGAGCTTACCTTCCAGAACCGCTGGATCGTCACGCTGGGCGCCCGCTACGACCATGTCACGACTGAGGGGCTTGGCGCCGACGGCGGCATGACGAGCCGGCGCGACAACAACATCTCCAAGCGGCTGGGCGTGACCTACAAGATCACGCCCGAGCTGTCGGCCTATGCCAATTACTCGCAATCCTTCCAGCCCAACTTCTGGGACGTCGACGCGGGTCCCAAGGAAGGCCGGCAGGTCGAGGTGGGGATGAAGTTCCGGCCGCAGAACTTCAACGGCCAGTTCGGCGTCTCGGCCTTCGACCTGACGCAGAGCAACGTCAGCACGTATGTCAGCCCTACGGTGCAGGAACAGATCGGCAAGGTCCGCGTCCGCGGGGTCGAGCTGGAGGGCAAGACCGCGCTTACCGACCGGATCAACCTGACCGCGGCCTATTCCTGGTGGGATGCGAAGATCACGGCGGATGGCAGCTACGGCACCGGTGGCAGCGGTTCCAACCTGGGCAACCGTCCGGCGCTTGTGCCCACGCAGGTGGCCTCGCTCTGGGCCGACTACACGCTGCCGGGCAATGCGCGGCGCGGCGACATGACCTTCGGCCTGGGGGTGCGGTTCGTCGGCACCAGCTATGCCGACGATGCCAACACGCTGCGCAACAAGGCGCACACGGTCGTCGATGCGCTCTACCGTTACGGGCTGACGCAGAATGTCGACCTGTCGGTGAACGTGTCGAACCTGTTCGACAAGAAGTATATCGCGACCACCTACGGCGGCATGGAATACTACGGTCCCCGTCGGTCGATCTCGGCGACCGTGCGCTACTCGTGGTGACACGGCGCGGCCTGCTGTTGGCGGCCGTCGCCTCGGTCGGGGCGGGGGCAGCGGCGGGGTTCGGGGCCGGGGCAGGCACGGCCGCGCCCGCCCTGCTGTCCGCCGCGGCCCCGGGCGACGACGCCGACGGGGAGGGCCCTCTGCGTTTTGCCCATGCCTATGGCGAGACGGTACTGCCGCGCCCGGCACGGCGGGTGGTGTCGCTGGGCTACGACACGCAGGACGCGCTCCTGGCGCTGGGGGTCGTGCCGGTGGCGATCCGCTACTGGTACGGCAGCTACCCGCACGGCGTCTGGCCCTGGGCGCAGGACCGGCTGGGAAGTGCCGCGCCCGCGCTGATCGTCGGCGAGGTGTCGATGGAGAAGGTCGCGGCGCTGCGCCCCGATCTGATTGTCGGCATCGGCGCGGGGCTGAGCCGGAACGAATACCGGATCCTGTCGCAGATCGCCCCGGTGCTGATGCAGGGCCGGGGCTATGGCACCTACGGCATGCCGTGGGACGAGGTGACGGTGACGCTGGGCCGTGCCACCGGGCACGAACCGCTGGCGCACCGCCTGGTCGCCGACGTCAAGGCCCGGTTCGCCGATGCGCGGGCACGCCGCCCTGGCTGGGCCGGGCAGACCGCCGTGGCGGCCTATCACAGCGCGGGCGAGACCGGTGTCTTTACCGGCATGGACAATCGCGCGCAGTTCCTTGACGCGCTGGGGTTCCGCCCGCCCGAGAAGATCCGGCACCTGACCTCGCCCGATGGCTTCTACGCCCAGCTCTCGCCCGAGGATCTGTCGCCGCTGGATGCCGACCTCCTGTTGTGGATCTCGACCTTCGGGGGGGCCGCGGATCTTGCCGCGCTGCCGATGCGTCACACCCTGCGGGCCTGGCGGCAGGGGCGCGAGGTCTATGCCGATGCGCTGACCTCGGGCGCGCTGTCCTTCGGCAGCGTCCTGTCGCTGCCCTTCGCGCTCCGGCGGCTGGAGGGCGAGATGGCCCTGGCCCTTGACGGCGATCCCGAAACGCGGGTGCCGTCGGCCGTGGCGGCGGGGCTGGCGCCATGAGCGGCAGCCTGCGTTTCGTCGGGGTTGTGGCGCTTCTCGCGCTGGCGATGGGGCTGTCGCTGGGGGTGGGCGTGCGCGACGTGCCGGTGGCAGCCTGGTGGCCGGCGCTGGTGGCCTACGACCCGACCGATCCCAACCATATCACGCTGATCACCATCCGCCTGCCGCGGCTTTGCGCCGGGCTGATCGCGGGCGGTGCACTGGGGGTCGCGGGCACGGTGATGCAGGCCCTGACCCGCAATCCGCTGGCCGATCCGGGCCTTCTGGGCGTCAACGCCGGCGCTGCCTTCGCCATCGTTCTGGGCGCGGTCCTGCTGGGCGCGCAGGGGGCAGGGGCGATAGCGTTCCTGTCGTTTCCAGGCGCGGCGCTGGCCGCGGCGGCGGTGTTCGCCTTGGGCGGAGGGCTGCGGGGCGACGCCGGGCCGGTGCGGCTGACGCTGGCGGGCGCGGCGGTCAACGCGCTTCTGCTGTCGCTGGTCAGTGCCATCGTGCTGATCCAGCGCGAGAGCCTCGACATCCTGCGCTTCTGGGTCGCCGGCTCGCTGAGCGAGGCGACACGCCGCCCGCTTGGAGAGATGGCGATGGCCGCTGGGCTCGGAGGGGCGCTGGCGCTGTTCCTTGCCCCGGCGATCGAGGCGCTGTCGCTGGGTGCCGCGCTGTCGCGGGGGCTGGGGACGCGCCCGGGCCGGGTGCAGGCCGGTGCGCTGGTAGTCATCACGCTGTGCACCGGGGCCGCCGTCGCGGTGGCCGGGCCGATCGCCTTCCTCGGGCTGATGGTGCCGCCGCTTGCGCGCGCCATCGCGGGCCACCGCCTCAGGGCCGAGCTGGCCGTGTCGGCCGCGCTGGGGGCCACGATCCTGCTGCTGGCCGACACCGCCGGGCGGCTGGTGCTGGCCCCGGCCGAGGTGCGCGCGGGCATCATGACGGCGGTGATCGGCGGGCCGGTGTTCATCGCGCTGGCCCGCCGTGTCCGCCCGGGGGCACCGGCATGAAGAGCGGGTGGGTGCTGCTTGCAGTCGTCATCCTGCTGGCCGCGCTGGCAGGGCTGGCTGTGGGGCAGGTCGATATCGGCCCGGCGATGCTGTGGCACGGGGCGTTGACCGGCGAGGGGCCGGGGGCGCTGACCCTCCGGCTGATCCGGGCGCCACGTGTGGTCACCGGTCTGGGCGCCGGGGCCGCGCTGGGAATGGCGGGGGCGATCTGCCAGATGCTGTTTCGCAACCCTCTGGCCGCGCCCGACGTCATGGGCTTCACCGCCGGGGCGGGGCTGGCCGTGGTCGCGGCGATCGCGCTGGGTCTCGGCCTGCCGCTGCCGCCGGTCGCCGCCGCGGGCGGCCTTGCCACCGCGGGGCTGGTCGCGGCCCTGTCGTGGTCGCCCCGGCACGATACGCCGCCGCTCACGCTCATCCTCGTGGGGCTTGGCATCGGGTTCACCGCCGGCGCGCTGGGATCCTTCGCGATGACCCGGCTGCCACAAGCCGAGGCGGCGGAGGCGCAGCGCTGGCTGACCGGGTCGCTGGCCGCGCGTGACTGGGGACAGGCCGCGCAGGTCTGGGGCATCAGTGCGGTCCTCGGGCTGGTGGCGGCGGTTCAGATGCGCGCGCTTGCGGTGCTGGAACTGGGCGAGGCGATGGCGGCCGGGCTGGGCCTGCGAGCGGGTCGCGCGCGGTGGGCGTTGGTCGCCACCGCCGTGCTGCTGGCCGCGACCGGGGTGGCGGTGGCCGGGCCGCTGCCATTCGTCGCCCTGATGGCCGGGCCGCTGGGCGCGCGGGTCACCGGTGCGCGCAGCCCGCTGGCGCAGATGCTGGCCGCGGGCGCGACCGGGGCCGCGATCGTCGTGCTGGCCGACCTTGCCGCCCGCGCGGCGCTGCCGGGGATCCAGCTGCCCGCCGGGGTGACCACCGGCCTTCTGGGCGCGCCCTACCTGCTGTGGCTGCTGGCGCGCGGCATGGCACGGGGCGCGCTATGAGCGCAGCCCCCGAACGACACGAAGGAGCAAGCCGATGACCCTCGCCTTAGCCGGAAGGCCCCCGGACCCGTCCACCGCGCCCCACGCCCTGCGCGCCGAGCGGCTGAGCCTTGGCTATCCGGGACGCGAGGTGATCTCGGGCCTCGACCTCGCGCTGCCGCTGGGGCGGGTCAGCGCGATCCTCGGACCGAACGGATGCGGCAAGTCGACCCTGCTCAAGGCGATGGCGCGGCTGATCCGTCCGCAGGCCGGGCGGGTGACGCTGGCGGGGCGCGATATTCACCGTCACGACACGCGCCAGCTTGCCCGCGAGGTGGCGATCCTGCCGCAAGCCCCGCTTGCTCCCGAGGGGATCACCGTGGCCGACCTCGTGCGTCGGGGCCGGACGCCGTGGCGCGGCGCGCTGACCCCCTGGCGGGCCGAGGATGCCGCCGCCTGTGCCGCGGCGCTCGACGCGGTCGGGCTGGGCGATCTGGCTGCGCGTCCGCTGGGCGAGCTGTCGGGCGGCCAGCGTCAGCGGGCGTGGCTTGCGCTCGTGCTGGCGCAGGCGACGCCGCACCTGCTGCTGGACGAGCCGACGACCTTTCTCGACCTCGCCCACCAGATCGACCTGCTGGAGCTGCTGCGGCAGAGGAACCGGCAGACCGGGACCACGGTGATCAGCGTCCTGCACGATCTCAACCTTGCTGCGCGCTACGCCGATCACCTGGTGCTGTTGGGGCCCCGCGGGCTGGTGGCGGAGGGGGCGCCGGAGGCGGTGATCACCCCGGACACCCTGCAGCTGGCCTTCGGTCTTGCTGCACAGGTGATCCCCGATCCGGTGTCTGGCACGCCGATGGTGGTACCCTGCGGACCGGCCCGGAAGACGGCGCGGAACGCGACCATCGAGACGACCATCGAGAAGGCCACCCAGACGGCCACCAAGACGGAACCAGAGACATGACCACGACCTGCGAAAAGGAAGCCGTCGCCCGGCTGGAGGGGCAGGTGCCCGGCGGTCTGCCCGAGGGGCTGCTGCCGGCGATCGCCGAGGCCTTCGCCGAGTACGACTTTCCCGTGACCCATGGCGCTCAGGCGCTGGTCGTCGACCTGCCGCTGGCGCGGCTGGAGATCCTGTGCGACGGGCTCGGGCTGCAGGCTCGGGTCGCCGCGCGCAACGCGGCCCAGCTTCAGCAGGCGCGTGAGGGGCTGGTGTTCACGCTGGACCGTCTGGCGCCTGGCACGGCGGCGCGGCTGCGCTGGAGCGGCGATGTGCCCCGCAATGCGCGCCCGGCGAACTTTCACCACGCCACCCTGCGCGAAGTCCGCCCCGTCGGTGCAAGCTTCCTGCGGGTCGAGGTCGACTGTCCCGGCACCGCGCGGCTGTGCGAGGGGGGGATGCACTTCGGTCTCTGCCTGCCGCCCGCGGGCCGGGCCCCGGTCTGGCCGGTGCTGGATGGCGATGGCCGTACCGTCTGGCCAGAAGGTGCGGACACGCTGCACCGCGCGGCCTATACCTTCGTCGATCTTGATCCGCAGGCGGGGCGCTTCAGCTTCGACGTTTACCGCCACGCGGGCGGGCGCTGCTGCGGCTGGGTCGAGGCGGCGTGTCCCGGCGACGTGCTGGGGGTGACCGGGCCCGGGGGCGGCGATTTTCCCCCGGGGGATCATCTGCTGATCGCAGGGGACGAAACGGCGCTGCCCGCGATCCGGCGGATCCTTGCACTGTCAGATCCCGGTCGCCGCGGTCTTGCCATCCTCGAGACCGCCGATCCGGGCGACCGCCTGCCGCTGGCCGCGCCGGCGGGAATGGCGGTCGAATGGGTGACGCGCGGGGAGGAGGCGCTGTGGGACCGGCTGGCCGATGCGCCGCTTCCGCCGCCGGGCCCGGGCCGCTTCGTCTGGGTCGCGGGCGAACAGGCGCTGGCGCGCCGGGCCAAGGCGCATTTCCGCGACCATCGCAATCTGGGCCGTGGCGAGGGCTATTTCGCAGGTTACTGGCAGGCCTGATCCCTGGCAGGCCTGATCCCCGGCGGGCCTCTGTCGTCCCCCGGGGCATCCTTCCCCGGCGCATGGCCGCCCCCGTCAGGGAGGGCGGCGTCTTCAGCGCGAAAAGCGTATCGTCAGGGAGAACGCATAGGCGCGGTCGGTCAGTCCGTCGGGGGCGTTGGGGAAATGCCCGGCCCGCTGCACCGCCTCGACCGCCGCCTGATCCAGCGCCGGGTTGCCCGACGACCGGATCAGCCGAACGCCGGCCAGTTGCCCGTTGCGCGCGATGCTGAGCTGCACCGTGGCGCTGCCACTCGCCCAGCCCGCGGCGGAAGGATAGCGCTTGGCGCGTTCGATCCGCGCGCGGATCGCCGCACCCCACTGGGCGCGCAGGCTGCGCTCCTGCCCGGCCGAAAGGGTCGAGACACGGGCGTTGCTGCGGTCCCCCGCGCTGGCACCGCCGCCGGCACCCGCCGCGCGTTCGGCGGCGCTGTCGTGATCCTGCGCCCTGTGCACCTTCGCGGCGGGCTTCGGCTTGGCCTTGGGGGGCGGTTCGGGTTTCGGGCGGGGCTTGGGCGGCGGGGTTGGTTCCGGCGGCGGGGGCGGGGCCTCGGGGCTGGGGGGCGGCGCCTCGGCCGTTGCGGTCGGCGCGGCGGGCTGGGCCGGTGTCGGGGGCGCCTCTGGCGCCGCCTCGGCCAGACGGGGCAGGTCGGGCGCGTCCATTTGCGGCATCTGGACCTGCGGCGGCGCGGCCGGAGCGTCGACCTTGGGCGCGGGTTCCGGGATCCGGTCGTATTGTGTGACCTGCTCGGCGACGGAGGCGCTGGCGGCCTGAAGGCTGGCCACGTCGGTGCCGCCCGCGCCGGAGGACGAGATCCCCGCCTGTTCCTCCGGCGCCGCCGCGAAGAGGACGAGGTGAAGCGCCAGCGCCAGCGTGCCGAAGACGCCCCCTTCCAGGATCTGCCGGGCGGTCATGGCGTGGCCGTCCCGGCGGGGGCGCCGTCCGCGTCGTCGCCGGTGCTGCGGATCACGAGGTCCGCCTGCGGAAACCCGGCACCGCCGAGTTCCGGCAGCAGCGCGGCAAGCCGGTCGACGGGGGCCCCGGCATCGGCGCGCAGGAAGAGTTGCGGCGGCGCCGCGGCGCAATCATGCGCGTCGCAGAATGTGTCATGCGCGGCCTTCAGCGCGGCAAGCACCGTCGGGTCGCCATCGGCGCCGGGGCTTGTCGCTCCTTCGAACCCCAGCGCGCCGTCGGCGCCGAGGTAGAGCGCGAAATCGCCCTGCCGCGCATCCTGCGGACGGGCCTCGGGCGGGGTGACGGGAAAGGGTTCGGGGGGCGCCAGCTCGGCCGAGATCAGGAAGAAGATCAGCAGCAGGAAGACCACGTTGATCATCGGCAGCAGGTTGCCGTCGCTCGGGCCGCGCGGCGGGTCGGGGGGCAGAATGTCCATCGTCACTTCACCAGCACGAGTTTCCGGAATCCGGCGGCGCGCAGCGCGTCCATCACCGAGACCAGCGCCTGCAGCCCCGCGCCGCGTCCGCGCAGCACCACCGGGGCGTCGCTGTCCTTGTCGATCGCGCCAAGGGCGGCGGGCAGGCCCTCTTGCGTCACCGGTGCGCCGTTCAGCGTCAGCGCACCGCCGGCCGCCACCTCGACCAGACGCAGCGGCGCGGCGGCCTCTCCCCCCGCGGCGGTCGCAGTGGCCAGCGGAATGGTGGTGTCGTTGGCGAAGCGCGAGGCCAGCATGAAGAACACCAGAAGCAGGAACACCACGTCGATCATCGGCGTGAGGTTGGGGCGCCGGGGGCGCCGGGGGGCGCCGAAATCCATCTTCATTCCGCGACCGACAATGCCTTGGCGGGGGTGCTCTTGCGCTGCTGTCGGGCCGTTTCCCTTGCGGGGCGGGGCACGAAGACGCGGGTGGCGGTGTCTTCCATGTCATGGCGCAGCCGCTCGATCACCGCCTCGAACCAGGTCAGCGCGATCTGCGCGGGGATCGCCACGGCCATGCCTGCCGCGGTGGTCAGAAGCGCCTCCCAGATGCCGCCCGCAAGGGTGGCGGGGTCAGCGCGCGCGCCGGCTTCCTGCAGCGCCTGGAACGCCGCGATCATGCCGGTGACGGTGCCGAACAGGCCCAGCAGCGGCCCGATGGTCGCGGCCAGTTCGATCCCGCGCAGCCCGGCCCGGGCCCGCGCCAGCAGCTGGCGGGCGACGCGGGTGGTTTCGGCCTGCGCTTCGTCCTGGGTCAGCGCGGCATCGTCCGCCGCCGCCATCGCCGTCGCGACCAGTCGCGCGCGCAGCGACCGGCGCCCGGCCAGCACCGCCTGCGCCTCGGCCCGGCGCCCCGCCGACCAAAGCGACAGCGCCGTCTCGCTGTGCCGCCCGCCGGACCAGGCGCCGAACCGCACGAGGCGCCACAGCTTCCACAGGATCAGCGCAAGGGTGACGACCGAGAGCACCGCGATCGCGGTCATCGCGGGGCCCCCCATGGTGACGAAGTCGCGCATCCGGCCAAGGGTGCCCGGCACTGCCGCGGTCAGGTCTGCAAGGGTCATGGGGGCTCTCCTGTGTCTCTCCGGAGCGGAGTGACAATTCCTACAAAAAAAGTCAACAATGAAGCGCAGGCGAAATCGGGCCATATGGGGCAGGGCGCCTGCCGGGGCAGAGGACGCGCAACGAGAGGCTGCGAGGATGTCCCGGCGGCGCCGGTTCGGCGCACCGGGAGCGACGTCACGGGGGTGTCAGGCCCGCGACGGGGGCGTGCCGATAGCCGCAAGGCAGGCGGCGACGACCTGTTCCTCGCCGGCGCGGGTCTTGACGAAAAGGCGCCGGATCCGCGGGTCGGTGACGGTCGCGTCGTCGGCGGCCAGGGCGATCATCGGAACCGTTCCCAGCTGGGCCTCGATCGCGTCGAGGAAGGGGGAAAGGCCGCCCGGCGGGTCGATCTCGTCTATCAGCACGAGGTCGAAGCTTTCCCCCGCGGCACGGTTCAGTGCCTCGGTCCAGTCGCGGGCCTGGAAAAGCGCGGCCCGCGTGCCGAAGGAGGCGCCGACGATCTGCGCGAAATCGCCGTCGGGCTCGATGTGCAGGATCCTCGGTCCACGGTCCGGCGCCGCGGGCGCGGCGGGACGGGGCGCGATGCCGGGCGCGGCGAGGGGCGCCTCCCGCGGGAGGGTGAACCAGAAGGTCGTGGCCACGTCGGGGACCGAGTCGAAGCCGATCGTGCCGCCCATCTGCTCGACGATCTCGCGCGAGATCGAGAGGCCGAGGCCGGTGCCCGCCTTGGCCCGGGTCGAGGAGGAATCGGCCTGGCTGAAAGCGGTGAAGATCTTGCCGTGGAACGAGGCGGGCACGCCGGCGCCGTGGTCGGTGACCGATACGCGGATCATGCCGTCCTCCGCCTCCGTCGCGATCTCGACCGTCGCGCCGGGCTGCGAAAACTTCACCGCATTCGACAACAGGTTCGCCATGACCTGCTGGAACCGGTTCACGTCGACCTGGGCGACAAGTCGGCCGCGCGGCGGGGTGAAGATAAAGCGCACAGCGGATTGGTCGGCGAAGGGCTGGGTGTTGGCGATGGCCTGCTGAACGAGCCGGGGGATCGAGGCGCGGGTCATCTCGAAGCTCATCTTGCGCGAGACAAGCTTTTCCATGTCGAGAATGTCGTTGACCAGCAGGATCAGCCGGCTGCAGTTCTTCTGCGCGATCGTCAGCATCGAGCGCGCGCGGTCGGGTATCGCGCCCGCCACGCCGTTCAGCAGCAGCCCGAGGGAGCCGTTGATCGAGGTCAGCGGCGTGCGCAGCTCGTGGCTCACTGTGGCGATGAACTCGTTCTTCACGCGCTCGGCCCTGTGCTGCTCGGTCAGGTCGTGGACCTGGATCACGAAGGTCTCGGGCTGACCCTCTTTGCTGCGGACGATGGCCAGGCTCAGCCGTCCCCAGACGTCGCTGCCATCGGCGTGCAGGCAGCGCATGTCGGTCTCGAAGCTTTGCTGTTCGCCGGTCAGGAGCATGCCGACGAGCGCGCGGATACGGGGCCGTTCCTCGGGGTGGATGAAGGCGTGGAACGGGGTTCTGAGGGCGTCTTCCGCGCTGATCCCGACGAGGCGGGTCAGTGCGTCGTTCACCTTGGCGAACCGCCCCTCGGGCATGATGATCGCCATGCCCACCGGTGCCGCCTCGAAGGCGGAGCGGAAGCGTTCCTCGCTCTGGCGCAGGGCCTCCTTGCTTTCGACCAGTTCCGTGATGTCGGTGGTCGCCCCGATCAGCCGGGTCGCCACGCCGCGGCCATCGCGTTCGCCGGCCACGGCCTCGGACCTGAGCCAGCGCCACGAGCCATCGACCCGCAGCATCCGGAATTCGTTGATCGAGCGCTCCGCGCGGCCCTCGATGCAGGCCCGGTCGTTGGCGCGGAAACCGGGGAAATCCTCGGGATGGATGCGCTGGCGGAACTCGGCCTGGCCGTCGATCGGGGCGTCCGGGGCAAAGCCGAAAAGCTCCTTCCAGGTCGGCGAGACGATGGCGAGACGGGTGGCCAGGTCGACCTCGAAGACGCCGATCTTGGCGCCGGTCAACGCCACGTCGAGGCGGTTGCGGGCGTCGCGCAGCTCGGTCTCGACCCGGCGCTTGTCGGTGACGTCGGTGATCAGCGTGGTGAAGCGGCGGTAGCCTTCGGCGGTGGACCAGGGGTTGATCTGGACGTCGAGGATCAGCGTGCCGCCCCGGCCGTCGGCAGCGCGCAATTCACGCCGGAAGTTCGGCGGCTCCTGGCTCAGCCGTGCCATTGCGAAATAATCGCGCGCCTCGCGCCCCAGGATCTCGGACAAGGGGCGGGCGAACAGGTCATCCTGCGTGCGGCCGAGCAGCGCCTTGACCGAGTCGTTGACGAAGAGGACCGAGCCTTCCTCGTCCAGCAGCGCGATGTTGGCGTTCGGGGTCTGGATGATCGAGCGGTTCTCCTCGATCTGGGCGGCAAGCTCGCGGGTGCGGTTCGCGACCTTCTGGTTGATCAGAACCTCCCGGCGGCCGAGCGACAGCAGATAGATCGTCAGTACCACGGTGAACGCCATGCCCGCAGCGAGCGTGACGGCGGGCGCCGCCCGGTTCATGCCGTTCTCGAAGGACGGGGCGCTTTCGGACACCAGCGGCCACGATTGCCCGAAGGCTTCGATCCGGTGCGTCGTGCTGTAGACCGGTCGGCGGTTCGGGTTCGGTTCCGCATCGCTGTAGATCAGGGAGCCGGGGCTGAGGCCGCCGCTCGCGTAGAGCGAAACCTCGATGTCGCGGGGCTGGTTCGACGCGATGTCTGAGAAGAACGCCGCGGTGGCGATCGGGGCGAAGACCCAGCCGCGCAGCGTCGCGCGGCGTGCCGCGACCGTCGCCGGGGGCCGGCCGGTGGTGGGATCGCGGCCGTAGACCGGCACGAACAGCATCATGCCCGAGATGCCGCCGGGGCCGGTGCCGGGGCCGGTGCCGCGATCCGAGATCCGGATCTGGCCGGTGTCGCGGGCGGCGTCCGCCGCCGCGCGCCAGGCCTCGACGGCGCCGAGGTCGAAACCCGGGGTTTCGAGCGCGCCGTCGTGAGCCTCGATCAGCCTGACCGGGATCGCCTTCCCGTCGGGCGCGGCGAAACCCAGGCCGCGAAGGCCGGGCACCCGGAGCGGCAGGTCGAGGCCCTGCACGAAATTCCGCCACTGCGAGGCCGTCACCTGTGCCGAGCTATCGAGAAAGCCGCGGGCGCCCAGCAGGCTGACGGCATAGGCGTTGAGCCGGTCCTCGACGGTGCGGCCGTTGTCGCGCACCAGCATCTCGAACTGCTTGCGTTGGAAATGCACCATGAGGCTGTTCATCGCCTGCCAGGCCGTCAGCGTCATCGCCAGCGACACGAGGACATAGGCGAAGGAGGCGCTTCGGAACCGCGGCATCGGGGTGCCGCGCCAGTAGACCTGCGGCGAGGCGCGCGAGGGCCAGAAGAACACGACGCCGGTGACGGTGATGATCCCCAGCGTGTCGCCGACCCACCAGACCAGCCAGTTTCCCAGGATGCCCGCACCGGTGCTCTGCCCGAGCGCGATGTAAAGCGCGATGCCGATCGCCGCCGTCGCCATGCCCAGAACGGGCCCGACAAGGGCAAGGCAGCGCAGCAAGTGGCCCGTTCCGGCAATCTTCAGCGGCGTGCCGAACATCCGCAGGATGATCGTGGCGCTGAGCCAGGCGCGCAGCGCCTGCAGCGCGCCGATCGCCAGCGCGACCTCGAGCTGTGGCAAAGCCAAAGGTTCGCCCGCGACGGTGGTGACAATCAGGCGGGCCAGGATCGAGACCGCCAGGACGGCGGGCCAGCGGTTGCGCCCGTAGATCATCAGGATGGCCAGCGCAAAGCCCGCGCCGCGGGGCAGGGCAAGGGCATCGGCATAGGACGGCTTGAGCACCAGCCCGCCGCAGCAGAGCGCCAGGTAGCACGCCAGCGTGAGGGTCCAGCCAAGCACGGTGCGGCGACTTTCGTCGCGCGACAGCCCTGCGGTCATGCTCATCATCTCGGCGCCTCTGCCTGTGTCCTTCAGCGCGCGGACGAGGCGGGCTGCGTTAACTTTCTGAACCTGCGCCCGATATTTCAAAAGCCCTGTCAACGCCAGCGCGCCGGGAAGCCGATGGAATTCGGGGAAGTGAGTCCTGACGGGCACAGAAGGCCGCGCGCCCTCCGCTCCGGCCCTTGTAGCGACCCTTGTAACGGCCCCTGTCGGCGGTGTGGTCGCCCCCGCTTTCCGGGGACGGCTTTTGCCCCGGGCTGCGTGCTCTCGTCGCAGACGCTGAATTTTGACGTAAATGCAATATACTCCGAACCTGACGCGAACAGATGCGTGCCCGGCCCCGTCCGGCCGCACGGCCCGACAGGGTGTGCCCGGCCGGACGGAGGTAACGTCTGTGCGAGCGCGAACTGAACGGTACGGTTTAGCGTTGCCGAAGCCGTGCGCTCCGTTAGGAGAGGCACGAACCGAAGCAGGACCGGGGGCAAGCCACCGCCATGACGAAGTCGAGCGCCATCCTCCGCTTGCCGGCCGCGGTCAGTTTCGACCGGGCGCAGGCGATCAATGCGCTCAAGGTGACGCTGGCGATCGTGCTCTCGCTCTGGGTGGCCTTCCTGTTCGACCTCAGCCACACCTACTGGGCCCTGCTGACGGTGCCGCCGATCGTCACCAACCCCAGCGCGGGGAACATGGTCTGGCGCGGGGTTGCGCGTCTTGCCGCCACGATCCTCGGTGCGATCGTCGGGCTTGTGTTCGTCGCGGCATTCAACGACAGCCGCGTCGCGATGATCGCCGCCCTGGTGATCCTGGTGTTCCTGCTCGGCTATCTCAGCCGGCTTTATCGCGCGATCGACGCCTATGCCTACGCCACCGCGGCGGTGACGGCGATGCTGGTGGGGGTCGAGGGCGGGCAGGCCCCCGCAGGGGCCTACGACCTCGCGCTGCAGCGCGGCACTGAAACGGCGATCCCGATCGTCTGCTGCTTCGCGCTTCTGCTCATCCTGTTCCCGCGTTCGGTTTCCGAGGATGCGATGGCCAAGCTCAAGGGTGCGCGCGCCAAGACCTTCGAGGCGGCGCGCGCGATGCTCAGCGACGCGCCGGGCCGGGCCGCGGCGCGGATGGGGGCGGATGCGGCGCTGCAGGGGGTGCATACCGACCTCGACGCGCTGATCTTCGAACGTGGGCGACGGCGCTGGCTGTACCCGCGGCTGACCGGCGTGTGCAATGCGCTCAACCGGATCATCGCGCTGTCCGATCTTGCGCGCTACAGCCTCGACCGGCTGAGCGCGGAAGAGCGGGAGGGCCGGGTCGCGCAGGCCGAGGAGGCGGTCTTCGGCCTGCTGGAGCGGGCGGAGGCACCGGGCCTCGACGCCGAGGCGCAGCGCGCCAACGCCGCCGCCGCCCGTGCCGTGGCCGAGGGGGCCTCCCCCGGCAACCTGCTGATCGAGGGCAAGACGCCGACGCACACGACCTTCAAGCGTGGTACCGCGCTCTGGCGGCTCCTGGCCCTGACCCAGGCGCTCGAGGCGTATTTCGAGGCCGAGGCGGCGCTGATCGACCGCAGCACGCCGGTGACCACGCCGAAACGCACCCGCCACCGCTACCACGACCATGTCGCGGCCCTGGAATCGGGGCTGCGGCCGGCACTGATCCTGTTGATCCTGTCGGTGGTCTGGATCACGACCCGCTGGCAGGCGGGGCAGATCATTTCCCTGGTGGCAAGCTTCTTCACCATGGTGATCGCGGCGATCGCGCCGCGCCCGGTCCGGCCGCTTGCGGGCAAGTTCATGGTCTATGGCGTGCTCCTGGGATCCGCGCTGACGCTGCCGCTGATGGCGGCGCTGGCGCTGGTCGAGGGGTTCCCCGCCTTCGCGCTGCTCCTCGGCGTGGTGATCTTCACCATCTTCTACACTGCCAAGGGGCCACCGACGCTGGCGATCGGGGCCGTGGTCGCGATTGCGCTGGAGCTGTCGCCGACCGACCAGCCGCTTTACGATCCGGTCAACGCGATCAACTATGCCGTCACCCTCGTCCTCTTTCCGCTGACCTATCTGATCGCCCAGGCGCTGCTGTTCCCCGAAAATGCGGCCTGGCTCAAGCGCCGCGCGCAGGGGGCGGCCGACGGGTTGCTGAAACTGGCCGCGCGGCGGCGCCCGTCGCTCAGGCAGGCCGAGTTCCTGTCCGCCTCGATCGATATCATGGGCGAATACGGGTCGGGCCTCGATCCGGAAGAGGCCGAGGGCCAGCACCTGATCCTTCGCATCCGGGCGGTGCAGGCGACGGGGCTGTGCCTCTACCGCCTGCGCGAACTGGCGGCGGCGCCCGAGACACCGGATGACCTTGCCCCCTTCGTCGAACGTCTCCGGCGCGAGGCGTTGCGGGCGGCCAGGGGCGGGGCGCCGGCCGACGGCAACGATTTCTTCGACGAGCTCGACGCTTACGTGCGCCGCCACGCCGGGCGCCACGACCTTTCCCGCGAGGCACGGATCGCCGCGCTCCGCTTCGGCGGGCTTGCGAACCTGCTCGCCTCCATCATCGCAAGCGGAGAGCTTGCCCCCGACTTCGAGAGGCACTGATGCGACAGGAATTCGCGGCCTTCGGCCTTTTCGTCCCCAGCCTGCTGATCTGCGCCCTCATTGCCGGGGTGATCTGGCTTCTGGTCGACTCGCTCATGCTGCGCAGCGGTGGCTGGCAGTTCTTCTGGCACCCGCCGATCGCGCGGCTTGCCCTCTATTTCCTGAGCCTCGCGCTCGTCGTCTTCCTGTTCCCCGACCTCTGAGGCCGTCCATGATCATCCTGAGAATCTTCCTGTCAGCTCTGATCGCCCTCGCGGCGGTGTTTTGCGGCATCTACGTCTGGAACATGATGTTCACCAACCCCTGGACACGGGACGCCCACGTCCGGGCCAATATCGTGCAGGTCGCGCCCCGCGTGTCGGGCCCGCTCATCAGTATCGGCGTCAAGAACAACCAGGAGGTCGCGGCCGGGCAGGTGCTGTTCCAGATCGACCCGACCGACTACAAGATCGCCGTCGACCAGGCCAAGGCGTCGCTGGACCAGGACAAGGCGAAGGCGGCGATCCAGCAGCGCACCGCCGACCGCGACCGCGCCCTGCAGGAGCGTGACAACGGCACGGTTTCGTCCGTGGATGTCGAGAACGCGGTGCTTGCCGCCAATGCCGCGCAGGCCGCCGTCACCTTGGGGGAGGTCGCGCTGAAGCAGGCGCAGATCGCGCTCGACCGGACCAAGGTGAAGGCGCCGGTGTCGGGGCGGGTGGTCAACCTGTCGCTCAGCGTCGGCGACATGGCGGCGGCGGGCAAGGCGATGCTGGCGATGGTCGATCACAATTCGTTCCGGGTCGACGCCTATTTCCTCGAGACCAAGCTGTCGCGGATCCGTATCGGCGACCCGGCGGTGATCAAGCTGATGTCGGATGGAGAGCGGCTGTCGGGCCGGGTGATCGGCATCGCCTCGGGCATCTCCTATTCCGAGGATACCTCCGCCTCGCTGCTGCAGGCGCCGCAACCGACGTTCCAGTGGATTCGGCAGGCGCAGCGCGTGCCCGTCGAGATCGCGATCGACACCCCGCCGAAACGCGTGCCGCTGTTCAACGGCGCGACTGCAAGCGTGGTGATCCGCCCGTCGGGCCAGGACGCGAAGTGACGGTGGGGGCGGCGGCTCAGCCCAGCAGGCTGAGCCAGACCCAGGCGGTGACGATCGCGAAGGCGGTGGCCAGCAGCACGGTCGAGGCGGCGACGCGCTTGGCCACCCCGTACATGTTCGCGAAGACATAGGCGTTGACACCCGGCGGCATCGCCGCCGTCACCACCGCCGAGCGGAAGGTGCTCTGCCCCAGGCCGAAGCCCGAACCCAGCACCCACGTCACCACCGGGTGCACGACCAGCGTGCAGACGCAGACGAAGAGGATGGTGCGCAAGTCGCCCTCGGGCCGGTAGCGATAGAGGATGCCGCCAAGCCCGAACAGCGCCGCCGGCAGCGCCGCGCGCTTGATCAGGTCGATCCCGTCGGTCAGCACCTGCGGCATCGGGATGTGGCCAAGATTCACCACGAAGCCAAGCAGGATGCCGATCACCATGGCGTTGCGGAACATCGCCTTGAGCACCCGCGCGGCAGTCACGGCGATGCCGCCGCCTGTGTTGCGCGCGATCTCCATCGCCGTGATCCCGAGACCGTAGCAGAACGGCGAGTGGATCGCGACGATGGCATAGTTCGCGGCCAGCGCACCCTCGCCATAGGCCCGCTCGGTGATCGGGATGCCGAGGAGGAGCGAGTTGGAGAAGAGCCCGCAAAAGCCGATCGCGACGCTGTCTTCCCATTCCCGGCGGAAGATGTAGCGCGCGCCGAGCAGGGCCGCGGCAAAGCCCGAAACCGCACCGGCATAGAAGCTGACCATCAGCGGCAGGCTGAATTCCTGGCCGAGGTCGAGGGTCGAGATCGCGCGGAACAACAGGCAGGGGATCGCGAATTGCTGGGCGAACTTCATCAGCCCGTCAACGTGGCTCTCGTCGAACCAGCCCTTCCATGCGACCGCATAACCGAAGCCGATGACCAGAAAGACGGGCAGGACGACCTCGATCAGCGCTTCCACGCGTCAGACCTCGTAGTCGAGGCTGAGGCCGTCGTAGGCCGCGATCACGTGGTCCGGGGTCTCGCGGCCCACGTCCTCGTAATCGAGGTCGAGGTGCATGTTGGTCAGGACCGCCCGCTTCGGTTTGACCTTGGCGATCCATTCCAGCGCCAGGTCGAGATGGGCATGCGTCGGGTGCGGCTTGCGGCGCAGCGCGTCGAGGATCCAGCAGTCGAGATCCTCGAGCACCTCCCACGCGTCGTCGTAGATCTCGACCACATCGGGCAGGTAGGCAAGGCCCGCGACCCGGAACCCCAGCGCGTCGATCGAACCATGGCCCACCTTGAAAGGATGGAAGGTCAGCGTGCCGCCGTCGCCCGTGATGTCGAACGGGCCCTTGATCGTGTGCAGATCGAGGATCGGCGGGTAGGGGCTGCCCTCGGGCTGAACGAAGGCGTAGCCGAACCGCGCGATCAGCGATTCCTGGGTATCGCCGTCGGCCCAGACCGGCAGCCGCCGGCGCATGTTGAAGACGATCTGGCGCAGGTCGTCGATGCCGTGGACGTGATCGGCGTGGGAATGGGTGTAGACCACGGCGTCAAGCTCTCCCACCCCGGCGTCGAGGAGCTGGGCGCGCATGTCGGGCGTGGTGTCGATCAGCACCCGCGTGGTGCCGTCCGCGGTGGTGCGCTCGACCAGCAGGGAGCAACGGCGGCGGTGGTTCTTGGGGTTTTCCGGGTCGCATTCGCCCCAGTGGCCGCCAAGCCGCGGCACCCCGCCGGAGGACCCGCAGCCCAGGATGGTGAACCGGAGCCGTGCCATCAGGCGGCCTTCCACGCGGCGGCCTTGGAAAACAACCGGTCGAAGTTCTCCGAGGTCCGGGCCGCGAACTCGGCATAGGGCAAGTCGAAGACCTCGGCGCCGACCTTCGCAGTCAGCGCGGTATAGGCCGGTTCGTTACGCTTGCCGCGGTTGGGCGGCGGGGCAAGATAGGGGCTGTCGGTCTCGACCAGGATCCGGTCGAGCGGCGCGCGCGCGAAGATCTCGCGCAGTTCGGCCGATTTCGGAAAGGTCGCGATGCCCGACATCGAGAGGTAGAACCCAAGGTCGAGCGCTGCCTCGGCCAGGGCCGGCCCGGACGAAAAGCAATGCAGGACACAGGGGTAGGCGCCGTGGGCATGTTCCTCGGTCAGGATGCGGGCCATGTCCTCGTCGGCGTCGCGGGCGTGGATGATCAGCGGCAGCTGGGTTTCGCGCGCGGCGGCGATGTGGATGCGCAGGCTCTCCTGCTGGATCGCCTTCGTCTCGGCCGTGTAGTGGTAATCGAGGCCGGTTTCGCCCAGTCCGACGAACTTCGGATGCCGGGCCAGGGCGACCAGCTCCTCGACGCTTGTCAGCGGCTCCTCGCCCGCGCTCATCGGGTGGGTGCCGGCGGCGTAGAAGACGGGGGCGTGGGCCTCGGCGATGGCGCGTACGGCGGGTTCGTTGCGCAGGCGGGTGCAGATCGTCACCATGCGGGTGACGCCGGCCGCAGCGGCGCGGGCGATCACCGCGTCCAGTTCCCCCTCGAAATCGGGGAAGTCGAGGTGGCAGTGGCTGTCGACGATTTCGGCCGTGATTTCAGCGGTCATCCATTCCCCGCGGTGCGGCGATCGGGGCCGCTGTCGTATCCATCTTCAGAACCATATCGAGCACCAGCGCGGCAGGGTCAAGGTTGACGGCCCGCGCGTGGCGCGCCTCCGACCCCAGCGACTGGTGCAGGTCGGCCCAGATCCGCGCCGCGTGGTCGCTGGGCGCGAGGCGGGCGAAGAGCCGTGCCTCGCCCGGGGCCGCCTCGGGCGGGGTCTGCCGGATCGCGCCGGCGCGGGCGAGGCGGGCCAGGAAGGTCTCGATCAGCCCGATCGTCAGGTCCAGCCGTTCCTCCTGCCCCCGCTGGGCGCAGGCGTCGGCCAGGGCGATCGCCCGGGCACGGTCGACGCCGGGCAAGCCGTGGAACAGGCCCACGAGCCCGGCATAGCCGTCAAGGCCGCCAAGGTTCGCCAGCCGCACCGCCTCTCCCACCGACCCGGCCGAAAGCTCGGCCAGCGCGGCGGGGTCGCCGTCGGGCGCACAGCCGGCCTGGGTCAGGGCCGCCTCCATCTGCTCGGGCGACAGCGGCTGAAGGCGCAGCTCGCGGCAGCGCGAACGGATCGTGGGCAACAGGCGCGAGGGCTGGTGGCTGACCAGCAAGAGCGTGGTGCGCGCGGGCGGCTCCTCGAGCAGCTTCAGAAGCGCGTTGGCGGCCGAGACGTTCATCTCGTCGGCGGCATCGACGATCACCACCCGGCGGCCGCCATCGGCCGAGGAGAGGCCGAAGAAGCCCTTGAGCTTGCGTGCCTCGTCCACCGTGATCTGCGCCTTCAGCCGCTTCTTGTCGGCATCCCACGCCCGGCGCAGCAGGAACAGCCGCCCCTCGGACAGCGCGGCGGTGCGGCGCATCACGGGGTGGTCCTCGGGGATATCGAGGGTCGCGGGCGGGGCCTGGGGCTCGGACGGCGCGCCGAAGAGTCCGCCGTCGCCGGCCGGCTCCCCGGCCAGCAGGAACCGCGCGATGCGCCAGGCGAGCGTGGCCTTGCCCACCCCGCGCGGGCCGGTGATCAGCCAGCCGTGGTGCAGCCGGCCGGCGATGTAGGCGTCGAGAAACGCGCGCTCGGCCGCCTCTTGCCCGATCAGCCGGAGCGTGTCGCGCGGGTGGGGCGCGCCCTCGACGCGGTCGGCCTCGGGGGTGGGATCGTCGCTCATGCACGCCCCCCCGACAGGCGGGACCGGACGGTGCAGGCAATGTCGGCGGCGACAGCGGCGGGATCCCGGGCGCCGTCGATCAGCACGCAGCGGGCGGGGAACTCGGCGGCGAGCGCGTGGAAACCCGCCCGCATCCGCGCCTGCAACCCCTCGCCGAAGCTTTCGAACCGTTCCTCGGTACCCCGCCGCCCGAGCGCGCGCGCCAGCCCCTCAGCGGGGTCAAGGTCGACGATCAGGGTCAGGTCCGGCTCGATCCCGATCATCAGGCGGTGCAGCTCGTCCACCGTGCCGCGCAGGTCGCCGCGGGTGATGCCCTGATAAAGCCGCGTGGAATCGGCGAAGCGGTCGGTGATGACGATCCTGCCGGCGGCCAGCGCGGGGCGGATGGTCTTTTCGAGGTGGTCGCGGCGGGCGGCGGTGAACAGCAGGATCTCGGTCTCTGCCGACCACCGGTCGGGGTCGCCCTCCAGGACGAGGCGCCGGATCTCCTCGGCGCCGGGGGAGCCGCCGGGTTCCCGCGTCAGGACGACCTCGTGACCCTCGGCGCGCAGGGTCTCGGCCAGCAGGCGGGCCTGGGTGGACTTGCCCGAGCCGTCGATTCCCTCGAAGCTGATGAACACCCGGGTGCCCCTTCCTGCGGCCGGCGAAGCGCGGCCCGCGAAACCAGAATCATGCCTGACACCGTGGATACTTGGTTTGCCGCGCGGTCGGAACCCTGCGGGAGGGGCAGGCGGCTCTCGCGCCCAGGGCGGGGCAGATCCCGTGCCGCAGGACGGCAAGAAAGCCCCCCGGTCTTCTTCTGAGCGGAAATATCCCGGGGGTGCGGGGGCTGGCCCCCGCCTGCGCCCTCGGTACCCTGCGCCGTCAGTACCCTGCGGCCTTGCCCGCGATGTCGCGCAGCAGGACGGCCGCGGCGGTGGCGAGGCGCTTGCCCACGCCGCCGCGCTTCACCTCGGCCGCGGCGACGAGCGGGATATGGCGATCCTCCATCCCGGGGGCCGAGATCACCAGGTCGGCTTCCTGCGTGCCGGCCTTGATCGGCGCCTTCAGGGGGCCGGTGTAGATCACCTTGGCGCTCATCTGGTCGGCGCCGATCGCCGGCACCAGCAGCTTGACGTCCTCGGTCGGCACCAGGGCCACCTCGGGGGCCGAGCCCATCCAGACCGGGGCGCGGGCGATCACCTCGCCCTTCTTGGCCATGGTCTTCTCGGTGAACTGGCCGAAGGCCCAGTTGATCAGCTTCTCGCCCTCGGTACCGCGGCTCTGCTCGGTCGGCAGGCCGTTCAGCACCACCAGCACCCGGCGGTCGCCGCGCTTGGCCGACCCGACGAGGCCGTAGCCCGATTCCACCGTGTGTCCGGTCTTCATCCCGTCGGCACCGATCCCGAGGGTCAGGATCGGGTTGCGGTTGAAGCGGTTCCCCGGCGCGCGGTTCTCGTAATCGTACTCGGTCTCACCGAAGAAGTGGTAAAACTGCGGGTAGGTCTTGATGATGTGAATCGCCAGCATCGCCAGGTCGTGCATCGACATCAGCTGGTGCGGATCGGGCCAGCCCGAGGCATTGGCGAAGGAGGAATGATCCAGCCCCAGGGCCTTGGCCTTGGCGTTCATCAGCTTGGCAAAGGCAGTCTCCGTCCCCGCCAGCTTTTCCGCCACCGCGACGCAGGCATCGTTGCCCGAGTTCACGATGATGCCCTGGATCAGCTGCTGGATCGTCGGGCGGTCGCCGATCTTGAGGTACATGGTCGAGCCGCCCTTGCGGGTCAGGTCCACCGCTTCCTGGCTGACCGTCGCGGTATCGTCCATCTTCAGGCGTCCGTCGGCCAGCGCCTGGAACAGGAGGTCGATCGTCATCAGCTTGGACATCGAGGCGGGCGGCTCCGGCGCGTCCGCATTCTTCGACAGGAGCACGGTGCCGGTCGTCACGTCGACGACATAGGCGGACCGGGCGATCGTGTCGAAGGCGGCGGCTGGGCGGCCCGCGGCGAGGGCCGCGAGGACGATCAGGATGGCTGCGAGGCTGCGGATCATGGGGGCGTGCGGTTCCCTGTTCTAGCGGCTGATGTAGAAGGCGTCCTTGAAGCCGAGCTTCTTGACGGTGTCGAGCAGCGAGGCACGCTGCGACGCGCTGGTGGCGGGTCCGGCGAGGACGCGCCAGAAGGTCTTGCCCTGGCTTTCCTCGGTCGTGACCTGGGCGTTTGCGCCGGCTTTCGTGACCATGCCGGCGGCGCGTTTGGCGTTGGCCTCGACGCTGAAGATCCCGATCTGGACAAATTCGCGCCGGCCGGAGGTGGCAGGGGCGGCCTTGGCTTCGGTCCTGGCGCCGGCCTTCGCCGCCGTACCTGCCGTCGCGCCCGCCATCTTGCCCGCCGCCATGGCCGAGGGTTTCATCGCGGGCGCCTTGGCGGTCTTGTCCATGCCCTTGGCCTCGGCCCGGTCGATCGCGGCGCCGGCCTTGGCTGCGACGTCGCCGAGGGGTTTCGTCTTGATCTGCTCGTTCGAGGCCAGCGCGGGGTTCTTGGCGTCCGGCGCAGGCACCGGGGCCTCCTGGCGCCTGAGCGCGGTGACGCTGACGTTGGCGGGTTCGCCCGCGACGAGGCCGAGCGCGGTGGCGGCATCCGAGGAGAGCTGCAGTTTCGGACCGGGGTTGTTGATCTCGCGCCGGAACAGCGCGCCGATCACGAACTTGCCGTTCTTGGGGTTGCGGATGATGACGCGCTCGGGGTCCTTCACGCCGGGGTAGGCCACCCAGACACCGCCGAGCGAGGGGCGCCCGTCCCACAGGCCCTTGGTCGAGACCTGGAACACGTCGGGCGCCTCGACATCGCGGTCGACGAGCTTGACCGAGCTGGACTGCGGCACCGCGTCGCCGGTGCCGGCCGCGTCGGCCGTGGCCGCGCCGTCCTTCTTCTTAAGAAATCCGAAGGGCTGCTGCCCGTCCTGACATCCGGCCAGCGCCACACCGGCGAAAGCCATCAGAACCAGAGCCGAAACCTTGGGTCCTGCCATCACTTGCCCCCTCTTGCGCGCCCTCGGACGTCGCTTTGCCGATCCCCTTGCCGGGGTTCTGTCGCTTGTCGTGCCTCGTACCGCCTGCCTGTGACGGCGTGCGCATCTTATGACACAGGCGGGGCACATGGAAAGGGCACAGCCTCGCGATGGGCGGAAAACACCGCGCAATCGGGGGGCTATTCCCTCTGAACCGCTTTCAGAATCGCGTGAGGCGGGCTAAGGCCGGGGTCCGCGGCAGCGCGGCCGAAGGCAGGGTGACGGATCGTGCCCGATGCGGCCGACGCGCCCGATGCGGATGAGTGGCCGAGCGGTTTAAGGCACTGGTCTTGAAAACCAGCGAAGGGGAGACCCTTCCGTGGGTTCGAATCCCACCTCATCCGCCACACCGCCGCCGCCATGCCCGACCTGAACGCGGACGGGGGCGGCCCTCTCGGGGGCTGTCAGTCGGCGGACAGGGCCCCGCAGGCGGCGGTGAAGCTGGGCCAGCTTTGCGCGAACCAGCGTTGCAGAGGCTCGGCCGGGCGGTTTGCCCATTCGTCCACCACGATCTTGCAAAAGCCGATCAGGGCCTCAGCGAGGAACACGGCGACGCGGGCCTTTTCCGCGGGCAGGCGCGCCGCGATCACCGCCGTCAGATCGTCGCGCAATCCTTCGAGGATCGTATCGTGCACCTCGCGCAGCTTGGGTTCGGCGCGCATCAGCATCGCAAAGCTCTTCATCACCTCGGGTTCGATCATGATGTGCTGAAGGTGATCGCTCAGAAGCGTTCTGAGGTCGTCGGGAAGCGGCCCGCCGGACCGGAGGAAGGCATCGACATGGGCGCCCTCGAATTTCGGCGGCTCGCCGAAGATCGCGGCGGTCTTGTTGTGGAAATAGTTGAAGAAGGTGCGCAGGCTGATCCCGGCCTCGTGGCTGATCATCTCGGTCGTGACCGCATCGAGGCCGTGTTCGAGCGAGAGCATGATCGCGGCGTTCTGGATTTCCCGGCTGGTCTGAAGCCGTCGACGTTCACGAAGCGAAATTTCCCCTGCCTCCCTCAGATCAGGACTCCTCATCCGGGTCCTTGATGCGGCCTGCGCCCCGGCAAGGCAAGAGAACTGGTGCAGCGCGGGCCGGCGGCCAGCCCGGACATGGTCACATTAAAGTGCACACCGTGCAAACTTTACATTCAATGAAGGCGGCGTAGCTTTCGCGGAGGTTAACCGCCGCGCCGGGGACGCGGGCGCCGCGAGAACGGCGCGCGATGGGCGCATCCGAGGGATATGAGAATGAACAAGAAAGATCTGCTGGTCACTGCGACATGTGGCGCACTGGCGATGATCGGTGCGGTCGCGGTGCCCGGGGCGGCGTTTGCGCAGCAATCCAAGGGGGCGCAGCAGGCGGCGCCGGTCGGTGTCATCACCCTGAAGAAACAGGCGGTGCCGCGGATCATGACGCTTCCGGGCCGGGCGGTGGCCTATCAGCAGGCCAGCATCACGCCACGGGTGGGCGGCATCATCACCAAGGTGCTCTATACCCCCGGGCAGAAGCTCAAGGCCGGCGACCCGATGTTCCAGCTTGACCAGGCGACCTATCAGGCGACCGTCGACACCGACGCGGCGGCGCTGGCCAAGGCGCAGGCCGCGGTGCCCACCGACGAGGCGAACTACAAGCGCGCCGTGAAGCTGGAGGGGCAGGGCTATACCGCAGCCGAGGTGGCGACGCTGAAAGCCTCGCTGGAGGAGGACAAGGCCAGCGTCCAGTCGGCCGAGGCGGCGCTGAACTTCGCCAAGGTACAGCTGGGCTGGACCACGGTGCGCAGCCCGATCGACGGCTATGCCGAAGTGCCGGCCGTGACCGTGGGCAACGTGGTGACCGCGGCGCAGAGCACGGCGCTGACCACCGTCACCCGGCTCGACCCGATCGACGTCGACGTGCTGGAGCCCAGCTCCAACCTGCTGTCGGTCCACAAGCTGATCGACAACGGCACCCTGACGCCCTCGACCAAGCTCGAGGCCAAGCTGGAGCTCGAGGACGGGCAGACCTATACCGGGACCGGGCAGCTCGTCACCTCCAGCTCGACCGTGTCGACGACAACGGGGACGGTGTCGGTGCGCTTCCGTTTCCAGAATCCCAAGGGGCAGATCCTGCCGGGCATGTTCCTGCATGCGCAGGTGCAGCTTGGCACCGTCCAGGCCTGGCTGGTGCCGCAGCTTGCGACCAAGACCCAGACCGACGGATCGCTGAGCCTCTACATCGTCAAGGACGGCAAGTCGCAGGCGGTGAAGATCAACGCCGACGGCACCTACAAGAATGACTGGATCGTCACCTCGGGGCTGTCCGACGGCGCGCAGGTGATCGTTGATTCGCTGAAATACATGGGGCCGGGCCGTCCGGTGAAGGCGGTGCCGGCGACCATCGGCGACGATGGGCAGGTGACGCGGCAGGGGTCTTCGGACGCGTCCTCTTCCGACGCGTCTTCCTCCGCGGCGTCGAACTGACCGGCGGGCTGACAGATGACCTCCTTCTTCCTTCGTAAGCCCGTCTTCGCCTGGGTGCTGGCGATCGTCGTCATGCTTTGCGGCTATCTCGGCCTGCAGACGCTGGCGGTGTCGCAGTATCCCAGCATCGCGCCCACGACGATCCGCGTCTCGGCCAAGTATTCCGGCGCCTCCGCCGAGACCGTCGAGAACTCGGTCACCCAGCGGATCGTCGATTCCATGACCGGCCTCGACGGCCTGTCCTACATGACCTCCACCTCCTCCGAGGGGAGCGCGTCGATCTCGCTGGTGTTCGACAACTCCGTCTCCGGGGCGATTGCCCAGGTCGAGGTGCAGAACAAGCTGTCGAACGTCGAGACCAAGCTGCCCGACACCGTGCAACAGGCCGGTGTCACCGTGCGGCAGGGTGCGGATTCGATCCTGATGGTCGCGGCGCTGGTGTCGAACGACGGCAAGTACGACAGCACGGCGCTTGGCGACATCCTGAACAACAAGTTCGAGAACGCGCTGGAGCGGACCAACGGGGTGGGCGACGTGCACGTCTTCGCCTCGCCCTATGCGATGCGGATCTGGCTCGACCCTGACAAGCTCTACAAGTACGGGCTGACGGCGTCGGACGTGACCTCGGCGGTCTCGTCGCAGAACACCAATGTATCCGCAGGCTACATCGGCGACCAGCCGGTGACGAAGGGCCAGCAGGTGCAGATGCCGCTGGTCGCACGCTCGATGCTCTCGTCGCCGGACGAGTTCCGCAAGATCTACCTGAAAACCGCGACCGACGGGTCGAGCGTCTATCTCGGCGACGTGGCCAAGGTCGGCCTCGGGCCCGAAAGCACCGACATCGCCTCGCGCTACAATGGTCACCCGGCCGCAGGGATCGCGATCGAGCTGGCCACCGGTGCCAATGCGGTCAACACCTCGGCCGCGGTGCACAAGACCATCTCGCAGCTTCAGAGCGCGCTGCCGGCAGGGGTGCAGGTCGTCTATCCCTACGACACCGCGCCCTTCGTGCAGAAGTCGATCGACGACGTCTACCAGACGCTGGGCATCGCCATCGTGCTGGTCTTCCTCGTGATCCTCGTCTTCCTGCAAAGCTGGCGGGCGACGATCATCCCGACCATCGCCGTGCCAATCGTCCTTCTGGGCACCTTCGGGGTGCTGGCCGTGGTGGGGATGTCGATCAACACGCTGACGATGTTCGCGCTGGTGCTCGCGATCGGCCTGCTGGTCGACGACGCCATCGTCGTGGTCGAGAACGTCGAGCGGGTGATGGAGGAGGAAAACCTTCCGGCCCGCGAAGCGACCAAGAGGTCGATGCACGAGATCTCGGGGGCGCTGGTCGGCATCGTCGTGGTGCTGTCGGCGGTATTCCTGCCGATGGCGTTCATGAGCGGTTCGACCGGCATCATCTACCGGCAGTTCTCGGTCACCATCATCTCGGCCATGGTTCTGTCGCTGTTCGTCGCGCTGATCCTGACGCCGACGATGTGCGCGGCCCTGCTGAAGCCCGGGGTGGGGCATCCGAAGTTCTGGCCCGCCCGCAAGTTCAACCAGGGCTTCGACGCGACCCAGCGCGGCTTTGTCGCCACCGTGACGCGGCTGGTGCGCCGGCCGCTTCTGATGGTGCTGGTGATGCTGATCGTCCTCGGCGCCGCAGCCTGGAGCTTCGGCAAGCTGCCGTCGTCGTTCCTGCCCGAGGAAGACCAGGGCGTGCTGATGACGCTGATCGAACTTCCCGAAGGCTCGACCCTTCAGGCCACCAACCGCACGCTGACGAAGATCGACAATTACTGGCTCAAGGGGCCGGGGTCGAAATACGCCGATGCGACCTTCGGCGTGGCGGGCTTCAGCTTCGGGGGCAGCGGCCAGAACGAAGCGATGATGTTCATCAAGCTCAAGGATTATGCGCAGCGTCCGGGCGTCAGCGCAGGCCAGCTTGCCGCCCAGGCGAACAAGGTGTTCGGAACGGGGCAGTACGGGCAGGTGATCTTTGTCCAGCCGCCGGCGATCCCCGGCATGGGGTCTTCGTCGGGCTTCACGATGGAGCTGCTGGATCAGGCCGGCAACGGCACGACCGCCCTCAACGCCGCGGCCAACAAGCTCATCGCCGAGGCGAAGAAGGATTCGATCCTCAGCGGCGTGCGCGGGCCGGGCGACACCACCACCGGCGCGCTTCAGGTCAACGTGAACAGCGCCAAGGCGCAGGCCTTCGGTCTGACCCTGTCCGACGTGAACAGCGAATTGTCAACGATCTTCGCGGGCAATTACGTCAATGACTTCACCCTTGGCACCAAGCTGCACGAGGTGATCGTCGAGGGCGACGCCAAGGACCGGATGCAACCCGATGACATCGGCCATTGGTACACCGAGAATTCCTCGGACGAGATGGTGCCATTCGACAGCTTCGTGACGATGAACCTGGAGCGTGAGCAGAAGCAGATCGGCGGTTACGGCGGCGTGGGCGCGGTGCAGATCAGCGGCGATGCCGCCCCGGGCCAGAGTTCGGGCACCGCGATGAACCACATGACCGAGCTCGCCAAGAAGCTGCCGGGGAACTACGGCGTGGCCTGGACCGGGCTGTCCTATCAGCAAGTGCTGGCGGGCAACCAGCAGACCCTGCTTTACACCCTGTCGGCGCTGATCGTCTTCCTTGCGCTTGCCGCGCTCTACAACAGCTGGACCGTGCCTTTCGCGGTCATGCTGACGGTGCCGGTGGGGGTGTTGGGGGCGGTGCTGGCCTCGTGGATCTTCGGGCAGTCGAACGATGTCTACTTCAAGGTGGGCCTGCTCACCACGATCGGCCTCTGCGCCCGGAACGCCATCCTTATCGTGGAGTTCGCCGAGACGCTCCGTGCCGAGGGGATGGCGCTGCTCGAGGCCACGGTGACAGCGTCGCGGCTGCGGCTGCGCCCGATCCTGATGACGTCGCTTGCCTTTACCCTGGGGATCGCGCCGCTGGCGCTGGCCTCGGGCGCGGGGGCGAATTCCCAGCACTCGATCGGCATCGGCATGCTGGGGGGCATCATCTTTACCGCCCTCTTCGGCATCTTCCTCTGTCCTGCCCTCTATGTCGCGGTGATGGCTGGCGTGGACCGCGTCCACCGCCTGCGCCGCAAGGAGACCACCGCATGATGAAACCCCTTTCCCTTGTCGCGCTTCTCATGGTGTCGGGGTGCGCCGTCGGGCCGAATTTCCAAAGCCCCTCGGCGCAACTTCCGCCGGCCTATGTCGGCGGCACCGCCACCCGGGCGAAGAACGTGGCCTACACGCCGTGGTGGCGCGATTATCACGACAATCTCCTGACCAGCTACATCGAGACCGGGCTGAGCCGGAACCTCGACGTCGAGACGGCGCAGGAGGAGATCGTCCAGGCCAAGGCCGCGCTACGCGAGACCGGTGTCGCCGAGGCCGCCGACGGCACCGCCACCGGCGCGCGCGAAAAGGTCGGCGGCAGCGGCGAGAACCCGCATTATGCCAACAATTCGACCCTCAGCGCCTCGCTCGTGCTCGACATCTTCGGGGGCATCCGGCGGGATCGCGAAAGCGCGAAGGCGGCGGTGGCGGCGGCCCAGGACAACCTCCAGGTGGTGCGGCTGCAATGGCTGGCCTCGATGATCGAGGCCTATTCCAACGCGCGCTACTACCAGCAGGCGGTCTGGCTGACCCGTGCGACGATCAAGGCGCGCAAGCAGACGCTGACGATCTCGGAGAACCAGTTCAAGGGTGGCAGCGGCACCAATTACGAGGTGGCCGAGGCCCGCGCGACGCTGCAATCGGCCGAGGGCGACCTGCCGGAGTACATGGCGCTCTACAAGTCGAACGTCTACGCGATCGCCAAGCTGCTGAACCGGCCGGCCGGGCCGATCCTGCACACGATGGACCGCAGCGCGCACCAGCTGCGCACGCCGGGCACGTTCCCATCCGGCATTCCCGCCGACCTGCTGCGCAACCGGCCCGACATCCGCTACCAGTCGGCGCTGCTGCATGAAGAGGTGGCCAAGGTCGGTGTCGACGATGCCGACATGCTGCCCTCGCTGTCGCTGGCCGGAACGATCGAGGACACCGCGGGCACCTCGACCTGGGGTTTCGGCCCGAGCCTCAGCCTGCCGTTGCTGAACCAGGGGGTTCTGGCGGCCAAGCGCGACGCGCAGATCTCGTCGGCGAAACAGGCCGAGCTCGCCTGGCGCTCGGCGGTGACGAGCGCGGTCAGCGACGTGCAGGTCGCGCTGTCGAACCTGCACCAGTACCGCGACCGCTCTGCCGCGCTGGCCCGTTCCGCCTCGTCCTACGGCACCGCGCTGAACCTCGAGCGCGAGAACTACCGCAACGGTGCGATCACGCTGAGCGACCTGGTGACCGTCGACCTCGACACCACGTCGGCGCAGATCAGCGCGGCCTCGGCGCGCAACGACGCGGCGCAGGAATGGGCGACGCTTCAGATCGCGATCGGTGCGGGGGCGGCGGTCGTCGGCAGCACGACGATCCCGGCGGCTCAGCTGACCGCAGTCGCGAAGAAGAAATAGGGCAGGGCGGCCCTGAAGGCGGCGCCGTTCATTCCAGCGGCGCCGCATCCCAGAAGTCGCGCAGAAGCTGCACCGAGTCGCGCGCACCCGGCCCACAAGCCAGCCGGTCGACGAAATCCGTATCGGCGAGATTGGCAAGCACCGGGTGGTCGTCGACCTCGCCCCGCGCGGCCCGCTTGAGGGCCATCGCCCAGTCGGGAAAGCACCGCGTTTCGCGGTCGCCGCGGGCCAGGACCACCATGGTGTGGTGCCGCGGATCGGCGAAGATCCTCTTGCACAGCGCCTCGACTGCTGCCGTCTCGCCCTCCAGCATCTGCATGAAGCTGCCGACCTGACTGTCGCGGCCCGGCACGAAGAGCAGCACCCCGGTGATTTCCGCGGCCGGGTTGTTGTGCTGGCTGGCGGCGATGATCTCGGCCAGCGTCGCATCGGTCGTGCCGCGCGCCGCCTGGCTGACGTAGACGAGGTAGTGCACCGACATCCCGACGTCTCCTCCCTGAAGTCTCCCTGATGCCAGCTAACCCGCAGGAAACGACCCGGTCAACGGCATTTATTTCACCATGTGAAAGACCATACAATATAGGGAAAATCCGTTGACGGTTTCCCCCCATCGCCACATCATGAGCCCCAATCGGGAGGACATGGTGTGACGGATCAGACGACCATCGGTGGCACGGCAAGCCTGTCCGCACAGGTGGCGGCGGGGACCCGTTTCCCCAGCGGCACGGCCCGAAGCGGCAAGTCGATCCAGGCCGTGGACCGGGCGCTGACGATCCTTGAGATCCTGGCCGGGTCGAAAGAGGCGCTTGGCCTGAACGAGCTGGCGGCGCGGACCGGGCTGAACAGTTCGACGTGCCACCACCTGGTGCAGACGCTGGTGGGGCGGGGCTATGTCCTGCAGGTCGGGCGCAAGCGCGGCTACATGCTGTCGTCTCGGCTCAACGAGCTGGTGGAGCTTCAGGCCGGTGAGGCCGACCTCGCCGACATCGTGCGGCCGCAGATCGAGGTGCTGGCGGAGCAGCTCAACGAGGCGGTGCAACTGGCGGTGCTGCACGGCACCAAGCTGGTGACGCAGCTGCGCGTCGGCCGGTCGAGCGCGGTGGCCGAGGCGGACGAGATCCGCAAGATGACTGCGCTGCATGCCACCGCCACCGGCAAGGCGATCCTCGCCTGGCTGCCGGACACCGAAATCATGCGGGTGATCGCCGAGAACGGGCTGGACCGTTTCACGCCCAAAACGATCACCACGCTGCACGGCCTGATCGAGGAGCTGCGCCACGTCCGGCGCCACGGCTTCGCGATCGACGACGAGGAACTGCGCGAAGGCGTGGTTTGCGTGGGCGCCGCGATCCGGGACGAGAAGGGGGCGGTGATCGCCTCGATCTCGGCCACCTATGCGGGGCACAAGAACTCCGAGGCCTACCGCGCCCACGTCATCACCGGCGTGACCGAAACCGCGCGGCGCCTGTCGGACCAGTTGAAGGCCAATCGCTACTGAGGACCATGCCCGGGGGAGGCCGGGACCAGGGAGGAGAAATACATGACTGCTGGCGTCACGACGCATCCGGACTATCCAGTTCCGGAAACGATGAAGGCATGGGTTCTGGGCGACCCGGGAGAGCTTGCACTGGTCGACAAGCCGGTGCCGCAGCCGAAGAAGGCCGAGGTGCTGGTGCGCATCGACGCGGTGGCGATCTGCGCCACGGATCTGGAGATCATCAACCACGGCCTGCCCGCGATCATCCAGGGCGGCGAGCCGTTCAACAAGAACTTCACCCCGGGCCATGAATACATGGGCACCGTCGTGGCCCTCGGACCCGGGGTCGACGAATACGAGATCGGCGAGCGCGTGACGGTGGAGATCCACGCCGGCTGCGGCCAGTGCAAGCGCTGCCGGCAGGGCATGTACACCTCGTGCCACAATTACGGAAAGAACTACGGCGACGTCGACAAGGGCCACCGCGCCAACGGCTTCACCACCGACGGCGGCTTCTGCGAGTACCAGGTCAACAACATCAACACCTTGGTCCACGTGGCCGACAGCATGACCGACGAGGAGGCGACGCTGGTCGTCACCGCCGGCACCGCGATGTACGGGCTGACCGAACTTGGCGGCCTCGTCGCGGGCGAAAGCGTGGTGGTGACCGGGCCGGGGCCGATCGGCCTTCTGGGGGCGGCGGTGGCCAAGGCGCTGGGGGCGCAGCCGGTGATCCTGACCGGCACCCGCGACAACCGGCTGGAGATCGGCCGCCAGCTGGGCGCCGACCACGTGATCAACGTCCGCAACGAGGACGTGGTGGAGAAGGTGCGCGAATACACCGGCGGCAAAGGCGCGGATTACGTCGTCGAATGTTCCGGCGCGCCGGACGCGCTCAACGAGGCGGCGCAGATGGTGAACCGGGGCGGGCGGATCTGCCTGGCCGCCTTCCCGTCATCCTCGCCCGAGGTCGATGTCGCCTACCTTGTGCGCAACAACATCTACCTCTACGGCATCCGCGGCGAGGGCAAGGCCGCAACCCACCGGGCCGAGGCCTTCATGCGCCAGAAGCGCTTCGATGCTTCGCTGATCCATACCCACACCTTCGACATGACGGACCTGCCCGAGGCGCTGCGCTACGCCCGCGACCGTGTGGAGGATGCGATCAAGGTGGTGGTGCGCAACAAGCACGCCAACGAACAGCGCGCGGCGGCCGAGTAACGCCACCCGCCCGCGGTGCCGGGCCGTTTCGCCCGGCGCCGCGACATCAGGAGATGCGTGACCATGCTCTATTGCGATACCTATCTTCAGCCCGCGACCCTGTTGGAGGCGCTCCGGATGCTGCAGGCCGCCCCCGAGGGCAGCCGCATCGTCGCCGGCGCGACCGACCTTCTGCCCTGGGCGCGCGAGGGCCGCGGCGGCGACGTCCGCGTGCCGCAGCTGATCGACGTGACCCGGGTCGAGGGCTTTGCCGGCTGGCGCCGCGAGGGCGACAGGGTGCGGCTCAATGCCGGGACGGTCTATCAGGAGTTTCTCGAGGATGACGGCCTCGTGCGGCTACTGCCGAACATGCCCCACTGCGCGGCGTGGTTCGCCGACGACCAGATCCGGCGGCAGGCCACGCTGATCGGCAACATTGTCAACGCCTCGCCCGCGGGCGATGGCTTCCCCCCGGTGCTGACCCTGAATGCCGAGATAGAGCTTGCCCGCCTCGAGGGCGACCGGGTCGCGACCCGGACCGTCAGCGTGGAGGAGTTCGTCACCGGCCCGGGCCGCACGCTGATGCAGCCCGGAGAGATCGCCACCGCCGTCACCTGCGACGCGATGGAGGGCTACGGCGGCTCGTTCCAGAAGGTCGGGCTGCGCCGGTCGCTGGTGATCTCGGCCGTGTGCTGCGCTGCGCTGGTGAAGACAGACGCCAGCGGCAGGGTTTTCGAGGACGTGCGGCTGGCCCTTGGCGGGGTCGGCCCGCGCCCCGTCCGCCTGCGCGACATCGAGGAAATGCTGCGCGGGCGCGAGATGACGCCGGAGCTGGTCGCCGAGGCCAGCATCCTGCCCGCCCGCCACGTCGCCTCGCGGAGCCGCGTCGAATACCGCCGCGCCGTGGTGCAGGGCTTCGTCGAGGCCGCGATCGAGGAGGCGCTGGTCGCCCTCGGCGCACCCCGGACCCATGCGACAGAAAGGGAGGCCGTCCATGCCTGACACCCTCACACCCCCGACCATCACGCCGGTCCAGCTGGATCTGACCGTCAACGGCCGGCGCCAGCGCGTTCAGGCCGATCCGGGGGCGCGCCTGCTCGACGTGCTGCGCGACCAGATGATGCTGACCGGCACCAAGGAAGGCTGCGGCGCCGGCGAATGCGGCACCTGTTCGGTCTTCGTCGACGGCAAGCTGATCAAGTCCTGCCTGATGCCCGCCGCCAAGGCGCAGGGCGTCGCGATCGAGACGGTCGAGGGGCTTGCCGGGATGGGCGACCTGACCCCGGTGCAGAAGGCGTTCCACAAGACCGGGGCCAGCCAGTGCGGCTATTGCATCCCGGGCATGGTGATGGCTGCCACCGCGGCACTGCGCGACAACCCGGCTGCAGACATCGAGGAGATCAAGGAGCGCATGGGCGGCAACATCTGCCGCTGCACCGGCTATTCCAAGATCTTCGAGGCGGTGGAGATCGCCCGCGACGTGATCGCCGGGCGCTTGCCCGACACCGCGCTCGACCCCGAGGCGGTGGGGAACAGCTTCATCGGCCACAACACGCGGCGGATGGATGCGCCGTCGAAGGTTTCCGGCCGGCTACAATATGCGGGCGACATGGTGATGCCGGGCATGCTGCACCTTCAGGTGCTCCGCTCGCCCCATGCCCATGCGACGATCGTGTCGATCGACACCTCCGAGGCCGAGGCCTGCCCGGGCGTCCATTGCGTGCTCACCTGCGACGACGTGCCGGGGAAGGACGGCTTCGGCGTCTTCGTCCACGACCAGCCGGTGATGGCGCGCGGCAAGGTGCGCCACGTGGGTGAGGCGGTCGCGGCCGTCGCCGCCGACAGCGTGCGCGCGGCGCGCGAGGCGATGGCACTGATCCGGGTGGAGTATGAGGCGCTTCCGGGTCTCTTCGATCCGGAGGACGCGCTGAAGCCCGGCGCGCCGGTGATCCATGATTACGCGGCCGACAACGTGGTCAAGCACATCCCCGTCCGCAAGGGCGACCCCGACCGGGGCTTTGCCGCTGCCGACCTTATCCTCGAGGACAGTTTTTCCACCCAGCAGGTGGAACACGCCTATCTCGAGCCCGAGGCGGGGATCGCCTATGTCGACCCCGACGACGTGGTGGTGGTGATCTCGCCCAGCCAGAACATCACCCACCACCGCCACATGCTGTCGCATATCATCGCGAAGCCCATCAACAAGGTGCGGTTCATCATGTCGCCCGTGGGCGGCGGCTTCGGCGGCAAGGAGGACATGATCTACCAGGGCATGCTAGCGCTGGCGGCGATGAAGACGGGCCGCCCGGTGAAGCTGGTCTTCACCCGCGAGGAAAGCTTTGCCGCCTCGGCCAAGCGCCACCCCTCGCGTACGAGGTATCGCATGGGTCTCACGAAGGACGGCCGCATCACGGCGATCGAGTTCGAGATGCTCTCGGACGGGGGCGCCTACGGCATGTCGTCGGAGGGGGTGATGCGCAAGGCCGCGATCCTGTCCTGCGGGCCTTACGAGATCGAAAATCTCAAGGTCGACACCCGGGTGGTCTATACCAACAACACGCCGTCCGGCGCGTTCCGCACCTTCGGGGGCATGCAGGCGCAGTTCGCGACCGAAAGCATGATGGACATGGCGGCGGAGCGGCTGGGCATGGACCCGTTCGAGATCCGGCGGGTGAACATGATGCGCGCCGGCTCGCGCACCCACACGCAGCAGACCCTGACCTCGGCGGCGATCGACCGCGTGCTGGACGCGGCCGAGGCCGCCAGCCGCTGGGAGGCGGGCGTGCCGAATGGCCGGGGTGCCACCCGCGGCGATCTGGACGGGCCGGGCACGCGCAAGCCCTGCACCCTGGGCGCGCGCTTCCGGGCCGGGGGCGCGGGGATGGTTCCGACCGTGAAGGAGACGTCATGAAACGCAAGCTGAGAGGACGCGGCGTCGCCGCCTCGTGGTACGGCATCGCGCGGACGGCGACCATCGACCGGGCCGGCGCCTGGGCCGAGATCGACGACGGCGGCACCGCCAAGGTGGTGACCGGCGTGACCGAGATCGGGGAGGGTATCCTGACGGTGCTGGCGCAGGTTGCGGCGGAGGAGTTGGGCGTGCGCCCCGAGGACGTGACCGTGGGCGATAATGACACCGCGCGGTCGCCCGAGGCGGCCCATGCCGGCGCCACGCGCCAGACCTACATGATCGGCAACTCGGTGTCGCTTGCCTCGCGCGAGGCGCGGGGCAAGCTGTTCCACGAGATCGCGGACCACTGGGACGTGCCCGTCGACCAGCTTCGCGCCTTCAATGGCGAGATCTGGGTGGAGGCCACGAACAAGCGGATGTCGATGGCCGAGGCGGTTGCGATCTGCAAGGGGCGCGGCGTGGTGCCGGTGGGGGCGGCAAGCTTCACCGCGCATGGTACCGGGCTCGACCCCGTCGATGGCTCTGGCAGCCCTTGGCAGGCTTATGTCTTCGGCACCCAGGTCGCCGAGGTCGAGGTGGATACCGTCACCGGCGAAGTGCAGGTGCTGGGCATCTGGGCCGCGCACGACATCGGCCGGGTGATCAACCCGCGCGGGGTCGAGGGCCAGATCGAGGGCGGCGTGGTGCAGGGCCTGGGCCAGGCGCTGATGGAGGAATGGCAGACCGACAAGGGCCACCCGGTGACCCATGGTTTCGCCAAGTACATCCTTCCCACCGCACTGGACATCCCCGAGATCACCTCCGTCCTCGTCGAGGACCGCGATCCGAACTCGCCGCTGGGCGCCAAGGGGATCGGCGAGCCGGCGCTGGTGCCCACCGCACCCGCCATCATGAACGCGATCTACGACGCCATCGGCGTCAGGATGAAAAGCCTTCCGGCAACGCCCGAGAAGGTGCTGGCCGCGCTGGCCGCGAAGGAGGCCGCGCCCGCCTGACAGACGGGGCGCGGGCCGGGGGTGGAGGATCCCGGCCCGCGCCGCGCGAAGACCAAGCCCCGGGGGAGCGGGGTACGCACACAGGGAGGACCGAAATGACACCGAAAAGGACGATCCGGGCGCTGGTTGCCGCGGCGGGGCTGCTTGCGACCCCCCTCGTGGCACTGCCGGCGCTGGCGCAGTTTCCCGACAAGCCGGTCGAGATGACCGTGCTGTTCGGCGGCACCGCGAACTCCATCGCGCAGGTGCTGGCGACCGAGATGGGCAAGTCGCTGGGCAAGCCGGTGGTGCCGGTCAGCCGCCCAGGCGGCGGGGGCGCGGTAGGCTATTCCTATGTCGCCGATACCCGGCCCGACGGCTACAACATCGTCTGGAACTCGAATTCCATCAACACGGCCTATCACACCGGCAAGATCGCGTTCGACTACCAGAAGTTCGCGCCGATCGCGATGGTCTCCTCCGAGGTGCCGGCGCTGGCGGTGAAGGCGGGGCGGGGCTGGGCATCGCTCGACGACCTGAAGGCCGCGGTCGAGAAGATGCCCGGCAAGCTCAAGGTCGGGATCTCGGGCAAGGGATCGTTCACGCAGCTGGTCTCGGCCGCGCTGTTTGACGCGATGGGGATCGGCGACAAGATCGCCTACATCTCCTATGGCGACGGCAAGGCGCCGGTCGAACTCATGGCCGGGCGGATCGATGCCGCGGTGCAATGGCCGGGGCAGTACAAGTCCTATGTCGATTCCGGGCAGCTCGACGTTCTGGCGGTGACCGGCAAGAAGCGCGTGGCGCTGCTGCCCGAGGCCAAGACCGCGATCGAGCAGGGCTATGACGTGGACATCACCATGTGGCGCGGGCTGGCCGCCCCCAAGGGCACCCCGCCCGAGGTGGTCAAGGCGCTGCAGGAGGCCGCGCAGAAGGCGACCGAGGATCCCGCCTTCGAGAAGGCCGCGAAGACCCTCGGTTTCGAGATCAGCTACGAGGACAGCGCCGCCTTCGGCAAGGAGATCGCCAAGGACGACGCCTTCTACGCCAAGCTGCTCGGCCACCTTGGTCTGAAGCAGCAGTAACCGCCCCTTCCGACAGCCGGCCCCCGGCGGGCCGGTCCCCAGCCCGACGGAGTTCAAGATGATGGAACATTCGCGCAAGGTGGACGTGGCGATCGGCACCGTGCTGGCATTGATCGGCCTCGCCTGGACACTGGAAGTCGTCCGGACCATCCCGGCCGGAACCGGGGGCGGCGACGTGGGGCCAAGGGCCTTTCCGCTGCTCTACGGCGTGCTTCTGATCGTGCTTTCGGCAGGCTGGGCCCTGTCGCGACTGCTGCTGACGGGGGAGGAGGCCGAGGCGCCGCCGCCGCGTCCCGCACAGCCCTCTTCCTCCGCTGCCGGCGCGACGGAGGAGGACGCCACGCCCGAGGCGGGCGATACACCGCGGGCCAGGGTCGTCGCGCTGGCGCTGACGCTGTTCGTCGTCCTGCTCTACGGCTGGCTGATGACGCGGGTGGGCTTCCTGACGGCGACCTTCGCGGTGGTGCTGTTCGCGGCGCTGGTGGTGCTGCGCGAACGCCGTCCTGTCGTCGTCGCCGGCATGGCGGTGGGGGTGACCGCCGCGACCTGGCTGATCTTCGAGGTGATCCTCGGCATTCCGCTGGCCACCGGCAGCTGGATCAATCTGGGCTGAACCATGGACCATTTCCTCACAGCATTGCAGATGGCGCTGACGCCCTACGCGATCGGCGCGGTGGGTCTGGGCACGATCATCGGGCTGATCTTCGGCTCGATCCCCGGCCTCACCTTCACCGTGGCGCTGGCGCTGGCGCTGCCCGTCACCTTCGGCATGGATACGGTGCCCGCCATCGCGCTGCTGCTCGGCACCTATATCGGCGGCATGACCGGGGGATCCGTCTCGGCCATCCTGCTGGGCATTCCCGGCACCCCCTCGGCTGCGGCCACGGTGCTGGATGGCTACCCGATGACCAAACAGGGCCGCGCCTCGATCGCATTGGGCACGGCGGTGATCGTGTCGACGGTGGGCGGGATCTTCTCGCTCATCGTGATGATCGTCTCGGTCAACCTCGTGAGCAAGGTGGCGATCGACTTCGGCCCGGCCGAGATCTTCGCCCTCGTCCTCTTCGGCATGTCGACGATCTGCGGCCTCTCGTCGGGGTCGCTGATGAAGGGGCTGATCGCCGGGGTGCTGGGCCTTCTGATCATGACGGTGGGCATCGACAAGATCGATGGCGACAACCGCATGACCTTCGGCTCCGTCAACCTGCTGCAGGGCGTCAACCTGCTGGTGGCGATGATCGGCCTCTTCGCGGTGCCCTTCATCATCGACACCTTCCTGCAGCACCGCCATGGCGGGCTTGAGGCGCCAGCGACCGGCAGCCTCAAGGCGAACCTGCCATCGTTCGGGCTGATGTGGCGCAACGCGTGGCTGATGGCGCGCTGTGCGGCGATCGGGACCGGCATCGGGGCCATTCCCGGCACCGGCGGGGCGATCGCGGCCTTTCTTGCGTATTCCCACGCGCGGCGCTTTTCGAAGACGCCCGAACGTTTTGGCCGCGGCGCCATCGAGGGGGTGATCGCCCCCGAGACCGCGAACAACGCGGTGACGGGCGGCACGCTGATCCCGCTGCTGTCGCTCGGCGTGCCGGGGGATCCGGCGACGGCGATCGTGCTGGCGGGGCTGATGATCCACGGCATCACGCCGGGCCCCGCGCTGTTCATGACATCCGAGACCACGGTCTACGCGATCTACATCGCCGTGGTCGTGGCCTATGTCTTCATCCTTGTGTTCCAGCTGCTGGGCATCCGGCTTTTCGTCTACGTGCTTAAGATCCCGCAGCAGCTTTTGGCAGTGATCATCCTCGTGCTGTGCGTCATCGGCGCCTACACGGTGCGCAACTCGGCCTTCGACGTCTATTCGATGGGGGTGATCGGGGTTCTTGCCTGGGGCCTCGTGCGGGCCGGCATCCCGATCACGCCGGTGATCCTCGGCATGGTGCTGGGGCCGACCATGGAAAGCGAATACCGGACCGCGATGCAGCTGTCCGGCGGCCATCTGAACATCTTCTACACCTCGCCCGTCGCGATGTTCTTCCTGGGACTGTCGGCGCTGGTCGTGCTGATGCAGGCGACCACCTCGCTGCGCGAGCGGGCTTCCAAACGACTGGAGAGCAAGAATGCTTGAACGCACCGCCGACAAGAGCCCCGCAGAGACCGCACCCGCCGCGACGACCGAGACGACCCGCCAGATCGCGGCCCGGGCAGCCCTCGTGGCAGGTCAGGGCATCGCGGGGCTGGGCAGCGGCACGCTGTCGGTCACGCTGAGCGAGGGGCTGGTGATCGGCCTGCTGGGGCAGGGGGTGAGAACCTGGTTCGCGATCTTCGGCCATGGCTCCACCGATCTGGGCGAGGTACTGCGCCTTTACGAGGAGGCAGGGGCCGTGACCGTCGTGAACTGCCGCAACGAGGTGGAGATGGCCCATGCCGCCACCGCCCATGCCTGGGTCTATGGCGAGACGCCGGCGGTCGTCACCTCGATCGGGCCGGGGGCATTGCAGGCGATGGCGGGGTCGCTGGCGGCGGCGTCGAACGGGGTCGGCGTCTACCACATCTACGGCGACGAGACGACGCGGGGCGAGGGCTACAACATGCAGCAGATCCCGAAACCCCGGCAGGGGCTGTTCGGCCAGATCACCGCGCTGATGGGGCAGAGCTACGTGCTGCACACGCCCGAAGCCCTGCGCGAATGCCTGCGCCGGGGCACCGCCTGCGTGCACCACCCCTACAAGGCCGGGCCGTTCTACATCCTCGCGCCGATCAACACCCAACCGCAACAGATGCGCCTGTCGCTCGACACGCTGCCCGGGCGGCTGGACCTGCCGGCGCTGTCGCCCGCGGGCGAGGCGGCCTTTGCCGAGGCTGCGGCGCGGATCGCGGCGGCCGAGCGCATCGCGATCAAGGCGGGCGGCGGGACGCGGGGCCATGCCGATGCGCTGCGCCGGCTGGTCGAGCATCTGCAGGCGCCGGCGGTGCTTTCGCCCGGCTCGACCGGGGTCCTGCCGGACGACCACCCTTTCAACATGCATGTCGGCGGTTCCAAGGGTTCGATCAGCGGGAATTACGCGATGGAGCACGCGGATCTGGCGATCTTCATTGGCAGCCGCGGGGTCTGTCAGGCGGATTGTTCGGGCACCGGCTGGCCCTCGGCGCGGGCGGTGATCAACATCAACGGCGATATCGACGACGTCAGCCACTACGCCCACACCTTGGCCCTGACCGGCGACATCGGCGCGGTGATCGACCGTCTGATCTCGGCCACGCCGCGGCGCAAGGCGGGCGCGTGGCAGGGCGATTGCGCCGAGGCCAAGGACCGCTGGAAGGCGCATTGGCGCGCCCGGGTCGAGCATCCGCCGGTCGAGGATGCCGTCTGGGGCCGCCCGGTGCTGACCCAGCCCGCGGCGATCCACCGGGTGGCGGATTTCGCCCGCCGCATCGGTGCGGTGAAGTTCTTCGACGCGGGCGATGTGCAGGCCAACGGCTTTCAGGTGGTGCGCGACGACGCCCCGAACCAGAGCGTGACCGAGACCGGCGCCTCCTATATGGGCTTCGCCACCTCGGCGCTCCTGGGCGCGGCGGGGGCGGAGAACCCGCGCTACGGCATCGCCTTCACCGGCGACGGCTCCTTCATGATGAACCCGCAGGTCCTGATCGATGCGGTCGAGCACGGGGTGAAGGGGATGATCGCGCTGTTCGACAACCGGCGGATGGCGGCGATCACCGGCTTGCAGCTGGCGCAATACGGGCGCGAGTTCCGCACCAACGACCGGGTCGCGGTGGATTACGTCCAGCTTGCCGACGCGATCGCCGGGGTGCGGGCGATCCACGGCGGCTTCGATGCCGAAACGCTGGACGCGGCACTGGAGGAGGCGCGCGCGCATGACGGGCTGAGCCTCGTTCACATCCCCGTCTACGGTAGCCATGAGGATTTTGCCGGGATGGGGGCCTACGGCAGCTGGAACGTCGGCAACTGGGTCGAGGCGGTCCAGGCCGACTACCTTCGCCAGAAGATCTGAGGGAACGCGACATGTACCAGGACATCAATCTTTTCATCGCCAACCAGTGGCGCGCCGCCTCGGACGGGGCGACGCGGCAGGTGACGGATCCCGCGACCGAGGCGGCGCTGGGTACGATCCCGGTGGCGACGGCCGAGGATCTGGACGCGGCGCTGGCGGCAGCCGCGCGCGGCTTCGAGGTCTGGCGCCGGACCGGCCCATGGGAACGCGGCGCCAAGCTGCGCCGGGTGGCCGAGATCATCCGCGCGCGCACCGATGACATCGCCCGCCTGATGACGCTGGAGACCGGCAAGCCACTGGCGGAATCGCGCGGCGAGGTGGGCGGTGCGGCGGACCAGTTCGAATGGTACGCCGAGGAGACCAAGCGGATCTACGGCCAGACCATCGAAAGCCGCGCGCCGGAAAGCCGGATGCAGGTGATCCTGCAGCCCGTGGGCGTGGTCGCGGCTTTCTCGGCCTGGAACTTCCCGGCGCTTCTGCCCGCGCGCAAGATCGCCGCGGCGCTGGGGGCGGGCTGTTCCGTGATCGTGAAACCCGCAGGCGAGACGCCGGCCTCCTGCGCCGCCCTCGTGGCCGCCTGCGCCGAGGCGGGCCTGCCCGAGGGGGTGGTGAACATGGTGACGGGGAATTCCTCGCTCATCGCGCGCCACCTGATCGCCTCCCCCGTCGTGCGCAAAGTGTCGCTGACCGGCTCCGTCCCTGTGGGCAAGGAAATCCTTCACCTGGCCGCCGACGGGGTGAAGAAGGTCTCGATGGAGCTGGGCGGCCACGGCCCGGTCATCGTCTTCGACGACGTCGACCCGGTCGCCGCGGCCGAGACCTGCGCCACGACGAAGTTCCGCAATTGCGGGCAGGTCTGCATCTCGCCCACCCGTTTCTACGTGCACGAAAGCCGCTACGAGGCTTTCGCCAACCGCTTCGCCGAGGTGGCGCGGGGCCTCAAGCTGGGCAACGGGCTGGAGGAGGGCGTGCAGATGGGCCCGATGGCCAATCGCCGCGGCATCGAGACGATCGAGCGCATGGTCGCCGATGCGGTCGACCGTGGTGCCGAGGTTCTGGCCGGCGGATCCCGTCCGCGGGACCTCAACGCGGGGTATTTCTTCGAGCCGACGGTGCTGGGCCATGTCCCCGACGAGGCGCTGGTGATGTCCGAGGAACCCTTCGGCCCGATCGCCCCGATCACCACCTTCCGCGACTACGACGAGGTGATCGCGCGGGCCAATGCGCTGCCCTTCGGCCTTGCCGGATATGTCTTTTCCAACGATCTTGGCCGGGCGACCCGGGCTTGGGAGGACCTCGAGGTCGGCATGGTCGGCGTGAACGAGATGCTTCTCGCCACTGCCGAGGCCCCTTTCGGCGGGATCAAGGAAAGCGGCACCGGCCGCGAGGGCGGGTCGTTCGGCATCCGCGATTACCTTGAACCCAAGTACGTCAAGATGAAGCTGGCCCCCACGGCCTGACAGGACAGACCCGATGACCCAAGATGACCCGCGCGGGCTTTCCCGCGGCCTGACCAATTACGGCGATCACGACTTTTCCGTCTACCTGCGCCGTTCCTTCGCCTCGTCGATGGGCTATTCGCAGGACATGCTGAAAAAGCCCATCGTCGGCATCGCCAACACCTATTCCGGTTTCAACAACTGCCACCGCCATTTCCCGGAGATGGTCGAGCACGTGAAGCGCGGGATCCTTCTGGGGGGCGGCCTGCCGATCGAGTTTCCGACGATCTCGCTGGGCGAGGTGTTCCTCTCGCCCACTTCGCTGAAGTTCCGCAACCTGATGGCCATGGACACCGAGGAGATGATCCGTGCCCAGCCGATGGACGCCGTGGTGCTGATGGGCGGCTGCGACAAGACGGTGCCCGCGCAGCTCATGGGGGCCGCCTCGGTCGACCTGCCGGCGGTGCAGCTGATCGGCGGGCCGATGATGACCTCGCGCCACGGCGAGGAACGGCTGGGCGCCTGCACCGACTGCCGCCGTTTCTGGGGCAAGTTTCGCGCCTCCGAGATCGACCGCGAGGAGATCGACGTGGTCGAGGGGCGGCTTGCCACCACCTCGGGCACCTGCGCGGTGATGGGCACGGCCTCGACCATGGCCTGCATCGCCGAGACTTTGGGTATGGCCCTGCCGGGTACGGCGGCGATTCCGGCGGTCCATGCCGACCGGCTGCGCGCGGCCGAGGCCTCGGGGCTGGCCGCGGCGCGGATGATCCACAATCCGATCCGGCCGAGCGAGGTGATTACCGGGCAATCGGTCGAGAATGCGCTGCGGGTGCTCTTGGCGATCGGCGGCTCGACCAACGCGATCATCCACCTGACCGCAGTGGCGGGGCGGCTGGGTATCGCGATCTCCCTCGAGCGGCTGAACGAACTTTCCGACACCACCCCGGTGCTGGTGAACCTCAAGCCCGTCGGCCAGAACTACATGGAGGATTTCTTCCACGGCGGCGGCGTGGGCGCCGTCCTGCGCGAGCTGAAGCCTCTTTTGCACCTCGACACGATCTCGGTCACGGGCGAGCGTCTGGGCGACCGGCTGGAGGTCGATCCGGGCTATGTCGATCGCCGGGTGATTGCCGCGGCGGACGCGCCGCTGGAGCCGGTGGGGGGGCTCATCGCGCTCTTCGGCAACCTCGCCCCGCGCGGCGCGATCCTGAAACGCTCCGCCGCCGACAAGACGCTGTTCGAGACGGAGGGGAGGGCGGTCGTCTTCTCCTCGCTCGAGGATCTCGCGGCGCGGGTCGACGACCCCGATCTGGACATTGCCGCCGACGACATCATGGTGTTGCAGAACGCGGGCCCCCGCTCTGCCTCGGGCATGCCCGAAGCGGGCTACCTGCCGATCCCCAAGAAACTTTCGTCGAAGGGGGTGAAGGACATGATCCGCATCTCCGACGCGCGGATGTCGGGCACGGCGTTCGGCACGATCATCCTCCATGTCGCCCCGGAGGCCGCGATCGGCGGGACGCTGGGCCTCGTGCGGACCGGCGACCGCATTCGTCTCTCCGTCGCCGAGAAACGGGTGGAGCTTCTGGTCGAGGAGGATGAACTTGCCCGGCGCCGGGCCGGGTGGACCTCCGACATCGTCCCGCCCGAGGAACGGCGCGGCTACGACCGGCTTTATGCGACCGAGGTGCTGCAGGCCGACGAGGGGTGCGACTTCGCCTTCCTCCAGCCGGTCAAGCCGGGAGGCACGTCGTGAAGATCGGAACACCGAAGGAGGTTTTGCCTGGGGAATCGCGTGTTGCGATG
>NZ_PHSN01000080.1 GCF_002871005.1 Acidimangrovimonas sediminis
GTGGGACGTCTACCCGGACGCGCTCCTGACCACCTCGCCGGTCTTCAATCCGCGCTACCTGCGGCAGGTCTACAGGGACAGCCTGGGCGTGCGGAAGGAGCTGGTCGGGCGGTGCCTCCACTGGGATCCGGCGGGCCAGGTGGTCGTGCCCAGGGGGATCTATCGTTGCCTCGACCGCGCCACGGCAAAGTTCGCCCAGGCTTCGCTCAACGGTAACCTGACCTATGGCACCTCGCCCTTCACCGGGGGCGCCGATTACGAGACGGATGCCGGGACGCCTGTTTGGGACTTCGGGACGCAGGATCTGACCGGGCTGACGCAGTTCACCACGACTGTCCAGCTTGTCGGCAACCCCGCGTTCGGCGTCGAGGTGCGGCTGCTCAATGGCGGGAACAATGCCGAGCGGTTTCTCCAGCCGGACGGCACCTGGTCGGCCACCCGCAACCGGGGCTTCCCGAATACTTCCC
>NZ_PHSN01000081.1 GCF_002871005.1 Acidimangrovimonas sediminis
CGCTTTATCTCTATTACGCCGTCTATGCCGCCTCGGCGCCGGCCATCCTCTTCGCCAGTGTCGCGATCATGACCATGAAGTTCCTCCGGACCAGATCGGAATACTTCGACGTGACCCGGCCCGGAAAAGGCACGCTGGCGGGGACGATCTTCTTTACCCTCGGCGCCGGGATCCTCTTTTTTACGGGGCCTGAGCCCTATCTCGGCCTGTCGTTGGGGCGATATGGATACTTGCGCTTCAGCCCGGATCTCGTTGGGGCGTTCATATTCGCGGTCCTTCTCTGGCTTCCGGTCGTGGGTTGGTCACTCCTCATCGCCGCGGCTTTCGGCAGAGCAAGGCTGCTTGTCGACCACCTGCTCTGGCGACGCGACAGCCAACGGCGGGAGCGAGACAGGATACGCCGCCGTGAAGCGGCGAGACGAGATCGGCTAAAGCCCCACGGTAAAAGCACTGAGCCGCCGAACCGCGACTGACGTGACGCGGTGGCCCGAGGTGTTTGTCGGTTTCCACCTACTGCACGCGACTTGCGCATTCTCTATCGGCTATAGGGAGGATGGCCCTTTCCACAATCGGTCGTGGTCCTTTCACGCCGGGAGAGGATCAACGCTGCACAGGTATCGGGTGCAGGTTCTTCCGCGTCCGATTTGGACAATCGAGAAACGTGAATGGCCGCCGCGGGATCGCAGCGGCCATTTGCGCTTTCACTCGTCGTCGGTGGCCAATTCGACGGTTTCGGGGGTGGAAACACATTGTTCCGTTGGCTGTGTCCCAGATGCCGGAATGCGTC
>NZ_PHSN01000082.1 GCF_002871005.1 Acidimangrovimonas sediminis
CCAGCGTGGCCGAGCTTTCCGGCCTGCTCGCGGCCGAGAACAACCGCCAGGGCTTCACCGTCCAGGACGACGGCTCGATCGCCATCCCGGACGTGGGCCGGGTCCAGGTCGCGGGCAAGACCGTGCCCGATGCCGAGGCGGCGATCTTCAAGGCCCTGGTCTCGCACAACATCGACCCGACCTTCAGCCTCGAGATCTCGCAATTCGGATCGCAGCGGGTCTCGGTCGGCGGTGCGGTGGGCGCGGCCAAGGTCGAGCCGATCACGCTTCAGCCGCTGCATCTCGACGAGGCGCTGACCGCCGCCGGCGGGATCACGGCGCCCGACCGCACCACCGCCTCGATCCGGCTCTACCGCAAGGGCCAGATCTACCAGATCCCGCTCAAGGTCTATTACAGCCGCCCCGACCTGCAGCACCTGCCGCTGCTCAACGGCGACAGCGTCTATGTCGACACGCAATACGATCTGGCAATGGCGCAGGCCTATTTCCAGCAGCAGATGAGCCTGCTGAGCTTCCGCCAGTCCTCGAAGACCACGGCGCTGTCGCAGCTGGACACGGAAAGCTCCCTCGACGCGGTGAAGCGCGATTACGTCTATCTGACCGGCGAGATACAAACCCAGTCGCGCTATCCGCTGCCCTTCGGCCATACCGCGAGCCTGGCCGACGCGCTCTATGCCCAGGGCAAGGGGATCCCGACGCAGACCGGCAACGTCAGCCAGATCTACGTGC
>NZ_PHSN01000083.1 GCF_002871005.1 Acidimangrovimonas sediminis
CAGGTTGGCGTGCAACACCGCATGAACGCGGCTCTTGGCCCGGCGGATCGAACGGACGATCGCCACGCGCTCGGACACCAGGCGCCGCAGTTCCAGTGTGGCGTCGTCGGCCGCCCAGACCTCCGGCAGGAAACCTGCGGCATGCAGCTGTGCAAGAATCGCCGCATCGACCTTGTCGGTCTTCACCCGCGCATGCGCGATGGCCTTCACCTGGAGCGGATTGGCGATCACCACCCGCGCCACGAACGGCGTCAGCAGCCGCACGATCACGGCAGTGTTGCCCGTCGCCTCCAGGACCACCTCATCGTCGGGCCGCAGGCTGCGGCCGAACGCCACCACCGCATCGTGCTCCATGTCGACCCTAAAGCTCTCCGTCACGGTCCCGTCCGCGAAGATCGCGACCTGCGCGAAGCTCCGGTGGACATCCATTCCGATCGATCTCATCCTTTGCTCTCCCAGTTGGTGTCAGGGGAGTGCTCGGGCTCGTACGACATCTACGGATACGCGCTCTCGGCGCATACGGGCTGGTCGCAGGGGCGGCCAGATAACAACGCGAGCTCGCAGCTCATAGTCAATTCGGCCTGCCCGGTCTTCGCACTCCAGCGCCCCTGTCCCGCAGCACCAGCTTACCATGACAGATGGAAGAACAGACCGCGGAACCGAAGCGCCACCAACAGCATGCCCGATAACAAC
>NZ_PHSN01000084.1 GCF_002871005.1 Acidimangrovimonas sediminis
TCGCCTTCAAAAGTCGCACGTTTGGCATGGTGCTTGGGCGGGTGCCAGATTAGCACTGGCGCGTGCGAAAATTTTCATCGAAGATCGCCGGGAGACGTCCGTTCGGTCGCCGACCCGTCCGGCTGCAGGCGACCGGCCCCTAAGCCTTCCGAGGACCGATATGCCCTCGTCTTCATGCCGTGCCGGTGGTAGGGCGCCCGTGACACCCCGCGCCGCCGACATCCGGCGCCTCTGACATCCACATGCCGCCCGCCCCCAGGACCTTCCGAACATTGACCCGATGACGCAGCCCAGTTCTTCCGACTTCCAGTTCGCCCGCAGCCAGACGCAACAGGAGGATGACGACAGCTTCGACATCGCGGCCTTTGTCCGGCCTCTGTGGCGGGGCAAGTGGATCATCCTGTTGTGTACGCTGGTGATGATGGCGATCGGCGGCTACTACGCCTACCGCGTCGCCGTGCCGATCTACACCGCGACCTCGGTGGTGATGCTGGAGACGGCCGATTCCTCCGAGACGGTCACGAATATCCAGAACATCGTGGCCGGGCTCTCCTCGGACACGGTCGCGCTGAATTCGGAAGTCCAGGTGATCCAGTCGCGCGAGC
>NZ_PHSN01000085.1 GCF_002871005.1 Acidimangrovimonas sediminis
CGGCAGCCTCGTCGCCGCCACCGGCAACGACAGCTTCGGCTTCCTCGGCGCCGCCACCTTCGACGGCACGATCGACGACGCCGTCCTCTACCAGCTGACCCAGAGCTGCGCGCCGCAGGGCGACTGGCTCTACTACCTCGAACCCCAGAACGAGAACGGCACGCCCGGCCCCGTCGCCGGGCCCTTCGCCGTCACCATCATCTAGGAGAGCAGACATGGCCGATAACGGCGTCAGCACCACCAACCTCAATGCCGCGACCATCGTCGACGACATCCTCGGCAATTACGGCGGCAGCAGCGTGCGGCTGCCGATCGCCCGGCTGATCGAGCAGGTGAAGGGGCAGGTCGGCCCGACCTACGCGACACTGGCGCAGCTCAATGCCGACCTCAACTGGAACGCGGGCGCCGTCGCCGGCGTCTTCGGCGACGGCACGGCGGCCAACAACGGGATCTACCTCAAGAGCGGGCTCTACGGCGCCGGCAGCTGGACCAGGATCGGCGAGCTGGGGGCGGACATCGGCAAGTCGCTCGCGGATGC
>NZ_PHSN01000086.1 GCF_002871005.1 Acidimangrovimonas sediminis
CTCTGCTACGCTGCCGACAAACCTCGATCAAAGTCGCGAACGAGACCTATCTGAGGGCCTGATCCGGAAGCCGCTATTGGCCTTACCGCGTCCCCATCCTGTCGGCCAGGAAATCAACCAAGGCCCGCACCCGGGCGGGGATCGGGTCCCCGCCGACGAATAAGGCGTGAACTTCATGGCCTTCGTCGATGGTGTCGCCCGGGAGCACTTCACGCAGGCGGCCAGCTGCCAGGTCGTCTTCCACGGCAAAGCGTGCCACGCGTGCAATTCCGAGGCCGGAAACCGCCAGCATTCCGAGCGCTTCGCCGCTATTGGCGGTGAACCTGCCGCTGACGTGAACCTCGGTTCGCCTGCCTTGGCTGCAAAAGGGCCAACGGGATCGGGATGGATCGAAGTTGAACAGCAGGCAGTCGTGGCTCCGCAGGTCCTCGGGCTTTGCCGGAGTCCCCCTTGCGTCCAGATACGAGGGGGCGGCGACCACGACCATCGGCTCTTCTCCCAGTTTGCGGGCGGTCAGCCCGCTGTCCGGA
>NZ_PHSN01000087.1 GCF_002871005.1 Acidimangrovimonas sediminis
CGAAGAAGTTGCGCAGGTCGGCATTGGCGGTCGAGAGCTCCTCGACCTTCGACTTCAGCTCGTCGTTGACGGTGGCCAGCTCCTCGTTCGTGGACTGGAGCTCCTCGTTCATCGACATCATTTCCTCGTTCGAGGATTTCAGCTCCTCGTTCGCGGTCTCCAGTTCCTCGACCGTGGTGCGCAGGCGGGTGCGGGTGGCGCGCAGCTCCTGCTCGAGCACCTGGACATGGCTTTCCGAGGGCACCAGCGCCTCGAACTCGTCGCCGTCGATCGGCTCGAACGGGGCGCGGTCGCGGAACACGATCAGGATGGTGTCGTCGGGCAGCGGGTCGGCCAGCACGTCGACCTTCTGCCTTCCCAGCTCGCTTACGACCTCGACGTCGCGGGCGATCTTGCGGGCATTGTCGTTCGCGGCCTCGCGGATCAGCGCCGAGACCGCCTCGCGCAGGCCGGGGCGGGCGATCGCCTGGGCGAAGGCCTGGCCCTGCTCGGCCGGGTCGAG
>NZ_PHSN01000088.1 GCF_002871005.1 Acidimangrovimonas sediminis
GTCCCCTGGCCGGGATCGACCCGCGTGTTTATCGGCGGCGATCAACCAGACCTGCGGACACCGAGCTGCGAGAGAGGCTGAAGGCGCTTTCCAGCGAACGGCGTCGCTTCGGCTATCGTCGACTGCACCTGCTTCTCGGTCGCGAAGGCTGGAAGGTGAACTGGAAGAAGCTCTACCGGATCTACCGAGAAGAAGGCTTAACAGTCCGTAAACGGGGCGGTCGCAAGCGGGCCCTGGGGACCAGGGCGCCCATGGCGATCCCGCAGGGGCCGAACCAGCGCTGGTCGCTGGACTTTGTGTCAGACAGCCTGTCCGATGGTCGCCGCTTCCGGGTGCTGTGCGTCATCGACGACTTCAGCCGGGAATGCCTGGCCGCGGTCGTGGACACCTCGCTGTCAGGGCAGCGCGTTGGCCGTGAGCTCGACAGCATCGCTCGGGTGCGCGGCTATCCATGCATGGTGGTCAGCGACAACGGCACGGAGCTGACCTCGAACGCCATCC
>NZ_PHSN01000089.1 GCF_002871005.1 Acidimangrovimonas sediminis
AGGCTTGGGCTTTGGTGGCTTGTCCTTCCAGGCCTCGACCATCCTCGCGTAGGATGCTTCCGCGTTGGCGACGAGCTCCATCTCCCGGTGGCGGATCTCCTTAATCCAATAGTCGCGCCCCGGACCGGGCTTGTTGCCATGCTGCTTGGGCGCTCCGGCACGCAGCGCGAGCTTGCGCATCTTCATCCCCACAAAGGCCGGCCGTGCCCAGCGGTAGGGCTCCTCCTTCTTGAGCAGATGCCAGATCAGGACGGCGATCTTGCGCGCGGTGGCTACTGCGGCGACGTTCGCACCCTTGCGGTCCTTCACACGCAGGAAGAACGCCCTGAGTGGCCCCGGAACGCTCGCCGCAGACCAGGCCGCCTCGACCAGCATCGTTCGCGCCGTCGCATTGCCCTGCTTCGTAATCCGGCCGTGGATCGCTCGACCGGCGCCCGACTGACGTACGCTTGGCGTCAGGCCGAAGTAGCTCGCCAGCTTCTGCGGCGTGGCA
>NZ_PHSN01000009.1 GCF_002871005.1 Acidimangrovimonas sediminis
CCAGCACGACCGACCCGCCGGTCCCGCTCAGCGCGTTGATGGTCGCGCCCGAGGTGGTCCCGCTGATGTCGAAGCTGCCGCCCGAGATCGACACGCCGCTGGAAGCCGCGATGCTGCTGCCGCCCGAAAGCGCCAGCGTGCCCGCGGGGATCGAGGTCGCGCCGGTGTAGCTGTTCGCCCCGCTCAGCGTCTCGGTGCCCGTACCGCCCTTGGTGAGCGACAGGGCCGAGGCCCCGTCCTGGATGACGCCGGTGAAGGTCGAACTCGTGTTCGGGTTCACCGAGACGGTCGCGGCGGAGGCGCCGTTGTTCGTGATCACACCCGAGCCGGTCAGGTTGCCGATCGGCGAGTTGTAGCCGTTGAGGTCATAGGTGCCGTCGATGGCGGAGCTGTCTCCCGCATTGGCGTAGAGCGCGGAACTTGCGAAGAAGGCGTTTCCGGCGACCAGCGTACCGCCGGCGACGTTGACGGAACGGTTCAGCCCGTACCCCAAGGCCCCGTTGACCGTCACGACCACCGTGCCGGTGTCGGTGGACGATCCGTAGTTGGTAACCGAACCCGTGGTCGAGTTAAGCGCGCCAGACACGTTCAGATTGAGTGTCGTACCCGTCGCGGCCGAGATCTGCCCCGTCTGGTTGGACAACGTGGAGAGGTTGAGCACCGTGACCGTGGTGTCCGCAGTGGTGCGCAGCGTGCCGTCGCGGAGAAACACGTTGCTGCCCGACGACAGGCTGCCGCCGGTGCCCAGTGTCAGCACTGCGTCCGAGGGGGCCGATCCACTGCCATCGCCCACGTTGACGGAGGTCGAGGACAGCCCGGTCTCGGCCACCAGCTGGCCGCCGCTGGCCACTGTGGTGGGGCCGGTGTAGCTGGCCGTGCCGGTCAGGGTCAGCGTGCCGGAGCCGACGGTCAGCCCCGTCGTATTGGTCCCGCCGTCCGATATCGTGCCCGCGAAGGTCGAGGTGCCGGTCGTCGTCAGCGTGGCATCCGCGGTGCCGGAGTTGGTGATCGTGCCGGTGCCGGTGACGGTCGACAGCGTGTTGTCGTAACCGCCGAGGTCGACCGTACCGTTGGCGTTGATCGTGGTCGCCGACGACGCGCTGAAGGCATCGGCATTCCCGGCCTTCAACGTCACGAGGTTGGTGCCGTCGCCCACCTGCGTCGGGCCGGTGTAGGTGCTGTTGCCGGTCATCGTCAGCACGTCGGTCGCGGCATTGTTCACGCCCAGCACGACGACATCGCCGGTGCCAGAGATCGCGCCCGTCGTGTTCGCCCCGTCGACGTTGAACGTCGGGTCGCCGGTGACGCTCACCGTGCCCAGCGTCGCCCCCTGAAGCGTCACCGAAGAGCCGTTTGCCAGAGCAAGGTTGGTGCCGCTCAGGTCGGAACCGCTGGTGACGGTCAGCGCGCCGCTGTCGGCGACCGAGACGCCGCCGTTCACCGTGGCGCCGCTGGCGAAGGTCAGGGTGTTCGAGGTTCCCGACAGCGAGACCCCCGCCGCCTGGGTGGTGTTCGTGCCGTCCATGCCGCCGCTGACGACCGCGCTGGACTGCAGATCGAGGGTGAGGTCGGTGCCGGTGATGCCATAGCCACCCGCCCCCGTGGCCCCCGCCGTGCCCAAAAAGCCCGTGCCCACGGCCCCGGCCGCGCCGCCGTTGCCGCCGGTCACCGTGCCCGCGACGGTCACGGTTGCCCCCGTGCCCGCCTCGATGCCGTTGCCGCCCGCGCCGCCATCGCCGCCGCTGCCCGCAATGCTCGCGCTGCCGCCTGTGCCGCCGTCGCCACCGTTGCCGCCGGTGATCGTGGCCGCGCCGCGGACCGTGACACTGGTGCCCTGCAGCAGAAGGCCGCCGCCGCCATCGCCGCCGTCGCCGCCGTCGCCACTGGCACCGCCGGAGTTCTGCGCCCCGCCCGACCCGCCGTTGCCACCGTTGCCGCCCGTGGCATCAACGCTCAGCGTCTCGCCCGTACCGCTCAGGATCAGGCCGTAGCCACCGGCCCCACCGCCGCCGCCGCCGCCCGCCAGGTTCGTGGCGCTGCTGCTGCTGGTGCCGTCTCCGCCGTTGCTGCCGTCGGTGCCTGCGGTGGCCGAGGCCGGCGCGGTCGCGCTGGTGGTGCTGGTGCCGCCATCGCCGCCATCGCCGCCCTTGCCGGGCCCGACGCCGAATTTCGAGCCGGTGCCGCCCGTGCCGTCCGGGCCGCCGCCGCCGCCGCCGCCGCTGCCCGTGATGCTGCCATCCGCGCCGGTCGGCGATGCCAGCGTTCCGCCCGCCCCGCCGCTGCCGATCAGGTAGCTGCCGCCACCGTCACCGCCGGCGCTCTGCGCCAGCGCGGGAAGCCCTGAGAGAGAAAGGACCGCGACGAGGGCAGACGTTCCGAGAAGCGCCACGCGGCGCCCCGTCCGACGGGCCGCCACCTGCTGAAATTGCGCATGCGGCAGAACCCGATCGATACCGTCACCCATGAAAGCCTCCCCAGGCGGAAAATTACTTTTGCGGGGACACTAGGGCAACGACTCACAAAATTTCAACGAAAAGTGAGTCATCTTCCGCGAGAAGAGAAATCGCCTCACGGGTGTGGTCCCCCTGTCACATCGGATTTCCGGACCGTGCCGCCACCGCCCCGCCGCGTCCGCCGCGCGCCCGTCCTGCCGCCGCCCCACGCCGGGGACCACCGGCGGTGGTGGTGGCGGGGACAGCGGCGCGAAATGCTTGCGCGACACAGGCGCGCATGGCAGGCTCGCGCCCATTGAATGGACGTTCTTGAACGCCGGCCACCGCACAGGGCCCTAGAAAAACAGGATTTATGCCATGTCGGAGATTTCCCAACAGGAACGGCTGGGCAAGCTGCACCCCGCCTCGCCGCTCGGTCCGGACGACCTTGTCCTCGTCCAGTTCCGCGGGTCGGAGGCGGTCAACGATCTCTTCCGGTTCGAGGTCGAGGCGCTGACGGACAAAAGCTCGATCGACCTCGATGCCGCGATCGGAAAACACTTCACGGTAGAGCTGACCACCATCGCCGACGGGCCCCGCTACTTCGATGGACTTCTCACGGATGTGACCGCGCTCGGCCCGCATCTGGGAAAGCGCGGCTACATGCTGACCCTGCAACCCGAGCTCTGGATGCTGAGCCGGCGCTACAACCAGCGGATCTTTCACGACCAGTCGCCGGTCGACATCATCACCCAGGTCCTGGGCGATCACGGGCTGTCGGCCGAGCAGGACGCGCCGGGCGACCTGGCGCAGGGCCCGCAGGAATACGTCGTCCAGCATGGCGAGAGCGACCTCGACTTCATCCGCCGCCTGATGGAACGCTTCGGGATCAACTTCTACCATACCCATGCGCTCGGCAGTCACGGCATCAAGCTCACGGGCGAGAGCTTCGGCTCCAAAACAGCCGAGGGCACGCGCGAGGTTAAGGCCAGTTCCCGCCAGCACAACGCAGACAAGGAACATTTCGAAAGCTGGCGCTACGACCGGCGGCTGACCGGCGGCCGGGTCAGGGTGACCGATTACAATTTCGAGAAACCCTCGACCTCGCTCGAGGCAAGCCAGACCGGCGACGCGGGCTATGCCCACAACGACATCGAAAGCTTCGTCTACCCCGGTGGATACCTCGATGCAGGCGAGGGCGTCGACACCGCCAAGCTGCGCCTCAAGCAGCTGCGCGGCGAGGACAACCGCCACTACGCCGAGGGCGACGTGATGAGTGCGGGCGCGGGCACCGTGCTGACGATCGAGGGGACCGGCGATACTACGGTGGACGGCAAGGATTTCGTCGTGCTGGCTGCCCACCATGCCTACGACGCCCAGAGCTACAGCACCGGCGGGGACGGGGCTGATGCCGGTGTCGACCCCTACCGCGGCGCGTTCGAGATGGCGCCCAAGTCGGTGCCGCTGGTGCCGCAGATGGTCACCCGCCGCGCGGTGATCCCCGGCCCGCAGGTCGCCAAGGTGATCGGCTCGGACGAGATCGACTGCGACAGGTACGGCCGGATCCTGGTCCAGTTCCCCTGGGATCTGGAGGGCTCCGGCTCCATGCGGTGCCGTGTGGTGCAGCCCTGGGCGGGCGCGGGTTGGGGCAACATCCAGATCCCCCGCGTCGGGATGGAGGTGCTCGTGCAGTTCCTGATGGGCGACCCTGATCACCCCGTCGTCGTCGGCTGCCTCTACAACCAGGCGAACATGCCGCCCTATGCCCTGCCCTCGGAACAGAACACCGCCGGGATCAGGTCGAAATCGGTCGGCGGCGGCGGCTACAACGAGCTAGTGATGATCGACACAGACGGGCAGGAAAAGATCCGCATGCACGCCCAGCACGACCACGAGGTGACGGTCGAGAACGACGAGACGGTCGAGGTCAAGAAGAACCGCAGCCAGACGGTCGGCGAGAACAAGTCGACCGAGGTCGGCAAGGTCTACACGATCGACGCCAAGGACAAGATCGAGCTGACCGTGGGGCAGAGCAAGCTGATGATGGACGGCTCCAAGATCGAACTGTCGATCGGCAGCTCCAAGGTGACCCTCGACATGACCAACGTGAAGGTCGAGACGATGAACCTGCAGACCAACGGCGTGACCGCCAAGCATGGCGCCTCGGGGATGCTGGATATCAAGGCGCCGTTGGTGCAGATCAACTGATCCGCGCCGCGGCCCCGTGGCCTTGGACCACGGCGGCGGATCGGGTGCGGATCGGGGCCGTGGACTGGGGAGGAAGGCGCGGCCGGGAACCGCCGGGCCGGCCGGGGATGCGAGGGACGAAGGAGCAGCTATGACAGCGGGATGGGCCGATCTGCAGGCCGGTACAGAGGCCGGCATGCCGGCCGACATGCGGCGCCGCGCGGGCCGGGTCGCGGCGCACCGCGCCCATGGCCGTGGCCGCCACGGACCGGACGAGGGAAAATGCCGGCGCGACGCTCGGCGTGGGAGGCGGGAGTGAACGGCGCCGCCCTGCCCACCACCCTGCCCTTCGCTTCGGCGACCGAAGTCTACGCCGCCTTCCCCGAGATCGCGGCGGACCTGACCGCGCCGTGCGAAAACCGCCCGCCGCTCGACTTTCTCGCGGCGCTCGCGGCCTCGGCCACCCCGGAGGAGGCGCTGACCTTCGCCGCCTTCGCGCTGGAACGGCGGCTGGCGATCTGGTGGGGGCACGAATGCCTGCGCCAACTGGCCGACCGGATGACCCCGCGCGACCTTGCCCTGATGGAGCTTGCCGCCGCCTGGGTGGCCGAGCCGGGCGACGGCACCCGCGGCGCGGCGCTGGAAGCCGCGCGAGAGAGCGAGGCCAAGACCCCCGGCGTCTGGATCGCGCTGGCCGCGGGCTGGTCCTCGGGCAGCATGACGCCGGCCGACCAGCCCGCGGTGCCGGTGCCGCCGCACCTTTGCCCGCGGGCGATCAACGCGGCGGTCCTCTCGGCGCTTGCACGGGTGGACCGGCCGGGCCGCCCCGCGATGCTTGCCCGCTTCGCCCGCATGGCCCGCACCCTGGCCGAGGGCGGCTGACACCGCCCCCGCCCCGGCCCTGCTCTGATCCGCCCGCCCGCGATACCGCCTGCGGGCGCTTGCATCGCGCCCCAGACCGCCCCTAAACTCCGGGACCGCAAGACCCGGCTCCGCCGCTCTTTTTCCCGACGGGCCGCCAAGGCCGCCCGCCGACCACCCGGACCGAAGATGACCCTGACGCTGCGCATCGAGAATTTCGACCACCTCGCCGACGGCGGGCCGCTCAGCTTCCAGATCTCGGGCCGCGGCTTCGAGGTGGGGCGCGATCCCACGATGGACTGGACCCTGCCCGACGACCAGCGCTTCATCTCCTCGCGTCACTTCGAGGTCCGGTTCGACCGTGGCGCCTACATGCTCGTCGACACCTCTACCAACGGCACCTTCGTCAACGGGGCCTCGATCCGGGTGCGCAGCCCGCACCGCCTGGAACCCGGCGACCGGCTACAGGTCGGGCAGTACCTGATTTCGGTGGCGCTTGGCGACGCGGCAGCCATGCGCGCGGGGCCGGCCGCCGGCATGGGCGCCCCTCCGCCCTCGGCAATGCCGCCTGTGATGCATGACATCTGGGGCGGCGAGGCGCCCGCCGCGCAACAGCCCTCCTTCGCGCCGCCCCCGCCCGCTGCACCGCAGACCACGCCGCCGGGTCACGGCGGCGCGCCCGAAGGCGCCTCGTTCTCGGGGCAGCAATTCTCGCAGCCGCCGGTCGCCATCCCGCCGGCACCGCAACCCCCGCAGGGCCGGCCATCCCACCCCGCGGCCCAGGGCGGGGCCGAAGGCGCCGCGGCCTTCCTGCAACTGGTGGCCGAGGGCGCGGGCCTGCCGCCGCAGACCTTCCTCGCCGGCGACCCGGCCCAGACGGCGCGCGACATCGGCCGCGCGCTTCGGATCGCCTCGGACGAGCTTTCCGGACTGCTGCGCGCCCGCGCCGCGACCAAGCAATCTGTACGCTCCGGCTCGCGCACCATGATCGGCGCCGAAGACAACAACCCGATGAAGTTCATCCCTACCCCGGAGGAACGGCTCGACGCGATGTTCGGCAAGCCCATGCCCGGGTTCCAGCGGGGCCCGGCTGCCTTTCGCGACGGGTTCGACGACGTCAAGAAACACCAGTACGCGGTGCATGCCGCGATCCAGCCGGCGCTGGCCCGGCTGCTTGCCGAGATCGCGCCCGAGGCGATCGAGAAGAAGATCGGTGGCTCCATGCTCGGCTCCCGCAAGGGCCGAGCGTGGGAACTTTTCGTCGAGCGCTGGGACGCGATGACCCATCCCTACGAGAACGGGATGCTCGACCTGTTCCTGACCTACTTCGCCGAAGCCTACGATCAGGGCACGCGCAAGACCGACCGCTGAACCGCAGTTCACGCATCACCTCAACTTCGTGATACAACCCTCTGGTTGCACGAGATTCCCCTGAAGATCGCGACCTGATGAACAAGAGTTGATTTGGCGTCCGCCCTCTGCCATCCTTCGGCCACGGTCATCGTCCGGCACTTCTGGGGACCCCGGCACTCATGTATCTCGACACGCTGCTGACACCCCTGTCGGAGGACGCGCCCTGCGGCCCGGACCTTGAGGCCGCCGACGACGATGCCTTCCTCGATTATTATTTCGAGGCGCTCGCCCGCCTTCCGGAACGCTACTTCGATGCCACGGGCGACGCGTTCGACCGCAAGACGATCGACCTGAAGGCCGAGCGCACGGAGCTCGACGCGCTGCTCGGCCGGTCGCGCGATCTCCGGCTCCTGTCGCTCGCGGCGCAGTTCAACATACTCTGCGCCGACCTGACGGGATTCGTCGACTGCCTCTGCACGATGGCTGCGCTGCTCGACAACTGGCCCGCCGAGGTGCATCCCGGCACCGACGAGGATGCCACCGACCGGCGCAACGCGATCGAGATGCTCGACACCCGGGCGACGGTGGCCCTGCCGCTGGAATACGCCCCCCTCTTTCGCGACCGCCGCGCGGGCGAGGTCAGCTTCAACGCCTATGCCGTCGCCACCGGCCAGCGTCCGCCCCGCGGCGAAGAGGTGCGCGGCGATCCCTCGACCCTGTCGAACGCCTTCAAGGCGGCCGAGAATGCCGCCGCGGTGGAGGCCGCGCATGCCCGCCTGACCGACGCGGCGAACGCGGTCAAGAAGATCAAGACGGCCTGCTTCACCGCCGACCGCAACCCGTTCGGCCCGACCCTCGACAATCTGGAGGCCACGCTCTCCTCGCTTCTGTCCCTGCTTTCCGAGATGCGTCCCGACCTCGGCGGCGCCAGCCTCGCCCCCGCCACGGAGACGGACGAGAAGGCCGCCGCAGGCGGTGACGAGGGGGCGGCGCCCACCCCGGCGCCCCCCGCAGCAGCCGCCGCGCCGCCGCCCGGACCGGTGGCCAGCCACGCCGCCGCCGCCGCCGCCCTCGACGCGGTAGAGGCCTATTTCGTGCGGCGCGAGCCCTCGTCGCCCGCGCTCTTCCTCGTGCACCAGTCGCGCCAGCTGATCGGCCGCCCGCTGGTCGAGGCACTGCGCCTGCTGCTGCCCGAGAAGGCGCTGGAGGCGCGTATCGACTTCGGCGCCGACACCGGCTTCGTCATCGGCATGGACCGCATGAGCGAGCTCTCCGAGCTTGATTTCGGCGACCCCGACGGAGAGGCGGCCGCCGACGCCCCGCAGGTCACCAGCCGCGACCATGCCCAGCAGCTGATGTCGGCGGTCGAGGCCTTCTTCCGCCAGGTCGAACCCTCCAGCCCGATCCCCGTGCTGCTGTTTCGCGCCAAGACATACCTCAGCCGCGACTTCTCGGCGATCATCGCGGACCTGATCCCGCCGCCGCCGCCCGATCCCTATGCCTGACCCGCATCATCGCTCCGGAAAAAGTGTTCGGGCGGTGAAATCAAGTGTGGACAGAAAAATGTGAGCGATGCAGACTTCGCCTCATGATTGAGAAGCCCGGCCTTTGGCTGGCGACATATTCAGAATTTCTGGGGAAATTGAGCGATGTCGAACTCGGGAAGCAAATTCATTAAGCGCAATCGCCCCCCTCGGGTTCAGATCGCCTATGCCGATCCCTACGACTCCACGCAGAATGTCGAACTGCCGTTCGTGATGGGCGTTATGTCCGACCTGTCCGGCAATGCGTCGGACAAGGAAAAGCCGAAGATCGCCGAACGCGACTTCACCAATGTCGACACCGAGAACTTCGACGACTTCATGTCCAGCGTCGAACCGGCAGTGAGCATGACCGTCAAGAACAAGCTTTCGGGCGCCGAGGACGAGAACCTCTCGGTGAAGCTGACCTTCAAGAGCATGAACGACCTCGACCCCGGCGAGATCGCGCGCCAGGTGCCCGCGCTCAGGAAGCTTCTGGAAGCGCGCAGCCAGCTGGCCAACCTACAACGCTACATGAACGGCAAGGCCGGTGCGCAGGAGATGCTCAACAAGCTTCTGTCGGATGACAAGCTGATGGCGATGCTGTCGTCGCAAACCGGCGATGCGGCTGACAAGGACGGCGACAGCGCCTGAAGGTGCTGCGCGACGAGGATGGCGCCCCGGGGCGCCGTTCCGGGGACAATGGCGGCGCGTGGCGTGCCGCGGGGGAAGTGACGGCGCCTGAGGCGCGAGCGGGATAACGTCGTCCGGGTTCGTGGACGCGCGCCCCGGGGAACAACGAAAGGCCTTCAGGGATGGCAACGGAAGCACAGCAGACTGGGGTGGCGGACGCCGGGCTCGGGGAACTCGAGGAGTTTTCCTCGCTGCTCAAGCAGAATTTCAAGCCGCGCAGCGAGACCGCGCAGACCGAGGTCGAGAACGCGGTGACCACGCTGGTCAGGGAGGCGCTCGCCGACGGATCCGTGGTCAAGGACGACATCCTCGACACGGTCGACGAGATGATCGCCAAGCTCGACGAGAAGCTGACCGCGCAGATGAACGAGATCCTGCACGCCCCGGCGTTTCAGGAGGTCGAGAGTGCGTGGCGCGGGCTGGCCTATTGCGTCAACAACTCGGAACCCGATGCCACCATGAAGGTGCGCGTCATGAACGTGTCCAAGAAGGAGCTGGAGCGTGAGCTGCGCTCCTACCCGGGCGCGAAATGGGACCAGTCGCCGCTGTTCAAGAAGATCTACGAAGCCGAGTTCGGCCAGCTTGGTGGCGAACCCTTCGGCGCGCTCGTGGGCGATTTCTACTTCGACCATTCGCCGGCCGACGTGCGGGTGCTGCGCGATCTCGGCAAGATCGCCGAGGCCTCTCTCTCGCCGTTCTTCGCCTCGGCCGCGCCCGGCCTTCTGGGCATGGACAGCTGGAACGAGCTGGGCAATCCGAACGACCTTACCACGATATTCGAGACGCCGGATTACGCCGCCTGGAAGGGCCTGCGCGACAGCGAGATCTCGCGTTACATCGGCCTGTGCATGCCCCGCGTCCTGGCGCGCGAGCCCTATGGCCAGAACACCCTGCCGGTCGAGGCCTTCAACTTCGAAGAGCAGACCGACGGCCACACCGGCGAGAAATACGCCTGGATGAACGCGGCCTATGCGATGGCGGCGAACATCGCCCAGGCGCACAAGGAATACGGCTGGACCGTGCGGATCCGCGGCGTGCAATCGGGCGGCGAGGTGATGAACCTGCCGACCCACACCTTCCCCACCGACGACGGCTCGATCGACCTCAAGTGTCCGACCGAGATCGCGATCTCGGACCGGCGCGAGGGCGAGTTGTCGAAATCGGGGCTGATCAGCCTGGTGCACCGCAAGAACAGCGACAAGGCGGCCTTCATCGGCGCCCAGTCGCTCTACAAGCCGAAGAAATTCGTCGACGACGAGGCGACGGCGTCGGACAACCTGTCCTCGCGCCTGCCCTACATGTTCGCGATCTCGCGCTTCGCCCATTACCTCAAGGTCATGGTGCGCGACCAGATCGGGTCGTCGAAGGAGAAGGACCAGCTCGAGGGCGAGCTGCAATCCTGGATCAACCAGTACGTCCACGGCGATCCCGCCAACGCCAGCGAGGAGGCGAAGGCCAAGCTGCCGCTTGCCGCGGCCAAGGTCGAGATCATCGAGGATACGGAGAACCCGGGGTACTACATGGGGCGGTTCCTGCTCAGACCGCACTATCAACTCGAGGGCATGGACATCGGGATGAGCCTGGTGTCCCGGCTGCCCTCGGAATGAGATGAGCACAATAAACAAGAAAATCATCAACATCATGCCATGAGGAGTTAGCGATATGGCTGTTTCTGCGTTCCTGAAGATCGACACCGTCACCGGTGAATCCATCAACGACAAGCACAAGGATCAGATCGACGTGCTGAGCTGGTCGTGGGGGCTGTCCAACGCCGGCACGGGCCAGCTGGGCCAAGGTTCGGGCGGCGGCAAGGTCAACGTCCAGGACATGTCGTTCAGCAAGTACACCGACAAGGCGACGCCGCGTCTCGTCTCGTGCTGCTGCACCGGGACGCACCTGGACAAGGCCACGCTCTTCCTCGAGAAATCGGGTGAGGCCAACAACTTCCTGCAGTATCTGCAGATCGATTTCGAACAGGTGGTGATCTCGTCCTACCAGACCGGCGGCGCCGCCGACGGGTCGGACCGGGTGATCGAGAGCATCTCGTTCAACTTCAAGAAGTTCACGATGACCTACACGCCCCAGGACGCCAAGGGCAAGGAAGGCACCAAGATCCCGGTCAGCTACGACATCGGCACCAACAAGTCCGCCTGAGGCGGCGCCCGACGCCCCGCCTTCCTGCGGAGAGACACCCTCATGCGTCAGGGCGGGCCGGGCCCGCCCTGTCCACTTTCGGCCCCGGCCCCGGAGCGCCGCTCGGAACCATGGCAAAGACCACGCACCCCTCCCGATCCGGCGGGACCATCGCGCCCCGCAAGAAGCCGCTGCAAGTGCCGCTCATGTACGCGTTCCGCGACGCGTTCCGGGCCCGCGACGCGCGGCGCGAGATCGACGAGCGGACCGCCGACGACGCCCGGGTGCTGAACGACCGTGGCGCGCTGCGGCGGCGCGGCGCCAGCGAAGAGCAGCTGAAGGCCAATCTCGACATCGACCTCGGGCATCTGGCGAACACCGTGAACCTGGCCTCGGCCACGCCGCTCGACGATTTCGACCGGGTGCGCAAGTCGGTGCTGAACTTCGGCCTCAACGACCTCAGCCACCTGACCTATGAGAAGCTTACCGGGATGGACCTTGCGGGAGACCTGCGCCGCGCCCTCCTCGATCACGAGCCGCGGCTGATCGGCGCGACCATCCATGTCGTGCTGAACGAGGGCTACGACGAGACGCGCCAGCGCGTGTCGCTTCAGGTCAAGGCCGAGATGGCCTGCCGCCCCGTCGACGTGCCGCTGGAATTCGTGGCCGAGATCGACGTCGGCTCGGGCGAGGTTTCGGTCTCGAAGACGGCGCTTCACCGATGAACCGCGAATTCCTGACCGCCTACAACCGCGAGCTTTCGATCCTCTACGAGCGGGCGAAGGAATTCGCCGAGGATTACCCCGGCATCGCCGAACGGCTGGGCGGCCTGACCGAGGAACGCCTGGATCCCGGCATCGCCGGGCTGCTGGAGGGGGCGGCGTTCCTGGCCGCACGGGTGCAGGTCAAGCAGCAATCGGAATACGCGAATTTCACCACTGCGCTGATCGACCAGCTGCTGCCCAACTACCTTGCCCCCACCCCGGCGGCGATGCTGGTGCGCGCGCATCCCGATTTCGCGCGGCCCGATCTGGTCACCGGGCACCGGTTCGATCCCGGCGCCTATCTGGACGCGAATTATGTCGAGCGCGACCAGCGCGTGTCGTGCCGGTTCCGCCTGTCGGCGCCGCTGGAATTGTGGCCGCTGGCCCTCGATCGGGCAAGCTATCACGCCGGGCCGGGGCCGTTGCAGACGCTGGGCCTCGACGTGCTGCCGCAGACCGCGGGCGGCCTGCGCTTGCGGCTGGCACGGCACATCGCGACCTCGGCCCAGCCGCTCCCGGACGAGCCCGCTGCCGGGGCGAAACCCGCGCCGCTCTCGGCCGTGTCGGCGGATCGCCTGCCGATCATGCTCAGCGGACTTCCTGCCGATCTTTCATTGCTTTACGAGCAGATCTTCAACAATTGCATCAGGATAACCGCGCGCTACCTCGATGCCCAGAACACCCCCGTTTTCCTGCCCATCCCCCCCGGCATGGTGGAGCAGGTGGGCTTCGACCCCGAGGAGATGCTGTTCCCAGAGGACGAGGAGTTGTTCTCGGGGTTTTCGCTGCTGCGCGAATTCACCATCCTGCCGCAGAAGTTCATGGGCTTCCGCCTTACCGGCCTGCAGAAGCTGCTGCCACGGATCCCGGCGCAGGCGGTCGACCTGATCTTCGAATTCGACCGGGTGCATCCGCGCCTCGGGCCGGTGCTGTCACCGCAGAACTTCAACCTCTTCACCGTGCCGGCGGTCAACCTGTTCGAGGAGCGCTGCACCCCTGTCAGCGTGGGCCCCGGCCATTCGGAATTCCTCGTCGTGCCGGAATCGAGCCCCGCCGTGAACTACGAGATCAACCGGATGATCGAGGTTTCGGGCCATTATGCGGGCGTGCGCAAGAAGGTGACGGTGAACCCGGTCTATTCGCTGCCCGCGAGCAACGAGCGGCCGCAGGACGCGCTTTACTACGCGCTGCGGCGCCGGCCGCGCCGACTGAGCGAACGCGAGAGGCGCTTCGGTTCCGCCGGCGATTACATCGGCACCGAGACGCTGATTGCGCTGCACGAACCCGCGGGCCTCGACGCGGCCGAGCGGGTGGAACGGCTTCAGGCGCGGGCGCTGTGTTCCAACCGGCACCTGACGATGCACCTGCCGATCGGCAAGGCCAATGTCGACTTCCGGCTCAGCGACGACGTGCAGGTGGGCCTCAGCTGTGTCGCCGGGCCCACCCCGCCGCGCGCCTCGATCCTCGAGGCCGAGCGGCCGAACCCGCGCACCGGCGGCATGGGCGAGCGCCAGTGGCGTCTGATCAACTTCCTCGCCTTCAACCAGTTCGGCCTGCAGGACCGCCACCCCTCCGATCCGGCGGGGGGCCTGCGCGAGGTGATGGCGCTTTTTGCCGACCTCTCGGACGCGGTGACCGAGCGGCAGGTGCGCGGCATCACCGGCGTCCGTTCGCGGCCCGTGACCCGGTCGATCCGGCGCCCCGACGGCTATCACGCGGCCCGCGGAACGGAGGTGACGGTGACGCTGGACGAACGCGCTTTCGAGGGCGCGGGGATCGCGCTGCTGGGCGCCGTGCTCGACCGGTTCTTCGCCGATTACGCCCATCTCAACAGCTTCACCGAGACCGTGATCACCTCGGCCACCCGGGGCGAGGTGATGCGCTGGCCGCCCCGCTCGGGCACCGGCCCGGTCTTGTGAGGCGCGGCGCCATGGGGGGAGGCAGACGCAGACACGACGGAAAAAAGCGCGCAGCGCCGGCGCCGCCCGCGGGAGGCGCATCGGATGAAAAGCCTGCGCCGGCAACTCGAAGACGACCCGTGGAAGTTCGACTTCCTCGCGCTCCTCTGGACGCTCGAGAAATCGGCACCCGACAAGCCGCGCATCGGCCAGGCCGAGGTTCTGGCGCAGGAGATCGTGTCGATCGGGCAGGATCCGTACCTTGCCTTTCCCACGGCCAACGTCACCCGCTTCGAACAGCGCACCCCCGAGGACCGCGCCCGCCTGCGCGAGCAGTTCCTCGGCTTCTTCGGCCCGCAGGGGGCGCTGCCGCTGACCACCACGATAGAGGCGTTCCGCTGGGCCAGCGCCAACGACGACAGCTTCGCCCGTTTCGCCGACATCTTCCTCGACCGTTTCGCACAGCTTTTCTACCGCGCCTGGGCCGATGCCCGGCCGATCGTACAGATGGCGCGGCCCGACGAGGACCGCTTCCGCGCCTGGGTCGGCAGCGCGGCGGGGTTGGGCACCCCCGCCCTGCGCGACCGCGACAGCCTGCCCGACATCGCCAAATTGCGCTTTGCCGGGCTGCTGGGCAGCCGGGTGAAAAGCGCGCGCCGCCTTCAGCAGGTGCTACGCGGCCTCATGGGCGTCGACCTCGAGATCCGCGAACGCGTGGCTAGCTGGCTGGAGTTCGAGCCGCAGGACCTGACCCGGCTGGGCGGCGCCAAGGCGGTGCTGGGACAAAGCAGCCACCTGGGATCGCGGGTCCAGTCGATCAATGACAAGATCAGCCTGACCATCCGTGCCCGCACGGTAGAGGAATACCAGGAATTCCTGCCGGGGGCGCCGCGATTTCGCCAGATCGTCGATCTCGTGACGCTCTACACCGGGACGTTGACCGACGTCGACGTGGTGCTGAAGCTGCCCCGCGTGGTGCGGCCAGCAGCGCAGCTCGGCCGGGTCGGTCAGCTTGGCTGGACCGCCTGGTCCGCCCCCGACCCCGAAGGCGAGGCGCCGGATGCCGACGGCTATGTCGTCGCCGCCACCTTCGCCGCGCGCGAGGACCGGATCCCCGCGGCCTCCGTCACGCGGCATTCGGGCGGCGCGCCGGAGGCCAACAGCGGCGCCCCGCCCGAGCGTGCGGAGACCGAACGTGCAGAAACCGGCGGCGCAAAGCCCGACAACGCCGAAGGCGATCGGACGGAGGCGGGCATGGCCGGTGCAGGGGCGGAGACCCTGGCCGCGGAGACCCTGACCGCAAAGACCCTGGCCACCGGGTCATCCACCGCCGCGCCATCCGATGCACCGCAGACCGATCCCGAGCCGCCCGCCCCTGAGCCGCCCGCCTCTGAGCCGCCCGCCCCTGAGCCGTCGGTAACCGGACCGGAGGCGGCAGCCGGACCGGAGGCGGCGGACGTGGTTGTCCCTCTCCGCCCCCTGCCCGGTCGGCCCGCACCCACCCTCCTCGCCCCGATGCCGGGCACGGCGGCAGCGCCGGACAGCCCGCAGGCGCCGCAACAGAACGGCCACGACGTGATTGACGATATTTCCAAGGACGACAGGGATAGTGACCATGACTGACATCAGCCTCGAAACCGTCGCCGGCAAGCTCAACCGTCTCGGCTATGACGCCTTCATGCAGGCCCTGCGTCACGCCAAGAACGAGGGCAACCGCCACCTCGAACTGTCGCACTGGCTGTTCCACATCGTCTCGAACGAGCGTTCGGATATCTCGGTCACGCTGATCCAGACCGGGGGCGACCGGGCGCGCCTTCTGGCCGACCTTCAGCGCGCGGTCGAGGGGCTGCGCAAGAACGTCACCGAGATGCCGGGCATCTCCTCCGGCGTGACCGACCTGCTGGACCGCGGCTGGCACTACGCCACCCTGCTTTTCGGCGAGGCGCAGATCCGCTCCGGCCACCTCCTCGTCGCGGCGCTCAAGGGCAAGGAGCTGCGCGAGCAGATGCTGGCCCTGTCGAAGGTCTTCGCCGAGATCGACGTCGAGGCGCTGACTGCCGGGTCGGGCCGTCTCTGGGCCGCCTCGGACGAGGAGGACATGCGCCCGATGGACGGCTCGGGCATCGGGCCGGCCACCTCGGCCGGCGATGGCGAGGAAGGCGGCGCGCGGGGCGCCACCCCATTGGGCCGTTTCGCGGTGGACATGACGGAGCAGGCGAGTTCCGGCAGGATGGACCCGATCGTCGGACGCGACGACGAGATCCGCCAGATCGTCGACATCCTGATGCGCCGGCGCCAGAACAACCCGATCCTCACGGGTGAGGCCGGGGTCGGCAAGACCGCGGTGGTCGAGGGCTTCGCGCAACGCCTTGCGGCCGGCGACGTGCCGCCGCAGCTTCGGGGCAACCGGCTGATGATGCTGGACATGGGTCTTCTGACTGCCGGCGCCTCGATGAAGGGCGAGTTCGAACAGCGCCTGCGTTCCGTCATCGACGAGGTTCAGCAAAGCCCGACGCCGATCATCCTCTTCATCGACGAGATTCATACACTGATGGGCGCGGGCGGCAACGCGGGCACGAACGACGCGGCGAACCTGCTGAAACCCGCGTTGGCGCGCGGCACCCTGCGCACCATCGGCGCCACCACCTGGATGGAATACGCCAAGTATTTCGAGAAGGACCCGGCGATGACCCGGCGCTTCCAGCCGATCAACGTCGACGAACCCTCGATCGACCGCGCCTGCACCATGCTGCGCGGCATCATGGGCCCGATGGAGGCGCATCACCGCGTGCGGATCTCGGACGAGGCGATCGTCGCCGCAGTCACGCTGTCGGCGCGCTACATCCCGGCGCGGCAGCTGCCGGACAAGGCGGTCTCGCTGCTCGATACGGCGGCGGCGCGGGTGGCGATCAGCCAGGCCACCACCCCTGCCACGCTGGAGGACACCCGTGCCCGCATCGCCGCGCTGAACACCGAGCGCGTGGCGAAGGAACGACAGGCCGACCTGGGCGAGGTGAACGCGGCCCGGATCGACGAGATCGACGAGGCGCTGGCGACCGAAGAGGCGACGCTTGCCATGCTCGAGGCCGATTATGCCGCCGAGAAGGCGCTGGTCGACGAGATCATCGAGATGCGTGCGGCGCTTGCGGCGGGCGGTGCGACCACCGCCGCGCCCGCAGCCACCGCCATGCCCTCGGGCCGGGCCGCCGCGGTCGAGGCCGCGGTCGCCGCGATCGAGGAAGCTGCCGGTGCGGTGCCGGCCGGGGCCGAGGAGACGCCCGCCGGAACGGCGGCGTCCGAGGAGGCCCCGGCGGCGGCCACCGCGGAGGCAACAGCAGAAGCCCCGCCGCTCGACGAGGACAAGCTTCGCGCCGAACTCACCGCCAGGGTGCGGGAGCTTGCCACGCTGAAACCCGACGACCGCATGATTTATGCCCATGTCGACGAACAATCGGTCGCCTCCGTCGTCAGCGACTGGACCGGCATCCCCGTGGGACGCATGGTCACCGACGAGGTGCAGGCGATCCTGAAGCTGCCCGAGATCCTCAAGGCCCGCGTCGTCGGCCAGGACCACGGTCTCGCCCAGATCGCCCGCAGGATCGAGACCAACCGCGCCCGTCTCGACAACCCCAACAAGCCGATCGGCGTCTTCATGCTCTGCGGTCCTTCCGGCGTCGGCAAGACCGAAACGGCGCTGGCGCTGGCCGACGCGATCTACGGCGGCGAACAGAACGTCATCACCATCAACATGTCGGAATTCCAGGAGGCCCACACCGTCTCGCTCCTCAAGGGCGCGCCACCCGGCTACGTGGGCTATGGCGAGGGCGGCCGGTTGACCGAGCAGGTCCGGCGCAAGCCCTATTCCGTCGTCCTCCTCGACGAGGTGGAAAAGGCCCACCCCGACGTGCACGAACTTTTCTTCCAGGTCTTCGACAAGGGGATCATGGAGGACGGCTCGGGTCGCAAGATCGACTTCAAGAACACCGTGATCCTGCTGACCTCGAACGTCGGCACCGAGGTGATCATGCAGATGGCCGAGGGCGGCGAGACCAGGCCCGACCCGGAGGCCCTGAACGAGGCGCTGCGGCCCTACCTCCTCGACGTCTTCCCGCCGGCGCTGATCGGGCGGACGGTGACGATCCCCTACTTCCCGCTGGCGCCGGACGTGCTGGCAAAGATCGCACGGCTCAAGATCGACGGGATCGTCAGCCGCGTGAAGCAGAACCACAAGGCGGCGATGACCTATTCCGACGCGGTGGTCGACCACATCGTCTCCCAGTGCCAGGATCCGGATTCCGGCGGCCGGATGATCGACAACATCCTGACCAACACCCTGCTGCCGGAACTCAGCCGCGCGGTGCTGACCCATACGCTGGACGGATCCGAGCTTGCGCGCGTTGAAATCACCCTCGGGGAGGAAGGCCGCTTCACCTATGCGCTCGGGTGACATCATCGGACCGTGCCGTGGCATGCACGGCCCCGCCCGCCATCGCGCCGCCCGCCTTCGCCGCGCGGCACCGGCGCAGAGTGCCGTGCCTGCCCCCGGTAGGCTGGCGGCGATGCTGGTGGCGACACTGGCGTCTTGGCTGGCGGCGGCCGCCCCCGCCCGGGCCGATTTCGTCGTATGCAACCGGTCCTTCGACGTGGTGAACCTGGCCGTCGGCCGCGATCCCGGCGGCGGCTTCCGCACCGACGGCTGGTGGACCATCGGCACCAACCAATGCGCCCGGGTCATCAAGGGGGCGCTGCAGAACCGCTTCGTCTACCTTTACGCCACCGACGTCTTCGGCAAGCCGCTGCTCGACGGCCGGACCGAGATGTGCGTGGGCGCCGCCAAGTTCTCGATCTCGGGCATCGGCGATTGCTGGCAGCGCGGCACCATCGCCGCGCGGTTCCACGAGGTCGACACCCACTCCGCCGAAAGCTGGACCTTCTTCCTGCGCCAGCCCGGGGCGGGGGCCGGAACCGGGGCGTCCCCCGCCGGGTCTGGCCTGCAGGACACGGCCGCCCCGAAAGCGGCCAAGCCATGAGCCGCGCCCCCTCGCCTGCCGTGCGCGCCTTCGCTATGGTGCCCTCACGCCCCCGTGACGGAACGGTCCGGCACGGGGCCCCGCGCTTCGCCCGCAAGGAGGACGGCGCCGATGGCTGACGGCCGCCCCGCTTCGCGCCCCTTTCGGGCGCCCCGCCCCGCGCCCGCCCGCCTGACGGGCGGCGCCGGTCTGCGCGCGCTGGGGACGGCGGCCGGGGTCGCACTCGGGCTCGCGCTGCTGCCCCAGGCGCTTGCGGCAAAGCCGATGGCACTGGTGATCGGCGAGGCGGGGTACAAGGATCTTCCTGCACTCAAGGCGCCTGCGGCGGATGCCTGGTCGATGGGCGAGCTCATGAAATCCATGGGCTACGAGGTCACCAGCTACGGCGATCTCGACGCGGCGCAGATGGCCCTCGCGCTCGAACGGTTCAAGGCGGCGTCGGACGGGGCCGAGGCGCTGGTGGTCTACTTCTCGGGTCACGGTGCGCGGGTCGGCGGCAAGAGCTGGCTGCTCCCGGTCGACGCGGGCAAGGGCAAGGCGCTGGCCCGGGGGCTGACGGTCTCGGGGATCGCCCGCGCGCTTGGCAAGCCCGGCCGCCCGCTGATGGTGCTGGTGGACGCGGGCCAGGGGCCGGCCCCCGACGGCGCGGCGGGGCCGGGCCTCGCGCGTTCCGCCCTGCCCGAGGGGCTGCCGGTGATTGTCGTCACGGCGGCCGCGGCGGACAAGGCGGCGGTGACACCAAGGGGCGCCTACTCCCCCTTCACGCTGTCGCTGCTCACCTACCTGCCGATGCCCGGCCAGCCGGTGGCGACGGTGCTCCGCTGGATCGGCCGCGACACCGCCGCCGCCACCGCAGGGCGGCAGACACCGCAAGTCACCGGGGCCCTGCCCGCGGGATTTTCCCTCGTGCCCGCCCCGCCCGCGGCCACGCCGAAACCCGCACCAGCCCCCGCCGCCGGTGCGGGCCCGCTGCTGATGCTGGCGCCCCCCCAAGCCGAGGCCCCCCAAACCAAGACGTCTGAAACCAAGGCGCCTGAAACCACGGCAGCAGACACCAAGGCCGCAGACACCAAGGCTCCGGAGGCCCCCGCGCCGGACGCAGGCGTCGCCCTATCGGGCCCGGCCCCTACGGCCCCTGGCGCTGACAGCGCGCCGCATATGGGCGCGCAGCAAGGCAACGACACCCAGGTCGCCGCACTTGCACCGGGGCCGAAGCTCTCGGCGCCGCGCAAGGATGCCGCGCCGAAGGCCGACGCCGCCCCGCCCCCGGATTACAGCCAACTGCCGGCGCTGGCGCAGAACTCCGCCCCGGCGTCCAGCACGCCCGCCAGCCCCGATGGTGTCCACCTCGCCGCGCTTCCGGCACCGCCGCCCGCGGCCCCCGCCACCCCCGACACGCTTGCCCCGCAGGGCACCCAGGTCCTGCCCGACGGCACCCGCGTGCCGCTTCTCGAGGGCGACGCGCTCGACCGCGCGATCCAGACCGAGCTCAAGCGCGTCAACTGCTATCTCGGCGCGATCGATGGCGATTTCGGCCCCGGCTCCCGCGGCGCGCTGGCGGATTTCCTGAAGTCCCGCAACCTGCCCGCCGACAATCTCGACCCGACGCCCGAGATCCTCGGTCAGTTGATGTCCACCGACGGGCAGGTCTGTGAAACCAAGGTCAGCGCCCCCGCGCGCAACACCGCCCCCGCGCGCACCAGCACCCCGACCCGCAGCGTCTCGACGCCCAAACCCGCGCCCGCGGCACCGGCCGACAGCGGAGGCCGCCGGATCAAGCGCAAGGGCGGCCTGATGCCCAGCTTCTGACCGGGAGGGCGCGTGACCCGCGACGAGATGGAGGCCCCGCCCGATCCCCGCTTTGCCGCCGCCAAGGCGGCCGCCGCCCGACGCCGGCGCAAGGCGCGCAGCACCCGGCTGGTGCTGGGGCTGGCCACCGCGGTACTCGTGTGCGCAGGCTTGGGGGCCGGGGCCTGGCTGACCCGCGACAAGTGGCATTTCGGCGCCCCTCGCGCGGCCGTCACCCCCACCGCCGGCAGCGACCGGCTGGTCGCGGTCCGGACCGGTGGGCAAGAGGTCCTCTCGGGCTTCGTCAGCCTGCCAGGGGATCCGCTGATCCTTCACCTGGGCGGCACCGGCGGCGCGGCTCCGACACCCTCGGTGCGCCGCACCATTCCCCGGCCCGAGCGGCTCTCGCCCGATCGCGCGGCGGGCAACCTCGAGCTGGTGCAGGACGTCATGATCTCGGGCCAGCAGGAGCTGATCACCACCCTGCCCTCGAGCCAGGAGGATTTCGCCGTCTTCCAGGCGCAGCGCAAGGGCCTGCAGGGGGCCGGCGCCGGCAACGCCCCTGATGTGTCGCCGGGCACCGCCCCCGATGTGCCGGGCCGCGCCGCCGCCCCCCCGCCGCCCGACGACAGCTCGGGCGCCGAGGTGACCCCCGCCGACCGACGCCAAAGCCCGACCCGCGATCTTGTCGTGCGCCTCACCTCGGACCGGCCGCTGATCGACATCCTGCGCGAGAACCGACTGCCCGACGACGAGGCCCGCGACCTCGCGGAGGCCGCGCAGGCGCAATTCGACGTGCGGACACTGACCGCGGGCGAGGTGCTGGCCCTGCGCGGCGTGCCCCTGCCGGACGGCGGACTGTCGTTCCGGCAGATCTCGCTCTACCGGGCGGATCATGGCTATATCGGCTCGCTCGCCCGGGCCGACCCACCATCCGACCCGCCATCCGACCCGCTATCTGACCAGCGACCCGATCCGTTGCCGGACACGGCCCCCGGCACGCTGGGGCCGATCGTCGCCGCCGCCGACGCCTGGGTGCAGGACGATCTCTTCGCCCACGCGACCCGCCCCCGCGAGCCGCAGCGCCAGTACCGCGTTCTCGACGCCTTCTACAGCGCGGCGCTGCGGGACGGGATCCCCTCGTCGCTGGTCGGGCAGATCATCATGTTGATGTCCGAGGCGCACGACCTCGACGCCGACGCGGCGCCGGGCGACCGCATGACCGTCCTCTACCTGCCCGACCCCGGCACTGCGCCGCCCGGCCTCGACCAGGTGCTCTACGTCGCGATCAAGGGGGCAAACGTCACCTTCGACTGCTTCATCTACAAGCCGGGCCCCGGACAGGATTACACCTGCTACGGCAAGTCGCGCGACAAGGGGGGCAGCCTCGGCCCAGTTACTGGCCCAGTAAACGGCCCCGGTCTTGGCGCCGCCAGCGCCGCGGTCACCGCGGGCGAGGAGGACGCGGCGGTCACCCGGCTGGTCGACCGGATCATCAAGGTCGAGAGCGGCGGCGCGGCGGATGCCCGCAACCCGCTCTCCTCAGCGACCGGCGCCGGCCAGTTCATCAACGCCACCTGGCTCAGGATGATGCGCACCTACCGCCCCGACCTGGTGGTCGACCACACGCCGGACCAGCTGCTCGAGATGCGCAAGGACCCGGCGATCGCACGCCAGATGGTGATCCTGCTCGCCCGGGAAGGCGAAACCTACCTGCGCGCCCGCGGCCACAGGATTACCGCGGGGCGGCTCTACCTTGCGCATTTCCTGGGCATGCAGGGCGCCAGCGACGTGCTCGGCGCCGACCCGGCAACGCCGCTCGTAGGGGTGGTCGGCCAGGCCGTGATCGGCGCCAACCCCTTCCTCGAAGGGCACGACTGCGCCTATGTCATCGGCTGGGCCGAGCGCAAGATGGCCGGCGCCACCAACGCGGCGGTGTTCCGCGAACCGGCGGGCCTGCAGGCCTTCCGCGCGATGGTCACATCGCTCCTGCCGCAGGGCTGACGCCCGTATCCCCTTCTTCTGAGCGGAAATATCCCGGGGAGCGCGAGGGGCTGGCCCCTCGCTTCCGCCCTTGCCCCCTTACCCCCGCCGGGCCGGCGCTCAGCCCGCCAGAAACGGGATCGGCAGGCCGAAGGTCTGGGCCAGCAGCACGAAATTCAGCGCCAGCACCAGCGCCGCGCCGACGATGGCCGCGGTGCGGGTCGCCGGGCCGGTCGCGTAGCCGCCCATCACGTCGCGGCGCGAGGTGAAGATGATCAGCGCCACCATCGGCACGGGCAGCGCGATCGACAGCACGACCTGGCTCATCACCAGCGCGTCGGTCGCGTTGTAGCCCGCTGCCACCACCGCGAAGGCGGGCACCATGGTGATCAGCCGCCGCAGCCAGATCGGAACGCTGAAATGCAGGAACCCCTGCATGATCATCTGCCCCGCCATCGTGCCCACGACCGAGGACGAGATCCCCGAGGTGATCAGCGAGACCAGGAAGACAGAGGCCGCCGCCGCCCCGAGCAGCGGGGTCAGCGTGTGATAGGCCGTCTCGATCTCGGCCACCTCGCTGTGGCCCTGGTGGAAGGCCGAGGCCGCCATCATCACCATCGCCATGTTGACCATGCCCGCGACCGCCAGCGCCAGCACCACCTCGACGTTGGAATAGCGCACGACCTTGCGCCGCTCGGTCTCGTTGCGGATGGTGGTGCGGGCCTGGGTCAATCCGGAATGCAGGTAGATGGCATGCGGCATCACGGTCGCGCCGATGATCCCCACGGCGATGGTCAGCGCCGTCGCATCCGGCAGGCCGGGGGTGGTCAGCCCGGCCGCGGCCCCGCCCCAGTCGACCGGCGCGATCAGCACCTCGACCAGGTAGCAAAGCCCGATGATGCCCACCATCGTGCCGATGATAAGCTCCATCGGGCGAAAGCCCCGGCGTTCGAAATAGAGGATGCCGTAGGTGACGATCGCCGTCACCACCATGCCCCAGGCCAGCGGCAGGTTGAACAAGAGCGCAAGGCCGATCGCGCCGCCCAGGAACTCGGCCAGGTCGGTGGCCATGGCCGCGACCTCGCTCACCGCCCACATCGCCCAGACGACCGGCCGCGGAAAGCTGTCGCGCGACATCTCGGCAAGGTTCTTGCCCGTCACGATGCCCAGCCGCGCCGACAGGCCCTGGAACAGCATGGCGATCAGGTTCGCCAGCAGCACCACCCAAAGAAGCGCGTAGCCATAGCCCGCCCCGGCCTGGATGTTGGTCGCGTAATTCCCCGGGTCGACATAGGCGATCGAGGCAATCACCGCCGGCCCCACGAAGAGAAGCCGGCCAAGGATGCCCCGCCGCTCCCCCGACAGGACGGCGCTCATCCCGAGGCGGGTGCGTTCGGTGCTGGTCATGTCTGTCCACGGGCTTTCTGTTGATGCATCGACACCGGAATATAGCCTTGGCTACATTCAGTACAAGGGGCCATAACTTGGGGGCCGACCTACGAACGAAACCGTGATCGGGACAAACCTTGCGCCACGCCGCGCGACAACGCAAAGGGCGTCCCCCGCCCCCTCTCCCGCGCGCCCCTCCGAGCCTCCCGGTCCCGCGCCCGTTCTGTCCGGACGGCCCCTTGACCACGCAAGCGGCGGAGCAAGATTTACCCACGGCTATATTGATTTCCCGCATTTCAGCATGCTATGCCTCTACACCCCCCGCGGCGGCCGCCAGGGGGCGCGAAACTGTTGCCGGGGGCGATCTGCCCCGACCGGGAGGGCCCCATGACCGACCACGAGATCCCGACCGAAGAGGCGCCGCCGTCGGAACAGGCGGGTCGATTCGCCCGCGCCCGCGAAGCCCAGGCCAAGGCCGTGCTCGAGGATTACGCCGAGATGATCGGAGACCTGATCGCCGTGCATGGCGAGGCCCGCGTCGCCGACATCGCCGAGCGCATGGGTGTGGCCCACCCCACGGCGACCAAGGCGATCGCCCGGCTGAAACGCGAGGGGCTGGCCACCTCGCGCCCCTATCGCGGGGTCTTCCTGACCGAGGCCGGGGCGGCGCTGGCCGACAGCGTGCGCGCGCGGCACCGCACCGTCGTCGACCTGCTGGTGGCCGTGGGCGTGCCGCGCACCACGGCCGAGGTCGACGCCGAAGGGATCGAGCACCACGTGTCGCACCGCACGCTGAGCGCCTTCGAGGCCTTCCTCGCGGACAAGGGCTGAACCGGCCGCGGCGAAAGCGCCGCACCGCCGCCGTACTGCGCCGTCCTGCCCGTCCGCCCCGCGCCCGTCCGCCCTGCACCCTTGTGCGCCCCGCCCTCGTACCCCTGCCTGCCCGATCCGCCCGGCCGTTTCATCCCTCCCCTTGCGCCCCGCCCGCCGCGGGCCGACACTCGGCCCCGCATCGAAGGGGGCCGCCCATGAAAGATCACCACAAGGATCACCACAAGGATCACCATCTCGCCGCCACGCCCGAGACCGCCCACTGGGGCCGGTTCAGCGCGGATCACCCGCCCGTCCTGACCATCGACCCCGGCGATCGGGTGACGATCGAGACCTTCTCGGGGCGCGCGGCGGTGCTGCCACCCGATGGCTCGGGCCACGCGGTGGCACAGGCGCATCGCGACATCCTCGCCGCCGACCTGCCGGGAACGGCCCACCTGCTGACCGGGCCGGTGGCTGTGCGGGGCGCGCGCGCCGGCGATGTCCTGAAGATCGGGATCGAGCGGATCGCGCTGGGGGCCGACTGGGGCTACAACGTGGTCCGGCCCACCGCCGGCACGCTGCCCGGCGAATTCCCGGTCTCGGACACGACGACCACGCTGATCCCGATCGACCGCGCCGCGATGACCTGCCGCCTGCCCTGGGGCGCAACCCTGCCGCTGGCGCCGTTCTTCGGGGTGATGGGGGTGGCCCCGCCACCCCGGTGGGGCGAGATCACCTCGATCCAGCCGCGGCTGCATGGCGGCAATCTCGACCTGAAGCTGCTGACCGAGGGCGCCACGCTCTACCTTCCCGTCCATGCCGAAGGCGCACTGTTTTCCTGTGGCGACGGGCACGGTTGCCAGGGCGACGGCGAGGTCTGCATCACCGCGCTGGAAACCTCGCTGACCGGGACCTTCCGCTTCGACCTGATCCGCGACGCCCCGATCGACCTTCCGCGCGCGGAAACGGCTGAGGAGATCATCTCGATGGGGTTTCACCCCAGCCTCGACAGCGCGTTGCAGATCGCGCTCAGGCAGATGATCGCCATGATCCGCGAACGCACCGGGATCACCGAGACTGAGGCCTATCAGCTTTGCTCGCTGGCCGCCGACTTCGCGGTCACCCAGTCGGTGAACCAGGAGAAGGGCGTGCACGGACGGCTGAAGAAGGCGCTGCTGGCGACGGGATGAGGCCGGGGGTCAGACCGCGCCCTGCGATGCGGTCTGGGGAGCATCTTGCGGCGCCTCCTGATCGAAACCGCCGGGCTCGCTGCCCTCGGTCAGCGCGAAGCCCTCGTCCAGCCAGCCGGTGATGCCGCCGATCATCTCCTTCACCGGGCGGCCCTGCCGCGCCAGCACCACCGCCGCCTTGTTGGCGCCGTTGCAATGCGGCCCGGCGCAATAGACGACGAACAGCGTGTCGTCGGGCCACTGGCTCATCCGGCGCTCGGTCATCTTGCCACGCGGCAGGTTGATCGCGCCGGGCACGTGGCCGCGGGCATAGCGGTCGGGCGCGCGCACGTCGAGCAGCACGAAATCCACCCGGCCGGAGCGCAGCGCCCCATGGGTGTCGTCGCAATCGGTCTCAAAGCTCAGCCGGCGGCTGAAATGCGCCAGCGCCTCTTCGGCAGAGGCGGCGGGCACCTCTGCGACGGCGCTTTTCGGGGGAAGGGTCTGATCGGTCATCTCGGGCTCCTCGGCGGCTGTCGCGCCGAGTGTGCCCCAAGCCGGCCTTCGGGTATACTCCCAACATGTCGCGCCCCGGGCAGGCCGCCGCGACCTCACCGCAACGCGCGGCGATTGGGGGTGGAATGTCCCCCGCGACCGGCGCAGTCTGCGCCCGAACGCCTAGCGCGACAACCGAGGGAGGAAACGGGATGAACGGCGCCGACTTGCTGTGCGACACATTGCTTGCGAACGGGGTGGAGGTCTGCTTCGCCAACCCCGGCACGTCCGAGATGCATTTCGTCGCGGCCCTCGACCGCAAGCCCGAGCTGCGCTGTGTCCTTGGGATGTTCGAAGGCGTCGTCACCGGGGCGGCCGACGGCTATGCACGCATGACCGGCAAACCCGCGGCGACGCTGCTGCACACCGGGCCGGGCCTCGCCAACGGCCTCGCCAACCTGCACAACGCGCGGCGTGCAGGCACGCCGGTGGTGAACGTGGTGGGAGACCATGCCTCCTATCACCTTGTCCATGACGCGCCGCTGACCTCGGATATCGAGGGGCTGGCGCGTCCGATGTCGGCCTGGGTGGGCCGCGCCTCGGGTCCCGCCGATGTCAGCGCCCGGGCGGCCGAGGCGATCGCCGCAGCCACCGGGCCGGAGCCGGGCGTCGCCACGCTGATCCTGCCCGCCGATGCCGCCTGGACAGACACGCCGCCGCAGGAAGTGGCCCGCGCCCGGCCCGCCGCCCCGGCCAGGGCCACGGCCGCCACCGTCGAGGCGACTGCGGCGGCGCTGCGGGAAAACCGCGCCGAGACCCTGCTGATGCTGGGCGGCGCCAGCCTTTCCGAGGAGGGGTTGCGGCTTGCCGGGGCGATTGCCGAGGCGACGGGCGCCGGGCTGATCGCGCAGCAATCCAACGCGCGCATGGCCCGCGGCCAGGGCCGTGTCGCCATCGACCGCGTGCCCTATCCGATGCCGGAGGCGCTGGCCCGGCTGAAGGACACGCGCCGGCTGATCCTGTGCGGCGCGAAATCCCCGGTCGGGTTCTTCGCCTATCCGAACCTGCCCAGCACGCCCCTGCCCGAGGGCTGCGAGGTCTCGACCCTCGCCGGCCCGGGCGAGGACGCGCTGGCCGCGCTGGCCGATCTTGCCCAGGCGCTCGGCCTGCCCGCAGGGGCTGCGCCGAAGATCGAAAGCCGCGAGAAGCCCGCGCTGCCGCAAGGCGCGCTGACCCCGGACACGATCGCGGCGACGGTCGGGGCGCTCCTGCCCGAAGGGGCCATCGTCTGCGACGAGTCCGTCACCTCGGGGCGCGACTTCTTCCGCCTCACCCATGCCGCCGCCCCGCATGACTTCCTTCAGCTCACCGGCGGCGCGATCGGCCTCGGCCTGCCGATGAGCGTGGGCGCCGCCGTCGCCTGCCCCGACCGCAAGGTCGTGACCCTGCAGGCCGACGGCAGCGGCATGTACACGGTCCAGGCGCTCTGGACGATGGCGCGCGAACGGCTCGACACGCTGGTGATCGTCTTTTCCAACCGCAGCTACCGTATCCTGCACGGCGAGCTGAAAAGCGTGGGCGCCGGCAGCCCGGGGCGCAACGCGCGCTCCATGCTCGACCTCGACGATCCCGCGCTCGATTGGGTGTCGATGGCGCGCGGCATGGGGGTCGAGGCGGCCCGCGCCGAGACCGCCGAAAGTTTCACCGATCTGTTCCGCGCGGCCCTGGGCCGCAAGGGACCGTTCCTGATCGAGGCCCTGATCTGAGGAGAGAGCCATGCCCGTCACCCGCATCCCCCACGCCAGCCATTGGGGCGCCTATTCGATCCTCGTCGAGGACGGAAGGATCACCGGCGTGGAACCCTTCGCGGGCGATCCCGACCCCTCGCCGATCATCCGGTCGGTCACCGGATGGGCCGACCCGGCGCGCCGCATCCCCCGGCCGATGGTGCGCGAGGGCTGGCTGAAGGACCGCGCTGCCAGCGACCGCACCGGCCGTGGCCGCGAACGCTTCGTCCCCGTCGACTGGGACACCGCGCTGGCCCTTGTGGCCGGAGAGATCGACCGGGTCCGGACGGAGCACGGCAACGCCTCGATCTTCGCGGGTTCCTACGGCTGGACAAGCTGTGGGCGGTTCCACCATGCGCCGACCCTGCTCAAGCGCATGCTCAACCTCGTCGGCGGCTATACCGGGCATGTCGACACCTATTCGATCGCAGCGGGGCCGGTGATCCTGCGCCACGTGCTGGGTGCTGCGGACGCCTGCCAGGGGGGCGCGCCCACGCTGTCCGAGATCGCCGAACATACGAAGACCCTCGTCGTCTTCGGTGCCCTCGCCGCGCGCACCGCGCAGAACGAGGCCGGCGGCATCGCCCGACACCGGCTGCAGGACGACCTGCGCAAGCTGGTCGCGCGCGGGGTGCGGATCGTCCATGTCTCGCCCCAGCGTGACGACCTGCCCGAATGGGTCGGCGCCGAATGGTGGCCGGTCGCGCCGGGCACCGACGCCGCCCTCCTCCTCGCGCTCGCAGGCGAAGCGGTATCGGCGGGGCTGCACGACCGCGACTTCCTCGACACGCGGTGCAGCGGCGCAGAGACCTTCCTCGACTATCTCGGCGGCAAGGGCGACGGCCAGCCCAAGACCGCGGACTGGGCCGCGCAGATCACCGGCCTTCCCGCGGAACGGATCCGCGCGCTGGCCCGCGACATGGCCGCGACCCGCAGCTTCGTCACCATGAGCTGGAGCCTGCAACGCGCCCGCCACGGCGAACAGCCGTTCTGGGCCGCGCTCGGCCTTGCTGCCGTCCTGGGCCAGATCGGCCTGCCGGGGGGTGGCGCGGGCTTCGGCTACGGCTCGCTCGGGGGCGTCGGCGCGCCGTTGCCGCTGACCCGCTCGCCCGCCATGTCGAAGCTGCAGGATGCAAGCCCCACCTTCATTCCTGTCGCCCGCATCACCGACCTTCTGCTGAATCCCGGCGCCCCCTTCGACTACGAGGGGCGCACCCATGCCTATCCCGACACGCGGCTGGTCTATTGGGCAGGCGGCAACCCGTTCCACCACCACCAGGACCTGAACCGGCTGGAACGCGGCTGGCAGCGCCCCGAGACCATCGTGGTGCAGGATCCGATGTGGACACCGACCGCGCTGCGGGCCGACATCGTGCTGCCCGCCACCACCTCGATCGAGCGCAACGACATCGCGGGCAACCGCCGGTCGGACACGATCCTGGCGATGAAGCAGGCCATCGCGCCGCTGGGTGAGGCGCGGTCGGATTACGACATCTTCTCGGGCCTGGCCGCGTGCCTCGGCGTGGCGGAGGCCTTCACCGAGGGCCGGGACGAGATGGCCTGGATCCGCGCATTGTACAACGAAAGCCGCAACGACGCGAAGGTGAGGTTCGACGCGGAACTTCCTGATTTCGATACGTTCTGGGAGACCGGGCATGCCGATGTTCCCAGCACCGACGACACCCGGTTCCTGCACGAGTTCCGCGCCGATCCCGAGGCCGCTCCGCTGAAGACGGAAAGCGGACGCATCGTTCTGGGATCGGACAGCCTCGCGCGCTGGGGCTATGCCGATTGCCCGCCGCACCCGGCCTGGCTGCCGCCCGAGGAATGGCTGGGCGCCGACCGGCCCGGCGGCGCGGACGAGGTTTTCCACCTGCTCTCGCCCCAGCCGCAGGGCCGGCTTCACAGCCAGCTTGAACAGGAGCCGCTGAGCCGGTCGTTCAAGCATGGTGGGCGCGAGCGGTTGCGGATGAACCCGGCCGATGCCGAACGGCTGGGGATCGCCCCGGATCAGGCGGTCCGGGTCTGGAACGCGCGGGGGGCCTGCCTCGCCTCGGCGGCGCCCGACCCGGCGATCCGCGCGGGCGTCGTGATCCTGCCGACCGGCGCGTGGTTCACTCCCGACGACGACGGGCCGGAGCTGTCGGGCAACCCCAACGTGCTCACCAACGACATCCCGACCTCCGAGCTGGGCCAGGGCTGCGCCGCGCAGACCTGTCTTGTTCATGTCGCCCCCTGGAACGGCAATGCCCGCGACGCCGCCGAGGCCTACCATGCGCGGATGGAGGCGCTGGGGATCACACCCGCCGGGGGATAAGCCGGCATCCCGGTGCGGAAGCCCGCGACGGGGCCGGTCCCGGCGCCCCCGGCCGCGGGCCCTCGCTGCGGCTCGACCGGATCGGCGGGCACGAGAGGCTGGCGCGAGGGGCGGGCACGTTAAACGCGCACGGTGAACGGGCGCGCGGCGGAAACAGGATGGGCGGCGCGCTGCCGGCGGCCCAATGCCGACCGGCGGGGCGGGAACTTTTCCGCTTGATTTGCCTTATGAATTCGGCGTTCAGTCGCCAGAACGCCTGTCACCTCCCCTTGCCGCGGAGCCTGCCCCCGTGACCCGTCCCATCCCCCGACCCCATCTTCTTCCCCCGGTCCTGCGCCGCCCCCGCCGCCTCAGCCGGCGCGCATTGCTCGCGGGGTCCGCGGCGGGTGGCCTTGTGGCCGCGCTTGGGGTCACGCGCGCGGCGGCGCAGACCGCGGCCGATCACGGCACGGCGGCGCCCCCCCTCCGCCCCGAGCTGGGCCCTGCACGCCCGTTCAGCTTCGAGCGACTGGCGGGGCAAGCCAAGGCGATCGCCGACCGCCCCTATGTCGCCCCGGCGATCGAGGATCCGGAAGCCTATGACGCGATCGACTACAATGCCTACTGGCACATCCAGTTCCGCAAGGAACGCACCGTCGACGTCGGCCCCTTCCCGATCCAGTTCTTCCACGAGGGCAAGTATTTCCGCGAGCCGGTGCAGATCAGCCTGGTCGAGAACGGCCAGTCGCGCGAGGTGATCTACACCCGCGACTACTTCGACATTCCGGCCGGCAACCCGGCGCTGAAGATCGAGGGGCACGCGGGCTTTGCCGGGTTTCGGGTCATGCGCCCGGATCTCAAGACCGACTGGATATCGTTTCTGGGCGCGGCCTATTTCCGCACCGACGGGCCCGAGCGGCAATACGGCCAGTCGGCCCGCGCCATCGCCATCGACACCGGGCTGAACGAACCCGAGGAATTCCCCCGCTTCACTCATTTCTTCCTGCAGTCGAACGACGACGGCACGCTGACGATCTCGGCGCTGATCGACGGGCCGAGCGTGTCGGGTGCGATGCAGCTGACCGGGCGCGACGGCAGCGGCCCGGGCGGCAAGGGCCAGGTGCTCGAGGTCAGAACGCACTTCTTCTTCCGCAAGCCGGTGGATCGGCTCGGCCTGGCGCCGCTGACCTCGATGTTCTGGTTCGACGAGACCAACCACGACCAGGCTTTCGACTGGCGCCCCGAGGTGCACGACACCGACGGGCTGGCCATGATCACCGGCACCGGAGAGCGGATCTGGCGCCCGCTCAACAACCCGCCGTCCGTGGCCACCTCGTCCTTTCTCGACGACAACATCCAGGGCTTCGGCCTGATGCAGCGCGACCGCGATTTCGATCATTACCAGGACGACGGCGTCTTCTATAATCGCCGCCCCTCGGTCTGGATCGAGCGGATGGGCGACTGGGGCAAGGGCTCGGTCAAGCTCATCGAGATCCCGACCAACGACGAGATCTACGACAACATCGTCGCCTTCTGGGAACCCGAGCAGAAGCCCCGGGCGCAAGACGAGGTCTCGCTTGCCTACCGCATGACATGGTCGGCGCACGCGCCCGTCGACTGGATCCTCGCCAAGGTCGTCTCGACCCGGCTGGGACGGGGCGGCGTGCCGGGCGACAACAACCACCCCCGGGACCAGTTCAAATTCTCGATCGACTTCGAGGGGCCGGTGCTGAAGGGGCTGACGGCCAGGGACGGCATCAAGCCGATGGTTTCGGCCCCCGACGGCGTCGAGATCATCAAGCCCTTCGCGCTGCCGGTCGTGGGAACCGACCGCTGGCGGCTGATCTTCGACCTGAAGGCACCTGCGGATACCGACACCGTCGACCTGCGCGCCTATCTCGCGCGCAAGGGCACGCCACTGACCGAGACCTGGCTTGGCCAGTTCCACCCCAAACAGATGGAAACGCTTCAGCGCTGAGGGCGCGTGCCCATGCCCCCCCCGGCGCGAGCGGCCGTCATGGCAGATGCGGTAAGGGTGCGGCAAGGACCTGCCGCTATTGTGCCGCCACCGCGCCCGAGCGGCTTTCGCTCCAGGTCGCGGGCAGACGCTCAAGTTCGAAATAGAAGGTCGTGCCGCGCAGCGGGTTGGCGTGATAGTCGATGATGCCGTCATGCGCCTCGATGATCTTCTTCGAGATCGTCATGCCAAGGCCCGTGCCCTCGCGTCTGCGGGTGTCGGTGCTGTCGAGCTGGCGGAACTCCTCGAACACCGCCTGCTTCATGTCCGCTGGGATGCCGACGCCGCTGTCGATCACCTCGACCCGCGCCAGAGTCGGCCCGGCGGACAGCCGCACCACGACCTCCTGCCCCTCGTAGGAGAACTTGGCCGCGTTCGACAGGAGGTTGGCCAGCACCTGCTCGATCCGCGCCCGGTCGGCGCGGACGTAGACCGGCCCGTCCGGCAGTTCCAGTTCGAAGAAGACCGAATACTTGTCGGCATAGGGCGCGTTCATCTCCACGCCCTGGCGCAGCACTTCACCCAGCTCCAGCTTTTCCATCGAGAATTCCAGCCGCCCCGACTCGATCTTCTGGAGGTCGAGCGTGTCGTTGATCAGCGTCGCCAGCCGTGTGCCGTTGCGCTGCGCGATGTTGAGCGTGGCCGACACCTTTTCGGGCAGCGCGCCCAGCCGCTCCGACAGCACCAGCCCCAGCGCCCCGTTGATCGAGGTCATCGGCGTCCGAAGCTCATGGCTGACGACCGAGATGAATTCCGACTTCGCGCGGAACGCCGCCTCGGCCCGCTCCTTGCTTTCGCGCAGCTCGGCCATCTGGGTGAAGGTCTTGCGGTAGAAGTTCAGGTAGACCCGCGACGAGTCGACGATGAAATACAGCACCACCAGCGAGGTGAAGAGCTGCACCCAGAGCTCCGGGTTCCGGCTGGCCGAGAACCGCACCAGATCCCAGGCCGGGACGAAGACGAAGGTGGCGCCATAGATCATTATCCGCATCCGCAGCACCGACATGATCTGGTGATTGTTCATCGCCGCGAAGAGCGCCGCCGCGAACAGGAAGAACAGCGCCATGAAATGCGGCTGCGGCCCCTGCAGCCACGAGATCCAGATCGCGTAGAACGAGATCGTCCCGGCGCTCAGGATCGTCGACAGATAGATCCGCCGGAGGTTCCGCCGCAGCCAGACCCGGCTTCGTTCCGGCTTGTCGATGATATCGCGAAACACGAACATGTCGTAGACTTCGTTGACGATCACGAAGCACCAGGTGAGCAATGCGAGCTTGGGCGAATAGAACACGGCCGCCAGAAGCAGGGCGGCGCCGAAGATGGCCTGCCGCTGCCAGAAGTTCTTGATCCCCGCCTTCGCATAGTCGCGCATCTGCTGGACCAGCCCGAGCGGCGTGATCGACGCGGCGCTCTGGATCGTGGCACCGCTCTTGACGAGATTGTTCAGCACATGCTCTCCCCTTCGTCCGTCCCGTCAAGGTGCGCAAGCGGCACACCCGCCTCGACGAGCAGGCGCTCGAGCTTGGCGAAGGCTTCGGCCGGGGCGGTCTTCTCTCCCTTGCGCTGTCCGAGAAAGACGGTGGCGGGCTGTTCGAACCTCATGGCCATGTCGGTCTCGGGATCCGCCCCGGGTTGGTAGGCCCCGAGACGTATCAGTTCCTCCATATCCGAAAATCTGCCCAAAATCCGGCGTGACGCGCTGTATACGCGGTATTCCGCGTTGCTGTGGCAGTCTGGCAGCATCCTGGAAACACTCTGTTGCAGATTCACGGCCGGAAAGCGCCCCCGCTCCGCGATCTGTCGGTCCAGCACGATGTGACCGTCAAGGATGCCGCGCACCGCGTCGGCGACAGGTTCGTTCATGTCGTCGCCATCGACCAGCACGGTGAAAAGCGCGGTGATGTCGCCTGCCGTGGTCTGACCCGCCCTGGTCTGACCCGCCCTGGTCTGGCGCGCCGCGCCACCGGCCCCGCCGCCGCCCGGCCCCGCGCGTTCAAGAAGCCGCGGCAGTTCGGCAAAGACCGTGGGCGGATAGCCCTTGGACGTGGGCGGTTCGCCCCCCGCAAGCCCGATCTCGCGCTGCGCCATGGCAAAGCGGGTGACGCTGTCGAGCAGCAGCAGGACCTGCCGCCCCTCGTCGCGGAAATGTTCGGCCACGGCCAGCGCGGTCCAGGCCGCCTGGCGCCGCATCAGCGGCGGCTCGTCGCCGGTCGCCGCCACGACGACCGAGCGGGCGAGCCCCTCGGGGCCAAGGTCGTCCTGCAGGAAATCCTGCACCTCGCGGCCGCGTTCGCCCACCAGCCCGATCACCACCACGTCCGCCTCGGCATTGCGCGCCAGCATCGCCATCAGCGTCGACTTGCCGACGCCGGAGCCCGCGAAAACCCCCATCCGCTGCCCCCGGCACAGCGGGGTGAAGATGTCCATCACCCGGATCCCGGTGGCAAGCTTTGGCCCGACGCGGCGGCGGTCGAAGGCGCTGGGGGGCCGCGCGCGCACCGGCCGCGCATCCGCCCCCTGCCGGAGTGGCGCCCCGCCCGGCGCAGGCCGGCCGAGCGCGTCGACCACACGGCCGATCCAGCTGTCGTCGGGGCGGAGGATGTCACCGCGCGGCGCCGCCACCACACGGTCGCCCGCCGAGACGCCATCCCAGCTGCCGAAGGGCAGCACGCGGGTGCCGTCGGGGCCGATACCCACCACCTCGGCCAGCACCGGGCCCTGCGCACCGATCACCTCGCACCGCGCACCGATCCCCAGCGCACGCTCAAGCCCGACGACGGTGAGTGTCAGCCCCGTCACCGCCTGCACCCGCCCGGTAAGGCGCGCGCCACCGATCCGGTCCAATCGTCCGGTCAGGTCGGAAAAAATAGTATTCACAAGAATAGACCCCTATCAATTCTTGTACACGCTGGTATAGATGGCATCAATACAAGGACACTAGCAAGATGAATTCCGATCAGCTCTCGTTCTTCCGCCTTGCTTCCGACCGCATGGAATGGCTGTCGGCGCGCCAGAAGGTGATCGCCGAAAACATCGCCAACGGCGACACCCCGGGCTACCGCGCCCGCGACGTCGCCCCTTTCGAAAACTACGTACAGACAGTTTCAGAGGCTGCCGGGGCGCGAGGCGTATCTGGGGAACAGGGCGGCGCGGCATCGTTTTCCGACGCGATGCCCGTGGATACGGTCGATTCCCCCGACAGCTGGAGCGGCAACCTCTCGGGCAACACGGTGGTCCTCGAACAACAGACCGTCAAGGCGGGGGAGACGGCGGTGCAGTATCGGCTGGCCGCCAACCTGTACCGCAAGGCGCATGACCTGCTGAACATCGCCGCATCCGAAGGCAAGTGAAACCTGATCTATCCTTGGTGAGGTCCCCATGGACGTTCTGAAATCCATCGCCAGCATCGCGGCCAGCGGCATGCGCGCGCAGGGCGAGCGGCTCAAGATCGTGTCCGAGAACGTGGCCAACGCCGAATCCACCGGCACCACCCCGGGGGCCGATCCCTACCGGCGCAAGACGGTGAGCTTTGGCACCATGGTCGACCAGCAGACCGGCGATGCCGAGGTCCGGGTGACCGAGATCGGCCAGGACCGGAGCGACTTTCGCGTGCGCTACGACCCGGCAAGCCCGGCGGCGGATGCGCAAGGCTACGTCAAGCTGCCGAACGTCAACCCGATCCTCGAGATGTCGAACATGCGCGAGGCCTCGCGCAGTTACGAGGCGAACATCAACATGCTCGAGACCGGGCGCAAGATGGAAGAACAGATCGTCGATCTGCTGAAATAGGTGATCCCGGATGACCGACGCCAATTCGATCCTCTCCGCCTCTTTTGCGCGCGGCGCCTACGGCCAGGCCAAGGCGCTGACCGGCGGTGCGGGCGACATGCAGGCCGCCCAGACCACGCCGGGCGGGCAGAGCTTTGCCGAAATGCTGGGCCAGGCGACGGCAGATGCGCTGCAGACCACGCGGCAGGCCGAGGCGACGATGCAGGCGGGCCTTGCGGGGCGCGTCGACACCCAGAGCGTGGTCGAGGCGACGATGGCGCTGGAAAGCACCGTCAAGGTGTCGGTCGCGGTGCGCGACAAGCTGGTCTCGGCCTACCAGCAGATCATGCAGATGCAGATCTGAGGCGGCACGATGGACGAGGCCGATGTCTACGCCATCCTGTCGCAGACGCTCTGGGCGGTGCTGATCGCCTCGGGGCCGATCCTGGCGCTGGCGCTGGTCGTGGGCCTGGGGATCGCCTTCTTCCAGGCGCTGACCCAGGTGCAGGAGATGACGCTGACCTTCGTGCCGAAGATCGCGGCGATCTTCGTTGGGCTGGTGTTCACCCTGCCCTTCATCTTCGCCACGCTCGACCGGCTGGCGCTGCACGTCTTCGACCTGATCGCCACGGGGGGAATATGAGGCGCGTGCGGCCCACGGCCCTCGTCGCGGCCGCCTCCGCGCTGCTCCCCGGTGCAGTTTGCGGTGCAGCTTGCGCTGCGCTTTTCGGTGCGCTTCTGGGCGCGATCTTCGTCGTCCCGGCGGGGGCCGAGGGCTGGGCTGGTTTCTATACCCCGACCGCCCGTCCGGCCGCCGCTGCGCCAGTAGCGCCCAGCGGCCCCCTGCCCGCGCCGACCCTGCCCGGTGGCGCCTTGTCAGCCCCCACCCTGCACAGTGCCACCGCGCCCGGTAGCGAGGTCTGCCTGAGGGCAATCCTCGACGCGCAGGCGCGCTATGCGATCCCGGGAAACCTGCTGCTGGCGGTGGGCCTGCAGGAGGCGGGACTGAAGCGCTCGGGCCGGCTGACGGTCTGGCCCTGGACCGTGAACGCCGCGGGCGACGGCCGGATGTTCGAAAGCGCCGGGAAGGCGAAGGCCTGGGTGCGCGAGCGTCAGGCGGCGGGGGTAAGTTCGATCGACATCGGCTGCATGCAGGTCAATCTGCGCTGGCACCCCGACGCCTTCCAAAGCCTCGACCAGGCTTTCGACCCGGCGACGAACGTGGATTACGCGGCGCGGTTCCTGAAGGATCTCTACGACCGGACCGGGAACTGGCTGAAGGCCGCAGGTTCCTACCATTCCTTCAACGAGGCGGCGCGCAATCGCTACCTCGCCGGCCTCACCCGCAACCTCGAGGTGGCGAACGCCCGCGCGCCGGAATTCGCCCGGCGTCTTGGCCCGGCGCAGCTGATGACGGCCTCGGCCCCCGCCGCGCCCGGCGCCACCGTGCACCATGCCCCGCGCCCCGCCTCCGACCCCGAACCGCAGATCCCGCAGCCCGGCATCGGCTGGTGGGCGGCCCTGTCGGACAGGTCGGACGCGCCCCGCGTCTCGATCTATTCGGCGCGGGAATTGCAGCCCGTGTTGCCGGCCTTCCGGCAGGAGTTCTGAGACGATGAGCGTGCAGAGCACCAATCCGCCCCTCTGGTCCCGCCTCGGCATGCAGAACCGCGACGTAGCCTTCGCGGTGGGCGTGGTCCTTGTGCTGGGGATGCTGTTCGTCCCGCTGCCGCCGCTCCTCCTGGACTTCGGCCTCGCGATCTCGCTCTCGCTCTCGGTGCTGATCCTGATGGTCGCGCTCTGGATCCCGCGGCCACTGGAGTTCAATTCGTTCCCCACCGTCCTTCTGATGGTGACGATGCTGCGGCTGTCGCTGAACATCTCGTCCACGCGGCTGATCCTCAGCCGGGGCCACACCGGGCCGGACGCGGCGGGCGGCGTGATCGAGGGCTTCTCGCGCTTCATCGTCTCGGGGGATTTCGTCATCGGGATCGTGATCTTCGCGATCCTCGTGGTGATCAACTTCGTCGTCATCACCAAGGGCTCGACCCGGATCGCCGAAGTCTCGGCGCGGTTCTCGCTCGACGCGATGCCGGGCAAGCAGATGGCGATCGACGCCGACCTCGGCGCCGGGCTGATCGAAGAGGCCGAGGCACGCCGCCGCCGCAAGGAGCTGGAGGATGAAAGCGGGTTCTTCGGTGCCATGGACGGCGCGTCCAAGTTCGTGCGCGGCGATGCTGTGGCCGGACTGATCATCACCGTGATCAACATCGTCGGCGGCATCCTGATCGGGGTGATCCAGCACGGGCTGTCGATCTGGCAGGCGATGCAGAACTATACCACGCTGACCATCGGCGACGGGCTGGTGACGCAGATCCCCGCGCTGGTCGTCTCGCTCGCCGCGGGCCTGATCGTGACCAAGGGCGGCACGGTGGGCGCGGCGAACGAGGCCGTGCTGGGCCAGTTGTCGAGCTTTCCCAAGGCGCTTTACATGGCCGGGGCACTGCTGGCCGGGATCGGCCTGCTGCCCGGCTTTCCCACGCTGGTGTTCCTTGCCATGGCCGCGCTTATGGCCGGCCTTGGCTACAAGATGCAGGAGCAGGCCAAGACCCGCGCGGCCGATGCCGCCCGGGCCGAGGCGATGAAGGACGTCCAGAAACCCGGCGAGGAGACGACCGAAAGCCTCCTCCAGCTCGACGATCTCAGGCTGGAGCTGGGCGCGGGGCTGGTGCCGCTGATCTCGTCCATCGACTCGGCCCTGCCCGGCAAAGTGAAAAGCCTGCGCAACCTCTTCATCAAGGATTACGGCTTCGTCCTGCCCGCGGTCCGGATCAAGGACAATGCGAACCTGCCGACCAACAGCTACGCCATCACCGTGCAGGGGGTGGAGGTTGCGCGCGGCGAGGTGCGCCCGGCCGCGATGATGGTGCTGAATCCCGGCGGCGAACCTATCGCCATCCCCGGCGAACCCACGAAGGAGCCGACCTTCGGCCTTTCCGCCCTCTGGATCGACCCGGGCCGATCGGGCGAGGCCGAGCGGCAGGGATACACCGTGGTCGACCCCGAAAGTGTCATCACCACCCACATGACCGAGGTGATCAAGGAGCACATGCCGGAGCTGCTGACCTACGGCGCGACGCAGGAACTGGTGAAGAAGCTCGACCGCGATTATCAGAAGCTGGCGGGCGACGTGTCGGGCGCGCAGCCCGTGGTCCTTCTGCAGCACGTGTTGCAGGCGCTGCTGGCCGAGCGCGTGTCGATCCGCAACCTGCCGCTGATCGTCGAGGCGGTGGCCGAGGCAAGCACGCGCAACCAGAACGTCACGATGATCACCGAACACGTGCGCGCGCGCCTCGCCAACCAGATCTGCAAGGCGTTGACCGATCCGGCGGGGTTCGTCCCGGTGCTGGTCATGTCGGCCGCCTGGGAGAACGAGTTCACCGAGGCGGTGCGCATGAACAACGGCGAGCGGTCGCTTCTGATGTCGCCGCAAAGGGTGCAGGAATTCGTCATGGATGCGCGCAAGCAGATCCAGGCCCATGCCGCGCGCGACGAATGGCCCGCGCTCATGGTCTCGCCCGAGGTGCGGCACTTCGTGCGCAACATGCTCGAACGGGTCAGCCCGATGACGCAGGTGATTTCCCATAACGAGATCCACCGCAAGGCGTCGCTGCGCACGATGGGCACGATCGGGGGCTAAGGGCATGGAGGCCTTCGCAAGCGGCCAGACCTTCGGCTTCTTACTCGTCATGGCGCGGCTGGGCTCGGCCCTCATGTTCATGCCGGGCTTCGGCGAAAGCTTCGTCTTCCTGCGCGCCCGGCTGGCGCTGGCGCTGGTGATCTGCCTTGCGCTCTACCCCGCGACGCCGGTGCCGCCGCTGACGCCCGACCCGGTGACGCTGGCCCGGCTGATGGCGGCCGAGGTGACGGTGGGGATCTGGATCGGCCTCGCCGCCCGGGTGATCTTCAGCGCGCTGGAATTCGCGGGCGCCCAGGTGGGTCAGGTCTCGGGCCTCGCCAACGCCTTCGGGCCCAGCCTCGGCACTTTCCAGGGCGCCACGATGGTCGCGACCTTCCTGACCATGGGCGGGCTTGCCGCGCTCTTCGCCACCAACACGCATTACCTGATCATCCGCGCGCTGCTCTACTCCTACGTGGTCTTTCCCTTCGGCCAGCCGATCCTGGGCGACATGGCCGACCAGATGGTCCGCGCCGTCTCGGGCAGCTTCTACATCGGGCTGACGCTGGCCGCGCCGTTCCTCGTGATGGGGCTGATCCTCAACCTCGGCCTCGGCCTCGCCAACCGGATGCTGCCGACGCTGCCGGTGTTCTTCGTCGCGGGCTCGGTCCTGATCGGAACCGGTTTCCTCATACTCGCCGTCGCCGTCCCTTCGGCTCTGGCCGCCTTCATCGACCGCTTCGGCCAGTGGTTCGGCAGCTTCACGATGTAGGGGGCGGGGATGGCCGAGGACACGCAGGACCAGGGCTCCAAGACCGAGCAGCCGACCGAGAAGAAGCTGCGCGAGGCCCGCAAGCAGGGCGACGTTCCCTCCTCGCGCGAGCTGGGCGCGCTGATGGCCTTCCTCGCACTCTTCGCGATCGTGGTCTTCGCGCTGCCCCGCCTCGCCGGGTCATTGGCCGAAACGCTGGGCACAGCCTTCTCGGCGGCCGGGCAGGTCGAGGTCGGCACGGGCAATTCCGGCCTCACCGACGTGGGCCGGATCCTCGGGCACTACGGCCTCTCGGTCGGCCTGCCGCTGCTGCCCGTTCTGGGCGGGATGGTGTTCGCCGCGCTCTTCGGCGTGCTGATCCAGGGCGAGACGGTGGTCGCGGTGGAACGGATCCGCCCCAAGCCCGAGAAGCTCTCCCCGCTCGCGGGGCTGAAGCGGATCTATTCCGGCCAGGCGCTGATCGAGTTCGCGAAATCCGTGGCCAAGGTGCTGGTGATCGGCGCGCTCGCGCTCTGGATTACCCGCAATGCGGTGCGTGACCTCTGGCAAGGCCCCGGCCTCGACCCCGAGGCGCTGCCCGCCTACATGGCGCATTTCGCGGGCCTCCTGCTGGCGGCGACAGCAGCCTTTCTGCTGCCGGTCGCGGTCGCCGACATCGTCTGGAAACGCCTGTCCTGGCTGAAGAAACAGCGCATGACGCTCAAGGAACTCCGCGACGAGCACAAGGAGCAGGAGGGCGACCCGCAGCTCAAGGCAAAGCGCCAGCAGATCCAGCGCCGCCGCGCCCGCCAGCGCGCGGCCCGGGCCGTGCCCACCGCCAGCGTCATCCTCACGAACCCCACCCATTTCGCGGTGGCGCTGCGCTACGAGATGGGCCGCGACCATGCCCCGGTCTGCGTCGCCAAAGGCGCCGACCTGATGGCCCGCCACATCCGCCATCTCGCCCGCGACCACGACATCCCGGTGATCGAGAACAAACCGCTCGCCCGCCTGCTCCACGCCAGGGTCGAGATCGACCAGACGGTGCCGGTCGAACACTGGCAGGCGGTGGCCGAGATCATCGGCTACGTCATGGATCTGCGCCGCAACATCCGCCGCAAGCCCCCCGCCGGGTCCGAGCTCCGCCGCGACGACTGACCCCGGCCCCCGGAAACGAAACCACCCCGACGAGCCAAACCGCCCCCCTCACTTTCTGCTCCAAAATATCCCGGGGGGTGCAGGGGGCAGCGCCCCCGCCGGCCCTGCCCCCGCCACCGGCACCTCACCCCGGATAATGCGCTCCCAAATCAGGCCTCGCACATCACCGCCCCCGGATCACGCGCCCCCCATCTCGCGGTAACTCCTCGGCGGCGCCCCGAGGCTGCGGGTGAACATCGCGCTGAAGGCCGCCGGATTGGCGTAGCCCAGGTCGAGCGCGACACTGGTGACCGGTTCGCCCGCCGCAAGCCGCGGCAGGGCGGCCATGATGCAGGCCTGCTGGCGCCACGCGACAAAGCTCAGCCCGGTTTCGGCGCGGAAATGCCGGGTGAAGCTGCGCCGGCTCATCCCCACGGCCCTGGCCCAGTCGTCGATCCTGTCGCGGGGCCGCGGCCCTGCCAGGAAGGCGCGGCAGCGCGCCGCCAGCGCCGGATCCTCGGGCAGCGGCAGGGACAGCGGCAAGATCGGCAGCCGCGGCAATTCCTGCTGGATGAGCGCCATCACCATGCCGTCGCGCCCCGCGACATCGTATTCCGCGGGCAGGGTCACCGCCTCGGCCAGCAGGTTGCGCATCAGCGGGGTCATGCCCAGCACCTCGCAGGCCGCCGGCATCGCGCGAACCGCCCGCGGGGTGAAATAGAGGCTGCGCATCCGCACCCGGCCCAGCATCCGGACCGAATGGGTCACCCCCGCCGGGATCCATAGCCCGCGCTGCGGCGGCATCATCCAGGCGCCTTGCGAGGTCTCCACCATCACGACCCCGGTCGATCCGTAGAGCAGCTGCGCCCGGGCATGGACATGCTCGGGCACGACGTCGCCGGCCTCGTAATCGGCGCCCCGCGCCACGACCGGCCGACGCAGTTCCGGGTGGGAATGATCGACGTCCACGCGGACCTCCTCCTCCCGCTGCGGGAGGACAAGGGATGACATGGCCCAGTCGCACAAGTCAATGGCCCTGACCGGGTTGCGGGCCGCGCGCGGAACGCTCTATCAACCGCCTCAGGACAGGACGACACCGCGGCCCCGTCCCTCCCCACCGACCTCGGCCCCGGCCGCCGGCACACCGGGGCGGCGCCACACAGGACGACGGAAACGAGATGACAGCCACGACCACCAACAGCCCCCCAGGCCCCGCCCCGGGCCGGCCCGCCACAAGGCCGGCCTTCGGCGCGCTCGGCGCCGCCAGCCTCAGCCACTTCCTCAACGACATGACGCAGTCGCTGTTCCTGGCCTCTTACCCGCTCTTCAAGGGCGGGTTCGCGCTGAGCTTCGCGCAGATCGGGTTCCTGACACTGACCTACCAGGTGACGGCCTCGCTGCTGCAGCCGGTCATCGGGCGTTACACCGATCGCCACCCGCTGCCCTATTCGCTGCCCTTCGGCATGGCCGCGTCGCTGGCCGGGCTGCTGTCGCTGGCGTTTGCCACGAATTACGCGATGCTGGTGATCGGCGCCGTCCTTCTCGGGACCGGTTCCTCGATCTTCCACCCCGAGAGTTCGCGTATCGCGCGGCTGGCCTCGGGCGGGGCGCACGGGCTGGCGCAATCGGTGTTCCAGATCGGCGGCAATGCCGGTACCGCGGTGGGGCCGCTGCTGATCGCGTGGTTCGTGCTGCCGCACGGGCGCCACGCGCTGGCCTGGTTCGCACTGACCGCCCTCCTCGGCGTCATCGTGATGAGTTGGCTCGGACGCTGGTACAGCGCGCATCTCAAGGCCCGGCCGGCGGGCCGGACGACCGCCGCGATCCCCCGCGACCCGGCGCTGGTGCGGCGGGTGATGGCGCTTCTGATCGTGCTGATCATGTCGAAATACCTCTACGTCGCCTCGATCAGCTCCTACTACATCTTCTACCTGATGCACCGCTTCGGGATCTCGGAGCATGCCGCCCAGATGGACCTGTTCGTGTTCCTCGCCGGCATGGCAGTGGGCACGATGATCGGCGGGCCGATCGGCGACCGGATCGGACGAAAGCGGGTGATCTGGATCTCGATCCTCGGCGCGCTGCCCTTCACCCTGGCGCTGCCTTACACGCCGCTTGCGGTGACGGTGGGGCTGAGCGGGGTCGTGGGCGTGATCCTCGCCTCGGCCTTCCCGGCGATCGTGGTCTACGGGCAGGAGCTGATCCCGGGCAAGGTGGGCACCGTCTCGGGGCTGTTCTTCGGCCTGGCCTTCGGGATCGGCGGCCTGGGCGCGGCACTGCTGGGCATCGTCGCGGACCGGATCGGAATCGACGGGGTCTACCGGATCTGTGCCTTCCTGCCGGCGCTGGGGCTGCTCGCGGTCTTCCTGCCCGACCTCGACCGCGAGGCGCAGGCGGATTGAACGAGAAGGCCGGCGCCAATTGCTGCGGCGGGTCCGGGGGTCACACCCCCGCATCCACCGCATCCGCGGGGGTTTCACACCCCCGCACCCCCGTGGGATATTTTCACTCCGAAGAAGAACAGGACGGCTTCGATCTGTCATCCCTGCGGCGAGGGCCCGAGGCGGCGGGGGCGGCGTCTTTGCCGCCGTCAACGTCGCGCGCCCCCTTGCGGCGGCCCGTCCGCGCCACTACATTCGCCTTGTCCCTCTTCGGGGGGACTATGGACATAAACGCGCTCGTAATAAGCGGATCGGACCCGGGGGCGGTACCCGGCGGCTCCACCAATACTCCCTCGTTGGGGGCGGAGGGGGCCGAAACAGGATCGACGAACGTCTAAAGGGGTTTGCTTTGTCCCGGTGAGGTACCACCGTTATCGGTCCGATATGTACAGTTGCCAACGACAACCGTGCTCCGGTCGCTCTGGCTGCGTAAGCAGCTCGGGTAACCGAAATCTAAGCCCTGGCGCCTAGCAGCGTTCAGGCGGGGTTCGCAGGTACCTGGCAACAGAAACCTGCACTTCTCCCCCTCTTTCTCCGGTCAGGTTCCCTGTCGTGCTGTCCCAGCGCGCGTTCCAGGCGCACGGTCCGCTTTGCGAAGGGCGGCGCGCGTGGCATCCTTGCCGGATGATCGCCCGCTGCCTTCTCGCCCTCGCCCTGACGACAGCCCCCGCCGCCGCCTGCGAGACGGCGCTGCTGCTTGCCATGGATGTCTCCGGCTCGATCGACGCGGGCGAGTACCGGCTTCAGCTCGAGGGCCTCGCCGCCGCGCTGAGCGACCCGACCGTGGTCGAGGCGCTGGTCTCCGGCGGGGACCTCATCGCGGTGATGCAATGGTCCGGCGCGGGCCAGACCCGGCTTTCCCTGGGCTGGACCGAGGTAACAACCCCCGCCGCCGCGATGGCCCTTGCTGCGCGGGTACGTGCCCTGCCCCGTGCCTTCGGGCGCTCCGACACCGCGGTCGGCGATGCCATCGCCTTCGCGGCCGACCAGTTCTCCGGCGCCGCACGGTGCCGCCGCCATGTCACCGACATCTCGGGCGACGGGCCGGTGAACGCCGGCCGCCCCGTCGGCCCCGCCCGCCACGCCGCCGAGCTGCGGGGCATCACGCTCAACGGCCTCGCGATCGACGACATGGGTCGCACCGTCACGAATTTCTACGCGGGCCACGTGGCCACCCGCGACGGCTTCGTCGTCACCGCGCGTGGCCACGAGGACTACCACCGCGCCATTCGCCTCAAGCTGATCCGAGAACTGAACCGCCCCTCCAGCTGACCCTGCCGCTCGCGCCGGGGTGCCACACTTCCCTCTTCTTCTGAGCGGAAATATCCCGGGGGATGCAGGGGGCAGCGCCCCCGCCCTCGGGTGCCGCATTCCTGCCGGCCCGGCGACTTTCCCCCGCTGGGGCCTTTCCTTCGGTCCCGAATCCCCTATGCTGGTCTCAAGAACGTCACGAGGGCTCCGGCGATGTCGCGCACCATCGATTATGGAAACCTGATGCACCGCGCCATGCGCGCGCTGATTCAGGAGGTGCTGGAGGATGTGGCCGACCACGGCCTTCCCGGCGCGCACCATTTCTTCATCACCTTCGACACCCGCGCCGACGGCGTGGAGATGGCCGACTGGCTGCGCGACCGCTACCCGGCCGAGATGACCATCGTCATCCAGCACTGGTACGAAGGGCTTGAGGTCACGGCCGAGGGTTTCTCGATCACGTTGAACTTCGGCAACCAGCCAGAGCCGCTCTACATCCCCTTCGATGCCGTGCGCACCTTCGTCGACCCCTCGGTGGAGTTCGGCCTGCGGTTCGAAAGCACCGACGACAGCTCGGACGAGGCCGAGATGGAGGAAGATGCCGAGGAGGAGGAAGCCCCGCAGAAGGACGCCGAGGTCGTCAGCCTCGACAGCTTCCGCAAGTAGCATGGGCCTCGCAGGGGCCACACGGGCAATTGCTCCGGCCCTGCCCTTGACCTTGTCACGGCCCTGCCCGGGCCCGGTCATGGCACACCTTAGTATACATCGGCATACCGATTGATTTCGGAGGGGCATGGGGCTATGTGTCGCGCAGTTCTCCCAAGATGAGGCCCGCCGACATGACCGACACCCAGACCCGGACCGAGACCGACAGCTTCGGCCCGCTCGAGGTTCCCGCCGACAAGTACTGGGGCGCGCAGACCCAGCGTTCCATCCTGAACTTCCCGATCGGCTGGGAAACGCAGCCGGTGCCGATCATCCGCGCGCTGGGTGTCATCAAGAAGGCCTGTGCGCAGGCGAACCTGACCAACGGGTCGATCGACAAGGATGTAGGCGAGGCGATCGTCGCCGCCGCGACCGAGGTGATCGAGGGCAAGTTCGACGACAACTTCCCGCTGGTCGTCTGGCAGACCGGGTCGGGCACCCAGTCGAACATGAACGCGAACGAGGTGATCAGTAACCGCGCGATCGAGATGATGGGCGGCGTGATGGGCTCGAAAAAGCCCGTGCACCCGAACGACCATTGCAACATGGGCCAGTCGTCGAACGACACCTTCCCCACCGCCATGCACGTGGCGATCGCCATGCAGGCGCGCGACGTGCTGCTGCCGGGCCTGAAGAAGCTGCACGACGCGCTGGACGCGAAGGCGACCGAGTTCAAGGACATCATCAAGATCGGCCGCACCCACACCCAGGATGCGACGCCGCTGACGCTGGGACAGGAATTCTCGGGCTACACCCACCAGGTCAAGAAGGGGATCGAGCGGGTCGAGGCCACGCTCGGCGACATCTACGAACTGGCGCAGGGCGGGACCGCGGTCGGCACCGGCCTGAACACGAAGAAGGGCTGGGCCGAGCAGGTGGCGGCCAACATGGCGACGATTACCGATCTGCCTTTCGTCACCGCGCCGAACAAGTTCGAGGCGCTGGCCGCGCATGACGCGATGGTCATGTTCTCGGGCGCGCTGAAGACCGTGGCGGCCTCCCTTTTCAAGATCGCGAACGACATCCGCTACCTCGGTTCGGGCCCCCGCTCGGGCCTGGGCGAGCTGATCCTGCCGGAGAACGAGCCCGGCTCCTCGATCATGCCGGGCAAGGTGAACCCGACCCAGGCCGAGGCGCTGACCATGGTCTGCGCCCATGTCATGGGCAACGACGCGGCGGTGGGCTTTGCCGGCTCTCAGGGCGCGTTCGAATTGAACGTCTACAACCCGATGATGAGCTATAACGTCCTGCAATCCATGCAGCTTCTGGGCGACAGCGCCTCGGCCTTCACCGACAACATGGTGGTGGGCATCCAGGCGAACGAGGCCCGGATCGAGAAGCTGATGAAGGAATCGCTGATGCTGGTGACGGCGCTGGCGCCGACCATCGGCTATGACAACGCGACCAAGGTGGCCAAGACCGCGCACAAGAACGGCACCACGCTGCGCGAAGAGGCCGTGGCGCTTGGCTTCGTCGACGAGGAAACCTTCGACCGCATCGTCCGCCCCGAGGACATGATCGGCCCGAAGGACTGAGATGGCGGATCTCGTCAACCTCAACAAGGCGCGCAAGGCGAAGGCGAAGGCCGATGCCCGCGCCAGGGCGGACGAGAACGCGGTGAAGTTCGGTCGCACCAGGGCCGAGAAGAAACTTGAGACGGCGCGGACCGAGAAGGACCGTGCCGATCTCGACGGGAAGAAGCGCGAATGAGTGCGGGCCGAGGTGGTCGCCCCGTGAAGCGGTCACTGACGCTCAAGGGCCACCGCACGAGCGTTTCCCTCGAAGATGCCTTCTGGCGCGCCTTCCGCGAAATCGCCGCAAAAAAAGACATGGGTATCAATGAGCTGGCAGCCGAAATTGATGCGGCGCGCGGGGTCGAGAGCGGCCTTGCCTCCGCGATCCGGGTCTACGTGCTGAACCACTATCGCGGTTAACCGTGCATTTACCTTGTCCTGCGAAGATCGCGGGATGAAAGACCTGCCCGCTCCCATCGTTCCCGGGGTCTGGCTGCGCCAGATCTTCACCGCCAAGGAAGCCGCCGAGGGCGGGATCGTCCGGCGTAAGGTGCGTGACGTCGACCGGATCATCGGCCGAAGCACCTTCGAGGCGGAACTGCGCCGACGCGGCTTCCACGCGGTCGAGAACGCGGGGCAGTTCGTCATTTTCTGCAATCAATCTCCGGTGCGCGTTCTGTGCTAGCGCCAAATTCCTTCGAAGGAATTTGCAAAAGTCTTCGAAGACTTTTGGCCGCCTATGCCGCCACGGTCACCTTAACCCCCGTCTCCGACAGCCGCACGAATCCCATCCCGCGTGCCTTCAACGCACGGATCCCCTCTGCGACACCCGCCCCCGCGTGCTTCTCCGGGTGGTTGATGTGCGAAATCAGAACCGCCCCGTCCTGCGCCCGCCGGTAATTCGCCGCCACCCGCGCGGCCGGCAGGCTTGCGCCGTCATCGCCGTTGATCGAGAACCCGGCGACACGGTAGCCCAGCCCCTCGATTTCCTGGATCGACGCGCTGGTGTAAAGCGCGGTCGCCCCACGGAACCAGCGTGGCCGCAGCCCGCCTGCCGCCACGATCAGCGCGGCGCCCCCCTCGACCTCCAGCGCGACCCCGTGCGGCGATCCGGCCGCGGGCACGCCCCAAAGCTTCACCGCCTCGTCGATCGCCGCGTGATGATGCAGCCCGTGATTGCCGATCTCGAACAGGTCGGGCCGCGTCACCAGGCGGTCAAAGATCGGCCGGTTGCGTTGCAGCCAGGGTCCGGCGACGAAGATCGTTGCCGGGATCCGTTCCGCCAGCAGCAGATCGAGGATCCGGTGATCGGTCTCGCCGCCGCAGGCATCGAAGGTCAGCGCGACACGCGGGCTTTCGTCCCCCGTCCCCTGCAGGTGCATATGGGGCTCGAGGAAGTCGCGCGGCCCCAGCGCCACCGCCGGCGCTGCCAGCGCGGGCACCAGCGCCCCCGCCCCGGCAGACGCCACGAAAAGCCGCCGCGTCAGGCCCTGTCTGTCCATGATGTCACCGAAATAAGCCTCTGCTGGGCGCTAGCGAAACCACGCTGCCGCGATCCGCGCAATTCACGTTCGCGCGGAAAGCCTGAGCCAGATCCCTTCCGCCGACCGCACCGTCAGATGCGCCACAGGAACCGGCTCGCGCCCCGCCGCCGTCTCAAGCCGGAAGTCCCGCAGGATCATCGACAGGAGCAGCGGCCCCTCGGCCATGGCAAAGCCCGCACCGGGACAGACGCGCGGCCCGGTCGAGAACGGGATATAGGCGTTTCGCAGGCAGGCGCGCCCGTTTTCCGTCTCCCACCGGCCGGGATCGAAGCCGTCGGGATTGTCCCACAGCCGCTCATGCCGGTGCAGGTGCCACGGCGAAATCACCACCTGCGCCCCCGGCGCGACGGGCCGGTCGCGGAACATCTCACCCCTCGTCGCCTCGCGCACGAACATCGGCACCGGGGGGTACAGGCGCATCGCCTCGCGGAACACGGCGCGGCTGAGCTTCAGCCCGCTGAGCATTGAAAAGTCTGGGCTTTCGTCATCCAGAACGTGTTGCGCCTCGGCCGCGACCCGGTCCTGCCAACCGGGGTTCTGCGCCAGCAGATAGAGGGCCCAACCCAGCGAGGAGGCCGAGGTCTCGTGCCCGGCGAGGAAGAAGATCGCGACCTGATCGACCATCTCCGACGTATCGAAACAGGCGCCGGTCTGCGGATCAGGCGTCGTCATGATCTTGGTGACAAGGTCGTCCGGCGCGGTGCCCGCCGCAATCTCGGCGGCACGGGCCGTGGTCAGCCCCTCGATCAGGCGGCGGATCCGCGCCGCCGTGCGCTTCGTGGCCCGGGAATGAAAGCGCGGAACCCAGCGCGGCAGCGGCAGGAAGGCACCCAGGTTGACCACCGGCGAGGCCCTCTGGTGGGCGCGAAACTCATGGAACACGGCGCCGGCAACCTCGTGTTCGATCGGGATCGAGAACAGGGTGCGGAAGATCACATCAGCCGCGACATGCGAGGTTTCCTCCTCTATTTCAATCTCTTCCGCGCCGGTCTTCATGCCGAGACGGGCAACACAGGCAAGGCCCGCCTGCCACATCGCGGGGAATGTATCGCGCAGGCGCCCGCCCTCGAACGCCGGGTCGATGATGCGGCGCTGGCGGGCCCATGTCTCCCCGTTGGTGACGAAGACGCTGTCGCGCAGGAGGGGGCGCAGCCCCTCGCGGATTCGGTCGGATTTCGGGAAGTCCTTCGGCCGGGTCTTCAGCACCAGATCGACCAGTGCCGGATCATTGCACATGTAGCTGCGGAAGAACGGGGTGCGGAACTCGGCCATCCAGGCGCGGTAGAGGCGTGCGGGCTGGGCCGAGAGGATATCCTGCCGGAACAGCTTCAGATACCGCAGGAGCGAAACCTTGTCGGGCCGCGGGATGGGCTTTGGCGGAACCGGTCCCCGCTCTCCATGACCCCGGGGATCGGCGTCGGGCGCATGGGACACGGGGCAGCGCGCAGCGCCTGCCCCGTCCCGATCCTGCCCTGCGTCAGAAAGGCTCATGCCGCCATCGAGGTGTGACGCGAGCGCGGGCGCTCGATCCGGCTGCGCGAGGGTTCCCAGCCGGCGTAGCGCGCACCCAGGGTAAGCGGGCCAGCGGTGATCTTGAAGTAATCGTAGTGATCGGGCCGGTCGAAGGCGCAGAGATACTGGAAATGCAGCCGGAAGAAGCGCCAGCGCAGCGCCTTCCACCGCGCGGGCGACAGCGTCTGGGTGAAGGCGGCCGAAAGCACCAGCGGCCAGCGCTTCCCCTCCGGCGCCACCCCCGACACCGCCACCGGATCGCAGAGCGCGAAGGCGCATCCGTCACCCGGCGCGGTGATGTCGACCCAGGCGATCTCGTCCCGGGCAGAAAGGTAGTTGAGGTCGGCGCGCAGCCTGTCGGCCCGTGGCAGGAACGACACCATCGGCACCACCTGGCCCAGCGTCAGGAACGATAGCACCGGCGGCCCGCCCACCCTTTCGTTCCGGGGCAACCCGTCGCGGATCAGGTCGGCGAGGATCGACACTCCCAGATGCGCGCCCGAGGAATGGCCGACCACCAGCACCTCGTCGAAATCGCCGGCCAGCGCCTCGGCCAGGGTCAGGCGGAAGGCCGTCATCCGCGCCTCCAGTTCCGGCGGGTTGGCGCCGCCCGTGCGGGCGGAATAGGCATAGTCGTGCATCAGGTAATAGGCGAAAAGCTTGCCGTCACGCGCGCGGAACCAGTGCAGCACCATGGGAATGACGACGATCGCCGCAATCCAGCCAGCCCAGGCGGGCAGCACCAGCGCAACCAACGCCCCGACCATCCACCCAAGGCCCACGGCCAGCACGAGCTGCGCGATCAGCATGAAGACCGGGTAGAGCGCGGCGATGATCGGCCCCTTGCGCAGCCCCATCAGCCGCCATAGCGCCCCCGAGGCGATGTAGATCCAGGCGGTACGCACCAGTTGCCAGTAGGTCGCGGCGATGCCCTGCGCCATCGACTGGCGCACGATGTCGGACCAGACCAGAACGTCGACCTCGGCCTCCACCTCGGCGCCGTCGATCGTGGCGTCGACGAACCAGCCATAGCCGCCCTGCCCGCGTTCCGGAGAGCGCCGCGGCGCGATCTTGACCCGGTAACCCGAAAGCGCCGCCTGCGCCGCGCTTTCCTTGCGGTAAAGCTCCCGGTAGCGGCGGGGATGAATGGGATCGTAGCCGGGAATGTAGAACACCCGGCGCCGCGCCACCCTGCCCTGTTCGACCTCGGCCATCTGCTTGATCCTCGTCACCCGGCCGACGATAGCCCGGGTTTCGGGCGAAAGTAAGGTTCCGGCAAGGCCAGCGGGTACATAGGGGCCCGCACGCCCCTCCGGGGGCCGAGATCAGCCCAGCTGTGCCAGCCCCGGGAAGCTCTCGAGCAGCCAGTAGGAGAAGGACGACAGCCCCCCGGTCAGCATCAGAAGGCCGATGGTCCACAGAAGCAGGCCCATGATCCGCTCGATCCGTTCCATGTGCCGTTTCATCCAGGCCATGAAGCCGTGCAACCGCGGAAAGAAGGCCGCGACCAGCAGGAACGGAATGCCCAGCCCCAGCGCATAGACCGCCAGCAGGAAAGTGCCCCGGGCGACGTTGGCCTCCTGCGCGGCAAGCGACAGGATGGCGCCCAGCTGCGGGCCGATGCACGGCGTCCAGCCGAAGGCGAAGGCAAGCCCCAGCACGTAGGCGCCCAGCACCGAGCCGCCGCGGTCGCCCGCGTGCAGCCGCATCTCGCGGTCGAGGAAGGGGATGCGGAAGACGCCCACGAAATGCGCCCCGAAGACCATCACGATCACCCCCGCCAGCGTCGAGAAGATCCGCGCGTTCGACAGGAAGAAGGCACCGAAGGCCGAGGCGGCGAAGCCAAGGAACAGGAAGACCGTGGAAAGCCCCAGCACGAAGCCGACCGCCGCGGGCACGGCGCTGCGCCTGCTGCCGTCGCGGCCCTGCAGCTCGGTCACCGAGATCCCGCCCATGTAGGCAAGGTACGGCGGCACGATCGGCAGCACGCAGGGGCTGAGGAACGACAGCACCCCCGCCATCAGCGCGATCGCCATGGCGGGCAGCAGGCTTGCGTCGATCAGATCGAATCCGGCCATCTCACTCGTCATCCTTCCGGCTTGTCCTGCAGGCTTTAGCCCAGCCGGCGCGCGCCGTCACCCTGCCGCGGCTGACAAATGCGTGGACAGGCGCTGCGCGCGCGCCTATGCCGCGGGGATGGACGAGAGGATCGAGGAGCTGGACGCCGAGGGGCTGCTGTGCCCGCTCCCCGTCCTGAAGACCCGCAAGCGGCTTGCGGCGCTGGCGCCTGGCGCGCTGCTCAGGGTGCGCACTACCGATCCCGCGGCCGAGATCGACCTGCCCGTCTTCTGTGCCCAGGCCGGGCATGACCTCGTCTCGGTCGCGCGCGACGGCGGGGCGGTTATCTGCCTGATCCGCCGGGGCGCCTGAACGCCCTCTCAACCGAGACGGCGCGAACATCCCCGAAACGGGAAACGCCGGGGAAAACCCCGGCGTTTCGATCATCTCGACACTGTGGCGGCGCCTCAGCGCGACCACCAGCCGGTGCGCTTGGGACGGCCGTCCTCTTCCGGCTCGGCCCCGGCGGGGGCCGGTTCCGGCGTCGGCTGCGGCGCGGGTTCAGCCGCAGGCTCGGACGCCGCGGGCGCGGGGGCCGGTTCCGGCGCGGGGGCGGGCGTCTCCGCCACCGGAGCCTCAACCGGGGTCTCCTCCGCGGCAGGGGCCGCCTCCTCGACCTTTTTCTTCGCGCGGCTGCGCGTCGAACGGGCCTTGACCGGCTTCTCGCCCTCGGCTGCCTCTTCGCCTTCTTTGGCCGCCTTGGACCCGGTCGACTTCGGCGCGGATTTCGACGCCGCCGACTTGGCCGTCGAGGATCTCGACCGGCTCGAGGGCTTTTTCTTCGGCGCTTCCGATGCCACCTCGGGCGTGGCGTCGGTTGCCTCGCTTTCGGCGCTCACCGTGGCGGCACCGTCAGCCGTGGTCTCGGCTGCCTCGACCTTCTTCTTGGAGCGGCTCCGAGACGACCGCGAGACGGTCTTCTTCTTGGGGGCCTCTTCCCCAGTCACTTCCGCGGTCGTTTCAGGGGTCGCTTCCGCGGCCGCGTCCGGAGCCTCGGCGGCCGGAGCCTCTTCTGCCGGGGCCTCGGCAACCGGCTCCGCGGTCGTCACGGGCGCCGGTTCCGGCGTCACCGGGGCGTCGTCGGCCGTTCCTGCGGCTTCCGTTTCCCCAGCGTCGGCGTCCCCGGCCTCGTCGCCGTCCTGACCTTGCTCCGCGCCACCGTTCTGGCCGTTGCCACCGCCACGCCGCCGCCGCCGGCGACGACGCTTCTTCTTGGTCGGTTGCCCCTCGCCATCCTCACGGCTTTCCTCGCGCGTGTCGTCACGGGACTCCTCCGCCGCCTCCTCGGCTTCGTCCTCCGCCTCGACGATATCATCCTCGTCCTCTTCCTCGAGGTCGGGCATGACCGAGGTGTCGATCGACACCACCGGCGCCAGCTCGACCACGCGGGTCGCGGTCTTGAACTTCTCGATGGTGAAGTCGGGGCTGATCAGCGACGGATCGGCCTCGATGCGCACGGACATGCCGTAACGCGCCTCGATCTGCGCGATATGCTCGCGCTTCTGGTTCATCAGGAAATTGACGATCGCGATCGGCGCCTTCAGCAGCACCTCCTTCGACCGCTTACGGGTCCCCTCTTCCTCCAGCGCGCGCAGAATCTGCAGCGCGAGGCTGTCGTCCGAACGGATCAGGCCGGTGCCGTGGCAATGGGCGCAGGGCTGGGTGGTGGATTCGAGCATCCCCGGGCGCAGACGCTGGCGCGACATCTCCAAGAGGCCGAAGCCCGAGATCCGACCCACCTGGATGCGGGCGCGGTCGGTCTTGAGCTTGTCCTTGAGCTTCTTCTCGACGGCGGCGTTGTTCTTGCGCTCTTCCATGTCGATGAAGTCGATGACGATCAGGCCGGCAAGGTCGCGCAGGCGCAGCTGGCGCGCGATCTCTTCCGCGGCCTCGAGGTTGGTCTTGGTCGCCGTATCCTCGATCGAGCCTTCCTTGGTGGCCCGGCCGGAGTTCACATCGATCGCCACAAGCGCCTCGGTCACGCCGATCACGATGTAACCGCCGGATTTCAGCTGCACCACCGGATTGAACATTCCGCCCAGGTACGTCTCGACCTGGTAGCGCGCGAAAAGCGGCAGCGGATCAGCGTATTGCTTCACGTTCTTCGCGTGGGACGGCATGATCATCTTCATGAAGTCCTTGGCCACGCGGTAGCCTTCGCCACCCTCGACCAGAACCTCGTCGATGTCGCGGTTGTAGAGGTCGCGGATAGACCGCTTGATCAGGTTGCCTTCCTCGTAGATCGGGGCCGGCGCGATGGATTTCAGGGTCAGATCGCGGATCTGTTCCCACATCCGCATCAGGTATTCATAATCGCGCTTGATCTCGGCCTTGGTGCGCTTGGCACCGGCCGTGCGGATGATCAGGCCGGCGCCTTCCGGCACCTCGATCTCCGACGCGATTTCCTTGAGCTTCTTGCGGTCGGCGGCCTGGGTGATCTTGCGGCTGATCCCGCCACCGCGCGCGGTGTTGGGCATGAGCACGCAGTAACGGCCCGCCAGCGACAGGTAGGTCGTCAGCGCGGCGCCCTTGTTTCCGCGCTCTTCCTTCACGACCTGGACCAGCATGATCTGCCGGACCTTGACGACTTCCTGGATCTTGTACTTGCGCGGCCGGGGTTTGCGCGGCTGGCGGATTTCCTCGGCCACGTCCTCTTCGGCCACCGACTCGATCTCGGTGTCCTTGTCCGAAGCATCCTCGGCCCCGTCCTCATCATCGTCGTGGTCGTGCCCGTGGTCGTGACCATCGTCCGTGCCCGCCTCGTCGGTGAAGAGGGCATCTGCGCCGGTGTCCTCGCCCAGGTCGACGACGCCCATACCGGCGATGTCGTTGCCTTCGGCGGCTTCGACCTCAGCCGTCTCGACGGCGTCATCGCTGGCCACGGCCTCGGGCTTCGAGGATTTGCGGCTGCGCGAGCGGCGCTTGCGCGACGAGGATTTCTTCTCGGTCTCGTCCTCGTCCTGCTGGCGGGCATAGGCGCGCTCTTCCTCGAGCAGGGCCTGCCGGTCGGCGGTGGGGATCTGGTAATAATCCGGGTGGATTTCCGAGAAGGCGAGGAAACCATGGCGGTTTCCGCCATAGTCCACGAAGGCCGCCTGCAGCGACGGTTCGACCCGCGTTACCTTTGCAAGGTAGATGTTGCCGGCGAGCTGTCGCTTTGCCGCGGTCTCGAAATCGAATTCTTCGACCTTGTTTCCATCCACCACCACGACGCGGGTTTCCTCCGCGTGGGTGGCGTCGATAAGCATCTTCTTAGCCATTGTCTTCCGTTGCACCCGCACGGCACGACACGGCTCCGGGACGGGCTTGCGGCCCTTTGTCCCGGCGGCGCAGCGGAGCGTGAGGGGTGACTTGTTGTGGCGAGCGGGGCCACCGGCAAGACGTGTCGCGGGGCGGTGTCGCGGCCCATCGGCCGGCCCTCTGCCTGCAACATCCTGCCTTGGCGGTCCATCGCGGTCCTGTTCCGGGCACCCGAGCGGGGACCCATGTGAAAAGCCCGTGTTGTCAGTGACTTGGCGGGCAAATTTCGGCCTTTCGGCCCATCGGCCTGCTGACTCCTCGCGCCCGGGTTAGGCACCCGGCGTCCGAGGCAGCAGCGAAACTGGTGAGCGCCGTACACCCGGAGGATGCATGTGCGCATAAAGATGACCATAGCTGCGCTTGGGGATAAAACACAATGGGAAATGTCTCGGGTTCGAGCTGTCCCGGTCCGTGCGGCACGAATACCGGGCATCGGCCCTGACGCTGGCCGGCCCCGGCAGCAGGCCCGCGGCATGGCAGAACGGCCCCGGGTGTCAGGGATCTGCACGCGTCAGGGCCCTGTCCTGCGCCGCGAAATGCAACGGGCGCCGTCCCCGAAGGGAGGCGCCCGCATCGGCAACAGGGTTTGCCCCGGGGTCAGACGTAATCGGCCCGGGTCAGACCGTATTTCGCCATCTTCTCGTTCAGCGTCCGGCGCGGCAGGCAAAGCTCTTCCATCACACCGACGATAGAGCCCTTGTGGCGCCGCATGGTGTTGTCGATCAGCATCCGCTCGAACGCCTCGACGTATTCCTTGAGCGGCTTGCCCTCGGTCGTCATCGCGGGGGCCTGCGTGTCGTCTTCGGGCATGAGGAGCGAGGTGATGGAGCCGGAGCCGCGACGGTTCTGCAGAACTGCGCGCTCGGCCACGTTCACCAGTTGGCGCACGTTCCCGGGCCACGGCGCCTGCAGAAGCTGCGCCGCCTCCTGCGCGGTCAGCTCCGGCGCCTCGCAGCCATATTCCTCGGCGAACTGCTCGGTCAGGCGGGTGAAGAGCGTCAGGATATCCTCGCCCCGCGTCCTGAGGGGCGGCAGCGTGATCTTCAGCGCGGCGAGGCGATAGTAGAGGTCGGGGCGCAGCGCATCCTCGACCGTCTTGCCCTGCGCGTGTTCGTTGCAGATCGCGACGATGCGGGTTTCGGCCGGAGTGCCCTGGTCGTTGATGAAGGTCAGCAGGCGCGCCTGCATCCCCTGGCTCAGCGCCTCGATATCCTCGAGGCAGAGCGTGCCGCCTCGGGCCTCCTCGACATGCGGCAGGCCCATGCCTTCCTCGGTCGGCCCGAAGAGGCGCGTGGCCAGCTCGTCCTCGGCATAGGCGGCGCAGGAGATCGAAACGAACTTCTTGCCCGCCCGCGGCCCCACGGCATGCAGCGCATGCGCCACGAGGGTCTTGCCCGTCCCCGTCTCACCGTCGATCAGCACGTGGCCGTCGGCCTGGCCAAGGTCGAGAATATCCTCGCGCAGCCGTTCCATCACCGGGGACGAGCCGATCAGCTTCTTCATCAGCACGGTGCCGTCCGACAGCTCGCGCCGCAGCGCACGGTTGTCGAGGGTCAGCCGGCGCAGCTGTGTCGCGCGCTTGGCAAGCTCGATCATGCGGTCGGGGTTGAACGGCTTTTCAAGGAAATCGTAGGCGCCCAGGCGCATCGCCTCCACCGCCATCGGCACGTCGCCATGCCCGGTGATCATGATCACCGGCAGTGACGAATCCATGCTCATCAGCCGCTTCAGGAAGGCCATGCCATCCATCCCCGGCATCTTGATGTCACTCACCACAACACCTGCGAAATCCGCCTGGATGGCCTTGAGCGCCTCTTCGGCCGATGGATAGGCCACGGTGTCAAAACCCGACAACGCCAGCCACTGGCTGATCGACTGCCGCATATCCTGTTCGTCATCGACGATCGCGATCTTCATGGCGCGCGTCATGTCACCTCACTCGGCTGCTTCGGCCTTCTTGTTCAATATGGGGAGCTGGACTTCGAAAACAGCCCCCCCGCCCTCGGCGTTGTGCGCCGTGAGCCTGCCGCCGAGGTCGTTCACGATCCCCGACGAAATGGCAAGCCCCAGGCCAACGCCCTCTCCCGGACGCTTGGTAGTATAGAAAGGTTCAAACAAATTCTCGAGATCGGCAATGCCGTGGCCGTTATCGCGCACCGTCAGGGTCGCCGTCTCGCCGGCCGTCAAAAGCAGGTCGATCTGCGGCTCGCGCGCGTCCTTGATCGCGTCGAGCGCGTTGCGCAGCAGGTTGATGATCACCTGCTCCAGACGCACCCGGTCGGCCATCACCATCACCGGCTGGCGCGGCAGGGTGCGGGCGATCTTGATCACCTTGTGCTTGAGCTGGGGCTCCATCATCGACAGCGCCGAAGAGACGGAAACCCTCATGTCCACAGGCTCGAACGCCTCACCGCCCTTGCGGGCATAGCTTTTCAGCTGACGCGTGATCGCCCCCATCCGCTCGATCAGGTCGTCGATCCGCTGGAACGAGGACAACGCCTCGTCCGGCCGCTTGCGCTGAAGAAGGAGACGCGCGCCGGCAAGGTAGGTCTTCATCGCGGCCAGGGGCTGGTTCAGCTCGTGGCTGACGGCGGCCGACATCTCGCCCAGGGCGGCCAGCTTCGAGGATTGCGCAAGGGTCTGTTCGGCCACCGCAAGGTCCTTCTGGACCTTCTCGCGCTCGGCGATTTCCCGCTGGAGACGGGCGTTCAACAGGCGAAGCTCTGCCGATTCCTGCTGGAACAGGATCGACCGGGACCAGGCCTTGCGCGACAGCATGTAGAAGGTAAGCGCCAGAAGGATGGCAAAGCCCATGATCTCCAGCGCCAGGAAGGCGTTCACCCGCTCGCGGATCGAATCGTAGCGGGTGAAGGCGATGAGCTTCCATCCCCGGAACGGGATCTTGGCCTCGTTGCTCATCACCCCTTCGCCATGAACATAAGCGTCCGGCGGGAATTGCGCCCAGTCGGCGGTGGCCTTGATCGCGCGCTCGATCGCCGAGGGCGCATCGCGCACCTCGAGCGCCTGCTTCATCGTCAGACCGCGCCACGAGGGTTCGGTCGACAGGATGATCGTGCCCGCGGTATTCACCACGGCCACGGCATCGGCAAAGCCCGCCCAGGCCCTTTCGAACTTCATCAGATCGACCTCGACCACGATCACGCCCACCGGCTTCTTGTCGTCGAGGACCGAGCGCGAGAAGGTGAACTCGTAGCCCGCGCTCTCGCGCCGGGTCGAGGTGAAGACGGTATCCTTTGCGCGCTGCGCCTCGACGAAGGGCGGCGCGTTCGACAGGTTCTCGCCGATCCGGTTGCGGTCGGTCGCGGCGACCACCTTGCCCTGCTGATCCAGCAGCAGGATCGAGGCGGCGCCGATCTCGGATTGCAGCAGGATCAGCCGCTGCGAGGTGACCGAATAATCGTTCGAGGTCAGCGCCTCGACCAGCGACGGGTCGCGCGCCAGCAGCAGCGGCACGACCGAGTTGCGCTGCAGCTCCGACATCACGTTGCCGGTATAGAGCGCAAGCCGCAACTCGGCGCGGTTGCGGGTGGTTTCGGTGAAACGCTGGGTCAGCCAGGTGTTGGTGACCCAGACCACCCCCATGCCCAGCACGATCAGGGCACCGATGACCAGCCGGACCCGCCAGCTGAACCGCTGCGGTGTCCTGCCCCCCTTGTTTCTGGTGTCCTCGATCAGCGCCATGGCGCGGAAGATACAGCGCGAGCGGCCCCGTGCTCAAGCATCCGTGCGCGGTGCGTCAATCAGGCCGGCGCCATCACGCCCACGAGCGCGCGGAAAAGCACCGAGCCGTCGACACTCCCATGACCCGCGACCATGGCGCGTTCGGGATGCGGCATCATGCCCAGCACGCGCCGGTTGGCAGACAGCACGCCGGCGATGTCGCCCACCGAGCCGTTGGGGTTGCGGGCATAGGTGAAGGCGACGCGATCCTCGTCCCTGAGCTGGGCGAGCTGATCCTCGGTCACCGTGTAGTTGCCATCGTGATGGGCCACCGGGATGCGCACCACCTCCTCCGCCTGCCAGCCGCCGGTGAAGGCCGAGGCCGCGGTGGTGACGTTGAGGTCCACCATCTTGCTGATGAATTTCAGCCCGGCATTGCGCATCAGGGCACCGGGCAGCAGACCGGTCTCGGTCAGCACCTGGAAGCCGTTGCAGATGCCCAGCACGTAGCCGCCGCGATCGGCGTGGCGCAGGACCGAGCCGATGATCGGCGAGCGCGCGGCGATCGCGCCGCAGCGCAGGTAGTCGCCGAAGGAGAAGCCGCCCGGAATGCCGACGATGTCGGTGCCCTCGGGAAGCTCGGTATCCTTGTGCCAGACCCGCGCGACCTCGGCGCCGCCGGCCTCGAAGGCCACGACGAGATCCCGGTCCGCATTGGACCCCGGAAAGGTGATCACGGCCGCCTTCATCGCGCGCCCTCCGCTGCTGCCCATATGCCCGCCGCGATAGCGCAATTCGCGCGCCGCGACCAGTGAAAACGGCCCTAGTCGGGCGCTTCGCTGCTCCTCGTCGCCGCGCGCGGCAGATGGCGAGGCGCCAGCGCCCGGGAAGGCCTCAGACGATCTCGATGTCGTATTTCTCGATCACGGTATTGGCGAGCAGCTTCTCGCACATCGCCTTGACCTGGCCCTCGGCGCCCGCCTTGTCGTCGCCGGCCAGGTCGATCTCGATCACCTTGCCCTGGCGGACGCCCTCCACGCCCTCGAACCCCAGCGTGCCGAGCGCATGGCGCACGGCCTCGCCCTGGGGATCGAGCACCCCCGCCTTCAGCATCACATGCACCCGCGCCTTCATCGGCCATCCCCTCAGTTGATCAGTGTCGGTTTCGTCGCGTGGGTCACGTTCGACGGCAGCACCCCGAGCCGGCGCGCCACCTCGGCATGCGCCTCGGCCATCATCGCGGGATCCTCGGTGCCGGCATCCTTGCCGTACCGCTCGCCCGTGCGCATGTCCCACAGCCGGCAGCTGTCGGGGCTGATCTCGTCGGCGACGATCAGGCGCTGGTAATCGCCCTCCCAGATCCGCCCGACCTCGATGCGGAAATCCACGAGCCGGATCCCCACGCCCATCATCACCCCCGACAGGAAGTCGTTCACCCGCAGCGCCAACGCGACCATGTCGTCGAGATCCTGCTGCCCGGCCCAGCCGAAGGCGATCACGTGTTCCTCGGTGACCAGGGGATCGCCGAGCGCCTCGTCCTTGAAGTAGAACTCCACGATCGGGCGCGGCAGGGCGGTGCCCTCGGCGATGCCGAGACGTTCCGACATCGAGCCGGCGGCGAAATTGCGCACCACAACGGCCAGCGGAATGATCTCGACCGCGCGGATCAGCTGTTCGCGCATGTTTATGCGGCGGATGAAGTGGGTCGGAACGCCGATCGCGTTCAGCCCGGTCATGAAGAATTCCGACAGCCGGTTGTTGAGCACGCCGCGCCCTTCGACCACATCCGGCGCGCCGGACTCGGGCGTCACGCCCTCGTCCTTGAAATACTGCACAAGGGTTCCCGGCTCCGGGCCCTCGTACAGGATCTTGGCCTTGCCTTCGTAGATCTTCTTGCGCCGCGCCATGGGCCCTCCGGGATGCACGAAAGGGGGCACGGCTGATTGCCGGTCCCCCGCCTTGCCTGCCCTATAATCGACGCGAGGCCCTGCCGCAAGGCGGCTGCGGGTCCGGCGGCGTGCCGCAGAGGCTTTGCCTCCCGTATTCGCCGCATCCGCGAGGGGTTTCACACCCCCGCACCCACCGCATCCGCGGGGGTTTCACACCCCCGCACCCACCGCATCCGCGGGGGTTTCACACCCCCGCACCCACCGCATCCGCGGGGGTTTCACACCCCCGCACCCACC
>NZ_PHSN01000090.1 GCF_002871005.1 Acidimangrovimonas sediminis
TGGCGTATTCCAGCGCGCGGGGCCATGCCGCGCCCTCCAGCCAGCCCTTGATCAGCCCCGACATGAAGCCGTCGCCCGCGCCCAGCACGTTGAACACCTCGATCGGGAAGCCCGGCCCGGCCTCGCCCGCGTCGAGCGCGCCGGGGATCTCGCCGGTGAAGGCCACCGCCCCCATCGGCCCGCGCTTGCAGACCAGCGTGGCGCCGCTGACCGCGCGGACCGCCCGCAAGGCCGCCAGCGTGTCGGTCGTGCCCCCGGCGATGTGGAACTCCTCCTCGGTGCCCACGATCAGGTCGAAGAGGTGCAGCGTCGATTGCAGCTTCTCCGTGACCGTCCCGGAGGCCACGAAGCGGCTCTCGCCGTCGCCATGCCCCGCCACGCCCCACAAATTCGGACGATAGTCGATGTCGAGCGCGGTCTGCACGCCACCCTCGCGCGCGATGGCCAGCGCCTTGAGCACCGCCGCCTCGGTCTGGCGGTGGCTCAGATGCG
>NZ_PHSN01000091.1 GCF_002871005.1 Acidimangrovimonas sediminis
CGTCCGTCGTGCGGAAGTAGAACTGCGGGCGGTAGTTCGCGAAGAACGGTGTGTGGCGGCCGCCTTCTTCCTTCGTCAGGATGTAGGCCTCGGCCTCGAACTTCGTGTGCGGGGTCACCGAACCCGGCTTGCACAGCACCTGGCCGCGCTCAACGCCGTCACGGTCGACGCCGCGCAGCAGCGCGCCGATGTTGTCGCCCGCCTCACCGCGATCCAGCAGCTTGCGGAACATCTCGACGCCCGTGCACACCGTCTTCTTGGTGTCGCGGATGCCCACGATCTCGATCTCGTCGCCGACGTTGATCACGCCACGCTCGACACGGCCGGTCACAACCGTGCCGCGGCCCGAGATCGAGAACACGTCCTCGATCGGCATCAGGAACGGCTGGTCGACCGGACGCGCAGGGGTCTCGATGTAGGCGTCAACCGCTTCCATCAGCGCGCGGATCGAGTTCTCCCCGATCTCCGG
>NZ_PHSN01000092.1 GCF_002871005.1 Acidimangrovimonas sediminis
CACGACGACCTGATCGGCTGCGACATCCTGCTGAGCGGCGAAAGCAACGTGAACGGCACCGACGTCTTCGCCTCGCAGGCCTTCGCCCGGGTGATGGACCGCACGCGCGAGATCTACGACATCGTGGTGATCGACACCCCGCCGGTGCTGGTCGTCCCCGACGCCCGGGTGATCGCGCAGCTGGCGGACGCGGTTCTCTTCGTGGTCCGCTGGGATTCGACGCTGAAGGCCCAGGTCTCGGAGGGGCTCAAGATGCTCGAACTCGGCAACGCCCGGGTCGCGGGCCTGGCGCTGAACCAGATCAGCGCGAAGGGCATGAAAAGCTATGGCTACGGCGCCGAATACGGCGCCTATGCCGCCTACGGACAACGGTATTACACCGAATGACCCGGCCAGACCCGATAAAGCGGCAGGCCCGCAATGAGTGACGCATTCGCCTTCACCGAACCGGTCTGGACCACCC
>NZ_PHSN01000093.1 GCF_002871005.1 Acidimangrovimonas sediminis
TGAACGCCCCCTTCAAGATGACCCCGCGGGCTGGTGTCTGAGCGGGTCGCCGCCTCCAGGAGCGCTGCCGATTGCGGCACCTGCCACAGGGGGCTAGGGCATGGGGGAAGGTGAGCCGACTGCCTTCATTGCGGAAGCGCCAACGAGAGCCAAAGCGCCCGAGGCGCTTCCGCAGCCTTTTCGGTGACCGATGACGGGGCCGGCACCTGGGCAGGAAGCAGCCGACAGTACGTTGGGAAATTTGCGGCGCCCGCCCTGTCGTTCTATCCTGCCGGGCGAAGGATGTCCGATCCCTTCATTGCGGAGGCGCCTTGAACCTTCCCCAAAGGACTCGCGGGCGCTTCCGCACTTCCCTTCCCCGACGCACTGAACAATGCCCGGCGCAGTCGCCCGCCCCCCCCCTCACACCATCGCATGCGGCCCGAGGGCCAGGGTCGCGTCAGTCCAGCCGTAG
>NZ_PHSN01000094.1 GCF_002871005.1 Acidimangrovimonas sediminis
GAACACGCCCAGGAACAGCTCGACCCGCATGATCGACAGCTCGACCGGGGCCTTGTGCGCCACGATGGCGGTGAAGCCCGTGGTCAGCGCCCGCGCCTCGGGCGGCATCGCCAGCACATGCACCAGGGTGATGTAGGCGTTGTAGCCCACGAAGACCGCGGCAAGGCCCACGAGCGAATGCATCGCGGCCACCAGCTGCGGCATCTCGGTCATCTGCACCCGCTTGGCCACGACCCAGCCCACGGCACCGCCCGCCGCGATCAGCACGAGCGACAGCAACCACAGCCCCGAGCCCGGCCCGATCAGCGTGGCGAGGACCGCCAGCGCCATCCCGGCCATGCCGTACCACACCGCCCGCTTGGCGCTTTCCTGGCCCGACAGCCCGCCCAGCGACAGGATGAAGAGAACCGCGGCCACCACATAGGCGGCAGTGG
>NZ_PHSN01000095.1 GCF_002871005.1 Acidimangrovimonas sediminis
GACCGACCCCGAGGCCTATCGCGACCGCCTCGAACGCGGCCCCGGCGAGGCCGATGCGCTGTTCGGCGACCTGTTGATCAACGTCACCCGCTTCTTCCGGGACGCCGCGCATTTCCGCGCCCTGCGCGACGAGGCGATCGCGCCGCTGATCGCCACCGCGATCCCCGACCAGGACCTGCGGATCTGGGTGCCGGGCTGTTCCTCGGGCGAGGAGGCCTATTCCATCGCCATGCTGTGCGCCGACGAGATCGAGCGCACCGGCCGCGAGCTGAAGGTGCAGATCTTCGCCACCGACATCGACGAGCGCATGCTCGAGATCGCGCGCGCCGCGCGCTACCCGCTCTCGGCGCTGTCCGACGTGCCCGACGCTTTGCGCGAGGCCTACACCCTCGGCCGCGAGGGCTCGTTCCAGCTGACCGCGCAGCTGCGCGACA
>NZ_PHSN01000096.1 GCF_002871005.1 Acidimangrovimonas sediminis
CGACTCTGTTGCGCAAATCGGCTGTTAGGCGAGGTTCCCCTATCCCCGGACAGACTTACCCCACGACCTCAGTGACAGGTATGCCGAGCGCGGTGTAGCCATTCAGGACGGCTATGCGGATCTGGAGTTCAGCGACCTGACGGTCGAAGTCCCGCGCCATGAGGCGCTGCCCCAGCAGTTTCACACAGTGCATCTTCGTTTCGACGCGGCTTCGGCGGTGATAACCGCTCCAGTTTCGCCAGAGCGCCCGACCGAGATACTTCGACGCCCGCAAGGCTTCGTTTCGTGCGACCGCTCCGAGGGTGTTCGACTTCCATGGTTTTGCGTTCTTGCGGGGTGGGATGACGGCGGCAGCGCCTCGATCCGCAATGGCCTCATGGCACTTGCGCGTGTCATAGGCGCCGTCTGCGGTGACGCTACCGATCTCCT
>NZ_PHSN01000097.1 GCF_002871005.1 Acidimangrovimonas sediminis
CGCCATGGAGGCGGAAGATTACTGCGACAGCCTGCTGGTGACCGAGGTCTTCACCCCGGCGGGGCACTGGTCCTCGTACCCCAGCCACCGCCATGACGAGGACGACTTTCCCCGCATCACCTATCTCGAGGAGACCTATTACCACCGGCTGAACCCGGAAAACGGCTTCGGCATCCAGCGGGTCTATACCGACGACCGGCAGATCGACGAGACCATGGCGGTCTCGGACGGCGACGTCGTGCTCGTGCCGCGCGGCCATCACCCCTGCGGCGCGCCCTACGGGTTCGAGATGTACTACCTCAACGTCATGGCAGGGCCTCGGCGCAACTGGCGCTTCATACCCGCGAAAGAGGTCGAACCGATCATGGAGCGAGACGCAAAATGAAAAAACGGTTC
>NZ_PHSN01000098.1 GCF_002871005.1 Acidimangrovimonas sediminis
CGACGATTTCTTCGAAAGCCTCGCCACCGACCAGCGCGGCCAGGCGGTCTGCGTGATCCTCTCGGGCACCGGCGCCGACGGCTCGGTCGGGCTGCGCGCGGTCAAGGAGCTGGGCGGCTTCTGCCTCGCGCAGGACAGCTCCGCCCGCTACGATTCCATGCCCAACTCGGCCGTCGCCACCGGCCTCGTCGATTACGTCTGCGCCCCCTCCGAGGTGATCGGCCACGTCACCCGCTTCAGCCGCACCGGAAGCCAGACGCTGGGCGCCGGCAGCGTCGAGGCGCCCAGCATCGAGAGCTTCTGCGCCGTGATCCGGCGGCTGACCGGGCACGATTTCTCGGGCTACAAGCGCTCCACCCTCG
>NZ_PHSN01000099.1 GCF_002871005.1 Acidimangrovimonas sediminis
TAGGGGATGTTCACGGCCAAGGTCTTCTGGCGGCGGGACAGCGTGCTGAAGTCGGGCACTGCCCAGTCCAAGCCGATCAGTTTCAGCAGGCTCTCAACAAACCCGGTCGTCTGCCGTAGCGCCATGCCGAACAAGACCTTCATTGAAAGGCACGTCTGGATGGCGGCGTCGCTGTAGATCTGCTGGCGGCCACGCCGTCCTGTCGGCGCGGCATCCCAGGTCATCTCAGGGTCAAGCCAGATCGTCAGCGAGCCCCGGCGCTTGAGCGCTTCATTATAGGCCGGCCAGTTCTTGGTCTTGTAGGTCGGGGGTGTGGGTCTGCTCATGACGCCCAGCTACCATACTGGATTCACGAAATGAA